>NZ_CACRTO010000023.1:0-539 GCF_902652255.1 Clostridium tertium
TCGTAACAAGGTAGCCGTAGGAGAACCTGCGGCTGGATCACCTCCTTTCTATGGAGAAATCTAGTAAGCATGGCGCTTATCTAGTACAACTTAGAAGACTGGTTTCTTAACTTCTGTTCAATTTTGAAAGACTATGTCTTTCAATAGAATTGTTCTTTGAAAATTGCATATGAATATAAATAACAACAAGCCAAAAATATTCTTTGTGAATAACTTTGTAATTTATTACTAATAAATAAAGAACCAACTAACATTAAATCGTTTATTCGAATTAATAGTTAGAGAGGAGTTTAATTAGAAGCGAGTAGGTCGAGGAAACGACAAACGAAAGCGCGGAACGTATTTAACATACGTGAGCACTGGAGTGAGGAAGTTGACGAAGAGATACGAAGCTTATAATTAAACGACATATAGGTCAAGCTACAAAGGGCGCATGGTGAATGCCTTGGCATCAGGAGCCGATGAAGGACGTGATAAGCTGCGATAAGCTTCGGGTAGGCGCACATAGCCAGTGATCCGAAGATTTCCGAATGAGGGAA
>NZ_CACRTO010000025.1:0-34432 GCF_902652255.1 Clostridium tertium
CAACTCTTTCTTCTTCAGTAAACTTTCTTATGAATCTCGTACTCATTTCTTTCCCCCTCAAGTAAGTTATTTTAATTATAATTACACTGAGTGTAATAGTCCAACATTCTGAGGGGGCCTATGAGTTATTCATTATTAATTTTTCATTGTGCGACAGCACCAACCTACATTATGAATTATCTAAACTTCTTTTATAATTTTAGATAGCTTATTTTGAAGTAACCAAACCTTCTTTTGCTTTCTATTATAAGCAACCATTTTTTCTTTATTATTTGTACTAGATTCTAGTAACTTTGTAGTCTTTTCTTCATACATCTTCAATGCTTCATTTAAAGTTTGAAGTTCTTCTTTATTAAACATAAGTACACCTCTTAATTAAAGATAAAATCTTATAATAGTCTTAAGTAGTTAATTTTATCTTTTTAATATTCAAATTTATACTTTATTATTATAGTTTAACAAACTAGACTTTTCAAATTATATTACGCAAGAATCACTAACAATATAAATTCCTGAATGCAAGGATACTGAAAGAAGAAGTTCAAACAAGCTGAATTTCAACTACTATTCAAAACTCCGAAGGAGTTTTTTCCTTTAGTACCCCTAAATTCAAAAAATAAAATTATTCTAGGAGTATATAACATATTGTGCGTGAGCCGACTTGGAGCCTGCGACGGAGGCCGAGCATAATATGTTATATACTCCTGCTCATTTTATTAAATTACGCTTAGTGCTTGTTCAAAGTCTGCAATTATATCATTTATATCTTCTATTCCAATAGATACTCTCATTAAGTCTGGAGTTACTCCACTGGCAATTTGTTCTTCTTCAGATAATTGGCTGTGAGTAGTTGTTGCTGGATGTAGAAGACAGCTTCTTACATCTCCTAAAGTTACTACTAAAGCAACTAAATTTAAAGCTTTAGTGAATTTCTTAGCAGCTTCTAAATCTCCATCTATTCCAAAAGTTAATAATCCACTTGCTCCACCCTTTAGATATTTCTTAGCTCTATCATATTCTGGACTAGATTCTAAGTAAGGATAGTTAACCCATTTTATTTTAGGATGCTTTTCAAGCCACTTTGCAAGCTCTAAAGCATTTTGAGAATGTCTTTCCATTCTTAAATGTAAAGTTTCAAGACCTAAGTTAGTTAAATAAGCATTAAATGGACTTTGGCATGCTCCTAAATCTCTTCCTAGTGTTACTCTTAGCTTAGTTATATATGCTGCATTTCCAAATGTTTCAACATATTTTATTCCATGATAGCTTGGATCTGGCTCAGTAAACTCACTGAATTTTCCATTAGCCCAATCGAAGTTTCCTCCATCGACTACTATTCCGCCTACACTTTGAGCATGTCCATCAGCATACTTTGTAGTTGAGTGAATTACAACATTAACTCCATGTTCAAATGGATTGCAAAGGTAAGGAGTTCCTACTGTGTTATCAACTAAAAATGGTACCTTTAATTCCTTTGCAACTTCTGCAAATTTATCAAAGTCTAATATATTTAGTCCTGGATTTCCTATAGTTTCTCCATAAACTGCCTTAGTATTTTCCTTAGCAAGTGCTAAAATTTCTTCCTTGCTTGCTTCAGGATCTACAAAGCTTACTTCTATCCCCATTTTCTTTAAATTCACTGTGAATAAGTTAACTGTTCCACCATATAAAGTAGACGCTGTTATAATATGATCCCCAACCTTACAGATATTTAAAATTGCATATAATACCGCTGCTTGTCCTGATGATGTAGCTAAAGCTCCAACTCCACCTTGTAATTTGGCAAACTTTTCTTCTAAAGCAGCTACAGTAGGATTAGAAATTCTACTATATAAATGCCCCGCTGCTTCTAAATTAAATAAACTTGCTAGATGATCTGGATCATCATATTTATAAGTTGCTGTTTGAAATATTGGTAATACTCTCGGTTCACCAGCTTTTGGTGAATAACCTCCTTGAATACAAATCGTTCCCTTTTCCCAATTGTTTGACATAATAAAGCCCCCTTTTTAATCTTTCTATTTAAGTTTAAATAGAATTTTCTATATAATAAAAAAAGTTCCTTCTACCATAAGAAGCAACCTTAAATACTCTAATTATTCATTATAATATAATGAAAACCTCATTTACCAAGCTATTTTCATAAGCTTGCAGGATTTAGCACCACACTAATACAACTAAATTATATTTAGTAGGTTGCTAGGTTTCACAGGGCCAGTCCCTCCACCATTCTTAATAAAGTCTTTTTTTATTTATTTATAATCATATTATACACTAGTTTCTTTCAATTACAACTATTTTTTAATAAATTTTATTAATTCTGGAATTTGTAATAATATAATCCATTTTTATATCATGTTCTTCAACTTCTATAAAATCTACTACTTGCAAGTCATAAGCTAAAACAACCTTATTTCTTTTTTCCTTAATATCAGCTAAAAATCTATCATAATATCCACCGCCATAGCCTATCCTATTCCCATGAATATCAAAAACAGCACCAGGAACTATAATTAAATCTATATTTTCCTTGGCAATAAAACTAGAATCATCCTTAGGCTCTAGTATCCCCATAGAGTTTTCTTCTAAATTATCATAGGAATTTAATCTTATAGCTTTCATATCTTTATTACTTTTATAAACCTTAGGTATGTAAACTTCTTTCCCATCTTCTAAAGCTATGTCTATTATAGGTCTAGTATCTATTTCACTTCCAAAGCTTAAATATATAAAGATACTTTTAGCTTTCTTAAATAAATCTAAATTGATTAGATTATTAAATAACTCTCTATCCATACCTTCTTTTATATAATTATCTATAGAATTTCTCTTGTCTAAAATAATATTCCTTAATTTCTTTTTTTCTTCTTTATTCATAATTTCTCTTAGCAATTTACTTATAATACTTATTGCTAATTCTTGCCCCCTTTATATGTTATCGCTTTTCATTTACCAATCAATCTCTCTACATAGATAATACATAAATCACTCTGTGAAAGTTCTGCTAGCCAAAACAAGTTTTGAAGCATCACTTTTAGTATAATATCCAAGTTAGAAATCAAAGATTACGTAGATGATGGCTACTGTGGTTGTAGTCTTTTCTATCTTGTACTATTTATAATTTTTTATTTTATTCCTCTATCCATATTTACTATATCTCTTAGAATTGAAGCTGCAGCATTTATAGTTCCTGACGCCCCTCCAATTATACTAATATTCCCTAAAGTATCAGTAGAATAATTCACACCTTTATTTTTATTGTCCACAAAATATAGTGGATGTTCCTTAGTTATTACTTCTGGTCTTACATATGCATGAATTTCATTATCTTCCTTATAAGCCTTACCAATTAATTTTATCTTATTACCCCTATACTTTTCATCTAAAATGTCTTCTTTCTTAATATTATCTATACCTTCAATATTTATATCCTTTATAGATAAGTTTCCATCCATTAATACATTAGCCAATATTAATGTTTTAGAAGCTGTATCATATCCCTCTACATCTAGCTTATAGTTAGCTTCTGCGATACCTAATGAAATTGCCTTATTTAATGCATCTGTGTATTCAACTTCACTTTCATACATCTCTGATAAAATATAATTGCTAGTCCCATTTAGTATACCTTCAATAGAAAGTATTTCAGATCCAGCTATATCATAATTTCCTACATTTATTGAAGGTAGGGCTCCTCCTGTAGTACATCCAATTCCAAGTGCTAGTCCACCTTTATCTGCTATAGATTTCAATTTCTTATATTCTAATAATATAGGTCCCTTATTTCCTGTAACAACATTTATATTATTTTCTAATGCTAATCTAATATGAGTTAATCCTGGCTCCCCAGTTTCTATATTAGTACTTGTAAGTTCAACTAAAGTATCTACATCTTTATTTTCTATTATTTTATGTATATCTATATTTTCTTTAAAATTAAAATCTGTTAAGTTAGAATCTTTATTCACTAATTCTTTAATATTTATGCCTTCTTTATTATAGATTCCACCATTACTTTTAATTATATATTTTACCTTTATCTCCAAGTTCTTTTTCTTTAAATAATTTTCCTTATCTATTAGAAGCTTAATAAAAGCCTTACTAACTCCTCCAAAGCCAATTATCCCTATATCCATGGTTTTTCCCCCTTAATCCCCTACAAGTAGTTCTAAATCAAATTCACTATGATTTTCATTCTTTTATTACTAGCTTTAATTAACTAAAACACCTTTTAAATAACTTAATTATATCAGAGTTGCCATTGTTCACACAAAGATATAACCTAATATTCTTACTAAATAAGGCAATTATATAAGAAACTTTCTCCTTGTATTTATTTAGCTTAGTAAAATAATCTAAGAATTAATTTTTAGCAACTATTAACTTAAAGTTAATTTTGTATTATAAATGCTATTTGTTATAATTATTGTATAAATAGGGGGTGTAATTTATGACTATAACAGAAGTAAGTAAAATGTTTAATATTTCAGCTGACACCTTAAGATATTATGAAAGAATAGGGTTGATTCCAACCGTTAATAGAACTCCTGGTGGAATTAGAGATTTCACTGAGGAGGATTGTAGATGGGTTGAATATGCTAAATGTATGCGTAATTCTGGAGTTCAAGTTGAAGCCTTAATAGAATATGTCGAGTTATTCCAAAAGGGTGATTCTACTACTGCTGCTAGAAAACAAATTTTAATTAATCAAAGGGATATCCTACTTGAAAAAACTTTAGAAATGCAGAAAACTTTAGAACGTTTAAACTTAAAAATAGAACGCTATGAAGAGACACTATTAAAAGCAGAAAATAATTTAATTAATAATTAAATTGCATATATTAAAATAAAGCTTCCAAATTAATATAACTTAATTACGACTTCCTTTGTATTAAGTTATATATTATTTGAAAGCTTTATTTATTTGAAAGTTTTACATTTAGAAAAAGCTATATATTTTACTTTGAAATATCTTTACTAAATATCCACTGTTTTTCTTTTATATCTCTTCCCTTAATTGTAACATTATTTCCATTAACCTCGATATAAACACCCTTAATAAAACTCCTGTCCCTTATAAATCCATTTTCACTACTTGAGTCAGGAATAATAGTATAGTGAACTGCTCCTGTATTAACTATTGTAAATGGCTTATTTAAAACTACACTATCTTCTGTTAAATCTCTATGAGTATGAGATGAAAACAGAACTACTTCTGGATACTGGGATAATATTTCTTTTAATTCTTCACTTTGCTGAACTCCAACCCATGAACTATTAGGATAATCTAAATGCTGATGTAAAAATACAAATATAGGCTTCCCTTTCTCATATTTTTCAGCTAATTTCTCTTTAAACCACTCTAATTGTTCAGTAGAAATAAATGCAGTTACTGAATTCATAGTTTCTGAATTTCCATCTTCAGATCCTAAAGATATAAAATGATAATTATTTACCCACTTATCATGATAAACTTTTTTCTCTCCAGCAAATTCTAAATACTTATTTATAAAACCTTGAACTTGCTCTTTTGAATTAGTTTCTATCTTATAATCAAAAAATTCATGATTACCTATATTTTTTATAATTGTTTTAGGTAATAAATCCTCATTTTTCTCTAAAGCTTTTTCTACAGACCTATATTCTTCATCCAAGCCTTGGTCTACAACATCACCATTTAATATTAATGCATCCATGACTGGATTTATAGTGTACAAATCATTAATCGTTTCTTGAAAATGATCAATATTCTCATGAACATCTCCAAGTACAGCAAACGAAAGATCTGAATTTGATGTCGCTGTTACTGTTTTAGTATTTTTAGAAATAGGTCTAGGTTTACTTGCCCATATAATTGATAATATTGCTAGAATAAGTACTCCAACTATACTAATTATCTTTATTTTTTTCATCATATATCCTCCATTATTATAATAATATCAATTAAACCCTTCATATTAAATGTTTTTATTGAAAATAATGTAAACTTATTATACTTCATTTATTGGCTAATTATTCTTTTTTATAAAATTTTATTATGAAAAAAGTCGCTAACTCATATATAAGAGTTAGCGACTTTTATATTATTACCGTTCTATATTAGTCAATATCTAAAATATTTTTAATTTCATTTTTGTAAGCATCTGCTTTTGCACCAAAGATAGCTTGAATTCCATTACCTACTTCAACTACTCCTGCTGCACCTAAAGATTTTAACTCATCTTTATTAACATTAGCTTTATCTTTAACTTCTACTCTTAATCTTGTAATACAAGCATCAACACTTACTATATTTTCTTCTCCACCTAGGGCAGCTAATACAGCTGGAGCCTTTTCTTGGATTTCATTTTTAGCACCTTTAGCTGATTCTTTTATATCTGCTTGAGGGATTCCTGCTTTTGCTTGGTAATCTGATTTTGAATAAAGCTTAACTTCTTCTTCACTTTCATCTCTACCAGGAGTCTTTAAGTTAAATTTCTTAATTAAGAATAAGAATAAGAAGTAATAAACTACTGCATAAACTATACCTACAAGGATTAATCTTAACCAGTTAGTTGGAACTCCTGCTCCTGCTGGTAATAAACCAAATAATGTAAAGTCTATTAAACCACCTGAGAATGTCATACCTATAAATACGTTAAGTACATCCATTAACATAAATGATAAACCTGCTAATACACAGTGAACTCCATATAATACTGGTGCAACGAATAAGAATGTAAATTCTAATGGCTCAGTTATACCTGTAAGTAATGCTGTTACTGCTGCTGATGCTAATAATGAACCAACAACTTTCTTCTTAGCTGGAGCTGCTGTGTTATACATAGCTAAAGCCGCTGCTGGAAGACCAAACATCATGAATGGGAACTTACCAGCCATAAATCTTGTTGTTCCTGAAACTATATTTGCCATATCTGCTGATGAAGCTCCAACTAAGCTACTCATGCTTGATAATTGAGCAAAGTAAGCTGTGTTAGCACCTGCAACTGTTTGCCATACGCCATCAACTAATATTTGTCCTTCAACAAATGATCCATACCAGAATGGTGTATAGAACACGTGATGTAATCCAAATGGAATTAATGCTCTTTCGATAACTCCATAGAAGAATGTACCTATAGCACCTGCATTTCTAACTAATTCTGAAAGTACTCCGATACCATTTTGAACTACTGGCCAGATAAATGCTAATAAAGCACCAACTAATGCCATTGCTAATGATGTAACTATTGGAACAAATCTTGATCCAGAGAAGAATCCAATAACTTGTGGTAATTGTATTGTATGATATTTATTGTGTAATATTGCTGTAACTATACCTGTAATAATTCCACCGAATACTGACATATTTAATGTAAATATACCTAAATTAGTAGTAACATAAGTACCATATTCACCAACTGCATCTGGAGTAACTACTCCTAATTGAGTTAATCCTAATGCTAACATTGAAGATATAACTTGGTTCATAACTATGAAACCAAATATTGAAGCTAATCCTGCAGTTCCTTTATCTTTTTTAGCAAGTCCAACTGCAACTCCTACTGCAAATAGTAAAGGTAGATTTCCAAATATAATGTCCCCTATATTTTTCATTATTGTTAATATCGCTGTAACAACTGGAATATTAACAAAAGCAATTAATGGTTGATAAACTGCTGGTGGATTAGATAATCCTGAAATTCCTAGTAAAGCTCCACCAACTCCTAATAATATACCTGCAATTGGTAATGCTGCTATTGGAAGCATTATAGCTTTACCGATTCTTTGTAATTGTTGTAACATTTATAATTCCTCCTTGAATATAGATTTTTATAAATAAATTAAAAATAAATTACTACAGTAGAGTGCTCTTCTCCAGATTTATTATTTACATTTTTCCTTAAAGTTATTATAGAAAAGTCTTAAAAAAATAAAAAAAGGACCAAAACTTATAGATATAGCTATACTATCTATAATATTTTTAGTCCTTGCCTGCTTTACCAGTAACACACTACTTATTTAATTATGTTTTTATACTATCATATTAATTTAAAAGTGTAAAGGTTTTTTAAAAATATTTTTTCTCCATTAAATTTATATTATTTTCTAAATTTTAAATCAAATTAAACTTCATCTGCAAATCGAGTGTTTATCTATATTTTCATTAAGTATTTTGTATCTATTTATTATTTATTTTGTATTTTTAAAACTGTTTTTTGTATAAATTATCAAATTTTACTATGGATTTTTCATAAAAATACATATATAATAAAATAAAAATTCAAGAAAAACTACAAAATTCGAAAGGATTCGATAATAATGGCGTTAATAGGAATACTAATAATCATAGTAGGATTTGCACTTAAATTTAATACAATTGCAGTTGTAATTGTATCTGGTTTAGTAACTGGATTAATTGCTGATATGAGTATTTCTGAAATACTTACAACTTTAGGACAAACATTTGTAGAAAAAAGAGAAATGAGTTTATTTCTTTTAACATTACCTGTAATAGGTTTATGTGAAAGGTATGGCTTGAAAGAAAAAGCAATTATGTTAATAGAAAAAGTAAAAGGTTTATCTACTGGTAAACTTATATCTGGATACTTATTTATTAGAGAAGTAGCTGCTGCTATGGGAGTTAAACTTGGTGGACATCCTCAGTTTGTAAGACCATTAATTAATCCAATGGCTCAAGGTGCAGCCATTGCAAAATGTGGCGAGCTTAAAGATGAAGATGAAGATTTAATCAAAGCAAATTCAGCTGCTGCTGATAACTATGGTAACTTTTTTGGACAAAATGTCTTTTTAGCAAACTCCGGTGTTTTACTTATTGCAGGTACATTAGAAACTCTAGGATATAATGTTGATACATTACAAATTGCTAAAGCTTCAATCCCTGTAGCTATAATAGCTTTTATTTTAGGAGTTATTCAAAACTATTTATTAGATAAAAAACTTGCTAAAAAATATAAAAAATAGGTAGGATGACATATGGATTTTAAGATACTTTCAAATACACTATTAGAAATATTCTACATTATAGTTGGTTTATTCTTTATACTTACTATGATGTTTACTTTAAAAGATAAGAATCATAAAACTAAATATGGTACTGCATTATTCTGGGGAATACTTGGTGTTATATTTATACTAGGAGAATTTATTCCTCCAGTTATCTCTGGTTTACTTATTGTTATAATAGGTGTTTTAGCTGCATTTAACCAAATTAATATTGGTACTATAAAACAATTAGATGCTACTTTTGCAAATTTAAAAGCAAATAAAATTGGGATAAAAATCTTTATTCCTTCATTAATAATTGCTTTAGTTGCATTACTTATTGCTCAATTCACACCAATTTCAGGGGTTGCTGCTGTAGGTATTGCTGCAATAATTGCTCTAATATCTACATTTATGATAACTAAGGCTAAACCTAGTGAATTCGTAGAGGATAGTAATAGAATGTTCCAAGCAGTTGGAGCTACTGCAATACTACCACAATTATTAGCTGCTCTAGGTGCCTTATTCACAGTAGCTGGTGTTGGAGATATTATATCCAATATGATTTCAAGTGTAATTCCAGAAGGTAACATACTAATAGGAATAACAGCTTACTGTATAGGAATGGCTTTATTTACTGCTATTATGGGTAATGCCTTTGCTGCCTTTTCAGTAATAACTGTTGGTATTGGTGTTCCTTTTGTTTTCGCTCAAGGAGCTGATCCAATAATAGCTTCTTCTCTAGCTATGACAGCTGGATTCTGCGGAACTTTATTAACACCAATGGCAGCTAACTTCAATGTATTACCAGTAGCTTTATTAGAAACTAAAGATAAAAATGCAGTTATAAAAGCTCAAGCAATATTTGCAATTACTTTACTTGCAATTCACATACCATTAATGTACTTCTTAGCATTTTAGTACATAAAGGAGGATTACAAATGAAAATATTAATCACAGGATTTGATCCCTTCGGTGGAGAAAATATTAATCCAGCTTTAGAAGCTGTAAAAAAATTACCTGATACTATTTTAGGACAAGAAGTTATAAAAATTGAAATACCAACTGTTTTTAGAAAATCACTAGAAAAGATTGAAGAGAATATAGAAAAACATAATCCAGACGTAGTAATATCAGTAGGCCAAGCTGGTGGTAGATTTGGTGTTACTCCTGAAAGAGTTGCTATAAATATGGATGATGCAAGAATTAAAGACAATGAAGGCAATCAACCAATAGATATTTCTATATATGAAGATGGAGAAGCTGCATATTTCTCTAACTTGCCTATAAAAGCAATGGTTAAGGAGATGACTGACAATGGTATTCCAGCATCAGTTTCTAACAGTGCAGGAACCTTTGTATGTAACCATGTTATGTATGGAATCTTATACTTAGTAGATAAGAAATATCCAAATATAAGAGGTGGATTTATACATGTACCATATATTCCATCTCAAGTAACTACAAAACCTAACATGCCATCAATGTCTATAGATGATATAGCAAAAGGCTTAGAGCTTAGCATAAAAGCAATCATAGAAAATTCATCAGATATAAAAACTGTAGGTGGAACTATTTGCTAATGGCTAAGAAAGCTAATATCTTTGTTTATGGTAGCTTAAGAGAAGGATTTTTCAACTATGATATTTATTTAAAGGGTAAAATTAAGTCTATAAGACCTGCTGAAATAACTGGATTTGATCTATATCATATGCCTTATAAAGGTTATCCAGCAGTATTTCCTGGAAATAATACTGTAGTTGGTGAAGTAGTCGAACTTGAAAATTACGATTCAACTCTAAAAGCTATGGATGAAATGGAAGGTTTCTTAGGTGAAGGAAACCCAAATAATGAATACTCAAGAAAACTTGTAAAAGTTAAATTAACTGATGATGAAAGCTATGAAGATTGTTATTCTTATTTTTATAATAAGGATATAGAT
Source organism: Clostridium tertium (assembly GCF_902652255.1). GTDB lineage: Bacteria > Bacillota > Clostridia > Clostridiales > Clostridiaceae > Clostridium > Clostridium tertium_A. The sequence continues at coordinate 10,928 of NZ_CACRTO010000025.1, forward strand.
CCAAAATTCCAAGAGGAAGCTATTTACATAGAAAATGGCGACTGGAAGGATTACATGCTAAATTCAAAGTAGCATTAAAAATGCGAATATAACGGCAAATATAAATAGAATATGCTTCATAAGCTGAATAGCTGTAAAAAGAAGTTCTAGGCTCGTAAAAACTACTAGGCCAAGAGTTTTGGTAGAACTCGACTACGCTCAGACAAACCAACAACTCTAAGGCTTAGCAGCTTTTACTTCACCAAGAACTTCTAATTTTTCGCTATATGCTTATTTCACATATTATATTTATATTTCCTACTAATTCTATATTTAAAATACTTAAAAAAGAATCTATCACATTAATAATTAAATTTCAGATTTTATTACAATGTGCTACATACAAAAACAATCACTGAAATTCAGCTCCTATGAATCTCATCCTTTAACGTAGTTTCATCTACAAGATTAATTCGAAAATTCTTCTTCATCTACATCTGTTTCTATATATCTTTCTCTTTCTTTTTCTCTATCATACTTTTTCAGAGCATATAGTACTCCATCTTCTACAGCTGTTCTTATTATATAGAATAATATAACAAAGAAAATTATACTTCCTATGATTCCCAAACTTCCTAACATCTTAGTTCGCCCCTTATAATGTTTCTATAAATTTATTGCATTCTTTTCTCTTTTTAAATATGTATATCTCTTTATCTTTTTGTTCTTTAATAATCTTATAAAATTTCTCTCTATGTTCTTTATTGAAATTCCATATCCATTTAATAAATTCTAAATCAATTCTTTCTGGGCATCCCTCTGCCATATCTGGACGAACCTTCCCATAGCTAGATAAAACTCTTTTTATTACTCCAAATAAAGAAGTTCTTCTTGGATAATCTAGATATATTATAGTGTCACTTCTTTTAATTCTCTCTTCTAAGGTTCTATCATAATTTCCATCTATAATCCACTTATCCTTTTCTAATTCTTTCATAAGTAAGATATTAAATTCTTCCCTAGGTATGTTAATCCAGCCCTCTTTCCAAAATAACTTATCTAGATGAACTACTGGTAAATTAGTTTTTTCAGATAAAATCCTTGATAATGTAGATTTACCACTTCCTCCACATCCTATAATTATAACTCTTTCCATACTTAAGTCTCCTTTGTATTTGTAAATACTATCTAGATACCTTAGTTATTCATTTCAGTGTCATATTTACATAAGTATTTATTTATAAGAGTTTGAGATATTATTTCCAGCATTTGAGACACTATTCCCATTATTGCCAAAGTATATTCCCCTTCTTATAGGTGAAAGTAAAAATCCAGCTACAATTCCACCTAAAAAGCATGATAACACTAATAACTTCTTTTCCTTTTCATTCATAAATTTCACATCCCTTATAATACTATAAAACAATTATATCATATTAATATACATTATTATCCATATTAATATTCATAGTTTCTACTTAATAATAAGAATTAAATAAGTCTACATATTCCAAATAAAATCTACATTTATTAAATTAACTATTATATTATTTATAATATCTATAATAATAAAACGGTTTTTCACTAACTTCTCCACTATTAAGTATCATTCTAGAATCTAACTTTTTAAATCCTATTCCTTCCACAACCTTCTGTGACGGATAGTTATCTACTTCAACAATAGCCATAACAAATGGAAGATTAAAATATTTAATTCCCCAGTGCAATATAGCTTCAGCTGCTTGCTTTATATAACCTTTACCAGTATATTTCTCAGAAATGAAATAAGCTATTTCAGTTTCATTATTTACCTCTTCTTTAGTCTGTAAGGCAACAATCCCCCTTAAAGTGTTAATAAAAAAATGCCTTTTAAAGATATTAACTAAGTATGTAAGTTTAAATCTTTAAGGCATTCTTTCAATTTTATATTATCATTTAATATTTAATCTTATGCTTTTTATTCTTCGGTTATTGTTTGTTCTTCCACTACTGGTTCTTCTTCTTTTTCATTGCAACATTTGCAAAGACACTTTAACTCACCATCTTTAACTTTTTGTGATATTACTACCGCTGCAGCTGCTCCACCTATAACTAAAGCTAGACCTAGTAAAACCTTTCCACTCTTCTTCATATTAATCCCCCTTATTTTTATAAAACTCTTTATACCATCTTTTATATGCTAATTATAACATAATTGCATACAGTTTTATCTATATAAATTTCTTAATAATAAAAAAAAGCATATAAAAGATCCATTTTCTCTTATATGCTAAATTCTAATTATTTTATACTTATTTCTATGATATCTTCTAATATCATTTCTCCATTAATTATATAGGCAACCTCTATTCTATGTAAGCCTTCTACTATTTATATAGTATTATATAAAGTATTTTTATGTAGATAGATGATTATAAACTTAAAATATATTCTTCTCCATCATAAGTATTTTCTCCCATATTGCACTCATAAGGAATATACCTATTAAAGTTAAATCCTAGATTCTTCATTACCTTCCTTGAAGATAAATTTTCCTTTACACATCTTCCCATTACCTTATTTATTCCTAATTCATTTTTAGCAAATTTAATAACATCTTTCATAGCTTCTGTGACATATCCTTTTCCCCAAGCATTCTTAGAAAGATTGTATGCAACTTCATACTCTCCATACTCTTCATTAAAATATATCAAGCATGTCCCTAATAACTTCCCCTCTTCCTTAGATATAATTGCCCATCTATACCATGTATCAGAGTCTATTTTACTAACCTCATCTTCCACCCATTGGATAGTTTTATTAATGTCGTTGTGACTTTTCCAAAACATATATTTTGATACTTCAGGATCACTTTCCCATCCATAGAATACATCAGTAGCATCCTCCGTATAAAAATGTCTTAATAATAGTCTTTCTGTAATTAACACTGGTGTTTTCATTTTAATCTCTCCCATTCTTCAATTAATTTTCGCATAAATTACTACATTTATATGATAATAATTATTTATTTTATTATTAAAAAAACTCATATAATAAAGCAGAGTACCTTTCACTCTGTAAATCAAACCTTATCTGCTTATTCAGATATTATTAGCTATATAGTTTAAAATCTTTTTAAAGCTAAAATATACATAGCTACATTTACCTTTCATTCTATTAGGAACTAGTTCATCCTTATATTCATTTCAAATGGACTTTCATTCACTAATCATCTCAGGTATAACTTCTTCCATTAACATATTTTTACCACCTACAAATTGTGACAATTTATTCTATATATTAGTCTACCAAATGAAAGTTTTTTTTACAATGTATGGTAACGAATACAAAAAAAAGATTTAAATATCTGTTATACAGATACTTAAATCTTTCATATTTCCTTAAATTTTTAATATAATTCATCTTATTTATTACAAACTATTCTATTACTTTTTAAAAGTTATCCAAAACTCACAAAGTCATCCATCATCATTTTCTTATCTTTATAAATTGTAAGGTAATAAAAACAATAACTCCTAGTTGTCCTTGCTCAATCCTATCTTATTACTATAGAAGATATCCTATTGCTATTAATAAATAACTGTATGGTATTTTCCTTTTCACATTTAAGTAAATTATTCCACTTAAAATAGAAAAAATCATACATGAAACCCCATTCCACACTTCTATACCTTTTCCCCTGGATACAAAGTGGAAGGCTCCCCATGTTAATGCTAGAATTATTCCTCCAAATGGAACTTCACTTTTTCTTTTTAACAATACTTCAATCGCTTTCTGTCCATACATTATAATAAGTAGAACTAATCCAATTTCAAAGAAATAATATATATACTGAGCTGAAAATCGGAATATTCCTTTTTCCTCAAATTCTCCAATTACTTTTAAAGTTCCATAATCTATAAATGTGATTACTTTACATAAAGCTAATGCTATGAAAACAATCATCCAGTTTCTTTTATATATTTTCTCATAGCTTTTCTTTGGAAAATTATACTTCTTATAAGAAAAGAATAGAATAATTATAATTGCTACTGCCCATAACCCTGATGTCAAAAGTGAATGAATTCCCATTTGAGTCTCAGTATAATTGTTAATTGAAACATTTAGTATCATTTTTTCTATCACAAATATTGAAAATAGCTCGAGCATAAAAAATAAAAATGTAACCAAAGATAATATTAAGTAATTTGTCCACGTTTCCCCTTTTGACATATCCACTCGCCCCTTTGAAATTTTTGGTAATTATATATTTTAGTCTATCACATTGTATTATTATTCACAATCATATAGAAAGTTAATTTTCTATCCATTTTACCTTTTGGGAAGTGACTTTCACCCATTCAAAAGCTATTTTATTTGATGTAGCTCCTTTACCATCTAGAAAAACTTATTTTAGAATCTCATTCTTTGTTTTTATTTTATCTAATATCAAGCTACATATAATTCCACAAACAAACCCTGATAAGTGGGCTATTATTGTTACAATTCCACTTAAATTAGGCAAAATTAGATACGCAATTAATAAAATAATTTCAATAATTTTAAAATCCCTTAAAATATATTCTCCTCTTTTTATCATTAAAACTATATAACTTCCAATCAATCCATAAATGGCTCCACTTGCTCCAACTGCTCCATTTGTAACAAACATTGTAAAACAGGAAGATATTAAACCACAAATCATAAATATAGAGATAAAAGAAATTTTATTTATTCGCTTCTCCATATGTCTTCCAATAATATAAATAGCAATAGAATTAGTAATAAGATGAACTACCCCAGAATGTAGAAAAATTACTGTAATAAGCCTCCACCATTCTCCGTTTATATTTTTAACATTAACTAACCTTCCATACTCCGTTAACCATCCCCATTGATTTCCATTAATCAAATGATTAGGTGTAAAGATATCAGTATTTGGCTGTACCAATATAAAAAAGTCAAATATGAATACAATAAAAAATGATATTATAAGTAAATATGTTAAATGATTTTTTTGCTTCTTAATTTTTAATCCCCACTTTCTAATATAACTTCTATTATTAATATTCTCTTATAATACAGATATTTCCTTTATATAATAAAAAACTTCACTGCCTATATGATATAATCAAAATATCAATATATTACGGAGATGATTTCATGGAAAATAAAATAGAAGAATTAAGTAAAATTATAAAAGAAAGTACCAACATAGTATTCTTTGGTGGTGCAGGAGTTAGCACCGAAAGTGGAATTCCTGACTTTAGAAGTTCTAATGGTTTATTTAACGAGAAGCTTAATATAACTTTTACTCCAGAGCAATTAGTTTCTCATAGCTTTTATATTAGATATCCTGAAGAATTTTTTAACTTTTATAAAGCTAAACTTATATATCCTGAAGCTAAACCTAACAAAGCTCATATTGCTTTGGCTAAACTTGAAGAAATGGGTAAGCTTAAGGCTGTTATAACTCAAAATATAGATGGGCTTCATCAATCCGCTGGTTCTAAAAATGTATTTGAACTTCATGGATCAGTTTTAAGAAATTATTGTGTTAGCTGTAATGCCTTTTATGATGAAAAGTTTATCTTAGAGTCTAAGGGAGTACCTACTTGTACTAAATGTGGAGGAAGAGTTAAACCTGATGTGGTTCTTTATGAGGAAGGTTTAGATGATGCTACTATTATGGGTGCTGTTCTAGCAATTTCTAAAGCTGATACTTTAATAATTGGAGGAACTTCTTTAGTAGTTTATCCTGCTGCAGGACTTATTGATTATTTTAGAGGGAAAAATATTATCCTAATAAATAAGACTTCAACTTCTGCTGATAATAAGGCTAATTTAGTAATTAATGATTCTATAGGAAAAGTCTTAGGAGAGGCTGTAGAAAACTTATAAAAAAATGCTGTCACTAACATATTTACTGTGGCAGCATTTTCATCTTACATAGTTATTTACTTATTCTAATTTCTTCTTACTCAAATCTTTTTATTTAAGCCTTTTATCTATTCTATTTCGTATTTCTTCCATACGCTTGTCCAATGATGCACTAATTTCAGAGCACTCAAGCAATTCTTTTCCTATTATCTCAGCTTCTTCTGGATTAATATTTTTCTTATATCTTAATTTATGTTCTAGGCTTGCCCAAAAATCCATAGCTATTGTTCTTAGCTGCACTTCTACCTTCATTCTTCTCTTTTCATTTTTTAAGAAGATAGGTACCTCAATAATTAAATGCAAACTTCTATATCCGCTTTTTTTAGGATTTTTAATATAATCCTTCTTTTCAATTAATTTAATATCATCTTGATTTAATAAACAATCTGCCAACATATAAATATCTTCTGGGAATGAGCAAATTACTCTTACCCCAGCAACATCATTTATATTTTTTTCTATTGATTCTAACGAAATAGGAAACCCTTTTCTTTTAAGCTTTCTTATAATACCATCAGTAGATTTCAATCTCACTTTTATACTTTCTATTGGATTTCTATCATACTGTAATGAAAGTTCTGCATCTAATACATTAAACTTTGTCTCAACTTCCATAATTGCACAACGATAATAGGTCATTAACTCATTAACAGGCATCATATTTCTTTGCATAGCTTCTAAGAAATCTTCATTTATTATTTTTTCTCTAAAAAATTCTTTATCAACACTTTTTAACATATATAATCATCCTTTACCTTATGTTAATCTATTTTCATATTAACATTATCTAAGTATAAAAACATTAATCGTAACCATTTTATAATAATTTCTTAAGAGGCTGTCGCAGAAACAGCATAAATTAAGAATTAAAAATTATTGATATAATTCTTACAGGATTACTAAAATAAATATCTTTTCAAAACTCCTCCGGGAGTTTTTTCATTAATTTTTCATTATTCATTCCTAATTTTTCATTGTGCGACAGCTCCATATTTAGTCACTTTAATTTGAATAAAGCTATCATCATAATGAATAAACAATAATTCAGCAATAACTAAGCATTATTAGTGGAAGTGAATTAATCATACTTATAACTTTATACTACGTTATAAAAATGTCATTAATGTGTCAATTTTAAACTCCTCTGCTAAAAGTAATAACCATTATAATAATTAAGATATGATATAATAATTTTATAATAAATGCATTTTCCATTTTTGTTGCTTAACTTACAAATATGGAATTCCAATTATATAAAATTTTATTCTATGGAGGCACAAATGAAAACAGGAAAACTAAATAAAATTACTGATGTTAAAGGAATAAAAGTAGGCCATAAAACAATCGATAGTGGAGATGTTCATACAGGCATAACTGTTATTATTCCAAGTGAAAAGAATATATTTCAAAATAAATATGTGGCATCATCCTACGTTATTAATGGTTTTGGTAAAACTAGTGGACTCGTTCAAATTGATGAACTTGGAACATTAGAAAGTATTATAGGCCTTACTAATACATTGAGCGTTGGTACTGTACAACAAGCCATTGTAAAACATATGCTAAAAGGTAATCCTGATATCGGTAGAGAAACAGGTACAATTAATGCTGTTGTTGGAGAATGTAATGATGGTTATATAAATGATATTAGAGCTTGTGCTATTAAGGAAGAAGATGTTTATGAAGCTATTGAAAATGCAGTTGTAGATTTTGAACTTGGAAGCATTGGCGCAGGTAGAGGAATGTCTTGTTTCCAAATGAAAGGTGGCATTGGATCTGCTTCTCGTATTATTGAGTTAGATGGGCAAGAATACACTGTAGGGCTTCTTATACTAAGTAACTTTGGTTTAAAGAAAGATTTTATTTTTGATAAGATTAGCTTTTCTGACCTTGATGATGAATCTTTAGAAAAAGGAAGCATTATGATGATACTAGCTACTGATATTCCATTATCATCACGTCAGTTAAAAAGAGTTTGCAAGAGAATGAGTGCTTCTTTAGCTAGGCTAGGTTCTTATTTAGGTAATGGAAGTGGAGATATTGTAATTGGATTCTCAACTGCAAATGTAATTCCTCATTATGAGACTACAGATATAATTAATATTAAAGAAATTCATGAAAATAAGATGGATTTAGTATTTAGAGCCTCAATTGAAGCTTGTGAAGATGCTATTATGAGCTCTTTATGGAATAATGAAACTGTTGTTGGTAGAGATGGAAATACTAGATATTCTTTAATGGATACCTTAAAAGAAATTAAATAGACTTTTTAGGAGCTATCGCACAAACAGCATAAATTAAGAATTAAAAATTATTGATTTAATTCTTACAAGATTACTAAAATCAATATTTTTTCAAAACTCCCTCGGGAGTTTTTCATTAATTTTTCATTATTTATTCCTAATTTTTCATTGTGCGATAGCACATTTTTTAATCCAACTTACTAATTACTTTTTAAATGCAAAAAACTTTAATAATATAAAGGTTACTGGAATTCCTATTATTGCTGCTAAGGAGTATGCTATTAACTTATGTAAATCTAAAATATTCAGTGCTATTACTACAACTATATTTTGAATTATAAAATTAGGTATATATGAAACACCAAACTTAATAAACTTTACAAATGATAGTTTTTCTTTAAAAGTTATACGGCTATTTAAAAGATATGAGATTATAAGCCCAGAAATATATCCAAGGATAAAAGCTAAATTTTCATTAAGTAAATTTGAGTATATATAAGAAAAAACAACTCCATTAATTGTGTTTATTCCACCTATTGCAATGAAAAATATAAATTCTTTATTTAAAAATAATCTCTTTATTTTGTACATAAAGTTCATTTCTCTTTTTACCTTTATTATTTAATAATTTATCTTTAATTATATATCTAGGTCTAGCCTTAGTTTCATTGTATATCTTTCCTATATATTCACCTATTACACCTAAAGAAAGTAATTGAATTCCCCCTATCATCCAAATAGAAATTACTATGGATGTCCAGCCTATCTCAGTTTTTCCTAGAAATTTCACTATTACTGAGTATATTAATGCAATTAAGCTTATAAAAAATATAGAAAATCCTAAAACTGAAATTATTCTTATTGGCTTAACGCTAAAGGAAGTTATACCATCTATTGCAAAGGCGATCATTTTCTTTAGTGGATACTTGGACTCTCCTGCAAAACGCTCATGTCTTTCATATTCAACAACTGAGTACTTATATCCAATTAGGGGTACTATACCTCTTAAAAATAAATTTACTTCTTTAAATTCACTTAATGCTTCTAAGGCTCTTTTACTCATAAGCCTATAGTCAGCATGATTGTAAACAATATTTACTCCTAACTTATTCATAACCTTATAGAATCCTAGAGCTGTTGTCCTCTTAAAAAATGTATCTGCTTTTCTTGAATTTCTAACTCCGTATACTATATCATTACCTAGATAATATTCTTCAACAAACTTTTCAATAACATCTATATCATCTTGCAAGTCAGCATCTAACGAAATAACCATATCTGCATTTTCTTTAGCAACCATTAGTCCTGCAAGCAGGGCATTTTGATGACCCCTATTTTTTGATAAATTTACTCCTGAAAATATATTATTACTCCTATACAACTCTTCTATTATGCTCCATGTTTTATCTTTAGAGCCATCATTAACAAATAGTATCTTACTTTGACTTGATACTTTTCCACCATTAATCATTTTATTTACTTTTTCTAAAAGTCTCTTACTTGTCTCCCTTAAAACCTCTTCCTCATTGTAACAAGGGATAACCAAATACAATACTTCTCTCATATCCATATCTCCTTATTTTTATATAGCTAGTCCACTATTTATAATTAAACATATTTAATGAATTGTAGTATTTTCAAATTCTTCACTTATGCTATATTTATTTAATAAAACTCTAATTCCCTCTATTGCTAAAATAATAAATACCCATGCAATTATTAAAGAATATCTTGCTTGAGACTCTGTTATTAAGCACATCACTCCATAGCCACATAATATTAAATATATTAAATTTATTTCACTATCACTATTATTCTTTCTTCTATTTATTAATCCTAAAAATACAAGAATTAAGGTGCCTATATAAAATATCTCCAGAACTTTTAGCTTTACATCTATTATTATTTCCTCTTCTGGAACATATAGCTTTGACCAATAACTCCCCCCAAAATCCCCTTCATTCCATTGACCAACAAATTTAACCAAATAAAACACTGCTAATTTTAAAGGAGGAGTTGTAGTTAATCTTTCTATTATAATTTTCTTACTTTCTTCTTTTATTAATTCATAATCGTAGTTATTATTATTAACTATAGAAGCATCCTCTTCATTCCATCTTCCCCAGCTTTCTAAATTACTTCCTTTTAAAATACTAGTAATCTTAGGTTCACTACCTTTCCATAAAGGAAATTCTGTTACTCCAAGGCTTTGCAGAGAAAAACTTACAGTAATTAAAACTAAAAAGTATGGTATTAAATATAAAGCTAATTTTTTTATTTTTTCTAGTAGCTTGTCCTTGGTGTAGATAATAATATACATAGCAAAAGCTATTAACATAATAGTAGCAACCATCCTAAATAAATTTCCAACTGATAGCATTATTCCTGATAAAATTAGATAATATTTATTAACTTTCTTCTTTACTGCCATTATAAAAATATAAGTACTTAATAAATAAAATGGAATTGCAATATTTTCTGTACAAAAAACTCCTACATATGTCACCAGTGGTGGAAATATCACCGCAATACTTGCTGCATACAAACCTAGTTTTTTAGATTTAAATATTTCTTTTGCTAAAAGATATATTAAATATATAGTTAAAACTCCAAAAAGTAAGTTAAATATCTTCATTGCTATTAAATTATTTATTGGAAATACCTTTATCATAAAGGACATATATAGAGTCATAATAGTTAAATGTGGAAATCTTGCAATATATCCATTTCCCCAAAAGGCTCCAACATCCCCTTCCAATAATAATTCTGCAACTTCATAAATAACTCTAAAATCTGAAGTTGGAGAACTATTAATATTTAATAGCCACAATCCTCTTAAGATAAATCCTAAAAATAAAATAATTAATAATTTCCACCTATTGCTTATTTTTTTATTTTTAATAGCAAAAAAACATAAAAAAATAATAGCTACTCCTATTATTATTGGTGCTATATCCATAATTTCTAGCTTACCTAAATAATAACTACAAGATACTATCACCATTGCCATTAGAATTATCAGTATATTTATATAAAAGTTAGTAAATAACTTTTCAAATCTTTTCATCAATATAATACCACCTATCCCACTTCATATTATTTTTATGATATATTTCATTTTATAACTATATTATATATTTTTACCGAACGACATTATTCTATATATTCCAGCTAAAATTAGAGAACTCTTTATCCAAAATATATTAAGTCATTCTTATATATCATATAAGTATTTTCTTTTTATTAAATATTATCTACTTGTTCTAATTTCAATATTAAGATAAATATATTAAGTATAACAAAAGGAGTTATTAAGGACTTATTAAGGAGTTATTAAGAATTTATAAATAAAATATCCAATACTAATTTAATAACTCTAATATACTTGATATAAGCTCTATATTTCGCCCCTAGTAAATTCAACTTAGCTAAGTATCTTAATTATTAAAGGTATAAAGGCTTAAAAGGTTCCCATATTGTAATAAAAAAAACTAGGACTATAACACAAACAATGAAAAATTATTGTTTGTGCGACAGTCCTAACTCCTTTTTATTACAATATTAATTTTTTGAATATTTTTAAGTTATTATAACTTCTTTAGCTACCCTCGTTGCTTCATTTTAAAATATTTTTAACTCTATAACTAGAAGTGCATCTTAAAAACCAATATTACCTAAAGCACAAGTGGATATATCATATTATAAACTACACTACCTTAGTTCCATGAATCTCTTTAGCACCAGTATATTCTAATAAATAATCTCTATTTTCTTTATTTACACCTTTTCCTGGCATAACTATTATTCTATCATTTGCATATCCAATTAATTCTTTTAGAACATCCTTACCTGCCATAGCATCTTCTGTTCCGCCCTTAGTTAATATTCTATCTACTCCTAAGTCTACTAATTCATCGATAGCCTTCTTTTTATCTTCTATTTCATCAAATGCCATATGGAAGGTAATCTTCATAGGTTTTGCTTCTTCTACTAATCTTTTAGTTAATTCTAAATCTATTTCATTTCCTTTTAAAGCTCCTATTACAACTCCATAAGCTCCTAAATCCTTACACATTCTTATATCTTCAATCATAATATCAGCTTCATCTTTTGAAAATTCAAAGTTTCCTCCTCTAGGTCTTATAATAACCATAGCTGGAATCTTAATAGTATCAATCACTTTTTTTATATTTCCATAACTAGGAGTTGTTCCTCCTTCTATAAGATTATCGCAAAATTCAATTCTATCTGCTCCTAAAACCTCAGCTTCCGCAGCCTCACTATAATTTCCTACACATTTCTCTAATAATTTCATAATATCCTCCTTAGTTAATAACCATTAAAACCTTATATATACATTTACTATTATATAAATAATACAAAGCTGTATAAACAAAAGAAAAACTCAATCTATATGAATTTTACCTTATATACAGTACTTATTTTAACTGTACAATATAAAATAATAAATCACAAGACTGAGTTTTTTATTTATCCCATCGCTACCATTGCTAACACTCCCACCTTCTATAAGTTGGAGCTAAGCACTGCTATGCACCTGGATTAGTTCTTCTAACCTTCAGATGGAGCACGGGGTATTCCTGCACTCCGTGAAAGTGATTCACACAAAATACAAGATTTTGGTTCCCTACTTTTTAAGAAAACTCCACCTGAAGATAAGAATCACTTTATACATACTTAATTATAATATTGAATTTTGTGATAAACTCTTATATCTATCATATCTTTCTTTAGCATCTTCTTCAGTCTTAGCAAATAACTCATCTGCTATCTCTGGGAAGGCCTTAGCAAGAGATGAATATCTAACTTCACCCATTAAGAAATCTCTCATGCTGCTACTTGGTTCTTTAGAGTCTAATGCAAAAGCATTCTTTCCTTGAACCTTTAGATCTGGATTATATCTATATAAATGCCAGTATCCTGAATCAACAGCTCTCTTTTCTTCATAAGGAGTATTAGACATTCCAAGCTTAATTCCATGACTTATACAAGTTGCATAAGCAATTATTAATGAAGGTCCATTATAAGCCTCTGCCTCAGCTATAGCTTTTAATGTTTGATTTAAGTTAGCACCCATGCAAACTTGTGCTACATAAACATAACCATAAGTCATAGCCATAAGTCCTAAGTCCTTCTTCTTAGTTCTCTTTCCTGTAGCTGCAAACTTAGCAACAGCTGCTTCTGGAGTTGCCTTTGAAGATTGACCTCCAGTATTTGAGTAAATTTCTGTATCAAATACTAAAACATTTATATCTTCTCCAGAGGCTAATACATGATCTAATCCACCATAACCAATGTCATAAGCCCATCCATCTCCTCCGAATATCCATTGAGATCTCTTAACGAAGAATTCCTTATCCTTTAATATTTTTTTAGCTATTTCTGTATTTTCTGATTCTAAAGCTTCAGTTAAAAGTTTAGCTCTTTCTCTAGTTCCCTCTCCGCTTTCTCTATGATCATACCAATCTTGTAGTACTGATTTAGATTTATCTGAAAGGTTTCCTTCTTCTAAAGCTATTCTTACATTATCAGCAATTCTGTCTCTTATAGTCTTAACTCCAAGGAACATTCCAAGACCAAATTCTGCGTTATCTTCAAATAGTGAATTAGCCCAAGCAGGTCCATGACCTTGACTATTTGCTCTATAAGCAGTTGATGCACCTGAAGCAGCCCAAATTGATGAACAACCTGTTGCATTAGCTATCATCATTCTATCACCAAATAATTGAGTTACAAGCTTAGCATATGGAGTTTCTCCACAACCTGCACAAGCTCCTGAGAACTCAAGTAAAGGTTCTTCGAATTGACTTCCCTTTACTGTATTCTTACTCATAGGATTTTCCTTAGGTGCTAATCCATCAATAGCATATTCCCATGCTTCAATTTGATCTGTTTGAGTTTCTATAGGTTTCATAACTAAAGCCTTACCTGGTGCTGGACATATTTGTGCACAGTTTCCACATCCAGTACAGTCTAAAGTAGAGATTCCAATAGTGTATTGATATTCCTTATTTCCCTTAACTCCATTAGCCTTTATAGTCTTATAGCTATCTGGAGCATTTTTTGCTTCCTTATCAGTAGCTAGGAATGGTCTAATAACAGCATGTGGACAAACAAATGCACATTGGTTACATTGAATACATTTATCTTGTTGCCATTCAGGAACATTAACTGCTATACCCCTCTTTTCAAATTCAGTAGTACCAGCCATAAATGTTCCATCAGCAATACCTGAATCTACAAAAGTTGAAACAGGAATATTACTTCCTTCTAAGCTATTAATAGGAAGACATATTTCTTCAACAAACTTAGGTAATATCTTCTTTTCACTTTCTTCTTTATCTACAGCATCCTTCCATGAATCCTTAGGTGTAATCTTAATTAATGAATCTAAGCCCTTATCAATAGCTTCATAATTCATATTTATAACTTTCTCACCTTTTTTACCATAAGATTCAACTACTGCAGCTTTAAGATACTTAACTGCATCTTCTATAGGAATAATATTAGCTAGTTTAAAGAAAGCACTTTGCATTATCATATTAATTCTTCCACCAAGGCCTATTTCTTGGGCAATCTTCACAGCATTAATAATGTAGAAATCTATATTATTTTCTACTATATATCTCTTCATCTTGGCTGGAAGCTTTTCTTCAAGCTCTGCTTCATCCCAAAGTGTATTTAATACAAATACACCATTTTTTCTTAAGCCTTTTAATACATCATACTTATAGACATAAGATTGATTGTGGCAAGCTACGAAGTTAGCTTTTTCTATTTCATAATGGGATTTAATTAATGATTTACCAAATCTTAAATGGGATACTGTTATACCACCTGATTTCTTTGAATCATAGGCAAAATATCCTTGGGCATACATATTTGTATGGTCACCTATTATTTTTATTGCACTCTTATTAGCACTTACTGTACCATCTGATCCTAATCCCCAGAATTTACACTCAGTAGTTCCTGCAGGAGTTGCATCTACTTCTTCAATTGGATCTAAAGATAGATTAGTTACATCATCTTCTATACCAATAGTAAATCCATTTTTAGGTTTATCAGCTTTTAAATTTTCAAATACTGCTGCTACATGTGATGGATATGGGTCCTTTGATGACAGCCCAAATCTTCCACCATAAACCTTAGGTGGATTATCCATTTCATTGACTGCTCTAACTACATCTAAGTATAAAGGTTCACCAATTGATCCTGGCTCCTTAGTTCTATCTAAAACAGCTATCTTTTTAACTGTACTTGGAATTACCTTTAGTAGCTTTTCAATAGAGAATGGTCTATATAATCTTACCTTAACAAGACCTACCTTTTCTCCTTTTTCTCTTAAATAATCTATAGTTTCTTCAGCAACCTCTGTTACTGCTCCCATAGCAATTATTATTCTATCCGCTTCTTTATCTCCATAATAATCAAAGCAATGATATTCTCTTCCTGTAAGTTCGGTAATCTTAGACATATATTCTTCAACTATATCTGGAATATCCTCATAATACTTATTTAATGCTTCACTTAATTGGAAATATACATCTGGATTTTGTGAAGTTCCTCTTGTAACTGGATGATCAGGATTTAATGCACCTCTTCTAAAATTATTTAAAGCTTCATAATCAACTAAATTTGCAAGTTCATCATATTCTAGAACTTCAATCTTTTGAATTTCATGGGATATTCTAAATCCATCAAAGAAATTAACAAAAGGCATTCTAGCTTTTATAGCTGTTAAATGGGCAACAGGAGCTAAGTCCATTACTTCTTGTACTGAACCTTCTGAAAGCATTGCAAATCCTGTTTGTCTTGCAGCCATTACATCTTGATGATCTCCAAAAATACTTAAAGATGAAGTTGCAATTGATCTAGCAGCTACATGTATAACTGCTGGTAATCTCTCACCAACCATTTTGTACATATTAGGAACCATTAATAATAAACCTTGAGATGCTGTGAAAGTAGTGCTTAATGCACCTGCTTGGAGTGACCCATGAAGAGCACCTGCTGCTCCTGCCTCAGATTGCATTTCAACTAACTTTACAGGTTTGCCAAATATATTTTTCTTACCCTTAGCCTCCCATTCATCCATGTGCTCTGCCATTGGTGAAGATGGAGTTATTGGGAAAATTGTACTAACTTCTGTAAGGGCATATGCCACATGAGCTGCAGCAGTATTTCCATCCATGGTCTTTGTTCTTCTCATTTAATTACATACCTCCTTTGAACTTTATTATATATAGATAATTGATATTTTAGTTTTTGCATGGATATGTTCAAATATACAAAAAATCAATATTGTATCGAACACCTACAAATATAATATACCAAATTTTTCTTGTTATTTAAAGAGAATGATTATACTTATCAGTAATTTCAATATTCATATTTAAACATATTCTGTGCATATAAACCTCACTTCATTTAAAGTCGACATTCGTAATAGTTTTAAAATGAGAAGATAACAGAAAAGATAAATATAAATTGCTCCATAATCTAATGGCTACAAAAAGAAGTTCTAATTTTTCGCCATATGATTATTTCACATATTATATTTATCTTTTCAAGTAATTCAGCATTAAAAAATTTAAATGATCAATCTATTATAATAATGATATATGTTAGTATTTCCTGCACATGTTCTCACTTATTCAAAACTCCGTCAGGAGTTTTTTCCTTTAGTACTATTGGATTTACAAGATAAAATAATTCAAGGAGTCTATAACATGTTATGCGTGAGCCGACTTGGAGCGTGCGACGGAGGATTAGCATAATATGTTATAGACTCCTTTATATTTTATTACTTATTTATTGCTTTTCTTCATTTCTATTAATAGTATATGAGATTTGTTTTTAGCCTTTATATTTAAACTTTCTTCTACTGTTTCTAATCCATCTCTCTCATAAATATCAATACTATTAATTTCTGAATCACCTTCTATTTGAACTAAATAGCCTTGTCTTCCTTCTTTTATTGGGAAGTCTATTTCTTTTCCTTCATCTAATTCAACTACATAGAAGTTTGCATCTTGATTTATCTTAATAGGTGCATTTCCTTTTTTGCTAGAAACAATGTTCAACCATTTATTTTTTCTATCTTCTTCGTTAAATCTATAGTCTCCATAGTTTGGCTTATATCCCTTTTCATCTGGAACTATCCAAATTTGAAGTATTCTTGTAGTTTCATCGCCTAAATTTTCTTCACTATGATAAACTCCTGTTCCAGCACTCATGTATTGAACATGTCCCCTATATACAGTATTTTTATTTCCCATAGTATCCCCATGAGTTAATCCGCCATCCACAATATAAGATACTCGTTTATCTAGCTTAATAATTCTTTTATTTTCTTCGTTTTTCTCATATTTTTATCTATCTCAAATTTTTATATTTATACTATTTCTTCACTAGATTAAACTTTTTATTATTGATAGTAATTTGGGATACAACAAAAAGACCTTCACATTATAAATTTTTTTACAAAAAAAGATGTAAAAGCCTATTAATAATTTTATAAATTAATAATGTACACTTTTACATCTTCACTCTTTTAGGTGTTCAAGATACTCGTATTTTCCGAGTTTGATTTAATTTCTTCTCTAAAACTCCTATGCCTCATAACACCTTGGAATAATGCGATTAATTCTATTTCTCCGAGTTCATACTCTAAGTATCTTATTCCATCTGCATTACATTATTAATTATAATATATTTCTTTACTTTAATCAATTTTTTCTCTCTTTTCCTGATTTTATTTTCATATATAGTATTATATATATTTCTTATATTTAATATTAAGTCATAAATATGACCTCCTTATCCCTTTATTTCTCTACATTTTGTTAATTTATTTCAATACTATCTCAATACTTTTTCAATACTTTTATCTAAATAGTTCATTAATTTCTTCCTCTGTTATACTCCACTTCTCTTTTTCTCCTACATATTCTAAAATAAACTTTTCTTTATTACATTTTTTGAAATCAAATCCCTTAAACAATTCTTCTTTATCAAACTCAACATTGTATTTAAGAATACCATATATTACTCTTAAAAACTTACAAGCTACAGCTACTAACATTTCTTTTTTTGTATTAGCATTATTTCTATTATAAGACTTATAGTAACAATATACTTTTCTCCAATCTTCATTTTTACTTACTAAATTCATAGCCATATGATACAACATCTTTCTTGCTCTTTTACTTCCTGCTTTTGTAATTTTAGGTGGTTTTGTTTCTTTTCCTGAACCTACTCCTTTTATTCCTAAACCGAAATATGATTGTAATGCTCTTGCATTAACAAAATTATCTATAAGTCCAATTTCTGCTAAAAGAGAATTTATCTCTGAATCTCCTACCCCTTTAATTTCAGTTATATTATCATATGCTTCTATAGTTTCTCTTGTAAGCTTTCTTATAGCATTATCAATTTCCTTTAAGCTATTTTCTAACATTTCATATTGATATAAATAAATTTTTATTTCTTCTCTATCACCATTATTAATTTTTATAGTATCCTTATATAATTCTTTTGCTAAAACTAAATATTCATTTACTAACCTATATGCTACCCCTTTATTTCTTTCATCTTTCTTTAATTCCTCCTTTACTTCATCTATATCTTTATCTACTATATCCCAAGGACTTGGATATACTCTTAATATAGCTCTTCCAGTTTTGCAAGTTGTATCTGTGAATATTTTCAAATAAATCGAATTGTTTACATCTAACCATGCTCTTAATCTATTTTTATTCTGAATATTACTCTTTGTATAATCTTCTTTACATCTTGTTAATCTCTTTAATGAAGCATAATTTTTATCTCTCTCTTTTATTTCAAAATAATCATCATCTTTTAAAACTAAACCTATACAGTGACAATCTATAGAATCATTCTTTCCTTTTTGAGAGTATTTAGCTTCTCTTTTCAATTTAACAATCCTATTCTTGACCATAACTACATCATAATTTCTTTTATTAAAGAAATTATATAGATTTTGCCAATAATGTCCTGTTGATTCTATTCCAATTATGATGTTCTCTTCTTTTATTCCTTCTTTTGATTTATAATCTTCTAATATCTCTAATAGTTTATAGAATCCATATATATCATTATTTATTTTCACTCTTTTTCTTATTTCTTCCTTTTTACCTTCTAACAAAAAAGAAACCCAATTTATTTCCTTCCCTATATCTATTCCTATAAATAATTCTTTATTATCTACCATACTGAAAACCTCCTATACTTATATTTATCAATAAGTTGAATATATAATCTCAATACCTTTTCAATACTTTTCTTATAATTCCAACATTTTCTGAAAAATTTCTATTAAAATATTAATAGAAACTTTCTATTAAATCTATATTAATTTTTCGTGAATTTTCTACAAATTTCTCATACCAATCCAAACTAATGTAAAAGTAAATTCTATCTCTATTTAAAGCTTTCATTATATACCAAATAGGATAAAAGTCCTTTATGGACTTTTTAATTCATCTTGTTTTTTTGTGGCACTAGCCTAGCACATTCCAAGCTTACTTATCAAAAAACATAAAAAAACTTTTTATCAGCAGATCAAGTGTGCTATGCAGCTAAAAACTTTTTTTATTGCCTATCGGCTTTTTGACAAGCACTTTCCATGTGTAGTCTTAGGCTCAACAAAAAAACAACAACATGAGGGCATTGACCGAGAGTATTGTTTCAAAATGAAAGGAGTTGATTATATATGAAAAATTACGAAATTTTCTTATCTGCTACTGATAGCAAAATAGAAGATAAATCAAGACTTAGAATTGACCTTTATGGGAATATGAAAATTAAAGATGTTAAAGAATTGAAAGATTTTAATATTCTTTACTATTCACAAGGACATCAAGATAATATTTCACTTAAAGGAAAAATTGTAAATCGTAAAGTTAGATACATACAAGTTTTTAAAAAGTAAATATAGTGTCCCCCGGGGACACCATAATATAAATACATAATCAACAAAAAAATTTTTAATGAAAGAAGGAATTTAATTATGAAAAAAGTATCAATCGTTAATAACAAAGGGGGAGTTGGCAAAACAACTTCAACTGCAAATTTAGGGGCTTGTTTAAGTCAAAAAGGTTACAAAGTATTACTTATAGATATTGACCCTCAAGGAAATTTATCAAAGTTATTTAAATCTTGTAATAATGAGAATTTATCCATAGCCAATGTTTTACTAGATGAAACCTTAGATATACATAATGTAATTAGAAAAACTGACTTTAAAAATTTAGATATACTACCAGCAAATATAAATTTAACTTCTACTGAAAAACTTATTCTTACTGATGAAAATAAAAGCCAACAAGATAGATTAGATAAAGTTCTTTTAAAAGTTGATAAAGAATATGACTACTGTTTATTGGATTGTCCTCCAAGCTTAAACATCATTACCCTTAATGCTCTTTGTGCTTCTGATGATGTATTTGTCCCTATTAAAATTGATAAATTTGCTTTAGATGGACTACAACATTTACTTGAAACTATTGAAGATGTAAAGGACAAATACAATTCAAAGTTAAACTTTAAGGGTTGCTTTGTAACAATGGATAGTGCAACTACTGTAAATAGACTTATTAAACAGGAACTTAAAAATTCATTACAAGATAAGTTATTTAATACTACTATTAAACAAAATGTAAAAGTAACAGAAAGTACATTTTATGAATGTCCTGTAGTATTTAGCCACAAAAAAGCTAGGGCAAGTATAAATTATAAAGACCTTTGTAATGAAGTATTTTAAAAGGTAAATATGGTGTCCCCCGGGGACACCTCGTAAAATACATAAATGTATCTGATAAATACAAAATTACATAATCACTAGAAAATATTTAAAAGAAAGAAGGAAATTAATTATGAATAAGAAATTTTCATTAAGCGAAGGAATGTTAAACGGAATAAGCAAGAATATAGAAAAAGCTAATACACTTGAAGCTAAAAATAATTTTAAGGTTGAATATATAGATATTAAAGATATTAAGAGAAATGAAAAAAACTTCTATGAAATAGTAAATGTAGATGAACTAGCCGAGGATATTAAAATGAATGGATTAAATCATAACTTAGTAGTTAGAAAACTTGAAAATGGTACATATGAACTTATTAGTGGGGAAAGAAGATATACTGCTCTTAATAAATTAGTTCAAGAAGGTAATAACTTATTTGCTCTTGTACCTTGTAAAGTTATTGAAGCTAATGACATTGACGCTGAAATAATCTTAATACAAGCTAATGCACAAACTAGAGAATTAAGTGATTTAGAAAAACTTGAACAAGTAAAAAGACTTACTGAATTATATAAAACTAAAAAAGCTAATGGAGAAAAGATACCAGGTAAAGTTAGAGAACTAATCGCTAATGATTTGAAATTATCAGCAACACAAGTTAGCAGATATGAAAGAATAAATAATAAGCTTATTCCAGAACTAAAAGAAATACTTGAAAATGGTAATTTAACTATTGCTAATGCTAGTGAATTTTCTTCTTTAAGCGAAGATAATCAAAAAGTAATTTTAGATATTGTAAATAGCAAGGTTGAACTTAATAAGCAAGAAGCTATTAATTTAAAGAATAAACTTAAAGAAATTGAAGAAGAAAAAGAAAGAGAGTTTAAAAATAAACAATCTATTATAGAAGAAAATTCTAAGCTTAAAGCTAAAGTTAATGAAAATAATGTTAAAAGCGAAGAAGAAATTAAACAAATTGAAGGACAACTAAGAATTGAATTAAAACAAGAACTTAATAATAAATATGGTTGTATTATTGAAGAAGTTAAAAATCAAGTTAAAGCTAGTAATGAAGAAAAAGAACGTTATAAAAAAGAACTTGAAGAACTAAAAGCTAAAACTAAAGCCAAAGATGAAAATTCAGAAGAACTCAAAGAAAATTATAAATTAATAACTGAATTAAGAAATATATCTAGTGGATTAGTTGCAATATCCAAGCAATATAAAAAAATGAAAGATACTAAGATAAATATATCTTCTGATATATTAGAAGAACTTGAAAAAACTAAAATGGCTACATCTATTTTAAATAATATTGCTAGTGAATTAAATTAAATAATACCGGTGTCCCCCGGGGACACCTTAACTTAAATAATTTCGAAAGGAAATTCTTATGATTACTGAAAACAATATTGAAAAAGAAAGTTATATATAAAAAAATAAATAGCCTCATGAAGCTTAATGAATTAACATCTGAAAAGAGAGTGTAAAATAGTCTGTGTAAACTTCAGAAAATGATATAAGAAATTATCAATTATGAAGGGAACAAATCTATCAATATTTTGTCTAAACTTTAGAAAATTTAGTTTTATTTTAAAGGTTGGAGAGGTTAATATAACATCCAACCTTTATTTTTATTTAATTGATAATTTATTATAGTGATTTTTGAAGATATTTTGAAATACTAGTATTTAATCCAACTTTAAGATCTCGCCCTCTGTCATTAGCAAGCATAAATGCTACTACTTGAAAAAAACATATATATTGTAGTTCGTAAAATAATCCACAACAGTTTTCTATATTAAAATCCTTTTTATCTATAACTTCATTACCTATTAAATAACAATTTCCAATTTCGCTTTTTAAAAATTTAGCCATCGCAATTGATTTCTCTGTATCTACACCACTTTTAACTAAAACAAAGAATATATGACTATTATCGAATACATTTTGAGGTCCATGCATAAATTCTTCTAATTCATAAGTTTTTGTTATATAAGGTATCATCTCCATAAATTTGATATCTGCTTCACTACTAATTGGCCATAAACTATTAGCACCTGTGAAAAATGCTATATTTCTTTTCATCAATTCAAATTTATTGTTTTGATACCATTCTAAAGTGTCATCAATTATCTTTGATAAACTATCTGCAACTTTAAACAATTCATTACAATTATTTTTAGAAGACAAATACATTCCAAGTAACCAACAAACAACAACAGTCATTGAAAATCCAATCGTTCTATATCTATATTCTTCATTTTTACAACCCATATCAATAAAGTACATAGATTCTTTTGAAATTGGCGTTTCTTTACTACTTGTAATTGACAATGTATTGCAACCTAGCTTTTTTGCCTTAATTAAATTTTCATATACTAGTTTAGTTGTACCAGATTGAGAAATAAATATATACAATTTATCCTTATCAGTTTCTAAATTTTCAATTTTATTAAACACATTTGGATAAAACAATTTAACTTTTAATCCACATTCTTTTTCCAAATAAAATTGAGCAGTAAATGCCGCATTATATGATGATCCACTAGCAATGAATATTACTTCCTTTA
>NZ_CACRTO010000026.1:0-2527 GCF_902652255.1 Clostridium tertium
AAAATTTTATAATACAAAAAGATTACAAAAGAAATTAAAAGGTATGGCTCCTATTGAATATAGAAGCCACACCTTAGTAGCATAATTTTATATTATTTACCCTGTCTACTTGACAGGGGGCGGTTCAAAATGGAATCCTCTTTTATTATTTTTATTTTAAAATGTATGAACTTTTTACTAGATAAATATATCTAATAGATAAGAATAGATAGGAAGAGATGAGGGGGGAAATAGATGTTTGGGTTAAATAAATTAGATTTAGTAGACAAGGCTAAGAAAGGAAATGGAAAAGCCTTTACTAAATTAATAGAAGAAAATATTAAAAGTATATATAGAGTAGCAAAAGGTATTTTAAGTAGTGAAGATGATATAGAAGATGCAATACAAAATACTATTTTAAAGGCATATTCCAATATTAAGACTTTGAGAA
Organism: Clostridium tertium; assembly: GCF_902652255.1. Classification (GTDB taxonomy): domain Bacteria; phylum Bacillota; class Clostridia; order Clostridiales; family Clostridiaceae; genus Clostridium; species Clostridium tertium_A. The sequence continues at coordinate 431 of NZ_CACRTO010000026.1, forward strand.
AAGAGGAACTATTTAAAACTTGGCTTATAAAGATTCTTATAAATGAATGTAATAAAATTTATAACTTTAATAAGAAGTGTATAAGTCTAGATAAGGTTATAGAAGAGCAATACAATGGTAAATATGAAAATTTAGATTTGAAAATTGCCGTAGATTCATTGCCAGAGGAGTTAAGACTAGTTATAGTATTATTTTATTTTGAAGATTTAAAGATAAGTGAAGTTTCAGAGATTATTGGAATTCCAGAGGGAACTGTTAAATCAAGGCTATCTAGGGCAAAAACTAAAATTTCTGAAAGTATAAATGGAAAGGAGATAATGTGATTATGGATTTAGATAAAAGCTTAAAGAATATGTATAGTGAAGATGATATTAAGATACCAAATTCATTAAGAGAAAAAGTTGATAAGGTATATAAGGACATAGAATCCAATAGTAAAAAAAAGGTTAGAAAAAATATATTGAAAGCTGCGGGATTAGTTTTTGTATTATTGATAGGAACTAATTTTGTTAAGCCTTCCATTGCAGAAGAAATACCTATAGTTGGTCCAGTACTTAAAGTATTAAATAACAAATGGGGATTAGGAATTAAATATACAGAGAATGGCTTAGTAGTTAAAGAGAACTTTCATACAGAAAATCATATTATTAATATAGAAGCTGTAGATTTTGACGGAGATAATTTATTAGTGGTATACAAAATTGAAAGTAAAATTAAGCTTAATAATCCAACTATATATGGTTTTACTATAGATATAAGTGGAGAAGATTTTAATGTTGAAGGAGAAACAGGATTAGATACAGGTGGTCTAGATGAAGATGGTATATACTATGGATATTCAGTAAGACAATTGAATTTCGAGAAAGGTGTAAATAATAAGGAAGAATTAACTGTAAATATATATCCAAGGGAAATAATAAATTTTATAGCTGATGAAGAGGTTAGAGAAGAAATTAAGGATCCTAGAGAAATAAAGCTAACAATAAAAAATAAAAATTTTAGGTAGACTATTAAAATAGATAAATCTAAATAATATGAAATTCGGCTTTCGCTGGATTTCTTTTTATGTAAGATTGTAATTTATGAATAATATCCTCATTACATTAATATTGGACTAAATATAAATAAATGGTAAAATGTTAATAAAATAAGAGAGTTTGGGTGAATAGAATATTAAATAAACTATTATAGAAAATTATGTTAAGTAAGAAAGGATTTAGATATGAAAAAGTTAGCAGTAATTTTTCCAGGAATGAATTATAATAGTGATAAACCACTTTTATACTATATAAAGAAGATATTAAGTAAAGAAAATTATGATATTGTAAGTATTACTTATGGAGAATTGCCTAAAGAAAAGCAACTAGCATTTGATATTGCTATAAAGAAAGCGAAAGAGGTACTTAAAGATATAGATTGGTCTGATTATGACACTATATTATTTGTATCAAAAAGTATTGGAACTATATTAGCAGGTTTTATAGCATTAAGTTTGCCTAAAAATATAAAACATATTTATCTTACCCCAGTTAATGAAACATTGCAGTTTATTAATGGAGATGTATTAGTATTTTCAGGGGCGGAAGATCCTATGATAAATACTGAAAACTTACAGGAAGAATGTAATAGTAAAGAAATTAAGCTATATTTATATGATGATTGCAATCATTCCATGGAAACTGGAGATATTAAGAAAGATATTCAAATACTTTCAGTTATAACTGAAAAATGTCAAGAATATATTAATAGTATATAGTTAATCATTAAAAGATAAATTTAGTTATTGTACTTTTATTGTTATCTTAAGCTACTCTTCTATATACGACTAGCCGGAAGGTGAGAAGTTTAGTAATACTTATAATAATCTATATAGTACGTAGACTTATTAGCTTTTTCATTAAGAATATGATTTTTTCTAATAATTAATATTTTATAAATATTAAATGAGATATCTAAAAGATATCTCATTTTCAGTTTGTTGATAAACCCCCTGTTAAAAAACAGAGGGTTTTCTATATTGTATGTGCGTAATATTGCATATTTAAAATATTAGTATAAATAATCATAATATAATCTAAAAATAGCAAAGATAGTCTT
>NZ_CACRTO010000027.1:0-27909 GCF_902652255.1 Clostridium tertium
ACCTTTATTTAACCTGCAAAAATCAATTTTATTGCAGGCTTGTTTGTCATGCAATAAAATATTCAAACTTATATAATTTTCAAAGAGCGAGCAATTCTATGAAAAATCAAGCTATTTTTTCATATCAGCTTAACAGATTCTACATAAAAATTACTAAAAAATTATTTTATTTAATTATAATGCAATTGTTTAATATTTTATATAAAAAAAGAATTTAATACATAGTACAAACTGTCCAATCATACGCAATAGATTTAGAACAGAGAATAATATGAATTAAATTCTTCTCATATAAATTTACTATTTAGCTTTTTTCTGCATTTTTTATTATCTCTTGATTCTTTATCATTAATCTCTCATAATAAATCTTAATAGTTGCAGCAGTAGGTGAAGCTAAAAGCATTCCTATTGCTCCAAAGAATCCTCCCCCTATTATAACAGCTACTATAATAATTAAAGGTCTAACCCCGACTTTGTTTCCTATCAGTTTTGGATCCAAATACCATCCATCAAATAATTGAAGAGATAATAATACTAAAAATACTATTAATCCTTTTGTTGGAGATACAAAAACATTAAATAAGAATCCTACTATCTCTCCTATGAAAGGTCCAAAATATGGAATCATATTAGTTATACCAACTACTATAGCTAGTAAAAAGGCATATTCTGATTTAACTATAGTAAGTAATATTAATGCCATAAACCCTATAATAGTAGAATCTATTGCCTTTATTCCTATATATGCTCCTATCATATTATGGTAGATCCGTATTCCTTCTATTACCTTAACTGCTCTTTTTTCTTTAAGTATTAAGAATGTAAGTTTCTTACTTTCTCTTATTATTCTATCCTTATCAACTAACACATAAATTGATATAAGTAATCCTAAGAACACCCTTACTACTTTACCAGAAATTGTTACAGCATAAGATATACCACCTTCTAATATGCTTACAGATATTAAACCAACTTGAGCTATTAAATCATTTATATTAGCCATTATCCCTGTTGAATTAATAATCTCTTGAATTTCCTTATTCTTTAATATGCTATTTATCCATTCTTGAGCTTCTTTTATATAAGAAGGTATGTTACTTGTTAAATCTATAAGACTATTAACCATATTTGGAAGAAGGAAAATAGATCCAATTAATAGAACTACCGTTAAAAGCATATAGGCACTTAGTATTGCTATACTTTCTTTTATTTTAAACTTTACCTTTATAAATTTAACTAATGGATTTAATATATAGGCTATTATAAAACCATAAACAACCGGTAATAATAATGACCATAACTTATTAACTATATTAAAGAAATATTGATAATTCTCTATTATTTTATATCCTATCAATCCTATTAATAGTGTTGAAATTATTACCAAAAGTATATCCCTATATTTCAATTTATTAAAAATAATATCTACTCCCCTTTATAATAAAAATTATTATAATTAATATATCATAATTTCTAATTTAAAATATATTATTTATTATAGTTTCTATAAAAGTATTTATTATAGAAACTATAATTTTACTCTCCTACTATAAAAGTGATAAAAAATAAAATTAAGCCTACAGCCAATAATATTAGCTGTAAGCTATAATTTATATTACATCTTTTCTACAACTTCTATTCCAAGTAAAGCTAATGAATTCTCAATAACTTGACATGTAGCTTTAACTAAGTTTATTCTAGCCACTTTTAATTCTTCATCCTCTAAATTTAATACAGAATGAGCATTATAGAATTTATTGAATAGCTTAGCTACTTCTATAGCATATCTTGTTACTATAGACGGCTCCAACTTTTCAGTTGCTAAATGTATTTGCTTTTTAAAGCCTTCTAATGATTTAATAAGTTCAAATTCTTCTTTAGTATCTAACTTAGAATAATCAGCTTCTCCACTAACCTCTCCAGCTCTTGCTAAGATACTATTTGCTCTAGCATAAGAATATTGTACATATGGACCTGTTTCACCTTCAAATGAAAGCATTTCCTTCCAATCAAATACTATATCCTTTTCTCTTGAATTCTTTAAATAAGTAAATACAATAGCACCTACACCTATTTTTTTAGCTACTTCTTCCTTATTTTCTAGATTAGGATTTTTCTCATTTATTACCTCTAAAGTTTTATCTACAGACTCTCTTATTAAATCATCTAGTAATATAACCTCTCCTTTTCTAGTTGATAGCTTTCTATCTGCAAATTTAACTAATCCAAAGCCAACGTGAACACAATCCTTTGCCCATTCATGTCCAGCAAGTTCTAATACTTTAAATACTTGTTTAAAATGTAATGCTTGAGGTGTACCTACAACATAAATACTCTTATAGAAATCATAAGTCTTCTTTCTATACATAGCAGCTGCTAAATCTCTAGTAGCATATATAGATGCTCCATCACCTTTTAGAACTATACAAGGAGGCATATTATACTCGTCTAACATAACTACTTGAGCGCCATTACTTTCAACTAAAAGATTTTTTTCTTTTAACTCATTAACAACTACATCCATCTTATCGTTATAGAATGCTTCACCTGCATATGAGTCAAACTCTACATTAAATACATCATATATTCTTGCAAACTCTTTTAAACTTAAATCTCTGAATCTCTTCCATAGAGCCTCAACTTCTTTATCTCCATCTTCTAAAGCCTTAAAATAAGCTCTTCCCTCATCTTCTAATGATGGATCCTTATCAGCTTCATCATGGAACTTAACATATATTCTTAAAAGCTCATCTATAGCATTTTCTTCTAATGCTTCTTCATTTCCCCATCTCTTATAAGCTGATATAAGTTTACCGAATTGAGTTCCCCAATCACCTAAGTGATTAATTCCTTCAACATTATAACCTTCTTTTTTAAATAACTTATATAATGAGTTTCCTATAGCAGTAGTAAATAAATGTCCTACATGGAAAGGCTTTGCTATATTAGGTGATGAATATTCAACACAAACTGTTTTTCCTTCACCAATATTAGATGATCCATATTCCTTGCCTTCATTTAATATCTTAATAATTGTATTTTTAGTAAAGTCACTTTTATCAACAAAGAAGTTAACATAAGGTCCTACATTTATTATCTTTTCAAATCCTTCATCGCTTATCTTTTCTTTTAGCTCTTCTGATATCATATTAGGAGCTTTTCTAAAAGCTTTAGCTAATTGGAAACATGGAAATGCAAAATCACCCATTTCGCTCTTAGGTGGAATCTCAATTAACTTTTCTATATTTTCAACATCCATATCAACATGCTTTTTAATAGCTTCAGCAACTTTCTTCTTATAATCCATTTTTATCCTCCTTAAATTTTCATATAAATAAAAAACCGTCTCTTAAACTAATAAGAGACGGATAATTCCGCGGTACCACTCTGATTGCATATAAAATGCCACTCAATGCTTTAACGCAGCAAACGAACTATCCTACTTTAATTTCAGTAGCTATCTCTGAGGCTCTTTTCCACATATTCTATCTTATAAGGCTTCCACCATCCCCTACTCGCTTAAAGAATCAAATATAGTACTCTTCTCTTCATAGATATTATCATTATTATTCTTTTATAATATCAACATTATACATAAACAAAAGATTTATTGTCAACCTAAAATCTATCACTCTTACTATACTTTATAAATTAAAATGATATAATAGTTAATAATAAATATTTTTCATAATTTTTACTTAAGGAGTTAATATGAATAGGATTGGAATAGTTGATATTGGTCCAAGTTCTCTTAGACTTATGTTGACTGAGGTTGATGAAAATGGTTATTTCAAAATTATTGATGAACTAAAGACTTCTATTAGATTAGGACATGATTTAGTAAATGAGTATTGTATATCTGATGAAAACTTTAAAACTATAATCTCTACCTTAAGAGCTTATAAATCGTTATGTACAGTTTCTGGAGCTAGTAAAATTTTTGCAGTTGCTACTGAATCATTAAGAGATGCTAAAAATAAGGAACATTTACTTAATCTAATTAGAGATGAGCTTAATATATATATAAGAGTATTATCTTGTGATGAAGAAATATATTATAATTTTCTTGGAATAAAAAAAAAGTATCACAGTAACTAATTCACTTATGGTTGAAGTAGCTGGAACTGATACTCATATAGCTTGGGTAAAAGGTGATGACATTATAAAAAGTATAACATTACCTATAGGAAGTGTTAACTTTACTTATGATTTTAATCTAGATGATAGAATTCTTCCCCAAGATTTAACTGTAGCATTAGAATTTATTGATGAATTACTAGATGAAGTTGATTGGCTTAAGGAAACTAAATTCGATTCAATTATAGGTATTGCTTCAACTATTAGAAGTGTTGGTAAAATAGATAGAGTTAGAAAAAGATATCCATTCGATATTCCTCATAACTATGAACTTTCTGATTTAGATGTTCAAGAAATATTTAATTTGTTAAAATGTAAGGATTATAAACAAAGACAAAAGCTAGAAGGTATTGAACCAGAACTAGCTGATATTATTGTTGGTGGTACTGCTATATTTAAAAAAATAGCAAATCTTGTTCATTGTAGTAAAATAATTATTTCTAGTAGAGGCTTAAGAGAAGGATTAATGTATGAATACTTAGAAAAAACTTACTCTATCCCTAATGATATATTAGATTATAGTTTAAACGGCATATTAAACACCTTAAATAGCGATATAAATCATGCTAAAAATGTTTTTAATATTACATTAAACTTATTCAACGCTTTAAAACCTCTTCATCATTTAGGAGATGAATTTTATAATATCATAAAAACATCTACTATGTTACATGACTCAGGAATAAGTATAAACTATTATAACCACCATAAACATTCATTTTATGTAATACTAAATTCTTATATAAATGGACTAACCCACAAGGAATTTATAATGAGTGCTGCAATAGCTGCATCTCATAGATTTAATAGATATCAAACTCCTATATCACCTTTTTCTTCTATAATAAACCAATTAGATTTAAAAAATGTTAATCGTATTGGTGTTTTAGTTAAAATAGCTGAGGGTTTAGATAGAAGTTTAGTAGGAGCTGTTAAAAATCTAGAAGTATCTTTTGACGATGAAAATGTTAATATTAAGGTATCTTCAGATATTGATGTAGACTTTGAAATCCGTCAAGCATTAAGAGCTAGTGATAAATTCAAAGAAGTCTATGGTAAAACCCTAGTAATAAGAGCTGTATAATATTTAATGGAATATTTTTAAACATAATTAAAGCTGTATTATCTTAATTAATTAAGATAATACAGCTTTTTTCTTTAACTAAATATTAGTTAGATAAATATTCCTACTATTAAATATGATAATTTAATAAATAAATCAAATATTAAGTCAGATGGTACCCTTAAAATATATTGTCCTAGAAGTACTACTCCTAATAATATAAAAATTTGATAATCATATAGCTTACCAGCATATTTATAGAAATTCTTTGGACTAACTGCTTTAAATATTTCAAACCCAGCAAGTCCTGGCATAGGTATCAAATTAAATATAAATAAATTAATATTTATAAGACATATTGAACTAAGTATTAAAGTTACTATTTTAAAACTCGATATTGGAGCAATAATATGACCAAAATTCACCCATATTGTAAGTATAAAAGTAAATATGAATGCAGTTATTAAATTTGCTATTGGTCCTGCCAATGCTACCTTTATAGAATCCTTATATCCCCTCTTATACGCACTTGGATTAGTCTCTACAGGTTTAGTCCAACCGAATCCACATACTAAAATAAGAAGAAATCCTATCGGATCAATGTGAGCTGCTGGATTCAAGGTTAATCTTCCTTGAAATCTAGGTGTTTTATCACCCAATCTATCTGCAACTAATGCTTTTCCATATCCTTGAACTATAAAAGCTATTAGTACTGCAGGTACTGATAATAACATATTTTGAATAAAATCAACAAAATCTATCATAATTCTCCTTTAACAATTTAAAAATTCTTACAAAAATTTTATATCATTATTGTATTATCTATATTAAAAAATTATATAGATAATTTATTTAATATCTAAAATTAAATTTATAAATTAGAGGCTGTCTTATGGCAGCCTCTAATAATATTACTTTAATATTAAACTATTAATTTGGCTTTTGTGTTTCTTGAGTACTAGCTGGTGGTTTTTGTGTTTCTTCATTATTTGTTGGTGGTTTTTGTGTTTCTTCATTATTCGTTGGAGGTTTTTGCGTTCCTTCATTATTTGTTGGAGGTTTTTGCGTTTCATTTCCACCTGTTGTACCACCAGTTGTTCCGCCATTATTTCCGCCCGTACTTCCGCCAGTTGTTCCACCATTATTGCCACCAGTGGATCCGCCAGTTGTTCCCCCAGAATTATTATTTTCCTTTTTAGGAGGTGTTGGAACTGTAGTTTCATCAGAATTTCTATCATCATGCTCTTCTGGAGTTACATTATAAATAGAATTATATCTTGCTTCTTCACTCTCATATCTTGCCTTAGCATTAGCTAATGATATTAAATCAAACTCCTCTGGATTTGGTGTTATGTTGTTAAAGATAAAATCATGCATAATCTGTGAATGTTGCTCTAAATCAATAAGTAGGCACCATCCCTTATCCTTATAATAATAATCTCTAGCAATTAATTCAGCTTGAGGAACTTGTAACTGTTCAAATTCAAGGGTTGGAAGCTTATATATTGTATAAGCTAAATTTAGCGCTTCAGGAATATCAATATTAGTCTTAACTTGCTTTGCTAATGCATTTGCAATAGATACATATCTTATTGGATTAACTTCTTTAAGCTTAGTTGCTACTTCAAGTAAAACATGTCTTTGTCTTTCTCCTCTTTCAAAGTTACCATTACCAACATATCTAATTCTTGCATAAGATAAAGCCTGTTGACCGTTTAAAGTTTGTAATCCTGGTTCAGTTATCGGAGGTGAGTTTACTCCTGTTGCTTCTCCAATATATTTATTAATTTCATCTATTTCATAATCTTTAATATCTGCTTCAATTCCACCAATTTCATCTATTATAGCTTCAAATCCCCAGAAATTAACTATAATATACTTATCTAAATGTAATCCGAAATTATTTTCAATTGTTTCCATTAATAAAGATGCTCCACCTTCAGCACCTCTCATTTTACCATTTTCATCTTCGTCAATAGATCCATAGGCAAAAGCAGCATTTATCTTATCTTCTCCATACTCTGGAATATCTACTACCGTATCTCTCATAATTGAAGTTAACTTAACTTTTTTATTGTTATTATCTAGTGTAGCAATTATTATGGAATCTGATCTAGCTGGTTCATCCAATGTTCTACCATCAGTTCCAATTAAAAGAACGTTAGTAATTCCATCTACTTCATCATATGTAACTTCCTTTGTTGGATTAGGTTTACTTTCAACATATATTTGGCCTCTTATATGATAATAATATCCAATTCCAATTGCTACTAATACTAGTAACGCCCCCAAAATTGAGAATAATATTACTTTTTTCTTTTTATTTTTTCTTTTCTTCTTTATATTTCGCATTCTAACGTTATCATTTTCATTCATCTATATTCCTCCCTTTACCTTCCTATTATATAATTAATCCAAACTTTTTAATAGCATTATCTATTATATTATATAAAATTAGTTTGACATTTATATTACAAAATAATAACAATTTGAATAAAAAACTAATATTTCTTTATTTTTTATCAAAAAAAGTTTAAGAACTTAATTTAATGTCAATAATCATAGCAAGGAGTGATAAAAATGGATGGTTTAGAAAACAAAGATACAAAAAATAGAAGTTTAAATAAAAAGCAAAAAGCTTCACTATTAGTTTCATTTGTTACACTACTTGCTATAACTTTTTGTGCTAGCTATTATATTACAAATTATATAACTAATCCTAACAATAAAAGTAAAGATGTAGAAGCTGAAAATGAAACCGTATATTCAGAAAATAATTATTTAAGTGATAATACATTTGTGTCCTTAAATACTAATGATAATGTAGATATGATTGATACATTACTTAAATTAAAAGAAAAATTAGGTTTTAAAGATAAATTAACTTTAGAAGAACTTTCTAGTGAACTTCTGAAAAAAGGATATGAACTATACGAAAAAAGTGAGGATAAGCTAGTTTATACTAGAACAGAAGAAAGTTCAGAGAACACTTTAGAAGCAAATAAATATTACTTAGGTGAAGAAAATGGATATATTTCTATTTTTAAAACTGATGATAGTGGAAATATAATTGAATCTGAAAAAAAAGTTTATTCTGATTCAAAACCTTTATCAAATCTACCTGAAACAGATCAAAACTATATTAAAGAAAATAAATTTTCTTTTGATAATAAGGATGATGCTCTTCAGAAATTAAGTGAAATGATATCATAAATAATAAAATGCTTCGCATTTTATTAATGAAAGAGTGAAAAAAATTAAAGAATGAAAGAATTCTTATATAGAAGTATTTAGATATTTTTATATAGATATCTTTATAGTTTAAGAGGTTTTACTATGTAAAACCTCTTAAACTCATTTTTTCGTTTTTTAGATACTTAATATAATATTTAAATTCTACTAAAAATATCATCTTATAAAGTTAAATGAATACGGGAATAATTAAAATATACTTTAACTTTAGGAGGACAAAAATATGAATTTAATTCCCTTTAATACATATTTATTAGTTATGCCAAATGGCGATGCTTTAGGCTTTAATGATTTAGAATTACCTAAGGCTTATGTAAATAGATATTACGAAGAAAAAATTAAAGAATATTCACAAAAAGATGACTATAGTGACTTTAGTGACTTAGTAGGTCAAGTAAGAAACAATATTTGTCAGCATATAGGTGTAGACGAAGGTAGATGTACTTTATACTATTTAAATGATTTTGTAGAAAACTTAAGAGAAAATCTAGTTTTTGATGATGAAAAAGAAGAAATTATTAGAAAGCTTTATGACAAAGATATAAATTTAAATATTTATGATTATTCTATAGATAATATTCTAAACGACACAGAAGTAATAGAAATAATAGAACCCTATGGGGAAGTATAATATTTTAATATAATAAGCTCTTCTATATCGCAAATTTAGACATTACTTTAAGGTATAATAATATATTAATATAAATAACTTTTAACATTTATTAAATAATAATTAAGATTAAGAATTTAGTTATAATTTTTTTCTAATTTTTATTTACATATTAGAGTTAAGCTATTAATATATATTTATTGCCCTAAAAATTAATTTTTATATTTGGAGGTTTGTTTATAATGAATATTAGTATTATTGATATGCCTCTGTTCTACGGATGTGATAATCCAGGCGTGGAACAAGGCCCAAAAGTTTTAAGAGAAAACAACCTTCTAGATATCTTTAATAAAAGCCATAATGTCTGTGATATGGGCGAAGTTCATGTAAAAAATGTTTCTTCAAATGATAAATACGCAGCTAACGCAAAAATGAAGTATTTAGATGAAGTTGTGAGATCAAATATTGGACTAGCTGATAAAGTTTATGAGGCTTTAGAAAACTCATCTTTACCATTAGTTATAGGCGGAGATCATTCTCTTGCCATTGGAAGTATTGCTGGTTCCAGTAAATTCTTCGAGAAAGATCTTGCAGTAGTTTGGGTTGATGCTCATGGTGATATTAATACCCTTGAGACTTCACCGTCAGGAAACATTCATGGCATGCCTTTGGCTAGTTCAATGGGGATTGGACATGAAATTTTAACTAGCATTTATTCTTCTAGTCAAAAGGTTAAACCGGAAAATGTATTTTTATTAGGTTGCAGAGATTTAGATTTAGGAGAACTTGAAATAATCAAGGAACATAATTTAAATATTTGGACCATGAAAGATATAAAAGAAAAGGGCATTAATAAAGTCCTTAAAGAATTATTAGAAGCTATTAATAAGAATAATATAAAAAATATACATTTTAGTTTTGATATTGATAGCTTAGATCCCAAATATGTACCTGGTACTGGTACTCCTGTAGAGGATGGATTATCTTATGCAGAAGGAAAGGAAGTTATAGAAACTATTTTAAACACTTCTCTAGTTAAATCAATGGATTTTGTTGAATTTAATCCAGTACTTGATAAAGACAAAAAAACACTTGAGACTTGTATTGAGTTATTAAAGGTAATTTCAAATAATCTTTAAGTAAAACTTTTATAACCTCTATTTCTGTTTAATTTATTGTATGATATTATATAATATGTAAACTATATAAGGAGGATATTATGAAATTACTATTTTTTGATACAGAAACTACTAGTATTAAGCCAGGCAATATATGTCAGCTTAGTTATATAATAATAGATGCCTCAACTAAGCCACAAAAGACTACAGGGAAGAATTTTTTCTTTACAGTTGATAGCATGGATGAGGGTGCAGAAGCAATTCATGGTTTTTCATTAGAAAAACTATATGAACTTTCTGATGGAAGAGAGTTCTTAGAATTTGTTCATGAATTTATGCCAGACTTTTTTGATGCAGATTTTATTATTGGTCATAATGTACAATTTGATATAAAGTTTTTAAAACACGAAATACAACAACTTTGGGAAGCTGGCCTTGTAGATACAACTTGGGAACCTAAAAACACATTTTGTACTATGGGTTATTATAAACCTATTTGTCATATACTTAATCCATCAGGAACAGTTAAAAATCCAAAACTTTCAGAAGTTATTGATTATCTTCAAATATCTGAAGATGAAATTGCTAAAAAAGCAAATGAACTATTTGAAGGTAGTGGAAACTACCATGATGCAAGATTTGACACAGCAGCTACTTATTTGACTGTTATTCATGGTATGAAAAAAGGATTAATTCCAGCTGGTTACTTTAGTAAGTTGTTAAAAAACTAAATGGAGGTTATATAACCTCCATTTTTATTTTAAAAATTATCTTTAATATTCACTAAAATACTTTTCTTTTAACCTTTTACACTCTTCTTTGTCCATAGCTGGAACACCTTCAAGTCTATATTTAAGTTTTAATGATTCATATTTGTTCACACCTAATAGGTGATATGGTAAAAGTTCAACCTTTTCTACGTTATCTAAAGTATCAACAAATTCCTTAAGCTTTTTCATATATCCTTCACTATCAGTTTTTCCTGGAACTACTACTTGTCTTATCCAAACTTTTGTATTTGAATCCTTTAAATCTTCTAAAAACTTATTAGTTTCATCTATTTTAAGGCCTGTCATATCTAAATATCCATCTTCAGTAAGATGCTTTACATCATATAGTACTAAGTCTGTATATTTTAATATTTCTGAGTAATCTCCAAAACCAACACCTGAAGTATCTATACAAGTATGAATACCTTCTTTTTTGCATTCTTTTAATAGCTCTAATAGAAATTCTGGTTGTCTTAAAGGATCTCCTCCTGAAAAAGTTACACCTCCACCAGAAGTTTTGAAATAACTCTTAAATCTTTTAATTTTATTAAGCAATTCTTCAACTGTATATTCTTCTCCACCTTTATCACTCCAAGTATCTGGGTTATGGCAGTAAAGACATCTAAGCTTACATCCTTGAAAAAAAACTACTACTCTTATTCCTGGTCCATCTACTAGACCCATTGTTTCAACCGAATGAATTCTACCCTTTAGCATATGTTATTCTCCTCTGTAAATAATAAGTGAAACTTTTATCACCTTTAATATTATAATTATTTTATTATTTTATTACAATATATCACTATTAGAAATAGTATCCTATTTCTTTAGCAACTTCTTTTGAAATATCATCCCCTGCTACTTTCTTAATTATACACAAGCAAAGTTCTATATGACCTATTAAATTTGAAGAAATCATTATTTTGCCATTATCTACAAAAGACTTATCTGTTTCATTAGTATTTTCTATCTTCCATTTTGATCTCGGCACCATAATACCTTCTATATTGTTTAAATTTCTAAATAATTGTAATCCATTAGAAAAAGATGCAATATAATCACATTCCTTATATACCTTATTAATATATAATATAACTTTAGAATTATCTAAAACTCTATTCACACCTTTTCCTCCTGGAATAATTATAATATTAGGCGTGATTTTATTAACTTCATCATTATTTTCTATACTTTCTTCAGATAAGTAATGAATATTAAAATACTCTTCCTTTAATATATCATTAGCTTTACTAAATATTTTAAAAGGTAAGTTAGTTTCTATAATATCAGATTCATTGTAATCTAAAATAGATACTACCTTTTTATTATTTAAATTTCCTGATAAAAAATTCTTCTTCGTTAATTTAAGTGTCCAATGGTTTTTAGCACTATTAATATTCTCAAATCCAAGTTTCTTTAATAAAAACTTAGCTTCTTCAGTTTGAATTGTATCAATTATTGCTTGTCCTCCAAATTGTAGAAAATAATACTCTAACAATAATCTTAGTGCCTCTTCTCCATAACCATTTCTTCTATAATTATAATGTATTTTTAAATTAATCCTTGCCACCTTAGTAGCAGAATTATAGCCATGAAAACTTACCTCTCCAATAGGCTTGTTATCTAAAGTGTAAACAAGACAATAAAAATTTTTTCCATCAGTTGGGTGAACCATCTTCTTATAAAACATCTCCCACTTATCTCTGGAAAATGAATATACTTCCCCACTATCACCTACATTTTTCTTATCTCCCCAAAGTTCCTTAACATAAGCTAATTCATTAAACTCAGGCATTTTTATATATACACTTTTCCCATTCCTTCTATACAAGTTAATATTGCTCTCCATAATATCACCCACAGCTTTATATCTCAAATATTTAATTATATATTTAAATATCTCATAAATCATATTTATAATCAAGAAATTAACACAAACATTATATAAATATAGAAATTTATTATTTAATTAATAATACTAATTAATGTTTTACTTGCCTTTTTATTTAACTATAGAATTTATCTAAGTTCAAATATACTTCATTTTTTACCATAATTTTTCTCTATATTAAAAAATTTAGTATTACTAAACTTAAAGTGTTGTTTTATTAAACCAATTTTTAATATACCCCTCTCTAAGTTAATAACACCAATGATTACAAAGAATATTTTTTTCTATAAATTCTCAAAAAAATATTGATTTATTTGTAATTAGTATTTATAATAGACCTTGCTTGTTTAGTAATTTTAAACCTAATGTTTAGTATATATGTTTCTATTAATTATCTACAACATTTGTGTTTTGTAAAATTAAAAGTTGATAGTCTTATTTAAGCGTAAGATATTTATTACAACTTATATATTAAAATTTATAGATGGAGGTACATTATGGAAATCGGTGAGAAAATACGCAGATTACGCATAGAAAAGCAATTGACTCAAGAAGAGCTTGCAAATAGATGTGAATTATCTAAGGGTTTTATATCCCAAGTAGAAAATGATTTAACTTCTCCATCAATAGCAACATTAATTGATATTTTGGAAATTCTAGGAACTAACTTAACAGAGTTTTTTAGTGATGCTACTGAGGAAAAGGTTACTTTTACTTATGAAGATATGTTTGAAACTGAAAATGAAGAGTTAAAATATAAATTAATGTGGCTAATACCAAATGCACAAAAGAATGAAATGGAACCAATAATGATAACTTTAGAACCTCAAGGGCAATATGTGGAAGAAGAACCACATGAGGGTGAAGAATTTGGTTTTGTATTATCGGGAACTATAATATTACATTTAGGTAAAAAGAAATTTAAGGTGAAAAAAGGTGAAAGCTTTTATTTTAAGCCTAGATCTAATCACTATATATCTAATGCTGGTAAAACCCAAGCAAAAGTAATATGGATTAGTACTCCACCATCATTTTAATCTATAGAAAGAGGTGTTTATTTTGGAACAAAATATAATTGAAATAAAGGGAATCTCTAAAACTTTTGAAGATAACTGTGTTTTAGATGATCTTTCTTTAAAAATAAGAAAAAATGAATTTTTAACATTACTTGGTCCAAGCGGATGTGGAAAAACTACTACTCTTAAAATCATTGCAGGCTTTGAAGAGGCTGATAATGGTGAGGTTTTATTTAATGGTACTGATATATCCACATTACCTCCATATAAGAGACCAGTAAACACCGTATTCCAAAAGTATGCTTTATTCCCTCATATGAATGTATATGAAAATA
Organism: Clostridium tertium; assembly: GCF_902652255.1. Classification (GTDB taxonomy): domain Bacteria; phylum Bacillota; class Clostridia; order Clostridiales; family Clostridiaceae; genus Clostridium; species Clostridium tertium_A. Next base: position 14,193 of record NZ_CACRTO010000027.1, read on the forward strand.
TAGCTTTTGGTTTAAAAATCAAGAAAACTCCTAAGGATGAAATAGATTCAAAAGTTAAAGAAATGCTAAAACTAGTATCTTTAACTGGTTTTGAAAAAAGAAAAATAGAATCTTTGAGTGGTGGTCAACAGCAAAGAGTTGCTATTGCAAGAGCACTAATTAATGAACCAGAAGTTCTTTTATTAGATGAACCTCTTGGTGCACTAGATTTAAAGCTTAGAAAAGAAATGCAATTAGAACTTAAAAGAATTCAACAAAGACTAGGAATTACATTTATCTTCGTAACTCATGATCAAGAAGAAGCACTTACTATGTCAGATACAATTATAGTTATGAATAAAGGAAAGATTCAACAAATGGGATCTCCTGAAGATATATATAATGAACCTTCTAATGCATTCGTTGCAGATTTTATTGGAGAAAGTAATATATTAGATGGAGTAATGCTTGAAGATTATAAGGTTAAATTCTGTAATAGAATATTCGATTGTGTAGATAAAGGCTTTAATAAGGATGAATTAATAGATGTAGTTGTAAGACCAGAAGATATTAAAATAGTTGATGCTAATGATGGAATGCTTAAAGGAATGGTAAAGTCAATTATATTTAAGGGAGTTCACTATGAAATGGAAGTTGAAGAAGGAAATAAAACTTGGATAATTCACAATACTAAGTTTGCTGAAGTTAATTCTGAAGTGGGACTAGATATTTACCCTGAAGATATTCATATTATGAGAAAGGTTTCTCAATAATGAAAAAAATAAATAGAAAAAGTCTATCAGCTTATCCATTTATATTTTGGAGTGGTTTATTCATAGTAATTCCTTTATTAATAGTATTATTTTTCGGCTTTACAATAGCTAACCCTGATGGAGGGTATAGTTTTTCATTAGAAAACTTTTATAGATTGCTTCAACCTCAATATATTAAAGTATTTGGAAGAAGTTTAGAACTTGCATTATTATCAACTTTTTGGTGCTTAATTTTAGGCTATCCTGTGGCATATATAATTTCTAAAATGAAACCATCTAAAGGAAGTATATTAATTATGTTATTTATAGTTCCTATGTGGATGAACTTCCTTTTAAGAACTTATGCTTGGTTACCTATTTTAGGTAAGAATGGATTCATTAATAATATGTTAGCACAAATAGGACTTGGACCATTTAACTTCTTATATAATGATGGTGCAGTTATTTTAGGTATGATATATAACTTCTTACCTTTTATGGTTTTACCAATATATACTGTTTTAACTAAAATAGATAATGACTTACTAAATGCTGCTGCTGACCTAGGTGCTAGCAGAATGCAAATATTTAGAAAAATAACTTTACCTCTAAGTATGCCTGGAGTTATCTCAGGAATAACAATGGTGTTTATGCCAGCTGTATCTACCTTTGTAATTTCTAGATTACTTGGTGGTGGACAATACATGCTTTTAGGTAACTTAATTGAACAACAATTTACAATGATGGGTGATTGGAACTTCGGTTCATCTATATCTATCTTTATGATGGTAATTATATTAGTTTGTATGGCTATTATGAATATGTTTGATAAATCAGATTCTAAGGAAGGAGGCGGACAATTATGGTAAAAGGTTTTGAAAATTTCATTAAGAGATTTTACTTAGTATTAATATTTATTTTCTTATATTTACCTATTGCTGCCTTAATAATCTTTTCATTTAATGATTCTAAGACTATGGGAAGTTGGTCAGGCTTTACCTTAAAATGGTATAAAGAACTTTTCCAAAATGAAACTATTATGCAAGCACTATTCTTTACAGTAGTAATTGCAGTTATTTCATCACTAGTTGCCACTGTAATAGGTACACTTGCAGCAATTGGAATTAATAAAATGAGGGGGCCAAAAAAGGCACTATTACTAAATATAAATTATTTACCAGTGCTAAACCCTGATATAGTAACAGGAATTTCCTTAATGAGTTTATTTATCTTCTTAAGACCTCTTACTAAATTAGATTTTGGTTTTACTACTATGCTTTTAGCACATATAACATTTAACATCCCTTATGTTATACTTGCAGTATTACCAAAGCTTAGACAATTACCTGAGAACATTGAAGATGCTGCCTTAGACTTAGGAGCAACACCTTCATATACTTTGAGAAAGATAATATTACCTCAAATTAGACCTGGTATTTTTGCAGGTATGCTTATGGCCTTTACAATGTCTATAGACGATTTTGTTATAAGCTTTTTTACTGCAGGACCAGGAGTTACTAACCTTTCTATAGAAATATTTGCTATGGCTAGAAGAGGAATTAAGCCTGAAATTAATGCTCTTTCAACCCTAATGTTTGTAACAGTATTAACACTTCTATTAATTGCAAATAGAAAAGAATTTATATCAAGGGGGGATAAAGTTGAAAAAGCTTAAAAAATTATTGGCTGTTGTATCCTCTTTGGCATTAACTACCTCTCTTTTTGTAGGATGTGGTAATAGCGAAGAAAATGGTAAAAGAGTATTAAATGTTTTTAACTATGGTGACTATATTAATGAAGACTTAATTTCAAAGTTCGAAGAAGAAACTGGTATTGATGTAATATACAATACTTATGAGTCTAATGAAATAATGTATCAAAAAGTTAAAAATAGCCCTGGTACCTATGATCTAATCTTCCCTTCTGATTACATGGTTGAAAAAATGATTAAAGAAGATATGCTAGAAAAAATAGATTTTAATAATATACCTAACTTTAAATATATTGGAGAAGACTTTAAAAATCTTTCTTATGATCCTAGCAATGAATACTCTATTCCTTATATGTGGGGAACAATTGGTATAATATATGATGCTGATAGAGTTGATGAGGAAATTGATAGCTGGGATGCTTTATGGGATGAAAAATATAAAGGCGAAATATTTATGTTTGATTCTATTAGAGATACTCTTGCAATTTCACTAGCTAGACTTGGATATTCATTAAATTCTACAAATCAAGAAGAGTTAGATGAAGCTGTTAATGAACTAATCAAACAAAAGCCTCTAGTTCAATCTTATGTAATGGATGAAGTAAAGGATAAGATGATAAATGGTGAAGCAATATTTGCTACAGTTTATTCTGGAGATGCAATCTATATTCAAGAGGAAGCTCCTGATTTAAACTTACAATATGTAGTTCCTAAAGAAGGTTCTAATAAATGGTTTGACGTTATGGTTATCCCTAAAGGAGCTAAACATAAAACCGAAGCTGAACAGTTTATAAACTTCTTATCTGAACCTGAAAATGCTGCTGAAAATGTAGATTACATTGGATATGCTACTCCAAACATGGGTGCATATGAACTTTTAGATGAGGAAACTCAAGAAGATGAAACAGTATATCCATCAGAAGAGGTTTTAGATAAATGTGAAATCTTTATTGATTTAGGAAATAAAATTAAGCTATATGATGATGCTTGGTTAAAAGTAAAAATTAATTAATCATAATAAGTCTACTGCAAACCCATATGCAGTAGACTTTATTACATAATAAAATGTTAATTATTTAACTCCTTAAACCACAGTTCAACTTCTCTTTTTGCATTTTCTATACTATCAGAAGCATGCACACAGTTCTCTGTTTTATTATCTGCGTATAAATTTCTTATAGTTCCTTCTTTAGCTACCTCTGGATCTGTATTACCATTTATTTCTCTAACCTTCTCTACTGCATTTTCTCCTTCTAGAACTAATGCACATAGAGGACCTGAAGTAATAAATGATAATAATTTTTTATAGAATCCCTTCCCAATATGTTCTGCATAATGGATGTTAGCAAATTCTTCAGTAATGGTTTCCATTTTGAGTTTAATAATACTTAAATCATTTTCTTCATACCTACTAATGATCTTGCCTATTAATTTCTTCCTTACTGCATCTGGTTTAATCAAGACTAATGATCTTTCCATATATCTTCCTCCATAAAAAAACTCTCCTCTAAATTATACCATCTATTGTCTATTTTTATTAACATAAATTTAGAAAATATTTAAAATTTTCAATAAATTATGCTATAATTCTTATAAATATATGAATAAGGAGGTATTTATGGTTAGATACTATATTGTTGTAGATGGTAGAGTCCAAGGTGTCGGCTTTAGATTTCATTGCCAAATGAATGCCACGAGCCTTAATTTAACTGGTTGGGTACGTAATATGTCTAATGGGATGGTAGAAATGGAAGTTCAGGGAACAGAACAATCCTTAGCTAAATTTGTAAGTTTGATTAGTAAAGGTAACTACTTTATAAGAGTTACTTCTATTTCAAAAAAAGAAATACCCCTTGTAGACTCTGAAGGAAAATTTAAAGTACGATAAAATTCTCAGCATTTTTTTAATTATAATGCATAATTAAGGAAAAAACTTCTAAGAGAGTTTTGAATAAAATGTACTTTGTAATAGCTTTGAATTACTAAGAAAAAATACCGCATATCATTTGAATAGTGCGGTATTTTGATAATATTTTTAGTTTTGTTCTTCTTATATATTCAATTATCTAAACAACAAATTGGAATTTAAATTTTAAATACCACTTTAAATTCTTCGCATACAACTTCCATATATTCGTTAAATTCCTTACCAGCTTCATTCATATACAAATGCCCAAGCTTCATACTCGTCTTTAATACTATTATTTCTTTTTTTATATTCAGTCTACATTTGTTCTGCATTCATAATAAATATCCCCTACAAATTCTAATTTGTTACTCTAATTAGAGCTCTACCTCATACCCATATTCATATAAAACAAGATCATCATCAATAACTTCCTCATAAATGCCAGGAACTCTTGTGAAACCATTTTTGATATACAAACCAATAGCAGGTTCATTTATATCAACAACAAAAAGTCTCAGATATTCAGCCCCTAATTTTTTAGCTATTTCCTTTGCCTTAATAAGCATTAAACTACCTATTCCTTTTCTTGAATAATTCACATTTACGCCTAAACGGTCTAAATATAAGGCCTTACCACAATCATATTTCCATTCCACGCTTTTTTCGCCTTCATTTTTATCACATAAAACAAAAGCAGATACAACTTCATTATTATTCAGTAATATATAAAGACGATTATTTTTTATATCTTCTTCAAAAAAGTTACAAGGGTAAATATCATCCCATATCTGAATTTGATTATCATCCATAATTTTAATTATTTCTTTATAGACAATTTTAATTTGTGATAAATCATCCATAATAGCTAATCTAAAATCCATTAAGCTCGCCTCCATAAATTCTAATTATTTCTTTTAGCTTCTGTATCAAATACCATTAAATTATTTTCTTGAATAACTTTAACTAACTTATCGCCATATATTAGATTTCCAACCTCATCTTTTGCAGTACTATACCCTGCATTTTCTAAAGCTTGTGCTTGCTCTTTATATGTTTGTCCATTAAATAATCCATTTTCAGCATATCTTTCATTTTCATATAAGAACTTTCCATGATCCTTTATAGATTCTTTAAAGCTATCATAAGCTCTAAAGGCTCCTACTATTACATCCTCATAATTTTCCATTGTTTCTAAATCAACACTATCTCCACTCCATCTACCATCAGCTTTAATACCAAAAAGATTGTTATATTTTGATGATAGTGTAGACTCTCCCCATCCTGATTCCAAAATAGCTTGTGATATTGTTATCGATGGAAGAATTCCATATTTTTTATAATTGTCATAGGCTATATCTTCAATACTTTTAATAAAATCCTTCTTTTCAGTATCATTTGCAAGTTCAGTATGAATATAGTTGTTTTTTAAAATATTTAATTTTTCAGTTGCCTCTTTTTCATCACTACTTTTTAAACCTAAAGACTTCATTGCTGACTTAAAATTATTTAATCCAACAACATTCCCATCCTTATCTTTTTTAATAAAACTATTTGCTGCCATCTCTAATGTATCATCTTTTATTGAAAAACTATCATCATTTATAACATAATTTACTGCAGCTACTTCTTGCCAATTTAACTGATATCCATTTGTAGTATATTTATCCGCCAAATCTATATAACTTTGTATTTCTTCCTTAGATAGAATCATCTTATTACTTAAATTATTAAATAATCCAGAAATTTTTACTGTAATTACAGACATCACCGTGATAAAAAATACTAATAAAAAAATTATAATTTTTTTATTTTTTTTATTAAATTTAACTTTATTATAATTATTTAACCCTTTATAACTACCCTTATATATCAAATTCACCCCTCCAAATTTAAATTCACTTAATATCATCTATGTTTTAAATTAATTATCTATATTACTATTAATCTATAAAATTAAAAGTCAAAATAATTATTTAGTAAAATATCAAAATTGAAATCTATATAGTATTTAATTTTTATCTAAGTTAAATTAATTGTTTTTTAAACTCCTAAAGGAGTTTTCTCATTGTTTTTTCATTATTCACTCTTAATTATTCATTGTACTACAGCATCTTATACTTCTTATTACAACTTATATATTATAATAATATTTCTTATAATTAAATCTTATTATTAAAACTTAAGAATTAATTTATATTTACCTAAGAAAATTGAGTAATGCAATCCCTTCTTCAGCTGTAGTAGCTGCATTTACAATAAATCCTTCTTTTTGAAAGGTATGTTCCAATATTTCTTTTATACCTGTCTCATCTTCTATAATTAATGTTTTTTCTCCATAAAAATCCCTCTGCGCCGCCATCTTATAAGATAGTTCAATATAGCAGATATTTTCCTCTTTTTAAAATAAAAAAATACTGAGATTTAATTATCTCAGTATTCAAACTATCTAATTATTAACTATATTATTTAAACTACTTCTATTATTTCCGACTTTTCTTTTAACTCTTTAAAATATTCTTCTGTTTCAGATATTACTACCTTTCTTAGTCCTATTAATCCTATTAGATTAGGGAATGCCATTAATCCATTTACTATATCAGCTATAATAAATATCATTTCTAATGGCAAGAAAGGTCCAACAGCTACTAATGCAATAAATATTAATTTATAAGTTTTAATTCCCTTTACTCCAAATAAGTATTCTATACATCTTTCACCATAGTAATTCCAACCTAATATAGTAGTGAAAGCAAAGAACATAAGTCCAATATTAACTATATATTTTCCTAAAACAGCTATAGGTAAACCTATTTCAAAGGCTGCTGTTGTAAGAGCTGCACCCTCTAGGGAACCGTTAAATGTTCCTGTAATAACTATGACTAATCCTGTCATTGTACAAATTACTATAGTATCAATAAAAGTTCCAGTCATTGATATTAGACCTTGTCTTACTGGTGAATTAGTTCTAGCAGCAGCTGCTGCTATTGGTGCACTTCCAAGTCCTGCTTCATTTGAAAATACCCCTCTTCCAATTCCTCTTTGCATTGCTATAGTGATGGTTATACCAACTGCTCCACCTAAAGCTGCTTGAGGATTAAAAGCACTTTCTATAATTAAAGAAACAGCAGCTGGAATTTTATTAAAATTAAAAAATAATACTAGTATAACTCCAACTATATATAAAACTGCCATAAAAGGAACTACTGTTTCAGATACTTTGGAAATTCTTTTAATTCCACCTAAAGTTACTAGTGCAACTAAGAATGTTACTACTACTGCAGTTACTATAATTGGTATGTTAAACCCGATAGATGCAGCATCTGCAATAGATTTAACTTGTCCAAATGTACCAATTCCTAGTAAGGCAACCCCTACTCCAAATATAGCAAATAACTTTGCAAGCCAGTTTAATCCTAATCCATTTTTTATATAATACATAGGTCCACCTGACATTTGACCATTTTCATCTACTTCTCTATATTTAATGGCTAATACACCTTCTGCATATTTAGTAGCCATTCCAAAAAAGGCTGCTATCCACATCCAAAATAAGGCTCCTGGTCCCCCTGCTTTAATAGCTGTTGCAACACCTACTATGTTTCCTGTACCTATAGTTGCTGATAAAGCTGTACATAAGGCCCCAAAACTTGAAACATCACCTTTTATATTTTCATCATTACCTTCTTCTGAAAAAATGTACTTAATAGCTAATGGTAATCTAAAGATTTGTAATAATTTTAGTTTCCATGTCAGGTATATACCAGTTCCGACTAATAAAATAAGTAGTGGTGGTCCCCATATTACAGCATCAACTGCATTTAAAAAAGCTTCAATTTGTTTTAACATAAAAAAATCCCCCTTAAATTGTATTTACGGAGGAGAATAGATAGTAAAGTACTTCCAATTAATAATATAAAATGAATAATTATTTTTAACCACAAAATGAGTCTTCTTATAAATATTTCACTTTAAATTATGCTGTAGCATCCTATCTTATCCCCTGTCCTTTTACCTGAGAGTTTCAATAGCCATAATATAGCTATCTTGCTCCTTCGGTGCTCTTTTCGAGTCTCTCCAGAGGTTCGTCCAGTAACGGTCCTAATACCTGAAAGATTTACTTCTTCGGTGGATTTAAACAAATCACTCTCCCGCTACCTTCAACCGAACGTTATAAAATTATATTGTTATTATATATGTATATGCAAAGATATTCAATACCTTTTTTAACTCTTTAAATGTAAACATGTACAAAACGAATAAAATTATATATCTATCTTTATAATTTTACTAATAATAACCCAGAATAATTATTTATTTTTTATAAATTATTATTTTTTGCAATATTTAATTCATATAATAGTATTTTTGCAAGAATTAATTGATTTTTCTTAGTTAATATATATACTATTAATATAGGAATAATTGCTAATCAAAGGAGGAGAATCAAAATGAAGAAGAGATTAGATAAAAATACTCTTAAAGATCTCTATGGAAAAGTAAGTCCTTTTGAATTTAAAGACAAGCTAATTGCACTAGCAAATTTAAATAAAGATAGATTTAAGGGTACAGTATTAGATGCCGGAAGGGGAAACCCTAATTGGATTGCTACAACTCCAAGACAAGCTTTTTTTGCCTTAGGTAGTTTTGCAATAGAAGAATGTGAAAGAACTTTTTCTTTAAATAATCTTGCTGGAATGGCTAACAAAAAAGGAATTTATTTAAGATTTATTAACTATTGCAACGTAAATAGTTCCACTAAAGGAGTTACTCTGCTGAAAGATATAATAGATTTTTCTATCCGTGAATACAATTTTAATGAAGATGATTTTTTATTCGAATTAGTTGATGGAATTATTGGAGATAATTATCCATACCCAGATAGAAATCTTCTTCATATAGAAAAGATAGTTAACAGTTATTTAATGAAAGAACTTGGATGCTCTACTACATATAATAATGAATTTGATATATTTTCTGTAGAAGGCGGAACAGCCGCTATGTGCTATATATTTGATTCGTTAGTACATAATAACCTTCTTAATAAGGGAGATACAATTGCATTAATGACACCTATCTTTACACCTTATTTAGAAATCCCTCATTTGCCCGAATATGATTTTAATGTTATTAAAATTCATGCTAATGAAGTGGATGAAAATAACAACTTAACTTATCAATATTCAAGAGAAGAATTAGAAAAGCTTAAAGACAAAAACATAAAAGCATTATTTATAGTAAATCCAAATAATCCAGCTTCTATAGCTCTTACTAATGAATGTATTGAAAACTTAGTAGATGTTGTGAAAAAGTATAATGAGGACTTAATGATTATAACTGATGATGTTTATTGTACTTTTATTAACGATTTTAAATCGATAATTTCATATTTACCTTATAACACAATAGGAGTTTACTCATTATCAAAGTATTTTGGAGTTACAGGCTGGAGACTCGGAACTATCCTTTTACATAAAAATAATGTTTTTAATAAATTAATAAATAACTCACCTAATAAAGTTAATATAAATAATAGGTACAAGCACCTAAGCTTAAATCCTGAGGATATTACTTTTATTGATAGACTAGTTGCTGATAGCAGGAAAGTAGCCTTAAATCACACTGCGGGGCTTTCAACTCCACAGCAAGTTCAGATGGCATTATTCTGTGGATTTACTCTTATCGATAGAAAAAATGAATATAAAAATTCTACTATTAATATATGCAAAAGAAGAAAAGCATTATTATTCGAAGGTTTAGAATCAGAAGTTATTGATAACTCTATGGACGCTTCTTACTATACTGAAATTAATGTAATTGACTGGTCAAAAAAATTTCATGGCGAAGACTTTTCAAATTACATTTTAGAAAATTACACGCCTTTTGATATACTTTATGATTTAGCTAATGAATATTCAATTATATTACTTAATGGAGATGGATTTGCCTCTTCAGAATGGTCTTTTAGAATATCTTTAGCTAATTTAAATGATAATTTCTACTTTATTATAGGTAAAGCTATTAAAAGCTTACTTTTAAACCTACTTAATGAGTATAAAAATAATGAAGCAGCAATTGAAATTAATAATGCAATTAATTTATAAGAAATAATATAAAAATATAGCTTCCAATAATAAAATCTATTGCCCCTTATCTGGTCACAAATAACAGATTTATATATTGGAAGCTATTATATAATTAATCTCTATAAAGTCTATTTATAGCACTAAACACTGCTTTTATAGAAGCTATAGTTATATTACTATCAACTCCTACACCAAATGTAGTATTTCCATTATCAGTTCTCTTCATTTCTACATAGGCAGCAGCTTTAGCTTCTGAGCCTTCACCTAAAGAATGTTCAGCATAATCTAAAACAGTAGTTTCTATTAATTTACTGTTATTTAAAGCTTTCTTTAATGAGTTAATAGGTCCATTACCATTAGCCTTAAATGTTTTTTCTTCTCCCTTATAAGTCACTGTAATGTTTATTGTAGTATTATTTCCATCAGTTCCTATATTATCATTATCTTCAACTTTGAATTTTACCAATTTAAATGGCTCTTCTATAGCTAAATATTCTTCATTGAACTTGTCCATAATAACTTTTGGAGAAATCTCACCACATTTTTCAGTTACTTCTTGGATTACTGCACCAAATTCTTTATGCATCTTCTTAGGCATCTTATATCCATAATGACTTTCAAGAACAAAAGCAACTCCACCTTTTCCAGATTGGCTATTAATTCTTACTAATGCCTCATATTCTCTACCTAAATCACTAGGGTCAATTGGTAAATATGGTACTTCCCAATATTCACTACTTCTTTCCATATATTTTTTCATACCCTTATTAATTGCATCTTGGTGAGATCCTGAGAATGCTGTAAATACTAATTCCCCTGCGTATGGATGTCTTATATGAACAGGTATCTTACAACACTTTTCATAAATATCTATAACCTTATTAATATTGTCTAACTTAAGCTCTGGATCTATTCCATGAGAGAACATATTACATGCTAAATTAATAATATCCACATTTCCTGTTCTTTCACCATTTCCAAATAAAGTTCCTTCAACTCTATCTGCTCCTGCTAATATAGAAAGTTCAGCTGCTGCAACACCTGTACCTCTATCATTATGAGGATGTACACTTAATATAACTCTGTTTCTATTAGAAAACTTGCTACTCATCCATTCAATTTGATCTGCAAATACATTTGGAGTATCCATTTCAACTGTTGAAGGAAGATTAATAATAACTTTTTCTTCCTCTGTAGCACCCCATGCATCTAAAACAGCTTCACATATTTCTAAAGCGTATTCTACCTCTGTACCAGTAAAGCTTTCTGGAGAATACTCTAAATAAACTTTTCCATTAAAATTTTTAGTATATTCCTTAACAAGCTTAGTACCGTTAACTGCAATAGCTTTTATTTCATCTTTGTTCATATTGAAAACTACATCTCTTTGAAGTATAGAAGTTGAATTGTAAATATGGACGACTGCCTCTTTTACTCCTTCTAAAGCTTCAAAAGTTCTTTCTATAAGATGTGGTCTAGCTTGAGTTAAAACTTGAACCTTTACCCCTTCTGGAATTAATTTATTATCTACTAATGTTCTTAAGAATTCAAATTCTATTTGTGATGCTGAAGGAAAACCTACTTCAATTTCCTTAAAACCAAGCTCCACTAATAAATTAAACATCTTTATTTTTTCATCAACATTCATAGGATTAATAAGTGCTTGATTACCATCTCTTAAATCAACACTACACCAAATTGGAGCCTTTTCTATCTCTTTGTCTGGCCATGTTCTTTCTTTTAATTTAATAGTTTGAAATTTTTTATACTTTTTGTAATTCATTTAAATGCCCCCTTGCTTATTATTTTGGAAATAAAAAACCGCGTAAATCCTCCAAATATTGGAGCGATTCACGCGGTACCATCCAAGTTTATAACTTAATTAAAATAACGGTAATATATACCGACAAGACCTAATACCCCTTCAGTCTTGTAGCTCCTGAGCGAGTTCAAAAGCGATTATATGCGGGCTCTCACCATCCCCCTACTCTCTTTAATATATCTTACCTTCTACTACTCTCATTCCAAGCCTTTAATTATTGAGTTAATTAGTAATATACTATAAAAATTTTCCAATGTCAACATTCTTTTTTAATTTTCTAAATATTTTAAACTTCCAGTCTATTCCTTAATTCTCCATTATAAAAAGCTTTTATATTCTTAACCACTTCCATAAACAACCTATCTCTTGCTTCAACACTTGCCCATGCTATATGCGGAGTTAATATTAACTTATCTATGTTTTTTACAGATGTTAATGGATTATCTTCTTTAATAGGCTCAACTTCGAAAACATCTAAAGCAGCTCCTGCAATTAAATCCTCATCTATAGCCTTTGCTAAATCTTTTTCTACTACTATAGGACCTCTTCCCATGTTAACTAAGATTGCATTCTTCTTCATTAATCTTAGAGCTTCATAATTAATTAATCCCTCAGTATCTTTGTTTAATGGTGCATGAATAGATATTATATCTGATTTATCTAATAAATCTTTAAATTCAACTCTTTCATATTCGCTATTAGAATTTTTTCCTGAAGTTGAATAATAAATAACTTTTGCTCCAAATGCCTCTGCTATTTTAGCAACTCTTCTACCTATTGCACCAAGGCCAATTATTCCCCAAGTCTTTCCTTCAAGTTCATAAAATGGTACACTTACATTTGTGAATAATCCACTTTTAGCATAAGCTAGAGATTTCACATAATTATCATAGTATGCAATCTTATCATATAGTGCTAATACAGTTGCAAAAGTATGTTGGGCTACGGTATTAGTTGAATATCCAGCTACATTAGTTACTGCGATTTTATTAACCTTTGCATAAGCTATATCAATGTTATTAAATCCAGTTGCAGTTTCGCAAATTAACTCTAAGTTCTTTGCATCTTTTAGATTCTCTTCCTTAAGAACAACCTTGTTAGTTAAAACTACATGAGCATCACTAATTCTATCCTTAACTTCTTCTGGCTTTGTTGAATCATAATACGTAACCTTACCTATATTCTCAAGTTCCTTAAAATCTAATGCACCTAAAGTTTTAGCATCTAAAATAACTATATTTTTCATAATTCCCTCCTATGTAATTTATACGATCTGTTAAGTTATATGAACATTGCTCTTCTCAATCCAAGGAAATACAATAGGTTTGCGAAATTAAATAATACCCCCTTAGAAAAGGAGAGAAGAACAATGAACAAGACTAATATAAAATGCCCACGCTGTCATTCTGATAAACTATATAAGTTTGGTTTGAATAAGCAGGCTAAACAAAAGTATCAATT
>NZ_CACRTO010000028.1:0-625 GCF_902652255.1 Clostridium tertium
TTTAATTTATCTAGTTTAGGATTTCTAAGTAAAACTAGCGCATCATCAACAGATCTTATTGCTAATCTAACGTCAGATGGACAACACATTTTTAAAGCCATTTTTTTCACTTCATCTTTTGATGCATTGTCTGATGCAATAACTACTGTATTGTATCCTAAATAAGCCTTCCAAGCGAAGGCTACTTGACCATGTAACAATCTATCATCTATTCTAATCATACATATCATACTCTTACCCTAATATATTATGTTATCAACAAGAAAACATTAATATATATTTTCCTTTCTATTAACACTTTATTTCCATAATTAATCATATATTAAATTTTTAAAATATCCAAATAGTTATTTAAAACAAAATTCATATTATATTAACTATTAATATTATTAGATTTCAAAATCATCTTTAAATTCAGATTGTATTTTGTTATCAAAAAATATTATTTGTTTTTTTGACTGCTCAACGATTTCTTTCAACTGATCATTTGTAAGATAACAATCCAATCGTACAGCTAATTCTAATAATAACGGAAAGTTCACACCAGATATAATACGAATATTATCATAGCCAACAGCTTGTTTAATTACTTCTTGATTTACACTTCCACCAAATACATCAGTTA
>NZ_CACRTO010000029.1:0-27151 GCF_902652255.1 Clostridium tertium
GATACTTTTGTTTAGCCTGCTTATTAAAACCAAACTTATATAGTTTATCAGAATGACAGCGTGGGCATTTTATATTAGTCTTGTTCATTGTTCTTCTCTCCTTTTCTAAGGGGGTATTATTTAGTTTCGCAAACCTATTGTATTTCCTTTGGTTGAGAAGAGCAATGTTCATATAACTTAACAGATCGAATTACTGATGTGGGAGGAAAATATGGGTAAGGAATGTCATTATAAAAAGGGTAAAAAAAGAGATATAACTTTAGTATTTTCATGTCCAGGACGTATAGAAGAGAGGAAGGGTGAACCAGCAGCAGGTCAAACAGGTTCTAAATTAGAAAAGTTGTTGGATATTCTTAATAAAAGTATTAGTTATTCCTTTGTAAGGGATGATGTAAGTATTACTAATTCAACAAAAAAGGTTGAGTATTATGCTAAAACAAAAAGAAGCGAAGCATCAAAAGAAGAAATAATAAAGAAAAGCAATATACAAAGATTATATAATGAGGTTAAGGGAACTGAAAATTTGATTATTTGCTTTGGTAATAATGCTAAAATTGCAATCGAAGAAATGTTAAAACAATATGGAACAGAATTTAAAGAAGTAAAGGTAGTTAATGTAATTCATCTTTCAATGAAATCTTTAAATTTTACAATAAAAATAGATAAAAACAACAAGAAGATAATAAAGGGGAGGAAGGGAAATACAATTAAAAGATTAGAAGTAATTGCTAAAGATATTGAGTATCAGTTTAAAAAATAAGTTTTATAGTGGGGGATAAAATGGAAGTTTTATCAGAATTGTATAAAAATATAACTGTTAAAAAAGCAGTATATTTTATTAAAGCAAATAGAGTAATGGATTTTGATGTAATTAGCTTAATAAAAATGGTAGAAGATGAGTATAGCAGTTTGTTGATTGAAGCCATAAATGAAATAAAGTTAGTAGTAAGTAAAACTAATTTAGATGAGGTTGTGGAGTATGTATACTTGAATTCAATGTACCATTATCATTTATATAAAGAAGGAATTGCAGATATAAATGTAGTTTTATTAAGCTTAATGACTAATTTTTTTAATTACAAAGATATTTGGGAGATACCTTTAGAAGAAATACCATTAGATGGTAAAGATAAATATAAACTTACAAATATTACAAATAACAACTCTTTAAACTATGAAGGCGTATTTTTCTTAAATAAATTTTACTATTACAATCCTATATTTATAGATAAAGTGACTGGGAAAGACCTATCAGTTCTGTTGGATCAATTAAATTTATTAAGCAAAAAAGGGAACAGCATATCTCTAAGATTAGATGAAACTTTAAGTGTAAGAAAAGAAAAATACAAGGAAAAGGTAATTGTGCACTCTGAGTTATATCAGGGGGAAATTATAAACTTAGATAAAATAGAATTTCCATTTTATAGAGGGAAAAATGAAACATTATGTGTTTATAACCCTAATACAATGAAAAAGATACAATTTAAGATTTCACATAGGAAAGATAGTGAAAAATGGATTGAAATAGAAGAGATATTAGGTTTAGTGGATGGAATGAAAAATAGAAGTGTAGTCACTAAGTATTTGCATTCAATATTTAATGAGGAAGGAAATAACTTCACTCATATAGATGGGTCGTTAAATTTTTATGATAGAGATAATTATAGAGTAAGGCAATCACAAAATATAAATGCACATTCAGATTTGCATGAAAAGTTATGGTTAATAGAAGGATCAATTACAATTAAAGAGTGGGGAAAGCTTATTTTAGGTTTTTTTAGAGATGATGAATTAATTTTTGATGCATTTGAAGGTAATCTAGTAGAAGAGGTGTTTGAAGATATTTTGTTGTAAAAGGTTATAGGTATAAGATTATATAGAATCTTTTTTATGAATAATAAAGGTTAATATTAGTGTATCAAGAGGGGGAAGAATAAAATGAGTAATAGAAAAAAGATTATAATTGGAATAGCTATAATAATAGTTACTGTTGTTATTATTATTCCGTTAGTGATTGATTACTTAGTTATAGGTAATAATATTCCAAGTAATATATCAAATAGTGAGTGGGTTGGATTTTTAGGTAGTTATGTAGGAGCAATAGTAGGTTCTTTAGCTACGCTAATAGGAATCTTTATAACCATAAATTTTACAAAAAAGCAAGCCGAATTAGATAGAGAGAACTCAAGAGAAATTTTAAATCAAGACATTAAGTTTGCAAGAGAGCAAGCACAGGAAGATAGAAGGTTATCAGTTATGCCATATTTACAACTATCACTAAATAAAAATAAAATAGCTGAAGAGCATGATATGAATATACTTTATGTGATTGATGAGGATTATAATAAATATTCGTTAGCAACGTTGACAATAAAAAACATTGGAGTTGGCTCAGTATTTAACTTTAGTATCAAGAATATATGTTTTAATGATATTAAAATAGGGTATTCATTAGAAGGGAATGAAGATGCTATTTTACAAGTGGATAAACACTGGAATCTTTTAATAGATTTAAGGTTTAAATTGGAAGAATTGAGCTTAGATTTATTTGACAAGCTGCCAAATGGGAGTAGTAGTATAACGAACTATAGTATTCCAAGTAGATATAGTAATAAAGGTGGAAGATTAAAGTTTACGATTGAGTATAGTGATATATTACAAAATAAATATTATAAAGAGGTAGAAATAGTCTTAGGAATAGGAATTACTTATCATGAAGAAGAAAATTGGGCAAGATATACTGAACCGGAAATAAGGATGAATAGCTCTAAAGTAAATAAGGTGTATAGGTTGGAAGTTGATATTGACAATCACACTACATCTTTAATATAAATTGTTCACAGACATACCACTGAACATCTTGAAGGTGTAGTAAAACTAATAAAAAATTGTAGTCTCCCATCTAATTTTAACTATTCCTACTAAACAATGATCATTCCGAAGAAAGTTTAACCGGAGCATCTTTGATGCAGAGTAAAGGTTGATTGATTAATAGGAAAAAATAAATAAAAGAGAATATGGCTAAAGTAAGATAAATAGAGGAGTCAAGCGAGATAATTGCTTGACTCTTTTTTGATTTCTAGTACTTAATTCAGTAGCGTTTATTATTATATTAGTCATACTTACTTAGGATTCCTATTAAAGATTGACTTAATAAATGGTGTTTGATACAATTATTTACAAATATTTTGAAAATCAATATCAAGTGAAATTTTTTATGAATCAATGTGATTGAGCTTACGAATATATTTGAAAAGAGTCTTAGATATATTATAAGAGGAGGTTTTAATATGGAAAAGGAAAAAAGAGAACTGTCACCTGAGCAATGTGAAGAGCTAATAGGAGTATTGAAAGAACGTTTTGAAAAAAACATAAATCGCCATAAGGGAATTGAATGGGATAAGGTAGAAGAAAAGTTAGAAGATAATACTAAAAAACTATGGTCCCTTTATGAAATGGAGAGAACTGGTGGTGAACCAGATATCATTGGTTATGATGAAGAAACAGGAGAATATGTTTTTTATGACTGTTCAGCAGAGAGTCCTAAAGGGAGAAGAAGTATCTGTTATGATCGTAAAGCGCTAGAGTCAAGAAATCAAAATAAGCCACAAAATAATGTTATTGATATGGCTTTAGATATGGGGATTGAGGTTTTAACAGAAGAGCAATATAGAGAGTTACAGAAGCTTGGGAGTTTTGACCTTAAAACCTCTAGTTGGGTAAAAACACCTGTTAATATTAGAAAACAAGGTGGCGCTATTTTTTGTGATCGTCGTTACGATACTGTCTTTATGTATCACAATGGAGCAGAATCATACTATTCTGCAAGGGGATTTCGTGGTTCATTAAGGGTATAAATTCTACAATTTGTTAATAAGCATTTTTTAGCAAATATATTAGATAACATAAGAAAAAGGAGTTAAGCAAATTGATTGTTGCTAACTCCTTTTTATTATAAACTCTAATTCTGAAATCTAGGAATTGTTCTAAAACTATAAATTAAATAAAAGCTAGACTTATGGATAGTTTATCTATAGAGATTTGTATAAACTAAATGCTCAAATATCTATTAATAGTTGCTAGTAATCAGATGATTCACATTAATATATTATAATATCCTATGTTAGACTAGGGATTTAAAAGAGTTTATAGTTAGAGTATAATTTTAATAGGAAAATATGAGTATTAGTGAAAAAGGTTTATATATTTTGTAAGACAAGAATAAATATATTAAGTGGAGAGAAGAAGAAATGACAGTGGAATTAGAAAAGCATTATAATAAATTTTGTGAAGATAAAAGATTAACGAGAAGACATGGACAAGTTGAATATATAACTTCGATGAAATATATTCATGAATATTTAAATGAGAATAAAAATTTTAAAATATTAGATATTGGAGCAGGAACAGGAAGATATTCAGTAGCATTAGCTAATGAAGGATATGATGTTACAGCAATTGAACTTGTGAAACATAATTTAGGTGTTTTAAAATCTAAAGGAAGCACAGTAAAAGCATTTCAAGGGACTGCTTTAAACTTAGCTAGATTTGAAGATAATACCTTTGATATGACATTAGTTTTTGGACCAATGTATCATTTATATACATTTGAAGATAAAGTAAGAGCATTAGAAGAAGCAAAAAGAGTAACTAAAGTAGGGGGGAAAATATTAGTTGCTTATTGTATGAATGAATATAGCGTAATAACATATGGATTCAAAGAAAATAATATAAAAAAGTGCATTGAAAGTGGAAAACTTGATGCAAGTTATCATGTTATATCGGAGCCTGAAGATTTATATGATTATGTAAGAGTTGAAGATATTAATAAAATAAATGAAGCAGTAGGAGTAAAAAGAATAAAAATAATTTCAGCAGATGGTCCTGCTAATTATATGAGACCTATTTTAAATTCTATGGATGAAGAAACATTTAAAACTTTTATTGACTATCATCTGTCTACATGTGAAAGACAAGATATATTAGGGGCAGGAGCTCATACTTTAGATATTTTAATAAAAGAATAGTTAATGACCTTACTAATATGAGTAGTTGTTAGGAGAAGTGGTGTTTTTTATTTTTAATACAGCAAGATTTTATTTCTATCTTACTCTAAAAAAACTATTTATACTTTATCAAATAATAAGTTATATATTACATTTAATAATAAGGGAAAAAGGGCGGAGGGATTATATGTTAAAGAAAAAGAAAACTATTATTTTAATTGTATTATTAGGCTGCGTAATAATGGGATTTATAGATGCTGTAATAAGACCTCAATATCTTATAAAGTCTTTTGTGAAAATTATTCTTTTTTCTTTAATGCCGATTTTATATTCTAGATATAATAGAGACTTAAACCTAAATTCTCTATTTAAAGTTAAGAGTAAGAAGGAAATTGTTATTGCTATAATTTCTGGAACTGCTGTGTTTTCATTTATTTTAGGGGCATATCTAATTTTAGGAGGATTTTTTGATTTTTCTAATGTAGTTTCGTCATTATCAGACAATGTTGGTGTTGATATTGATAATTTTATATTTGTTGCAATATATATTTCTTTTATTAATTCTTTGTTGGAAGAGTTTTTCTTTAGAGGATTTGCATTTTTAAAACTTAAGGAATTAGCAAGTAGGAAATTTGCATATATTTTTAGTTCTTTAGCTTTTGCTTTATACCATGTGGCTATGATGATCGGATGGTTTGATATTAGTTTATTTATTTTAACATTATCAGGATTATTTATTGGAGGAATTATATTTAATTACTTTAATGAAAAATATAAAAATATTTACGTTAGCTGGTTAATTCATATGTTTGCCAATTTTGCTATTAATATAGTTGGATTTATGCTTTTTAGTATGGTATAGAAGGTGTTAGGGAACTAAAAGTCCCCTTAATCACCTACCCAAAAGTCAGTGTTATTATATAGATCTTTGATATTATCATAGCTATATAGATATTTATATTCTTCAATAAACCATTTTACTATTTCTTCTTCATTAAAGATATTATCCTCTATATAAGCGCAAAAGCTACATTTTCCACAGATGCAAGGAAAGGATTTTAATAATACAATTTTCCTAATATTTTTGTTAGTTATTTTATTATATTATATCTATCTATTTATACACCTATTTTATCTTTCATATTCATTGGTAAAGATTTTATCAATGTTAATACTATAAAAATAGTAATGAGCTTATCTAATAAGTCAAATAATATTTATTGTTAAGTATTAAATCTGTTGAAAAGGGAACTTTACTTTTATCAAAGATATTCTCCATTATAATTAATTTCAATATTACTAAAATTAATTTCTTTTTAAAACTCCTTCAGGAGTTTTTTTATTAATTTTTCATTGTGCGAAAGCACCTTTATAAAAATCTAGTTTCTATTTACTCTAATAGTGTATAATAAAAGCTTTTATTATAGCAACTTTCTTATTTCTAATATTTTCTTCATAAGGTAATGGTACATTATGTGATAATTCTTTAAATGTATAATATTAAATTAATAAATATAGATTTACTTGATACAAAGAATCGAATAAATGACTATATATTTATAAGAATATAAGGTATTTTTTTATTTTTATAGTAAGAAAGTTAAATTATTTTATAGAAATATTAAAAAATATGTTGACTATTACGAATAATAATTATAATATGTAAAATATAGTTCGCATTTTGTATAAAACAAACGAAAAATGGGGGATAAACTAATGATGGAAAAAATATTTAAATTTAAAGAGCGTAATACTAACGTAAAAACTGAAATAACGGCTGGTATTACTACATTTATGACAATGGCATATATTTTAGTACTACAACCTATGTTTATGGGAGCAGCTGGAATGGATACAGGAGCAGTAACAGTTGTAACTGCTATATTAGCTGCAGCGTTTAGTATTTTTATGGGAGTATATACAAATTTACCATTTGCTTTAGCACCAGCTATGGGAAGTAATGCATTCTTTGCTTATACTTTAGTTGCGGGTGGAATAGTAAACTGGGAAACTGGATTAGGTATGGTATTTATATCTGGAGTAGTATTTATACTTTTAACTGTATTTGGTCTTAGAGAAGTTATAGTAAATTTAATACCAAAGAATATAAAATATGCAATAGGTGTTGCAGTAGGATTTTACATAGTACTATTAGGTTTCAAAAATGGAGGCTTAATGAGCTTAGAAGGTGGAAGTATTGCTATGGGAGATGTTAAGTCACCAGGAGTTTTACTTACAATAATAGGTTTAGTTATCGTTGTACTTTTACAAGCAAGAAAAGTTAAAGGTGGCGTATTAATTGCAATAATTTTAACAACGTTAATCGGTATTCCAATGGGAATTACTAATGTTCCTGAAAGCTTAATTACAATGCCACCATCAATAGCGCCAATAGCATTCAAGCTTGATATAATGGCAGCATTAAAGTGGAGCTTTTTCCCACTAATGTTTACATTCTTTGTTGGAGATTTCTTCTCAACTTTAGGAACGTTATTAGGGGTTTCTGCTAAGGCAGATTTATTAGATGAAGATGGAAACTTACCAAATATAAATAAGCCTTTCTTAGTAGATGCTATTGCAACGGTAGTTGGAGCTTTATTTGGATCTACAGTAGTTACAACTTATATTGAATCAGCAGCTGGAGTTGAAGAAGGTGGTAGAACTGGATTTACTGCTGTAGTAGCAGGAATATGTTTCGCGCTTACTATATTTATTACTCCAATTGCAGGAATGATACCTAGTGAAGCAACAGCACCAGCATTAATACTAATTGGATTATTAATGATTACTGGAGTTAAGAATATAGAGTTTGATGATTTTACAGAAGCTTTTCCAGCTTTTGCAACTATTACTTTCACAGCCTTTACTTCAAGTATTTCAAATGGTATAAGCATAGGAATTATTTCTTATATGGTTACTAAAGTAATGGCAGGAAGATTTAAAGATTTAAATTGGGGAATATACATATTATCTATTCCGTTAATAGCATATTTCTTAGTATAGGAGAAATAAAATGAAGATTTTATCTAAGGATAAAAGAGGATTAATAGAAGCATCTATAGGAAAGAGACCGTGTGATTTACTTATTAAAAATGCTAACATAGTTAATGTTTTTACTGGTGAAATATATAATGGTAATATTGGAATATATAATGGGTTTATAGCTTATATAAGTGCAGAGATTGAAAATTGTAACATTGAGGAGATAGAAGCTAAAAATTATTATGATGCTAAAGGTAAGCATGTAATACCAGGACTTATAGATAGTCATATACATATTGAAAGTACTCTTATGACTCCAAGAAACTTTGCAAAGGAAGTAATACCATATG
Source organism: Clostridium tertium (assembly GCF_902652255.1). Lineage (GTDB taxonomy): Bacteria > Bacillota > Clostridia > Clostridiales > Clostridiaceae > Clostridium > Clostridium tertium_A. Next base: position 8,339 of record NZ_CACRTO010000029.1, read on the forward strand.
GAACAACAACTGTGGTAACAGATCCTCATGAAATTGCAAATGTTCATGGAATAAGAGGAGTTAAGTACATGCACGATAGTAGTGAAGATCTTCCGATGAGACAATATGTACTAGCACCTTCTTGTGTACCAGCTGTTTTAGGCTTTGAAAATGCAGGAGCTGAGTTTTTCGCAGAAGAAATTGAAGAAATGCTAGACTTAGATAGAGTTCTTGGCTTAGGAGAAGTTATGGACTTTATAGGAGTTGTTGAAAATAGTGATAGAATGGTTAGCATATTAGAAAAAGCTGAAAAGAGAGGATCCTTTATTCAAGGACATGCACCTTTCTTAAGTGGAAGAATGCTATCAGCTTATTTATGTGGAGGGGCTACCACTTGTCATGAAAGTAGAACACCTAAGGAAGCAAGAGATAAGCTTAGAAATGGTATGTATGTAGATGCAAGAGAAAGTTCAATATCTAAGGATGTCACTGAAATAGTAAAGGGTGTAAAAGACTTTAGATATTTAGAGAATTTAACTTTATGTACTGATGATAGAGAAGCAGATGAAATACTTAAGAGTGGGCATATGAATGATGTAGTTAGGACTGCAATAAAAGCTGGACTTCATCCAATTGATGCAATAAAAGCTGCAACTTTAAATTCAGCAAGAGAAATAGGAGTAACTAATTTAGGAGCTATAGCACCAGGCTATGTAGCAGACTTAGTAGTTTTAGAGGACTTAGAAGACGTGAAGGTTAAATCTGTAATCTTCGAAGGTGAGTTAGTTGCTGAAAATGGTACTTTATTAAAGTCTATAGAAGATAAGAAGTATGATATAGAATTAGAAAATTCAGTTCATGTTGATAATCTATCTTTAGAAGATTTTAAATTAAAGGCACCAATAGAAAATGGGAAAATAAAAGTAAATGTTATTAGATATGAAAGTCAAAGATCTTCATCCACTAAAATAGTTGAAGAAGTTGTAGATGTTAAAGATGGGTATGTATCATTAGAAGATAATGATGATTTAAGATTTGTTATAGTTATTAATAGGCATGGAAAGTTAGACACAAAGGCAATAGGATTAGTAAGAGGTTTTGGTATAGATAAAGGTGCTTTAGGAAGTACAATTTCTCATGATAGCCATAACTTAACTATAGTATATAAGGATATAAATGAAGCCTTTAAGGTAGCAGAAGACTTAATATCTATAGGTGGAGGAATAAGCTGTGCTATAGATGGAGAGATAAAAGAGCATATTCAATTAGAAGTTGCAGGACTTATGACAACTAAAGATGCTTCAGAAATAGCTGTAGTTGCAGAAAAAATGAAGGAGATTCTTAGAGGAATGGGGTTAAATGAAATAAAAAATCCTCTATTAAGAATAGTTACTTTAGCACTTCCTGTAATACCTGAAGGTAAGATGTCAGACCTTGGATTAATAAATGTAAATAAAAAAGAAATAGTAAATATTTTTAAAAATTAAAGAAATGAGCTGTCGGAAAAGTCAGCTCAACTAAAGATAATTTTATTTTAAAAACTCCTTTAGGAGTTTTTTTCATTAATTTTTCATTTTGAATTCTACATTCTAATTTTTGAGAAGAAACATTTTTGTTTTATATTTTATAATGATAAAATTATATAGATTTAACTAATGAAAATTTTAAGTAGGTGAGAATTTTGATTAATATATTAAAAAAATCTATAAGGCTAATAATAGGCTTTATTTTATGTGCAAGTTCTACAGTATTTATGTTAAATTCAAATCTTGGACTATCACCCTGGGATGTTTTTCACCAAGGAATATCAAATGTAACAGGGTTGACGATTGGACAAGCTAATATACTTTCTAGTGTGGTAGTAATAATAATTGGTATAGTACTTAGTCAAAGGATAGGTATAGGGACATTATTTAATATTATAATGGTTGGAAAGTTTGTAGATATAATTAATGAAAGCAATATAATACCTGTAGCAAACAATTTCTTTGTAGGAATTGTTATGATGATTATTGGTATGTTTGTGATGGGATATGGATGTTACTTATATATAGGTTGTGAGTTAGGCTGTGGTCCTAGAGATGGGGTAATGGTAGGCTTAAGTAGCAAATTAAATAAGCCCATTAAATTAATTAGGGGCAGTATAGAAATATTAGTTTTAATAATAGGCTTTATTTTAGGTGGAAAAGTTGGAATAGGAACTTTAATAAGTGCTATTTCTATTGGGTATTGTATTCAGATAGTATTTAAGTTGAAGAACTTTGATGCAGTAAATGTAAGACATAAATCGATTATGGAATCTACAAAATTATAACTTACAAGAAGTTGAAGTATGTAATAATTTGTCATACGATTTTTGTTAATTAATTTCCTGGAAAATTATACAATTAATATATATTTGTTTTTCCCTTTAAGAATATAAAAGAGGAAAAATACATATAAATTAATTATTTAATAAAAGGGGGATCATATTATGCAAGAATATGATAAGCAATTAACTACGGTAAATAATAGTACCAATGGGATGGCGATAGCTGGATTTGTGTTAGGTCTTATTTCATTAATTATCAATTTGTTTTGGATACCTTCAATATTAGGAATAGTTTTCTCAGCTGTTGGACTAGCTCAAATATCAAAAAGTAATCAAAAAGGAAAGGTATTTGCAATTGTTGGATTAGTAGCAAGTATTGTAAGCATAATATTTGCAATATTAGCTTTGGTGGCTTTATTTAGTCTGTAAAAAAGAATACTATATAAGAAGAAAGCTATTAGAGACTGTTTGTTAACAGTCTCTTTATTAATTTATTTGACTATAATTCAATAAAGAATCATATAATAAATATTGAGATTATTTTCAATGAAAACAAAATATTTCTTTAAAAGTTAAAAATTATATATTTTACATATAGTATATTTTTTTATGAAATTATTGCTATAATAGGAAGAGGATATATTACAAAAATGGCCTTTAAAAATATAAATATGCAATTAATTAGGAGGTAATATAATGAAGGTTGAAATAAACGGAGCTCAAATGAAAATTTTAAGAGAATATTTTGATAATTACGAGGATGATAAGGTAAAATTAACTGTTTTAGATGACAAAAATAGAATTAAAACAGTTTATTCAGCTGAAACAGAACTAGATGCTAATGCATTAGAAGCACATTTAAAGAGTGGATTTAAAGCTCATTCTAAGATAGCAGCAACTTTATACTATACAATAAAAGTAATCTAACATAAAACTTGGGTGCATTTTTGTAAACTTTAATAAAATACTAGTCTTGTAACATAATAAGAATATAAACATAAATGGCTTTAATCTTAATAAGATTAAGGTCATATTTTTTTATTTAAAATGGGTTAATTCTCAATTAAGATTAACTATCTATAGATTTACATATTTTTATCTATGAAATTAACAAAATAAAGATAACAATATGTTACATAAATAAAACAAATTATAAAAAATAAGATTTGTTTTATTGAGTTATAAAAAGAAGTCTTTAAAATGAAATTATTGTAAAATTAAGTTAAAGCTAATTTTCAATAATTGATTAGGAGGAATATGGTATGTATAAAGTAGAGATAAATGGAGTTCAAATGAAATTCATAAGAGGATTTTTTGATAACTATGAAGATGATAAGGTTAAATTAACAGTTCTAGATGATAAAAATAGAATTAAAATAATTTACTCAGCTGAAACAGAACTGTCAGCTGCAGATTTAGAAAGACATTTAAAATCAGAATTTAAGAGTAAATCAGCTTATGGTACGAGCCTTTACTATACAATAAATGTAAAATAATAGATTGATTTGAATTAAATTTATTTTTATAATGGAGGATTAATTAATGAAGTTTGTAAAAGATTTTTTGTTTGGTGCAGCATCTGCTTCATATCAAGTAGAAGGTGCATGGAATGAAGATGGAAAGGGACTATCTAATTGGGATGTATTTTCTAAGATACCTGGAAAAACCTTTGAAGGTACAAATGGGGATGTAGCAGTAGATCATTATCATAGATATAAGGAAGATATAAAATTAATGGCAGAAATGGGATTAGAATCTTATAGGTTTTCTATTTCATGGCCGAGAATTATTCCAGATGGTGTTGGAGAAGTAAACCCTAAGGGAATAGAATTTTATAATAATATAATTAATGAGTGTTTAAAATATGGGATAGTTCCATTTGTAACATTATATCACTGGGATTTACCTCAAGTTTTAGAGGAAAATGGGGGGTGGATTAATAAGGAAACAGTGGATGCGTTTGCAAAGTATTCAGAGGTATGCTATATGGCTTTCGGAGATAGGGTTAAACACTGGATTACTTTTAATGAAACCGTTGTATTCTGTGGATTAGGATATTTAGCAGGAGCTCATCCACCAGCAATAGTTGGTGATATAAATAAATATTTTCAAGCAACTCATAATGTATTTTTAGCTCATGCAAAAGCTATTGAAGTTTATAAATCGTTAAAGCAATATGGGGAAATTGGAATTACCCATGTATTCTCTCCAGTATTTAGTATAGATGAAAAAGAAGATAATATTTTAGCAGCTAAACATGCTAATGAACTTGAATTAAACTGGTTTTATGATCCGATATTAAAAGGAGAATATCCTAAATATGTTGTTGATAATCTTACAAAGAATGGCATAAATATAGATTGGTCAGATGAAGAACTAGAAATAATAAAAAATGCTGCGGATAAAAATGATTTTATAGGATTAAATTATTATCAACCACAAAGAGTTATGAAAAATTATATTTATGAAGAAGTTGAAAGAAGTAGAGAGGATTCTACAGGGGCTCCTGGAAATCCATCCTTTGATGGGTATTATAGAACTGTTAAGATGAAAAACAAAATTTACACTAAATGGGGGTGGGAAATATCACCTGAAGCATTTTTAGAGGGTCTAAGAATGTTAAAGGATAGATACGGAGATATAAAAATATATATAACAGAAAATGGATTAGGTGATGAAGATCCAATTATAGAAGGCGAGATAATGGATATCCCTAGAATAAAGTTTATAGAAACGCATTTAAAAGTAGTTAAAAATGCAATTAAAGAAGGAATTAATATAAAAGGCTATTATGCATGGTCTGTAATAGATTTATTAAGTTGGCTCAATGGATATAAGAAGCAATATGGATTTATATATGTTGACCATAAGGACAATTTAAAAAGAAAGAAAAAAGCTTCGTTTTATTGGTATAAGAATATTATAAAAACAAGAGGAGAATACATTTAAATTTATATAAGATCAAATCGGCTGAAGTCTTGACATAATAGACTTCAGCTTTTTAAATTAGTATTTTTTGTAAATGTATATAAGGAATAATTATAGAAATAAAATTGAATATTTAAATATAAAGGTTCATAATTATATAAAAAGGGGTGTAGATATGTTTAGTTATAATAGGATACAAAGTCTTAATGAACTCGAACTATCCTTATATAATTACATTATGAAAAATAGTGAAAAAGTTATTTATATGAGGATAAGAGAAGTAGCCAATGAGGCTCATGTTTCAACTACTACTATATTAAGGTTTTGTAAAAAATTAGATTGTGAAGGATTTTCAGAATTTAAGATTAAATTTAAAATGTACTTAGAACAATCCAGAGGAAATAGTTTAATAGATAATACTTCGATGATAATAGATTTCTTAAAAAAGGCTCAAGGGAAGGAATATATAGAAAAAATTGATTTGGTATGTAATGAAATAAACAAGGCTAGCACTATTATATTTGTAGGAATAGGATTTTCTGGAATACTATCTAAATATGCAGCCAGATACATTGCTGCTGTTGGGAGAAATGCTATTTATATAGATGATCCATTTTATCCATTAAATTCTAAATATAGTGATAATTATGTTGCAATAGCATTTTCAGTTTCTGGAGAAACGCCAACAGTTATAGAGAATATAAATTCCCTTAAGGAAAAGGGATGCAAGGTAGTAAGTATTACAAATAATGAAGATTCTACATTAGCAAAAATATCAGACATTAATATTGGATATTATGTACAGCAAGAAAAAACAGAGAGCAATGATATTACAACACAAATACCGGCATTATATATTATAGAAACCATAGGTAGAAAATTATATAAAAATTATAAAGGATAGAGTAATCTATCCTTTTTTTATTGTATTGAAAACCACTGGCTATGCCAGTGGATAAAATGGCTTAAGCTCTGAACAGAAAAAACTCCTATGATATAATTGCAACGACTGACAATCGTAAAACAAATTAATCATAGGAGGTGTGTCGTATGGGTAACGACATAGAAAGCTTATCACATACAAAATGGAGGTGTCAATATCATATAGTATTTGCACCGAAATATAGAAGACAAATAATATATGGAAAATATAAGGCTGAAATTGGAAAGATATTAAGAACCATTTGTATAAGACATGGAGTAGAAATAATCGAAGCGAATGCTTGCTCAGATTATATACATATGTTGGTTACAATTCCGCCTAAAATGAGTGTATCAAAATTCATGGGAATCTTAAAAGGAAAAAGTAGTTTAATGATTTTTGATAGATTTGCAAATTTAAAATATAAGTATGGAAATAGACATTTTTGGTGCAGAGGATATTACGTAGATACAGTAGGAAGAAATAAGACTGCAATTGCAAAGTATATTCAGAATCAAATTCAAGAAGACCAAATAGCAGAACAAATTAGTATGAAGGAATATATTGACCCGTTCACGGGATCGCCGGTAAAAAGTAGCAAATAGGAAAACCACCCGACGAGGGTGGTAGCTGAAACTGTTTTGCGATTGGCAGTTATTCAGAGCACGAGTAGTGCCGCCAGCATCATGCCCTTATAGGGCTTAATCAAGCCACCAGCTAAACTGGTGGTACATGACTAAAATACCTTGTTACTATATAAAAGGAAAATATATTGATAAACAATATAAAACTGTAGGTAAATGGAACAAATTGTTATTTAAATGGAACAAATTATATATTTCCAAAATCTGTTTTTAAAGACTTGAAAATGATTACAAAGGGTGATTTATAAGATATAATTTTATCATAAAGAAGTATTGGAGGAGGGAATGGTGATTTTCAATGAACTTGATAAATTTAAAGAAAGTTTCTTATGGGGAAGTGCCTCTGCAGCATATCAAGTGGAAGGGGGCTACAATATAGATGGCAAAGGCTTGAGTATCTGGGATAAATTCTCGGAAATTCCTGGGACAACTTATAAAAATACCAATGGAAAAATTGCAGTAGACCATTATAAGCAATTTAAAAAAGACGTGAGCTTAATGAAAGAAATGGGACTTAAAGCTTATAGATTTTCTATAGCATGGAGTAGAATTTATCCAAACGGTAGAGGAGAGATAAATGAAAAAGGATTAGAGTTTTATGATGATTTAATAGATGAACTTATTGACAATAATATAAAACCTATCATTACAATATACCATTGGGATTTACCACAATATCTTCAAGATCTTTATGGTGGTTGGGAATCAAGAGAAATAGTAGATGATTTTAATAATTATTGTATAACATTATATAAAAGATATGGAGAAAAAGTTAAGTATTGGGTTACTTTAAACGAACAAAATATATTTATGCTTTTAGGATATAAAATAGGAATTCATCCACCAAGAGTAAAGGATGAAAAAAGAATGCTTAAAGCAAATCACATTGCAAGTCTAGCTAATGCAAAAGCTATTATATCCTTTAGAGAATATGTTACTAATGGAATGATCGGTCCAAGCTTTGCTTTTACTCCCAATTATGCATATACATGCAAACCAGAAGATGTGCTTGCTAGGGAAAATGCAGAAGATATGAATTGTCATTGGTGGCTTGATATATATTGTTTTGGAAACTATCCTGCCTTTGCATTTAATTTCTATGAGAAACAAGGAATAGCTCCTGAAATAGAAGATGGAGACTTAGAACTTTTAGAAAAAGGTAAGCCTGACTTTATAGGAATAAATTATTATAGAAGTGAAACTATAGAAGAGAATGATATAAATGGAATTAGCAACTTTCATGAGATTAATACATCAGGCAAAAAAGGTACATCTAAAGACTATGGAATTCCAGGAAGTTTTAAAACCATTAAAAATCCATATTTAGAAAGAACAAATTGGGATTGGGAAATAGACCCAACAGGTTTAAGGGTTGGAATTAGAAGAATAAACAGCAGGTATAGGCTTCCTATATTGGTGACTGAAAATGGATTAGGGGAGTTTGATAAGTTGGAGGCGGGAGATGAGATAAATGATGATTATAGAATTGATTTTATAAGGAATCATATCTTAGCATGTAGACAAGCTATAACTGATGGAGTAGAGCTACTAGGTTATTGCACATGGTCTTTTACAGATCTTCTTAGCTGGCTTAATGGGTATCAAAAAAGATATGGTTTTGTATATGTAAATAGAGATGAAAATAATGAAAAAGATTTAAGACGTATAAAAAAGAAAAGTTTTTATTGGTACAAAAATGTTATTAAAACTAATGGCGAAGAGCTTTAGTTATTTATAAGTTTAGGAGGAGTTGTTATGAAAAAAATATTATTGGTTTGTGCAGCAGGTATGTCAACTAGTCTTTTAGTAAATAAGATGAATGCTGCAGCAAAAGAAAAAGGGATAGAAATTCATATTGAGGCTTTACCAGTTTCAGAATGTTCAAGTGTTATTGACGATGTGGATATAGTGTTACTTGGACCACAAGTAAGGTTTCAAAAACCACAGGTAGATGCTTTAGTAAAGGGTAGAGTACCTGTACAGGTTATAGATATGAGGTTATATGGAACTATGAATGGAAAAGTAATTTTAGAGGGTGTATTAAAAACTCTTGGAATTTAACAAGAGGTTTAATAAATAAAAAATATAAAAGGAGGAAAAACAATGAGTATTATGACCAAATTAGAAAGTAGCATGGAAAGAATTCTTGTTCCGATTGCTACAAAACTAAATGCTCAAAGACATATTTGTGCAATTAGGGACGCATTCATTTTAACATTCCCATTAACAATGGCTGGTTCATTGATGGTATTATTAAACAATGTTTTACTTGATCCTAATGGATTTATAGCAGATCTTATTAACTTAGGGGATTTGATTCCTAATTTAGCAGAATATCAAGCGATATTCGCGCCGGTTTTAAATGGTTCTTTAAATATTTTAGCAATTTTTATAGCATTTTTAATAGCAAGAAATCTTGCAAGATCATTAGGTGCTGATGATTTATTAACAGGACTTACATCAGTATCAGTATTCTTTATAATGTATCCAGCAGCAATAGATGGAAACGTTACAATGACATATATGGGACCTCAAGGTTTATTCGTTGCTTTAATCATTGGCTTATTAGTTGGTGAAGTTTTATCAAGGCTTTCTAAGACACCTAAACTTGAAATAAAAATGCCTGATCAAGTTCCTCCAGCAGTTGCTAGAACATTTAAGATTTTATTACCAATAATAATAGTAACAGTTGGTTTCTCAATTCTTAACTTCTTATTACTAAAAGTTACAGATGGTGGTGGAATTCACACTATAGTTTATAATGTATTACAAAAACCATTAACTAAGCTTGGAGATAGCATCATATCAGTAGCAATTATGGCATTAGTATCAAACTTATTATGGATAATGGGTATTCATGGACCAAATACTATTGCAGCAGTAAGAGATACAATGTTTGCTGAAGCAAATGCTGCTAATCTAGCATATGCACAAGCTAATGGAACTGCATGGGGAGCTCCATTCCCAACAACTTGGCAATTAGTAGATGCATTTAGTAACTATGGCGGATCAGGAACTACACTTGGGCTAATTATAGCTATACTTATTTTTTCAAAAATGAAAGATCAAAAGGATATAGCTAAGTTATCTATAGGACCTGGATTATTTAACATTAATGAATCTGTAATATTTGGGTTACCTATAGTATTAAATCCAATTTTTATAATTCCATTCCTATTAGTACCAATTATTAATTTATTAATAGGTTATGGGGCAATGTTTATAAAGATTATTCCACCTATAGCATATTCGGTTCCGTGGACAACCCCTGGGCCACTTATACCATTCATAGGAACTGGTGGAGAAATAATGGGTCTTGTAGTTGGTATTGTATGTCTAGCAGTTAGTGTATTAGTTTATGCTCCATTCGTTATAGCATCTAATAAGGCCACTAAGAAGATGCAAGATGAAGGATTAAATACTGACACAGAAAGTATGTAAAATCTATAGTTAGGAGAATAAAAAATGGATGAACTAGAATTAGTTGCTTTTGAAATAATAAGCAATGTTGGAATGGCTAAATCTTTGGCTATGGAAGCAATAAGGGAATCTAGAAATGGTAATTTTGAAGTGGCTGAAAAAAAAGTAGAAGAGGCTAAAGGATTTTTGCTGGAGGGACATCATGCCCATTCTGGTTTAATTCAAAATGAAGCCAATGGTAAAAAACTAGAGTTTTCTTTGATAATAATGCATGCAGAAGATCAACTTATGAGTGCAGAAACTATTAAAGACTTAGCTATAGAGTTAATTGAAATGAATAAAGAAATTAAAAATAAATAAAGAAATTAAAAACAAATAATGTGTATTTAAAATACCCATAGAGGCTATTGTGAGATTTTTATTCTCATAATAGCCTCATTAACTTTTATTAAATAAGGGGTTATCGTATTATCAGCTAAAATTAAAAATTGAAAATGAAGAATGATTGAGGTAATTCTTACAGAATTACTAAAATTAATTGCTTTTTAAAACTCCTACAGGCGCTTTTTCATTAATTTTTCATTGCGGGATAGCACCATATTAGTGCAGATGGAACCGTAATTAGGTAACTTGTCTAAATAATATAAAGGAGATATAATTGTAAAATGAATATAATTAGTATGAAAGAAATATAATTAGTATCAAATAGGGAGTTAAAGAGGGAATTATGATAAATTTAATAGGTAATATAGATATAAATATTTTAAATTTTATTAGAGAAAACTTTTCAAATCCATTTATGGATAAATTAATGGTGGGTATAACTACTTTAGGAGATAGTGGATTTATATGGATAGTAATTGGTATTTTATTTTTATTAAATAATAAATATAGAAAGATTGGAATTGTATTACTTGTTGGACTTTTATTAACTACGATTTTAGGGGAAGGAATAATAAAAAATATAGTACAAAGACCAAGAGCTTTTATTACATATCCAGATATTAATATAATAATTAATCCACCAACATCTTATTCATTTCCTTCTGGACATACAGCATCCTCATTTGTTTCAGCTTTTATAATAGCTTATTATAATAAGAAGTTTGGGATAGTTGCTTTTATATTAGCTACATTAATAGGATTTTCAAGATTATATTTATTTGTACATTATCCATCAGATATTTTAGTTGGGATTTTACTAGGATGCATAGTTGCTATAATAACTATAAGTTTAATGAAAAATATTAAATTTACAAAAAAAGAAAAACTAATGTAAATTATAATATAAGCAACTTTCAGCTCTTTGCTAGTATAATTAATTATTTTTGGTAAAAAATAATTATAGTTAGTATGGAGGTGAAAAAGTTATGGAAGAAATGGAAAAGAAGATGAAAAGGCTTTATAAGCATGTTAAATCTGGTAGACTTACACAAGAAATAGCTGAAGAAATGTCAGATTTAATAGATAAGGTTGAAGAGGCTGGAGAAGACTTTAAAGAAAAGTTTTCATCAATGATAAGTGATATGAAAAAAGCTATGAAAAAAATGAAATAATAAAGATAATATTTATTATTAATTCAAAGTTATAAATATGGAGTTGTCGAAAAGGCAGCTCCATAAAATTTAAGAAAAGTAATTTGGAACAAATTACAACCTTAATTGTTAATTGCTAATTGTTAATTATTTATTGTAATGGTGGTGTTTTATGAGAGTTTTAGTTATGAGTGTAAATCTAAGAGCTACTTGGGTTCACTCTTTAAAAGAAAAGAGAATGGTAGTGAGAAGCATAAGTCAGAGACTAAAAAATAAATTTAATATTTCTGTAAATGAAGTAGGGAGTCAGGATTTACATCAAAGTATTAATATAGGAATATCTAGCATATGTGCAACTAGTGCTCAAGTAGATTCTACAGCAGAAAATATAATAAATTTTATTGAGGCAAATACAGATGCTGAGCTAACAAATATAGAAAAAGAAGTCATAGTATTTTAAAAATTTTAAAAATAGGTATTGACAATATTAACTAATAAATGTATATTATTATCAACAACAAAATAAAAAGATTTCTTATCAAGAGTGGTGGAGGGACTGGCCCTATGAAACCCAGCAACCTATAATAGGTTTATTAAGTATAAGTGTATATTTCTTATGCAATAATACCGTTATGTTTGGTGCTAAATCCTGCAGCTTTTAAGCTGGTAGATGAGAGAATAAATTAATAATGTGGCTTTTGTTCGCACTTGGGATTTATTCTCGAGTGCGTTTTTTATTTTCTTTCATTCAGTTTTCAAGTAAGAATATATAAATTTGTGATGACTTGGTGCAAAGGGACGGAATAAGAAAATCTATATATGTTCACTATTTTGTTGGAAGTTCTTTAGGAGGGTGGCAGATGATTAAGATTAAAAACTTAAGTAAAAGATTCGGTGAAGTTGAAGTAATAAAAAATGTTTCTTTAACTATTGAAGAGGGTAGAATATATGGAATAATAGGGCATAGTGGAGCTGGTAAATCAACTTTACTAAGATGCATAAATGGCCTTGAAAGCTATGAAGAAGGTTCTATTAATGTTATGGGCAAGGAAGTTAGAGACCTAAAGGGTTTTGAACTAAGAGAGTTTAGAAAAAATCTAGGAATGATATTTCAAGGGTTTAATCTTCTAAACAGAAAAAATGTTTTTGATAATATTGCTCTACCTCTAGAAGTTTGGGGCTTTGAAGAAGAGTATAGAGAGTATAAGGCTAATAACAGAAACGGAAAATGTCCAAGCTATAGGTCTTTCAAAAAGCAAAGGATTCAAGAAAAGGTAACTAAGCTTTTAAATCTAGTTGGACTAGAAGATAAGGCTAAGGTTAAGCCATCAAGCTTAAGCGGGGGCCAAAAGCAAAGGGTGGCAATAGCAAGAGCATTAGCTTTAGATCCTAAAATTCTACTATGTGACGAGGCAACATCTGCATTAGATCCTAAGATAACTAAGGATATACTTTCCTTATTATCTAAGATAAATAAAGAACTTGGAATAACAATAGTAATAGTTACTCACCAAATGGAAGTGGTTAAAGAAGTTTGTGAGAAGGTAGCATTAATAGAAGGGGGCATATTAAAAGTAGAAGGTAAATCTGAAGAATTATTCTTAAGACCTGGGGTTTCACTTAAGAAGTTCTTAGGAGAAGCAGATGATGATCTGCTACCTACTACTGGAGTAAATATTAAGTTATTCTTCCCAAGTACATCTTCTGAAAATGCATTAATAACAAAGATGTCTAGAGAATTAAATATAGACTTTTCCATAGTTTGGGGCAAGCTAGAAAAGTTTAGAGATGAAGTCTTAGGAAATCTAGTTATAAATATTAGTGAAGAAGATAAGGAAAAGGTAACTAACTATCTTGAAGAAAAAAGTGTAGTATTGGAGGTGCTTAAATAATGTTAGATATATTAATAAAAGCCTTTGGTGAAAGTATGTATATGGTGACTTTTTCAACATTATTTTCATTAATACTAGGTTTTATAGTAGCAATTTTATTAATACTTACAGCACCAGATGGATTAAAACCAAATAAGGCTATATATAGTGTTTTAGATGCAGTAATAAATATATTAAGAAGTTTTCCATTTATAATTTTAATTGTTTCAATAGCTCCACTTACAAAATTAATAGTTGGAAAATCTATTGGACAAACTGCAGCAATAGTGCCTTTAACTATAGCAGCTGCACCATTTGTAGCAAGAGTAATTGAATCTGCTTTAAAAGAAGTAGATCCAGGAGTAGTAGAAGCTGCAAAATCCTTTGGGGCATCAAATACTCAAATAATATTTAAGGTAATGCTTAAAGAAGCAGTACCATCCATTATATCTGGTTTGACATTAACTGTTATTAGTATAATTGGATATTCTGCAATGGCAGGAACAGTAGGAGCAGGAGGTCTTGGGGACTTAGCTGTAAGATATGGATATCAAAGATATCAAACAGATATTATGATAGTAACAGTAATTATCCTAATTATAATAGTACAAGTATTACAATCCTTAGGAAATTACTTATATAAAAAACTATCTTAGCAATTAACAATTAATGAAAAAACTCATAAATGAGTTTTGGAAAATATATTTTTTAAGTAATTTAAAACAAATTGCTTAATGAATTATAAGATTTTAATTATTATAAAAACTTATAACTAAAAATATGATATGCACAATGGAGATTTAAAGAAGCTCGTAAGAGTTCTAACAAAAATTATGCATTATTAATTATCAACTATCAATTAATATTAAGGGGGTTTCAAATATGAAAAGAAAATCAATATTATCAGTATTATTAGCAGGGGCTTTAGCAATAGGTTTAGTAGGTTGTGGAGCTAAAACAGAAGCAGGTAGTGGAGAAGACAAGACTATAAAGATTGGAGTTAGTCCAGTTCCACATAAGGAAATAGTAGATCAAATAGTTCCAGATCTTGAAGAGAAGGGTTATACAGTTGAAGTAATTGAATTTACAGACTATGTTACACCAAATACAGCATTAGCTGAAGGTGAAATAGATGCAAACTACTTCCAGCATATAGCATATTTAAATGAAACTAATGAAAATAAGGGATTGGATTTAACTTATACAGCTGCAATTCACTTAGAACCATTAGGAACATACTCAAAGACAGTTAAAGACATTAAAGAAATAAAGGATGGTTCAACAATAGCTATTCCTAATGATCCATCAAATGAAGCAAGAGCTTTAAGATTATTAGAAAAAGCTGGACTAATTAAATTAGCTGAAGGAGAATTAGTAACTCCAAAGGATATTACTGAAAATAGTAAGAACTTAAAGTTTGAAGAATTAGAAGCAGCTCAATTACCAAGAGTATTAGATGAAGTAGATGCAGCAGTAATTAATGGGAACTATGCATTAGAAGCAGGATTAAATCCAGCAGAAGAATCTATAGCAACTGAAGATAAGGATGCTGAAGCTGCTGAAAAATATAAAAATGTATTAGCTGTTAAAAAGGGAAATGAAGAATTACAAAAAATTAAGGACTTAACTGAAGCTTTAACTTCAGATAAAATAAAGAACTTTATTGAAGAAAAATATAGCAATGGTACAGTAATTCCAACATTTTAATAAATGATAATAGGTGTTGTCGCACAATGAAAAATTAAGAATTAATAATTAAAAATAAATTTGTAATTATTAATTTGGGCTGTTTGTGTGACAGCCCCTATTTTTTTTATAAAGCAATTAAAGGTTAATTTAAGAATTCATTCTTTCCTTTATGATATAATATTAAATATAAAAATATAGGAGTGGAGGATGTGGAATTGAAGAAAATTATATTAAGTTTAATGATTATTTTATCCTTTTCTTTCTTTGGATGTACTAGTAAAAGTGGTAATGAGGCAATAGTAGATACAGAAGTAGTTATTGAAGATCAAGAAGAAGAATCACAAGAAACTTCTAATGTGGTAGTAGAAGAAAAGAAAGACTTACTTACATCAATTGATAAAGTGGTGGAGGATGTAGTAGGAGATTATAGAGATAATGTATCTATATATTTTAAAAACTTAAATACTGACGAAGAGTACATATTAAATGAGGATACTTATTATGTTGCAGCAAGCACTACTAAGGTTCCATTAGCTATGATGATATTAGATAAGGTTAATAGTGGAATGTTAAGTTTAGATGATACTATATCATACATAGAAGCAGATTATGAAGAAGGAACTGGTTCTCTTGCTTATTCAGAGCCAATTCCAGATATAACAATAAATGAGGCCTTATATTTATCAATAGTTGAATCAGATAATATTGCAAAGAATATGTTAACTAGAATTTCTAGATCCAGCGTAACAGATTATACAAGAAGTATTACAGGATATAGTGATATACCTTATGGAAATTATACTACAGCAAGACAATTTGGAATTATGTTAGAAAAATTATATAAAAATCCTGATAATAATCCTTATTATGAAAAGCTTTTAAAGTATATGACTAGAACTATTTTTCATTCAGGTTTAGATAAGTATTTAGATTATAGCAAGGTAGCTCATAAGATAGGAACCTATTATAGATATTATCATGATGTAGGTATAGTATATGGTGCAGATCCTTATATATTAGTAGTATTAACTAAGGATATAGGGGAGTTAGGTGGAGATCTTAATAGTGACAGTGATGAGGATATATATCTATTAGACTGGGGAGATAAGGCCTTTGAAATGATAGCAGAACTATCAAAAGGAATATATGGTGCTGTTGAAATGAGCAAGGATATATAGGAAGCCTTTAGAATAATTAGGCTTTATTTAATACATCCTTGTTGAATTAGAGAAGGATTTGTAGGAAGTAGGTAATTATTTGTGGATAAAATTTTTTATAAAAATCAATATATAAAAGAATTTAAATCTAAAGTAATAGAGGTAAAAATTAAAGATAACAAATATCATATTGTATTAGATGAGACTGCCTTTTTCCCAGGGGGAGGAGGTCAACAATATGACCTTGGAGAAATAGATGGAAAAGTAATAGAAAATATATATGAGGAAAATAAGAAAATATACCATGTACTAAGTGAAGAAGTTAAAGTAGAAAGCATTGTACATTGCACTATAGATTGGGATAGAAGAGAAGATGGAATGCATCAGCATTTAGGGCAGCATATTCTTTCAGGATGTTTTTTCAAGCTTTTTAATGCAAATACAGTTAGTATTCATTTAGGAAAAGAAATAAGCACTGTAGATATTATTGGGCATCTTAGTGAAAATCAAGTAAGAGAAGCAGAAGCCTTAGCCAATAAAATAATAAGAAATAATGTAACAGTAGATTTTCTAACTCCTAATAAGGAAGAACTTGAAAGCTTAAATTTAAGAAGAGATCTACCTAATACTGATGAAGAAATAAGGGTAGTCAAAATAGGAGATTTAGATATAAATGCATGCTGTGGAGTTCATCCTAGTAAAACCTTAGATTTAAGAATGATAAAGATAAAAAAGTTTGAAAAGAATAAAGGTAATACTAGAATAGAATTTTTAGCAGGAAAAAGAGCAATAGAAGATTCCTTAAATAAGGATAAGATCTTAAGAGAAATCTGTAATTATTTAAGTAGTAATGAAGATGAGATTTTTAATGGCATTAAAAATATGGAATCAGAATTAGAAGCTTTAAAGATCACAAAAAAGAAGATGGAAGATGAGCTGTTAAATTATGAGTATCTAAAAATTCTTGAAGAAATAAAGGTAGAGAGTAGTACTGTAATTAAAAAGGTATTTAAAGACAAACCTAAGAATTATTTAGGTAAGCTGGCTAATAAGTTAGTTGAAGAGAATAATGTAATATGTTTATTTGCTAATATATTAGATGAAAAAGCAGAAGTTATATTTGCTTCATCTAAAATCAATAATGATTTAGATATGGGAAAATTATTAAAAGAATATATTTCAAAGATAAATGGAAAGGGTGGAGGAAGAAAAAACTTTGCCCAAGGTGTAGGAGAAAATATAAATATAGAAGAGTTTTTAAATAATATATATTTTTCAATTTAGATAATTAAATATTATTTTCGATATAATTTTATAAGAATATAGAGGTAGAGTATTTATTAAAACATATATATATTTTAATTTTGTCAAAATCCTAGATAAAAGTATTAATTTTGTAACCAAGTTTTATATGGAGAAGTATACTAATATATAAAACAATACAATATTTATATTTTATAAATAATAGGAGGGAAGGCTTTTGGCAAAATGGGTACTAGATGCAGGACATGGTGGTAATGACCCAGGAGCAGTTGGGAAACATGGAAGAAGAGAAGCTGATATAGTATTAGAAGCTGTTTATGAAACTATGAGGATATTAGAGAGAAATGGCGAAGATGTATTGCTTACTAGGGCATCAGACATTAGCTTAGAACCTAGAGAAAGGGTTTATATAGCAAATAATTGGAATGCGGATTATTTTGTTAGCTTTCATATGAACTCCTTTGTAGATAATTCTGTAAGTGGAACTGAATTAGTAATATTTCAAAAAGGTAATAAATCAGAAGAATTAGCAAGGTTTTTAAAGGATGAACTACTTGCAAATTTAAAATCTAACAATAGGGGGATAAAGGAAGCTAGTTATACTGTTTTAAGAGAAACTAAAATGCCAGCAATTATTGTTGAAGCTGAATTTATTTCAAATGAAGACATAGAAAAAAACTTTAGTGGAGTTAAATACGGGTACATGGTAGCCAAAGCTTGTTTAGCTATGGTTAATAAAGTTTTAATAGATACTCCAATTGCAAAACCAAAGACACCTACAAGGGAAGGATGGAGACTTTGTATTGGATATTATAAAAAATATGAAGAAGCAGAAGAGGAAGTAATAAAACTTCAAAATCAAGGATTTAAGGATGTTTATGTTGTTCCATACCCTGAAGATAATTAAAAATTTGGGCTGTTTATAATTAGGGCACTGAAAAACTTAAAATTTTCAGTGCCCTGATTTATGATATGCTCCCATTATAGTAGACAGTTAAAATAATAAAACTGTTCTATAATGGGAGGATTTTTTTATGTCAAGAAAATCAAAAGTATCAACCGAGATAAAAGTCCAAGCTGTTGAAGATTATTTA
>NZ_CACRTO010000030.1:0-9627 GCF_902652255.1 Clostridium tertium
ATGAGATTTCCCATAGCGTAAGCTAGTAAGACCCCTTGAAGAACACAAGGTTGATAGGTCAGAGGTGTAAGTGTGGTAACATATTTAGCTGACTGATACTAATAGGTCGAGGGCTTGACCAATAAATTTGAAAATGTTAAAAATTATTCATATGCAATTTTCAGAGAACAATCTGAAAAAGGAATACAAATTGCTAAGGCAATTTGCATAAGTTCCGGGAACCAAATTAAAATTTGGACCGTCACTTATCTGGTGATGATGGCGTAGAGGAAACACTCCTTTCCATTCCGAACAGGAAAGTTAAGCTCTACAGCGTCGATGGTACTGCACGGGCGACTGTGTGGGAGAGTAGAACGTTGCCAGGTTAATAAATAAAAAAGACTTAAGATTTAATCTTAAGTCTTTTTTTCTATGAGTCTAATTTATTTTCTTTAAAACTAAACCTTTGCTTCTAATGCAAGTACATTCTCTAGGTTCGCTTGTGTGTAAGCATTGATATTTTACCTTTTTAGGAGCAATTACTTCTTGTGGCTTCTTTGTGTCCTTTTCTTGTGAACTCATAATGCCCTCCTTTAATAAAGTTAATTATATAAATAGTATATATTAATAGATAATAATTATCAATATATTTCGAAGCATTGATGATTTAAAAGTATATAAGTTGCAATAGTTATTATATTTTATTAAGTTCGTTAATAAGTAAAATATTTCAGTTAGGTAATTCACAATTAACTTATATAGAAATTAAAAGATCTATGATTTCAATTAATGTAATTTTATTTGAAAATCATTTTTCACTTAAAATTACATAAGTACTCAAGATGTATATTATTTATTGAAATATATATAGTAAAAATATATCCACAAGATATTATATAAGAATACAATACTTGTGGATAATAGTAATTACATTGTTGATATTATTTTAAATTAATATATCTTTTTTAGTAAAATTAAAATGAGCTATTATATAAGCTACTATAGCAGTTATTAACATACATGCTATTGCAGTAGTGGTTGTTAAATTAGGATTGTTATAAGCTAATGCTAAATTGGAGTTTAATAAGCTAACTGAATCAGCATATGTTGTAAATAATAAGTGACTATATGAACTAATTGTAGTAATAGCTTGACCTCCTATTGTTAAGAATATAGTTAGTATTACTGAAACAGCCATAGATATCATACTGCTTTTAAATAAAGTTGAAATCATAAATACTACTGAGCAAGCTGTTAATATAAATAAGGCTTGATATCCTATACTTTTTAATGCAAATTCTTTATTAGTTACCATAGTAGATGTATCAGGAACTTGCTCCATAATCATTTGTTGTGAGCTTTGATCAAATTTTTTCTCATATTGTTGCTCTATTCTAATAGGATAATCAGAAGCTTCTATATTACTTGTTACATTAACTATCGCCATTCCTGCAAGTTGGGGAATTAATATTAATGAAAGCACTGTTATAACAGCAGCTATAAATTTAGAAAATAATATTTTCCCTCTTTTAACTGGTTGTATAAGTAAGAACTTTAAAGTAGCAGGGGTACATTCTCCAGATACAATATCACTCATAAATACAGCAATACCTGCAATTAATAATCCTAGACCGAAGAATTGGCTTAAGTTATTATAGAAACTGTATTCGTTATATTCCCAGTTTTCTATAGGTGCTATATTATTAGCTTTTAGATATTTATAGTCTTCTAAAGTTTGCTTATCTTGAGCATAATAAACTTTGTTCCATTCATTAATGCCTGTATCTTCGTATTCTTTAATTATAATTTCTAAGTTTTTAATTTTATCATCTAATTGCTTTTTCCAAGCATCTTCTTCAATTCCATTTTCAATAATTTTTTTGTTATCATCTATTTGCTTTAGTAAGCTTTGCTCTATTTGTTTTGAGCCATTTATCCAATTTTCATCACCATCAGCTTCTGCTCTCTTAATATCATTTCTTACATGTACTAATTGTTCTTCTGCTTGTTTAATTTGATATTCGGGAGAAATCCACTCTCTCATGTTTTTATCTGCACTCCATGTACCATAAGCTGTTATACCAATGAAGGCAATAAATAAAGCAAAAACTATCCAAGTCTTAGGTCTTTTGAAAATTTTTATAAGTTCATTTTTAATAAGTGTAAGCATAGTTATCTTATCCCCCCTTCTACTAATTCCATATATCTTTGTTCTAGACCTTTTCTGATTTTATAGATTTCTTCTATTTCAAAGTTATTATTAACAAGATGCTTAATTAGTTTTGGAGTCGTATTAGATAATAAAATAATTTCAATTCCATCTTCAGATTTTCGTACTGATTGTATATATTCAATATTTTTAAGTAAGTTCAGATCTATTTCTTTAGTAAGATTTAAACAAATAATATCAGTATCAGTTTTCATAGAATCATTTACTACATTTTCTACTGATTTAATAGTTCCATGATTGATAAAAGCAACTCTATCACATAAGTGCTGTACCTCTGATAATATATGTGAAGATATAAAGACTGCCATTCCTTTTTCTCTAGCTGCTTTTTTAACTACTTCTCTAAAGTCTAAGATTCCTGATGGATCTAAACCATTAGTAGGTTCATCAAGTATAAGTAGCTTAGGATTTGAGAGTGAAGATGCTGCTAGACCTAAACGTTGCTTCATACCTAAAGAATATTTTCTCACCTTATCATCAATTCTATTTTCAAGACCAACTAATTTAATTGTTTCTTCTACACTTTCCTTAGGAATTTTTCTAATTCTAGCTATTTGCATTAAATTTTCTCTTCCAGTTAAGTATTTATATAGCTCTGGATTCTCAACGACAGCACCAACTTCTTTTAATGCTTTTTCTGTGTCCTTTTTTAAATCATAGCCACATATTTTAATGCTTCCTTCATTAGGATGTATAAGACCAACGAGCATTCTTATAGTAGTAGTTTTACCAGCGCCATTAGGACCTAAGAATCCAAAGATTTCACCTTCCTCAATAGAAAAAGATATATCTTTAATAATTTCTCTTTTTCCAAGAGACTTTTTTAGATTTTCTACCTCTAAAACCTTCATTATTTTCCTCCTTATTAGTACGTATTGTAATTAATAATAAAACTTAAATCTTAATATATATAAGAAGAAAAACTTAATAACTATTAATCTTACCTTAAGAAAAGCTTAATATTAAAACAAAAATTATATAAATATAATTTAAATCTCTAAAAATTAATCTATTAACTAACAAATAAAGAAAACCTATTATGTAAATAAATGTAATAAAAGAATTTAATATGATAATTCTAGTAAGATGAAAAAATGGAAATAAATACAAGGTATTGATATAATATTTTTATTCTATTTATGTTAACTAGGGAGATATTAGTATGTTGCAAATTAATGAAAAAAGTAATCAAGGAATAAAAGAAAATATTAAACTCTTTCATAAAGGTGAAAACTTTACTAGCTATAAATTTATGGGAGCACATTTTAGAGATGAGAATAAAAAAAGAGGAGTAAGGTTTACTACATGGGCACCTAGAGCTAAAGAAGTATACGTAGTAGGAGATTTTTGTGATTTTACTCCTGATGATAAATATAGAATGAAAAGAATAAATGATGAAGGAATATGGAGCTTATTTATTCCTAATATTAAAGATGGTGAGAAATATAAATATTATATTGTAAGCAATGATACTAATAATGGAATATATAAAGCTGATCCATATGCTTTTTACTCAGAGCTTAGACCGAACACTGCGTCCGTTATAAAGAAAAAAGATAAATTCAAATGGACAGATAAAAGGTGGTTTAATAAAAGAAGAGCATTCAATCCATTAAATATACCTATAAATATATATGAAATTCACTTAGGTTCATGGAAAAAGAATGGAGAGGAATTTTTAACTTATAGGGAATTAAGTAAGGTTCTACCTAAGTACTTAAAAGAAATGGAATATACTCATGTTGAATTTATGCCATTAAGTGAATATCCACTAGATGCTTCTTGGGGATATCAAATTACAGGGTATTATTCTATAAATAGTAGATATGGTTCAGCTTCTGAACTTAAAGAATTGATAAATGAGCTGCATAGAAATGATATTGGGGTAATACTAGATTGGGTGCCAGGACATTTTTGCAGGGATGAACATGGATTGTTTAAGTTTGATGGGACTCCAACTTATGAATATGAGGAAGAATGGAAATCGGAAAATAAGGGTTGGGGTACTGCTAATTTTGATTTAGGCAGATGTGAAGTAAGAAGTTTTTTAATATCTAATGCTTTTTATTGGATTAAGGAGTTTCATATAGATGGACTTAGGGTAGATGCTGTATCTAATATGATTTATTTGAATTATGGAAGAAAAGAGGATGAATGGATACCTAATAAGTATGGTGGAGATGGTTGCTTAGAGGGAGTAGAATTCATTAAAGAACTTAATAGAAATATAGATTCTAAGTTTACAAATATATTAATGATAGCAGAAGAGTCAACAGCGTGGCCAAAGGTTACTGATTCGATTGAACATGGAGGATTAGGGTTTAATTTTAAATGGAATATGGGTTGGATGAATGACACATTAAAATATGTAGAGTTAGATCCTATATATAGAAAATATAATCATAATAAAATTAATTTTTCAATTATGTACAATCACTCTGAAAGTTTTATATTGCCTATATCCCATGATGAAGTTGTACACGGAAAAAAATCATTAATAGATAAAATGTGGGGAGATTATTGGAATAAATTTGCTGGATTAAGATTATATTTAGCTTATATGATAGGTCATCCTGGTAAAAAGTTAACCTTTATGGGAAGTGAGTTTGCTCAATTTATAGAATGGAGAGAGTATGAGGAGCTTGAGTGGAAACTAACTGATAAATTTGAGATGCATAAGTTAACTCAAATTTATGTAAGAGAATTAAATAAATTTTATAAAAACAATAGGGCTCTTTGGGAGATGGATTATGATACTAACGGTTTTGAGTGGATAGATGCAAATAATAATGATCAAAGTATTTTTATATTTATTAGAAGAGGAATTAAAGATGAGGATACTTTAATATTCATTTGTAACTTTACACCTATAGTACATTATGACTTTAAACTAGGAGTTCCATTCTACGGAGAATATAGAGAGGTGTTTAATAGTGATAGTATTGAATTTGGTGGATCAAATCAATTAAATGAAGAGAAGATAAAATCAGAAAAATTTAGCTATCATAATAAGAACTATTCGATAATAATAAAGGTTCCTCCGATGGCCGTATCAGTATTAGCTATTTCTAATATTAATAAGGGGGAATAAAGATGAAGGTTTTAATTGTTGCTTCAGAGGCACATCCATTTATAAAAACAGGTGGATTAGGTGATGTTATAGGCGCATTACCAATTGAACTAAAAAGAGAGGGTATAGATGTAAGAGTTATTATACCTAATTATAGGGATATTAAAGAAGAAATAAAAAAGGATTTGGTTTATGTTGATAAGTTCAGTGTAAATGTAAGTTGGAGAAGTCAGTATTGTGGAATATTAGAACATGAAATAGAAGGAGTAAAATTCTATTTACTAGACAATGAGTATTATTTTAAAAGAGACGGATTATATGGTTATTATGAT
Organism: Clostridium tertium; assembly: GCF_902652255.1. Lineage (GTDB taxonomy): Bacteria > Bacillota > Clostridia > Clostridiales > Clostridiaceae > Clostridium > Clostridium tertium_A. The sequence continues at coordinate 5,612 of NZ_CACRTO010000030.1, forward strand.
GATGGTGAAAAATTTGCTTTCTTTAGTAGAGCGGTATTAGAATTTTTACTTAATATAGATTGGACTCCAGACATAATTCATTGTAATGACTGGCAGACTTCTATGGTATCAGTATTATACAAATTAGAGTATTCAAGGAATGAAAAACTAAAGGACATTAAAAATATTTTTTCTATTCATAATCTTCATTTCAAGGGTATGTTTTCTAAGGAAGTCTTACCTGAGCTATTTGGTTATGATTATGAAGCATTTTATAATGGGAGCTTAGAACATAATGGAGCTGTTAGTTTCTTGAAAGGTGGAATTAATTATTCTGATAAGATAACTACTGTTAGTAACAGTTATGTTGAAGAAATAAAAACTCCAGAATACGGGGAAGGATTAGAAGGGTTATTAAAATATAGAGAAGATTATCTATGTGGAATAGTAAATGGTATAGATTATAAGGAATACGACCCTTATTTAGATAATAAAATAGACTTTAATTATAATAGTGAATCTTATGAAAAAAAACTACTTAATAAGAAGGAACTTCAAAAAGAATTTAATTTAGAAATCAATGAGGATATTCCTTTGATAGGAATAGTATCTAGACTTACTCATCAAAAGGGATGTGATTTAATATTAAATATACTAGAAGAAGTTCTAAAGGAGGATGTACAAATTGTTATTCTAGGAACAGGAGATTATATATATGAAGAGGGCTTTAAAAACTTTAGCAATAGATATCCTAATAAAGTAAGTGCCAATATTAGGTTTAGCAATGACTTAGCTCATAAGGTATATGCTGCATCAGATATGTTTTTGATGCCATCTTTGTTTGAACCTTGTGGACTTGGACAGTTAATTGCTTTGAGATATGGAAGTATACCTATAGTAAGAGAAACAGGGGGGCTTAAAGATACAATAACTCCTTATAATGAGTATGATGAGTCTGGTAATGGATTTGGATTTAAAAGTTATTATCATTTAGAACTATTAAATACAATAAAATATGCTTTGAATATTTACAGTGATAAAAAGAAGTGGGATAAGTTAGTTAAATCTGCAATGGAATCAGATAACAGCTGGGAGAAATCAGCTAAGGAATATATAAGTCTTTATAAAGAAGTAATTAGTAAATAGAAGTGCTTATTCATATATAAGTAATTGGTATAGGAGAGATAGGTATATGGGGAAAAAAGAAATTGTAGCAATGATTTTAGCAGGAGGACAAGGGTCTAGATTAGGAGTTTTGACCAAGGATATCGCAAAACCGGCTGTATCTTTTGGAGGTAAGTATAGAATTATAGATTTCCCTTTAAGTAATTGCTCTAATTCTGGAATATATACAGTTGGAGTTTTAACACAATATAAGCCACTAGATTTAAATTCTCATATAGGGATTGGGGATTCTTGGGATTTGGATAGGAGAGATGGAGGAGTTTCTATCTTACCACCATATCAAGGAGAAAGAGGTGGTGATTGGTATAAAGGGACTGCTAATGCTATATATCAAAATATAGAATTTATAGATAGGTATAATCCAGAGTATGTACTAATATTATCTGGAGATCATATTTATAAGATGGATTATGATAATATGTTAAATTTTCATAAGAAGAATAATGCTGAAGCTACTATCGCTGTAATAAATGTTCCTTTAGAAGAGGCAAGTAGGTTTGGAATAATGAATACAAGGAGAGATAATTCAATATATGAATTTGAAGAGAAACCTAAAAAACCTAAAAGTACAAATGCGTCTATGGGGATATATATATTTAACTGGAAGACATTAAAACATTATTTAAAGGAAGATGAGAAAGATATTAATTCAAGCAACGATTTCGGGAAAAACATAATCCCTAAGATGTTAATGGCAGGAAGAAAATTAATAGCTTATCCATTTGATGGATACTGGAAAGATGTTGGTACTATAGAGAGTCTATGGGAAGCAAATATGGATTTATTAAAAATAGATGCAGGACTGAATCTATATGATAGTGAATGGAAGATATATTCGCAGAACCAGGTAAGTCCTGCACATTATATAGGTGAGGGAGCTAAAATAAAGAATTCATTAATAGTAGAAGGGTGCATGATAAATGGTAGTGTAGAAAAATCTATTTTATCTCAGGGGGTATATGTTGGTAAGAATACAGTAATAAAAGATTCAGTTATAATGCCTAATGTACAAATAGGAGATAATGTTAGAATTGAGAAAGCTATAGTAGGAAATGACGCTATTATAAGTCATGGATGTAAGATAGGAAACACAGATGGGATAGAGGTAGTTGCTGCAAATGAATATTTAAGTAGCAACTTTGAAATAGAATTTAAAGAAATATCATTAAAGAATGAACTAATAAATACTTAGAGGTGGTGTATAGTATGAATAATTGCCTTGGAATAATTAATTTAGATGAAAATCAAAGTAGAATGGGTGAGTTAGTTAGATATAGAACTTTAGCATCAGCACCACTATCGGCTAGATATAGACTAATTGATTTTATATTATCTAATATGACTAATTCAGGAATAGAAGGTATAGGAATATTTACTACAAATAAATCTCAATCACTTATAAATCATCTAACTAATGGCAGGCCTTGGGATCTCCATAGAAAGAAAGATGGTCTTAGAGTTTTTAATTTTGGAGATTATGAACCAGCTTATGATGATATTCATAATTTTGTAGAAAATATAGAGTTTATTAAACAAAGTAGAAAAGAATATATTTTAATAAGTCCTGCCTATATGGTATGTAATATTAATTTTAGTGAAGTATTAAGATATCATATTAAATCTAATAATGATATAACAACAATATTTAAGAATGTAGACAATGCTAATAAAAGTTTTTTAGAGTGTGAAGTACTTAATATGAATGAATACAATAGAGTAATTAGTATTGGAGAAAATATAGGTATAGAAAAACAAGCAAAAATTAATATGGAAATGTATATAATGAAGTCAGAGTTATTTATAGATATAATTCAAAAATGTGCTAAATCAGGAGTATATAAAAAGATAAAAGAGTTCATTTCAGATAATTTAAGCAAATTAAAAGTTGGAGCTTATGAGTATGAAGGATACTTATCTTGTATAAACTCTATTAAATCATATTTTGATGCTAATTTAGATATGCTAAATCAAGGGGTGAATAGAGAGCTGTTTTATAATGAAAAACCTATATATACTAGGTCTCAAGATGAACCACCGGCCAAGTATACAGAGATGAGTCTAGTAACTAATTCTATAGTGGCTAATGGATCATATATAGAAGGAGAAGTGAAAAATTGTATTATTGGTAGAAGAGTAATAATTGGAAGAGGGGCAAAAATAAAAAATTGTATTATAATGCAAAACTCAATTATAGGAGAGAATGTAATTATGAATAATGTAATTGCTGATAGGGGAACAATAGTAGAAGAAAATAAAGTAGTTATGGGAACAGACAATTATCCTGTAACAATTCAAAGAAGAAGAGTGGTATAAGGCATATATATAGATACAATAACTTTATATATAAATGATTTAAAAAAAGATTGTTTATGTTAATTAAAAAATTAATATATATTTAGTTTAAATAGATCTTAAAGTTATATTTTTATGTTTAGGCTTAGAGATAGTATGGTATCTAAGCTTAAACATAATAACAAACTATCCTGGTGTATCAATAGACGAATAATCTAAAAATAAGGAGTATACTTAAGTAATATAAGAATAAATTCGTATTATTTATATATTTGTTAAAAATGACTATCAATAGAGATGGTAAGATTAATCTCGTTCTCAGGCAAAAGCCAAAGAGAACAAGCTGCAAAAAACTAAAAAATAATTTTAAAAATTATTGACATATTAGTTTGAAAGTAGTATGATAATTAAGTCGCTTGAGAGCGGCAAAGAAAATGGTCTTTGAAAATTGAACAGAATAAAGTTAAGTAAAATAAACCAGCAATTCTTTTAAGTCTTAAAATTAAGACTCAAAGTAATTTGAGCAAAAGATTAAACTTTTTATTGAGAGTTTGATCCTG
>NZ_CACRTO010000031.1:0-4009 GCF_902652255.1 Clostridium tertium
CAGGATCAAACTCTCAATAAAAAGTTTAATCTTTTGCTCAAATTACTTTGAGTCTTAATTTTAAGACTTAAAAGAATTGCTGGTTTATTTTACTTAACTTTATTCTGTTCAATTTTCAAAGACCATTTTCTTTGTCGCCCTCAAGCGACTTCATTATCTTATCACTCTAATAATATTATGTCAACATATTTTTATAATTTTTTTATTTATTTTATAATAAAACTCTGAAAAGGCTGATTTATCATGTAAATCAATCCTTCTAGAGTTTTATATAGTTCATATTATTTTGTATATCCTAATGTTTTTAAAATAATTAGTGCTGTGTCCTCTATAGCTCTTTGTGTAACATCAATAGTTTTACAACCTACTTTTCTCATAATTTTATCTGCAAATTCAAATTCTTCTAATATTCTTGAATCACTTGCATATTCTATACCTGTTGGCATTCTGTGAAACTTATCCAATCTCTTTTTTCTTATTTCTATTAACTGTAATGGATTTATTACTAGTCCAAATACTTTCTTTCTATCAATCTCAAATAACTCATTTGGTATTTCTACCTCTGGCATTAATGGAATATTAATTGCTTTTAAACCCTTATTAGCAAGATACATGCATAATGGAGTCTTAGATGTTCTTGAAAGTCCTATTAAAACAACATCGGCATTCTTCAGCCCCCTATAATCTTTACTATCATCATATTGCATAGCAAATTCCATAGCTTCGATTCTTTTAAAATATGAATCATCTATATTTCTCATCGCACCAGGATTATTATCTGGCATTCTATTTAAAAGTGATGATGCAACATTTACTATAGGACCTAGAACATTTACCACTGAAATATTTTTTTCTAAGCATTTTTGAGTTAGGTATTCCCTTACACTTACAGTTATTATAGTAGATACTATCATAACCTTATCAAATTCACTTACTTCTTTCATTAAATACTCAATATCATCTAATTCTTTTACATAAGGAATTCTTTTTACCTCTGCTTCACCTTTGAATTGACTAGCTGCAGCTAATGCAACTTGCTCTGCTGTTTCACCGATAGAATCAGATACTGCAAAAATCATTAACATCTCAAACCCTCCTAAATATATGTACTTTATTTATATTATCTTTTATTTGAATATTTTTATTATTCATAATTTAATTTAATTATATCAGAATTAAATTATTTTGTACTGCTCTATGTAATTTATAGATATATATGTTAAAATCTTTATATCTCAATATATTATAGGAGGATGAAATGGCTAAAATTAAAAATAAAGAAAAATGGCTTACCGTAGGTTTGCTTCCTATTATGTGGCTAATTTATTTTGCTTTTGAAATAATTACTGGAAGAGTTAATGATTCTTATACCTTAGTTATGAATTTATTGCTCACTCTTATATTTGCTTTTACAGGATTAATAATTTACTATTTTTCAAATAAATATAGTAAAGGATTTAGCAATAAAATTGTTATCTCTATTTTTATAATTCTTATGCTAATAGATCAGGGAATAAAACTAATAATTAAATTTTTCTTTTTTGACAATTATTTAGAAATAATAAAAGGCTTCCTATCTTTTGATCCCATAATAAACACTGATGGGTCTTGGCTTAATGCAAGATTTGGATTAGGTGTTGGTTTTTCAGCATTAATCCTTTTAAACATAATTGCAGTAATTATAGTTATAGAAGTATATAGATATTACCTATCAAAGGGTAATAAAAACTTTTGGGCTGATATGTCCTTCTTGTTTATAAGTACTGGTGCCCTATGTTCTTTAATAGATAAAGTTTTCTATGGTGGTAGCTTAGACTTCATAGGAATTAGTGATTTATTTATAGCAGATATTAAAGATATTTACATTAATCTAGGAATATTATTCTTTATAATGTTGATTTATATAAGTGGATATTTCAAAGATGAAGATAATACAACTCTAAAAGATGATTGGAATTCTATAAAGAAATTCTTAGGCTTTATGAAAAAAGATATATTAAGAAAATAACCAAAGTAATAGGTATCTAATTAATGATACTTATTACTTTTTTAATAAATAAAAAAACCACTTCTAAAACTTAGAAGTGGCTTGGTGGCTTACCCGGGAATCGAACCCGGTACACCTTGATTAAAAGTCAAGTGCTCTACCGATTGAGCTAGTAAACCATGAGAACCTGGCAACGTTCTACTCTCCCACACAGTCGCCCGTGCAGTACCATCGACGCTGTAGAGCTTAACTTTCCTGTTCGGAATGGAAAGGAGTGTTTCCTCTACGCCATCATCACCAGATATTTTCCTCTCAACAAGAACTAATTATATATGCATATTGTATGGTTGTCAACATATTTTATCAAATTATTTAATATTTTTTCTTATTTTATAAACAAACTTAAAATTCTCAGAAAATTATAAATATAGCAGGCTACTATTCTTAATAATAACCTGCCTTAATCTTACTTATTTAACTTACTAATATATTCCCTTATCATATCATTAGATGCCTTGAATTTCTCTAGTTCATCATCTGTCATATCTATCTCTACTACTTCTTTAACTCCTTCACCATTAAGAACTGCTGGTACACCAGAGAATACATCATGCTCTCCATACTCACCTTCTAGCAATGTTGAAATAGGAATTATTTTATTTTCATCATTGATAATTGCTTTAATTATTCCAACTGTTGCAGATGCAATAGCATAGTAAGTAGTTCCTTTTCTATTATATACTTCCCATCCTGCTCTAGCTGTATCTAAAACTAATTTATCTAGGTCTATATTACCTACTCTTTTCTTATTATCTTCTATTACTTTTCTAAATGGTTTACCACCTATATATACATGTGACCAAGGAACCATTTGAGAATCTCCATGTTCACCCATTGAATAAGCCTGAACACTTCTTGGATCTACATTAAATATATCTCCTATAAAGTTTTTTAACCTTGCAGAATCTACTGATGTTCCTGAACCTATTACATTACTTTTTGGTAATCCGGATAATTTATACACATAATATGATATTATATCCACAGGATTAGATACTATTATGAAATGACCTTTGAATCCACTTTCCATTATTGGATTTACTATAGATTCTGTTATTTTAGCAGATAAATCTAAAGTGTCTAATCTAGTTTGCCCTGGTTTTGGAGGTGCCCCTGCAGTTATTACTACTATATCCACATCTCCGCATTCTTCATAAGATCCTACTTTAATCTTTGTATTTCTATTTAAATATTCTATGCAATGCTTAAGATCCATTACTTCTCCAAGAGCTTTTTCCTTATTAATGTCTATCATAAGCACCTCATCACATACCCCTTGAGTTATTAAACTAAAAGCTGTACTTGATCCAACTAGTCCAGTTCCAACTATTGCTACTTTTCTTGTTTTTGAAAACATATTATTTCCTCCAGATAAATTATTTTTATAACACCTTTAATATAAATACTCTTTATTAAATTTATTACAAAAATATATTTATAAAATTTATTCATACCTTATTATACTCTAATAATATCGTAATAAACAAAAAAATCCTAAACTTACGTTTAGGATTTTGGTGCGTTATCAGGGGATCGAACCCGGGACACCCTGATTAAGAGTCAGGTGCTCTACCAACTGAGCTAATAACGCATATTACCTGGCAACGTTCTACTCTCCCACACAGTCGCCCGTGCAGTACCATCGACGCTGTAGAGCTTAACTTTCCTGTTCGGAATGGAAAGGAGTGTTTCCTCTACGCCATCATCACCAGATAAGTGACGGTCCAAATTTTAATTTGGTTCCCGGAACTTATGCAAATTGCCTTAGCAATTTGTATTCCTTTTTCAGAGTGTTCTCTGAAAATTGCATATGAATAATTTTAACATTTCCAAATTTTTATTGGTCAAGCCCTCGACCTATTAGTATCAGTCAGCTAAATATGTTACCACACTTACACCTCTGACCTATCAACCTTGTGTTCTTCAAGGGGTCTTACTAGCTTATGCTATGGGAAATCTCAT
>NZ_CACRTO010000032.1:0-2244 GCF_902652255.1 Clostridium tertium
TCAATTTTATTAAACACATTTGGATAAAACAATTTAACTTTTAATCCACATTCTTTTTCCAAATAAAATTGAGCAGTAAATGCCGCATTATATGATGATCCACTAGCAATGAATATTACTTCCTTTATACTTCCACTTAATTGTTCTAAAGAACTAAAATTAGAAGGATATTGATTTGTTGTCTCGTATATTAATAAAGGTATCCTTTTAATACAATCTAATAAGGTTGTCATAAATAATCATATCCTTTCTTTTTATACTAATCCTACAAAAACAAGTACAAATGATAATACAATAGTGATCAATAATAATTTAGTTGCTTTGAATTTTTTCACTTGAAGTAAATAGAACATCAACAATGTATACAATAATGGTAAAATCATTGGAAATATTTGATCGATATAATCTTGAATAACAAATTCATTGCCAGAAATATTAAATTTTCCTGTTAATGATAAAACTACCATACTAGCTGTCATAGCTCCAATAACCATTAATCCAACAATTGAAGCAGCTTTAGTGATTTTATCTAATATACCATTACTTTTGACATTGCTCATCAAATCTAATCCAAATGAATATCCTATAAAAGTACAATAATATTTAATAATAAAATGTGGAATATTATATACTAATAAAAACAGCAATGCTCCTAGAGGGTTTCCCTGTGAACAAAGTGACAATCCAATACCTGCGGCAACAACTCTTAAGCTCCCCCAGAAAATTGAATCACCTATACCACTTAAGGGACCCATTAATCCTACTTTTACTGAGTTAATTGAACTTTTGTCAAAATTAGGGTTTTGGCTTGCTTCTTTTTCCATAGCAGCTGAAATCCCCATAATTAAAGTTTCAATATGTGGAGTTGCATTAAATACAGCCATATGTCTTTCTAATGCTTCCCCTTGCTCTTCTTTAGTTTTATAAACTTTTTTAATAACTGGCCACATTCCTAAAGAGAAACCTAATCCTTGTTGTCTTTCATAATTATAAGAATGCTCCATAACAAATGATGATAGGAACATCTTCTTTAACATTTTTTTCTCTTCAGAAGAAATATTCGCAAATTTATTCATCAAATAATGCCTCCAATTCTTCATCTTTTATTTCTTCTACATCTTTCTCTCCTTTATTTTTTCCTAATTCAAATACAACAATAAAAGCTAATACTATACCAAAGCAAGTTACTGATAAAACGCTTTGAGCTGCAAATGCTACCATGATAAATCCTAAGAAAAAGTATAGAAAGTTTTTCTTTGTCATCATTGGCTGTAACAATAAAGCAAACCCTACTGCTGGCAACAATCCACCTGAAATATTTAATGCAGTCATAACGTTTTCAGGAATGCTATTTAATGCACTTTCAACTACTGATGACCCAAAATAAATTGTACAAAAACCTACTAGACCATAAATTGTACATTGAAGAATTAATCCAGCCCAGTTTAATAAATGCATTTTTTTAACTTGGACTTCTCTAGCATATTTACATGCCAATCCCATATACCAAGATCTAATGATAAAACATACAATTTTAATTGACTGCCCAAATACTGCAATTGGAAATCCTAAAGCAAATGCTACCTCAGGTCCTTGTCCTGTTATTATAGCTAGAGCAGTCCCTATTCCTGCACCAAGCATTGCATCTGGTGGTACAGCAGCACCAATTTGGATTGAACCCATAAATACAACTTCTAATGTAGCTCCACATTTTGCACCCATCGCAGGGTCTCCTAAAACAATTCCTATTAATGTTCCTACAACAATAGGTCTAAACACCATTGGCGTAGTTAAAATTTTTTCAATAAACCAAACTCCAAAAAGTACTAAGCCAACTAATAAAGCTTGAGTAAACATCCTTACCTCTCCTCTCTTATTTTCTTATCTTTTTGTATGATATAGGCTTGTCTGAAGGAACTTGTCTGCACTCTATTATATATCCCAAATTAATAACTCCATCTAGATTTTTAATATCATCTTCTGTTGCATTAACAGCCTTAATTAATTCCATAGTATTTTCTCTACGCGTCATACCCCCTAAATTAATTAATGGTTTTTCACTTAACTCTTTACATAATCTCAATAAATCTAATGTATTATCCATAACAACTAAAACCTTTAATTTATCTAGTTTAGGATTTCTAAGTAAAACTAGCGCATCATCAACAGATCTTATTGCTAATCTAACGTCAGATGGACAACACATTTTTAAAGCCATTTTTTTCACTTCATCTTTTGATGCAT
>NZ_CACRTO010000033.1:0-1526 GCF_902652255.1 Clostridium tertium
GAGAATATCTAAAAATTTGTGTAAATAATAAATTTAGTTTACTAATATAACTGGAAATTTTATTTCCAGTTATATTTTTGTTTACTTATTGAAATAATAATACTGGGCTTTTATACATTTTTAGTTTCTACTAAAAATGGTTTAATATTCATTAAAGGCTAAAAAAGTACAAGCTTTAAATTATTTCATTTTTATTTAATCTATCTCCAAACATTATCATAAATTGAGATAATATTAACCCCCAATTAGAAATTGGTGACGTCCATTTTTGCATAATAATTTCAGTCGCTAAGTATAATGATTTTCTTAAGGAATCATCTGTTGGGAATACGGTTCTTGTTTTTGTAAATTTTCTTATTTGCCTATTTATGCCTTCTAAAGTATTTGTAGTATAGATCATTTTTCTTATTTGTTCGTTAAAAGCGAAGAATGTTGATAATTTATCCCAGTTTATATACCAGGACTCAATTACATTTGAATATTTATCATTCCATTTTTCTTTTAACATATCGAGCTGCGCTAGCGCGATTTCTTCATTTGGCGCTTTATATACCTTTTTTAAATCAGCAACAAATATTTTCCTATCCTTATAAGGAACATATCTCATTGAACTTCTAATTTGATGTATTATACAACTTTGAATACTTACATTAGGAAATACTGTTTTTATCGCATCTGGAAGACCTCTTAAACCGTCCATACATGCAATGCATATATCCTTAACTCCTCTATTATTTAAATCATTACATACGCTTAGCCAGAACTTTGCGCCTTCTGATTCACCAATCCAAATTCCAAGTATATCTTTATACCCATCCATATCAACTCCTAAGCATATATACGCTGCTTTAGTTACTATTCTATGATCATCTCTAACTTTGAAATGAATGGCATCCATATATACAATGGGATAAACCTCGTCTAACATTCTGTTTTGCCATTCGGCGGCGGAGCCCAATACTTTATCAGTAATGTTAGATATCATGCTAGGCTATACATCAATTCCATACAGTTCATTTAGTTCTGCTTGAATATCACGTGTACTCATTCCTCGAGCATACAAAGATATTATTTTTTTATCAAATTCATTGCAATCAGTTTGATATTTTTTTACTGCAATAGGTTCAAACTCTGCTTTTCTATCTCTTGGAATATTTAATTCTACATTTCCAAAACTACTTCTAACATTCTTCTTGGAGTAACCATTTCTATAATTTTTTTCTTCATCTTCATAGGATTCTGATTTTCTTTCATATTTTCCACGTCCTATTGTTTCCTCCATTTCAGCTTCTAAAAGTTGTTGCATAACATCTTTAAATAATCTTTGTAATAATCCATTTTTACCAGTAACATCTTCAAGAGTTTTACATTTTTTAATTTCAGCTTCATAATCAATGTTTGGTACTTTTATTTCTTTCATTTGGAATCCTCCTTTTAATTATAAGAATATTATTCCAAATCTACCACTTAAAAATACATAAAAGGATGTAGTAGATTTGCTTTTACACAAATCTTTCTACATCCTC
>NZ_CACRTO010000034.1:0-46103 GCF_902652255.1 Clostridium tertium
GATACTTTTGTTTAGCCTGCTTATTAAAACCAAACTTATATAGTTTATCAGAATGACAGCGTGGGCATTTTATATTAGTCTTGTTCATTGTTCTTCTCTCCTTTTCTAAGGGGGTATTATTTAGTTTCGCAAACCTATTGTATTTCCTTTGGTTGAGAAGAGCAATGTTCATATAACTTAACAGATCGGAAAAAAATATGAGGTGATATTATGGAAGAATTAATAATAAGAGCTAAAAGTGGAGATATAGATGCTAAAAATGAAATTATAAATTCCTTTTCTCCGTTGATTATAAATGAATCAAAAAAAGTTTTTATTAAAAATAGGTCATATGAAGATCTTATTCAGATAGGAATTACAAATTTACTTCATGCTATTAAACTATTTGATTTATCTAGGGTTCCTAAAAGTTTTACTGCATATGTAGCTTATAGTATTAAAAACTGCTATAGAGCCCTAATTAGAAAAGAAGCTAGATTTAATGATGAACTTAGTATAGATATTGTTAATGATGATTCTGATAGAAGCTTTGCTGATGCTTTAATTGATACAGGTTTTTCTTTAGAGGATGTTGCAATAAATAATATCCTAACATCTAAACTAAAAGAGGCTTTAAAGACTTTAGATAATGAAGAACTAGGTATTATTAGATTTCTATATATAGAAAATTCCTCCCCTAATTTAAGTAAATACGCTAGAGCCAATGAAAAAGACTACTATTACTGCAGCTGTCTAAAAAAGCGAACCCTTTCAAAACTAAAGTCCTTAATATTAGAATAAAATCTTGTGCTTAAATATCAAAAAAATGAATCATACTAATGCGGATGGATTACATTAAACTATACTTCAAAACTAATAATAAATATCGTTATTAAATACTAAAACGCTCAATATTATTATGTGAATACCGACTTGGAGCTGGCGACGGAGGATTGAACATAATAATATTGTGCGTTTTTATCTATTTATCACATATTCTTAAGATTCTTTTTTAGCTTTTCTAGGATCTTGTCTTTCTTGTATCTTACTTTATGATATTCTATATTATTATCTTTTGAGTATTTCATTAACGTAATATTATCTACATATATTGCCTTAAGTAAAGCTCTTTCCTCTTCTTCTAAAAGGCTTATTTCTTTTTTAAGAATTTCTATATCTTCAGCTTTTATATAATCTTCAATTATATTAGTTTTTTCATCTGTAATTTCTTTTATATCTATTATCATTGCAATTTCATTAGATTCTTTATGTCTATAATATTGTTTTTCAGCCTTTGTAATTTCCTTATATATATCATTTCGTATTATTTCTTTAGCATAGCTTGAAAATCCATTAATTAATTCAATATTACATCCCTTCACTGCTTTTATTATGGAAAGTATTGCAATTTGCTTTATATCCTCCTTATCATATCCTTTTATATAAAAGCTAATCATTGTATTATAAACTAATGGTTCATGTCTCTTTATTATTTCTTCCAAAGCATTATTGTCACCCTCTTTAGCTTTGATCACTAATTCTTTAATATCTATCATAATCATCCTTCAGTAAGGCCTATACCCTACTATCCTCCCTTTCATAAATTTATATTTTATTTACCTTTTATTTTTTATATAATTTTTCCTTATTTATATTATAGCAAACACACGTTCTATTCGCTACCCCTATTTTGAATTTTTTTACATATTTTACTGATAATTAATTTCAATATAATTTTTATTTTTTCGATTTTTGGCTTATACTATTTATAGGGAAATTTTAAGTCTTTTCCCTTAAGGAGGTAGAGGCATTGAAAAAAAATATTAAATTAGTTTGTATAGACATGGATGGGACTTTATTAAATAGTGATCATGAAGTGAGTGAAAGAAATAAAGAAACCTTAAAGAAGGCTAGGGAGCTTGGAGTTAACGTAGCTATTACTACTGGAAGATTATTTTGCTCTGCAAGATATTATTCTGACTTAATTGGAATAAATACTCCAGTTATTGCTTCTAATGGATCTTATATTAAAAACAAATATGATGATATTGCAATTTTAGAAAATCCTATGCCAAAGGATGTTGCTATAGAAATTTATAATATTGTTAAAAAGCATGGATTAACTGTTAACTTCAATAGTTGGGATACTTTAATAAGGGAGTACTTTATTCCTGAAACTCATGCTTATTACATTATGAATAAAAACTTACCAGAAGAAAAAAAAGTAAAGTTTTTAGTATGTGAAGATATTATTGCTACTTTAGAAGAGTTTGAAGGAAATATCCTTAAGGGGATAGTCATAGAAGATAGAGAAAATAAAGATGATCTTTGGGCTGCTAAACAAGAACTAAAAGACTTCTTCGGTGATAAGCTTCATGTAGTTAGCTCAGGAGACAATAACTTCGAAGTTATGATGGGTAATTCTTCTAAGGGTAATGCTGTAGCTCATCTTGCAAAGACTTTAGGAATTAAACCTGATGAAGTTATGTGCATAGGAGATTCAGAAAATGATATCTCAATGATTAAATACGCTGGAATTGGTGTTGCCATGGGGAACGCCTTAGATATTGTAAAAGAAGTTGCAGATTATATTACAGACACAAATAATAACTCTGGAGTTGGAAAAGCTATCGAGGAGTTTGTTATTAATGCATAAATTATAATTTATAATTGTTGATGTGATTTGTTCCAAATTAATTAAATTTAAGTTCCAATAAAAAAACTCCCCCAAGGGAGTTTTTTATTAATTCTTAATTTTTTTCTTAATTTTTCATTGTGCGACAGCATCCTTCTTATTATCTTTTTATAGAAAATTTTTCTTCTCAAATATCGCTTTACATAATATAATATTCAAGGGTGATTTAACTAATGAAAAGCGTATATAAAATTTTGTATCTATTTATTGGCAGAAGACTTCCTGAATCGTTTTCCAAAATATCTTTCGGAGCTAAGAGTATTAGATATTTCTTAGTGAAAAATTTTATTACTAGCATTGGTAGTAATGTTAATATAGAAACTAAGGCTACCTTTGATTCTAATATAAGTGTTGGAGATAATTCAGGAATAGGAGTTAATGCCTTTATTCAAGGTCCTACTTCAATAGGGAAATATGTTTTAATGGGCCCTGATGTTCAAATTTACACTAGAAATCATAGATATGATAGGGTTGATATTCCTATGTATCATCAAGGTGAAACAGAAATTGAAGAAGTAAAAATTGGGGATGATGTTTGGATTGGCGCAAGATCTATAATCTTACCTGGAGTACATATTGGCAATGGAGCCGTAATTGGTGCTGGTTCTATAGTAACTAAGGATGTAGAACCTTATGCAATAGTTGGAGGTAATCCAGCAAAAGTGATTAAATACAGACATAAATAAAAGGTGCCTCTAGGCACCTTTTATTATTTATTATAATTTATATATTTTTTCTCTATTGTTTACAACATTCTTAGTAGCATTTCTTGTATCATATACTACCTTAGCTCTATCAACTATTTCTTCATATTCATAAACTGTGTGTCCAGTAGTAATAACTACTATATCTGATTCATCTATTACTTCTTTCCAGTCTACTGAATGATAAGTTTTACCCTTGTACTTAGCTGTTGCACAGAAAGGATCATTAACTATAACTTCTGCACCATTCTTTTCTAATAATTCTATTACTTTAAATGATGGAGATTCTCTATAATCATCTATATCATTCTTATAAGCTAATCCCATAACTAAAACTTTTGCGCCATTTAATGCTTTCTTATGCTTATTTAATATCTTCATGATATTTTCTAAAACAAAGTCTGGCATCTTATCATTTATCATTCCTGAAGTTTCAATAAGTTGAGTATGGTAATCATATTCCTTAGCCTTCCATTCTAAGTAGAAAGGATCTAGAGGGATACAGTGTCCACCAAGTCCTGGACCTGGATAGAATGGCATAAATCCATATGGTTTAGTTTTAGCAGCATCTATAACTTCCCATACATCTATTCCCATTCTGTTACAAAGAATAGCCATTTCATTAGCTAATCCTATATTTATATTTCTAAAAGTATTTTCTAATATCTTTTCCATTTCAGCTACTGCTGGTGAAGAAACTCTATGAATTTCTCCTTCTAATACATTTTCATATAAAGCAGCTGCAACTTCAGTACATTCTTCAGTACATCCACCTACTACCTTTGGAGTGTTTTTTGTATTAAAGTGCTTGTTACCTGGATCTACTCTTTCAGGTGAGAATGCTAAGAAGAAATCTTCTCCACATTTTAATCCACTCTTTTCAAGTATTGGTTTTAATACTTCTTCAGTAGTTCCTGGATAAGTAGTACTTTCAAGAATTACTATCATTCCCTTATGAAGGTATTTTGCAACATTTTCTGTTGATTTTACAACATAAGAAAGATCTGGTTGCTTATATAAATCAAGCGGAGTTGGAACACAAATACATACAGTATCTACATCATTTATAAAACTGAAATCAGTAGTTGCTCTTAATATTCCCTTTTGAGTTAATTCGCTTAGTTCTGTATCTACTACATCACCAATGTAATTTTGGCCTTTATTAACCATTTCTACCTTTTGATCTTGAACATCAAAACCTATAGTTTCGTATCCAGCTTTTGCTTTTTCAACTGCTAAAGGTAATCCAACGTAACCTAACCCAACTACACCAACTTTTGCAGTTTTATTATTAATTTTTTCTAATAATTGATCCTTTAAAACTGACATTGTTTTTCCTCCTAAATTAAAATGAAAAAATGAAGTAATGAAAGAATGAAAAAATGTAGGGGGTTTTGCAATGCAAAACTTATTACTTTATAAATTTTTAAATTCTATAATCTGTTCATTCTTTAATTTTTAATTAAAACATCTAATAAAAATGCTTTCAAAGAAATCATATCCTTAATTCTTTCATTCTTTAATTCTTTAATTCTCTAATTATTTAATTTTTTCATTAATAAAATGCTCGCATTTTATCTTAATTTTTTAATTCTTTAATTATATAATCTACTTGCTCTTTAGTTAACTCTGGATATACTGGAATAGCAAAAGTTCTATGAGATAAATACTCTGAAACTGGCATATCTCCTTCTTTATATCCTAAGTTTTTATAACATTTTTGAAGATGTAATGGTACAGGATAATATACTCCTGTTGCAATTCCAGCTTCTTTTAACTTTTCTAGTACTTCTTCTCTATTTTCTGATTGCAGTACATACATGTGATAAACAGGTTCTACATAATCTCTAGTTACTGGAGTTACTAAATTAGTATTTTGTAATGCCTCATTATAAATTCCAGCTATTTCTCTTCTCTTAGCATTCCAATTATCTATTTCCTTTATTTTAACATTTAAGATAGCTGCTTGAATTGCATCTAACCTTGAATTATATCCTATTAAATAGTTGTAATACTTTAATGGATTATAAACTGTATCGTTAGCATCTTCTGCTTTTTGAACTTCTTCTTCTATATTATTAAGTAAGTTATATGCCTTTTGACCATTTTCTCCACTACCATGAGTCTTAAGTGCTTTTGCTATTATTGCAATATCATCATTATCTGTAACGATCATACCACCATCTCCAGCACAGCCTAAGTTCTTAGTTGGGAAGAATGAAAATACTGCTACATCCGCTAAAGATCCAACGTTTCTTCCTTTATACTTTCCTCCAATTGCTTGGCAAGCATCTTCTATAACTAATAAGTTATGCTTCTTTGCAATTTCATTTATTTCATCCATATCTGCACTTTGACCAAAAATATGAATTGGCATTATAGCCTTAGTCTTAGAAGTTATTTTCTCTTCTATCTTAGTTACATCTATATTAAAAGTATCTTTATTTACATCTACAAATACTGGAGTTCCTCCTACTGCTGATATTGCTTCAGCTGTAGCAAAGAATGTAAATGGAGTTGTTATTACTTCATCTCCTTCTCCTATTCCCATAGCCTTTAATGCTATTACTAATCCATCTGTTCCATTACCTACTGATATAGCATGCTTTACGCCTACATATTCAGCAAATTCTTTTTCAAAATCTATTACAGTTTTGCCCATTATGTAATTAGCTGAAGTTAGAATACCAAGAGTTGCCTCTTTTAATTCCTCTGCTAATGATTCATATTGAGCTTTTAAATCTATTAAAGGTATATTCATTTTTATACGCTCCTTTATGTTTAAAAAACTAACAATACTATTTTACCACAATTATTATCATATACAATAATTTAATTAAATTTCTTAGACTATCTTAACAATAAATGCTAAAATGTAATAAATATTATAATTAAGGAGTTGAATTAACTTGAATAAGTACTTAGAGAATCTTTACAAAATAATCTCTAATAGTTTTTATTTTAAAATATTATATTTATTAGTAAGCTTATCTTATATTACCCTTATTTTTCAAATGCCAATTTTTAAATTTCTAAATAAAATATGTTTAGTATGGGGAGCATTACTATTCTTAATAAACTTTATTCAAATTATTATGAAAAAGCGAAAGATTTATATATATAATATTTTCTTGTATATTTTTTTAGCAGTAACGCTATTTTTTACAATTTATAAATATCCAACTACTCTAAACTTTAAAACTTGGATAATTAATTTACTTATTTTAACTGTAATTTTTTCAATTGATAATTATAAAACTAAAAAAGAGTTAATTAAAGAAATAGATATATACTCATATTTATATCTTGCTTTTACTTTTATTTCTTCAACTATATCAATAATTCTTTTATCATTGAAATTAAATATAGAGAAACTAATAATAAATGCTGATGGAGTTGAAGAATTAATTACTTTTAAGGGTATATTTAATAATGAAAATGCATTTGGTATATCTGCTGCAATTTCAATATTAATTAGTCTATATATGATATCAAAAGCTAGAAATAGCAAGTTAAAAACTTTATTAATTATTAACTCAATAATTCAATTTATTGCATTAATATTTTCTGGAGGCCGAAGTGGATACCTAGCATTACTTTCTCTAGCATTCATTTTTGCATTCATATATATTAAGAATAATATTGTAAGAGCATTATTAATTATCTTACCTATTTTATCTTTAGTATTTATATTTACTTTAGACTCAAGTACACTTCACTATATTTTTACTGGAAGAGAATATATATGGATTGCTGCAATAAGAATCATCAAATTTTCTTTCTTTAGTGGAATAGGAACATCAAATACAATACCTACATTAATTCAAAATCAACCTGCAGATTTAATTGGTGTAACAAAAGGTGGAATCCACAACATATACATGGAAGTTACAACAACAAATGGATTTATTGCAACATTCATGCTAATACTTTTTATTACTTCTGTTATTATATATGGTACACATATAATTTCTAAAATGAAAAGCAGAGAAAAAATTACTTATACTATACTATTAAGTATATTAGTTGCAATTCCTGTTATAAATTTAATGGAAAGTTCTTTAGTGTATATTATAAGCTTTATATCATTAATATATTGGTTTTACGCTGGTCATTTTATATCAATTATGAATATAGAAAAAGATAGGTATTAAGCTATTAGCTTAATACCTATCTTTTATATTTCTTTAACTAATTTAATCAATTCTTCAGCAATGTATTTCACATCTTCTAATTTTAAAGTGCTATATACAGGCAATGATATTTCATTAGCATATTGTGCATATGCATTTGGATAATCTTCAATCTTATATCCTAAATTCTTATATAATGTAAACATTGGTAGTGGCTTAAAGTGAACATTAGTTGAAATTCCTTTTTCAGCTAACTTTTGAATAAGTATATTTCTTTTTTCTTCATTAAAGCCTTTTATTCTTAAAGGATATATGTGATATGAGCTTTCAGTTCCTTCACCATATTCCGTAACTGGTATTATAGAAAAATCTTCTTTTTCTAATATTCTTGTATAAGTATTAAATATCTCTTTTCTATACTTTAACATATCTTCATATCTTGTTAATTGAACTCTACCAATAGCAGCATTTATATCAGTCATATTACATTTGAAGCCATCTGTAATTATGTCATATTCCCAAGCTCCTGCCTTCATCTTAGATAAAGCATCTTTTGATTGACCATGAAGTGAAGTAAACTTAAGATCTTGATATAAGTTTTCTCTTCCATTGAAGTTATTGTTATTAAATGTTAATGCTCCACCTTCAGCAGTAGTAAAATTCTTTACTGCATGGAATGAAAAACTATGGAAATCACATTGAGCTCCTACCCTTTTCCCTTTATATTTTGCACCAAAGGCATGAGCTGAGTCTACTAAAATTATTATATCTTCTCTATTTTTTTCTTTCAAAACAGCTTTTATTCTATCATAATCACAAGGAACTCCTGCAAAGTCTACAGGCATAATCACTTTAGTTCTATCAGTAATTAACTCTCCAATTTTATCATAATCTATGAAGAAACTATCCTTTGCAACATCACAAAAAATAGGTTTTATTCCTCTGTGTACCGCAACACTTGCAGTAGCTGTATATGTGTAAGGAGTTGTTATTATTTCATCCCCCTCTTTTATATCTAAGACTTTTAATATTAGTTCCATAGCTGCTGTTGCACTATTTAAAGCTACTGCTTTATTAGCATCACAATAATCAGCTAATTCTTCCTCGAATTTAGCTAATGTAGGTCCAGATGTTATCCATCCTGATCTTAAAACTTCTACTACCGCATTTATTTCTGCTTCAGTTATATCTGGAGGAGAAAAAGGTATCTTTTTTACGTTATCCATTATTTTCAACCCTTTCAGACTATTATATTCCTGTTCTTTATTCCAATTATATATTTCTAAATAGCAAAATTCAAGTTTATATATTTTTATGATATATAATTTACCATCTTACTTCATAAGAATGTGTTCCTTCCTTTATCTCTATCTCATTATCAGCAAACTTACGATATTTTTTTCCATCTATAAATACCTTTGATATTTTCCCAAATCCTATTGAATCTAAATTAATTATTCCTTCTCCTGTTACTTCTTTTAATTTAAGAGTTTTATTTTTTAAATCCATACTTACTAAATCAGTATCCCAAATAGGTATATCATCAACTAATCCTAAAACATTTGGCTCTTGATTAAACTCCCAATTTATTTTAACGTCACCTTCTATTTGTATACTATTGTATAATAAGTAAGAGGGCAGATAAGTTATTTGACTCATCCAATGTGACTTTGAATAGTTTTCTTCTAATCCATAAGGCTCTATAGTTTCAATCTTATCAATATACCCTATAGGAATTTCTTCTCCATTAGATTTATGCCTTTCAAGAAAAGTTTCTATTAATTCATCTGATATATTTCTATACTCATCATTTCCTGTAACATTACTAAGCATATTATATCCTAATGGAAATTGTATTACTGCGTATCCTAATTGAGAGTCACTATTTACATTTAAATAATTGCCTGCATTATCTAAAGCATGTGGCACCATACTATTTTTAATTCCAAATCTATTTATTAGAATGTTATCTGCATTTTCTATACATTTATCTAGTATTTCCTTATTATCTATTAACTTACTTGCTTCTATTAATGTTGCTGTAAATAATCCATGCATGGTTTCAATCATAGGAGTACTTGAAGTTTCACCTTTAGTAGTATTAAGATATCTAAAGGCTCCCCCATTTATTGATTCATCCCAAATTCCATCAACTAATGCTGGTGTATATACTTTTAATATATCCATGATTTTATCATCCTCTGTTAGGTTATAAGCAAGCATTAAGGTTCTTATATAAACGCCTCCCATATCATCATATCTAAAATCATTATATGGGTACAATCTACTACCTGCCTGATCATATAATACATCCCAAGATTCAGGGATTAAATTTGTTTCACTATCTCTTCTTTCCCAAATTGAATTTAATATATCTAAGGCTTTCTCTTTATATTGAATTTTTTCTGGTAGAAATTTATATGCAATTAGCAAAGCCTGTGCAGACTTTAAAGTATAGTTACTAAATTGACTTTCATATCCATAATCCTTATCATTTATTGGTTCTCCAGTTATAGAATTTACTTTAGCCCACACTAAATTATTATCTTCATTAATAAAATTATTAATGATTCCATCAGCCAGTCTTTCCATTAAATCAATATACTCATCATCCACCATTGCTATATATGAAATCATATATAACACGCTAGCTTGATCTACCGCTGTACTTATATTATCACTTTTATAAAAGTTAACTACACCTATATCTGATGTATTTTCCGATACATATTCAGCTCCTTCCTTAGCATATTTTAAATATTTTTCATCTTTAGTAGCCATAAATATTGAAATAAACTTGAGAGAATTAATATAATATTCAGTTTCTGTTCTTTTACCAATCATTACGTCATTTTTAATTTCTTCTAATCCAGCAATGGAATAATCTACTGCTTTTACACCATTTAGATAACTTATACTTTCTTCTTCCTCTGAAAATGAAGCTTTTGTATAGCTTAAACATCCATTAAATATTATTATACTAATCATAACTAACATAATAATAACAATAACTCTCTTGTTAATAACCCTCATACCCTAATACCACCTTCCATAATATATAAGTATATTATATATTATTTAACATAATTGTTATATACTTATTATTATTCCAATTATTTCTAATAGAATAGATTTATTATCTGCATTATAGAAAAAAGAAGGTTGTAAACAAATTTGCTTACAACCTTCTTTTTTCTATAAAATTTCATTAATATTTAAATTTATATATTAAATATTCTTTATGCTATTGAGTTCTACTTAAAAGCTCTCTTAAATTATTTACAGCATTCTTAGGTACTACACCACCAACTTGTACTATTGTATTAGTTGTCATTCTATCTAATACAACTTTTTGAGTATAAGTAAGTTGATGTTCAGCAAGAACTATAGGTGATCCATTTGACGCTGCTACCGGTCCTGCAGTTAATGCATCTGCTAATTCTAACCCTTCAGTAATATATACTTTATTAGTAGTAGTTCCATAGAACTTTTCAATTACTTTAGCATTGGTATCATATCTATTAGCTCCACCTATTCTATTATTAGCTATATTTTGCTTAGTCATAGAGTTTATTTTATTTAAAATATTATTACTTAATACAGTTGTACCTCCAATTAAGTAAGCATTATTTAAACCCTCTGACTTTAACCAACTATTTACATTGCCTGGTATGCTGTTATATTCAACTAATATAATAGGCATATTGTCTCTTCCTGAAACTGGTGCAATAGATAACGCATCTGCTTCTCCATATCCATTTGCAATTACTACATTATTCACATCATAAAAATTAGAATCAATATATTTTGCAACTTGAAGAGAAGTTTCATATCTATCTCTTCCACCTAATCTAGTTATTTTGCTAACACCTAAATTATATAATTGCTTTTCTATAGATTGATTTACTACAGTTGTTCCACCAACTATTATTATTTTTTTTGCTCCTAATCTTTTTATCTCATTTTGAGTAACTGACGGAATTGAGTCCTTCTCAACAAGAAGCAATGGTGCTTTTAAATAGCTTGCCATAGGTGTTGCTGTTAATCCATCTGGAATTGCATAACCATTAGCAATTACTATTGTCTCAGCTGAGTTAAAGCTACTCTTACTTAATTCAACAGCTGTAGCATATCTATTAATACCAGATTTAACTTCTACTGGAGGAGTATATACATTTACTAATGATATATCCTTAGCTTCTATATATCCTTTATCACCCCAGTTATAATTACCATGATACTTATTTCCTGGGCCTCCACCTGCTACTGGAGTATTCCTTTCAGGATAAATCTCATAATAACTCTTACCATTTATAGTTACTTTTTGCATATTAGAAATAACAAATGGAGTATTAATATATGCACCATATTGATTAGTATCATTAGTTACATTATATAATAGAGTACCATTTTTCTTAATAACTTTATTAGTTGATTTAGCCATACCAATTTGCTTAGAGTTAGTATCCTTTAAGTTAGATATTCCACCTGATAATGTCTTATCTATTAAATAAGCATATCCAGCTGCTTTTTCTCCCCAGAATGGATCTGAAGCATATTTTACATTGGCACCTCTATTTTTATTTCCTAGGAAACCACCAAAATATCTCCAATCTGCTGGATCAGAATACCCTCTTGAAATCCAATTTTTCGCAAAATCTATAACTGAATCTTTTGGAGTCGCAAAGCTATCTGCAGATTGACCTGGTGAAGAATCTACTGCATTTAATCCAAATAAGTTATTTTTATTTTTAGCTATTTCAGAATTTCCAAAACCTGTTTCATTAATAGATACTCCTAAAGCTAATAAAGCATTGACTCCATAAAGTCTTTCTGCATCTTTAAATGCTTGTCCTAAATTTTTCAATTTAGAGCCACTTCCAAAGCTTGGATAAGTATCTATAAATTTATTTAAATCTGCTGCAGAGTAAATTGTTTGACTTCTAAATGGAAGGTTTAAATAATATAAATAAAAAGCATTGTTTTTATTTACAGCATTATTCCTTACACCTGCTTTATAATCATTAATAAGCTTGTTTAATGTGCTTTCAATACTACTTTGATTCTTATAGTCATATTGATAGAAATATTGTCCATCATAACTTAAGTATCTAACACCTTCTTTTAAATAGCTTGGTGCCTTTCCAATAGTTTTAGAAAAACCTGATGATCCTAACATATCATAACTAATAAAGTGTACTAACTCTCCACCCTTTACTGTATAATAACTTGGGTTTTTAACTTGCTTCAATGGTACTATTACCATATCGTAAGTTCCTGATGCTTTATTATTATTAATCCATCCAGTAAGTCCATTAACCATTATCTTAGCAGCATTTCCACTTACATCTAACACTGGAGCATCTTCAATAAATCCTTGATTTATATATGTTATAGAATTTTTTAATGAAGCATCAGAGTAAATATTAACATTTCCAGCAGAATTAACATTATTAACATATCTTAAAATTCTAGCCATTTGGTTTGTAGTATATACTACTTGTCCATATGAGTTTATTACTGCTGGTTGCTGAGTAGATTTTAGTTTGCTTTCTGGAATACTTTTTGCTTCATTAACAGCTTGAGACATATCATCATAAGCATTTAAGAATTCATAACTTCCGTCAGCGTTAGCTATAGTTAATTCATACTCCTTATCTGTCATAGGAACAAGAACCTCTAAATTTTCAACAACTTCTTGCTTTAATCTAAATTCTTCTCTATCTTCCTCAATTGTATAAGGGACAACACTCCTTGCCATTGGATTATAAGCTTTTCTTTTAGAGTATGTTTTCCCTTTTAATGTTTCTTCCTCACTAACCTTCTTCTCGTCTACATTAGTAGTATTGTTATTACTCTTTTCTTCTGATGAAGTATTATTCTTTTCTTCTACTTTAGCCTCTTCTGGATTAGTTTTTGATGAAGTATCGTCCTTCTTTTCTTCTACTTCTTCTTCATTTTTCACCTCTCCAGTGTTGGTTTCCTCAGTATTTTCCTTCTTTTCTTCCGTAGATTGATTATTAACCTTTTCATCGGTTTTTGAAGTGTCTGCTGTTTCTTCCACCTTCGTAGATTGTCCGTTTTCCTCCACTTTTGTAGATTGTCCGTTTTCCTCTGTTATAGCTGTTGATTCGACTTTACTCTTTGGTAAATTATTTGTAACAGCATTTACAGTCACGTTCGGAAGTATAAATGCTACTAAAAGTAATTGTGCAACTATCTTCTTTATCTTCTTTGATATCAACCTTATCCCTCCTTTCACTATATAGATTAACAATATACCAGTACAATTTCAACAATCATATTGTAAATAAATATAATTTTCAACAGAAATTTCTGTATTTTTATGTATCTATCTGTATTTTTTGTATTTTTTTAAGTTTAATATTTATATTATATTATATCTAGTATTATATCTTTCTTAAAACACAATAAATCTTCCATATATTATTTAAAGTTTTAAAATGCGAAGCATTTTAATATGAAAAAATGGAGATAATGAAAGAATGAAAAAATGAAGGAAGAGGTTTTGCTATGCAAAACCTCCTTTGTTTTAAAGATTACCTAAAAAAAATCTGTAAAGATTTTTTATATGCATTCTTTCATTCTTTAATTTTTTCATTCTTCCATTAATAAAACGCCTCGCATTTTACTACTAATTTTTCGCTATTTAAAACTCCGTCAGGAGTTTTTTCCTTTAGTAGCATTGAGTTTACAAAATAAAACAATTCAAGTAGTATATAACATATTGTGTGTGAGCCGACTTGGAGTTTACGAGGTCGGCTGAGCATAATATGCTATATACTACTGCATATTTTATGACTAATCTTCGCTCTTACCTACTCCAGATAGTACTAAGCCCTTATTGTGATCTAGAGCCCAGCTTATACCCCAGTCATTTTGGAATATTATAATGTTTCTATCCTTAAAGTCCTTAACCTTCTTCGCATCAGAAGTTAAGTTTAACTTTTCCATATCTATATCTTTATTTTCTATCCATCTTACATATCTAAATGGAAGTCTATCCATCTTTATATCAACGTTGTATTCATTCTTTAGTCTGTATTCTAGAACTTCAAATTGAAGTACACCAACAACTCCAACTATTATTTCTTCCATTCCTACAAATGATTCTTTAAATACTTGGATTGCTCCTTCTTGAGCTATTTGAGTAACACCTTTTACGAATTGTTTTCTCTTCATGGAGTCTACTGGTCTAACTCTTGCAAAGTGTTCTGGCGCGAAGGTTGGAATTCCTTCAAATTTAAATTTCTTAGATGGAGCACATAAAGTATCTCCTATTGAGAATATACCTGGGTCAAATACCCCAATTATATCTCCTGCATATGCTTCTTCAACTATTTCTCTATCTTGAGCCATAAATTGTTGTGGTTGAGAAAGTTTAATCTTCTTACCACCTTGCATATGATAAACATCTGCACCTTTTTCAAATTTCCCTGAACAAATTCTCATAAATGCAATTCTATCTCTATGAGCCTTATTCATATTAGCTTGAATCTTAAATACAAAAGCTGAGAAATTATTATCAAAAGGATCTATTTCTCCAATACTTGAGTTTCTTGGAAGTGGTGCTGAAGTCATTTCTAAGAAATGCTCTAAGAATGGCTCTACACCAAAGTTAGTTAAAGCTGATCCAAAGAATACTGGTGTTAATTCTCCAGATTTAACTTTTTCTATATCTAACTCATCTCCAGCTATATCTAATAGTTCAATATCTTCCATTAACTTATCATGAAGAGCTTCCCCTAGAATTTCTCTAAATCTTGGATCATCTACTGCTCCTTCAATTGCATCTACTGCACTTTGACCATGGTTTCCAGCTGAGAAAGCAATAATTCTATTATTATCTCTTTCATAAACACCTTTAAATTCCTTACCTGAACCAATTGGCCAGTTCATAGGGTATGTCTTTATTCCAAGTTCATTTTCAATTTCTTCTAATAATTCAAATGGATCCTTAGCTTCTCTATCTAACTTATTTATAAATGTAAAGATAGGCATTTCTCTAAGGGATGCAACATGGAATAGTTTTCTAGTTTGATCTTCTATACCTTTTGCTCCATCTACTACCATAACTGCGCTATCTGCAGCCATAAGTGTTCTATATGTATCTTCGGAGAAATCTTGGTGACCTGGTGTATCTAATATATTTATACAATGTCCTCTATAATTAAATTGCATTACTGATGAAGTAACTGAAATACCTCTTTGTTTTTCTATTTCCATCCAGTCAGATACTGCATGAGCTGAAGCCTTTCTTGCCTTTACTGATCCTGCAAGTCTAATAGCTCCTCCATATAATAGGAACTTTTCTGTTAATGTAGTCTTACCTGCATCCGGGTGAGATATGATAGCAAAGGTTCTTCTCTTTTCTATTTCACTTATATAATCTGCCAACGGCTTTTCCTCCTTAAATCAAAATTGACGTTACTTTAGTTAAATCTCTATTTCTCTAGTTATTCATTATACCCTAAAGTTAGTAAATTTAAAATGTATTTTTTTATTCTATAGATTTAGTATTAGTTCAAGAGCTTGTTAATAATATGCTAAGTTTTCTTCGCTATGCTCCAACTCAACTTACGAGTAATATTAATAAGGCCTTTCTTACAAATTATATTTAGATTCATGTGAATGTCGACTTTAAAGAAAACTCTATTCATATGAATCTAAACTACAAATTATTATAATTAAAATCCATGCACTAACCTCTTAATGCATGGATTTATTATTTCATATTCATTACTAAATTCTTCATCAATTTCAGTAACTATATATATATTCCCATTATATTTGACTTTATTTCTTATAATTTTCTTACATTCCACTTAATAAACATAATTAATCCTACATTAATTATTGCTGTTACAAATAATATTGTTCCTATAGTTACGCCAGCATCTATTACTTGTCCATAAAGCAATTGTCCCGGGGCTACACTTATAGTTGCTACTGCTGTTGAAAAAGCTGATACCCTTCCAAGCATATCTTGAGGCACTTCCTTTTGTATATAAGTTAGAGTCAATACATTAGATAAAGACAATGATAGCATTATAGCCAGCCCTCCTACTGCAAAAACTCCTGCTAAAGCATAATTACCTACTTTTAATACTCCTAAGCTTGACATTAATACAACTCCAAAAAGCATTGGAAAATAAGTATAATGTGCCTTTTTCATAGAAAACATCTTTGGCTTTACACTTATCCATAGTCCACCTAATATCATTCCTAAAACGCATATTCCCTCTACTATTCCATAAACTTCTGAAGGTAATCCTAAGAATACATTAATAAAATAAGGTGCAACTATTGATAAAATAGGTACTAAGAATATATTGCACATAGCATAGGAAGCTATAATCCCTAAAACTATTTTCTTTTCCTTCTTTAAATAGATAAAACTGTTTTTCATCTCTATAAATGAGTTTTTTATAAAGCTCATGGAGAATACTTTTGTTTCTTTGCTTGGACAAACTCTGCCTTCAGTATCTTCTCCCACAGAATCTTCTAACCTCTTCTCAACATCAGGTATATCTAAGAACATTTCCATTATAGCTGATAATAAGAAACTTACAGCATTTATTATAACTATTGCTTTTATTCCAACTAGTCCATAAAGAATCCCTGCAAATATTGGTCCTAAAAAATTTACTACTGATCCTACTTGATTTATTATTCCATTAGCTGAAGTTAGTTTATCTTCTTCAACTACTTGAGGAATAGAAGCTGTAACTGCTGGTCCATATAATGTGTAGCAAATTGATAATATAAACATTACTGTTGCTACTATTATTTCATGATCTCTTCCTCTTAATAATATAAATGCATATATACCAATAATAACTGAGCAGAAAAGATCTAAATATACCATTATCTTTTTTCTGTTTATCTTATCAGAAAGCATTCCAGCAATAGGTGCAAATACAATATATGGTATAGTTGATATTGCTAAAATATTTGCAAAGGTTGCTGTGCTTCCTGTAAAGTCCAATAAGTATAAGGACATACTAAATCTTTGAATTGCATTTCCAAAAAGGGAAATAATCTGCCCTATTACTATTATTATAAAATTTTTATTTTTCATTTGTCCTCCCTAAGTAGCTTATATTTAATACTACTAAAGATATTACTCTTTTCTCACTTTTTATAGCTGTGGCAAACAGCTCCAATTAAGAATGAAAAATTAAGAATGAAGAATTATTGATGTAATTCTTTCAGAATTACTAAAATTAAGTTCTTTTCAAAACTCCTAATGGAGTTTTTTCATTAATTCTTCATTATTCATTCTTAATTTTACATTGTGTGACAGCACTTTCTTCCCTAAGCAATTCATATTCCATACATACTGGATATTCTCCATTTTCACTTACTTGAAGATTTGCATCTATACCGTAAATTTCTTTTAAAGATTCTTTATTAATTACATCTATTGGTCTTCCTTCACAGATAATTTCACCTTTTTTAAGTCCAATAATATTATCTGCAAATCTACATGCATTGTTTAGTTCATGCAATACAATAACTACTGTAATATTTTTTTCTTTATTTAATCTATGTAAAACTTCTAATACTTCAAGTTGATAAGACATATCTAAGTAAGTTGTTGGCTCATCCAGCATAATTATATCTGTTTCTTGTGCTAAAACCATTGCTATCCAAGCTCTTTGTCTTTGTCCACCAGATAAATTTTCTACTTCTCTATCTGCAAATTCTGAAAGTCCTGTTTCTTCTATTGCCCAATCAATAACTTCTTTATCATGGGTATTAAGTCCACCTATCATTTTTTGATGAGGAAATCTTCCAAATGCTACTAGTTCCCTTACAGTTAAACCACTTGGACATACTGGACCTTGAGGCAGGAATGCTACTTCTTTAGCTATATCTTTTTCTTTTATCTTTTTTACGTTCTTATTATTTATAAATATATCTCCAGCTTTAGGCTTATTCACTCTTGCAATAGTCTTAAGTAAAGTTGATTTTCCACATCCATTAGCTCCAATTATTATGCTAATCTTCCCTTTTGGAATAGCTAAACTCATATTTTCAATTATAGTATTCTTTTCATATGCAACTTTTAGATTCTTTACACTAATAGCTTCCATAACCGTGCTCCTTTATATATCTCATCTACTTATCTGTATTATTTTCATCTTAGTAAATCAATTATATTTTAGATTTTTTAATAGTATTTCTTTCTTATCTTAGTAATTCATTTATAGCTTCCTTAAATACTATTTTTTTGTCTGTATCATTACTATCTTCAATTAGTACTCCACACAAATAAAAGCTAGTAAAAATATATACTGTCTAAGGATTAATTCTGTTAATAATTCATATATAATAGCTACTTTACTTTCTATTCCTTCATCATCAAATAAATAAAGTATGGTACTCCAAATATTGATACTGTTATTCCTACTGGAATCTCTATTGGAGAAAATAAATTTCTAGATACTGCGTCTGCAAGAAGAACTATTATAGTACTTATAATTGCTGATATTGATATGAAGTTCTTATGATATGGACCAACTAATTTCCTAGCTATATGAGGAGATATAAGTCCTAAAAATCCAATATTACCTGCAAAGGCAGTTGCACTTCCAGCTAAGATTACTGCAAAGGTTAAAAACTTCTTTCTCTCTTTTTGTAAATTAAGTCCAAGTCCTGTTGCAAGCTCATCTGAAAGGTTTAAAACATCTAATTTTTTATGATTTAGTAATACTATACTAAACATTAAAAGTACTATTGGTATTATAACTTTGGCATAGCTCCATCCAGCTCCCCAAAGACTACCTGATGTCCAAACTAATACTCTATTGTAATCTCCAACTCCTCCTCTAAAAGTAAAGAAGGTAATTAAAGCATTAAGTCCTGCATTTAATCCAATACCTATTAGTAACAGCCTTCTTGGTCTAACTCTTTTTCTACTTGATAGCATATATAATATAAATGAAGTTACTCCAGCTCCAACAATAGCCATAAAAGGTAGTACAAATATTGAAAGCTGTCCAAGTTCACTATAATAATTTCCTGTTGAATATGTAATAAATAACACTGCTGCGACTGCTGCTCCAGCATTAATCCCTATAATTCCTGTGTCAGCTAAGTCATTTTTAGTTATTGTTTGAAGTATTGCTCCTGCTGTTGAAAGAGCTACTGCAACTGATACTCCAACTAACATTCTTGGAAGCCTTAAATTAATTATAGCTGCCTTTTGCATCTTAGTTCCATTTCCAAGAATGGTATTTATAACTTCTAAAGGAGTTACCTTATATGTTCCCCAGCAAAGTGTTACGAAAAAGGATATAACAAGTAATACTAATAGAATTATTAATGCTATTTTAAATCTTTTTTTCTTCATCTATCCTCTTTCCTTTCTTGCTACTGCTATGAAAAATGGTATTCCTATAAGGGCTGTAAATACTCCAATTGGAGTTTCATATGGATCAAACAACATCCTTGCAGCTATATCTGCATATGTTAAAAGTGTTGCACCTAATAAAAATGCACAAGGTATATTTCTTCTATAATCTTCTCCTAGGATTTTTCTAACTATCTGTGGAACTATAAGTCCAAGAAAGGCTATGTTTTTCCCAACTGCTACTGCTGCTGCACACATAGGTATCATTACCATAAGAGTTGTAAATCTTATTTTTTGAGGGTTTTGTCCAAGTCCAATAGCAACATCATCTCCAAGGCTTAAGATATTTATCTTAGGAGATAATAAAATTGCAATTATAAATCCTATTGTCCCAATTATAAAAACTAAATTAAAATCTGACCAACTAGCATTTCTAAATCCACCTGATACCCAAAAACCTATCATTTGACTTTGGTTAGATAAAAGTCCAACTATAGTTGTTAGTGATACAAAAAATGTGCTCATTGCTGTTCCTGCAAGTAATATCTTAGCAATTGAATTATTATTTGCTTTCTTAGATATAAAAGCTAGAACTATAAGTCCTGTAAATAAAGCTCCTATAAATGAAGCTATCATAACATTTCTTGTATTTATTGTTATTCCTAATGCATAAAATATTGCTATTACTAAAGTTGCTCCTTGGCTAACACCTAGTATTGAAGGCTCAGCTATAGGATTTCTAGTAACACCTTGAATCATTGCACCTGTTACTCCTAATATTCCCCCTGTAAATAGTACAGATAGAGCTCTTGGAATACGAACATCTCTTACAAGCATAAGTTCTAAAGTTTCACTATAATTAAAGATACTATCCCAAATCTCTGAAAAGCCAATATGGACAGACCCTAGCCTAACAGCTAGAATCAGTCCACATATTAAAAGTAAGGTACTACAAATTGTAAAAACTATTGTATTTATATTACCCTTATTTCTTTGTTTCATTTAACATTACACCTATTTCATCTACTAATAAATCTTTACCTATAACGCTATATCCTTGGTTAAAGTATGGAGAAGAATCTAACACCACTACTTTTCCTTCTTTAACTGCAGGTAAGCTATTCCATATTGCATTACTTTGTAATTGTGCTAAGTCTTCTTTAGTTGCAATTAAGAATATATAATCAGCTTTTATTGATGCTAATCCTTCATATGTTACTACTGGAAGACTAATATCACTTTGAACTGGCATTCCTTCTGGCTTCTTAAGGTCCATATCTTCATATAATACTTCACCAAAACCTGCACTATCGAATACAAAGAATTGTCCACCACTTGCTAAGAATGAAAGGTAAGTTGTATCTTCGCCATATTCAGCCTTAATCTTTTCTCCAGCTTTTTCAGCCTTATCTTCATAAGTTTCTAACCATTTATCCGCTTCTGCTTCCTTCTTAAATACCTTAGCTAAAGCTTTAACATCTTCTTCCCAATCTAAAGCTTCTAATTGAATCATAACTGTTGGAGCAATTTCACTTAATTGATCATACATTTTTTCTTGAACTGTTGATATAACTATTAAATCTGGGTTTAAGTTCATAACTGCTTCTACATCCATAGTGTCTTGCATGCTATAACCTAAAATTTCTGCTCCCTTTAAAGTCTCTTCTAAATATGAAGGGAATTTAGTGTAATCATAGGCATCACTATTAGCTGTTCCTATAACCTTATATCCTAAAACTGATAAAATATCACTATTACCACTTAAATCTACTATTCTTTGAGGATTTTCTGGAATTTCAACTTCACCTCTTACATCTGTAACTGTTATAGTATTTCCTGATGAAGTTCCTTCTTCAGCTTTCTTTCCAGTGCCACATCCCACTAACATTACTGCAGTTAAACAAGATACTACTAATGTCTTTAATAAATTTTTCTTCATATTTACACCTCTTCTATTTATTTTGAAACTAAATTTAGAAATTCAATTATTCTGAATTTCAATTTCTATTAACCAAAAGGTCTAAGCCTTAACTTCTGTACTTTTTCTTCTGTTGTAATTGTATGTGATATTCATTCTCAATTCAACCTTTGCAACTATTTTAATAATTTTAACATCTATTAGGATAATTATTTGGTATAATATATTAAGATTATTATCTCCCCTTTTACTTATATTTATTATTAGTTCTTATTGAAAAATGGAGGAAAAATGAAATCAAGATCTACTAAGGAATTTAAAGAATTAGTTTTAAAAAATATGACTTTTTCAAATTTTAATGAAGGTAACTATACTATTTATAGAAATGAAAATAATCCTGAACTGGGATTTTTAATAGAATATTCTAGAGATAATTACTATACTTTTGGGATTGGTGATTATACAATAGCAAAGGATTTTTCTATTTCCTTTAATCACAAAGAAGAAATAATGAGGTTTGGAACTGTTTATTCTGGAGTTACAGAGTTTGAAATTGAAAATAATCCTGTATCCTCATTTACTCCTTCCTCTTTTTTTGTTATTGAGAAGGCTTTAAAAGGTAGACAAGTTTGGAAGAAAGGTCAACACTTTCATGGAGCTGAAATTACTATATATAAAAAATACTTTGATGAGGTTATTAAGCCTAATTTCCCAAAATCAATAGACTTTGATATCTTTATCTACAACTATACATATAGCTATCTACCATTAGAAATAGCTACTATTATTCAAAACATAAGAAATTTATCTCAGGCAAATGAGCTAACCCCTTTATATTTGGAAAGTAAAATTCTAGAGTGTATTGCCCTACTCTCTAAAGAGGTCTTTTCTTCTCCTAAAAACACTTTTACTAATCAATTAAATCATGGAGAAATTAAAATAGGAAAAGATAGATATATTAAATTAACTGCCTCAGATGCTAATGCAATCCAAAAAGCTTATGAAATACTAACTAAAGAAGCCTGTAAT
Source organism: Clostridium tertium (assembly GCF_902652255.1). Taxonomy (GTDB): domain Bacteria; phylum Bacillota; class Clostridia; order Clostridiales; family Clostridiaceae; genus Clostridium; species Clostridium tertium_A. Next base: position 22,838 of record NZ_CACRTO010000034.1, read on the forward strand.
CCACCTACTATAAGTGCTTTAAGTAAGATGGTATTTTTAAATGAACAAAAATTAAAAGCTGGCTTTTCTGCAAAGTATCATATGTCAATAAGTGAATACACTACCTCAATAAAGATGGCAATGGCAGAAAATTTACTTTCTACTACAGAATTAACCATAGAAGAAATATCAAAAACCCTTGGATATAATTACACAGGAAACTTTATAAAAATGTTTAAAAAAGTCCATGGGAAGACACCTTTAGCATTCAGAAAACATGGAATGAAATAAAATGCAAAGAAAACAGAAAATATAATTGTTCTCTATTCGTGTGACTTGGAGCTTGCGACGGAACAAAGAATAGAGAACAATTATATTTTACTCAAATTCATTGAATTCTTTCCTTGAATATTTATGATGCTTCATGCATGCTAGTAACGGAATTTCATATCCCTCATCAGTAAAATTAATTTCTGTAAGGCTTGTTTGCTTTATAAATGGCTCGTCCCACAATGTATCTATATCTCTTTTTTCTAATGCTGCTAAGTAAGATTTCAAAGTAATTGTATGAGTTACTATTAATATGGTTTTTCCCTTTTCCTTTTCTATTATTTCACTTATTGCTTTAAAGGATCTATCTTTAACTTCATTAAAAGTTTCTCCATCTCCTGTTGGAATATATTTTGATGGTACATTCCAAAAATTATAATAGTTTTCTTCACTTATACTTTTCATTTCTTCTTGGTTTAAGCCTTCCCAGCCACCAATTTGTATTTCTTTTAATCCATCATATTCAATTAGGGGTATATCCCTATCTCCCCTAACTATTTTAGCAGTATTTAATGCTCTTCCAATAGGGCTTGTATATATAACATCAATATGTAAATCTTTTATTCTTTCTCCAAGCCATTCTGCTTGTTTCTTACCTAATTCAGTTAAAGGAGAATCTCCCCAACCTTGCATTATACCTTTTTCATTCCATTCTGTTTCTCCATGTCTAGTTAAATAAACTTTAGTCATATTTCCCCTCCTACTTTTATTGCAATACTTATATATTTTAAGTTTAATCTCTGTTAGATTAAACTATTGATTTACTAAGTTAAATTAGGCTATCTCAATAATAAGACAACCTAATTTAAATTATTATTAATAATGTAATAATTTATGTCTTTATTATTCAAAATTAACATTTTTATCAAATACATATGTGTATTTCTCACCATTTTCAGCAGACCATTTTTCATGACCATTGTCATATCCTATTACTTCTAACTCTAAAACCTTATGTTCTCCAATTTCATTTACCTTATATTTAAATATTGTATCACCACTATATATCTTGCTACCTCTTACTTTCAGATCACCGACTCCATCTTTGCCATCACTTCTAAATTCCTTCATAGATCCTTCTGAAATCTCTATATAATCCTTCTGATTCAGTTTCTTGTCTATATAAGAATCAGCATTTATATCACTTCCCTTATATAAATACCATTTTCCATATAAATTTCTAGGCGAAATAAAACTTATGACAATAAATAGTAAGCAACAAATTAAAGCAATAATACTAATTTTTTTAATCTTCTTCATATAATTATCCCCTTATAAGTATATACTGACTAATAAATTATAATTATCCATTTGTTACATTATACCAAATACTTTAAGGTGCTGTCGCACAAATAGCCAAAATTAAGAATTAAGAACTTAAAGTGGAAGTATAGAATATAAAAAGCTACTATTTCGTAACCTTAGTTGCAAAATAGTAGCTTCTTAAATCTTATAATTAGGGCATATCCCCTAAAATTAATCACCCGAGCTTTACGATAATTCTAGCATAAGCATATATCTTTTTAGTAGCAGTTGCTCGGTTGCTACACTCATTTTTAGTTGGCTATAAGTAGTACCAACTCCCTTTTTATATCCCGCCATTTGGGAGTAGCGACCAATAAATATCTTATTTAATTATATCAATAATTTCTAAAATTATTACTTAGATTCAGTTAGATCTAAAATCTCAAGTATTTTTTCAGATCTCTCTTTTGTAGATCCAGTTATTAATTGATACTTTACATTTTCTGCTTCTAAGAAACTTAAGATAGCATTATCTACAGCTTGGGCTACTTCTTCATCCTGCCATCTTACTCCATCTTTTGTATAACCAAATTCTCTTGGAACAAAGAAAATATGATCATATTTAGGTAAATCTCTTAATGCAAGTATGTATAAGTCTTTTAGGATTTCAATTTCCTTTGCTGTTCTCTTTTTGTCTCCAAGCATAAATCTTCCGTATATATATGGAACAAAAGTTGCATAGTCAGTTATTGCATAATCAAATTCATTTAAGCTATTTTCTAAGTGAAGTTGTCCTAAATAAATTCCATATTGTTCTGCAATATTTTCTATCATTCCCTTATCTCTTAAATAATCAGTACTGTATTCTGTTGCTACTCCAACATTTAAGTCTCTAATCTTCATATCAACATAAAGTTGTTGTATTAAAGTAGTTTTCCCACATCTCGGACCACCTAATATGGCTATTCTCTTTGGCATTTTAAACCCTCCAAAAATTCTATATAAAGTTAATCATTTTTTCAAAACAGACTTTAATTATATCAATAACTACCGATAATTTCAATGTATATTAGAGGTAATATTCATGTTTTGTAATTAGTAATAATTATTAAGCTAAAAATTTATTATGCTTTTTCATTATTCCTTTAAGTAGAATAATTTATTAATTTTATATAAAAATATGAAGAATTAGTATATTTATGTTAAAATAAAAAAGCTACTGCAAAAGAGGCTATAATACATATCTTTATGTCAAGCTTTAAACCTTTTATTAAAGAACTCTATGATATAGTTCTTATAAGAATGATGTGAAAATGTACTTTACCACATTATATTTTGATTATTTCTGCGTACTGACATAATCAAGAATGAATTAGTTTTTACATTTCTTAAATTGATATTTTCCATTAGCTTGCTTATCTAAACCAAACTTATATAATTGATGATAGTAGCGGTGAGGACATTTTATTATAGTTTTCATTGTTCTTCTCTCCTTTTCTAGTGGGATAATTTGTTGTAGTCAAACTTATTATATTTACTAGTTTTGAGAGGAGCAATGTTCATATAACTTAACAGAACGAAAATTAATACTAGGAGAGAATCTATGATGAAGAAAAGAAAAATAAATGTTATGTTGTTATTAATTATTTTTGCTTTAGTACTTTATAAACCAGTAAATATTAAAGCTATAGAAAGAGACGAATCTTATAATACTATTTATAAATATGAGGATTTTAAAAGTAAGTCCTTAATATTAAAGATTAAGAATTCAATAGATTTTACTAGTTATGGTGTTATAGATACAAATTATATTGATGATAAAACATTAATTTTAGATTTTGACTCTATAGATAAAACTATTGAATGCTATGACTTGCTAAAGGATAACCCATCTATTGAATATATAGAGCCTGATATGTATATAGATTTAAGTAGAGATGAATCACTTAAATCTAAAGATAATATACCTAACTATATTTCATGGGGAGTTGAGAATTTAGGCATCGATAGATATGCTAAATATATCAAAGATGAAAATAAAGTAAATACAGTTACAATAGCTGTAATTGATACTGGAATAGATTATAATCATTCAATTTTTAAGGACAAGTTATTATATTCAGGTTATGATTTTATAAATAATGATAATGATCCATATGATGATAGTTTTAAAGGTCACGGAACTCATGTTGCTGGTATAATAGCAGATTCTACGAGAGAATTAAACAATATTAAAATTTTGCCTATAAAAGCATTAGATTCTTTTGGATTTGGTACAATATCAAGTCTAGGCAATAGTATTAAATATGCAATTAATTCTAATGTCGATATAATAAATTTAAGCTTAGGTCTTACTTACGGAACTCATTCTAACCTTATTGAAGATTTAATTTTAGAAGCTGTTAATTCTGGAATTACAGTGGTAAATGCAGCAGGAAATGATAATTTAAATACTATGTATTTATGCCCTTCTCATATAGATGAAGCAATAATAGTATCATCCATAGATATTAATAATAATAAATCATATACTTCTAATTATGGTCCTAATATAGATGTAGCAGCACCTGGAGTAAATATATATAGCTCAATTCCAGGAGACAATTACGCATATAACAGCGGAACCTCTATGGCAGCCCCCTATATTTCTTCTATAGCTGCTATGATAAAACTAAATAATCCAGAGTTAAAACCATTAGAAATTGAAAATACTATAAAAAAGTATTCAGTTGATATAGGAGAAAAAGGAGTAGATTGGTATTTTGGTAGTGGTGTACCAAATATGACTTTAGCTTTACCTAAAGTTGAACTAGAAAATATAGAGATTGATAACTCTGAAATAACTTTATTTCCTGGTGATTACTTTAATTTAAATATAAAACTTTATCCTGACGATTTTATAAATGACTCAGAGGTTCAATGGGAAAGCTCTAATAATGAAATAGCTACTGTCGAAAATGGACAAGTATTAGCTATTAAAGAAGGTGAAGTATTAATTAAAGCAACTCTTTTAGATAAAACTTCTTTTTGTAAAGTTACAGTTAATAGTAAGTTAGATTTAGCTCTAGAAGAAGAAACAGAATTAAAATCAGATATATCAAATCAACAATATTTAGATACCAATAATGATAAAATAAATATAGAAGAAAACATAAATAAACAAAAAATTAAAGAAAATAAAATTTTAAATGAAAAAAAATTAAAGGAAGAAACCGCTAAAGAAGATAATGCTGCAATTGAAAAAAAATTAGATAAAGAAAACATTAAAGAAGGTAAAATTACAACTGAAAAAGAGTTAGAGGAAAATGTCATATCAGTAAGTAAAGATGTGTCAGATTTAAACGCTTCATATAAGTCAGAAAAAAAAGAATGCATAGTCAATAATGATGTTAGCGAAAATAATTTAAATTATAGTTCTGAAGAAGATAATAATAATGAAGTAGTTGACTTATATACTGACAATATAGATAAGAATATTTCATCAAATGGAAATATTGAAGAAAATGATATTAAAGAAAATGGTACTGAAGAAAATAGTACTGAAGAAAATAGCACTGAAGAAAATGTGAATATAGTGAAATATCTAACCAATAAAAGTTTCATATTTATATTAATGGGATTATTTATATACGTGATTCTTTTTATAAAAAATAGAACTTTTAAGTAATCAGCACAGGATATAGACTTTGGTTAATTTATACTATTTATATAAGCTTTGCTTTTATAGTATAATATTTAAAACTCCACCCAATGGAAAGAAAATTGGGTGGAGTTTATTTTCTATTTACATAGTTAGTAAAAATACTCTGATTATAAAACTACTTGTAAATAAAGAAATTCCGCCCTAAAGCGGAATTTCCTCCTTAATTATACATTATCCGTTTTAACTGCTAATTCTCAATAAGTCCTTCTTCTTGCAAGAATTCCTTAGCTACAGTTTTTACATCCCTTTTATTTATATCAACTTCATAATTCATTTTTCTCATTTTCTCTTCAGTTAACTTGCCTTCAACCATAGCTATTACATCTCTAAGTTCTGGGAACTTTTCTAATGTCTCTTCCCTAACTACTGTTACTGCATCATATGGTGGGAAGAAGCTTTTATCATCTTCTAGTACTACTAGATTAAACTTATCTATTAGTCCATCCGTAGTAAAGGCATCTATTACTTGAGTTTCATTATTTGCAACTGCTGAATATCTTAAGCCTCCATCAACTGGCTTAACTGCTTTGAAACTCATATTATAAGCTTTTTCTAAGCCTATAAGTCCATCTTCTCTATTTGGGAATTCTATAGTTGGTCCAATTATAAGTTCTTTTGAAACCTTAGCTAAATCTGATACAGTTTTTAAGTTATACTTTTCAGCTGTTTCTTGAGTAACTGCCATAGCATAAGTATTATTAAATCCTAGTGGGTTTAATAATTCTAAGTTATACTCATTTTTAAATCCTTCTTTAACTGTATTATAGACTTCTTCCTTATTTGAATTATTATCATTAATATTTAATATATTTACATAGCCTGTACCTAAATACTCTGCATATAAATCTACTTCTCCTGATGTAATTGCATTAAAGGTAACTTGGCTACCTCCTAAATTAAACTTTTCCTCTACTTCAATATCAGTATTATTTTTAATAAGTTCTGATAAAACATTTCCAAGTATAAGTTGCTCAGTATAGTTCTTTGATGCAACTGTAATTTTTCTATCATTTGTATTTACAAATTTAGGTACTACTATTAATCCAATACAGATTATTACTGCTAATGATGTAGCAATAATAGTAAATTTCCTTTTCTTTTTAGATGAACCTTTTTTTCTTGCTTTCATAGTTCCATCTGCTCTTTTTATACCATTTGGCATAGTTGCATCTTCTATCTTGCCTGTTATCCAGTCAATAAGTAAAGCTAATAATGCTGCTGGTATAGCACCAAATAGGATTAAATAATAATCTACAGTTTGAATTCCTGAATATACAAGATATCCAAGTCCACCAGCTCCAACAAAGGCTGCAATAGTCATAAGTCCAACTGCTGTTACAGCTGCCATTCTTATACCTGCCATAATTACTGGCATTGCTAGCGGAATCTTTATTAATCTTAAAGTTTGTCTATTGGTCATGCCTAGACCTTTAGCCGCTTCTAACATATCTGGATTTATATTTATTATTCCAGTATAAGTATTTTTAATTATTGGTAACATTGAATATAAAACTACCATTGTTATAGCTGGTCCAGATCCTATTCCTATAAAAGGAATTAAGAATCCTAGAATAGCCAAACTTGGTATAGCTTGTGTAAGGTTTGCAACACCAATTACACCTGACGCTAGTTTTTTATTTCTTGTTATTATTATCCCAAGTGGTACGCCAATTACAACTGCTATTAATACAGCTATAACTGTAAGTTGTATGTGTTCTAATAGAAGGGAGAATATTTCTGATTTTTTTACAATTAATTGTTCTATAAAATTATTCATTATTATCATCCCCCATTTCTATATATTGACTGCTTAATACGGATATTAAACTACTTCTTGTTACTAAGCCTCTAAGTTTACCTTCTTCATTACATACAGGTAAGTACCCTCTTTTTAAGTTATTAAATACTTCTAAAAGCTCAGGTAAGTTCTTGTCTTCACATACACAAGCAGGGTCTTTACTCATAACTTCTTCAATTAAGATATTCTTATTTTCTACCCTTTGAATCTTCTCAAGAGTAATAAATCCTAGAAGTATACCAGTTTTGTCTGTTACTAATAAACTATCTACTTTCTTTTCTCTCATAATCTGAATACCTTGTAGAATATTTCTCTTTGGATTTACTGTTACTGGATTTGTAATCATAACATCTTCTGCCCTAATCATTTCAGGCTTTGACCAAATTTTATTCTTACCTACAAAGTCTTCAACATATGGTCCTGCAGGGTTCTTTAGTATATTTTCTGGAGTATCGTATTGAAGTATTTTTCCATCTTTTAATATACATATTTTATCTGCTAAATTAAGAGCCTCATCCATATCATGAGTTACAAAAACAATTGTTTTCTTATATTCCCTTTGAATATTAAATAACTCTTCTTGTAATTCAGTTCTTGTTATTGGATCTAATGCACTAAAAGGCTCGTCCATAAGAATTATCTCAGCATCTGCTGCAAAGGCTCTTGCAACTCCAACTCTTTGTTGCTGTCCACCACTTAGCTCTACTGGATATCTATCACTAAACTTCTCTGGTTCTAACCCAACCATATTTAATAATTCATTAGTCTTTTTATCTATTTCTCCCTCAGTCTTACCCATGAGCTTTGGAATTATTTCTATATTTTCTTTAACAGTCATATGAGGAAACAATCCAGTTTGTTGAATTACGTATCCAATACTCCTTCTTAGCTTAATTGGATCTTCTTCCTTTATATTTTTACCATTAACTAATATTTCTCCAGAAGTTGCTTCTATTAACCTATTTATCATTTTAAGTAATGTAGTTTTACCACAACCGCTTGATCCTATTAGTACTACTAAATCTCCATTATCTATCTTCAAATTAAAATTTTCTAATATAACATTTGATTTGTAGCTTTTCTTAATATTTTTAAATTCTATCATATTACTCCCCCTCTTTATAACAACTTTATTATAACTCTAAGTTGTCAGATAGTCAAAAAGGTTTGGCAAAATTATCTTGTGTGAAATCTAATTATCACTTAATTTTCTTTAAATACCACTATTTTACTCCAGATCCCTATCATTTTTACTTTAATTGGTAAATAAACTTTTAATTCCACTTATAAATAAAAAAGTCAGCCTTTGTTTAGCTGACTCTTTTATTAATTTATTTGCTATTTATATACTCTACAATCTCTTCGCAAATTCTATGAGTTATTATAGAATCTTCTAGGCTTGGATTAGCACTTTTCTTTTCTTTAATTGTAGTTAGGAAATGAGTTATTATATCCTCAAACCCTCTTTTATAAAGGCTACTTTCCCAACCTCCAAAGGAAGTTTTAGTCTTCCCATTGTTATTAACTTCAATTGTATCTACTAAATCTTCAACTACAAACTTATTTCCCTTTACCATATATTCAATAATCTCTTCAGTTATTCCAGCACACCTATTCATAACTCCAACTGCTGTAGTATTTTCACCTTTAAAAGTAACTACTACACTTTTAAGATTATTTTTATTTTTTGAAAAGTTAATGTCTAATCCTTTAATTTCTTCCTCCATTAAAAATCTTAATGTATCAACAACATGAATAAAGTCTTCAACTATGAACCTTCTAACATCGCCTGGCGGATATTCTCTATTTTTTTGCATTACTATAATATCAGCCTTACCTTTTTCCTTTAGTTCTTTTACTTTAGGACAAAACCTTCTATTAAAGCCTACCATAGCTATTACATTATTTTTTCTAGCTAACTCTACTATTTCTTCACTTTTTTTAAGATTATAAGTTAAAGGCTTGTCTATATAGACATTAACTCCATTTTCAATTAGATTCTTAGCAATTTCATAGTGTCCATCTGCATGAGTTGAAATTATAGCTCCATCTATATTTTCTGAAATTAAATTTTTATAATCTATATAAGACCTATCTATCTTATATTTATTAGAAACTTCATCTAATACCTTTTTATTTCTAGTAGAAATATATAATTCTACATCTTCCATTACAGATAATATTGGCAAATATGCCTTTTTAGCTATAGAACCAAGCCCAATAATAGCGATTTTCATTTATAACCTCCAATAATTTATATTCTTCTAATATAAATATAATTTTACCAAATATAACTATAAAAGACACCCTAATTTATAACTTTTCAATAAACTAAGGTGCCTTTCTATATTATTAAATTATCCTATAAATTCTTTAATCCATTTTCCTGATTTTTTGATAGTCTTCTTTTGAGTTTTTAAATCTAGTGCAATAAATCCATATCTATTTTTATAGGCATTACACCAAGACCAGCAATCAATACCTGTCCAAGCATGATATCCAAAGCAGTTTGATCCTTCTTCTATACCTTTATGAAGATATTCTAAATGTTCTTTTATAAATTCAATTCTATAGTCATCTTCAATTATTCCTTCAGCATTTCTATATCTATCTTCACCTTCTACTCCCATACCATTTTCAGATATATACCAAGGAATATTATTATAATTATCCTTTATATTTATAGCAATATCATAAATAGCCTTAGGGTAAATTTCCCATCCTCTATAAGGATTCATTCTTCTTCCTGGCATTTCATAATTATCAAAGTACTTGTCAGGCATCCAAGTGTTACTTTCCTCTACCTTACCTTCCTTTGCCTTAATTCTTCTTGGGAAGTAGTAATTTACTCCAAGGAAATCTATATTGTTTTCTTTAATTATTTTTAATTCTTCTTCAGTGCTTTCCCATAATACACCATCTTCTTTTAGTAAATCTACAAGAAGTTTTGGGAATTCTCCTTTAATTGCTGGCATTAAGAAAGATTCATTAAAGAAGGCATCTGCAATTTTAGCTGCTTTAACATCCTCTTCATTATTTATATCTCTTGGATATGAAGGAGTTAAGTTTAGTATTATTCCTATCTTAGCCCCATCTTTTCCATAATTATTTTCCTTAAATGCTTTTATTGCTTTTGCAGAAGCTAAGTTTATATTATATAATGCTTGAACAGCCTTTCTTCCATCTACAACTTTTGGATAATGGAATTGATATAAGTATTGTCCTTCTACAACTACTATTGGTTCATTAAATGTAGTCCAATGTTTTACTCTATCTGAGAAAAGCTTAAATGCAGTATTTGCAAACTTAACAAATAAATCAACTACATGCTTAGATTCCCATCCACCATACTTATCGTATAATTCAACAGGTAAATCAAAGTGATGAAGAGTTATTATTGGAGTCATTCCATTTTTTATTATTTCATCTATTACATTATTATAAAATTCAATTCCATCTTCATCTGCTTCACCTGTTTCAAAGTCTTTTATTAAACGAGTCCATTGAATTGATGTTCTAAAGCTATTTAATCCTATAGATTTAAGCATAGCTAAGTCTTCTTTATAACTATTGTAAAAATTAGATGTTACTTCTGGTCCAACTTTATCAAAAAATGCTTCTGGTTCAACTTCATACCAATAATCAAATACATTTTTATGTTTTTTATTAAATCTACCTTCACATTGTGGGCCTGATGTAGCAGCTCCCCATAAGAACCCTTCTTTAAAATTCATTTTCTTTTCCATAACCTTCATCCTCTCCTAATAACCTATTTAAAATTTATATAATGTATATTTAAAACGTTATATTAAGATATAAATTGCATTCTTGAATATTAATTTTAATATTACTTCTCAAGAACACCTCTTTAACTTTATTTTATCCTGATTAAAAAATAAAATTATTCAAATTTTGAAAATAATTTTTGATTATCTTAATTTCTAATTTTTTAACCATAGTTTAAATTCTGAATATAACCCCAAAGATAAATAAAGGTTCTATAAGACAAATGGCTACAAAAAGAAGTTATAGACTCGTAAAAGCTACTAAACCAAGAGTTTGGTAGAACTCGCATACGCTAAGACAAACCAACAACTCTAGGGCCTAGTAGGTTTTTTTATTTCTAATATTAGCATCTACTTCAGACAATCTTCAATAGATGAGTTTCATACTAAGTTCAGTTATTAATTCACTAAACTTCACTAAGTATTCAATGCCTAATTTTTCTCCATATACTTATTTCACATATCCTATTTACATCTGCTAATAATTCATCCTTTAACATATTTCAGGATCTGTCATTAAATTTTATTGAAATTCAGCTCATCTGAATTCCTTCCTTTAGTAGACCCGCACCCCCAAGTTTAAATTGCGTAATAAGTTTTTAACATTAATGATATGTATTAAATTGGAGATTTTATTATAATGAGAAACTACAATTCTTATTTAAGGTAGCTAAGATGGCGTTAAGAATTTTTATTGTTTGAGCAAAGCGAGTTATAAAAATTTAGCCAGCTTATATAGCTTAAATTTAGAATTGTATTCGAAATTATTTAAAAATCGGAAAGTTAATACATATCATTATGTTTTATTCGCATTTTAAAACTATTTTTTAGTTTCTTTGTAGATAATTAAATAAAGCTCCTAATAAATTTGCATCATTTCTAAACATACATCTTGCTATATTAGGTCTTACAGTAGCTATTTTTATCTTACTCATAATTAAATCTAGCTTTTCATTGATTCTCTCTATAAAGTCTTCTCTATTACTTATGGCCCCTCCAATAACTATCTTTTCAGGATCATAAATATATTGTAAATTAAAAATCCCCAAAGCATTATAAAAATAGAAATCTTCTATTGATTTTATAGCATCTTTATCTCCTGCTTCAGCCATTTCAAAAGCCTTTTCCCCATCAATTTCGATTGCATCAATTCCTTTAGCTTCTGCAATTCTTCTTCCTATAGAACTTGTTGCACCTAAATTGCTCCAACTTTTAAAGGTTAAGTCATCTCCTTGCCCTTCACTTTCTAAAATCGCAATGCCAAATTCTCCACCATATAAATGCTTTCCTTTATGTATCTTTTTATCCTTAATTACAGCTCCACCAATTCCTGTACCACATACAATAAATAATACATCTCTATTATACTTAGCTGCTCCAAGCCAAACTTCTCCTAGAGCAGCACAATTAGCATCATTTTCTATTTCTAATTTCAGTCCAAGGTCTTCTCCAAATATCTTCTTGAAATTATGATTATTAATACATGGTAGTGCACTGCATCCACTTATAGAACCCATTTCACTATTTACTGCACCTGGCGCACTTATCGCTACTCCATCTATATTATATTCCTCTTTAGCTTTTTCAATTTCCCCTATAAGCACGGCTTTGAATTTATCGAAATCATTAGCCTCTGCTCTAATGGAATCCTTCTTAATTATTTCACTACTTTCTTTTATAATAGCAACCTTTATACTGCTTCCTCCAATATCAAATACAATATAATTCTTCATTATTCCCACTACTCCTTTTAATAAATCTTTTATTAGATAATTATATCAAATAATTCTTTTTAAATTAAAACCCATCAAAAATCCTATAATATTTTTTATTCTCATAAACAATATAATTATAAATCTCAGAAAGCTAGTCCTTAAGATAAAAATAATTAAAAAAAGCAAAACTCAGTCTTTCATTATTTCATTTGCTGAGTTTTGCTAACACTTTATTATTATTATTATCTTATACTACTGGGTAACTTTTTAGTACTTTTAAAGTTCCTGTAATACTATATTCTCCTAAAGTGGCTGGAATTAAGAAACTGTCTCCCATTTTTATTTCTTCACAGACTTTCTTACCAGACTTATCTATACTAATAATGTTACCTTCACCCTCTACACATGTATACATATCAAATCTCTTTTTATTACTTTTATCTTTATATTCAGTTTTTATAGATATCTTTTCAATACCAAAGTATTCATTTTCACATAATAAACTATAGTTATATCCATCAAACTCTTTTTCTTCTCTTTCACTTAAGTTTTCACATTGAAGATCAAAATTAATAACATCAAGTGCTTTTTCTACATGTATTTCTCTAGGTCTTCCATAGTCATAAACTCTGTAAGTAACATCACTATTTTGTTGTATTTCTGCTATAATTACACCTTCACATATAGCATGTACAAGTCCACTGTTTATTAAGAAACAATCACCTTTTTTAACCTCTATTTTATTTAAGCAATCTTCCACTTTATTATTCTTTATTGCTTCTTCAAATTCTTCTTTAGAACAATCCTTAGTCCCTACTATTAATGAAGCACCAGGCTTTGCATCAATAACATACCAAGCTTCAGTCTTACCATAGTCGCCTTCATACTTAGCTGCATATTCATCTCCTGGATGAACTTGAACTGATAACTTTTCCTTGGAATTGATTAATTTTATTAAAAGTGGAAACTTCTCTAAATTAACTTTGCTACCTAATAGATCTGCTCCATAATTCTCAATTAGCTTATCAAAGGCTATACCTTTAAATTCTCCATTTGCAACTATACCTGTACCATTTGGATGGCAAGCTATGTCCCAAGACTCTCCAATTTCTCCCGCTGGCATGTTTTTTCTGAAAGATTCTAGGTCCCTGCCTCCCCATATTTTTTCGTAATATAAATTTTCAAATCTTATTGGATACATTATTGTCCTCCCTTAATTAATTTCTACTTTTGTTATGTAAAATCTTATAATTCTATATTCATTTAAGGTATGTCTATTAACCTATTTTTCTTTTGTATTAGTAGGTTACATTTATTCACAAAAAACTACTCTTATTATTTCTCTATTAATTTATCTTATATTATATATTATAACTATTACACTTATTTTTCCAACATTTCCTTCAAATAATTGATAATTATTATAAATATACAATTCACTGATTATTTACAAATATTATCATTTTTATATGCAAACTACCTTTTTAAAATTATTTTATGTATTAATAACTATTAAGACAATTCTATTATAGTATCTCTATAAAATATAGTCTTCTATACAATGACTTACAGAAGTGACAATATAATTTGCATGCTTCTTTAACTCATCTTCAGCATAATCAAAGGTAAATGAGTTTTCAGTAATTTTAAACATACTTACATCATTCCAAGAGTCACCAATAGCATATACATCCTTAAGGTTAACTTGTTCTTGATCTGCTAAATACTTTAATCCTTCACCTTTAGAACATCCAATTGGAACAATATCTATATAAATATCATTTCTATATGCAATTATTTCATCTTTAAATTCTTCATTTATTTTATCTTTAAAATTTTCTATTTCTTCAATACTTTTACTTGGGCTATATATAGAAATTAAACTAAGATTTTCATCTATTTCATCTATAGATTTTACTCTTATTTTATTGGGATAAGGTAGGTTGTCTCCATCAGTTAAAAGATAAGTATTATATCCTGACTCTACTGATATTGCTATATCGTTACTATGAATTTTAGATAATATTTTCTTTATTATGTCTTTCTTAATTATTTTCTGTATAATTCTACTTCCTAATGAATCTACAATTAGAGCTCCATTTAAAAGAATATAATAATTAGCTAGTATATTATATTCATCCTTAAGCATCTTAACTCCATTGTAAGGTCTTCCAGTAGCAATTACTAATAGCTTTTCAAGCTTTTGTAACTTATGTACAGCTTCTTTATTTCTTCTTGATACTATATTTTCTTCTAACAAAGTTCCATCTAAATCAGTAGCTAATAATTTAATCATAACTTTCCCCCACTATAATTTTTTTAAATCAAAACATATTTACTACATTATTTTATCATATTTTGATATATTTTTTCTCAAATTTATGATTTCTTCAATTTTTTCCTTTAACTAACATGAATTAAAAATCATTAAAAATAAATACTAAACTATAAGGAGTGATTATTATGTCAAAGAATACAAAAAGTAAAAATGTTTATTTACCTAATGAAAGAACTAATTATTCACCACCCAAACATGCTTTAATTAGTCATGGCAAAACTGAGAAACCATCATCTATACTTCCAAGCACTGTATTAGATGATATAGTTGTTAACAATATTTCAAATGCTGAATTTGACTATACAGAAGAAAGTGTTCTAAGTGTAGACGATGATATTTAGTATTAATTATTTGAACTAGCACTTTGTATATATTGTGCTCTGACTCCGTCGCAAGCTCCAAGTCGTCATACGCACAAATATATACAAAGTGCTGTATTCTAAATAATATTGAGATATGTTGGAACTAAAGGAAGAAATTCAACGAGTTGAATTTCTGTATTTGTTGTTATTTGTTATTGCTAATTATTGATTGACTTATGCTGATGTCGCTAGCTCCAAGTCGTTCTTCACATAATATATAATACCTACTTGTAAAATATAAATTGTAGTTTTGTTGAAACTGAAAGAGAAAATTCAAAGAGTTGAATTTCTATATTTAATTTTTATTTTAAACTATTTTGCTTTTATTTGACTTGGACAACCTTACCAGATTCAAGTCGACCTACTAATAATATATAAAGTTTACTAATAAAATATAAATCTTGAAATTTATTGGAACTTACGGAAGAAATTATATATGTTAAATTTCTTCACTAAAATAATATTTAAGTCTATTTAGACTTTAAGGAGGTTTTTTTAATGGCTAAAAGTAATGATAAGAAAAGAAGAACTGATGGTACTATACCAATGAAGGGTAAAAATGTTCCTTCATCTCTTAATTCAAGTAATATAGCTACATCATTTAATAGCTACTCTAAAAAGGATAAAGTATTAAAGGATAGCAAAACTAATCAACTTTATTAATTTAATATAACTGTAGACTTTATATATTATGCTTTGACTCCGTCGCAAGCTCCAAGTCGTCATTCACATAATATATAAAGTCTACTAGTAAAATATAAATCTAAAAATCTATTGGGATTGAAGGAGGAAATTTAACGAGTTGAATTTCTGTATTTATTTTTTTATAATCTGGAAAGCTTCGAGTAATCTTACATATAGTATTTTTGAATTGCGTACTAAAAATACCGTATATTCTTTTGAATAACACGGTATTTCTACAAGTTTAATATTTAAAATTTACTCTATAAACTGGAATTTAGTGATTTGATTTGATCTTACGATTTTTCCAAACATTGTACAAAATATCTTTAAGAATCAACATTGCATCTTGTTCATTAAATTTATATTCCTTCTTTATTTCGTCTAACATTTCATTTAATTTACGAGCGTAGATAGGAATATTCACTGTATTTTGATATTTAAGCAGAATAGGATACTTTTTCCCCCACGCATTTGTCCAGTCAATTTTTTCTTCTGTTTTTTCACTTGTTTTGTCGATAGTCTCCTGAATTTCTTTTATATCAATGTCAAAATCAATCAATTCATCTAACGACATATTGTATAACACTGCCATTTTTTTCGACTGACGAATATCTGGAACCGTTTCATCTGTTTCCCATTTTGAGACAGTCTGTCTGCTAACCCCAAGTTTCTCCGCCACATCTTCTTGCGAAAGTCCACTCTTTTTTCTTGCATGAAATAAACTATTCCCTAAATTCATTGATTTGCCTCCTTATCAATTTATAGCCTTATTATATTAGTTAAGAAGGATAAGGTCTACCAATTATAGTTATCAAATTTGCACGTTTTTTTTACATACAAGGAACTTACAACTTCTAAATAATACGGCATTCGCTTTAACTTATCCAATATAAATTACTTGCATATAAAAAAGATACTATTTCGCTATAAAACCTCGAAATAGTATCTTTTTAAATCTTAAATGTGCATTTGCACCATAAATATATTTTATTCAATCTTAAAGAATTATTACATTCTTAATTATATTTTCACCTTATATCTACTTCCTTATCAGAAATATCAAAATAAGGTCTTTAATTTACATCTTAAACTAATTATTTTCTATTCATCATACCATATCCAGATCCAGAGCCATCACATCTGCCTCTACCCATTCTTGAGTTATTTCCTTTTCCGTATCTTCCATTTTCCCCATCATACTTTTCATTATAATATTCACAATTAGGATTTCCCCAAGAATCATTTTCTGCATTATCTTCAATTTCATTAACAGCAGATTTTCCATAACTTAAATTTCCTTCATTTGTTTCTGCCGAAGCAACTACCGCCCCAACTCCAACAGTAATTGCAGAAATTATTGCAATTGATAAAAACAATTTTTTCATAGTTACTATACCTCCTAAATAACTTATATCTATATACTAACTATTACTTTTAATAATCTAATGATGAATTTGTGATAGATTTGTGAAAAGTTATATTTTTTTAATTAATTCATTTGGAACAATAAAATAAAATTCACTACCATCACCTAACTTACTTCTAACTCCGTATAAAAATCCATGTGCCATAATTATTTCTTTAGAAATTGCTAATCCAAGGCCCATTCCCCCACTCTTATCTCCCTTGTAATATCTATCCCATATATTTTTTAAGGATTCTTCATCTATACCCCTGCCATAATCTCTAACATAAATCTCTATTCCATTATCTATATTCTTAACTCCTAAAGTTATCTCATCTCTAGTACTTTTAGAATGTTTCATAGCATTAGAAATAAAATTACTCAAAACTCTGTATAAATAATTGTTATCTATTTTAAAATAATAATTACTATCATCTAATTCATTTTTAAGCACTAAATTTTTATTTATACTTACTATATTTTTTAATTTATAATAGCTTTCATTAATAAAATCTATTAGGTTTGTATCAGCAAGATTAATAATACTCTTATTTTCTCTAATTTTACTTAAAGCTAATATTTCTCCTACTAAACTTGATAAAATATCTACTTCTTCAATAATATTAGTAGCGTAATCTATTACCTCTTCCCCTTCTACTAAACCATCTTTTATTACTTCACTATTTGCTCTAATAACACTTAAAGGAGTTTTTAAATCATGGCTTACATTACTAATAAACTCTCTTTGCATAGTATCTTTTATTTTAAGTTCTTCTGACATTTTATTAATACTATTATTTAATTCCTCAATTTCATCATTAGTAGTAACCTCTACTGTATTTTCATAAATCCCCTTAGATATATTATCTGCTCTTTTTTGCAAAGCAATTATTGGCTTTGTAAATTTTTCTCCTAAATAAAAGGCAATAATAATTGATAATACTAGTGAAAAAATAAATATAGCTACAATTATTAAATTAACACTTTTAATTAATGATCTAATTTCTTCATAATCCTTGTACACTACTATGTCTCCATAATCTGAAGCTTTTTTTATACCAATGTAGGTATTACCATCACTATCTTTAAAAATGTCCTTATTTTTAATGCTTGTAAAATCTATATTTTTACTATGATTCATCATCCCCTTTTGGTTCATATGTCCCATTCCATTACCTGAATTATTTCCACCTGAACCTTGTCCCCTGCTCATTGTCCTACACATATTCTTAACTGACCCATCATTAACTAACACTGCATATATATCAGTTAAATCAATCATAGTATCATTCTTAGCAGCCTCTAAAACATACTCACTTGCAATTTCTAAGTCTGAATACTCACTGTTTATGTATATTTTAGGTAATATAAATGATGTTAAAGTAAATCCTACTAAGATTACAAATAAATTTACAAGAGCCATGTATTTTATAATTCTTTTACTAATCTTATTCATCTTCAACTGTAAGGCTATAGCCTACCCTCCATATAGTTTTTAGATTACCTCTAAAGAACTCTATCTTTTCTCTAAGCTTCTTTATATGAGTGTCAACAGTTCTTGTATCTCCATAGAAGTCATATCCCCATACCTTTAAAATCAACTCATCTCTTGAGAAAACTCTATTCTTATTCCTAACAAGAAATATCATCAGTTCATATTCCTTAGGGGTTAATATTACTTCTTCACCTTTTTCAAATACTCTTCTATTATCCTCATCAATTTTTAACTTTCCTATATTAATTTCACTTTCAATTTCTTTTAGTGTACTTTTCAATCTCAAAGAAACTCTTAGTACAAGTTCCCTCATACTAATAGGCTTTACCATATAATCATCTGCCCCAAGCTCAAGGCCAAAAATTCTATCCTCTTCTTCTCCTCTAGCACTAGTAATTATAACTTGAGTCATTTTATTTAAGGACTTAATCTTCTTTAAAAGATACCATCCATCCTTATAAGGCATCATTATATCAAGAAGTACCAAATCATATGTATTATTTTCTATTAGTTCCTCTGCTA
The DNA here is from genome assembly GCF_902652255.1 of Clostridium tertium. Taxonomy (GTDB): domain Bacteria; phylum Bacillota; class Clostridia; order Clostridiales; family Clostridiaceae; genus Clostridium; species Clostridium tertium_A. The sequence continues at coordinate 42,199 of NZ_CACRTO010000034.1, forward strand.
TTTTACCGTCACTTGCTAATTCTACATTATGACCTTCTTTTTCTAAATATATTTTCATTACCTTGCTTATTTGCTTTTCATCTTCTACTATTAGTAATCTTCCCATATTTCCTCCATAGATTTTCATTAGTTTATAATTAAATTCTTCTTTTAAATTATTACTATTTATAAAATTATTAGTTACCATTCTATCTTAATGGGGTATCAAAATTAATACTATATTCTTAAACCTAATATATCATAATATTACTGAAATTAATTATTTTTAATATTTTCTCTTATTCAAATGGAAATCTCAATGCTAAAGTCGTCATGCTAAAATTTATTGGATCTTCACTTACATAATGATTATTTCCAAGTGAAAAGTTATTATTTGTATTATTAATGGTTGTATTTGTGCTTATAAAGTAAATTAAATTAACTTAATTTAACATCATTATTACATTAATGATATTCTATTTCAATTAACATTTAGGTATAATTAACATACGGACCAAATTTTATAAGGATGGCGAAATAAATTGAAGACTAAATATTTAATAATTATTTCCTTTGATGCTGTGTCTTCAGAGGATGTTTCAAAATTAAAGAAATTAAGTAACTTTAAATATCTTATAGATAATGGTAGTTTAATTACTAATGTAGAAAGTGTTTATCCTACCTTAACTTATCCAGCTCACGCAACAATAATGACTGGATTATACCCTAAAAATCATGGAATAATTAATAATACTCTAAATAAATTTTCTGATATAAATCCTAATTGGTATTGGTATAGAAAATATATTAAAGGTAAAACCATCTATGATTTAGCTTCTGAAAAGGGACTAACTACAGCTGCACTATTATGGCCTGTATCTGGAAGAAGTAATATAAAATATAACTTAACTGAAATCTTTGCTCCAAAACCTTGGCAAAATCAATTAGTTATGTCTGCCTTATCTGGCAGTGTGTCATACCAACTTGATTTAAATAAGAGATTTGGACATTTAAGAAAAGGCTTAGCTCAACCAGAACTAGATAACTTTGTTCATGAATCATCTAAATATACTATATCTAAGTATAAGCCTAATTTATTACTTATTCATTATACTGATGTTGATACTAACAGACATTATCATGGTTATGACAGCACAGAAGCTAATGAGGCTTTATTGAGGCATAATGAAAGACTTGGAGAAATAATAAACACTTTAAAAGAAGCAAATATATTTGAAGAAAGTACTATAGTTACACTAGGAGATCATAGTGCTTTAGATGGCGATTATATGATTAGATTAAACTCACTCTTTAGAGAAAATAATCTTTTATCAGTAAATTCAAAGGGTAAAATCACTAATTATAAAGCAGTAGCAAAAACTTGTGATGGCTCTTCTTATGTTTATTTAAAAGATAGAAATGATACTGAAACTTATAATAAGGTTAAAGAAATCTTAGATAATGTACTAAAATCTAAAGATTCACCTATAGAATTTGTTTTAAATGGTGATGAAGCTGCTAAAGAAGGAGCAGATTCTAATTGTAGCTTTATGGTAGAAGGTTCTCTTGGCTATTACTTTATAGATGAAGCCTTGGGAGACTTTGTTGAAAAAGTTCCTGAAAATGAGGTGGGCAATGTGTCTCATAGAACTAAAGCTACTCATGGCTATCATACAAGTAAGGAAAATTATACTACCTTCTTTATGGCCTATGGCTGTGGAATAAAAAAAGGAATTGAGATTGATGGTGGCAAGCTTATAAATCATGGTCCTACTCTTGCAAAACTATTAGATCTTAACCTTGGGTCTGTAGATGGAACCCCTGAGGATAGAATTCTGGAATTATAGTAATGTAAACTTTATATAGTTTATGCTATAGCTCAGTCACTGGCTCCAAGTCGCTCTACCCATAAACTATATAAAGCTACATAAAATAAATAATTATGCAACTAAACTCTTTTAAACTTTGATATTAAAAATATTTGATAGTTGTATTTATTTTATGTCATGCATTAAGTTCATTTATAGGGAGGTATTTTATGAGGTGTTCAGAATGTAATTCTAAATTTACCTTTACTAATATAATTAAATCTATGAATAGAGCAAATGGCAAAATACAATGTACTAATTGCAAAAGTACATTTAAAAAAGAAAAAGACAGATTTATAGTTACTATATCAGTTATTTCTGTATTTTTCGCTGACATTATATCTAGATGGTTAGTTAATGTAATAGATTCTAGAACTACTTCTTTATTTATAGGAGGATTTATTGGATTAATAGTAGCATTAACGCTTCTTCTTATATCTCAAAATTGGTGTAAATATATACGCATTAATAAATAAGCATCATTTTTATACTTCACTAGTTTTTCATAATTTTAAAATGAAGCAAGTTAAATATATCATTAGTTAGGTGGTTAATATATGGAATGGCATAGAATTATAGATAAAAGAGATATTGATATTTTAATGAAGGACTATTGTGGCTTTCATGATTCTTGCTTAGTATCATTAAATTATAGTAGTGGTGCCTCTGTAGATAATAATGGTTCTATGAGATGTGGCACACCTGAAGAAAAAGAACTTCATATGTTTTTCCAAAGTCAATGTGTTAATAAAGTACTGGAGTTAAGTTTCTCTCATGTGAAAAATTTTCATATTGCAGGATGGCAAGATCATTATTTTTGTGATATTTTTGATTGTTATTTAGATTTCCGTAATGATCTAGTAAAAGGTAGAGATGATACCTTAATTATCTGGGCTGATAATGAATCCTTTAATCCAAATGAAGAAAATGAAAGATCTATACTTAATGAACCTATGACTACATATGTTATCGCAGGTAGTCTAAAATGGAGGTTTTATGAAAAAGCTTAAATCTTCAAGTTTTATAATAATTATAATGTCAGTAGTAATATTGTTATTGCTAGGCTTAAGTTGCTATCTTTTTAATGAGAGTAGAAAACCTGATTATAAAATAGCTATAGGTACTTACACTAATAAATATGGTGATAGACTAATAAGTTATCCTATTTCCAATAAGGAAGACTATAGAGCAATATTATTTGCTTTAATAAATGCTAATTCTATTGAAGAACCCGCTATTATTAGTAAATTACCTGATGCTAGTATTTTAATAAGTGACTCTAAGCAAGGTGTAGGCTATTTAGATGCAGATGTTTGGTTTGCTGAAGATAAGGTGATTTTTAATTTAGGTGAAAAAAATAATATAGATTCTAATTATAAAGTAATTAATGGCGAGTATGCAAAATATATTAATGAATTTATTTCAAAATATAAGCCTGAAAATAATTTTGATTAAACAACTAATAAAAATATTCTAGGAAAATTAAATAATACTGATTTGTATAAATATATTGTAATTTATTTATAATATCAATTCAAAATACGTTATCAGATAAGGAGTGATTCAAATGATACTTGATATCAGTATAGCTACGATTATTGCTACTACTTTAAATATTGCTTTATTAATAGCTGTTATATTCTTAATTTATAAGTTCATAAGAATTATTAGAAATTTTATAAATAAGCATAATGAGCTAGATAAAAAAGTAGATGCTATTTTAAATAAATTAGATAATAAAAATAATAATTCAATTTAAAATTATATCTTATTACTTAAAAGTAAATACGTAATTTTATAATTATTAATTTAAATATAAAGTTAATAAATGTATTAGAGTAATTCTAAAAACAAGAAATTCATTCTACTGAATTTCCACATTAATTGATAATTTCAAATTGTTAATTGTTAATCGTAAGAATCTGTTAAGCTGATATGAAAAAATAGCTTGATTTTTCATAGAATTGCTCGCTCTTTGAAAATTATATAAGTTTGAATATTTTATTGCATGACAAACAAGCCTGCAATAAAATTGATTTTTGCAGGTTAAATAAAGGT
>NZ_CACRTO010000035.1:0-1028 GCF_902652255.1 Clostridium tertium
AAAGCTATCGCTAGCGAAGCCGGCAACTTCTGCTGGAGTACAGTTATTTAATGATCCATGTGGTCTAATAAAGTTATAGTGAAAGATAAATAAGTAAATTAGGTTATTCGCCTTTTCAAAAGAGTTAAAACCTTTTTTAGCTTTATACCAAGCTTTAAAAGTCTTATTGAATGACTCAATTAAATTGTTATTTGTATCACTAGACATAGGTGATACAGGAATATGTTTGGTATTAGGTAATACCGTAGCGGCAGCTTCGTTATACGAAGGCAATCTATCAGTTATAAAGTAAGTTGGTTCACCACAATTTTTAGCTTCATTTATTAGTGTATAAGCTGAATCAGAACTTCTAGACTTAGTTAAATGAAATGCTAGAATAAATCTAGTTTCAGAATCAATAGCTAACCATAGATAGTATTTTTCACCATTAATAAATACTACTGTTTCATCAGCGTGCCAATCGTCAGATTGTAAGTTTAAACTAGCTTTAAATTTATCAGCCTTTTGTTTAAAGAAAGGTGCAAATTTATTAGTCCAACTTGCTATAGTAACATGGGATACTTTAATCCCAGAGTTAATCATCAAGAATTGAGAAATAGCCCTTGTTGATGAATTATTTAAAAAATATAATGTTAATGCAGTTAATATTACATGTAGTGGAAAACGCATTCCTTTCATAGAAAGGGAACCGGTAATTAATTCACTGGATGCCATATCAATATTTGTAGTATGATGTTTAACTATTATGTGATTACACTTCTTATTATTGCATTTGTAACGATTGTAATATTTATATGAGTGATGTAAGTAGGTTCCTTTACCACATTTAGGACATCTAGGGTAATTTCTTTTAGGTAATCCTTCACCATCGCCAAGTGTAAACTGGCGCTTACATTGTTTGCATTGATACTTTTGTTTAGCCTGCTTATTCAAACCAAACTTATATAGTTTATCAGAATGACAGCGTGGGCATTTTATATTAGTCTTGTTCATTGTTCTTCTCTCCTTTTCTAAGGGGGTATTATTTA
>NZ_CACRTO010000036.1:0-2912 GCF_902652255.1 Clostridium tertium
TTTTATTGGTCAAGCCCTCGACCTATTAGTATCAGTCAGCTAAATATGTTACCACACTTACACCTCTGACCTATCAACCTTGTGTTCTTCAAGGGGTCTTACTAGCTTATGCTATGGGAAATCTCATCTTGAGGGGGGCTTCACGCTTAGATGCTTTCAGCGTTTATCCCTTCCCGACTTAGCTACCCAGCCATGCTCCTGGCGGAACAACTGGTGCACCAGAGGTCAGTCCATCCCGGTCCTCTCGTACTAAGGACAGCTCCTCTCAAATTTCCTACGCCCGCGACGGATAGGGACCGAACTGTCTCACGACGTTCTGAACCCAGCTCGCGTGCCGCTTTAATGGGCGAACAGCCCAACCCTTGGGACCTACTACAGCCCCAGGATGCGACGAGCCGACATCGAGGTGCCAAACCTCCCCGTCGATGTGGACTCTTGGGGGAGATCAGCCTGTTATCCCCGAGGTAGCTTTTATCCGTTGAGCGATGGCCCTCCCACGAGGTACCACCGGATCACTAAGCCCGACTTTCGTCCCTGCTCCACTTGTGGGTGTCGCAGTCAGGCTCCCTTCTGCCTTTGCACTCTACGAACGATTTCCGACCGTTCTGAGGGAACCTTTGGGCGCCTCCGTTACATTTTAGGAGGCGACCGCCCCAGTCAAACTGCCCACCTAACAATGTCCCGTCACCAGATTCATGGCGTCCGGTTAGAATCCCAATACTGTCAGGGTGGTATCCCAAGGTTGACTCCACTAAGGCTGACGCCCTAGTTTCTCAGTCTCCCACCTATCCTGTACAGACAATATCGGAACTCAATGCTAAGCTACAGTAAAGCTCTACGGGGTCTTTCCGTCCAATCGCGGGTAGCGAGCATCTTCACTCGCACTACAACTTCGCCGGATTTGCAGTTGAGACAGTGCCCAAGTCATTACGCCATTCGTGCGGGTCAGAACTTACCTGACAAGGAATTTCGCTACCTTAGGACCGTTATAGTTACGGCCGCCGTTTACTGGGGCTTAAGTTCACACCTTCGCTTGCGCTAAGTGTTCCCCTTAACCTTCCAGCACCGGGCAGGCGTCAGCCCCTATACATCAGCTTGCGCTTTAGCAGAGACCTGTGTTTTTGCTAAACAGTTGCTTGGGCCTATTCTCTGCGGCCTGCTCTCGCAGGCACCCCTTCTCGCTAACTTACGGGGTCAATTTGCCTAGTTCCTTAACTGCAATTCTTCCGATGGCCTTAGGATTCTCTCCTCATCTACCTGTGTCGGTTTGCGGTACGGGCACTATTTCTCTCTCTAGATGCTTTTCTTGGAAGCAGGGAATCAGATACTTCAGCCTAAAAGGCCTTCCCCATCACACCTCAGGATTGTTAAGACGGATTTGCCTATCTTAACTCCCTAAATGCTTAGACTAGCATTTCCAATCGCTAGCACATCCTATCCTTCTCCGTCACACCATCGATAATAACGATAATAGTGGTATTGGAATATCAACCAATTGTCCATCACCTACGCCTTTCGGCCTCGGCTTAGGTCCCGACTAACCCTGGGCGGACGAGCCTTCCCCAGGAAACCTTAGATTTTCGGCCTGTAAGATTCTCACTTACATCTCGCTACTAATGCCAACATTCTCACTCGTAATCAGTCCACCGCTCCTTACGGTACGACTTCAGCCCGATTACGACGCTCCTCTACCGCTGAAGTAAACTTCAGCCCGTAGCTTCGGTGGTAAGTTTGAGCCCCGGACATTTTCGGCGCAGGATCTCTCGACTAGTGAGCTATTACGCACTCTTTAAATGAGTGGCTGCTTCTAAGCCAACATCCTAGTTGTCTTAGAAATCCCACATCCTTTACCACTTAACTTACACTTTGGGACCTTAGCTGACGATCTGGGCTTTTTCCCTTTTGACCACGGATCTTATCATTCGTAGTCTGACTGCCGGACTAATAGTATATGGCATTCGGAGTTTGATAAGGTTCGGTAAGCGATATGCCCCCTAGCCCATTCAGTGCTCTACCTCCATTACTCATATCCGACGCTAGCCCTAAAGCTATTTCGAGGAGAACCAGCTATCTCCGAGTTCGATTGGAATTTCTCCGCTATCCACAGCTCATCCCATGCTTTTTCAACAGCAACGTGGTTCGGTCCTCCACGGGGTTTTACCCCCGCTTCAACCTGGCCATGGATAGGTCACCCGGTTTCGGGTCTACGGCATGCAACTAGTCGCCCTATTAAGACTCGGTTTCCCTTCGGCTCCGTACCTTAAGTACTTAACCTTGCTACATACCGTAACTCGTTGGCTCGTTCTACAAAAAGCACGTCATCACCCTCATAAGGGGCTTTGACCGGTTGTAGGCACACGGTTTCAGGTTCTATTTCACTCCCCTCCCGGGGTTCTTTTCACCTTTCCCTCACGGTACTGCTTCACTATCGGTCATCAGGTAGTATTTAGCCTTGGGAGGTGGTCCTCCCTGCTTCCCACAAGGTTTCACGTGTCTCGTGGTACTCTGGATCAGAACTTGGTTATTATAATTTTCACTTACGTGGCTATTACACTCTGTGGCTCAACTTTCCAGTTGTCTTCAGTTAACCATAACTTCCCGTTAATGTTCTGTCCGCAACCCCAGAGATAAATCTCTGGTTTGGGCTCTTTCCCTTTCGCTCGCCGCTACTAAGAAAATCGATTTTTCTTTCTCTTCCTCTAGGTACTTAGATGTTTCAGTTCCCTAGGTTTACCTTCCTGCAACTATTTATTCATTACAGGATACATGGGGTTTCCCATGTGAGTTCCCTCATTCGGAAATCTTCGGATCACTGGCTATGTGCGCCTACCCGAAGCTTATCGCAGCTTATCACGTCCTTCATCGGCTCCTGATGCCAAGGCATTCACCATGCGCCCTTTGTAGCTTGACCT
>NZ_CACRTO010000037.1:0-140046 GCF_902652255.1 Clostridium tertium
AAGACTATCTTTGCTATTTTTAGATTATATTATGATTATTTATACTAATATTTTAAATATGCAATATTACGCACATACAATATAGAAAACCCTCTGTTTTTTAACAGGGGGTTTATCAACAAACTGATATTATAAAAGCTGCCTTTATGGCAGCTTTTATAATTAATTTAAACTTTATATTATTTGTTGCAAACGTAAGATAATAATTAAAATTGATAAATATTTGAAATAAAAGTATAATATTTCTAAATAATAAAATGTAATTGACTAGATAAATGAGAAATAGGATATAGTTTTTTATTTATTATAATTAATATAAGGGATGAGTAAAATGGCAACTTTAATTTTAAAAAATGGGAATATAGTTACTGATGATTCTATAAATGAAAATTTAGAAGATGTAGTTGGTTATTTATATAATACTAATAATATTGAAATAGTGAATGAAAAACAATTTAATAACATTCATAAGGATATAATTATTAAGAATAAAGATATGATCTTATTAAGAATACCAATTTTAGATAATGGAGAAAAAAGAGTTATCGATGGAGTAATTGATAAAGAAAAATTTATTATTAACTATGAAAATGATATGTTAATTGAATTTTTACAAGAAAAGATATCTTTACATAAAAATATTAATAAATATATATTAAGTCTTTTTATATTTCAATATTTTTCTTATGTATATAATGAAGAGCTATTATCTATAGAAGAAAGAGTGGACGAGTTATTTCAAGATGCAGTTTATAATGGGGAAGTAGATAATAAAGAAATATTAGAAATTAAAAAATCTGTATCTCTTATAAAGAGATTTACTACTTATTATAAATCCATGATAACATACTTAGATGATGAACTTAGCAACTTAGATTCATACAATAAGGCGTTGTTAGTTTTAGATAATACTTTAAGTCTAGTTGAAAATATTGAATCGTCAATTTTTTCATGTATAGATATTTATAATTCTGAACTATCTAATAAAATGAATAAAACAATGCAGCTTTTAACTATATTAACAGTTCTATCGCTTCCATTAACTATTGTATCAGGAATATTTGGAATGAACTTTCAAAGTATGCCTTTATTAAACAATAGTTATGGATTTACGTTAACTATTGTTTTGACATTAGGACTTATAGTAGTTGAAATTATATATTTTAAAAGAAATAAATATTTATAAAATAAAAAATTAAGAAATGAGAAGAGTAAAGGGAGTCTGAAATGAAAGAGTATACAAGTAAGGATGATCTTATTAATGAAATTGAAAAGACAGCTAATCTTGTTATTAAAGAGTTAATGAAATAAGCTGTCTAAAAGACAGCTTATTTTATAATTATTATTTATCTAGAACTACATAAGGTAGTTAATTTCTTTTATTTTATAATCCTTTATATAAACTCTAGGAGCTCTTCTACCAATTAGGCATAGAACTTCATAGCTTATTGTTCCAATAATCTCTGCCATATCTTCTGCATCAAATTTTACTTTTCCTGATTCCCCAAGAAGAATTACTTCATCAAAGGCTTTAACATCTTTAATATCAGTTACATCTACCATAAATTGATCCATACAAACAGTTCCTATGATAGGAGCAAGCTGACCATTTATGATTACTTTACCTTTGTTAGATAAGGCTCTTGAATACCCATCTGCATATCCTACTGGAAGTGTTGCTATTTTAGTTTTTCTAGTAGTCTTAAAAGTTTTACCATAACCTATAAATTCATTTGCATCTACTTCTTTTAAATGGACTATTCTAGTTTTCCATGTTAGTACAGGCTTGATTTTTAAGTTAGACATATTAACTTCACTTGAAGGATAATATCCATATTGAATAATACCTGGTCTAACGTAATCATAGTGGCTCTTTTGTAAATCAATAATTGCTGCGCTATTAGATAGGTTCTTCTTATTTATTTTTAATCCTCTTTCCTCTATAGCTGACATTATATTGTTATATACTTCAATTTGATAATCAGAATAAGACTTATCAATTGAGTCAGCAGTTGAAAAGTGCGAGAAAATACTTTCTATATTTAAATTACTTAATTTTGAAATTTCAATAATATCATTAATATCGGCTTCAGTGTTTCTAAAACCAATTCTACCCATACCTGAATCAATGGCTATATGAACATTAACTATTTTATTTAAACTTATAGCCCTATTATTAAGTTCTTTTGCAAAGTTTAATGAAGATATAGTTGGTTCAACTTCATAATTAATTATTGAGTCAATAGCATAGTTTTCACTAATTCCAAGAAGCATAATTGGAGCTTTAATGTTATTGTCTCTAAGTTCTATAGCCTCAATAATATTAGCTACTGCTAGTTTGTTAATACCATTTTCTAAAAGAGTTTTAGATACTTGAGCAGCACCATGACCATAAGCATTAGCTTTTACAACTCCGATTACTTCGCTGTTCTTAGATTGTCTCTTAATTTCTTTTATATTATTTATTAAATTATCTAAATTAATCTCAGCCCAAATTGGGTGTAATAAATCCATAATTATTCTCCTAACTATAATTGACTTTATAATAACACCATTGATATTATTATATACATATACTGAGACTTTGATAAGTGTCAGTTTTAAGAAAGTTAATGGTGTCAGTTTGGAGGGCTTATGGATTTTATAACAATATCTTTTGAAACTAATAGTAATGTTCCATTATATATTCAACTTTATAATTATTTTAAGAAAGAAATTGAAGTGGGTAACTTACAAGCTAATAGTAAATTACCCTCAAAAAGAAAGTTATCAAAGCATCTAGAAATAAGTCAAAATACTATTGAAGCAGCTTATGAACAATTAATAATAGAGGGATATATTATTTCTTTACCTAAGAAGGGGTATTTTGTTTCTGAGATTGAGAATGTTATTAACACGGAATCAATAAAGGAAAAAGAATCTATTATAAAAAAGAATAAAAAGGAATATAAATATGAGTTTTTCTCAAGTAGAGTAGATTTAGATAGTTTCCCTCATGCTATATGGAAGAGAATAAATAAAGAAATAATTAGTGAAGAAAATAAAAATTTACTTCAAATTGGACATTCTCAAGGGGATAAAAACTTAAGGGAAACAATTTCTAATTATTTAAGATTCTCAAGAGGAGTAAATTCAACAGCAGATAATATTGTGGTAGGTGCAGGTAGTGAGTATTTAATTCAGTTATTGATTAACTTATTAGGAAGAAATAAAGTTTATGGGGTTGAAGAACCGGGATATTATAAAGTAAGAAAAATTTTAAATATCAATGGTATTTATCCAAAAGGAATAAGCTTAGATAATCAAGGAATCAGTATAACTGATTTAGATAATTCAAAGGTTGAAGTCCTTCATATAACTCCATCACATCAATTTCCTACAGGAATAATAATGCCTATAAATAGAAGAATGCAATTATTATCTTGGGCAAATAGAGATGATAGAAGATATATTATAGAGGATGACTATGATAGTGAGTTTAGATTTGAAGGAAGGCCGATTCCAGCACTTCAAAGTTTGGACTCTAATGGGAGAGTTATTTATTTAGGAACATTTTCGAAATGTTTTTCACCTTCTATAAGAATAGCTTATTTGGTATTACCAGAAGAACTTATGAAAATATATAGAAGAGATTTTAGCTTTTTAGCATGTACAGTTTCTAGAACTACACAACAGGCTTTATTTAAATTCATTGAAGAGGGATACTTTGAGAGGCATTTGAATAAAATGAGGAATTTATATAAGAAAAAGAGAGAGTTTTTAGTTCAGCTTATTAATAGATATTTTTCTAATACTGAAATTATAGGCACTAATTCAGGATTGCATTTACTACTAAAAATTAATAACGGAATGAGTGAAAAAGAATTAATTAAGAAGGCAGAAGAAAATAAAATAAGGATATTAGGTTTATCAAATTCCTATATTAATGCTACTAAGGAAACTAGTACTGTCTTTTTAGGGTATGCTAGTTTGAGTAATGAAGAAATGGGAGAGGCAATAATAATATTAAAAAAAGCATGGAATTTATAAAAAAAAATTGGAGATAATATTAGAAGAATAACTGATAAAGGAAGTAATTTCATGGCTTATATTAATTTTAAAGAAGAAAAAGAAGTAGCGATAGATCAATTATATACAAGACGAGAGAATAATGAAAAACTCATTAATAGCATCTCATCTAGTAAAACAATATCGAAATTATATTCACCTAATGAGAAGTATAGCTATAAGAAGCATAATGAAATTGTTTTTGGAGGTGGCCATCCTAAGTGGGAGGAAGAGTTTGAAGAGATTGCAGATCTAGACATAGTTTGTGCTTCCTTTAATAAATGTATATTTTCCAATATTAAATTTTTAAGATGTAAGTTTGTTGGATGTACTTTTATTGATTGTGATTTCATAGGTGGTGGAGCCTTATTTGAAGATTGCTCCTTTGTAAAAAAAGAAAGTGAAGATAAACCTAACTTAAATATAGAAGATAATTTATCCTGTGATTTTATTAATTGCAAGATATATGCAAGGTTCTTTTTATCTAGCCTAGAGTTTATTATTTTTGATAACTGTGAGATTAAAGATACTACATTTGATTTATGTGATGTTAGTAGTGGAATAATAATAAATTCAAATATTGATAAGATATTTATAACTGATTCAAATTTATCAGGATTTAAATTGTTAGATACATATATAAAGGATTTAGAATTTAAGGATAAAGATAAAAGTAAATTAGATGAAAAGGCCTTTTTTGATAAGATTGAATTAAAGAAAAAAGATAGAGATGAGTACGAAGGTGTATATACTATATATGAGAATATTGCAGATAAATTTAAAGAAAATAACTTGACTAATAATTTTGGAGAGTACTACTTTTTATGTAGGAAGGTTCAAAGAAATGTGCTTAAACCAATGCCTAAAATTTCTTCAACTATTGGATTATTAAGTTGTGGGTATGGTGAAAGGCCAATATATGCAGTTTATTTTTCATTAGGTATTATACTAATATTTTCAATTTTATACCTACTATTTGGAATAGTACTTAATGATAGTATAGTCAATTTTTATGATTTGTATAAAATTAGTTTCAGAGAACTTTTAACAGTATATAATGAATCTTTAAATTTAAGTGTTGGAATGTTTGCAGGAGTTGGGTTAAATGAGGCACAGCCTTCACCAGCATCTTATATGCTAAGTAATATAGAGATGTTACTTGGAGTATTGATGATGGGAGTTGGAATAGGTGCTTTAGTTAAGAAAATAGTAAGATAAATTGTTTTAAATTGAGCAGGAGTTTTTAACATAATATGCTCGGTCTCAGTGATACGCTTCAAGTCGGCTTATGCACAATATGTTAAAACTTCCTTGAATAATTTAAACTTGTGGATGCAACCTACTAAAGGAAGACATTCAGGTAAACTGAATTTTAAGAATTATTGCTGAGTGTGTATGTTAAATAAAAATATTACTTCACTTTATAAATACATTAAATAATGATATTTGCTAGTAATTAGATATTTAAAATGAAATAATGAAAGAAAGAGGTTTTGCACTGCAAAACCTCTTTTGTTTTAAAGGTTTTATTATAAAAAAATCTGTAAGAATTTTTTATAGGCATTCTTTCATTTTTTAATTTTTTCATTCTTCAATTAATAAAATGCTTGGCTTTTACTACATTGGTATCATTTATGAAACTATGACACTTAAAAGTGCGTACTTAACAAATGGGGATATAAGGTATAGCATTATATTATAACTATAAGCATAAAATTTAAAAGAAATTTTAAATTAAGAAATGAGGTAAGATGATGAATATAGAAAATATATATGGTCTTAGGAAACTAAGAAATATTACAATTGCAACTACTGATATAGTTGAGTTTAGGAGTAAATTTATAAATGATTAAAGATGTTATTTTACAATTAGTTGATAAGAAAGAATTTTTTATAAATCTTTTATTAGAGCATCTAGAGATATCTATAATATCTATAACTATTGCAACGGTTATTGGGTTAATTATAGGAGTTTTAATTAGTGAGTATGAGAAAAGTTCTAAATTAGTTCTTGGAATAATAAACTTTGTTTATACAATTCCATCAATATCCTTATTAGGTTTTCTAATTCCACTATCTGGTATAGGGAATACTACTGCAATTATAGCATTGACAGTTTATGCATTATTACCAATGGTACGTAATACTCATACAGGTATAACTAATATCGATAATAGGGTATTAGAAGCTGCAAAAGGAATGGGAAGTACTAATTTTCAAATACTATATAAAATTAAACTTCCTTTAGCTATGCCAGTTATTATGACAGGCCTACGTAGTATGGCAACTATGACTATTGCATTAGCAGGTATTGCTTCATTTATCGGAGCAGGGGGTCTTGGAGTTGCTATTTATAGAGGAATAACTACTAATAATGCAGCATTAACTATAGCTGGAAGCTTACTTATTGCAATTTTAGCTATAGTAGTAGATTTGATTTTAAGTTTATTAACAAAATTATCTAAAAAGAATATTAGAAAAAATAAAAAATTAAAATGGATAGCATTAGGACTAATAGTTGTTATAGTTATTTCATTAGTTGGAAAAGTACTAACTAGAAAAGGTGATAATGAAACTATTAATATTGCTACAAAGCCTATGACAGAGCAGTATATAATAGGTGCTATGCTTAAGCTGGTAATAGAGGATAAAACTGATTTAAATGTGAATATAATTCAAGGCGTAGGTGGTGGAACATCTAATATTATGCCTGGAATGGAAAATAAGGAATTTGATATGTATCCAGAATATACTTCAACTGGTTGGAACATGGTTTTAAAACATGACGGAGTATATGATGAATCTATGTATGAAGAATTAAAAAAAGAGTATTTAGAAAAGTATAACTTTGTTTGGACAGGCAACTTTGGGTTTAATGATTCTTATGGGCTAGCAGTTAAAAAAGATATAGCTAAAAAGTATAATTTAAAAACATATTCTGATCTAGCAAAAGTATCTGACAAGCTTATATTTGGTGCTGAATATGATTTTTATGAAAGACCAGATGGATATAACAGTTTTGCAGAAACTTACGGATTCAACTTTAAAAGCACAGTAGATTTAGATATTGGTCTAAAATATTCTGCTATAAATGAAGGAAAGGTAGATGTAATGAACATTTTTACAACAGATGGACAACTTTCAGTTTCTGATGTTGTAGTTTTAGAAGATGATAAGCAATTCTTTTCTTCTGCTATGGCTGTGATGGTTGTGAGATCAGAAATATTAGATAATTACCCAGAATTAGATAAAGTCCTAAATAGTCTAGAAGGAATATTAGATGATAAAACAATGGCTGATCTTAATTATCAAGTTGAAACAGATGGAAAATCTCCAGAAGATGTTGCTGAAAAGTTTATTTTAGATAAAGGAATTATAAAATAGGGGGTTGAAATGGAAGAAATAATTAGATTTGATGATATAAAGAAAAGTTATGGAGAGAAAATAATTGTAGAAGGATTTAATCTATCAATTAATAAGGGTGAGTTTTTAACGATAATAGGTAGCTCTGGCTCTGGAAAAACTACCATATTAAAGATGATCAATGGGTTAATTAAACCTGAAGCAGGGAAGGTTTTTATTAGAGATAATAATATAGAAGATGCAGATATTATAGATCTTCGTAGAAATATAGGTTATGCAATTCAAGGAAGTGTTTTATTTCCTCATATGACAGTGGAAGAAAATATAGCTTATGTCCCTAACTTATTAAATAAGAAAAATAAAGAGAAAACTAAGGAAGCTGTTAAAAAGTGGATGAATATAGTTGGGTTAGAGGTGGATATGCTTAATAGATATCCTGATGAGCTTTCAGGCGGTCAGCAACAAAGAGTAGGTATAGCTAGATCTTTAGCAGCATCACCAGATATTCTTTTAATGGATGAACCTTTTGGAGCAGTAGATGAAATTACTAGAGGGCAGTTACAAGAGGAAATTGCAAAAATTCATAATAAAACAGGGATAACAATAGTATTTGTTACTCATGATATTTCAGAAGCTATTAAGCTTGGGACAAAGATTCTTGTTATGAATTGTGGAAAAATAGAGCAATATTCAGAACCAAAAGAAATATTGAAAAATCCAGCAACAGATTTTGTAGAGGCATTAGTATCAAGAGAAAGGAAAATGTATAATTTTTCTGATGAAGAAGAGTCCAAATTAATTTATTGATTTAGATAAAGATACTATCTAACAATTGAAATTTATAAATAAATAAAAAATATTAAAGAAGATTTATAGTATAAGGGAGTTGTCTTTGAGACAACCCCCTTATTTAATATTTAATAAATTATTATCTCAATAATAATTTATTGTTTTTCAATAAAAATATCTTGTAAAAGATTAATTATAGTGGTAATATAGAAAAAAGATAGGAGGATTATTATGGAAATTAAAGATGAGAAATTTTTATCAAAGATATTAAGTATTATACTTAATGTCAGTATTATTTTTGGAATTTTACTTACGATTATAATGATTTACAATACTTTCATAAATAGAGAGATACAAAATATATTAATAAATAAGAGCATAGTAATAATATTATTAGTAGTAGGTATAAGCAATTTATTTTTTATAGTTTTCAAATTAAAAGGAATAATAAAAACACTAATAAATGGTGATCCCTTTGTTAGATCTAATGTTGATTCATTTAAAATGATATCACTATCATCCTTATTAATAGCAATTTGCTATTTAATTAATTTATTACTTAATTCAAATCTTAAAGAGTTTAAGTTTATCTATGTAGATAATATGGGAATTCATACAGATATGGAGGCATTTATATTTCTATTTGCTGCAGCTTTCATCTATATTCTGGCTAAAGTCTTTGATAAAGCAGTATCATTTAAAGAAGATAATGATTTAACTATATGATAAGGAGAGAAGTATGGGAATAGTAGTAAACTTAGATGTTATGATGGCCAAGAGAAAAATATCATTAAATGAACTATCAGAACTAGTTGGAATTACAAATGCTAATCTATCAATATTAAAGACTAACAAGGCAAAGGCTGTTAGGTTCTCAACCTTAGAAGCAATTTGCAGAGAGCTAAACTGTCAACCCGGCGATATATTAGAATATATAGAAAAATAATGGAGGTGTAATATGGTTAATGCTGTTTCTTTAGTTTTAATGAAAGGTGATAAAATTTTATTACTTAAAAGAGAAAAAAATAGAATACCAGTTATAGTAATGAAGGAAGATGAAACCACTGAAAAATGTTTAGAGAGATGGACAAAAGATAATATTTCTGTAGGAACTTCAAAATTAATAAAGTATGATAAAACTTTTAATATTGAAGGATATAATATTAATTTAGTTTTTGTAGATGCTTCAAATTCTGAGGTGAGTATCATTAATGAAGGCTTAGTATTAGAACCTTTCGATATAAGTAAAATAAATAGATTTGAGGAAGAACTCTTAAGATCTGTAGTTATTAAGTGCAAATCAATTAACTATAGAACACATGCAATTGAGTTATTAGAAAAAGTCTACAATATAAGAACCAATTATAGAGTGAGGAGACCTTTATTAGAATTAGAAAAGGGAAGAATGAAAAGCAATAAGGCTATTAACTTAATTGTTTTATCCCTATTTGTAGGAGTACTTTTATCAATATTTCTATTTAACTACTTTGGAATATCAATAGCAATAATTACAGTATTAATGATTGCAATATTCTTTACAGTTGTAGGTGTAAGAAATAAAAGCTATTTAGGATTCTTCTTAGTTTTATCTAGTTTAGTACTGTCAATAACTTATGGGATTTTTACAAATGAGTTATTTAGATTTTTAAATTTAATAGTTATACCAATTAATTTATTCTCAGGATTTTTATTACTAACTTATGAAAATCTACCATTTAAACTAGTTACTTTTATTATTGCATTTTTAGAAATTATAGTAGGTAAATCTTTTGAAAATACTTCAAAGCTTTCCTTTGAGTTTAAAGAAAAATTTAGTAAAGCTGATGGAGAAAAAAAGAGTAAGAATATGAAGCATATAATTAATGGAATTCTGATTTCAATTCCATTAGTGATAGTTTTATTAATGATACTTTCAGGTGCAGATGAAGTATTTAGTTATTATCTATCTAATATATGGGATTATATTAATATAAATAATATTTATGACTTTATAGTTAGAGTAATTATAGCTTTAGTGATTATGTTCTTAACTTATGGCTTATATTACTCTTTAGCCTCAGTTAAAGTAGCTAATGTAAATAATAAAACTTTTAATAGAACATTTAATTCAACGACAATAAGTACAATACTAGTATCAATAATATTAATTTATTTGGTATTTACTAAGATTCAAGTATCTTATCTATATTTAAATAAAGCCTTACCATTTGGAGTTACTTTCTCTGAATATGCAAGAAAGGGTTTCTTTCAATTAGTATTTTTAGTAGTGATAAATTTAATTATGATAATATCTATTAAAGTTAAAACAGATGTAAAAAATTCTAAATCTAATAATTTCTTAAATATAATATATAGTGTTATTACATTATTAACTATGAATATGGGCGTAGCTGCAATATACAAGATGAATCTTTATATTGGAGAATTTGGATACACTAGACTTAGAATATTAGTTCAAGCATTTACACTATTTTTATGTATAGCTTTATTACTACTACTAGTTTTCATTTGGAGGGAAAAACTTTTATTTAAACCTATTGTTGTTTCAGCAGTGGCAATATATTTAGTTTTAAATTACATTAATATAGATAATTTTATAGCTAAGGAAAATCTAAAGCTTATTAATACAAGAGCTGAAATTGATTTATGGTATATATCAACCTTATCCTTAGATGCTAAAGAAGCCATTGATGAAGGAAGAGAAAAAGGATTAGTAAGTAGTGAATATTATAATTACTGGGCAAATAAGAGAGTAGCAATTGAGCGTTGGTATGAGTATAACTATTTTAATAATAATGTATTGAAATAAAAATGTTTATTTTAAATATAAAAAATATTAGGCTACCTTTAGTATTGTCCCTGTCTACTTGACAGGGATTATACTACAAAGGTAGCCTATTTTAAAAAGTATAATTCAATAATAAAGTAACGAATATTTTTTTATATACAGAATATCATTTACAGATTAATATATAGAATAAAAGAGAATAGTATGATTAGCTTAATTACGCCTGCTAATGTAGAGCTGTTTCTCTACAGTATTTCTAACTTTAATTTTAGCTTTAATACTCTTAAGACTGCTTTATCTATGACTTCTTCTTTTATTTCTCCATTTTTAACAGCATCAATTACAGTAGGAATCTGAGTGATATAATCGGAAGAGATAATTAAATCATTACCTGAATTTACTGCTAAAATTGCAGAATTACCTTCTCCATAATAGTTCTTAATAGCACTCATCTGTAAGTCATCTGTCATTATTACCCCATCAAAATTCAATTCATCTCTAATAACATTATGGACTTCTTTAGAGAGAGAAGCTGGAAGATTTTCATCAATAGAATTTATAATATTATGAGAAACTAAAATGCTATCAGCGCCTTCATCTATACCAGCTTTAAAAGGAATAAAGTCATTAGTTAAAAAGCTATCATAACTTTTAGTATCTATTGAAAGATCTGAATGAGTGTCTAAGTTATTACCATAACCAGGGAAATGTTTTAAAGTTGAACCTATTTTATTTTCTTTCATAGTTTTAATTACGGTTCTAATATATTCAGCAGTTTCTTCTGCATCTTTTCCGAAGGTCCTAGAATAAATATAATCATTAGGATCAGTTGAAATATCAGCAACTGGAGCTAAATTCATATTAATACCAAGG
Source organism: Clostridium tertium (assembly GCF_902652255.1). Lineage (GTDB taxonomy): Bacteria > Bacillota > Clostridia > Clostridiales > Clostridiaceae > Clostridium > Clostridium tertium_A. The sequence continues at coordinate 11,861 of NZ_CACRTO010000037.1, forward strand.
GACTTTAAAAGAGTTGCTTTTTCTTTTGTGTCACTTATAATTAATGGGAAACCACCTTCGTTATAGAGGTCTTGTGGTGAGTAAAATGGAACAGATCTAAATGCTGGATACCAGCTTAGTCTATTGACAGTTCCGCCTTCTTCATCAACAGCGATAATCATATTTATTAATGAGTTTTCTTGATAAGTTTTAATGGTATTAGATAAACTTTCTTTAGTTTCGTTATTAATATTTTCATCAAATAATATAAAACCACTAACCTTATACAGATTAATATCTTCAATAGCAGTATCTCTATTACATCTAATAAGAAACATTTGTCCCACTTTTTCTTCCAAGGACATAGATTCTAGAATTTTATTAGCTTTTTCTTCTAAGATTTTATTTATGTTGGTTTCTTTATCCACATAATTAGATTCTTCATTATTTTCCTCTAAATTATTTGCTGTAGAACTTGTATTGTTATTATTTTCAGTGATAGTTTTATTTATAAATTTTCCGATTAAATAACCTGAAAATAGTGATATAACAAGAAAAAGTATTATTAATATAAATTTTTTCATAGATACCTCCAAATAAAAAGTAATCTTTATTTTTAATATTACCACTTATTGTAAGATGTAAACAGTATATAGTGAAAAGTATTAGAATAATAAATACTATAGTTCAAACTTATGTAGGTATAAATATCTACATAAATATATTAATTTAAAATCAAGAAAAATTATGCTATATTATACTCGTATTAATATTAAAATATGTTGTTTTTTATATAAAAATAGTTTAAATTATATTGAGAATCTGACTTTTTGTCATATTATATAAGTTTGTTAATCTTTCTTGGAGTATGTAACAACGTGGAATAAACTTATTGTATTTCAAAGGTTTTACAAGCTAATATTAATGTGACTTAACATATATAATTTTAAAGTATGGAGGAAAAAATGAGGAAATCTAAAAAGTCTTTAATAGCATTTTTATGTGTGTTAATTTTTATCTTTAATACAGCAGTAAGTACATATGCAGTAGACAAAAGTAATGTAGATGGAATAAAAGAAAAAAGTGTGGTATTTCTTATTGAGGGGCAAGGAAACGAAAGTGCAGGTGACGGGACGGAAAAAAATCCGTATAGAAACATTAAAACAGCTCTTAAAAATGTTACTGCAGGAGGCACAATTAAGTTAGTAGGGCAAATTAAATATTGGAAGTATGATGAAGCACCAAATTTATTATATCGTCCCATAATTATAGATAAAGAAGTAACTTTTGATGGACAATCCAACTCATTTATCACAAGAGCCCCGATACAATTAGCGGCAGATGTTACTTTTAAAAATATAAGAATGGAATTTTGGGCATCTAATGAACTAATGCCAGGGGTCCCTGATAGTGGATTACCTCAAGATGAGATAGATGAAGGTACTAAGTTTAGAAGTGGTAGATCTATTTACCTTGCAGGACATAAGTTAACCCTTGATAATGTAGATACAACAAATAGTAGCAGTTCTTTCCATAGAGATTATCGTCCATATATTAGTGGAGGAACATTTTTTGAGGGAGGAGAGACAGGAAATAAGGCAGTTCTTAATGTTATAAACCCAAATTCAGGAACGGAATTTGCAGAAATATATGCAGGAGATTATTGGGTAGAAAGAAACTATCCAGTGGAACTTAATATTAATGGAAAAGTAATTGGGAATACTATTTATACTGGGGGAATAAAAAATAAACATAATGGAGATGTTGTAATTAACATCTACAATAAGGGGAAAAGTTCAGTAATTGATACTAAGAACCATAATGGTAAGGTTGATGTGAATGTAAAAGAGAATACAAAAATTCGAGATGCATCATTTAATGGAATAAGAAATTTAACTTTAGAAAAAAATTCAGAAGTAATTCTTAGAAATAATGTTAAAGATTTAATTATAAATGATCTTACAGTAAGTAGCGGTGCTATATTAGATTCTAGAGAACTTGGTAATAATCTAGTAGTTACAGGTGATTTTGTTGGAGATACTTCAAAAAATAACTCTGTATTAGGTGGAACTATATTTTTAAGTGATAATCAAGTTATTGATATAAGCGGTGATGTTAAAGGCGTTACAAAGTTAAATAGTTATAATAGTATTAACAAAGAGCCTTTAAAAGATAATCATACATATATTAAAGCAAAAGAAAATGCAACTGGTGACTTTGTAATAGAGCCAGAGTATTCTCAATCTAAGTATAAACTAGAGAAAAATCATAACAATTCATCACGTACTACTTGGACTGCTATTAGTAATAAAGAAATCTTTAAGAAGTTTCAATGGACTGGAAATGAAAATGATGAAATTTTAAATCCAGATTATAGCGTAGAGTATTTATATCCAATTAAATATATTAATGAAAAAGATGATGTATATACTCCATTTGGAGAAGAGTGGAATGAATTTTCTGCAACTCTTACAAAACCTGATGGTACTATTTTAGATACTGTTAATAATGAAAGTGATTCTGACTTTGAGATATACTTATATGAAGATGGTGTAATAGTAAATATTTATAATACTGGTTTTTCAGGAGAGATTACTTTAAAAGTTATTCATAAGGATGGGAAAGATATATCAAAAAAAGTTAAAATTGGACAACTTCAAAATTCAAGCCCTCCAGTAATAGAAGGAGCAAAAGATATAGAGCTGAAAATTAGTGAAGTTGATGAATTTAATTCAAAGCATAAGTTAACAGGAATAACAGTAAGTGATGATAAAGATACTATAGATAAAAATTCAATAATAGTAACTGGTAATGTAGGTAAGCCATCAGCAGGGAAAATTGAAAAGTATACACTAACATATCAAGTAACTGATACTGATAATAATACTACAACAATATATAGAAATATAACAGTAACGAATAGATTACCAGAGATAGTTGCAAATGATGTAACTATAAGAAAAGGTAAATCAATAAATTTACTAACAGACTCAAGAATAGGATTAAATGCTACAGATTATGAAGATGGTAATAAAAAATCTGATATCACTGTAGAAAGTATGGGAGGATTACAGGTATCTAATCCAGCAGAAGGTAAATATACAGTAATTTATAAAGTAATAGATAAAGACAAAAATAAAGTTACAAAGAAAATAACAGTAACTGTAGATTCTAATAATGCACCTAAAATAAATGGAGCTAATAACACAAAGATAAAAATTGGAGAGGTAGATAAATTTGACTTACTTAAAGGTATAACAGTAACAGATGATCACGATAAAAATTTAAAGATTACTGTAAGTGGAAAAATAAGTAAGCCATCTCCAGGAAAAAACACAAATTCTACAATAACTTATACAGTAAAAGATACAGATGGTAATACTACTAAAGTAACTAGAATAATAACAGTAACTAATCAACTGCCAACAATATCAGGATTAATTAATATAACAATAAAGAAAGGTCAAACTGCAGACCTAAGATTTGGAGTAGGGGCTAAGGATCATGAAGATGGAAATTTAACAGGGAAGATAGTATTTCCAAGTACTAATTTAAGTACTCTTCCGATAGGAAAACATAATGTAACATATAAAGTAACAGATAGTAACAACAATAGTGTTACTAAGACAAGAGTAATAACAGTTGAGGCCAATACTATAACTAAAAGGGATTTAATAGGAAAAGATAGGTTTGAAACAGCGACCAAAATATCTAAAGAGGGTTGGAACTCAGCAAATACTATTTTATTAGTAAATGGATATGATGAACATTTAGTAGATGGTCTTACAGCAACGCCATTAGCTACTGCACTAGATGCACCTGTATTATTATCTGGAAATAGAAGTATATCAAAAACAACAGTAGATGAGATAAAAAGATTAAATCCTTCTAAGATAATAGTTATTGGAGGAACAGGAGCTGTTAATGAATCAGTAATAAATGAATTAAAAAACATAAATAAAAATATGTCGGTTAAAAGAATAGGTGGTAAAAATAGATATGAAACTTCCTTAAATATAGCTAAGGAACTTGATGCTATAGTACCAATAAAAAAGATATATGTAGGTGCTGGTAATGGTGAACCTGATTCATTATCAATATCATCTGTAGCTGGTAGAGATAAATCACCAATAATACTTACATCAAAAGAGAGTGTAGATTCAAATACTTTCAATTACTTAAAAAGCAAAAGATTAACAGATGCATATTTTATAGGTGGAACAGGAGTTATATCAAATAAAGTTATAGATCAAATAAATGGTATAGTTTCAAAAAATGTATCAGGTAATAGAATTGATGGTAAAAATAGGAATGAAACTAATGCAAATGTAATAAAGAAGTTTTATCCAGAGACTACTTTAAAAGGCGTTGTAATAGCTAAAGATTTAGATTTAGTAGATGCGTTAGCAGTAGGACCACTTGCAGCAAAGAAAAATATTCCTGTTGTACTTGCACAAAAGAGTTTAAGTACAGGACAAGAAGCAGTATTAAAAAGTAAAACTACAAATATAATATTCCAAGCTGGTGGAGGAGTAAATACTTCTGTATTAGAAAAGTTGAAAAAATTACTAACTATTTAAATTAAAAATATTTAGAAGTTATTTAAATTAGATAATTAATTTAATAACAAAAAGGAGGGAATAGTATTTTTCTCCTTTTTCTTATACATATAATGAGTGATAGAAAAAATTAAATAGAAACATTATATTGTTATAAATAGGACAAGTTTTTTACTTATAATGCTTATATAAAAAATGATATATAAAATAAAAAGTATAAATTATTTACAAAGGGGAAATGTAAAGTTATAATGTTACTGATAATAAAAATAAAGGCATTGAAAGAGAAGAGTATATAGAAATTTAGTTTAAAAGAGATCTAGGGAGGGTGAAATCCTGGAAGCTAAACCTATAGAAAGAAGCTCCGGAGCTATGATGCTGTCATGTAATGTAATATTAATAATAAGAAGAAGACTTCCATAGAAGTTTAAAACAATTTGTAAGTAATTCCAAAGGGGTTACATCAATAATTGCTAATTCTTAATTATTAATCGGTAATTGTCTAACGGCACGTGGGATTCTTCCCTTATAAAGAAAGAGTGGATTAATTTATATTAATCAACTTAGGTGGTAACGCGGAAAACTTGTCTTTCGTCCTAAGGTCTTTAGGATTGAAGACTTTTTTATTTTGCAAATAAAGTGATTCTTAGCTTCAGATGGAGTTTTCTTAAAAAGTAGAGAACCAAAATCTTGTATTTTGTGTGAATCACTTTCAAAGAGTGCAGGATGCCTAATCCATCTGAAGGTTAGAAGAACTAATCCAGGCGCATAGCAATGCTTAGCTCCCACTTTGAGAATATGGGAGTATTAGCAATGGTAGCCATCGGATAAATATTTAGTTAAGAAAGGATAGAAAAAAATGAGTTTAGAAAAATTAGCGGATTTAATATTTCCAAATGTAGATAAGACTCCAGAAGATTATATTAAAATGTATCCAAAGAGAAATTTAAAAGAAGGTGCTGTAGTATCTAGATATGCTCCATCACCAACAGGATTCCAACATATAGGAGGAGTTTTTGCTGCGTTAATAAATGAAAGAATTGCTAGTCAAACTGATGGAGTTTTCTATTTAAGAATAGAAGATACTGACCAAAAAAGAGAAGTTCAAGGTGCTATAGAAGATACTATTCAAACTATGCATAACTTTGGAATGGATTTTAATGAAGGAATGACTGGAAATGACACTTCTAAAGGTGAATATGGTCCATATAGACAAAGTGAAAGAGCTGATATATACAGAGCCTTTGCTAAGGATTTAATTAAAAAGGGATTAGCATATCCAGCTTTTGATACACCAGAAGAGCTTGCAGAACTTAGAGAAAGACAAACTGCAGCTAAAATAACTCCAGGATATTATGGAGAATATGCTAAGGATAGAAATTTAACTCCAGAAGAGGCTATGGAAAAGATAAATAATGGAGATGCCTACATAATTAGATTTAAGTCACCAGGAAATATAGAGAATAGAGTAGAATTCCATGATTTAATAAAGGGAGATATAAGCTTCCCAGAAAATAATCAAGATATAGTTATAATAAAGGGTGATGGACTTCCAACTTATCACTTTGCTCATGCTATAGATGATGCTTTAATGAGAACAACTCACGTTATAAGAGGAGAAGAATGGTTATCTTCATTACCAATACACGTTCAATTATTTGATGTATTAGGTTTAGAAAGACCAAACTATGCTCATATTCCAACTATAATGAAGAATGATAATGGTTCTAAGAGAAAATTATCAAAGAGAAAAGATGCTGAAGCCGCAGTTTCATACTATAAAGAAGTTGGATATCCAATGGTATCAGTAATTGAATACTTATTAAATATTATAAATTCTACTTTTGAAGATTGGAGAGCTGAAAATCCAACTACAGATTATCATGAATTCCAAGTAGCTTTAGATAAGATGAGTAAATCAGGAGCATTATTTGATATAGTTAAATTAAATGATGTAAGTAAAGAAGTTATCTGTAAGATGAAAGCTGATGTAGTATATGATTACTATACAGCTTGGGCTAAGGAATTCGATAAGGAAATGTATGACTTAGTAACTGCAAATGAAAAAATGTCTAAGGAAATCTTCAACATAGACAAAGAAGGTCCAAAGCCAAGAAAAGACTTTGCTAAATGGGATGAAGTAAGAGGAAAGGTTGATTATTTCTTTGATGAATTATTTAATAAAGAAACATCAGAAAATGTTGAACTTCCAAAGACTTTAACTTTAGAAAATGCAAAAGAAGTAATAAAAGTATATAAAGATAAATTTAACTTTAATGCAGGTAGTCAAGAAGCTTGGTTTGAAGATTTAAAGGCTATTGGAACAGAACTTGGATATTGTGCAAATAGAAAAGAATATAAAGCAAACCCAGATGCATTTAAGGGAATGATTTCTGATGTTGCTGGTGCTGTAAGAGCTGCACTATCTCATAGAAGCAATACTCCTGATCTTTATACTATTATGCAAATATTAGGTGAAGATAAAGTAAGAGCTAGATTTGAAGCATTTTTAAATTTATAAAATAAAGGTCGTTGTAAAACGACCTTTATTAATTCTGAATATTTTAAGAGTAATCTGCATTTCTTTTTTTCATATAGATAGCGATACCTAATGCTATAACAATTATAAATCCTACTCCAATAAATAGAGGTGATACTTTAATAGAAACTAAATTTGCGACTTCTTCCATAGAACTACCTCCTTTCGAAAATATATTAATGTACAATATTTTAAATTTAATATTAAAAAATACCTTATAATCTTTAGATTAACAGGGGATGTTTTTTGAATTATTTTATATTTCAATCTTTTTTTATCGTACATTTTTTATCCATATCATACATACTTTTAATAATTCCTAGTATTACAATAGCAATTTGTGCAAAAGTTATATAATTATAAAATTTACTAGTTAGAAAAAGTCCAATACCTCCTACAAAGATAACTAATATCCCAGTATTAAACATATCTCTCCCTACTATCCTTGATACTGTATCTTTATCGTATTTTTTTGCATCAAATCCATTTAGCATATCTCCTGCATTTTGACTTTTAATTATCCATCCTAAGAAGGTAAGTAGTCCTCCAACAAGTAATGTAATTATAATTAGACCATATATATCTACACTTCTCATATAGAACCTCCATGATTTTATTATTCTTATGTTATATTTATTCTTAATAAAAATATCAAAATATGATTATGATCCAATTATAACATATTTTGTAAATACAACACTATTCAGTTTTAAAAGATCTATTTTTATATAATCATAATACATTAAATAAAAATTTATATAATAAAAATTTTTATATAATAGTTGAAATTGGTTAGACTTATTATGTAGAATAGTTAAGAAAATATTTAAAGGAGATGAATACATGGAGAACTATAACGTTGTATTAGACTGTTTTGAAAAGAATGATGAACCAATGAATGCCACTGCAGTTGCAGAAAAAACAGGCATAGACAAAAAAGAAGTATCTAAGGTAATGGATAAGCTTAAAAAGGAAGAAAAGATTTATTCACCTAAGAGATGCTATTGGCAAATAAAGAGAGACTAGAAGGAGCTGCTTAGACAGCTCTAATTAAAAATGAAAATTTAATACTTTCAATGTATAAGGAGATAGATATTATATTACGGTGACTTGGAAGAAGTTTAAGTTCACACAGAATATAATATTTATCTCCTTTTTTATAAATTATTTACAAATAATTGTATGAAAAAAGTTAATATTGTTATATTATAATTATAGTGGTTTATACAAATTTAACCATTAATTATCTGAAAGGATGTGATGTTTTATGATGAGTTTAGTAAGAATTAACAGAAACTATATTGTTGTTTATGGGAAGGTGACTACAGTATAGAGTAATTTAATATCCTTCCCAATAACTTATGTTTCGGGAGGAAAAATGAATAATAAAAACTTACTAGAATTAGGATTAAATGAAGGATACATTAAAGAGGCAAGTATCTATAATGATGATTTTTATTTAGGAAGAGTATCAGTACAATACAAGGATATTTATAAAGTATTTACTGAGGAGGGAGAATTACTTGCAAGGGTATCTGGTAAATTATCATATTCTTCAAATAATACTTTAGATTATCCTGTAGTAGGAGATTGGGTATTATTAGATAGAGCAGATAATAAAAATGGAGATGCTATAATTCATAAGGTATTGTCTAGGAAAAGTTATTTTTCAAGGAAGATTGCAGGAAGTAGATATGATAGACAAATTGTTGCTGCAAATATTGATTATATATTTATATGTACAGCTTTAAATAATGATTTTAATATTAATAGACTTGAAAGATATATAGCTGTTGCATGGGATAGCATGGCAATACCAGTAATAGTATTAACTAAGTCAGATTTATGTGAAGATATAGATGAAAGACTTAAAGAGGTCAAGGAAGTTGCTATAGGAATAGAAATATTAGTAACTTCAAGTTTTAATGAAAATGGATATGAAAAAGTTAAAGAATATATAAAAAGTGGAATAACCATAGCCTTTATAGGCTCATCAGGAGTAGGCAAATCCACTTTAATAAATAAGATATTAAATAAAGATATATTAAAGACTAATTCAGTAGATGAAAATGACAAGGGAAGACATACAACTACTCATAGAGAATTATTTGTATTAGAAGAGGGCGGTATAATAATAGATACCCCTGGAATGAGAGAACTTGGGCTAATGTCTGCTGATGTTGATAAATCATTTAGTAATATTGAAGAATTAGAAAGCCAATGTAAATTTTCAGATTGTACTCATAAAAATGAACCAAAATGTGCAGTAAGAGAAGCAATTGAAAAGGGAGAATTAGACTTAGATAGATTAGAGAGATATAAGAAGCTCAAAAGAGAAGAAGAGTATAATTTAAAAAAGTCTATGCAGCAAGAGAAACAAAGAGTAAAGAGCATAATTAGGGGGAAGAGATAAGATGAGTATATATTTAAAAGATATTAATGAAGAGAATTTATTAGAATGTGCACTCTTAACTACTAACAAAGAGGGAAAACATTATGTTTTTGAAGAATTCGTTGCTTCAAATGCTTTTTCTATTGCACAATCAAAAATTCAAGAGGGTTGGATTGTAAAAGCAATATATAACGAAGACTTAATGATTGGATTTACTATGTATGGATATTGCAATGAGTATGATTTTTATGAGATATGTAGGTTTATGATAGATCATAAATACCAAGGCAATGGATTTGGAAGAATTTCTTTAAGAAAAATAATTGAAGAGATGAAGAAGAATGAGGATTGCAAGGATATCTATATTTCCTTTGATCCAAAGAATAATATAGCAAGAAGCCTTTATGAAAGCCTTGGATTTAAGGATACAGGAAAAAACTTAGAAGAAGAATTATTATTTAAATTAGAAGATATTAAATAGTGTTATGAAGAGTTGCTTATGCAACTCTTTTTTATAGTAACGAAAAATATTTGAAATGTATGGAACCTTTGATTTAAGATAAACGTCTAATTAAGTGAAGATGAGTTCACATAGCTATGTTAGATGGGGAAGGAGAGAGGTAATGAACACTTCAAGCATAATACCTATAGGTTTGCGGAGTAAGAGATACAAGGGAATAGAGAATAAAGATAGCAAGGTTACACTAGCTATAAATGGAGATAAAGAAGCCTTTAATAGTTTAATTGAGGAAAATATGAAGTCCTTATATATTGTTGCTAGAGGGATATTAAATAGTGAGTATGATATTGAAGATGCCTTTCAAAATACCATAGTTAAGGCTTATGAAAAGATTCCATATTTAAAAAATCAGGAGTACTTTAAGACTTGGATAACAAGAATTTTGATAAATGAATGTAATAATATAATACGAAGAAATAAGAAGTTTATATATATGGAAGACCTACAAACAGATATGAACTATGAAGACAAATATAAGGATTTAGATCTAATTAAAGCAATTGACTCTTTAAGTGATGATTTAAGACTAACTACATGGTTATTTTATTTTAATGATATGTCTATTGATGAGATAAGTGGCCTTTTGAAGATAGCAAAGGGAACAGTTAAGTCAAGGTTAAGTAGGTCTAGAGAAAAAATATATAATATTATGAGTGAGGGATAGTCATGAATAATTATAATGAAGATAAATTTAATGAAATTTTGAAACATAAAGCAAAGCAAGAAAATATACAAGCCCCAGAGAGATTAAAAAAGAATGTATTAAATACATTAAATAAATTACCAGATAGAAAGGTTAAAAGAAAAAGTAGATTAAGTAAAGTATCTGGTTTAGTGGCTGGATTAATTATATGTTTATTAACATTTAATATGTTTATGCCAGCCTATGCAGAAAGTTTACCAGTGATAGGACCTACATTTAAAGAAATTAATGAGGCTATAGGAATTGGAGATAAGTATGTAAAAGGTTCTAAAGATGTAGATATTACTAAAAAATATAAAGATACTACTATGACAATTAATAATATTTACTATGATGGGGTAGAGCTTGCTATAGCATATGAACTAAAGTCAGAAAGTGGATTTGATGATAAACCAATAGTATTTCCTATAATAAGAAGTGGATTTAAGGGGATTCAATATGATAATGAAGAAAACAATGGAGAATTCATAGATGATAATACTTACGTAGGATTGGCGTCTTATTCATTTACTAATGATAAGTTACCTGATAAAGCTAAAATAGAATTTATAGTTAATGATTTATATGGAAACTGGGTTGGATATTATCCTAAAAAGTTAGATTTTAAATTTTCTATAGATTCTAAGGATATGGGAAAAGAAGTCTATACTATAAATAAAGATATTAAATATGGTGAAGAATCATTTAAAGTTAAAGAGGTAATAAAAAGTAAGTTAAATACTGTTGTATATGTTGATGTATATAATGAGCATAGTAAAGCAAATAAATATTATCAAGGTGATTATCTTAAAGAGTATAACTTTGAATTTATAGCATTGGATGATAAGGGGATTCCATTAAATAATAAGGGTATGGAGTTTTCTAGTGTTTTTAAAGCGAAAAAATTATTAATAGGGACTAGTATATTTAGATTTGATGAGATATCAGAAGAGACCAAATCAATAACTCTTATACCTATTATTAGTAATAGTAATCGTATGTCTATTGTTAATAATACAATTGAAAATGTAAAATATACTATAGAAAAAATAAATAAAGATAAAGAGACATTAATAGAATCAAACTCAGAAGAATATATTATAAATAATATTGATTTCCAAGAAGATAAAACAGTAGTAAATTTAAAAGCTAAAAAGTATTTAAGAACTTTGGAAGACATTAATATTTCAATTTGGGATGAAGAGAAATTAGATAAATATAATAATTCAAATAAAGGTCAAGAATACGAATGGTATAAAGGAACAACTGATATAGAAATTAAGAATACTAAATTTAATGGATTAGACGATGGATATAATTTTACTTTAACATTACCTGCATTAGATAAGAATAAGGATTATTATATAGCAGCGCCTAATAGAGATATAAAAGTCTTAGAAAATGAAAGAATAACTATTGATTTATCTAAAAACTAAGGATTATAAAATAATGAATAAAGTATAGTATTAAACTTAAAGAGCTGTCACAGAGTAATTTTAAATTACTAATGTGACAGCTCTTTCTATTTAGAAAAAAACAATATTTTATCTAAAGAAATATTACTAAAATTCCTTGAAGAACTCCAATAATAGAGCCAAGTACAAGACCTAGGATTTCAATATGTTTTAGTTCTTTTTTAGCAACTTTAATTATTATATCTTCAAGTTTCTCCAAATCTAATTCATTTATCTTTTCTTCAACAATTGCTTGAATATTAACATTTTCTTTAGCCTTAATTAATAAATCAGCAGTAATTTCACTAAGTGCACTAGGAACTTCCTTATTTAATATTTCATCAATATAAGGAGAAGCCATCATTCTAAAGGGCATAGGAATAATATTTAGCTTTTCATTTATAATAGCTTTAATTTTTTCTATTATGTAAGAATTGAAATTTTCACCATTTGAATTATTTAATGCTTGCTCTAATATATCATCCATTGAAAGAAGTTCATTAGAAATTACTTCACCAATATTTGCAGCAATTTCTTTTTTTCTCTTAGGAATTAATCCTAGTATTTCAAAATTTAAAATTGGAATTCTAATAGGTGTAATTGGTCTAAATAAAAGTTTTATAGCTAATATATTAGTTATCCAACCAATAAGTCCACCAACAACAGTTAATATTAAAATAGTTATAAGTTTATCCATAAGTTCCTCCTACATAAGCAATTATAATTACCTTATAAAACTCATAGATTATTTTATAATCAAAAGAGAATTATTTCAATAGAAAAATTGACTAATTAGTACAAAGATGAAGTTGTATTTTCTTTTGTAATATGTAGTTAAGAATTTAGTGATGAAAAAGTGAAAGGAATGAATAAAGGAGGTTTTGCAATGCAAAACCTCCTTTATTCTAAAGATAATCTTAAATAAAATCTGTAAAGATTTCTATTTAAGAGCCTTTCATTCTTTAATTTTTTCATTCTTTCATTAATAAAATGCTAGCATTTTATTACTTATTAATCTTGAATGAGCTTTTTAGTGATACTATTCTATTAAATACTAATTTATCATCAGTAGTATATTTAGGATCTACATTGAAGAATCCATTTCTAACTAATTGGAATTTATCCTGTGGTTTTGCAATCTTAGCAGTAGTTTCTTCTATATATCCTTCTAACACTTCTAGTGAGTTAGGATTTATTTGTTCTAAGAAATGCTTACCTTCATTTTCTTCAGCATCATCTAATATTAAAGGTTCATATAGTCTAAATTCAGCTGGTTTTGCAGTTTTTGCATCTACCCAGTGAATAGTTCCTTTAACTTTTCTTCCAGTGAAGCCAGAACCACTCTTAGTTTCAGGATCATAAGTACAATGTAATTCAACTACATTACCATTTTCATCTTTAATTACATCATTACATTTAATAAAGTAAGCTCCAATTAATCTTACTTCATTACCAGGGAATAATCTAAAGTACTTTTTAACTGGTTCTTCCATAAAGTCTTCTTGCTCTACATATATCTCTCTTGAGAATGGAACTTCTCTAGTTCCTGCTTCTTCATTTTTAGCATTGTTTGAAACAGTTAGCATTTCTGTTTGACCTTCTGGATAATTAGTTATAACAACCTTTAAAGGTCTCATAATAGCCATAGCTGTATTTGCTTTAAGTTGTAAATCTTCTCTTATAAAGTATTCAAGCATTTGTGAATCTACAAGAGAATTAGCTTTTGATACCCCTATTGCTGTGCAGAAGTTTCTAATAGCTTCAGGAGTATATCCTCTTCTTCTTAATCCAGATACAGTAGGCATTCTTGGATCGTCCCATCCATCTACTACTTTCTCATCAACTAATTGTTTAAGCTTTCTCTTACTCATAACAGTATTAGTCATATTAAGTCTTGCAAATTCTATTTGTCTTGGAGTACTTTCCATTTCACATTCTTTTACAAACCAATCATAAAGAGGTCTATGATCTTCAAATTCTAAAGTACATATTGAATGAGTTATACCTTCAATTGCATCTTCAAGAGGGTGTGCAAAGTCATACATAGGATATATGCACCACTTGTCTCCTGTATTGTGGTGAGTAGCATGAGCAATTCTATAAACAATTGGATCTCTCATATTTATATTTGGAGAAGACATATCTATTTTTGCTCTTAGCACTTTTTCTCCATCTTTAAATTCACCATTTTTCATTCTTTCTAATAAATCAAGGTTTTCTTCAACTGATCTATTTCTGTAAGGACTTTCCTTTCCAGGTTCAGTTAAAGTTCCTCTATATTCTTTTATTTCCTCAGCATTTAAATCACAAACATAAGCTAAGCCCTTTTTGATTAGTAATTTTGCTTTATCATACATGATATCGAAATAATCAGAAGCAAAATAAAGATTATCCCAGTTTCCACCAAGCCACTTAACATCTTCTTTTATTGACTCAACATATTCTGTATCTTCTTTAATTGGGTTTGTATCATCAAATCTTAAATTGAACTTTCCTTTAAATTCTTCAGCAAGACCTGAGTTTAATACTATTGATTTAGCATGACCTATATGTAAATATCCATTTGGTTCAGGTGGGAAACGAGTGATTATTTCATCATGCTTTTTACTATCTAAGTCTTCAATTACTATATTTCTTATAAAGTTAGATGATATATTTTCATTTGACATATTAGTACCTCTCCTATAAAACTTTTTATTCTTATATATAGTTATATACTATTTTTTACTTTTAAATCAATTATTAATAAACTGTATATTTAATTTTAAACTATGAGTAAGAAAAAATAAAGCTTTGAAGCTAAAATATTCTAATTTGTATAACAGTATATTTTGAATAAATTGTTATATTTGTAGTAATAAGGGTATAATTAATGTATAATCTAATTACTAATATTATTTTTATAAAGGATGGTAGTTTATGGGTAGTAAAGCAAAAAGTATTTTTGCATCTTTGGGATATTTATTATTGGGTTTCGGAATTCAGATTGTAGTTACTATAGTAGGAATGATAGGCCTAGCTGTATTTTATGCAATTTCTAATGCTGATATCTTAGAAGGTAATACAGATGCAGTAATGTCAAATATGGATTCTATGATGAATTATGTAGTAGGGGCAACTAGTTGGATACTATTATTTTCATCTATAATAACTGTCCTTGCACTGATTTTAATTTACAAAATTAAGAAAAGAAAAGTTATGGAAGAGTTACAGTTTAAAAATACTAATATAGTCAATTATTTATCTGCAGTTTTATTAGGAGGCCTTTGTTGGCTATTTAATTCATCATTATTAACTTTAATCAGCAATGCAGGATTATTAGAAGAACAGTTTATTAATATGGAGAATATACTTTCACCATTAACAGCTGGCTCAATTGTAGTTTCAATTATAACAATTGGAATAATTGCACCTATTGCGGAAGAGTTTCTATTTAGAGGAGTTGTATTTAATACATTAAGAAAGAGATTTTCTCCAGCTTGGACTATTGGATTACAGGGAGTTTTTTTTGGCATATACCATATGAATTTAATACAAGGAACTTATGCTACACTTTTAGGAGTGATTTTTGGTTATGTGACTTATAAAACTAGATCTATATGGCCTGCTATTATAATGCATATAGTAAATAATTCAATGTCATTTATTCTTAATGCAATTTTAGTTGATTATGTACCAAGCACTACAACTTATATAATACAAGGTATAATAGCTGCTGTAGGAATTATAGGAGTGTTATTCTTAATATATAAGAAAAATTATAAATTAGATGAGGAGATTCCAGGGGATATTCAATATTGAATTATAAAAACAAATAAGATAGAATAACAATTGATAATGTATAATGAAGGAGAAAACTCCTAGGGAAGTTTTTTTAATTATGATGTTTTTAATTTAGCTACCTTTATGGTAGCTAATTATTTGTTAATTAATATTTTAAAATAAGTTCATATACAAAAGAAATGAAGAACGAGGTGACTGCTAATGATAAAATTAATTGCAACAGATATGGATGGAACTTTATTAAACTCTAAGGGTGAAATAAGTGAAGAATTTTTTGGAATTTTTCCGAAAATAATTGAAAAAGATGTAATTTTTGCTGCGGCTAGCGGAAGACAATATTATAATTTATTAAAGAAGTTTAATGAAGTAAAAGATAAAATGATGTTTATAGCAGAAAATGGAACTTATGTATTATATAAGGGTAAAGAGTTATTTGTTAATTCATTAGATAGAGATATAGCTATTGAGCTTATAGAAATAGGTAGAAAGATAGATAATGCTTATGTAGTTTATTGTGGTAAGAACTCAGCTTATATAGAAAGTAGCGATGAAAGAATAGTAAGAGAAACTGAAAAGTACTATGAAAGATATGAAATAGTAGAAGACCTTACGAAGGTAGATGATGAAGTTTTAAAGATTACTATTTGTGATTTCTCAGGTTCTGAATTTAACAGTAATAACTATTATAATGACTACAAAGATAAGCTTCAAGTTACAGTTTCAGGTGAGATATGGCTAGATATAACTAAAAAAGGTGCCAATAAAGGAATTGCTTTAGATAAGATAAAGAGTGACCTTGGAATAGCTTATGAAGAAACTATGGTATTTGGTGATTACTTAAATGATTTAGAAATGATGAATGAAGGATATTATAGCTATGCTATGGAAAATGCTCATGATGATTTAAAAAAGGCTTCTAGGTTTATTGCAAAAAGCAACGATGAAAATGGCGTTGTAGAAGCGATTAAAGATATTTTAAAAATTTAAATGCTGAATTTAATCAGAAAACTGAAAGTTAATTAGAACTCCTTAGTAAACTTGACCATGTCAAGTTTACTAAGGAATTTTTTTTATATTATAGTTTATTAATTTAGGAATAGCATAGTCTATTAAAAATTAATTTGTAAAAAGTTCATGTAAAAAAGCGATATTTTGACAAAAAAGCTCAATAAAAATGCTTTTAGGACTATAGTCCTGTTATTTTATGACTATTTTTAAGGAAAATAGGACTTTCAAATTATTCTAAATAGGATAAAAATATAATTATAGGACAATTTTATATAATATTAGGTATAAAAGCTAAGTTGTTAGATTAAAGGAGGCTTAATATGAATTTTATTGAATTGGATGAGATTCTATCAACTACATTATTACATGATGGTTTTTGTAACTATAGTGGATTCTTAAAACTCTCCAAATCTAGTATTGATGCTTTATTAAATACTGCTTATGATAATGAAGAGAAACTCAGTGGAAAAGAGTTTTTATATAAATTTACGAATACCTTTACAATAAATAGAATAAAATTGCCGGTAACAAAAGGTGATATAATGAGTTATGAAATTTTTAATGTTATAGATTCACTTAATGATAAGGAAAATATAATAACTAAAGCAAAAAATACTTTTATAGAAAAAGATCACTTAGAAATTAATTTAGAGAATATAGAGTTGGACAATATAAAAATAAGAATTACTAGCAAAAAAAATATATATCCAGGAATAAATGAAATTTTAATAGGAAAATCAAATTGTTAAGAAAAATTCACAGTTTTCAATAGAGTTCTGTGGATTTTTTTGTTATTGTCATTTGTTGATTTTTATTCTAAAGTTAATATATCATAACAAAAAAGGAATTATAAAAGAGGGATATAATGAATTATAATGAAGAAGTTTTAAATATTATTAATAATATTAAAGGTAGGGATGAAGATTCTATTTTAAGTGCTAAGAAGAGGGTAGATTCATTAGCTAAACCGCTTGGTAGCTTAGGAAAGCTTGAAGATATAGCAATAAAGTTAGCTGGGATAACAGGTAAGATTAATAATGAAATTAATAAAAAATGTGTAATTATATTATCTTCAGACAATGGAGTGGTGGAAGAGGGCGTTGCATCAGCACCTCAGTATGTAACATTAGCTCAAAGCATTAACTTTTCTAGGGGAAAGACAGGGGTAGCGGCTTTAGCTAAAGCAAATAATACTGATTTAATAGTAGTTGATATAGGGATTAATTCTGATATAGAAGTTCCAGGGGCAATCAATAGAAAAATTAGAAAAGGTACAAGCAATATAGTTAATGAACCTGCTATGTCAAAAGAAGAATGTCTAAAAGCAATTTATATAGGAATAGAAACTGTTAAGTTAGCTAAGGAAAAGGACTATGACATTATAGGTGTAGGAGAAATGGGGATAGGAAATACTACTACTAGTAGTGCCGTTTTAAAGTCATTAATTGGGTGTAGAATTGATGAAGTTGTAGGTAAAGGAGCGGGATTAACAGAAGAAGCGTTTGAAAAGAAGAAAGAAGTAGTAAGAAAGGCTATAGAAATAAATAATCCTAATTCAGAAGATCCAATAGATATTGTAGCTAAAGTTGGTGGCTTTGATATAGCAGGTATGGTGGGGGTATTTTTAGGGGCCTCATATTATAGAATACCAGTAGTGATAGATGGGTTTATATCTGTAGTAGCTGCTTTGTTGGCTGTAAGGTTGTCTCCGGAAGTAATTGATTACCTTATACCATCTCATTTGTCTAAGGAAATAGGATATAATTTAGCTATTAAAGAATTAGGATTAGAGCCAATGCTAAATCTAGATATGAGATTAGGTGAAGGTAGTGGATGTCCTATTGCTTTTTCAATAATAAGTTCTGCCTGTGCGATGATGAATAATATGGCTACATTTGAAGAAGCAGAAATTGATCCTAGTTATTTAGAGGAAATAAGGGATAAGAAAAGTTATATAGTTAGCACTTTAGATAAGTAGGTGATTTTATATGATAATATTGGTTGTAGGCGGTTCTAAAAGTGGAAAATCCATGCTTTCTCAAAGGATATCTAAGTATTTAGAAGAAGCTGGTGGAAATTTATTTTATATAGCAACTATGAAGCCTTATGATAACGAAGATATGAGTAGAATTGATAATCATATCAAAGAAAGAGAAGGATTTGGCTTTATTACAACAGAGAAAAGCATAAATATTGAAGAATTAGAAAAGAATTTTAAGAGTATGGATACAGTTATGTTAGATAGTATTACAGCACTAGTTACTAACGAAATGTTTAAGGATGGAAACTTTGTAGATAAAGTTCATGATAAAATTATTGAAGGATTAATGAGGATTAAGGATATCCCTAAGAATATGGTGATTGTATCAGATTATTTATTTAGTGATTCAATTAAATATGATGACTATACTGAAAAATTTAGAAGAGAGCTTGGAAATATAAATATATCTATAGCTAAGTTTTCAGATGTAGTTATTGAGTCATCCTTCAGCAATATAATAGTTCATAAAGGGAAAGAAAAGGTAGGTTTTTTAAATGAAAAATTTGATTAAGGGTTTTATTATGGATATTACAATGTTTACTATTTTACCTATGCCGTATAAGGTTTGGGAAGATAATGCGGTATGCCATATGATGAAATTATATCCTATAATAGGTCTAATAGTTGGATCGGTAAATTATTTAGTTTACATAATAGCAAATTACTTTAATCTGCCTTTAATTATTATTTCAGCATTAACTATGATAGCACCTTTTATTATTACAGGAATGTTGCATTTAGATGGATTTATGGATGTTTGTGATGCACTTTTATCTAGACGAGATAAGAAGGAGAAAATAAGAATATTAAAAGATCCGAATACAGGGGCTTTTTCAGTTATTTCATTAGGAATATTATTTATAATAAATTTTTCATCCGTATATTCTATAATAGAAGGTAATGAAAATATTATTGGAATAATTATTATACCTATTATATCTAGAGCTTTAATGGGATATATGCTTTTAAAAAAGGATACTATGAAAGAAAGTTCACTTGGAAGTTATTTTAAAACTGGTACAGGGAAAATAGATATAGTAGTTCTTAATTTTTTACTATTATTAGCTTTAATAGCTTTAATATTTTTATTTGGAATAAGTGGTATTATTCTAGGGGGATGTATAATTCTTTCAGCAATAATATCAGTAAATAAAAGTATTAAGGAACTTGGAGGAATGTCTGGAGATATTGCTGGATATGGACTAGTTATATCTGAAGCAGTTGGATTATTTATTTTAGCCGTAATTTAAGGAGAGGTGAATCTTTTGATTTTAGTTTTTGGTGGAGCTTATAGTGGAAAATTAAATTTTGTACTAGAAAAATATAATTTAAATAAAAAAGATATAATTACTATAAATGAAGAAGTGGACAACTTAGAAATTAATGCTTCTAAGAAAGTAATATACAAGCTACATAATTTAACTTATAAATATGCTTTAGATAATAAGGATATTGTAAAATATTTTAGAGAAAATATTAGTTTATTTAAAGATAAAATAATTATCTGTGATGATATTTCAGAAGGAATAGTTCCTTTAAAAAAAGAAGATAGAGTTTGGAGAGAGACTACAGGGAAGCTTTTGCAGGAAATAAGTAAGGAAGCTAATGAGGTTTATAGATTATTTTGTGGAATCCCTATGGTGATTAAGAAATGAAAAGATTAGTTTTGTATTTATTAAGGCATGGAAAAACAATGGCTAATGAAAATAAGTTATATTGTGGATTTACTAATATTCCTTTAAGTAATTTAGGTAAAGAAGAGTTGCTTATATTAAAAGAGAAAATAAATTATCCAAAGGCTGACAAGTACTTTACTAGTGGAGCATTAAGAGCAAATGAAACAATGAATATTCTTTATGGAGATAAAGATTTTGAAGAGGTAAAAGGATTCTTTGAATATAATTTCGGAGATTTTGAAATGAAATCTTATGAGGAGTTAAAGAGTAATAAAGAATATATTAGTTGGATAACGGATGAGTCTTCAAATTTTAAGTGTCCAGGTGGAGAAAGTAAGGCTGAGTATAGAAATAGAATAAAGGATGAATTTATTAATTTTATTGAAAGGGTTAAAGAGGAGAATTCAGTACTGTTAATATCTCATGGAGGGACTATAGGTACTATTCTAGAAGAATTCTATGATAAAAGTAAGAGCTTTTATGAGTGGCAACCGAGTTATGGAAGAGGATATAAGTTAGATTTAGAAATATTAAAGTCAGAATTTAAGATATTAAAGATTACTGAAATATAAAATATTTATATAGATAGATTTTTGTTAAAGAAAGTAGGAGAGATAAACTTATGAAGGAGTTAACTATAGGGTATTTATTAGATCTACTAATAGGAGATCCTCAAAACCCATTTCATCCCATAAGGCTAATAGGAAACTTATGTAAAAAGGTAGAAAATTATTTTAGAAGAGAACTAAGTAAGTCACTTAAGATGGCAGGGTTATCAACATGGATATCTGTTATTTTAATTGTTTTTATATTTAGTAACCTGATAGTAAGACTTAGCTATAATTTAAATTATATATTTGGAATTATAGTAAGTGGAGTTATGATATACTTTTGTATTGCAACAAAGTCATTAAAAGTAGAAGCTTTAAATGTAGTTAAAGCCTTAAAAGACAATGATATAGAGGAAGCGAGACATAGATTATCCTATATTGTAGGAAGAGATACCAAAAACTTAAACAAAGAGGAAATTTTAAGAGCTGTAGTTGAGACCATAGCTGAGAATATTTCTGATGGAGTAGTGGCTCCAATTTTTTATGCAGGCCTATTTGGAGCACCTTTTGCTTTAGCATATAAGGCAGTAAATACTATGGATTCAATGTTTGGATATAAAAATGATAAGTATTATGATTTTGGATATTTTCCTGCTAAGTTAGATGATATATTTAATTATATACCTGCAAGAATTACTGGATATCTAATAATAATTTCTTCTTTCGTTTTAAGGCTAGATTATAAAAATTCATATAAAATATATAAGAGAGATAGATATAACCATAGTAGCCCAAATAGTGCTCATCCTGAAGCAGCAACAGCTGGTGCATTAGGTCTTAAATTAGGGGGAGCTAATTATTATTTTGGAAAATTAGTAGAAAAACCTACTATAGGTGATGAATTAAAAAAGATAGAAGTTAGGGATGTTTACATAACAAATAGAATCTTGTACTTAGTGTCATTTTTAAGCTTTGGTATAGCAATAATATTTAATTATGTAGGGAGTTTATTTTAATGAGTAAAGCAGTTCATGGAGGAAATATAGAAGAGTTATCTAGGATACATAATATTGAAAAATCTAAGCTTATCGATTTTTCTGCTAATATAAATCCTTTAGGAATAAGTAATAATGTTTTAGAATCATTAATAAATGCTATAAAAGAAGCGGAAGTATATCCTGATATAAAATACCATAATTTAAAAAAGGCAATTAGTAAGTTTGAAGAAGTAAGTTTTGAAAATATAACTTTAGGTAATGGTGCTGCTGAATCAATATTCAACTTAGTTAGAGCTGTTAAACCCAAAAAAGCATTAATTCCAGCTCCAACTTTTAGTGAGTATGGGGAAGCAATACTAAGCGTTGGTGGAGAAGTTAAACACTATTTACTTAATGAAGATAGGGATTTTAATATAGATGAAGATATTTTAGATTATATTAATAAAGATATTGATATTATTTTTATTTGTAATCCTAATAACCCTACAGGTAAATTAACTGAGAAAGATATAATACGTAAGGTGTTAGAAAAAGCGAAACTAAATAATGTTTTAGTAGTCTTAGATGAATCATTTTTAGACTTTATAAAGGAATATAAAAAGTATTCTGCCATGGAGTTTCTTTCTACATATGATAATTTATTTATAATAAAGTCTTTAACAAAGATGTTTGCAATTCCAGGGATAAGAATAGGATATACTTTAACTGAAAATCGCAAAATAATAGAAGAAATTAATAAAGTAACATCACCTTGGAACATTAATATATTTGCAGAAAAAGCAGCGATTGTAGCATTAGAAGAAAAAGAATACATTTCTAAAACTATTGAATACATAGAAGAAGAAAAGGATTTTTTATATAATGAATTAACCTCTTTTAATAAATTGAAGGTATTTAAGCCATCTGTAAACTATATTATGTTTAAAAATTTATCAGATATAGATTTAAAAGAGGAATTACTTAAGAGGAATATAGTTATTAGAAGTTGCAGTAATTATATTGGCCTAGATAAGAGCTATTATAGAATAGCTGTTAGAAAAAGAGAAGAAAATAAAATTCTTATTAATGAATTAAATTGCATATTATCTGTATAATATTAATTGACAAGGTATCTTATAAATAATATAATTCTATTTGATATTAAAACTATATAACTATTAAAGGTGCTTTATAAGCTTAATAGGGAATTAGGTAAAAGCCTAAGCTACCCCAGTAACCGTAATATGGACGAAATCTATTAATACACCACTGCAGAGTGCGGGAAGGTTAGAAAGTAGGATGAAGTAAAGCCGGGAGACCTACCTTTTATGGAAGACTGTTATCCTCTGAGGGTGGGATGATGGGAATACTGTTATAGTTTTGAGTTATAATGAATTATTTATAAGTTATAATTTGAAATTATTTGATAAGTATTTTGGGCATACTCTTAGTATGCCTTTTTATTTTGCAAATTTATCTGCAAAATTACCCTAATAAAATAATTAGGAGGACTTATTCATGAAAAAAAGAAGTAAAATTCTTGCTGTAGTTCTATCCATGGTATTTGCAATTGCATTATTTGTTGGATGCACAGAAACTACAAAAACTATGACAGACAGGGAGGGTAATGAATTTACTTTACCTAAAAAAATAGAAAGAATTATATCGACTGCACCATCTAATACTGAGGTATTAGTGGCACTTGGGCTTTCAGATAAGTTAGTGGCTATAGACAAGTATTCTTCAGATGTTGAAGGAGTTAATACTGAGATACCACAAATAGACTTTAGAAATCCAGATGCAGAAACTATAATTGGTCTAGAGCCAGATATCGTAATAGCTTCTGGTCACAATAAGGTTGGAGAAAACGATCCTTTCCAATTAATTAAAGAAGCTGGTATTCCAGTAGTATATATTCCAAGTAGTAATAGCATAGATGGAATATATGGTGATATTGAATTTATGGCTGAAGTAACTAAGACTGAGAAAAAAGGTAAAGAAATTGTTGATAATATGAAAGAAGAAGTTGAGGCAATCAGAGCTATTGGAGATAAAATAACTGATAAGAAAAAAGTTTACTTTGAAATAGGTTCTGGCCCAACATTATATAGCTTTGGTAATGAAACATTTTTAAATGAAATGATTCAAATAATTGGAGCAGAAAATATATTTGGTAATGAAAATGCATGGATTTCACCGACACCAGAATCAGTAATAAGTGCAAATCCAGATGTAATATTAACAAATGTTCCAGATATAAATGGAGTAAAGGCTGTTGATGAAATTAAGAGCCGTGATGGATGGGATAGTGTTACTGCTATAAAAGAAGGAAATGTTTATGGAGTAGATAAGAATGCTTCTGCAAGACCTTCTCAAGAGGTAGTAAAAGCTTTAAAGGAAATGGCTAGGGCTGTTTACCCAAATGAATATAAATAAAGATAAAAAAAATAAAACACTGATGATACTTTCATTTGTTGTAGTATTTCTAGTAATATGTATTGGAACTTCCATAGGAAGTTCCAATATTAGCATTATGGATATTATTTCAATAATATCTCATAAGATGTTTAATACTAATTTATTACAAGGAATTGAAGCAAAAGATGTTTCTATTATATGGAATATAAGATTACCTAGAGTATTATTAGCATTTACTGTGGGGGGAGCTCTTGCAGCAAGTGGAGCAGTAGTTCAATCCATATTGAAGAATCCTTTAGCTTCACCTTATACACTAGGAGTATCATCAGGAGCATCACTAGGGGTTGGTTTATTAATAGTATCAGGAATTTCTATCCCGTTCCTTGGTAATTTTTCACTGCCTTTAGTAGGGTTTACTTGCAGTTTATTAACTATGGTAATAGTAATAGCATTTTCAAGTAAGGTTGACAAAGAACTTTCAAATACAACTATTATCCTAACAGGTATGGTTTTTTCATTATTCTTTAATGCTGCATTAACTACCTTAACTGCATTATTTACTAAGAATATTGAAGCCATTACTATGTGGCAAATGGGTTCCTTTTCTATGAAGGGTTGGAGCTATTTAAAAGCTGGGATTCCTTTTTTCCTAATTGGAATAATTGGTATTATGGCTTTTGTACGTGAGATGGATGTTTTAACTTTTGGAGAAGAACAAGCAAAGGCAATAGGTGTTGATGCTGAAAGAGTAAAGAAATACTTATTTCTTTTTGTTGCAATTTTAACTGGTGCGGCAGTGGCAATTAGTGGGACGATAGGATTTGTAGATTTAATTGCACCCCATGTAGTAAGAAAAATATTTGGCTCTAAGCATAGTTATGTTATACCTATGTCTGTAGTTTTTGGTGGATGTCTAATGGTAATAACTGACCTTATATCTAGAACTATTATAGTTCCTTCAGAGTTACCAGTTGGAGCAGTAACTGCAATGATAGGTGCACCGTTTTTTGCATATTTATACTTTAAAAGATCAAAGTAGGTGATTAGATGTTAGAACTGAAAAATGTTTTTTGTGGATACAATAATGTGGATGTAGTTAAAGATATAAGCTTTGATGTAAAAAGAGGAGAAAATATTTGTATAGTTGGACCTAATGGATGCGGTAAAAGCACATTATTAAAAGCTATATCTAATTTAATTTCTTATAAAGGAGATATTATTTTAGATGGGAAAAATATAAAGGATTTAAAAAGAAGAGATCTTGCTACTAAGGTTGCCTTAATGACACAAAGTACAAATATATTATTTCCATATAGTATTTATGATACTGTAGCCTTAGGGAGATATGCACATTTAACAGGCGTTTTCTCAAAGCTTAATAAAGAAGATGAAGAAATAATATATAAAAGTTTAGAGATGGTTGGATTACTTGATATTAAGGATAAACTTATAAGTGAGCTTTCTGGAGGCCAGCTTCAGAGAGTATTTCTTGCAAGAGCATTTGCACAATCACCAGAAGTAATACTTTTAGATGAGCCTACTAATCATTTAGATTTAAGATATCAAATTGAAATACTAAATTATTTGAAAATGTGGGCAAAGGATAATAATAAAATAGTAGTTGCAGTACTTCATGATTTAAATTTAGTTCAAAGTTTTGGAGAAAGGGCATTATTGCTAAAAGACGGTAGATTAATCAATTCAGGAATTACAAAAGAAGTATTAAATGGAGGAGATCTAGAAGAAGTATATGGGATAGATATTAAGAAGTTTATGGTAACGACTTTAGAGAAGTGGAAATAAAGAGGAGGTATGGAGATGAGTAAGAAATTCGTAATGTCATATAGCTGCGGAAAAGATAGTACATTAGCATTATATAGGATGATACAGAAAGGTCATAAGCCAGTAGCATTACTTATAACTGTTGATAAAAAAGTCTTAAGATCATGGTTCCATGGGGTGCCTGAAGATTTATTAAACATGGTTTCAAAATCATTAAATATTCCTTTGTTATTAGTAAAGTGTGAAGGAGAAGAATATAAGGATGCCTTTCATAAAGCATTATTAAAAGCTCGTGATGAACTTGGAGCTGAAGCCTGTGTATTTGGCGATATAGATTTAGAAGCACATAGATCTTGGTGTACTGAAAGATGTGATTATGCTGAGATTGAAGCTATATTCCCACTATGGCAGGAATCAAGAGAAGGTTTAACTTATGAATTTATTGATACAGGTTTCAAAACAGTAATAAAAAATGTAAGATTAGATGTTTTATCAACAGATTTTCTTGGAAAAGAATTAACTAGAGAAGTAGTAAGGGATTTAGTTAAAGCAGGTTCAGATCCATGTGGAGAAAATGGTGAGTATCACACTTTTGCTTTTGATGGTCCACTTTTTAATTTTCCAGTTAAATTTAAGCAAAATGGAATAATAACAAATGATAAATACGGATTCTTAGATATTGTAGGTGTTATTAATGAGTAAAAGTATAATGCTACTTGGAACAGCTTCATCTGTTGGGAAAAGTACAATAGCTACAGCTTTTTGTAGGTATTTTAAAAACAAAGGCCTAAAAGTAGCACCTTTTAAGGCTTTAAATATTTCTTTAAATTCCTATGTAACTAAAGAAGGTCTTGAGATGGGAAGGGCTCAAGTAGTTCAAGCAGAAGCTTGTGAAATAGAGCCAGAGTCATGGATGAATCCTATATTACTTAAACCTAGTGGAAATAACAAAACTCAAGTTATTGTAAATGGAAAAGTAAAATGTAATATGGATGCATATAAGTATAAGGATTTAAATAGGGAGTTAAAAGAAGTAGTTAAGGATATATATGATAAGGAAAGTGAAAATTTCGATTTAATAGTACTAGAAGGTTCTGGTAGCTGTGCTGAAATTAATTTAAGAGAAAATGATATTGCAAATATGTCTATGGCAGAAGAAAGTGACTCTCCAGTTATATTAGTGGCAGATATAGATAGAGGCGGAGTGTTTGCTTCTATAGTTGGAACTATAATGCTATTAGATGAGAAGGAAAGAAGTAGAGTAAAAGGTGTAATTATAAATAAATTTAGAGGTAATGTTGAAAGTTTTAAGCCAGCTATGAAACAATTAGAGGATATAATCAATATACCTGTTTTAGGAGTTATGCCTTACGTTGATATTGATATCGAGGATGAAGATAGCGTTACAGACAGATTTAAAGGAAAGGATAATAAGGATGCTTGTATTGATATAGCGATTATTAAGCTTGCCTCAATGTCTAACTTTACAGATTTTAATGCATTAGGCAGGCTGAAAAGTGTGAATTTAAGATATGTAGAAGAGGCAAATGAAATAGGATCACCAGACTTGATAATAATACCAGGAAGCAAAAATACTATTAAAGATTTAAAGATAATTAAAGAAAAAGATATTTTTAATAAAATATTAGAGTTAGAAAATAGGGGTACTATAATTATAGGAATTTGTGGTGGATATCAAATGCTTGGAAAATTAATAGAAGATCCGTTATCTGTTGAAGGCAATAATAAATATGAAGAAGGATTTAAATTTTTAAATACTAGAACTTCTTTTAGTAAAGATAAAAGGACTAAGCAAGTTAAGGGGATTATATCTAAAAATAAAGTAATTAATAGTGAAGGGGTAGAGGTAGAAGGATATGAAATTCATAATGGTGTAACAACTATTGAAGGAAATATAAATCCTTTCATAACTTTAGATACTGGAGAGATTGCAGGCATTATAAATGATAAACAAAATGTAATAGGAACATATCTTCATGGAATTTTTGATAATGAGGATTTTCTAAAGGAACTTATAAAACACTTATTACTTAAAATAAATATCAATGATGTTAAAGAAGAAATAACATCATATAAGGAATATAAAAAAGGGGAACTAGATAAGCTTTCTAATATTCTTAGTTCAAATATAGATATGAAAAAGGTGGAAGAAATAATAAATAACTAAAGATTCTCTTATAAAAACCTTAATAATTACCTAATGTAATAGCAAATATTTTTTTATGAAGTAAAATAATAATATATAGAGTTAAATTTACCAGAATAGCTGGAGGGATTTATATTGAGTAATATTATTAAGAGTTTTATTTTGAAATACAATTTACAAAATGTAAAATGGTTAGACTTGACCTGGTTATTAGTAATGCCTATAATAAATATAAATTATTTATTAGCTGGATCTATTGCTGAAAATGGGACTAGCCTTGCGTTAAAGTTAGATAATGAAATACCTTTTCTATCTATATTTATTTTCCCTTATATATATTGGTATTTTTTTATTTTAATAGGACTAGTATTTATTTTATCTAGGAATAGAGAAAGGTATGCTAAAACTTTATTAGCAATATATATTGGAATGTGTATTTGTTACTTATTTTATTATTTTTACCCTGTAGAAATAGCAAGGCCAGTAATTGCCAATAATACTATTCCGAATAAGTTAGTTAATATAATATATGAAAATGATAGGCCATTTAATTGTTTTCCTTCTATCCATGTATTAAATACCTATATAATTATGCGTTTCACTAAATTAAAGGATAATAAGTCATGGTTCCTGTATACAAATATAATTGGAGTATTGATAATATTATCAACTTTATTTATTAAGCAACATTTTATATTAGATGGAGTGATTGCAATAGTATTAGGTGAAGCAGTAGTATTTATTGTAAGTAAAATAGAAGGTAAGTACATTAAAAAGATATTAGATTTACCGTATAAATTAGTGGATAAGGTAAAGAAAAGCAGAGATTTTACTATTAGTTAAAATGTGAACAGTTATTACTGTAAATAATATTATACAAGAAAGTGATTTTGGGAGAATGTATAGTTCACTCTCATTTTTACATTTTCTTAACAAAAAACAAATAAATTTTTCTTAAAAACTATTTACAACTAATAATAATTATTATATAATAAATCCATCGAAAGAAATAAATTTATATAATATGTGGATATTATAGGAGGAGTTTAATAATGAAGAAATTTGTTTGTACAGTATGTGGATATGTTCATGAAGGAGATATGCCACCAGCACAATGCCCAGTATGTAAGGTTGGAGCAGATAAGTTTGTTGAGCAATCAGCTGATTTAGCATGGGCTGATGAACATAGAGTAGGAGTTGCTAAGGATGTAGATCCAAGAGTTATGGAAGGATTACAAGCTAACTTTATTGGAGAATGTACAGAAGTTGGAATGTACTTAGCAATGTCAAGACAAGCTGATAGAGAAGGATTCCCAGAAGTTGCTGAAGCATACAAGAGAATAGCATTCGAAGAAGCAGAACATGCTGCTAAGTTTGCAGAATTAATCGGAGAAGTTGTTGTTGCTGATACTAAGGCTAACTTAACAGCTAGAGTTAATGCAGAACACGGAGCTTGCCAAGGTAAGAAGGATTTAGCTACATTAGCTAAGGAATTAAACTTAGATGCAATCCATGACACAGTTCATGAAATGTGTAAAGATGAAGCTAGACATGGACAAGCATTCAAGGGATTATTAGATAGATATTTCGGACAAAACTAGTATTTATATAAGTAAAAAGGTTTAGTACAAGCTGTACTAAACCTTTTTTATTTAAAAGCATTATTCTAATTTTTTTCTTCTATTAACGTATCTGTTGAATTAACATTTTTATCTATTAATATGTTGTAGGATAATCCTGATAAGATTAATAGTCCACCAATTATTTTTCCTATGGAAACTGTACTATAAGAATAGTAATCTATAAAAATACCAATAGAAAGTTGTCCTATAAAAACTAATAATGATAAAGAAAAGGATGATACCTTTGGAGTAGTATAATTTGATAGTAAAACAACTAATATTCCTATGGCTCCCCCTAAATATGAATAAATAGGTATATTTAAATAGTTAATCATCTCTATATTCATATATTCTTTGCTTATTATAAAGAATATAAAGGCTGTAACTAGTCCAGTTAAGTAATTAATATATGTACCTTGAAGAGTTCCTATTTCCTCAGCTATTCTAGAATTGAAAATCCTTGAAATTACTATTGAAACCCCTGCTAATATAGCTAATAAAATATAAAAATAAAACATAATTCCTCCTTTTAATAAATAGCCATTACAACTATTCCTAATATGATCAAAGATACACCAAATATCTTTTTCTTTTGGAACGAAACCTTATTCATTTTCATTAAGCCAAAGCTATCTATTACAAGTGATGTAACAGTTTGGCCTAATAAGCCTAAAGAAATAGTTAAAGAGGCTCCAAGAGCACTAAAACTTAAATTATTAAATAGAACAGTAAAAACTCCTATTACTCCTGCACTATATAATATAAGAGGAATATTTCTACTAAATCTAATTTTATATTTCTTAAATAATAAGACTAGGGTTAATAAAATAAATCCTACAATATGAATTATTAAAGTAGATGAGTAATTACCTAAATGAGTTGATAGAATACCATTCAAACTAATCATTATAGTGATTAATATTCCGGTAAAAAGAGATAAAAAGTTATACATGTTATTCCTCCATAAGCTTTTTAAAATAATATAGCATATAGGAATTAAATTTCATTATGACATATGTCATAATGAATATATAATATTTAAATTAATACTTAAAATAAGGAGTTAATATGAATAAAGTAAAAGATTTAATATTAATTGAGAAATATATAAAAATACATAATATAAGCAATTTATTTAGCCCATATATTAAGGAAAATATAGAACTTCTTTTCTTTGACAAAAGAGAATTAATATTTAAAGAGGGGGAGGAGATTACTCATTTAATGTTTTTTGTTGAAGGAAAGGCAAAAGTTTATATGACACTTAAAAATGGGAAATTACTTTTATTAGATTTCTATAAAGAGTTAGATACATTAGGTGATTTAGAATTGGTGACTAATGATATATCTAGTTGTAATGTCGAGGCAATAGAACCTTGTGTTTGTATAGGGATTCCAATAAAGTTCCTGAAGAATAATTACAATAAAGATATTAATCTACTAAACTTTTTATGCAATTCGCTAGGAGAAAAGTTGAAGAGATCTTCTAAAAACTCAAGTATTAATTTACTATACCCATTAGAAAATAGAGTAGCAAGCTATATTATTTCTATAGGAGTAAAAGAAGATAGTAAATATTTTAAGTTCGATGAAACATTGACTATTATATCTGAATTATTAGGGACAAGCTACAGGCATTTATTAAGGACATTGAATAAATTAGTTGATAAAAAAATATTATCTAGAGAGAAGGATTTGTATATAGTTTTAGATTATGAAAAATTAAAAAAACTATCTGCCGATATCTATAGGTAATTTAATTCATATAGAATTTACATAATTTATATATATAGAAATTTAGTATATGATATAATTATCATATCTTTTAAAAAGTGAGGTATAACATATGAAGAAAAAGAGAATTTTAACACTTATTACAGCTATGGCTTTAACTATAGGACTAGTTGGATGTACAGGGGTATCGGCAAAGCTTCCAGAGGGTGATGTTAAAATAGTAAATCAAGACTTACAAGGGACAGTTGATCTATTATTAAAATCATCTAACTATGGTGGAGATAAGAGTACAGTAGCTTCAGTAGTTTTACCAATAGACTCTCAATATGAGGTTACTCTATATAAAGAAAAATATTCAATGGGTGAATTAGTAGAGAATAAAGAAATAACGAAATATACTACGGAAACTATAGCTAAGGATTCAATAATGCATATTATAATTAATGCAGCTAAATTAAATGATGGCGAAGCAGATAAATCTATAATGTCTATTGCAGAAATAGATAGAGAAAATACTACAGATAATAAGAATCCATCATACAAGATAAGCAAATTTAATGAAGAGGCTATAGATTTTGATTCAAAGACTTCAGTAACACAATCTGGAAATTCTTTAGATGAAGATCAAGCTTTAGTAGCTTTTGTTAAGTTCAATGAAGATGATAGTGAAAAGGCAGCAATTAATTTAGATACATATAAAGATGAGGTATCTAAATATAAGGAAGCTACAATTATCAAAATTAATGTAACTAAAAAATAGTAATATAAAGGGAATGTAGGAAATATAAAAAATTACTATATTCCTTTATTTTTTAATTTAAGATTTGATATATTTATTATTAATTTGTATAATTGTTATGAATTTAAATAAATGGAGTGAAGAATATGAGACTAAGAAAAAAGCCATGGGCTAGACCAGAATTAGAGGCCTGTAATTTCTTTATTATAAACCCAAGTGAAAATAAAGGTAAATGGAGAGAATCATTTAATAATAATAACCCAATATACCTAGAGTTAGGCTGTGGAAAGGGTACATTTATAGCTGTTCATGGTTCTGAAAATGAAGATATTAATTACATAGCTATAGATATAAAAGACGAAGTCTTAGTACTAGCTAAAAGAAATATAGAAAAAGCTTATAATGAAAAAGATAGAGAAGTTAACAACTTAAAGCTTATGGCACAGGAAATATCACTTATTGAAGATGTTTTTAGCAAAGATGATATAGTTAACAGAATTTATATTAATTTCTGTAATCCATGGCCAAAGGAAAGACATAAAAAAAGAAGGTTAACTTTTACTAAGCAATTAGAAAAGTATAAAACTTTCTTAGTTGAAAATGGAGAAATATATTTTAAGACAGATGATGATAATTTATTTGAAGAATCATTAGAGTATTTTAAAGAAGCTGGATTTAACATAGAATATATTACTTATGATTTACATAATAGTGATGTTAAAGGAAATGTTAGAACTGAACATGAAAATATGTTTAGTGAACAAGGAATAAAAATTAAGTTCTTAATTGCAAGAAAATAAAATAAAATAAAATAAAAAATGAAGATTGATGATGATAGCCTACTATTGTAGTAGAGACATCATCAATTTTCATTATAAAGATTTATTTATATATTTAATTTAATATCTTAATTTACATATTAGCTCTAAGGTATTTAGAAAAATATCTATTTCATCAATTGAATTATATAAACCAAAGCTAATTCTAACCATTCCAGGCATAGTGCAAGTAGAATCAACTAAATAGCGGCTTGCTTCATCTTCTGATAAACCTAAAAGTCTTTTTACATATGGATGTGCACAAAAGGCACCTTGCCTTACTGCTATTGCTCTAAGGCTTGCTAGAAGTCTTGCAACTTCTGCATGATATATATCTTTTATATTAAATACAGCAATTCCAAGTCTATCAGAAAAATTATTATTATCACCATAAGATATAATATTATTGATTGATTTTAATCCACTTATAGCATGATTTAATAGAATTTGTTCATTTTTTTCTATTGTATCAAATCCGATTTTTTCTAGTTCCTTAAGAGACTGAACTAAAGCAATAGCTCCAAAAAAATTTGGACTTCCTGCTTCATCTTTCTCAGGAGGTAATAAATATACTTGTGAGCTATCGAATACAGCTTCTACAGTTCCCCCTCCCTTAAAATCTGAATTCAATCTTTCAAACTCTTCTTTTAAGCCTACTATTGCCCCACTTCCGAAAGGAGCATAAATTTTATGAGCAGAAAAAACTAAATAATCTATAGGAGTTATAGATAAATCTACTTTCTTATGAGCCACTATTTGAGCACCATCTACAATTAATTTAGCATTATATTTATGAACTAGATTGCATATATAATCTATATCATTAATATATCCTGTTACATTTGAAGCTGCTGTAAGAGAAACATATTTAACTAAACCATTATATCTTTCAAGTAAGTCTTCTAATTCATCTAATTTAAGTCTACCAAGGCTATCTACTTCTATATATTTTAGATTACATTTTTCTCTCCAAGGTAAATCATTAGAGTGATGCTCCATCCTAGTTGTTATTACTATATCTTTAGTATTTTCAATTAATATATTTGATAACCTATTTATACCTTCAGTAGTATTACTTACAAAAATTACGGTATATTTTTCACAAGATCCATTGAAAAATTTTAAAATATAATTTCTTGAGTCTAGATATAATTTAGTTGAGTATTCAGATTTCTGTCCAAGTCCACGTCCGATGGCGCCATATAATTCACAGGCTTTAGTTATTTCAGCTAATACACTTTTAAAGACTGGAGTAGTAGCAGCATTGTCAAAATTAATTGGAATAATATCCTTATTACATAAAATAGGAACCTTTTTATCAAGGCCTATAAATAAATTTTTATAATCTATATTCTTTAAATCCTCCATTAAAAAACCTCCCTAGATATAGTATTCAAGGTTTATAAATATGGTGAGCGAATAAACCATAGTTATATTGAGATTTAAGAGAACATATATAAATATATAACATATACTTATAGTGAAATATTTTTGGGAGGAAATAGATGTATTTAGAAAATTCAAATGGTCAACAAGACGATAATGATTTAAAATTTATACCTTTAAATATAAGAGAACCATTTAGGAATAAGGATTCTAGTTGGTATCCAGAAATAGATACAAGTTTGCCGACTTTAAGTAACATATCTAATAGTTTCATTATGGGCTTATCTGTTCCTGTAGATAATTCAAATCTAGAAGCAAGATCATTTAGAACGTTAGATTACTTGCCAAGAAATGAAATGAACTTAGAAAACCCGATGAAGCAGGTTCTTGATAATCAATTTAATAATAATCAAATGCTAGAGCTACAAATGAATAATGCTAAGAAAAATTTAAATAATCCTAACAATAATATTAATAGTATGAATCCAGCCAGCATGAACCCAGGCGGTATGAATCCAAGTGGAATGAACCCAGGCAACATGAGTCCAGGAAGTATGAATCCAAGTGGAATGAACCCAGGTAGCATGAGTCCAGGAAGTATGAATCCAAGTGGAATGAACCCAGGCAGCATGAGTCCAGGAAGTATGAATCCAAGTGGAATGAACCCAGGTAGCATGAGTCCAGGAAGTATGAATCCAAGTGGTATGAATCCAAGCAGCATGAGCCCTGGGAGTATGAATCCAAATGGAATGAACCCAAGCAGTATGAGTCCAGGAAGTATGAATCCAAATGGAATGACTCCAGGAAGTATGAACCAAGGTAATATGAATCAAGGCAGTATGACACCGGGAAGTATGAATCCTAATAATGTAAGCAATATGCCTAATACTAACCCGATGAACTTACAACAACAGCAATTAAGTAATGATGCTAGTTTTGATTTGGAATACCCATCAGAATCTTTAGGAGAAGAACTCCATTCTTATAATAATGTTGATGGATGCAAAAGTAAGGAGACAAAAAGAGAAAATATATTAATTAACAATAAGCAAGAATCTATAATTAATACTAATGATATTATTTATGGGAATGATAGTTTAGATATTAAAGGAAATGATAACTTAGATATTAAAGAAGATGACAATCTAGATATTAACTATGAAGAGTTTGAAATAGATTTAGTTCATATTGAGCTTTTAAGAGAACTTAATGAAGAGACTAGCTATTCAAGTTTCTTTAGAGGCGAAGGATATAATTTACTTGAAGAGATGGATGAAATTTTTAGCATAATAAGTAAAGATGAAGATATAATAAATATTTTCAAATCCTATAATATGCCAGAGCCAATTTATAATTTAGTTATCAATAAAATAATAAAAAGAACTCTAGAAAATACTACTTATAAGAGAGGTGAGTAAATATGCTGTTTCGTCAAAACTTGCCTAATTTACAGAGTAAAATAAGATTTCTTCATGCTATTCCTATTACGCAAGCAGTAGATGTATATTTAAATGGCCAATTATATGGTAAGAACTTAAGATTCGCTGATATAAGTTGTTATGAAGGGATAGAGACTGGAGATTTTAAGCTTCAAATATATAACTCTGGAACATATGATAACCCTTTGTTTACACAACAAATTAATATATTGCCTAATACAAATTCTACAGTAAATATAGTTTCGTTAAGTGGGAAAATGGATATATTTGTACTAAATGATGCAAACGTACAAGGAAATCTATTAAGCTGTTTCTTAAGGTTTATTCATTTGTCTCCTAATTCCCCTCTTATATCTTTAGCTTTACCAAATGATGTAACTCTATTTGGAAATGTAGAGTATTTAGAGACAACAGGATACTATCCTTTATCACCAGCCATATATAATTTTAAGGTACTCTTTTCTTCTGCAAGTGGATTATTTAAATATATAAGTGATAAGAAGTTAGAAAATGGAAAGTTTTATACAATATATATAATTGGCTTATTAAATAGTACGCCAACTGTTGGATATTTATTGGTAGAAGATGGACGAACCTAGAAAAAATATGTGTTCCTAAGAAAAATAGAAGATTGTGGATTTTAATAGCTTTCAATAATATAAGTTAATGTACTTGGTGAAGAATTATACCAAGTGAACTTATATTATTGGAAGCTTTATTTTGTTAGATTAACTAAATATTTAACAAAATATGCCTAGTAGAGAGTCCTAATTTATAAAGTTTATATTTTTTTTAGTTAATGAGAATACATATGGCTAATTGCTATTGTCAAAATTCCTAAAAAAATTGAAAATAGATAAACTTTGTTATGTTTATATATCCTTGCAGTTGGAATTAGTTCTGCAAAGGCTATATAGAGCATTATTCCAGCTACTAATGCAAAGGTGATTGCTAAAATTACTTCGTTAATGTAAGGTCTTAAAAATAGAAATGCTATTAATGCTCCTATTGGTTCTGCAAGACCGGAGTATAGAGTATATTTAAAAGCTTTCTTCTTACTTTTTGTTGAATAATATATAGGCATAGCAATTGATATACCTTCAGGAATATTATGAAGAGCTATTGCTAATGTTACATAGATGCCTAGTGAAGTATTTTGATATCCAGATATAAAAGTGGCTACTCCTTCAGGAAAGTTATGTATTATTAAGGCTATCATTGATACAAAACCAACTCGATAAAGCTTTTCTTTAGAATTTGTATAGTTATTAATTGAACCTCTAGGATCATCAGGAATAAATTCATCTATTAAATAAGCAATGAAGCTTCCAATTAATAAAAATAAGCAAGATAAAATAATTCCTTTTAAATTTCCTGTAGCTTTAGTTAATACTTCTTCAGCCGATATAAATAAATCAGTAAAAGATACTGTAATCATAACTCCAGCAGAATAAGCAAGCGAAAAAGTTATTAATCTATTATTTTTTTCTTTAGATAGGAATAAGATAAAAGCACCTATTACTGTAGATAATCCAGCAAGAAATGATAAAGTTAATGGTATTAATGATCTCATAACTAGCGTTTTTTCCTCTCTTTAATTTATTTTAACTATTAATAAATATATTGTTTTCAAAAAATACTATGCAAAAAAGAGGAAATTTAATATTATTAGAAGAAGAATTTATATTAGATGGGGGAGTAATATGCTGAGTTACAAAATAGAAGAAAAGTATAATATGATTCCTTTAATTATAAAGGGAACGATGATTAATTCTAAGAATAAAAATTTTGATACTGTAAAATATGGAGATAGTATAAAACAGTATTATAGATTTTTTAAGGGAGAAGAGAATAAAGCTACGATAGTTTTTGTACATGGTGGGGGTTGGTGGCATGGAAGTCCAAAAACCTCAAGTTATATAGGAAGTTTTTTTAATAAGCTTGGATATAACGTTCTAATTATAGGATATAGACTTGTCCCTTTATATAAATATCCAACTCAAATAAATGATGTTTTTGAAGCTTTAAAGCTTTTTCTGAATAATGAAAATGGCACAAGGGATATTGTTGTTATTGGATTTTCAGCGGGAGGGGAACTTGCTTGTAATTTAGTATTTAATCTAAAAAAGCAATTAGAGTATGGGATTAATAAGGATTTATTTAAAGGATTAATTACCTTTGCAGGAGTTCTTGATTTTACTAAGTGTATAACTAAGAGGTCAAGAACATTAATAGAAAACTACATTGGGGATAATAAGAATTATTCTAATCCAATAGATTTAGTTAATTCTGAAGTTAATGCAAAGGTTATGTGTATTCATGGAACTAAAGATCCATTAATAGATATAGATAATTCTATTGCATTCGTAAAAAAGGTTAATGAATATGGGGATAATGCTAAGCTTTTAACTATAAAAGGAAGACATCACTCTGATATTATGTCTTTATTTATTAATAAAGGAGAAAAGGAATCTAAGATAGTTTTAGATTTTATAGAAAATATATGCAAAAATTAAAAGAAAGAAATTATTTATTAGACAATTTAAAAGTTTTTTTAATATTTTTAGTGGTCTTTGGACATGTAATAGAATATTACATTAAGGATTCAAAAATATTAATGACAACATATATTTTTATTTATATCTTTCATATGCCATTATTTATTTTTATTTCTGGATACCTTTCTAAGAATTTTTATAAGATGAAAAGAAAGGCTGTTAAAAATCTTCTAATTCCTTATATTATTTTTAATATGATATGGTACACAGCTGTTTATATAGGGACTAAAAGAGCTATGTTTACAGTGCTTTATCCAGGTTGGACTTTATGGTATTTATTAAGTCTCTTCTTCTGGAGAATTATTTTAAAATATGTAGTTAAAATAAAACATATATTAATTATAAGCTTTATTATAGGTGTTATAGTAGGAGGTATTCCTCTAGTAAATGGATATTTATCTATATCAAGGACTATAGTATTTTTACCATTTTTCCTTTTAGGATATTACACTAAAGAAGAGCATTTTGAAAAGATAAGAAATATCAATAAGATATATGCATTTATAGGAATAATAATATTCTTGTTTATAGCTATTATTGTAGTTCATTATAATTTAGTTGATTATAAATTTTTATATAACTCTTATTCCTTTAGTGATTTAGATGTTGGATTATTTAAAGGATTATTATTTAGAAGTATTTTATATATTTCATCAATTGTATTTGGTGCTTGCGTAATAAGGTTACTTCCAAATGTTAAACAAGGATATAGCAATATAGGTAAGGCAACTATGAATGTTTATGTTTTCCATATTTATTTAGTGATGCTAGTTTATTTCTTTATACCTAAATGGAACATGAGTATTATTCAAAATATTCTAATATTAATTAGTCCATTTTTAATTATTTATATTTTATCTAGGAAAAGAGTGAATAAGGTTTATGAAGGTATTTTCTACCCTGTAAATAAAGGAATAGATACAGGGAAAAGATCCTATAAATGGTTTAGAAAAAAATAATCAAAAAGAAATACTTTACAAATATCAACCTTAATATTATACTGGTGTATATACAGCAGTATAATATTAAGGGGGATTAATAATGGAAAGTAGAGAAAGAATTAGAAAGATGGTATTTGCAGCAGTATTAACAGCAATAGCAATAATAATACCTGTACAATTTGGATTTTTAAAGGTAACAATTGGACCATTTACTGCAACAATAGCATCACATGTACCAATGTTTTTAGCAATGTTAATATCACCATCTGTAGCAGTTATTGTAGGAGTAGGATCAGCTTTTGGATTTTTCCTTACAACTCCAGCAGTAGTAGCAGCAAGAGCGGCAATGCATATAGTGGTAGGTTATGTTGGGGCAAAAATAATTGTTAAAGATAAGAACTTTAAAAAAGCAACATTAATAACAGCACCTATTCATGGAATCTTAGAAGGACTTATAGTTATTCCTTTTGGATTTTCATTTTATCAAATTATTATAGTTGTTGCTTTAGGCACTATTTTACATCATTTTGTAGATGGAACTATTTCCTATGCTTTAGCTACATCTTTAGCAAAAGCTAGAAAAACTGAAGTTTATGAAGTTTTCTCTAATGAAGCAGCTTAGAGTGCTAGCGCACAATTAAGAATGAAAAATGTATAATGAAGAATTAAGGAGGTAATTTCTTCGAAATTACTTGAATTAAGTAGGAAACTCAGCTTAGACTGAGTTTTTTTATTTATGACGATATCTTAGGTTCAAATATGCAAATAACTTTATAAGATTAGGAAAATTAATGTTTGGGGAATGGAGTATTAATTAGTAGTATTTATAAATATTATCTACTTCTTTATAGATAATAGTTGCAATAGTGATTTTTACTTGCTGGTGTAAGGATATTTTTTTATATGATATAATAACAATAAAGTAAATGATTACATGGGGGAGTTATGGATATTAAAGAAATGCTTTGTGATAATCCAGTTATAGCAGCAGTTAAAAACATTGAAGAGCTTGATATTGCATTAGAAAGCAGTGTAGGAATTGTTTTTATTTTATTTGGTGACTTAATTAGCATGAAAGATATTGAAGAGAAAATTAGTAATACTAATAAGCTTTGTATAGTACATATAGATTTAATAGATGGACTTGCATCAAGAGATATATCAATTAAATATTTAAAAGAAAGAACTTCTTTCAAAGGAATTATATCGACTAAGCCACAGATAATAAGAGGGGCAAAGTCCTTGGGATTAATAGCTATTCAAAGGATGTTTGTCTTTGATACATTATCTTTAAATAATATAAACAATCATTTGGTTAAAGAATGTGATGCAGTTGAAATCTTACCTGGAGTTATACCTAAGGTTGTTAGAAAAATTAAAGGTTCTTTAAATAAAGAAATAATTGTTGGTGGTTTAATTGAAACTAAGGAAGAAGTTATAGTGGCCCTTAATTCAGGAGCTACTTGCGTATCTACTACAAAGAGAGAAATATGGGAAGTTTAATATAAATAAAGGGGTGTTTTTATGTCTAAATATATAGTTGCCTTAGATCAAGGGACAACAAGTTCTCGTGCTATTATATTTGATAAGGAGCAAAACATATTAGGAGTTAGTCAAAAGGAAATAAATCAGATCTATCCGAAAAAGGGGTGGGTTGAGCATAATCCTATGGAAATATGGGCTTCTCAATATGGAGTTTTGCAAGAAGCTATAGCAAAGGCTAATATAAAAGTTTCTGAAATATCAGCTATTGGTATAACTAATCAAAGAGAAACGACTATTCTTTGGGATAAGGTTACTGGTGAGCCTATTTATAATGCAATAGTATGGCAATGTAGAAGAACAGCAGAGATATGTGAGAAACTTAAAGAAGATAATGATTTTGTTGAATATGTAAGAGAAAATACTGGACTTGTTATGGATGCATATTTTTCAGCAACAAAGATAAAATGGATATTAGATAATGTAGAAGGGGCAAGAGATAAGGCTGATAGAGGAGAAATACTATTTGGTACTGTTGATACTTGGCTTCTTTGGAGGTTAACAGAAGGAAAAGTACATGTTACAGATTATACAAATGCTTCTAGAACAATGCTTTACAATATAAAAGAATTAAAATGGGATACTAAGATTTTAGAGAAGTTAAAGATTCCAGTTAGTATTTTACCTGAAGTTAAAAATTCTTCAGAGGTATATGGATATGCTGATATAGGTGGTAAGAATGGAGAATTGGTTCCTATAGCAGGAATAGCAGGAGATCAACAAGCTGCTTTATTCGGACAAGGATGCTTTAATAAGGGAGACTCTAAGAATACCTATGGAACAGGTTGCTTTTTACTTATGAATACAGGTGAAGAAAGAGTTAAGAGTAATAATGGATTAATTACAACTATTGCTATAGGGATAGATAATAAGGTTCAGTATGCTCTTGAAGGATCAGTATTTATGGGTGGAGCAATTATTCAATGGATTAGAGATGAACTAAGATTGATTAATGATGCTCAGGATACAGAATACTTCGCAAAGAAAGTTAATGATAATGGTGGAGTTTATATAGTACCTGCTTTTACTGGTCTTGGAGCACCTTATTGGGATATGTATGCAAGAGGAGCTATCTTTGGTTTAACTAGAGGTTCAAATAGAAATCATATAATTAGAGCTGCATTAGAAGCTATAGCTTATCAATCTAAAGATGTTTTAGATGTTATGGAAGAAGAGGCTAGATGTAAGATAAAAGCTTTAAAAGTAGATGGTGGGGCAAGTAGGAATGGATTACTTATGCAATTTCAATCAGATATAATAGGAGCTAATGTAATAAGACCTATTATTACAGAAACTACAGCTTTAGGAGCTGCATTTTTAGCAGGACTTGCAGTTGGTTTTTGGAAAAATAAAGAGGAAATTGAAAGTAGTTTTTATATAAGTGAAGAATATGAGCCTAGAATTAATGCAGAAGAAAGAGATAAGCTATACAAGGGATGGAAAAAGGCTGTTGAGAGAGTAAAGGGATGGGAAAATAATTAAGAATGAAAAATGAATAATGAAGGATTAAGGTAAAAACTCAGCTATGGCTGAGTTTTTTATTTTTAAAGTTATAGTTTGAACTTAATTATTAAGATTAGATCTTGAACTTATATCTGTAAAGAGTTTATTTTATAACAATTTTATATAGGATATGAGAAGGGGTGAAACTAGTTATTTTCAATAGAAAGTGATATAATTTCTTATTAATGGAAAAAATTATAATGTGAAAGTAAGTTTGGAGGAGAGATATGGAAAATACATCACTGATTTTAGAAGGCGGAGGAATGAGAGGAGTATATTCAGCAGGAGTTTTAGATTTATTATTAGATAAGAATATTGATATAAAATATTGTGTTGGTGTATCTGCAGGTGCATGTAACTGTGTTTCGTATATTTCTAAGCAAAAAAAGAGAAATTATAGAGTTAACACTAATTATATTAAAGATAAAAGATATTTAAGTTTTAGTAATTTAATTAAAACAGGTTCTGCTTTTGGGATGGATATGTTGTTTAATCTAATACCAAATGAATTAGAGCCTTTTGATCATAAAGCATTTATAGAATCAGATACAAAATTTTATGTAGGAACTACAAATTGTGAGACTGGATTACCTGAATTTTATAATATAAAAGATTTTAATACTGATGGATATGATGCTCTTAAGGCTTCAATATCCTTACCATTAGTTGCAAAAGTTATTAATTATGATAATAAAAACCTTTTAGATGGGGGGATAGCTGCACCTATTCCAATTAAAAAGGCTATTGATGATGGAATAGAAAAACATGTAGTTATTTTAACTCAACATAAGGGATATAGAAAAAGTAAGACTAAAATGATGCCTTTAATAAAAAGAGCTTATAAGGAGCATCAAGGTTTAATAAATGCAATGGAGAATAGATATAAGGTTTATAATGAAACTTTAGATTTATTAGATGAATTAGAAGCAGAAGGAAAATGCTTTGTAATAAGACCAAGTAGTCCTTTAGAAGTAAGTAGATTTGAAAAGGATAGAGAAAAGTTAGATGCTATTTATAATCAAGGCTATAAAGACGCAAAAGAAAAAGCAGAAGAGTTAGTTAAGTTTTTAGAAAAATAAATGTGTTAAACATATTTAGAATGTATAATGAAGAATGTAGAATGAAGGACAAAACTCCAAAGGAGTTTTTGAAATAAGAATTTTTATTTTAGTAATTCCGAAAGAATTACATCAACAATTCTTCATTTTTCATTATTAATTTTTAATTCAAAAAGAGGTGTTTTTAAAAAATGAGGATATTTCATATGGGTGACTGGCATATCGGGAAGCTTGTAAATGGATTTTATATGACAGAAGATCAAGAATATATTATAAATCAATTATATAGGGCAATTGAAGAAAAAGAGCCAGATGTATTAATAATTGCTGGTGATCTATATGATAGATCAATACCTCCAGTGCCAGCAGTAGAGCTTTTAAATAATGCACTTATGAAGATAGTTAAGGATTTAAATACTAAAGTTATTGCCATAGCTGGAAATCATGATAGTAATGAGAGAATAGAATTTGCTAGTTCTCTTTTATCTTCCTCTGGACTTTACATAAGTGGAAATCTTAAAGAGAAGATTGAAAAAATAACTTTAGAAGATGAGTTTGGAAAAGTGAATTTCTATCCTATACCTTATGCTGATGTGCCATATGTAAGAGATTTATTTGAAGATGAAGAAATAAAAAATTATGATATTGCAATGGAAAGAGTAGTTTCTAATATTTCCAAGGAAATAAACAAGGAAGAAAGAAATATTGCTATTGCACATGGATATGTAACTAAGGTTAGTGAAGATAGCTATGAAGAATTAGAGGTTAGTGATTCAGAAAAACCTCTATCTATAGGAGGAACAGAATATATAAGT
Organism: Clostridium tertium; assembly: GCF_902652255.1. GTDB lineage: Bacteria > Bacillota > Clostridia > Clostridiales > Clostridiaceae > Clostridium > Clostridium tertium_A. The sequence continues at coordinate 56,544 of NZ_CACRTO010000037.1, forward strand.
TCTAAGCATTTTGATATATTTAATTATACAGCCTTAGGGCATTTACATGGACCACAAAAAGTAGGTAGTGACAAAATAAGATATTCAGGATCTTTAATGAAATACTCTTTTTCTGAAGTAAAGCAGAAGAAGGGAATTACTATAGTTGATATTGATGAAAAAGGTGGAGTAAAAGTAGATTTTTATCCTTTAAAGCCTAAAAGAGATTTTAGGGAAATAAAAGGAGAACTAAGTGAAATAATTAAAGCTTTTGATAAAGATGCTTTAGATAATGAAGATTATATAAAAGTAACATTAAAGGATAAGGGTGAGATATTAGATCCAATGGCTAAGCTTAGAGCTTTATATCCTAATGTTATGGAATTAATTAGAGAAGAAAAGGCATTGAGAAATAATAATAGGAATGTTGCTTTAAATGTTAAAGAAAAATCAAAGATAATTTTATTTAAAAACTTCTATGAGGATATATTGGAAGATGAGTGTTCTGAAGAAGAAATAATGATTATGGAATCAATAATTGAAGCTGCTGAAAAGGTAGGTGAGTAAGGTGAAGATAAGAAGATTAAAATTTTGTGCTTTTGGGCCTTACGCTAAAGAGGTTGATTTAGATTTTGATGAAAATTTGAATAACAAAAATATGTTTGTTATTACAGGTAATACTGGCGCTGGCAAGACTACTATTTTTGATGCAATTAATTTTGCATTATATGGAGAAGCAAGTGGTAGTGATAGAGATGGTAAGGCTTTTAGAAGTGACTTTGCAGATAAAGCAACTGATACTGAAGTAGAACTTTGGTTTTCTTTAAAGGGAAAAGAATATTATATAAAAAGAAATCCAAATTATTCTAGGGCAAAACAAAGAGGTGAGGGATTTACTGAACAAAAGGCAGGAGCGGAGATTAAATTTGAGGATAAAACCATAACAGGGGCTAAAGAAGTTACAAGGTTAGTTGAAGATATACTTGGAATAACTTGTGACCAATTCAAACAGCTAGTTATGATTCCACAAGGTGAGTTTAAGAAACTTCTAAATGCAGATAGTGATAAGAAGGAAGAAATATTTAGAAAGATTTTTGGAACTAAGATTTTTTCTGATATCCAACAGAATATAAAAATTGAAGCTAATAACTTAAAAAAGATTATTGAAACTATTCAAAGGGATAGAGAAAATAGAATTAGAGCTTTTTTATGTAGAGAAGATGATAGTGATTTAAGTAGTTTGATTTCTAATAAAGATTTAAATATTGATTTAATATTAGAAGGTTTTTATGATTCTATTTCTAAGGATGAAAAAGATGAAGATATAATTAAAGAAAACTTACAAAGAGTAAATAAAGAAATCAATAAATTATCTAAAGAATTGGCTTTAGCTAATGATATAAATAAAAAGTTAGAGAATTTAGAAGCCTATAAGAAGGAATTTAATACTTTAACATTATTAAAAGAAGAATATAAACTTAAAGAAGAAAATTTAAGTAATGGTAAGAAAGCTGTTACTGCCTTAAGCTATGAGGATAAGTATAAGGAAAAGAAGAGTTACCTCTCTAAAAATGAGAAAGAATTAAGTATAAGTAATGAAAGGTTAAATAATTATAAAGTTTCTTTGAAAGAAGCAGAAAAATTATTTGAAATACAAGTAGAAAAGGAACCATTAAAAAATGAATTAATTAAAAAGCTTGATGAAGTAGAGAGTTTAAAAGATAAGGCTTTGAATTATGAGGAAAATAAGGAAAAATTAAATACTTATATTTTTAAAGCTAATAAGATAAAGACAGAAATAAAAAAAGCTACAGAAAACAGTGAAGATAATAGCAAACTTATAAAATCTCTAAATGAAGAATTAGGCAATATAAGTATTTTTAAAGAAAAGAAGAACTCATTAAAAATAGAAGAACTTAATTTAAAAAGCAAGTTAGATAAGCTATATAAGTTAAAAGACGCAATAGAAAAATCATTAAATGAAGAACAAAGACATAGTAAGGGAGCAGCTTATTACGAAGAAGCAAATAAAGAGTATTTAAATAAAAAAGAAAACTATGAAAAGCTTGAAGATACTTTTAGAAGAAATCAAGCAGGAATTTTAGCAAAGTCTTTAAAGGATGGAGATCCATGTCCAGTTTGTGGTTCTACTAATCATCCTATATTAGCGGAGTTAGAATCAGAAAGTATTACAGAAGTTTTAGTAAAAGAATCAAAATCAGTAAGTGATTTAGCTTATGAAAGAAGAGAAAAATACTATAGGGAATTAACTAAGATAGTAACTGAAATAACTTCTTTAAAAGAAAAATATATTAAGCCTCTATATAAAGAAATTTTCTTAGATGATTTAAATGAAGAAACTGAAGATTTATTAAAAATAGCTAAAGAGGCTATTTTAGAAGAGGAAGAAAAGTTAAATAAGCTAACTAATGATTTAACTTTAATTGAAAAAGAGTTATCTAAAGAAAATAAGACTATATTAATTAAAGAAGAAAAAGAAAAATCTAATGAAATTTTAAAGATTAATATAGAAAAGTTTAATAATGAACTTTTAGAGGTAGAGGGAGAAGTAAAAACTCAAGAAGCTAATTTAAATAATATTTTAAAAGACTTCAAAGGTGAGTTTAGAACAGTTACAGCTTTAGATAAGGAAAAATTAGAGTTAAATAAAGCTTTAAATGATTTAATAGAAGATTATAAAAAAGCAGAAAAGTATTATAAAGATAGTAAATCAAACTATGATAAGGAAAATGGAAATAAAATATCTTTAGAATCATTAGTAAAGTCTAATAAGGAAGATTTAGATAAGGCTATAGAAGAATTTAAAGATAAGGTTTTAGCTTTAGGTTTCAAAAACTACAATGATTATGCGGAAAAAAGAATAACTGAAGAGGAAATAGAAGTTTTAGAAAAGGACATTAATAATTATAATATTAAGCTTTCTAATGCTGAAAGGGTTTATAACCTTGCTTTAGAGGAAACAAAAGACTCAGAAGTCCAAGATGTTAATTCTATAAATGAAGGTTTAAACATTAAAAATACTGAGAAGGAAAAAATAGAGAAGGTTGAAAAAGAAATTTATTATAGAATAAACCAAAATAAAAAAATCATTAGTGAGTGCTTAAATTATAATAAGTTAATTAAGAATGATGAAGAAAAATATAAAGTAGTTGGTAAGTTAGCAAAGATTATAAATGGAGATAATCCAAGAAAAATAAGCTTTGAAAGATATGTTTTAGCGGCTTACTTTGAAGATATTATTACATCAGCTAATTTAAGATTTACTCAAATGACTAATAATAGATTTGAATTATTAAGGAAAGAAGATTTAGGAGATAAAAGAAAAGGTCAGGGGTTAGACCTTGAGGTGTTTGATAACTATACTGGAAAGGCTAGAGATGTAAAGACATTATCAGGTGGAGAAGCCTTTAAGGCATCATTATCTATGGCTTTAGGCCTAGCTGATGTGGTTCAAAGATATTCAGGGGGAATTCAATTAGATACTATGTTTATAGATGAAGGATTTGGAACATTAGATCCTGACTCTTTAGATAATGCTATTGAATGTTTAGTTAACTTACAAAATGATGGAAGAGTAGTAGGTATAATATCTCACGTACAGGAATTAAAAGATAGGATAGAAGTAAAATTAGAAGTAGCTTCTACTAATAAGGGAAGTACTGCTGTATTTAAAAAATAGTCTATTAGAATTTGCTGTTAAATCTTTAATTTTATTAGAAATAATAGGATATACTCTATAAGTTTAACCATTAAGATTTATTTACAGCCAAAAGATTGACAAATTAATAAGTTTGTATAGTATAAATAGGACTTAATCCCCAAAAAAGAAGGGGGTTAAGTCTTTATTAGTATAAAGTTTTATATTAAATAAAATATGGTATAGATATTTTGAAATTAGCAAGCGAGAAGTTTTAGGATAAATTGAAAGTTAGGTAGTTTTTTATGGAAATATATACTAAGTAATATATTAACATTTAAACTAAAATTTGATTAAATAATAACGATAATTATACGATGATATAAAAGGGAGAATAATTATGTATAAAAGGAGAAGGAATTATGGAAAATCTAAAGAAAAGAAAGAGTATAGTTACGAATATATTTATAATTATAATTCCTATAATAGTAATAATAAGTATATTACTACCTACTATTTCTTATAAAACAGCTAAGGAAGAAATAATTAATATGGCTGAGAGTTTATTGACACAGATATCTAAAGATACTGCAACTATAGTTCAAAAAGAAATAAGAGAAAATGCGCAATTAGCAGAGGATATAGCTACATACTTGGAATTAAAGGGAGTTAAATCTAAAGATGATATTATGAAAGAGCTTAAAGGAAAGCTTGAAGAAAGTCAATTTAAAACTTTGGCATTTGCTGATAAGTCAGGTAATTATTTAGATACTGATGGTAAAACAACTAATGTTAAAGAAAGAGCCGAATTTCAAATGGCTATTGAAGGAACACGAGCAGCTTCAGAATTATATACTTCAGAGATAGATAATCAATTGGAAGTGTCCTACTGTGCTCCATTAAGGAATAACAATGAAATTATAGGTGTTATAATTGGTACAAAGGATGGGTTAGAATATAGTAATATAGCAAACTCTATAGAAGTTGGGAATGATGGTTTTGCATTTATATTAGATAAACAATCAGGACAAATTTTAGCTCATCCTGAGACAGAATTAGTAAAGAATCTAAAAAATGTTGAAGAGCTAGTTAGTACAGATAAAAAGTATGAATCATTTGGCAAGGCTAGTGAGGATATGAGAAATAATATAGAGGGGATAACTAAGTATAAAATAGATGGAGAAGAAAGAATAGTTGTACATACGGGAATATTATCAGACTATTGGATACTTGGAATTTCAGTAAGTCAAAATTCTATTTTAGCAGGGCTAAAATCTATGAGTATGATGCTATTAGCTGTAACTTCAATTCTAATAGTAATAGCAATATTAATAGTAATTAAGCTTTCTAAGAACATAAATGTAGGTGTTAAATCTCTTAAGGATTCTATTAATGAAATTGCAAAGGGAAACTTTAGCTCAGAAATAGACGATAAATTAAAAAATAGAAATGATGAATTTGGAGAAATAGCTTTAGATATAGAAGAGATAAATGTAAATATGTCTTCAATGGTTAAAACTTTAAAGGATATGTCCGTTAAAGTTGACCTTTCTTCTAAAGAATTAAATAATACATATGAAACTTTAAGTACAAATAATGAAAATATTTCACAGTCTATAAAAGATGTTGCTCAAGGAACTTCATTACAGACAAATAATTTATCTAATATTACAGTTAAGCTAGATTCTTTTAATACCCTATTAAAGGATATGGATAATTGTATTGAATCAATTAGTAATGTAGCTAATGAAATTGATAAGAATGCAAAGAATAGTAATTCAGATATGAGAATTGTTACAGATGAGATTAAAGAACTAACTGTTAAATTTGATATGTTTATAAATAATATAAATGAAATGAGTATGAAATTTAAGGGAATAACTAATATAACTGCAATTATTGAAGGCATATCACAACAAACAAAATTATTATCATTAAATGCATCTATAGAATCAGCTAAGGCAGGGGAAGCTGGAAAAGGGTTCAGTGTTGTTGCAGAAGAAATAGGAAAATTAGCAGAAGAAAGTACTAAATCTACAAATGAAATAAACAATTCAGTAGAAGAAATATTTAAAGAAATTAAAATACTTATTAATGAATCAGAGAATATGAGTGAATATATAAATAATCAAGTAGAAGCTATTAAAAGTACTATATTATCATTTGAAGATATATCAACATCTATTGATAGAATACAACCTATGATAAGTGATATATCAGATAAATCAAACAATGTTGAAAAAGAAAAAATTGCAATTTTAACTGAAGTTGACGAACTTTTAGCAATATCAGAAGAAGTAACAGCTTCTGCTGAAGAGATAGCATCATCATCAGATAAGGTTAGTATGCTGAGTAAAAATGTAACAAACTCATCAGTGGAATTAGTAGAATTAACAGATAATATGAAAGAACAAATTGAAAAGTTTAAAGTGAAAGAATAGGTTAAATACTAATAGGGACAGTGGCTAATTTTGCTTTTATGCAAAACCTGCTACTGTCCCTATTATGGATATGATAAGCTGATATAAGTTTATACATATTGATATATTTTTGCTCTTTTAGATTAATGATATTATTATTTGTTTTTTTATCCATTGATTTTCGTTACAAAATATAAGAACTATGTAAGATGTAGCTTTTATAAAAATTAACTTAGATAAGTAACTAATGTTACCGAGTTTCTTTTTTATTGTTTATATAATATAGCCATAAAGTAATTAATTTAAAAGATTCGAAATAGGGGGAATTGTTTTATGGAAAATAAAATGTTTTGTTTTCAATGTCAAGAAACTGCAGGGTGTACTGGATGTACTAAATTTGGAGTATGTGGTAAATCACCTGATTTAGCAAGAATGCAAGATCTTTTAGTATATGTAAGCAAAGGTTTATCAGAAGTTACAACTAGACTTAGAAAAGAAGGAAAAGAAATTTCAAGTGAAGTGAATCACTTTATAACTATAAATTTATTTACTACAATTACTAATGCTAATTTTGATGATGAAATATTTTATGAAAGAGTAAAAAGAGCTTTAGAAATAAAGGAAGAATTATTAAATAAACTATCAAATAAAGATGGTTTATCAGAAGCAGCATTATGGAATGCTACTACTAGAGAAGAATATGATGAAAAATCAAAAGTAGTTGGAGTATTAGCAACTAAAGATGAGGATATAAGAAGCTTAAGAGAACTTATAACTTACGGATTAAAAGGATTAGCAGCATATATGAAGCATGCTAATGAATTAAGCTATGACAATGAAGAAGTAAGTGCCTTTATGCAAGAAACTTTAGCTAAGTTATTAAATGATAACTTAACAGTTGATGAATTAGTTGCATTAACATTAGAAACAGGTAAAGTAGGGGTAGATGGTATGGCTCTACTTGATAGTGCTAACACTGGAACTTATGGACATCCAGAAATGACAAAAGTTAATATAGGTGTTAGAAATAACCCAGGAATATTAGTATCAGGTCATGATTTAAAGGACTTGGAACAGTTATTAGAGCAAACAAAAGGAACAGGAGTAGATGTTTATACTCACTCAGAAATGTTACCAGCTCACTATTATCCAGCATTTAAGAAATATGATCATTTTGTAGGAAACTACGGAAATGCTTGGTGGAAGCAAAAAGAAGAATTTGAAAGCTTTAATGGACCTATATTAATGACTACAAATTGTATAGTGCCACCAAAAGATAGTTATAAAGATAGAGTATTTACAACTGGAGCTGCAGGATTCCCAGGATGTAAGCATATAGATGGAATTGATGGAGAAACTAAGGATTTCTCAGAAATAATTGAACTTGCTAAAACATGTAAGGCTCCAATAGAAATAGAAAATGGAGAAATAATTGGTGGATTTGCTCATAATCAAGTAATGCAACTTGCTGATAAAGTAGTTGATGCTGTTAAATCAGGAGCTATAAAGAAGTTCTTTGTAATGGCAGGATGTGATGGAAGAGCTAAGTCAAGAAATTACTATACTGATTTTGCAAAGGCTCTGCCAAAAGATACTGTAATATTAACAGCAGGATGTGCAAAATATAAATATAACAAATTAGACTTAGGTGATATTGGTGGAATTCCAAGAGTTCTAGACGCTGGTCAATGTAATGATTCATATTCTTTAGCATTAATAGCATTAAAGCTTAAAGAAGTATTTGAACTACAAGATATTAACGATTTACCAATAGCATTTAATATAGCTTGGTATGAACAAAAGGCAGTTATAGTATTGTTATCATTACTATACTTAGGTGTTAAGAATATCCATTTAGGACCAACATTACCAGCCTTCCTTTCTCCAAATGTTGCAAAGGTATTAGTTGATAACTTCGGTATTGGTGGAATAACTAATGTAGAAGATGACTTAAAGATGTTTTTAGCTTAAAATAGAAATATAAAATTTACTCTTAGGAAGGAAATTATAATGATAGAAGTTCTAAAAAAAACATGTTTCTTTAAAGGTATATCTGAAAAGGAAATAGAGAATATATTGAAAAGTGAATTATATTTAGTGAGAGATTATAAGAAGGGCGAAGTAATAGCTAATCAAGGAGAGAAATGCAGTAGCTTATCAGTAATTCTTGAAGGAAAAGCTGTAATTCAAACTATATATGAAAATGGAAAGGTATTAACCTTAGCCAATTTTAATGTAAGTGATGTATTTGCAGAAGCCTTATTATTCTCAAAGGATAAGGAATATCCTGCTACAGTTATGGCAGTTGAAAACTGTAGGGTACTATCTTTACCAAAAAAAAGTGTTTTAGGAATAATGCAAAAGAATGCTAAGTTCGCTGAAAATATGTTAGAACTTTTATCACAGAAAATAGTTATCTTAAACAGAAAAATTAATTTAATAGAGTTAGATTCTATCAGAAGAAAAATATGCAAAATACTATTAGATAATTATAAGAGAAATAATAGTTATATATATAAAATAGCTTCAAAAAAAGAGTTAGCTGAAGAACTTGGAATACCAAGACCATCTCTTTCTAGAGAATTAATTAAAATGAGAGATATGGGCCTTATAGATTTTAATTTAAAGGAAATAAAGATAATTGATTTAGAAGCTTTAGAGGATGAATTTTTTGCATAAAAAACAGGGCAGATTCTAATAAAAGAAATCTGCCCTATTATTTTGGGTATATATAAATTGTAAAGGGATAACTAATTTATATATTAATTATAATTCTAATTTTTAATAAATTAAAGAGTTTAGTGGAAAAAATATTTATTTGTAAAAATTTTGTGGAAATTTGTATAAATATAAGATAAAAATTGCATAAATACATTTTAGATAAAATCTATATACTTAATATTAAATTTATGGTAGAATTATACTATAATTTATTTAATGTGCTGAGAGATTTAGAGATAAGCATAAAAATAAGATACGTCTTATTTTTGTGCTTTTTTTGCATTCTTTTATAATTTTAGCCTAATTGAGAATAACTAATTATAAGAATAGATATAGACATTAAGAAGAAGGTAAAATCTATAACATAAAATTAGTATTAAATATAAAAATCCCATAAGGTCATTAGATTTTAATTTAAGTAATTTAGAAATGAATTACGTCCTTAATTGTTAATTATTAATTGTGAAATATTAATCGAAAAATGGAGGTATTAAGATGTATGATGTTGTAATAATTGGTGCAGGAATAATAGGAGCATCTATACTTAGAGAATTAAGTAGATATAATTTGAAAGTAATAGCTCTAGAAAAAGAAAATGATGTAGCTATGGGGACTACTAAAGCCAATTCAGCTATTATTCATGCAGGGTATGATCCTAAAAATGGTACTTTAATGGCTGAACTTAATGTTAAAGGTAATGAGATGTTTGAAGAGCTATGTAAGGAATTATCTGTACCATTTATAAGAAATGGCTCCTTAGTATTAGCTTTTAATGAAGAAGAGCTTAATTCAATAAAGAGCCTTTATGAAAATGGAATAAAAAATAATGTGAAAGATCTTGAGATAATAGGAAGAGATGAAGTGTTAAATCTTGAACCTAATATAAGTGCTGATGTTTTAGGAGCTTTATATGCTAAAACAGGTGGAATTGTTGGTCCTTTTGAATACACTATTGCCTTAGTAGAAAATGCTATAGAAAATGGTGGAGAAATAAAGATTAGGGCTGAAGTAGTAAAGATAGAAAAAGATGAAGTGTTTACTATAAAACTAGCTAATAATGAGGAAATAAAGACCAAATATGTAATTAATGCAGCTGGAGTTTATTCAGATGAAATTCATAATATGATCTGTAAAGAGAGTTTCAAAATTACTCCTATAAGAGGGGAGTATTATGTATTAGATAAGGAAGAAGGGAAGAACTTTACTCATACTATTTTTCAATGTCCATCTAAACTAGGAAAAGGTGTATTAGTAACACCAACAGTGCATGGCAATTTAATAGTTGGGCCTAATGCAGAAGAAATAGAAGATAAGGAATCAATTAAAACTACAGCTGATGCCTTAAGTTTCATTAAAGATAAGGTAAGCAAAACTACTGAGGCTATAAATTTTAGAAATTCAATTAGAAATTTTGCTGGACTTAGAGCAGAAGCTAATATGCATGATTTTATCATAGAAGAAAATAGTGATGTAAAAGGATTTATTGATGTGGCTGGGATGAAGTCGCCAGGGTTATCTGCAGCTCCAGCCGTAGCATTGAAGATAGTAGAAATTCTAAAGGATTCAGGATTAAATTTGGTAAAAAATAGAGATTTCAATCCATATAGAAAACAAATTAGATTTATGGAATTGCCTATAGAGGAAAGAAGTAAACTTATAAAAGAAAATAAGGCTTATGGCAGAATAGTTTGTAGATGTGAAGAAATAACTGAAGGTGAAATAGTAGATGCAATTAAAAGATCCTTTGGGAATATCACTTTAGATGGTGTTAAGAGAAGGTGTAGACCTGGAATGGGAAGATGCCAAGGAGGATTTTGTGGACCTAGGGTACAAGAAATTATAGCAAGGGAGCTAAATATACCTTTAGAGGATGTACTTCAAGAAAAAGATGGCTCCTACATTTTAACTAGGAAGTCAAGATAGGAGGGATATTAATGTATGATTTAATAGTAATAGGTGGAGGACCTGCAGGACTTGCAGCTGCATATGAAGCAAACTTAAATGGTGTAGAAAGTATATTGATAATTGAAAGAGATAAAGAGCTTGGAGGAATATTAAATCAATGTATTCATAATGGATTTGGTCTACATACCTTTAAAGAAGAACTAACAGGTCCAGAATATGCGGACAGATTTATTAACTTAGTAAAAAATACGAATATTGAAATAAAACTTAATACCATGGTAATAAATATGGAAGGAAAGAAGATCCATGCTATTAATGATGTTGAAGGATATATGATATTAGAAGCTAAGTCTATAATACTTGCTATGGGTTGTAGGGAGAGGACCAGGGGAGCAATTGCAATACCTGGGGATAGACCTTCAGGAATATTTACAGCAGGAGCTGCACAAAGGTATATAAATATAGAAGGATATATGCCAGGAAAGGAAGTAGTTATACTTGGCTCAGGAGATATAGGATTAATAATGGCAAGGAGGATGACATTAGAAGGAGCAAATGTGAAGGCTGTAGTAGAGCTTATGCCTTACTCTAATGGATTGAATAGGAATATAGTACAATGTCTTGAAGATTATAATATTCCTCTATATCTTTCTCATACCATAACAGACATAATTGGAAATAAAAGATTAGAAAAAGTAGTGATATCAAAGGTTGATGAAAATAGAATACCTATTAAAGGTACAGAAATAGAGTTTGAATGTGATACATTATTATTATCTGTTGGTCTAATTCCTGAAAATGAGTTATCAAAAAAATCAGGAGTAATATTAGATAATAGAACTAATGGACTAATAGTAACTGAAAGTATGGAAACTAATGTTGAAGGCATATTTGCTTGCGGGAATGTAGTTCATGTTCATGATTTAGTAGATTTTGTAACAGAAGAAGCTAAAAATACTGGAAAGGCAGTAGCTAAATACTTAAAGGAGGGGTTGAAAAAAAGTTCATACTTGAATATAGTTAATAAAAATGGAATTAACTATACTGTGCCTCAGAAAGTATCTGTTGCAGATATAGATACTAATATTACTATTTTTATGAGAGTTAATAATGTTTATAAAGATAAAATTATAAAAATAATGGCAGGTGAAAAAGAAATTGCAGTATTTAAGAAAAAGCATCTAGCACCTTCAGAAATGGAAAGAATAGTCTTGAAGAAATCAGTATTAGAAGGCTTAAAAGAAGACTTATCAATTTCATTAGAATAAAATAAGAGGAGGATTAGTATGATAAAGAACTTGATTTGCATTTGTTGTCCAATGGGTTGCCACCTAGAAGTAGATATAGATGAAAAATCAGTAAAAGGAAATAGCTGCAAAAGAGGAGAAGAGTATGGAATAATGGAAGTTACAAATCCTATAAGAATTGTAACTACAACTGTAAAATTATTAGATAGCAGTGAAAACTTATTACCTGTAAAAACTAAAGAAGGAATACCTAAGCATTTAATATTTAAGTGTATGGAAGAATTAAAAAGAATAAAGGTTAAGGCGCCTATAGAAGTAGGTGATATAGTTTTGAAAAATATTTTAGATACTGGAATAGATGTTTTATCAACAAAATCTGTTTATAAATAGTAGTATAGGCTGTCTTAGGATGGCCTTAATTATTTTATAGATTAAAGAAAGCTTTGGAGTTAGATTTGGAGTAAGATTTTTATATGTAGGTATATATAATTTAAATGTTTTGTACGGCAAAAAACTTAAGATTTTTTGACTTAAAAACACGAATGATAATGTTATTTAATTGACAATTTTTTGTGCTAAGGATAAAATTATAGTAACTTTTTGGTTAAAAATAATATGTAGGAGTTGAAGTGTATGAAGGCTATTTTAACAGTAATCGGACAAGATAAGGTGGGTATAGTTGCAGGTATTAGCAATAAGTTATTAGATTTAAATATCAATATTTTAGATGTTAATCAAACTATAATGGACAAGTATTTTACAATGATAATGATGTTAGATTTAAGAGAATCAAATACTCCTTTTGATGAAATTAAGAGTTCATTAGTTGCAAGAGGAGAAGAACTTGGAGTAGATGTAAAAATTCAAAGAGAAGAAATATTTAATTCTATGCATACCTTATAATTATTATATTGGGGGTTAAGAAATGAACAGCAATAATATTTTAGAAACAATAAAGATGATTGAAGAAGAAAAATTAGATATAAGAACTATAACTATGGGTATATCCCTATTAGATTGTATAGATTCAGATGGAGATAAGGCTAGAGAAAAAATTTACAATAAAATTGTAAGTAGTGCAAAGGACCTAGTTAAGGTAGGTAAAGAAATAGAAAATGAATTTGGTATTCCAATAGTAAATAAAAGAGTATCAGTAACTCCTATATCAATAATTGCAGGAGCAACTGATGAAGAAAATTATGTTAAGTTTGCTGAAACTTTGGATAAGGCAGCGGAAACCTTAGGAGTAGACTTTATTGGAGGTTTTTCAGCGTTAGTTCAAAAAGGTTACACTAAAGGAGATAAGATTTTAATAGAATCAATACCAGAAGCACTAGCAAAGACTAGTAAGGTTTGTTCATCAGTAAATGTAGGTTCATCAAGATCTGGAATAAATATGGATGCAGTTAAACATATGGGAGAAATCATAAAGAGAACTGCAGAAAATACTAAGGAAACTAAGGGCTTCGGTTGTGCAAAGCTTGTAGTATTCTGTAATGCTGTTGAAGATAATCCATTTATGGCAGGGGCCTTCCATGGTGTTGGAGAAGCAGATAAAGTTATTAGTGTTGGAGTTAGTGGACCAGGAGTTGTTCAAAGAGCTATAGAGAAAGTTAAGGGAGAATCTTTTGATGTAGTAGCGGAAACTATTAAAAAGACTGCCTTTAAAATAACTAGAATGGGACAACTTGTTGCTAAGGAAGCTTCTGAAAGATTAGGAGTTCCATTTGGAATAGTTGACTTATCTCTTGCACCTACACCAGCAGTTGGTGACTCTGTTGCACATATATTAGAGGAAATGGGACTTGAAGTAGTAGGAACTCATGGAACTACAGCAGCTCTAGCTTTACTTAATGATGCAGTTAAAAAAGGTGGAGTTATGGCATGTAGCCATGTTGGAGGATTAAGTGGTGCATTTATACCAGTTTCAGAAGATGCAGGTATGATAGATGCAGTGCTAAATGGATCACTAAACTTAGAAAAATTAGAAGCAATGACAGCAATATGTTCAGTTGGACTAGATATGATTGCAGTACCTGGAGATACACCAGCTGAAACTATAGCAGCTATGATAGCAGACGAATCAGCTATAGGAATGATAAATAATAAAACTACAGCTGTTAGAGTTATACCAGCACCAGGATGTGAAGTTGGAGATTTAGTTGAATTCGGTGGATTACTAGGAACAGCACCAGTAATGCCAGTAAATAAATATTCTTCATCTCTATTTATTCAAAGAGGTGGAAGAATACCAGCGCCAATTCACTCTTTTAAAAATTAAAGAATTAAAGAATTAAAAAAATATAGATGGAACTCAGCTTAGGCCGAGTTCTTTTTGTTTTTCAGTAATTCTGAAGGAGTGAAATCATTAATTAATAAAAGGTATTCTTTAGCATTGCTAATATAATTTTTTAAAATAACCTTGATTATTGACATTTGTGAATATAGAAAATAAGAAATTTATATCTATATAATTGTAAAATATTTGAAAATGGATATAATAAAGAAAAGGATTGCGATTTTAAATGTATAATGCAATTAAATAGATGGAGTATAAATCAATATAGTATAAAAGCCATGTATATAATACTTAAATAGTATTAAAGGAATACAAGGTAACTTATATATTATGCGTAAAAGGTCAATTAAGGAGCGTTAAGATTATTTATAATTTTAAAATAGAAGGAGGACTTTATATGTTTAAAAAAATATTTTCAATGTTTAGTGATACAATTACTAAGTTTGAAAATAAGTATGATGTTGAATTTAGTGTAAGACCTCAAGACATAACTAGTGAGATAGTCAATGTTAATTCAGAATGGCTAAATGATGCTAATTTGTTTGTTGAGTCATTCAATAATACAACTATTCCCCAAAATGCAAGGGTTACTACATCTCAAGCAAATAGCGAAGCGCTTGCAAAGACGGATGCGATAATGTACTCTATCAATAGAGCCACATTTAGTATTCAAAGAAATCCTTCTCTTAGCTTTAGCAAGGAAGCTCAGTATATGTTTGTTTCTCATTACATCGACAGATATGAATACTATTGGAGCACTGAAGATGAACGACTACTTTTAGATGGGCCAAGCCTATCAGGTGAAGATGGATATTTAGCTTCCATTGTTTAATCAATCACGTGCTATTCTTTCTAAAGATCCAACATTAAAGCTTTCTGAAATGTACGATCGATATATGGAAGATGAGGGATTAATGAATATGTATACTGAGACTGATAAAAGTATAATCGTAAGAACATCATTGTCTATTTTAGGAGCATTTGTTATTGGTGGACCAGCAGGGGCAGTTACAGCTGCAATAGGTACAATAACTGGAGAAGCATTAAGTTTTACAATAGATACCTACACCAACTTTTTCAACTACACTACGTGGGTTGGATTGCGATATGGATTTAGTGGGAGATATGCAAATAGAATGTGGTATTACTTAACAGGAGAGGCAAACTAAAAGGTGATAATATGACTATTACTCAATTTTTACCTTGGATATTACCAAGTATGATTATAACAGCATTAGTAACGTATCCCTTGATTTATGTCAAAGCATTAGGACGCACATACAAGAGTAGTAAATATTATGTATCACCTGAAAAAAGGGGTTGGAGTATTTTGACTATAGGAGATATTTGTGCGTGGATTTTCATTATTATATGGGTGCCAGTATTTTTTTAATAGGAATGAATATTACAGCTCCATCAATAGATGCATATCTTTCTAATATTTCTTTAACTTCAGAGGATTATAAAATGCCTATATATGAATATGTTCCACTAATTATACTTCTTATAATGGGACCATTGGGCTCCGAAATAGTTCGTGTTTTTGTAAACAAAAGATTTTAAATAATATATATAAATGAAAGAATGAAAGAATGAAAGAATTATGGAAGAAACTCAGCAGAAGCTGAGTTTCATTTTTGAAAAAATTATTTTCAGTAATTCCGAAGGAATTGCATCATCAATTATTCATTTTTAAATTTTCATTCTTCATTAATTAGGGTAGCCTATGGCTACCCTAATTATCTATGTAGTTTTTAACATTTTCCAATACAGAATCATCACCGACATAAACTATAATGTCATCTGTGTTAATTATAAAATATGGGCCAGGGGATAAGAATAAATCACCATCCCTTTTAACTGCAATTATAGTTGCTTTTGTATTATGCCAAAAGTTTAACTCACCAATGCTTTTTCCCACAGCAAAACTGTCTTTTTTTACTATATTCTCAAAAGGAATAATAGAGCCAACATTTCTAAGCTGAGTAGCAAATTCAATAATGGAAGTTATATTCTTTTCAAGCTTTGTATCAATTTCTTTTCTCATCTTTATTAAGTCGAAGGTTTCATTATTTAGACTTGTGAAATCTGACTTAGTTTTGAATTTATATAAAAATTCTTTGGCTGAATTCTTGTTTTTAATGATAATACCACTTTTCTCATTAACAGTAACTACATCCATATCCTTAAGTAAGGCTAAAGATCTTCTTATAGTCTCTGGAGAAACATTATAAATACTTACTAAAGTAGTTCTTCCAGTGATTTTTTCGCCTTCAAGGAACTCATTATTTACTATTCTATAAGCTATATCAATTGCTATTTTAATATAATTAGGTGTTTTAGTTTGTTTAGACAAAAGTAACCACTCCTTTACATAAAAATTCTATCATACTAAATTAGGAAAATCACCAAGTTTTATAATATAGTTTAAATTTTATATAAAATAATTCGGAATAATAATATCTAATATAGTAGATAATTTTAATAAAGTAAATAATTCCAATTTGTATAATATAAATATTTAATCACATTGAATTTAGATTTTACTTAGCCTATAATTTAGTTAACTATATGTTTCAAATACTATTATATAAGTATAAGTATAAGTATAAGTATATGATAGTAAAAGTTAGTAGGCACATCTAAACAAAATATAAAAATTGAAAGACTATCATTTAATTTTTATATAAATTACTTAAATACTAACATTACTTAAAGACTAATAATTTGAAACTTAATTAAGCAATATAGATATTTATTAAAACTTATATAGTTGAAGATAGAGGTATAAGGATGAATAAGGAAGGTTTAAAATTAGAAAGAAAAATTTTAGAAGAAAAAAGAGAAAAAATAAATGAAGAACTTTTGGAGAAAAGAAAAAGTTATGATTTTATTGAAGAAAAGCTTAGAGCTTTAACTAAGGAAGCAAAAGGTAGCTATAATGAGGAGAAAGAAACTACCGAAAAAATCAGTTCTTTTTTAAAGAAGGATATTAAAAGTTACGAGGAAGCTATGATGGCACCTTATTTTGGTAGGGTTGATTTTAGAGAAACCAAAGGTCAAGATGAGAGCATTTATATTGGTAAACAATCTATTAGTTCCACTACAGATGGCGAAGAGATAGTAGTGGATTGGAGGACACCAGTAGCAGATCTTTATTATAGTGGTACAGGCGGATATTCTTACTATAAAGCTCCTAACGGCATAATTGAAGGAAACCTTTCTTTAAAAAGAAAATTTTTATTCAAGGACAGTAAACTAGAAGAAATATTTGATGAAGGAATAAATGAAATTATAGTTAAAAGTGGTTTAGAAGAAACTGATTTGGTAGATGAATTTTTAAAAATTAACCTTGAAGAAAGTAGAGGGAAAAAACTTAAAGAAGTAGTTGCAACTATTCAAAAGGAGCAAAATGATATAATAAGATGGCCCAAAAATCTTCCTATAATAGTTCAAGGATCTGCTGGATCTGGAAAGACTACAGTGGCATTACATAGACTTGCATACTTAATATATAGGTATTCAGAAGTTATAAAAGGTAAAGATATATTAGTTTTAGCTCCAAATAAATTATTCTTAAACTACATTTCTGATATACTTCCAAACTTAGGGGTAGAAGAAGTAAATCAAACTACTTTTCAAGAGCTTGCATTTAAGTTTCTAAAAGCAAAATCAAAGGTAAAAAATAAGGACGAAAAGCTTAGGGAAATAATTGAAAATGAAGATACTTTAAAAAGTAGACTTATCATTAATTCTTCTAAAATTAAAGGAACATTAACTTTTAAGGCTATTATAGATAGATATATAGCTATTTTAGAAGGGGCTTCAGTTGATATAGATAATATTACGGTAGATGGATATATTCTATTTAACAAAAGAGAAATAATGAGACTTTATTTAAAGGATTTAAAAACTTATCCAATAAATAAGAGAAAAGATGAAATAAAAAGATATTTAAATTTAAAATTAAAAGAAAAGATAGAGATACTTTGCCTTCAAGTGGACTTAGATTGGGATGGAAGAATTAAGGAAATAAAGAGAGAACTTGAAGATGGTGAAGAAAGACGAAAAAAACTTATAGAAGTATATTCAGAGAGAGATGCTATAAAAGATAACATAAAAAATAATTCTAAGAAAATAATGAATGAGTATTTTAAAGAGTGGCGTGGTATTAACTCTAAAGATATTTATTTAGATTTATTTAAAAATGAAGAATTATTTGAAATGGCAACTATGGGTAAAATTCCAGAAGAAATATCTGATTTTATGAAGAAAGAAGTAATCTTAAATTATTCTAAGGGAATAATAGATGAAGATGATTTAGGACCTATATTATATATACACATGTTACTAGAAGGAATTGATGAGAAATATAAATATTCTCATATAGTAGTAGACGAGGCTCAAGATTATAATCCTTTCCAAGTTTATTTAATAAATAGATTAACAAAGGGGAATTCATTAACTTTAGTTGGAGATATAGGTCAAGGTATCTATTATTATAAAGGAATTAGGGATTGGAAGGACATTGTTGATAAAGTTTTTGAAGGAAATGCTACTTATATACAGCTTACTCAAAGTTATAGATCTACAGTAGAGATAATTGATTTCGCTAATTTAGCTTTAGAAGCACAAAAATTAGATTTGAAAAAGGCAAAACCTGTATTAAGACACGGGGATGAACCGAAGATTATAAAATGTTCAAATGAAAAAGATGCTGCAGAAAAAATTTATGCTGTAATTGATGAAATAATTAATAATGGGAAAAGTAGTATAGGAATAATAACTAAAAGCTTAGAAGAAGGAAAAGCATTAGAAAAGATATTTAAAAAGAATAAAAAGCTAAATATTACCTTAGTAAAAGGGAATGAAAAAGAAAATAATGATGATATAGTAATAATCCCATCTTACTTAACTAAAGGATTAGAATTTGATGCTACAATAATTTATAATCCAAGCAAAGAAAACTATAGCGATACTTTATTAGATCAAAGGCTTTTATATGTATCGTTAACAAGAGCTCTACATTATGAATATATAATAGAGATAGATAATATTTCAACTCTAATAAATCAATAATACTATAATAGGGAAAAAAGTAGAAAAATATAATAATAGGTCGAAATCCAATTGTTTGACTAATGAGTTTATGGTAAAATATTACTAGTGATACGAAGGACTAATTGAAGTTGGAGGTAGGGATATGTCACAGGAAAAGTTAAAAGATAGCATTTATTGGGTCGGAGTTAAAGACCCAGATCTAAAAATATTTGATATAATAATGGAAACAAAAAAAGGAACAACCTATAACTCTTATGTAATTAATGATGAGAAAGTAGCAGTTGTAGATACTGTAAAAACAGGATTTTATGATGAATTTAAAAAGAATTTAGTTAATGTAATTGGAGATAAAAAAGTAGATTATGTTATTGTTCAGCATACAGAGCTAGATCATAGTGGATCTTTAATTAATTTAATAGAAGATTACCCAGATATAAAGATAGTTGGAACAAAGGCTGCAATAACTTATTTAAAAAACATTTTGAATAGAGAATTCGAGTATATCGAAGCTAGAGAAGAAATATCCCTTGGTGAAACTACTCTTAAATTTATAACTGCTCCAAATTTACACTGGCCTGATACTATGTTCACTTATGTAAAAGAAAGAAATATGTTATTTACTTGTGATTTTACAGGCTCACACTATTGTCCAGAAGGAAGTATAGTTTCAAGTTTAAATGAAGATTACTTTGTTGAAATGAAATATTACTTCGATTGTATAATGGGACCATTTAAGAGATTTGTATTAATGGGACTTGAAAAGATTAAAGGTTTAGAGTTTGATTGTATAGGAACTAGCCATGGTCCTGTTCATATAGAAAATATCGACAAGATATTGAATCTATATAGAGAATGGGCTACTGAAGAAAAAGTGGACGATAAGAAGGTAGAAATATTCTATATTACTGCTTATGGAAATACAGAAGAAATGGCTAAATACTTAAAGAAAAAGGTAGAAGAAAAAGGTTATAAAGCAGACATAACAGAAATAACTTCTTTACCATTAGAAGAAAGCATGGCAAAGATTGAAAAAGCAAAAGGATTTATGATAGGGTCACCTACTATAAATCAAGATGCTGTTAAGCCTTCTTGGGATTTATTATCCCATGTTAGCCCTATAATGAATAGAGGAAAGGCTGCACTTGCTTTTGGATCCTTTGGCTGGAGTGGAGAAGGAGTAAAAATGTTAACAGCTAGACTTAAAGATCTAAAATTAAAGACTGTAGATCCAGGATTATCATTCTGTTTTGTACCATCAGAAGAGGATTATAAGAATGCTGATGAAGCAGTAGAAAAATTTATCTCTTTAATGTAATTAGAAAGTAGCAAAAAGGTAGTTGTGAAATAAATATAACTATATAATATAAAATTTTATAACAATTTAGATTTATAGGAGCTATTGTTTTAGTGGATTAAAATCCTCTAAAACAATAGCTCCTATTTATATTCAAGTAATTTGAACAAATTATTACATTAATTCTTTCATTTTTCATTCTTCATTTTTTATGGTATGAGTTTTTAGAAGTACTCATATAATAGACTATATTTGTATAAGTTGTAATAGATATTCTATTAAATTTTAATTTTATAATTTCAGATTAATGTAGATTATTAATAGAAATATGGATATGAATGAATTTATTTGTTTTTTTTATTCCCTATTGAGGCTCATAAGAATATTTATATAGTAAATAAATTAATAAAGGGGGGAACTGCTTTTTTTGAATTGCTAAGTCAATTTGAAGGTAGGAATATTATGATTAGAAAATTAACTTTTGATGAAGTGAAGTTTAATTTTGAATTCAAGCAATTAGAAGAAAAGGGAACAGTTACTACTATTCCTGAACTAGATTCAGAATATGAAAAGATAGGAAGAGCTCTTAATATAAAGAAGGAAGGTTACAACATTTATTTAATAGATTCATTTTCAAAAGAGAAATTAGAAAAGCTTATAGCATATATAAAGGAGCAGTATAAGTATTTACCACCTCCTAACGATGTTTGTTATGTTATATTAGAAGATTATAAAAAGCCAGAAGTTCTTTTCGTAGCTAATGGAAGCGGAAAGAAATTAGTTGAAGCATTAAAAGAAGTTAGAGATGGCTATATTGATATAGTTGAGGAATTTTATAATACATCTTCTGAAGATGAAAAGGATGAACTAATAGAAGAAGTACAGAGTAAAAGAAATAATTATATTAATGAATTAATGGAAGTAGCTAAGAAAGATAATTTTGAAGTAAAGATTACTAGTAAAGGCTTTGCTTTTATACCATTATTAAACGGTAAGGCAATGAGCGAAAAAGAGTATGATACTTTAGAAAAAAATAAAAAAGACAGTATTGTTGCAAAAGCTACTGTTTTAAAGAAAAAAGCTGAAGTAGCTCTTGGAAAGATAAAAGAAATAGAGGTAAGCTCTATAACTAAGATAAAAGAGATATACAGTGATTATCTATCTAAGGAAATGGAGTCTATTAAGGATAAGATATTATTTGAATTTATTGATGACGATAATGCTTATGAATATCTTGAAAAACTATTTTTATTAGTTGAAAAGGAAATAATAAATTCATATACTATGAGCCTTGAGGATGATGAAGAAAAGATTTATGATGCTATAAATAAATATAATATTCACTTATTAGTAGATAATAGTTCAAGTTGCTCTCCACCTGTGATATTTGAAGAAGATCCAAGTATTAATAATTTAATGGGTTTTTTAGAATTCGAAAATCATAGTGGAGTTTACACAACAGATATATCCTTAATTAATAGCGGTTCATTACTAAGAGCTAATGGAGGATGTTTAGTATTAAGGATGAATACCTTAGCTAGTAATGGTTATGCATATTATCATTTAAAAAAAGCATTGATGACTAGTAAAATCACTTATGATATTTCTAAGGCTTATTATGATGTTATTTCTATTAATACATTAAAACCTATGCCTATTCCAATTAATGTTAAGGTTATCTTGATTGGAGATATGGAGACTTATGATAGTTTATATAGTTTAGATGAAGACTTTGGGAAACTATTTCAGCTAAGGGCAGAGTTTTACCCCATAGTAGAATCTAATTATAATGTAGTGTCATATATTAAAAGATTAATTAGTAAAAAAATAGATGAAAATTTATTACTACCTATCTCTGAAAAAGCAGAAAAAGAAATAATAAAATATCTTGCTAGAAAAGCAAATAGCAAAACTAAGGTAAATGTAGATATTTCGGAGATAGATAAGATTTTAATATTATCAAATGATGCGGCTAAGAGCAAGAATGGAGATATAATAGACTCTAATGATGTTAGAGCTGTTGTATATTCTAGAGAAAAGTTTGAAGAGGAGTATGATAAATTATATAAAGAAGAAAAAATACTAATTTCTGTATTAGGTGAAAAAATAGGAGTTATCAATGGATTATCTGTTATTAATAATGGATATTACTCTTTCGGAAAACCCCTTAGAATAACATGTGTCTCTCATAAAGGTACTGGCAAAATAATAGATATTCATAAAGAAAGTAGATTAAGTGGGAAAATTCATGAAAAGTCTATAAATATCTTAAAAGGTTTATTTAATAGTATTATTGATCCCTATGATGATATTCCTGTAGATTTCTATTTAAGCTTCGAACAAGCATATGGAATAATAGATGGTGATAGTGCCTCAGTTGCTGAAGCAATTTGCATTTTATCATCTATTAGTAAAAGACCAATAAAGCAAAATATTGCTGTAACAGGTTCAATAAACCAATTAGGTGAAGTTCAAGCTATTGGAGGAGTAAATGAGAAGATAGAGGGATTTTTCAGGGTGTGTCTGATGATAGATAATGCCAAAAATAAAGGAGTATTAATACCATCATCTAATATTGATGAATTGATATTGATACCAGAAGTAGAGGAAGCTATTGAAGCTGGAGACTTCAATGTTTATACGATGAGTAGTCTTGATGATGCTATTGAAACATTATTACTAGATGAAAATGAGACCTTGGAAGAGTTTTATTTAAGTATTAAAAATGAAATATATAAATATAAAAAGTAATTAAGAATAAAAAAGAATGGAAAATTAAGAATTTAGAAAGCAATTTCTTAAAGAGTATTAAATAAAGTTGCTGAAAAGCTATCTTTAAAATTTTTTGATTCTTTAAGTTTATTGAAAAACCCCCTGTTTAAAGACAGAGGGTTTTTTTATTAGTTGATATTAAATTTAATTTTTAAATTATAAACCTATCTTTGTGATATAGTTTAATATCTTTTTATGAAAAATAAATTTATATTAATAATTTAAAGATAAATTTACAGTATATTACATAATTGTGTTTGACTATGAATAAAATAGTATGTTAAAATTATGGAAAAGAGTGGAAATTTATCTGGAGGAGGTGAAGGCTCTAAGGTTATTACTTTGGAGTTTAAGTATGTATTTAAAGTTTGACAAAGTAGAGAATAAATTAATAGTTAGTTTAATGGGAGAGTTAGATCATCATAGTGCTGAAGAAGTTAGAGTAAAGATAGATGACAGAATAGATAGAGATAACATAAAAAAAGTTATATTAGATTTTAGCGGGGTTACTTTTATGGATAGCTCAGGTATAGGGGTAGTAATAGGGAGACATAAGAAAATGAAAAATAGAGACGGAAAGATGTGTATAGTTGAAATTAACAAATCAGTAAACAAGGTTTTTGAGATTTCAGGTATGTATAAGCTAATTGATGTTTATAGAAATGTTGATGAAGGTATAATGAATATTTAGTGGAGGGTTTAAAATGGTGGATAATAAAATTAGTATAGAGTTAATGAGTAAATCTCAAAATGAAGGATTTGCAAGAGTTGCGGTAGCTGCCTTTGTATCTCAATTAGACCCAACTATTGAGGAACTATCAGATGTAAAAACTGCTGTATCAGAAGCTGTAACAAATTCTATAATTCATGGTTACGAAAACAAAAAAGAGGGAATAATAAGAATAGAGGCTAGCATTTCTGGAAATGAAATAACAATAATTGTAGAGGATTTTGGAAAAGGCATTGATAATATCGAACAAGCGATGGAGCCATTATATACTTCTAAGCCAGAGTTAGAAAGGTCAGGAATGGGTTTTACAGTTATGGAATCCTTTATGGATAATTTAGAAGTAGTAAGTGAAGATGGAAAAGGAACTAAAGTTATTATGAAAAAGAAATTTGATACAGTAAGTTAGGTGAAATATATGGAAAATGGAAGTATGAGAAAAGAGGTGTATAATTACGAAGAAAATTCACAATTAATACCTCTAGCCAAGGAAGGTAATCAAGAGGCTATGAACAAGGTTATTGAAATGAATTTACCTCTTGTTTCATCCATTAGCAAAAAATTTCTTAATAGAGGCTATGACTATGAGGATATTTTCCAAATAGGGTCTATAGGTTTAGTTAAAGCAATTAATAACTTTGATGACAAGTTTAATGTTAAGTTTTCAACTTATGCGGTTCCTATGATTATAGGAGAGATAAAAAGATTTATCAGAGATGACGGAATAATTAAAGTAAGTAGAAGCGTAAAAACATTAGCTAGGAAGCTTCATTTTGATAGAGAAGCTTTAACTAAAAAATTAGATAGAGAGCCTACTATTGATGAATTATCCGAATACTCAGGAGTAGAAAAAGAAGAGATTATGTTTGCCATAGAATCTTCAGTAAATATGCAATATCTTTATGATACTATTCATCAGGATGATGGAGCACCAGTTTTACTTATAGATAAATTAAGTGAAAAAGGCGAAGATGATAGTGATATGATTAATAGGATTGCACTAAAAGAGGCACTAAGAAGCTTAGATAGTAAATCGAGACAAGTAATAATGCTTAGGTACTTTAAGGATAAAACTCAAGTACAAGTTGCTAAGCTTCTAGGGATTAGCCAAGTTCAAGTATCTAGAATTGAGAAGAAAGTATTAGTTATTATGAAGGAAAAGCTACAAGAGTAAAATGTTTATTTCAAATGAAAATTTTGTTGAATTAAGTAGAATAAAATACCAAATTACTATAAATAGTATCTTGCTAATTTATAGTAATTTGGTATTTATTTTTTAGATTTATTTAATTTTGCAATTAAATTCCAGTGTTATATTTGTATAAAGTGGAATAATAAACTTATAAATATTTGAAAGGAGAATTATTATGCTAAAGAAAAAAAGGCCTACAGAGAAGCAAATACAAGAGAAGTTTCAGACTATTGCTGAACAAACTAATCCAAAACCTAAAATAGCTAGAAATTGTTCCAGAGCTTTTTTAGTTGGAGGAGCTATTTGTACATTAGGTCAAATCTTTCAAGAGTTGATGATAAGTTATGGTTTTCCAGAAGATGAGATAAAAATGCTTCTTCCTATAATAATGGTATTCTTAGGAGCATTACTAACTGGAGTTGGAATATATGATAAGATAGCAACCTTTGCTGGGGCAGGAACTGTAGTACCTATAACAGGGTTTTCTAATGCAATTGTTGCTCCTGCGATAGAATTTAAAAGAGAAGGGTTTGTATTTGGAGTTGCAGCAAAAATGTTTACAATTGCTGGACCGGTATTAGTTTATGGAATAGGTAGCTCAGTAATAGTAGGAGTTATTTATTATATAATTCAACTATTTACATAAGAAAGGTGAAAGTTATGAGCAATAATGATACTACTAAAAAAGTTGGAAAACAAACGGTTAAGCTTAATAATCCACCTAAAATAGTGAGTACATATTCAATAGTTGGGCCAAAGGAGGGCGAAGGTCCTTTAGGTGGATATTTTGATGAAATACTGAATGATGATTTATTTGGAAAAGAGAGTTTTGAAAAAGCTGAAAGTGAAATGATATATACTGCTATTACTTCTGCTATTAATAGAGCAAATTTAAATGAAGAAGATATAGATTATCTTTTTGCTGGAGATTTATTAAATCAATTAACATCTTCATCCTTTGCAGCACGAAAGCTTAATATACCTTTTTTTGGACTGTATGGAGCTTGTTCTACAATGTCAGAATCATTAAGTGTTGCTTCTATGATGATAGATGGAGGTTTTGCTGACTATGTTATTGCAGCAACATCATCTCATTTTAGTTCGGCAGAAAGGCAATTTAGATTTCCATTAGAATATGGAGCTCAAAGGAGTCCGTTAGCTCAGTGGACAGTAACTGGTGCTGGAGCAATGGTTTTAGCAAAAGAAGGGGATTTTCCTGTGGTTACATATATAACAACAGGAGTGGTTAAGGACTATGGAATAAAGGATCCTAACAATATGGGAGCAGCTATGGCACCTGCTGCAGTAGATACTATATCTATGCATTTTAAAGATACAGGAAGAGAACCTAAATATTATGATGCTATAGTTACAGGTGATTTAGGGAAGGTTGGTAAAGAAATTATAAGTAAACTATTATTAGAATATGGTTATGATATAAGACAAAACTACTTTGATTGTGGAGATATGATATATGATGATACAATGCAAAAAACTGACTCAGGTGGTAGCGGATGTGGATGTTCTGCTGTAGTTTCATGTGGATATTTTTATAAAAAGATGATTAGAAAAGAATTGAAAAATATGTTATTAGTATCAACAGGTGCATTGATGAGTACTACTTCCTCATTACAAGGAGAAAGCATTCCGGGAATAGCTCATGCAGTTGCAATAGAGTTTAATGAATAGAAGGGAGACGGTGCTATGACTTATGTAAGTGCATTTATAGTTGGCGGTATTATATGTGTTATAGGACAAATTCTAATGGATACAACTAAATTAACTCCTGCCAGAATATTGGTTATTTTTGTTACAGCAGGAGTTATACTAGGAGCCTTTGGAATATATGATAAGTTAGTAGAAATAGGAGGGGCAGGGGCTACCATTCCTTTACCTGGTTTTGGAAATTCTTTAGCTAAAGGTGCTATAAAGGCTGTTAAAGAGCAAGGACTTTTAGGCGCTTTTATAGGAGGAATATCAGGAACAGCGGCAGGAATAACAGCTGCAATTTTCTTTGGATATCTTATGGCTTTAATATTTAATCCTAAGACAAAAAGTTAATATATAAAAAAAATCTTTTAAAAAACAATTTAACAATTTATACTATAAGTGTTAGATTGTTTTTATTTACTCTTTAGGAAAATATATTAAAGGAGAATTTATAGATAATTTGATTCATATTGGTAATTTTATCATTTTTAAGAAAGGAGAAGTGTAATGAAGGCTTATTATAATAATACTTGGATCAATGCAGTGGAAAATTTAGGAAGTGATGTACATAAAGGTCTAGATGAGGTTGAATGTAATATAAGAAGAGAAAAAGAAGGAAATAAGCTTTCACTTCCATATAAAAAGGGATTATTAAATTTAATATTAGAATTATTAAAACAAAGGTATTTATATGTATTTATATTAGTTATAGGCTTTTTCTTATTTTATAAATTTTATTCAATGGCTATAATAACAACATGTTTAGTTTTATCTATATTAATAATGAAGATATATCATGATGTATTTAAAGAAAAAGAGATAGAGATTCTTCAAAATTTAAATACTACTCAAGTTCTGGTTCTTAGAGAAGGGGTTGAAAAATTAATTGAAGCAGAATCTCTTGTAAGAGGAGATATAGTATATTTTAGAAAAAACTCTATAATAGCTGCAGATATTAGAATAATTGATTCAGAGGGCGTTAAAGTAGATGAAAGAGGCGTAACAGGGGATAACTTCATTAAAGAAAAGTATTCTGTTAAGTTAGAAGATGAGGTTAGTAGCATTGGTGAAATTAGTAATATGCTTTTTAGAGGATCTGTTATTAAGGATGGACAAGGGAAAGGTGTAGTAGTTGAAGTAGGAAACAACACACAACTTGGAAAGCTAGTAAAAATAATAAATAATATAAATGTTAAAAAAGATTTAACTGTAAAGAGGTTACAAAATAAAATATTAAATATTGCTTTATGCCTTATATTGGTACAAGCTAATCTAATGCTAATTTTCCCAGGGAAGTTCAGTGATAAGATGATACTTCTTGCGCAAGGGGTATTTTCAATAGTTAGTATATTAATACCTTTCATAATAATTTATTATGGAAAAGCTATAAGAAAAAAGACATATGAAGAAGATAACATTGAATTAAATAATTTTTCAGTTTTAGAGCTATCTAATAAAGTTAAGATTTTCTTCTTAGAAAAAGTAGGAAACTTAAGTAAAAATGAGCTATATGTAGACAAGCTATATACTAATGAGCAAATATATAGTTCTAACAAAATAGATACAGGCGATATTAATTTAAGAAGACTTATAGATATTTCTATTATATGTAATAATGCAAAGTGCAATAATGATAATAATTGGACTAAGGGTACTATGCATGAAATAGCTTATGCTAGATATGGAATGGATAATTCAATACATAAAGGAAGTTTGGATGTGGCAAATAGAAGGAAATTTGAACTTCCTAGATCTTCGAGTAAGGATATAATTACTACAGTAAATAAGACTAAAAGAGGATATAGGGCTAATTCTAGAGGAAACCTAGAAAGTATTTTGAACTGCTGTACACATATACTTACTAATGGAATTGAGAGAGAGTTAACATCAGAAGATATAATTAAAATAAAACTTGCTGATTTAAATTTCTCTAAAGAGGGGTTAGTTACTGAAGGTTTTGCTTATAGAAGTTTTAATTATCAGCCTTCACAGTTTGAAAATATAGAGAGTAATTTAGTATTTGTAGGAATTATTGCTTTAGAAAATCCATTGTTTGAAGACGCTCCAGATGATATAAATGATGTTTTAAATGCTGGAATTTTACCAGTTATTTTCACTGAAGATAATAAGTTTCAAGCAGAAGTATTTGGGAGGAAAATTGGTCTTATTTCTAATGAAGACCAAATTACATCAGGAATTGAGCTAGAGTCAGTAAGTGATGAGGAATTAATAAATATAGTTTCTAAGGCGAGAATTTATTGTAGGATAAGTCCTGAACTTAAAAACAAGATAATTTCTTTATATAATAGTGATGGGTATAATTTTGTTGCTGAAGGAAAAACTTTAGGGGATTTATCTTTAGTAAGTTTAGCTAAAGTTGGAATAGCAAAAGAAAACTTTTCAATGCTACTTAGAAAAATTGCTGATATTCATACTGAAGAAAGTAGCATAAAAGCATTTTTCAATTTAAGAAAGAGATATAGAGAAGTAGAGGGTGGTATAAATAGAGGGATTGTTTTTTATACTTTAATAGTATTATCAGAAATCCTAATGCTTAACTTCCAATACTTGTTCACATCAGGGAAATTAGAGGCAGAATATTACTTAGCATTAATAAACTTTATTATAGCAACTCCAGTAATTTTAATAAATGCTCTTTATGGCAAGGATGGGCATAGTAATAAAAAATTAATACTAAGAGGATTGATGTTTATTATAATTCCATCATTTGCAATTTACTTCTTAAAAGAAAGTTATAGCTTAGTAGTGTTATTTTTATTAGGTGGAATGAGTATTATAGATACTATAATTAATAGCAAAATATTCTCAAAAAACAACATGAATGCACTTAAATTATTGTTAATTTCAATATTAGTATATGCTTTATCTATAGTAGCAGTAATATTTATATATAAAGTAACATTTACTCCTATAATTTTAATAATATCAGCTTGGTTATTATTTATTTTCTTATTAGGAGGTTTAATTATTAGAAAATGGTAAGACTTTAAATGAGGTGAGCCATTTGTATAATAAGAACAAAGAAAATATACTACTTCATATTTTTATTTCGTTTATTTTATCATCAATTTCGTATTTATTATTCTTTAAAAATAAATGGCTAGCAATTATTATTGTTAGCTGTTTTTTTATTTATTATATTTTTAGGTCAATTAATGAAAAAAGCTACCTTTATTTATTATTATCTTTATTTTTAATAATACCAATAATAAGCAATTTTATTTATTATAATGTAAAGTTTGATAAGAGAGAAGAAGTAAGGATATTGAAAGTTTATAGTTACGGAGGCCTTGGTGAAATAGATGGTAGAAAAGTATATTTATTTGGAGATATAAGTGATACAGGTATTGGGAAGAGAGTAAATGCTATAGGAGAATTTAGATATGATGCTAATATAGAAAAAGGTATCGTAGGTGATTATACTATAGAAAGTATAGAAGTAATGCCATTAGATTTTAAAGGAAGGCTCTTTAAAATTAGAGAAGATATATTTAATAAGATAAAAGAAAAAATAGGGGGAAGAAGGGCAGCATTAGTAACTTCTATCGCTTTTGGATATGATGAGTTCTTAGATAAAGAAGATGAAGATATAATGAAGAATTTAGGGGTATTACATGCTATATCTGTATCTGGACTACATATGGCTCTTGTATACTCAATACTAAAAAAGTTACTTGGAGAAAAATCAGCAATTGTTGTTTCAGTAATTTATGTGCTTTTTACTGGAGCAGCTGCATCAACAGTGAGATCTTATATAATGTTACTTATATTAAGCTTGGCACCAATGGTTAGAAGAAATTACAATCCAGTAGCTTCCTTATCTTTAGCAGGGATAATACTAATTATATATAAGCCCTACAGTATATTTGAAATAGGCTTTCAGCTAAGTTTTCTAGCTACTTTAGGAATAATTATTTTTAATAAAAGCTTAAATAAAAAATTATATAAATTGCCTAAGTCAATAAGAGAGGGAGCAGCTATTTCACTTTCTGCACAAGTTTTTACAGTCCCGCTCATGATTCTATATTTTAGAGAATTTTCTATAGGCTTTTTACTAGGGAATTTAATATTAATTCCATTAATAAACGTTGTAGTTATATTAGGAAATATTATAGTTCTATTCTATAAAATACCTCTAATATTTAATTATTTAAGTTTCCTTCTTTATTATTCAACTTTAGGAATAGACTATTTATCAGAAAAATTACTATTATTTTTACCAAAATCCTTCTATCTTAATGATTTAATAGCTTTAGCCTATATAATTGTTATGATATCGTCTTACTTTTATAAGAATGGGCATAAAAGAGCAATTTATTTTAACTTTATATTTATAGTTTATCTTATGGTTAATATGTACAGTCCTATACCTAAAATGGAATATTATAAAGATGGTGTAATGACTATTAGTTATAAAGGAGAAAGACAGGTATTTCTATTGAAAGATGGTGTTAATATTGAAAAATATAAAAAGATTTCACTTTCTAATAATATAAATAAGGACTTTAAAATTGTTAAACTAAAAGGAAATGTTAAGATATATAAAATGAAAAATAATTTAATATTAAATTATGATAATAAAGAATATTTAATTAATTTATCCAAAGGGAAAATCACCTCTAATTATGATATAATAGATTGCAAATATAGTAGCTATAGTAAGATAATATTGTTTAATAATGACGTTTTAGTTTTTAATTAAGAAAGGTAGATTAAATTGATAGATTTTGATGTTCTAGAAGGTGAAATTAAAAAAGGTAAAATAGAAAATTCGTATATATTTTGTGGCTTAGATGAAGAGTTAATAAAAGAAGGAGTAAATTTAATCGTAGATAAGTCTATAGATAAGAGTCTTTTAGATTTAAATTACATAAGGTTAGATGGATTGACTACTACTTTTGAAGATATTATGAACGCCTGTGAAACTATGCCTTTTATGGGAGAAAATAAGGTTGTAGTTGTGTATAGAAGTAATTTTCTTAAGGATAAATGTGATGCTTCTTCAACTAAATTATATAATGAAGTCTTAAATTATTTAAAGGATTTACCTTCATACACTGTTTTAGTAATGTATTATTTATTTAATGATAAAAGAGATACACCTAAGAAAAGTAGCAAGATAAGAGCTTTAGAAAAAGTAACTAAGGTAGTGTATTTTGATAAGCTGAAAAAGGATAGATATTATAAAAAAGTTGAAGAGATATTTAAAGAAAAAGGTAAGGATATAGGAAAAGTAGAACTTAGATATTTTGCGGAAAAAGTTCAGCATAACTTCGATATAATAAAAAGAGAAGTTGATAAGATAATATCCTACACAAATGGGAGACAAATTACTAGAGGAGATATAGATAAGCTGATTTTAAATTCTAGCGAGGATGATATATTTGATTTAATAGATTTTATTTCTCAAAGAAAAGTAGAAAAAACTTTAGAGTTACTTAATGATTTACTTTCAACAAGTGATCAGCATATGCTTATAATATCAAATATAGCAAATAACTTTAAAAGACTATATGAAATAAAGATACTTGTTCAAAATGGAGAAAATGTTCATAGTATATCAGGAAAATTTAAGTTACCTGCCTTTGTTTGTGAGAAATTAATAAATCAATGTAATAAATTTACTGTAAAGCAACTACAAGCTTTAATGAAGATTTGTTTAGATACAGAAAATAAATTAAAGACTTCAGGTGTTGATAAAAATATGGAAATGGAATTAATGATTTTTAAAATATTTATGCTAAAATAGATAAAATAATAGCCGACCTTAGGGTCGGCTTCTTATTTGATTACGCCATAGCGTTTAACTTTGCAGCTAATCTTGATTTCTTTCTAGCTACCATGTTCTTGTGACATACTCCTTTTTGAGCAGCCATGTCTAAAGCCTTAACAGCCTTAGGGAAAAGAACGTTAGCTTCTTCTACGTTATTTGCAGCAACAGCTACTTCAAACTTCTTTACAGCAGTCTTTAAAGCTGACTTAATCATTCTGTTTTGAGCAGTTTTAGCTTCAGTAACCTTTATTCTCTTTTTTGCTGATTTAATGTTTGCCATTTCAAATTCACCCCCTTAATAATTTTATAGGGTCTCTTTTGCAGTTCTGGGGAAATCTGCGTTCGAGTTCGTTTTTAACATACTAGATTATATCATTGAAACTTTATAAGTTCAAGTATTAAATTGAAACATTAAGGAAAAATAAAAGGGATAATAGTTTTTATGGAGGTAATTATGAATAATGTATGGACTGATTTAGCTATTGAAGCACGTGATATGTACACTAAAGAAAATAAAAGAGAACTTGATGGTGTTATAGTAGATGAAGAGTTTGAAGATGATATTAAGATTACTACAGTAACAATTGAAAGTGATGATGCAGGTAAGGAACTTGGTAAACCAAAAGGAAATTATATAACTATAGATTTCCCAGAAATTACACATTATGATGGTGAAACTATGGATAAAGTTGCAAAGGTTGTTGATAATGTTTTAGTAAGACTAATAGATGTACCAGAAGAAAAAACTGCTTTAATAGTAGGTCTTGGAAATTGGAATGTTACACCAGATGCTTTAGGACCAAGAGTTACTGAAAAAATTATGGTTACAAGACATTTAAAGCAAGTTATGCCTGATGCCATAGATGATTCAGTTAGGCCTGTATGTTGTATTTCACCGGGAGTGCTAGGTATTACTGGAATAGAAACTGGAGAAGTAGTAAAAGGATTAGTAGATAGAATTAAACCAGACTTTGTAATATGCATAGATGCTTTAGGATCAAGAAAGCTAGAAAGGGTAAATAGAACGATCCAAATTAGTGATAGTGGTATATCTCCTGGAGCAGGAGTTGGCAATCATAGAATGAAAATAAATGAAGAAGCTTTAGGTGTTAAAGTAATTGCTATAGGAGTTCCTACAGTAGTTCATGCAGCAACTATTGCTAATGATACTATAGATTTAGTTTTAGATGAATTATCTAAGCAATCCAAAAGCGGTACAGAATTTTATAAAATGTTAAGTTCTGTAGATAAAATTGAAAAAAGTAACTTAATTAGAGAAATATTAAATCCTTCATTTGGTGATTTGATGGTAACTCCTAAAGAAGTGGATACTGTAATTGAATCTTTATCTAAAATAATTGCTAATGGGATAAATATGGCTATACAGCCTAACCTTGATATGGAAGATATTAATAAATTTATGAATTAGAATATTATTTTATAAATTTATTAATAATTATGTAACTCTCCTAATATAAATAATAAAGGAAGGGGGAGTTGCATGTATTCTTTAGGTCAAAAATTACCTAGAAAAAATTTAAAAAGGGGTGGGAGTTCAGGATTTAGTAAAAATAATTTTAGCGTTGGATATTTGATAATTATAATAGCGTTTATAATTTTTTTAATAAGGTCGGTTAGTGTTATTAATAATTATGGGGAAAGAGGAGGATTTGCATATGTACAAATGCTTAATTTTTCTGTTCCCTTAGTAGAAACACAAATATATGATGAGGCTCAATATGCAGATAATAGCCTTTCTTTAAAAAATGTTGTACTTGAAGCCTTAGGTATAAGAGGTATAAATGGATATAGCATAGTTGCTAAGGAAATAAGTTTATTTAATAGCATATTAGGAAATGATTCTTTAAGAACTAATATTAGCAAGCTAACCCCATTTTCCTTAAATAATAATAGTATAGCTAAAATGACTCCAGAGGAAATTGCAGAACTTAATAAGGTTAGTGCAGCTTATGATCCAAGCTTAAAGAAGTCTTTAGATAATTCAAAGCCAGAAGTACTTATTCTTCATACTCATACTACAGAAAATTACTCCGAAAGAGAAAACTTAACTACTGATAATGATTTTAATGTATCAGGAGTTGGTGATGTTTTAGCTAAAGAGCTAGAAGAAGGCTATGGTATTTCTGTAATTCATGATAAAACTAATCATAGTGTAGCTTATAATGATAGTTATGCTAGATCTAATGAAACACTTAAAAAATATTTGAATAAATATGGCGATTTTAAGGTAATAATAGATCTTCATAGAGATGGAGTTGATGGTGCTAGAGCTGAACAATTAAAAAATGTTTATACTGTAAATATGAATGATCAAGATTTAGCAAAAATGATGTTTGTTACTGCACCTAATAGTAGTAGGTATGAAGCCAATAAAGCATTTGTTGAAAATCTATATAATATTGGAAATGAATTATTTCCAGGTTTAATAAGAGATATCCATGAAATTAATCCAGCTGCAACAGCTATCAATTACAGTTTAAGTGATAATTTTATACTTATAGAAGATGGATCTAATGTAAATACAGCACAAGAAGCAAAACTAACAAGTAAATATATTGCAAGAATAATTGCTGAGCATCTTAATAAATAAACTGAATAAAAAATATATATTTTGAGCATCCTTTAGATATAAAAACTAGGGGGTGCCATTTTGTTTAATAAGAAAGTTATACTAGGACTCTCAGTATTTTTTCTGATTATAATGTTGGGATTTATTAAGATTAATACTATAAATACTAAAGCATTGTCGCCAGTTGGAAATACTGAGGATAATTATGAATTAGTAAAAGAAGAGTTTGGTGAAGAATTTCAAGAATTTATAAAAGATAATGCGGAAGTGAAAATTTATGAACCAAGCAATATCAATAATAACAATCCAACTATTAAAGTTGGAAGCAAAGAGCTTATAGTTGATTTAAATAATAAAGTTACAAAGCAAATATATAACTTAGGTGGATATATATATAATGGTTTTAATAATATTATAAATAAGTTCGATAAAAAGTCAGAAAGTGATATTGAATCAAGTAATAACACTGAAGAAGGTAGAAATACGGAAAATAATAAAGATGAAAGTAATTCTAATAACAGCAGTAAGGAATTAGATAATATTATTAATAATTATTTAGAAAGTATGGATAATTAGATGAATAGTACGACTACCAAACATTTATATTGACACATAACCTAGGCTTTGTGATATAATTTACCTTGATTTAATTTATAATGGGGGTGAAGTGACTATTTGCCTAAGTGCAATAGTTTTATATATGAGTAATAATAGACAACAGCATATTAGAAATTTTTCAATAGTAGCCCATATAGATCATGGGAAATCAACCCTAGCTGACAGATTATTAGAAGCCACAGGAACTCTTACTCAAAGAGAAATGGAAGAGCAAATCCTTGATAATATGGAAATTGAAAGAGAAAGAGGAATTACTATTAAGTCTCAAGCTGCAAGACTTATTTATAGAAGACCTGATGGAGAGGAATATATTTTAAATTTAATAGATACTCCAGGACATGTAGATTTTACATATGAGGTATCAAGAAGTTTAGCAGCATGTGAAGGTGCAGTGTTAGTAGTTGATGCTACACAAGGAGTTCAAGCACAAACTCTAGCTAACTGTTATTTAGCTTTAAATAATGATTTAGAAATAGCACCAGTTATTAATAAAGTTGACCTTCAATCAGCAAGACCTGACGAAGTTAAACAAGAAATTGAAGATATTATTGGAATAGAAGCAGAGGATGCTCCTATGATTTCAGCAAAAACTGGTTTAAATATTCAAGATGTATTAGAAACAGTAGTTGAGAAGGTACCAGCACCGAATGGTGATGAAGATGCTCCTCTTAAAGCATTAATCTTTGATTCATACTATGATAGCTACAAAGGAGTAGTTTCTTACGTTAGAATATTTGATGGTAAAGTTAAGCCAGGAACTAAAATAAAGTTAATGGCAACTAATAAAGTTTATGAAGTAACAGAAGTTGGAGTATTCACTCCTAAAACTTTACCTATAAATGAATTAAGTGCAGGAGACGTTGGATATATTGCAGCTTCTATTAAGAATGTAAGAGATGCAAGAGTTGGTGATACTATAACTGAAGCTGATAGACCTATTAAGGAAGCATTACCAGGTTATAAGCCTGCTGTTCCTATGGTTTATTCAGGTATATATCCAGTGGATGGAGCAAAGTATCAAGAATTAAAAGATGCTTTAGAAAAGCTTCAAATTAACGATGCAGCATTAAATTTTGAGCCTGAAACATCAATTGCTTTAGGATTTGGATTTAGATGCGGATTCTTAGGATTATTACATATGGAAATAATTCAAGAAAGAATAGAAAGAGAATTTAATTTAGATATTATTACAACTGCACCATCAGTTATATATAAGGTAATAAAGACTAATGGTGAAGTTATTGAACTTACTAACCCAACTAACCTTCCAGAAGCAACTGAAATAGAATATATGGAAGAACCTATAGTTAAGGCTAGTATAATAGCTCCTTCAGATTATGTTGGTGCTGTAATGGAATTATGTCAAGAAAGAAGAGGAACATTTATTGACATGCAATATTTAGAAGCAACTAGAGTTTCTATAAATTATGATATTCCATTAAATGAAATAGTATATGATTTCTTTGATACATTAAAATCTAGAACTAGAGGATATGCATCATTAGATTATGAATTTAAGGGATATACTCAAACTGAATTAGTTAAGCTTGACATTATGTTAAATGGTGATGTTGTAGATGCTTTATCTATGATAGTACCTAGAGAAAAAGCTTATGATAAAGGTAGAGGTATAGCTGAAAAGCTTAAAGAAATAATCCCAAGGCAAATGTTTGAAGTTCCAATTCAAGCTGCTGTAGGGTCAAAGATAATAGCAAGAGAAACTGTTAAAGCTATGAGAAAAGACGTTCTTGCAAAATGTTATGGTGGAGATATTTCTAGAAAGAAAAAGCTATTAGAAAAGCAAAAAGAAGGAAAGAAGAGAATGAGACAAGTGGGCTCAGTTGAAATTCCTCAAGAAGCATTTATGGCTGTATTAAAAGTAGACTAATATATAACAAAAGAGGCTGTTGTAGTGCTATAAATTAGCATAACAACAGCCTCTTTGTGATAGATAACTATAAGAGTAAGGTGGTAATTGTATTAGTATATCAACCTTTGTTAATATACTTTATTATACATCGAAAAATAAAGATATGTTACAATAAATTTTATTTTAAATATATATTTTCTATAAATTTATAGAGATCTTCAGTATTGGCAGATTTACCTATTTGTCTTAGAAGGAAAATGAGTTTATAGTTATCCAATTGTATAAATTTTGGAACCTTTGGATTTATTCTAAAATAGTTATCTTTTAAAATTTCTTTTGAATACAAATCTTCTAGGCTAGACATTCCATCCATTAATAATGAGAGAAGTGGGGACTTCATTTTAGAGAATGGATGAAAGGACCATTGGATTATTCCCCATTTATTAGTTTTTCCGCTTATCCTTTCGGGGCTATCTCCTGTTCCTATAGATAATAGAACTATATCCTTTGATGTTAAAGATGGCATGCTTTCTAAAATAGATAATATAGTTACAGCTGTAGGAGAATTAGCAATTACGCCACCATCTATATAACCTTTATGAGAAGGAAAGAAGGTAGGGGCAGCGGAACTGGCTAGAATTGCATCAATTACACTAGTATTACGGGTTTTACTTTTAGGTAAATTGCTAAAGAATTTTGGATACCAAGAAATTGTTTTTTCATCTCCTAAGTAAAAGGCAGGTATGAAAATATATTTCTTAAAGTCTGATATTAAAAAGTTTTTAGGAAAATAGTCTTCAATCATATCTTTTAAATTATTATTTTTATATTTAGGTCTAATTAAGTTTAGACTTGATTGAGAAAATATCTTTTTAGCCTCTTTTTCACTGTATAAGTGATTTAGTGATTTTAAATCATAACCTTTAGCTAATAGAGTAGCAATTATTGATCCTGTTGAAGTACCTGTAAAAAGGTCTATATTATCTAAGAAGTTAGGAAATTTCTTTAGGATATTATTTAAGATTTCAAGGCTTAAGGCACCCTTGACACCACCACCATCAAAAGCAAGTATTCTAAATTTCTTCAATTTAAACTCCTATAAGAATAAATAATTTTATATCATGATATTCAAAAGTTTTTTTATTGATATAAAGATATAAGTAATTAAATTATAAAAATTAAAATATATTTAATGTGTAAAGTAAATTTAGTGAGGTGGATTTGTGTTAGAAGTAAAGGTTAGAGATTTAAAAAAGAAGGGTAAGACTTTAAGAAATAATGGAATAATAACTGGTACACTAATAAGAAAAGATGGAAGAGTATTTAATGTAGAAGTGGATGGAAATAAACTTGATACATTAGTAAAAAGGAATGGATTAAGTTTAAGGTTACAAATAAATTTTGAAGGAGAAGTCATTAATACTAAGATTAATAGGGTTCAGAGAGATGTTCTTCTCCATAACATAATTAATGTAGATTTATTTGAAGAATAGAGGTTGTTTTAAAATGCTTTTTGAATAATTAGAAGTTGTTGGTGAAGTAAAAGCTACTAGACCTTAGAGTTGTTGGTTTGTCTGAGTAAATGCGAATTCTACCAAAAATCTTGGTTTAGTAGCTTTTTAAAATTTTTAATAGATTCATCTACTTTAGGCAAGCTTCAGTAGATGGGCTTTAATACTAAGTTCAGTTATCCTTTCACTCAACTTCACTAAGTATTCAATTCCTCTTTTTGTAGCCATTAGATTATTGAGCTATTATATTTATCTTTACTGTTATCTTCGCATTTTATTAAAATTTATATATAATGAGTATAATAAGAATTTATTTTAGAAAGAGTTGATAATATGGAAAATAAAAAAGAGTTATCTCTTTATATACATATACCATTTTGCAAACAGAAATGTTTCTATTGCGATTTTCCTTCCTATGCATCTATAGATTACTTAAGGGAAGATTATGTTAAGGCTTTATGCAAAGAGATAGAAGAAAAAGCTATTAATTATAAAATAAAAAGTATTTTTATTGGTGGTGGAACACCTTCATATTTAGAAGTGAAAGAAATAGATAAATTGCTTAAAACAATTAGTAAATTAGATTTAGAAGAAGGAATGGAGTTTACTATGGAATGCAATCCAGGAGCTTTAGAAGAAGAAAAGCTTAGGACAATGATAGAAGGTGGAGTAAACAGGATTAGCATGGGACTTCAAGCTGTACAAAATTCACTTCTTAAAGATATAGGAAGAATTCATACATTTAATGAATTTAAAGAAAATTTTAATCTTGCGAGAAAAGTTGGATTTAAGAATATAAATGTTGATTTAATGTTCGGTCTTCCAAATCAAAGTTTTGATGAATGGAAGGAATCTTTAGAAACTATTTCTAGCTTAGAACCTGAACACATTTCAGCTTATAGTTTAATAGTTGAGGAAGGA
This sequence comes from Clostridium tertium, assembly GCF_902652255.1. Classification (GTDB taxonomy): domain Bacteria; phylum Bacillota; class Clostridia; order Clostridiales; family Clostridiaceae; genus Clostridium; species Clostridium tertium_A. The sequence goes on from NZ_CACRTO010000037.1 coordinate 96,833, forward strand.
ACAGCCTTTTATAAGCTTTGGGAGAGAAATAAGCTTATATTACCTTCAGAAGAGGATGAAAGAAGGATGTATTCTGAAACTAAAGGGATATTAAAAGAAAAAGGATATCATCAATATGAGATATCCAACTATTCTAAAGAAGGATATGAATGTTATCATAACAAAGTTTATTGGCAAAGTATGAATTACTTAGGAGTAGGATCAGCATCTACTTCATTTATGGATGGGAAAAGGATAAAAAATGTTGAGAATGTAAAAGCTTATATAGACGGAATTATGGATGGGAAGTCAATTGTTTTAGAAGAAAATGATAATTCAAGAGAAGACAATATTGAAGAGTTTGTATTTATGGGACTTAGAATGATTGAAGGAATAAGCAAGGAGGAGTTTAAGAAAAGATTTAAAGTAGATATTTATGAAATATATAATGATGAAATAAATAAAAATATTCAAAAGGGTCTTTTAGTAGAAGATGATGATAGGCTTAAATTAACAGAAAAAGGAATAGAATTTTCCAATTCAGTTATGAGTGATTTTATATTATAAAGCATATAGAAAATCGAAGTAAAAACTAGAAAATTAGAGAAAATTAAAAATAATTTAACTAATTAGAAGCATATTATTTATTTTATCAGTTAATAAAATTGACAAATAAGTTAAGAAATAATATATTGATATTGTAGTCATTAGCACTCGATACTAATGAGTGCTAACAGGTAGAGGTGATATAATGGCTATTGATGAAAGGAAAATAAAAATACTTCAAGCTATCATTAATGACTATATCATGACTGGAGAACCAGTGGGTTCAAGGACTATAGCAAAGAGATATGACTTAGGAGTAGGCTCAGCCACTATTAGAAATGAAATGGCTGATTTAGAAGAGATGGGTTATTTAGAGCAACCACATACTTCAGCGGGAAGAGTACCTTCAAATAAAGGGTATAGATTATATGTTGATAAGCTTATGGAGCTTGGTAGACTGACTAAAGATGAAGAGCTTAAGATTAAGGAATATATAATTGATTCTGCTATGTATGAAGTTGATAAAATTGTAAAGCAAGCATGCTCATTATTATCAGAGCTTACTAATTTAACAACTGTTGTACAGACTCCGTCTGTAAGAAGTAGTTATATAAAATCTATTCAATTGCTTACCATAGATAGTCATAATTTGGTTTCAGTAATAGTAGCAGACAATGGTGTTATTAAAAATCATAGGATAAGAGTTAACAACATGCCTAAAGCTGAAACTATTCAGATGATAAATTTAGTATTAAATTCAAGACTTAAAAATTTAACGATTGAAGAAATTAACTTAGAAGTTATTAATAACTTGAAACAAGAATTAGCAGGCTACGATGAAGTGTTTAATGGAATACTTCCAGCTTTATACGAAACTTTAAAAGAATCAAAAAGTAATGAAGTTTTTGTTGAAGGAGCAACTAATATTTTTAATTATCCTGAATACAACAACATAGAAAAAGCAAAGGAAATATTATCATTAATAAATGACAAAGAAAATTTATTAGATTTAATTGAACCTGGGAATGATATTACTATAAGAATAGGTGAAGAAAATGATTTTCCAGAGGCTAAGGATTGCTCTATCATTTCAGCCGTATATTCTTTAGATGGCAGACCGATAGGTCGTGTTGGACTTATAGGACCAAAGAGAATAAATTATTCTAAAGTAGTGGCTATAATGAATCAAGTTATGAAAGAACTTAATAAGAGCTTAAGAAATCAAATTATAGAATAAGAGAGATGAGGTGTTTTTGTGGAGGATAACAAAGATATTTTAGAGGAAGTTGATAATACTTTAGAAACTGAAGCACAACCAGAAACTGAAATTGATTCTGAAGAAACTACTAATACTGAATCAGAAATTAATGAAACTTCAGATAATGAAGAAAATAATGATAAGGAAAATGAGTTAGATGCTATGCGTAAGTTAAAAGATGAAAACAAAAAGTTAACTAATGAAATTGATACATTAAAAGAAAGACTTCTTAGATTAACAGCTGAATATGAAAATTACAGAAAAAGAACAGCTAAAGAAAAAGAAGGCATTTACACAGATGCTTGTACTGATGTATTGAAAGAAATGATTCCAGTATTAGATAACTTAGAAAGAGCAGTTGAAGTTGAAGGAAACGCTCAAGATATTAAAAAAGGAATAGAAATGACTATAAAAGGCTTTAAAACTTCCTTTGAAAAATTAGGGGTGGAAGAAATTGACGCCACTGGAGAGTTTGATCCAAACTTGCACCAAGCTGTAATGCATATTGAAGATGAAAATCTTAATACTAATACTATAGCTGAAGTATTCCAAAAGGGATATAAAAGAGGAGAAAAAGTAATTAGATATACTGTTGTAAAGGTAGCTAATTAATTAAATAGAAATTTTACTAACTTCAATATATATTTTAGGAGGAAATAAATTATGGGAAAAATTATAGGAATTGATTTAGGAACAACTAACTCTTGTGTAGCTGTTATGGAAGGTGGAGAACCAGTAGTAATCGCTAACTCTGAAGGAGCAAGAACTACTCCATCAGTAGTATCATTCCAAGCAAATGGAGAAAGATTAGTAGGACAAATAGCTAAAAGACAAGCAATTACTAATCCAGATAAAACAATAATTTCAATTAAGAGACATATGGGTACTAACTATAAAGTAACAATAGATGGTAAAGATCATTCACCACAAGAAATATCAGCAATGGTACTTCAAAAAATTAAAGCTGACGCAGAAGCTTACTTAGGTGAAGCTGTAACTCAAGCAGTAATTACAGTTCCAGCATACTTCAATGACTCTGAAAGACAAGCAACTAAAGATGCAGGTAAAATTGCAGGTTTAGAAGTTTTAAGAATTATAAACGAACCAACTGCAGCAGCTTTAGCTTATGGATTAGACAAAATGGATACAAACCAAAAGATATTTGTTTATGACCTTGGTGGTGGTACATTCGACGTATCTATCTTAGAACTTGGAGATGGAGTATTTGAAGTATTATCTACTAATGGAGATACTAAGCTTGGTGGAGATGACTTTGACCAAAGAATTATCGACTTTATGGCTGAAGCGTTTAAAGCTGAAAATGGAATAGATTTAAGAAATGATAAGATGGCTCTTCAAAGATTAAAAGAAGCAGCTGAAAAAGCAAAGATTGAATTATCATCATCAATGCAAACAAACATTAACTTACCATTCATCACTGCTGATGCAACAGGTCCTAAGCATATAGATATGAACTTAACTAGAGCTAAGTTTAACGAAATTACTCATGACTTAGTTGAAAGATCAATAGAGCCAATGAAGAAGGCATTATCAGATGCTAACCTTTCATTAAGTGATATTAATAAAGTAATCTTAGTAGGTGGATCTACTAGAATACCAGCTGTTGTAGATGCAGTTAAGAACTTCACAGGTAAGGAACCATCAAAGGGAGTTAACCCAGATGAATGTGTTGCTGTAGGTGCGGCTATCCAAGCGGGTGTATTAACAGGAGAAGTTAAGGATGTATTATTATTAGATGTTACTCCATTAACATTAGGTATTGAAACTTTAGGAGGAGTTGCAACTCCACTTATAGAAAGAAATACAACAATACCAACTAAGAAGAGTCAAATATTCTCAACTGCAGCAGATGGTCAAACATCAGTTGAAATTCACGTAGTTCAAGGTGAAAGACAAATGGCAGCTGACAACAAGACTTTAGGTAGATTTACATTATCAGGTATTGCTCCAGCACCAAGAGGAATTCCTCAAATAGAAGTTACATTTGATATAGATGCTAATGGATTAGTTAAGGTATCTGCTTTAGATAAGGCTACAAATAAGGAAGCTAATATCACTATTACAGCTTCAACTAACTTAAGTGAAGACGAAGTAGAAAGAGCTGTTAAAGAAGCAGAAAAGTTTGCTGAAGAAGATAAGAAGAGAAAAGAAAAAATAGAAGTTAAAAATAATGCAGATCAAGCTTCTTATCAAACAGCTAAGGCTTTAGAAGAATTAGGAGATAAGGTATCTGCTGATGATAAGGCTAAAGTTCAAGCTAAGTTAGATGAATTAAATAAAGTTAAAGATGGCGAAGATTTAGATGCAATTAAGAATGCTATGGAAGAATTAAATAAAGAATTCTATGCAATTTCATCTAAGATGTATCAAGATGCTCAAGGAGCAGAAGGAGCTCAAGGAGCAGGCTTCGATCCAAACAACATGGGTGGCGCAGGTGCTAGTGAAGCTCCACATGATGACAATGTAGTAGATGCAGATTTTGAAGTTAAAGACGATAAATAGTTGTAACCTATTAATCAGATATATATAATATATGAGGGAAGGCAAAAGTCGTCTTCCCTTTTGTAAAGTTTAAAATGGTGGTGAAAAATAAATGGCAAATAAGGACTATTATGCAGCCCTTGGGCTTGAAAAAGGAGCTTCAGAAGATGAAATTAAGAAAGCCTTTAGAAAGCTTGCTATAAAATATCATCCTGATAAAAATCAAGGCGATAAAGAAGCTGAAAATAAATTTAAAGAAATAAATGAGGCTTATCAAGTACTTTCAGATCCTGAAAAGAAAGAAAGATATGATAAGTTTGGAACAGTTGATTTTGATGGCAGTGGATTTGGATCAGGTGGATTTGGTGGCTTTGACTTTTCTGATATGGGTGGCTTTGGAGATATTTTTGAAAGCTTCTTTGGCGGCGGCAGAAGAAGAAATGGCCCACAAAGAGGTTCGGATTTAGAATACACTGTTAACTTGACTTTTGAAGAAGCTGTTTTTGGTGTTGAAAAAGAAATTTCAATAAATAGAAGCGAATCTTGTGAAACTTGTAGTGGAACAGGAGCAAAAGCTGGTACATCTAAAAAGACATGTCCTACATGTAACGGACAAGGACAAATAAGAGTTCAAAGACAAACTCCATTAGGAAGCTTTGTTAGCACTACAACTTGTAATAACTGTGGTGGAAGCGGAACTGTTATTGAAGAACCTTGTACTACTTGTCATGGAAAAGGTAATGTAAGAAAAAATAGAAAAATAAAAGTTAATATTCCAGCTGGTGTTGATACAGGGAATGTTATGCCTTTAAGAGGACAAGGAAATCATGGAACTAATGATGGTCCTCCTGGAGATTTATATGTAAGAATCAATGTTTCTCCTTCTAAGAAATTTGTAAGAAAAGGTAATGATATTTACTATGATACTCATATTTCTATGGGTAATGCAGCTTTAGGAGTAGAGATAACAGTTCCTACAGTAGATGGTGACGTGAAGTATACTGTTCCATCTGGAACTCAATCAGGTACATTATTTAGATTAAAAGGAAAAGGTGTTCCAAGAGTTAACTCATCAGGTAGAGGAGATCAATACGTTAAGGTTATAGTTGATATTCCTAAGACATTAAATGATAAGCAAAAAGAGGCGTTAAAAGCGTTTATGGAAGCTTGCGGAGAAAAAGTTGGAGAGACAACTCACAAAAAAGGATTAAAAGACCTTTTTAAATAAAATATAAAATAAACTCATTAATACTTATTTAGAAATTATAGATTCTAAAAGTATTAATGAGTTTTTTTGTTTTCTTATAAAAATATTTCAATATGAAATATTTAGTTTGTTTAAAAAATATTATAATACATAAAATAAAAGATAAGGAAATCTTATAGTTTACATAAGAATAAACTATAAAGAAACACTAAACATTAGTGTTATAATTTAAGTTAATAATACATAATAAGAGGTGGAAGATGGAAAAGTTAAAAGAAATTTTATATGGAGAAATTGAAGGGTTCAGAAAAGTAGGACATCAATTTATTAATGGAGAACTTAATTTAATGCAATTTAAGCATGCTTCAGGTGGCTTTGGAGTTTATGCTCACAGAGGTGGAAAAGACTTTATGATAAGGCTTAGAATTCCATCAGGCATAACGGATGTTTCTGAAATGAATACTATATATAATTTTGCTGCTAAATATGGATTAGATAAAATTCATTTTACTACTCGTCAAGCTATTCAGCTTCATGGATTATCTATAGATGAAGTTTGTGATTTGATGAAAGAAGCTTTAGACAATAATATCTACACTAGAGGTGCAGGTGGGAATTTCCCAAGAAATGTTGCTATTTCACCTTTATCAGGTGTAGAGAAAGATGAGGCTTTTGATGTCACACCATATGCTATTAAGGTAGGAAATTATTTCTTAGAAAGAATTTATACATATAAATTACCGAGAAAGCTTAAGGTTTCATTTTCTAGTAATGAAAATGATGAAGGACATTGTACTGTTCAAGATTTAGGATTCCTTGCAGTAAATAAAGATGGTAAGGAATACTTCCAAGTGTATTTAGGTGGTGGACTTGGACAGAACCCTAGGAAAGCAGTTAAGTATAGAGAATTAATAGAACCAAAAGAAGTCTTATATTATGTAGAAGCTATGGTAAGACTATTTATGGCTGAGGGAGACTACACTAACAGAAATAAGGCTCGTATTAGATATATTGTAGAGAGGTTAGGGGAGGAAGAATTCTTAAATTGCTATGAAAAGTATGTAAATGAAGTTAAGAATGACAAGAGTTTAGAAATTGAAGTTAAGCCTAAGGTTTATGATAAAAAGGGAATTAAAACTAATGTAGATAATTCAAGATTAGTTGAACAAAAACAAGAAGGCCTATACAGTGTTTATTTACATCCAATTGGAGGACAATTATTAGTAAAAGATTTAAGAGCAATATTAGACTTAATTGCTAACTTTGAAGATATTGAAATTAGACTTGCAATGACTGAAGGGGTTTACTTTAGAAATCTAAATGGTAAAGAAGCAGAAGAATTATTAAGTCTAACAGAAAATATGAGCGCAAAAACTGATTTTGAACAAAGTGTAGCTTGTATTGGAGTACCTATATGTCAAGTTGGATTATGTAATAGCCAAGGTACATTGCATAGCGTAATTAATTATTTTAAAGAGAATGAAGGTAGATTAGATATATTACCTAAAATACATTTTTCTGGATGCGGAAACTCTTGTGGAGTACATCAGATTAGTGGAATAGGATTTACAGGTAAGAAAAAGAGGGTTGGGGAAGCTATTGAAGAGTGTTTTACTTTATTTGTAAATGGAGCATGTGGTATTGAGAAATCAAGACTAGGAGAAGCTTACGCAGATATTCAAAGTAGTAAGATACCAGAATTTTTATTTAAACTTTCTAAAAAGGTTGAAGAAAGTAACTTAAGCTTTGAAGATTATTTGAGTGATAGAGCAGATGAATTTAAGATTCTAGTGGAAGAATACTCAGTTTAATAATAATTACTTTTGAATTAAAACTAAAGATTTTTAAATAAGAAATATTTGCAAATAATAATTATTAGATGTATAATTAAGTTATATTATTTTATGACAAATATGGTAAAAATAAAATAGAAGTTTTAATTTAGGAGGAATATAAAAATGAAAGTTGTTAAATTTCAAGGTTCGCCAATTACGTTAGAAGGAAATACTGTATCAGTTGGAGATAAATTACCAAGTTTTAAGGTTACTACTAATGATTTAGGAGAATTTACAGAAAAAGATTCTAAGGGAGTTAGAGTGTTTTTAACAGTTCCATCTATTGATACACCAGTATGTGATATGGAAGTTAAGAAGTTCAATGAACAAATTGATGCTTTAGCTGGAGTTACTTGCTACACTGTATCAATGGATTTACCATTCGCTCAAAGCAGATGGTGTGCTTTAGAAGGAGTAGAAAAGGTAAAGACTTTATCAGATTATAAGGATAGAAGTTTTGGAGCAGCTACAGGTACTTATGCTAAGGAATTAGGTTTACTTGCAAGAGCATCATTCGTAGTTGATTCAAATGACAATGTAACTTTTGTTGAATACTTAGAAGAAATTACTAACGAACCAAGTTATGAAAAGATATTAGAAGCAGCTAAATCAGCTAAGTAATTTCTAATTCATAAAAAGTTGTAGCGTTAACTTTAGAAAAAATAGTTAATGTTACAACTTTTATTTTTTTACTTTAATGGAAGAGTAGCTGAAAATAAAACAATACTAGACAGAAACTTAACATAAGTGTAAAATATTAAATTAGTCAAATATATAAGTTGTAATAAGTATTATTCATTTTATCAAATAATTTTTTATTTTAATGATATTTATGGAGGAAGTTTTTTCTGTAACTTATATAAAAATTAAATAATATATGCTTTCAATTTTTATATTTTACTTAAATAAATTTTATAAACCATATTGATGCAGATTATTAATTGAAACATATATATCTGAAAGGATTGATTATTTACATGGAAGGAACATGGATTGAAGTAAGAGTTATTACTAAAAGTGAAGCTCTAGAACCAGTTTCAGGCATTTTTTATGGATTAGATTGTAAAGGAGTTGCAATTGAGGATCCTAATGATATTTTAGAAAGAGAGCAAGGACCTTTAACTTGGGATTTTGCTGATATTAATGTTTTAGAACATAAAGGCAAAGTAGCTGTTGTAAAAGCATATTTTGCTGAAGAAGATGATATAGAAGATATATTAAATTACGTAAATGAAAAAATTGAGGAATTAAAATCATTAGGCTTAGACTTAGGAGAAGCTAAAGTTGAAAGCGAAAAAATGTATGAAGAAGATTGGGCTAATAACTGGAAAAAGTATTATAAGCCAACAAAGGTAGGTAATAGAATAGTAGTTAGGCCTATATGGGAAGAATATAAAGAAGAAAATGATGAATTAGTATTAGTTTTAGATCCAGGTATGGCTTTTGGAACTGGTACTCATGAAACTACTAGAATGTGTATTCAATCATTAGAAAACTATGTTAAGGAAGATAGCGTAGTATTTGATGTTGGATGTGGATCAGGAATACTAGCAATTGCAGCTGCAAAATTAGGAGCTAAAAAGGCTGTTGGGGTTGATTTAGATCCAGTAGCAGTTGAATCTGCTAAGGAAAATGTAGGATATAATGATTTAGACAATATAGATATTTTATATGGTAATTTAGTTGAAGTAATTGATGGAAAAGCAGATATAGTAGTTGCCAATATTATAGCTGAAGTTATATGTATTTTAACTGAAGATGTTAAAAGAGTGCTTAAAGCTGATGGATATTTTATAACATCAGGTATTATTCATGATAGGGTAGATATGGTTACTAAAAAGCTAGAGGAAACAGGCTTTGAAGTTATTGAAATAAATAAAGATGGGGAATGGAACTGTATAGTTGCCAAAGCAAAATAGGTTTTAAGGAGAGTTTTCAATGCATAAGTTTTTTACTCCTAAAGAAAATATAATAGATAATCAAGGTAAAATTTTAGGTGATGATGTAAAGCATCTATATAAAGTATTAAGGCTAAATGAAGGGGATCAAATTGTCTTAAACAATTGTGAAGGTGAAGAGTTTTTAGCGACTATAAAAGAAATAACTAAACAAGAAGTAATCTTAGATATTGATGAAAAGTTAGAAATCAATAATGAAAGTTCAATAAAGATTTTTCTTTATCAAGGCTTACCAAAGGCCCAAAAGATGGATTTAATAGTTCAAAAGGGGACAGAACTAGGAATTTCTGAATTTATACCTACTTTAACAGATAGAGTGGATATAAAGCTTAAGGGGGACTTTAAAAAGCTAGATAGATTGAATAGGATTGCATTAGAAGCTGCAAAACAAAGTAAAAGAAGTATAATTCCAAAGGTTTTAGAACCAGTGGATTTTGAAACAGCTTTAAATAATCTTAAAAACTTAGATTTAGTTATAGTTCCTTATGAAAATGCTGAAAATTTCGGAATTAAAACACTGTTTAATAATGAAAAAATTGATATATCTAGTATAAAAACTGTTGGAATATTAGTTGGTCCAGAAGGTGGATTTGAATTAGAGGAAATAAATAAGCTAAGAGAAAATGGTGCTTATATAGTAACTTTAGGAAGTAGAATCTTAAGAACTGAAACAGCTGGTTTTGTGGCTACTTCTTTAGTTCAATATGAGCTTGGAGATTTAGGAGGAAGTAAATAATGAAAGTTGCATTTTCAACTCTTGGATGTAGAGTTAATGTATATGAATCTGAGGCAATGGTAGAAAAATTTATTAGAGAAGGCTATGAAGTTGTAGAAGCAAGTGAAGTAGCTGATGTATATGTAATTAACACATGTACAGTAACTAATATGGGAGATAAAAAATCTAGGCAAATTATTAGTAGAGCAAGAAGATTAAATGAAGATGCTATTATAGCAGTAGTTGGATGTTATTCTCAAATTGCTCCAAAAGAAGTTTCTGAAATACCTGGAGTAGATGTAGTTCTTGGAACTAGAAATAAAGGTGATGTAGTATATTATGTAAACAAAGCTAGAGATGAGGGGAAATCTCAAGTTCATGTTGAAGGTGTACTAAAGAATAAAAAGTTTGAAGAGCTTAATATAGAAGAGTACCAAGATAAGACTAGAGCCTTCTTAAAGATTCAAGATGGATGTAATAGATTCTGTACTTACTGTATAATACCTTATTCAAGAGGATCTGTATGTTCAAAGGATCCTAAAAAGGTAATAGAAGAAGTAAATAAACTAGCTGAACATGGATTTAAAGAAATTATTTTATCAGGAATTCATACAGCTTCTTATGGACTAGACTTAGAAGGCAATGTTAACTTAATTGATATTATAGAGGAAATAGAAAAGGTAGAGGGAATTGAAAGAATCAGAATAGGTTCAATTGAGCCAGCTTTCTTTACTTCTGAAGTAATTGAAAAGATTAAGGGCTTTAAAAAGTTATGTCCTCACTTCCATTTATCTCTTCAAAGTGGTTGTAATGCAACTCTTAAGAGAATGAATAGAAGATATACTGCAGAAGAATATGCAGCATCAGTTGAACTTTTAAGAAAAACTTTACCTGATGTTTCAATAACTACTGATGTAATTGTTGGTTTCCCAGGGGAAACAGAAGAAGAATTTAATGAAACATATGAATTCTTAAAGAATATTAAGCTTACAAAAACTCATGTATTTAAATATAGTCAAAGAAAAGGAACGAAGGCAGCTGATATGCCAGATCAAATAGATGGAACTATTAAAGAAAAAAGAAGTAAGCTTTTAATTGAATTAAGCAATAAAAATGAAAAAGAATTTATAGAAAAGTATATCGGTAAAGAAATGGATATTTTAGTAGAAACAGAGCTTAAGAATGAGCCAGGAGTATATGAAGGATATACAAGAAACTATATCAAAGTACATGTACCTTGTACATGTGCAGATGTTACTGGTAAAATAGTAGATATAGAAATAACTGAAGCAAAAGAAGAATACGGAATAGGGAAATTAATGTAAAATGTAAAATGAATAATGTAGAATGAAGGAAATAATTTAGCAGAGGCTAAATTATGAAAAACTTAATTTCAGAAACTCAGATCGTTGAGTTTTAACCTAAATTCTTCATTTTTCATCTTAATTCTTAATTGTAAAGGTGGTGAATTTATGAGTTGTATTTTTTGTAAAATAGTAGCTGGTGAAATTCCAAGTAAAAAGCTTTATGAAGATGATAAAGTATTAGCTTTTTATGATATTAGTCCTGAGGCACCAGTTCACTTTTTAGTAGTACCTAAAGAGCATATCCAAAGTGCTAATGAATTAAATGAAGAAAATGCTAGTATTATTTCACACATATTCCTTGTAATTAATAAGTTAGTAAAAGAACTGAATATAAGCGAAACAGGGTATAGAATAGTTAATAACTGTGGAAAAGATGGAGGTCAAACTGTTGATCACATACATTTTCATGTTTTAGGCCAAAGAGATTTAAAATGGCCACCAGGCTAAATAGTTTATACAAGTAGTTGACTTTAGGGTATGCCTATTGTATAATATAGCGTGTGTTATTAAGCCCGTAGCTGAGTTAAATTAATTAATTTGAGCTAGCGGAGGGAGGGATAATAGATGTCAGAAATAAAAGTTGGAGAAAACGAAACACTTGAAAGTGCGTTAAGAAGATTCAAGAGAAAATGTGCTAGAGCAGGAGTTCTTTCTGAAGTTAGAAAGAGAGAACACTATGAAAAGCCAAGCGTGAAGAGAAAGAAAAAATCAGAAGCTGCTAGAAAGAGAAAATTCAAGTAGGATAATTTTGATTTAGACTCAATATAACTTGATTTTTAATTGAGTGAACTATTATTGGAATCTATGATTATCCAATAAAACTGAATGTATTTATATACATTAGAGTTGAGGACTATATTTGTATAGTTATCAAAAGGTGTAATACAATTATACTTGAATTAAGGGAATAAATAAGAGTAATCTCTTATTATAGTACCTTCCTCAGCAGTTAATAGAAGAAAATGAAATTATTAAAGAAACGGCTACACCACTGGTGTTAATAACATTTGGGTATAACTTATAGTTGTATCAAAATTAATTTAAAGATTAATATTAACTGATAAATAAGCAAAAGGAATTTTCCTTTTGCTTTTTGCTTTATTTAAGAAACTTTTTTTGAGAATCGTAAGGTGTAATTTTCTAAATATATTTATCATAAAGTACTAATAGAAATAATATAAGGAGAGAAAATTATGCAAGATAAGTTTGATAAGAGTAGAGATATAATTGCAGAAAAATTTGATTTGCCAAAGGATGTAGTTTTGAATTTTCCTAAGATTACGATAGTAGGTAATGATGAGATTACTATAGAAAATCATAAAGGCATAATACTATTCGAAAGGAATATAATCAAAGTTAATACTAAGGTGAAAGTTGTAAATATTGAGGGAGAAAACTTTGAAATATTATATATTGGCGACTCTACTATTACGATAAGTGGAAAATTTAAATCAGTTTCTTACGAGGTGTAGCATGGCGAAAGGTGTATTTGAGAGTGGAAAAGTAATATTAGAAATTAACATATTAAAACCAGAAAGGCTTTTAAACATATTATGGAGTGAAAATATTAGAGTTATAAATGTAAAGAGAGTAGATGTTGTAACTATAAGGGTTACTGTAGAATATGAGAATTACTTAGCAGTTGTTGAGGCTGTAAAAAGGCTTGGAGGAAAAAGTAAAATAGTAGGTAGTAGAGGGATATTATTCTTTGTTGGAAAATTGAAAGGTAAGATGGTTTTAGCTCTTGGTGGAGGGATGTTTATAGTAATATTATTATATTTATCAACCTTTGTTTGGAGTATTGAAATTACTACAAAGAAAAATGTTTCTCCTTATGAACTAAGGCAGCAATTATATGATTTAGGAATAAAGCCTGGAATAAGTAAGAGAAAAATAGATTTTAAAGATATTGAAAAGAAGTTAGAAAATATGAATTCTGATATTTTATGGTTAAGAGCAAGGGTGGAAGGTTCTACTTTGAAGGTTTCGATAGAAGAAAAGGTTAATCCTCCTGAAATAAAAGAAGGAAGCTTAGGAAATTTAGTTGCTAGGATGGATGGCGAGATAAGTAGAGTTTATACTTTTGAAGGAAGATCAGTAGTACATTCAGGTGATTTTGTAAAAGCTGGTGATGTAATAATAGAAGGTATAAATGGAAAAGAAGAGGATCCTTATGAGGTTATACCAGATGGAGTGGTTATGGCTAATACATTCTATGAAAAAAGTAGAAAGGCTAAATATCAAGGAACTGAACTCAAAAGAAGTGGTGAAAAGGATAGTGATATATATTTAAATATCTTCGGAAAGAAAATTTATCTTAAAAAAGCTATAAAAGACTTTGGTGAATATGATAAAATAGAGGAAAGTGGAAAAATAATAAACAAAATAAATTACTATGAAAAGAAAGAAATTCCTATAGAATTGACTAAAGAGGAAATAATAAGTAACTCTATTAATGATTTAGAGAAATCTCTGTATAATGATTTAACTAGAGAAGCTAAGATTATAGATAGGATAGTTAGTACAAGGGAAGACTCAGAAGAGGAGTTAGTAGTAAATGTAGTTTTTGTTGTTGAACAAAATATAGTTAACTATGACACAGTTGATTATTAAGCTACAGTAGTAAAGGGGGATGAACTTGTTTTTTAGAAAAGAAATAAGAAAAGAAGAATTAAAGTACAAGAGAGGGCTAATTTATGTAGTGGTATTTTTATTAACATATTTTCTATTGTTAACATCAATAGCGCCCAAAAAGCATAATTTATCAGTTGGAGATATAGCTCCTGTAGACATAAAAGCGCCTATTGATACTATAGATGAAATTGCAACTAAAGAAAAAGTACAAGAAGCAATAGAGAAAGCAAAAGAGGAAAAGCAGTATTTTGTTAAAAGTGAAGTTAAAACACAGGCCATAGAAAATGTAAATAAATTATTCAATAAAATTTCTTCGGAAGTTTCATCGAGTAAAGATGCCAAGGATAAATTGACTGAAGTAAAGAAAATAGAATCAATTAGATTAAGTGATGATGAGTATAACATTTTACTTGCATTGTCAGCATCACAAGTTACAGAGATTCAGTCCGTTGCAGTTGGTGCTTTAGAGAAGGTTTATGCAAATAATAATATTGAAGAAAATGATTATGAAGCATTGCAGAAGGCTAGGGGAATAGCTTTAGAAGAAATTCAAAGTCATAATTTAGATATAGCATTAGAAGAGACTTTAACAACAATTGTGCATTCTCAAATAAAGCCTAACTTATTTATAGATACAGAAAAAACAGAAGAAAATATAAAAGAAGCAGAAAAGAGTGTTCAAAAAGAAATAATAAAGAAAAATCAAATAATTGTTAAAGAGGGAGAGCCAGTAACTGAGAGACAAATAGAGATACTAAAGGAGCTAGGTTTATTAAGTAATGGTATTACTAAAAGCTATGTATCATCCTTTTTAGCACTTGCTGTTTTAGTAGCTTTAATATTATTTATTCAATTTAGTTATATATATAAGGAAAGACCAGATGTATTTAAAAATACTAAGCTAATAATCCTTATAAGTAGTGTAAATATTATTGTATTAGGATTGTCTATGGGATTAAATATTATTTCACCATATATTATTCCGATAGTTTGTGGAGCTATTCTAATAACAATATTAATTGATTATAGAATATCATTAGTAACAAACTTGTTAAATTTAATATTTATATCTATAATAACTGGATTTAACCCATCTATTATACTTTTATCAATTTTAAGTATTATACTTGGATCTACAGCAGTTAAGAAGGTACAACAAAGAAATGACATTATCTATTCAACAGGCTATATTGCTGTAATAATAGGTGTTTTAGCTTTAACTGTTGGTATGATTTCTTCTAATAATTTAAAAGAAAACATTATTCAGACTGGATATACATTAATAGGAGTGGTCTTATCAGGAATTCTAGCTGTTGGTTTACTACCATTTTTTGAATCAATATTTGATGTAGTAACTAATATAAAGTTATTAGAACTTTCTAATCCAAATCAACCATTAATGAAAAAGCTTATTATGGAGGCACCGGGAACTTATCATCATAGCATGATGGTGGCTAATTTAGCTGAAGCAGCAGCAGAATTAGTTGGAGGTAATCCTGTGGTTGCTAGGGTAGGAGCTTATTATCATGATATAGGTAAGACGAAGAGACCATATTTCTTTGGTGAAAACCAGATAGGAAGAGATAATCCTCATGATAAGATAACTCCGAATTTAAGCACACTAATTATACTTTCTCATACTAAGGATGGGTTAGAGTTAGCTAAGGAGCATAAAATTCCTAAGGTAATTCAAGATATTATAGTTCAACATCATGGAACTACTTTAGTTAAGTATTTCTATTTTAAGGCTAAAAAAGAAGCGGAAAATCCTGATGAAATTAAGGAAGAAGATTTTAGATATCCAGGCCCAATTCCAAATACTAAGGAATCAGGAATATTAATGCTTGCTGATGGTGTTGAAGCTTCAGTTAGATCTATTACAGATCCTACTAAAGGTAAAATTGAAGAAATGGTTAATAATATAATTAATGATAAGCTTAATAATAGGCAACTTGTAGATTGTGATTTAACATTGAAAGATGTGGAAATAATAAGAAAGAGTTTTCTTAAGACTTTAGATGGTATTTATCATCATAGAATTGAATATCCATCTGAAGCGAAAGCTAAGAAGGAAATTAAAAAAGGGGCTGTTTAATAACAGCCCTTAATTAACAATTACAATGAATAATTAACAGTGAACAGTTAAGGAAGTTATCTTTTCTAAACTACTAAAGTAAATTATTAAATGAATTAATAGAAAAATATTATAAGGAGAGAAAAATGTTATATACAGAAAACAGACAAGATAAAATAGAAGTTACAGATGAATTTGTAAATAAAATTACAGAGGTATGCGATTTTGCATTAAAAGAAGAAAATCTTAATATACCTTATCAGATTTCTTTATTATTTGTTGATAACTCTGAAATAAAAGAAATAAATGAGGAAACTAGAAATATTGATAGAGAAACAGATGTATTATCATTTCCTATGTTGGATTTTGAAGAAGGAAAAGTATATAAAGATATTTATTTGGATTTTGAATTTGATGAAACTTTCAAAGATGGGGAAGAGCTTATCTTAGGAGATATGGTTTTATCTTTAGAGAAAGCTTTAGAGCAAAGTAAAGAATATGGTCATTCTTATGAAAGAGAAGTTAGTTATTTAGTAGTACATTCTATTTTACATTTACTTGGATATGATCATATGGTAGATGAAGATAAAATAAAAATGAGAGCAAGAGAAGAAGAAATATTAAATAAATTAGATATTAGAAGATAATATATAAGTTGTAATAAAGATACTACATCCAATTGAATTATTGCTCTAATGTATAGAATTTAAGTATAGTAAGTTCTTAAGCAACTTATATAAATAAATTAAACGGTATAGATGATTTCAATTTTACATATTTTATAAAAGGATGGTTAGTGCCTTTTAAATTTATAAGATTATAAGAAGTAAATTATTAATTGAAAGATATATACTAAATATGGGGGCGAGATTATGAAAATAAAAAAGCTAGTTGAAAGCTTTAACTATGCAATAGAAGGTATTATACATACTGTTAGAACCCAAAGGAACATGAGAATTCATTTAGTTGCAGTTCTATGTGTACTTATAGCGTGTTTTGTTATAGATATTTCTAAGGCAGAATTTTTAGTTTTAGCTGTAACAATAACTTTAGTTTTGGCAGCAGAAGTAATTAATACTGCGATAGAAGCTACTATAGATATGAGTACAAATCATTATCATCCTTTGGCTAAAATTGCAAAGAATGCAGCTGCTGGAGCAGTTCTGATAACTGCAATAAATGCTTTAGTTGTTGGGTATGTTATATTTTGGGATAAGATTTCTTTGATTTCTTATGATGTAATACATAAAATGAAACAATCTGAGCCCTATATGGTATTAATAGCTTTAGTAGTAGTTACTATTGCAACATTAATCGTTAAATCTATATATGGAGAAGGTACTCCTCTAAAAGGAGGTATGCCTAGTGGTCACAGTGCTCTTTCTTTTTCTATTGCTACGGCTATATCTTTAATTACAGAAGAGCCAATATGTATAATGCTTAGTTATTTAATGGCATTTATTACGGCGCAAAGTAGAGTTGATTCCAATGTTCATTCAGTGTTTGAAGTTATTGTTGGAGGGCTTTTTGGAACTCTATTAACGTTATTGATATTTGTTATTTTTAAAATATAATTTTCATTAAATAGATGATAAAAGTTCTTAAGAATGCTATAATCTTAAAAAAGAAACTTTTAATAATTCTTAATTATTAATTAGTGCTGTCGTAGGACAGTTTCTTAAACTAGGAGGAAGAATGTTTAAATCAGGATTTGTAACGATAGTAGGAAGACCTAATGTAGGAAAGTCAACATTATTAAATGAAATAATGGGAGAAAAGCTTTCTATTGTATCTAATAAACCTCAAACAACAAGAAATAATATTCAAACTATATTAACTGGCGATAATTATCAATTAGTCTTTGTGGATACTCCAGGAATTCATAAGCCTAAGCATAAGCTTGGAGAATATATGGTTAATTCTGCGAAGGACTCTATTAAAGAAGTAGATTTAGTTTTATTTTTAATAAATCCAGAAGAAGAAATAGGAAGAGGAGATAAGTTTATAATAGAAACTTTAAAGACTCAAAAGGCGCCTGTGTTTTTAGTTGTAAATAAAATTGATGAATTTACACAAGATAGGGTAGCAAAGACTTTACAAATGTATTCAGGAGAAATGGAATTTAAAGAAATTATTCCTATTTCAGCTCTTAAGGGTAAAAACGTAGAAAAGTTAGTTGAATTAATGGTAGATGCAATGCCAGAAGGCCCTAAATACTATCCAGATGATATGATAACAGATGTTCAAGAAAGATTCGTTATATCTGAAATAGTAAGAGAAAAGGCTTTAAGAACTCTAAGAGAAGAAATACCTCATGGTATTGCTGTAGATATAATTCAAATGAAGCAAAGCCCTAGTGGTACATGGCATATAGAAGTAGATATGCTTTGTGAAAAAGATTCACACAAAGGAATAATAATAGGTAAAAATGGTCAGTGCTTAAAGAAGATAGGTGAAACAGCAAGATACGAAATAGAAAGATTCTTACATTCTAAGGTTAACCTAAAAATATGGGTTAAAGTTAGAAAAGAATGGAGAGACAATCAAAACCTATTAAAGGAACTAGGCTATAAGAAGACAAAATAGGGAGATGGTTTTTCTGTCACTACATAAGGTGAGAGCCGTAGTTATTAAAACTATGGAATATAAAGAAAATGACAAATTAGTATGGTTATATACTAGTGAATTAGGAAAGATTACAGCTATAGCTAAAGGATCAAGAAAAAGTAAAAGTAAATTTTTATCGATTACTTTACCACTATGCTATGGCGAATATATAGTATTTAAAGGGAAGAACTTATTTAACCTTCAGGAAGGAAAGATAATAAGTTCCTTCCAAGGGTTATTAGATAATTTAGATAAATTAACATACTCATCTTATATATGTGAGCTTATTGATATTTGCGTTGAGGAAGGTGAAGTTAATCAAGAGCTTTTTAGAAGTTTTATAACATGTATGTACTTACTAAATACAGATGCATTAGATTATGAGCTGCTTATAAGAGCTTTTGAATTAAAGGTATTAAGTGCCACTGGGTATGGGTTAAATTTAGATTTTTGTGCAAGTTGCAGAAAAAAGATTACTGTTTCTAATTATATATCTTTATCTAGTTATGGAGGTCTTTGTGAAAACTGTGAAAAGGTTCATGGAATTTATATTTCAAAGCCTGCATATAATTCAATAAAGTTTTTAATGAAGACTCCTATGGATAAAATATATAAACTAAATATAAATGATGACGTAAAGAAGGATATAAGGAAGGTTATTACACATATTATATCTTCAAATTATTCTAAAAGGCCAAAGAGTTTAGAAATGTTAAATTATATTAAGGAGTGATTAAGAATGGAAATTACTTTAGAAAAGGTTGATTTAGTTATTGAAAGAACAGGAGTTACTTATGCTGAGGCAAAACATGCCCTTGAGGTAAGCAATGGGGATGTTTTAGAAGCTATTATTTATATTGAAAGTATAAAGGAAGCTGATGCTGAAGCTAATAGTAAGATGAAGTCAGAAAGTATTGATGAGTTTAAGGCTTGGCTTAAAGAGTTAATAAATAAAGGAAATGTAACTAGAATTAAAATAAGTAAGGATAGTAAGGTAATTGTAGATGTACCTGTAAATGCTGGAATAGCTGCAGGTGTTATAGCTATAATTTTACCACCTGTATTAGCCTTTGCTTTAATAGCTGCTGTAGTTACTAAAATAACTGTAGAAATAACTATGGCTGATGGTAGCGTAGAAGTAGTAAATAAATATATAAGCAAGGCAGTAGATGATATAAAAGATGTTGCTACTGATGTTGCAGATAAAGTTAAGAACAAAGTTGATGAAGTAAAAAAAGATAAATTTAGTAAGGATGAATATAAGGTTTACAAAAAATCTACAGTAAATACATCTGAGGAAAATGACAATTCTTTCACATATACAGTGAACTTTGATGATGAAGAGTAAATCAAAGTAAAATAGAGATAAACAGTGGAGAGAGTAAAATAAAACAAAGAAAATAGGGATATTCAGTTAAAATGAGTGATTTTTCAGAAAATTAAGTATAGTCAAACTTTTATAAAATGTTATAATTAGTATGTAAATATCAAACTAATCAAAATTATCTGAATATTCCTTTCTAATTTAGAAAGAGGGATAAATTTGAAGTTATCAGAAAGGCAAGAAGAGATTATAAGGCTAGTTAAAAAAGGACAGCCTGTGACTAGTGAAGCTTTAGCAGAAAAGCTTGGAGTTACTAGAGCTGCTTTAAGAGCTGATCTTGCAATTTTAACTATGATAGGAGTATTAGATGCTAGACCTAAGGTTGGTTATGTATATTTAGGTGAAGTTGAAAATACTAGAATATTAGAAAATATATCTAGGGTATTAGCAGGGGAAATTATGTCTAAACCAGTTACTGTTAGTGAAGAAACTACAGTATATGATGCGATCGTATTCTTATTTTTAAATGATGTAGGTACATTGTTTATTGAAAACAATGGAGTTTTAGTAGGAGCTGTTTCAAGAAAGGACTTCTTAAAGAATGCCATAGGAGGAACAGATATACATAAGGTTCCGGTTGGAGTTATTATGACTAGAATGCCTAATATAGTATGTGGGTCTACAGAAGATAGTGCTTACGATTTAGCAAAAAAAATTATAGAGCATGAAATAGATAGTATACCAATAGTTGAAAAAATAGAGGGTGGGTTAAATGAAAAACCTCAATTTAAGATTGTTGGAAAGATTTCAAAAACGAATATTACTAAGCTCTTTGTAAAACTTGGTGAAGGCAATTAATTACACTATTTAATTAGCTAGCTACAGCCAAAAGGCTGTTAGTATATACATCAATTTGATTGAACGGAGGAGTATTGAGATGGAGAAAAAGAAGTATGTTTACCTTTTTAATGAAGGAAATGGGTCAATGAAAAACCTTCTAGGGGGTAAAGGGGCAAATTTATCAGAAATGATTCTACTAGGAATTCCAGTACCACAAGGATTCACAGTTACAACAGAAGCTTGTAATAAATATTACGAGGATGGGAAAGTAATATCAAAGGAAGTAATTGAAGAAATTCATGAAAAAATTGCTGAGCTTGAAAAGTTAACTGGTAAGGAATTTGGTAGTTTAACTAAACCTTTATTAGTATCAGTAAGATCAGGAGCTAGAGTTTCAATGCCTGGTATGATGGATACAGTATTAAACCTTGGTTTAAATGATGAGTCAGTAGTTGCTATGGCAAACTTAACTAATAATCCAAGATTTGCATACGATTCATATAGAAGATTTATTCAAATGTTCTCTGATGTTGTTATGGATATCGAAAAGAGACTATTTGAAGATCTAATAGATGAAATGAAAGAAGAAGAAGGTGTCGAATTAGACACAGATTTAACTGCAGATAATTTAAAAGTACTGGTAGAAAGATATAAAGAACTTTATAAAAAAGAAAAGGGAGAAGAATTCCCTCAAGATCCTAAAACTCAATTAATAGAAGCTATAACAGCTGTATTTAGATCATGGGATAACCCAAGAGCTATTGTTTATAGAAGATTAAACGACATTCCAGGAGAATGGGGTACAGCAGTAAACGTTCAAGAAATGGTATTTGGTAATAAGGGTGATACTTCAGGAACAGGGGTTGTATTCTCAAGAGACCCTGCAACTGGTGAAAATGTAATATATGGTGAGTATTTAATGAATGCTCAAGGTGAAGACGTTGTTGCTGGTATAAGAACACCTCTTCCAATTGCAAGATTAGAAGAACAAAATCCAGCAATCTACAAACAATTTACTGATATTGTTCATACATTAGAACAACATTATAAAGATATGCAAGATATGGAAATAACTATAGAAGAAGGAAAGTTATACTTCCTACAAACTAGAAATGGTAAGAGAACAGCTCAAGCTGCTTTAAAAATTGCTGTTGATTTAGTTGAAGAAGGAATGTTGACTAAGGAGCAAGCAATACTTAAGGTTGAGCCTAATCAACTAGATTCATTACTTCATCCTGCTTTCCATACTGAAGATTTAAAGAAGGCTACACCAATAGCTAAAGGTCTTCCAGCATCTCCAGGAGCTGCTTGTGGTAAAATAGCATTTACTGCAGAAGAAGCTAAGGAAAGACATGAAAAAGGTGAAAATGTAGTTTTAGTAAGACTTGAAACTTCACCAGAAGATATCGAAGGTATGATAGCTGCTGAAGGTATTTTAACTGTAAGAGGTGGTATGACATCTCACGCAGCTGTTGTTGCTAGAGGAATGGGAACTTGCTGTGTTGCAGGATGTGGAGCTTTAAAAGTTAATGAAGAAGCTAGAACTTTAGAAGTAGATGGAAAAGTTTATACTGCTGATGATTCTATCTCAATAGATGGATCAACAGGTAATATATATGGAGAAGCTGTTAATACAGTTACACCAGAAATTTCAGGACATTTTGCTACATTTATGGGATGGGCAGATGAGATAAGAAAATTAAAAGTTAGAACTAATGCTGATTCTCCAAGAGATACTAAGCAAGCTATGGAATTTGGAGCAGAAGGTGTTGGATTATGTAGAACTGAGCATATGTTCTTTGCAGAAGATAGAATTATGGCAGTTAGAGAAATGATAGTTGCTAAGAGTGAAGAACAAAGAAGAAAAGCTCTTGAAAAATTACTTCCAATGCAAAGGGAAGATTTCGTTGGAATATATGAAGCTTTAGAAGGAAAGCCAGCTACTATTAGATTCCTTGATCCACCTCTACATGAATTCTTACCTCATAATGATGAGGATATTCATGCTTTAGCTAATGAATTAGGCATCACTTTTGATGAGTTAAAAGCTACTGTTAATGAATTACATGAATTCAATCCTATGATGGGACATAGAGGATGTAGATTAGCAGTATCTTATCCTGAAATAGCTGAAATGCAAACTAGAGCAGTAATAGAAGCTGCTATTGAGGTTAAAAACAATAAGGGCTATGATGTAGTACCTGAAATAATGATTCCGCTAGTTGGTGAAATTAAGGAATTGAAATATGTTAAAGATGTAGTAGTTAATACTGCTAAAGAAGTAATGGAAGAAAAGGGAGTTCAATTAGACTATAAAGTAGGTACAATGATTGAAATTCCAAGAGCTGCATTAACTGCAGATGAAATTGCTAAAGAAGCAGACTTCTTCTCATTTGGAACAAATGACTTAACTCAAATGACATTTGGATTCTCAAGAGATGATGCTGCTAAATTCTTAGCTGACTACTATGAAAAGAAAATCTACGAACAAGATCCATTTGCAAAACTAGATCAAACTGGTGTAGGTGCATTAGTTAAAATTGCAACTGAAAAGGGTAGATCAGTTAAGAGTGATCTAAAGGTTGGAATATGTGGAGAACATGGTGGAGATCCATCATCAGTAACATTCTGCCATAACATTGGATTAGATTATGTTTCTTGTTCACCATTTAGAGTGCCAATTGCTAGATTAGCAGCTGCACAAGCTCAAGTTAAAAATAAAAGATAAAGTAAAAAGGACTGCTTAGGCAGTCCTTTTTAACTTACAGTTCTTAACTAATAAACTGCTTCGCATTTTAAATTTTAATCTTATAACGCTTTCTTAAAGCTTTACTTAGTTCATAGACAAATTCTAATTGATGTTTACTTTTATTTAGATTTTTTTCCATAAGAGAAATAAATGAATTCTTATTACACTTCTTTATATTTTTATAATAATCTCTAGAAAGTTTCCAAAACTTCTGAGGAAAAGCAATGTAGGCTAAAATAAACTTCAAATCTGAAGGGCTAAGTTCATTTTCTTCCATATAAGAATCTAATATATTTATAGTTAAATTTGTTTGCCAATTCGTATTATCTCTTTTTAATAATCTTCTTAAGAAATAAGAAATATCATTTACTGAATAATCAAATTTACATTTATCAAAATCTATTAATGCTATATTACTGCCATCTATAATAATATTTTTGTTTACATAATCTCCGTGACAAAGAGATGTAGATAATTCATCACTAACTATGGAAGAAGAAATTTCGTAAGAAATCTTAGCAAGCTCTAAGTTATCATCTACATTATCTAATATAAGTTTAGAAAATCTATCATTATATTTATTAGCATTACTTATACTTTGAAGCAACTGATTAAAATGCTTTCCTATAGTCTCATTATAATTATCAAGTCCAATCCTTTGTGCACTGCCTGAAATAGGTGTAAAATTTTTAGAAGTCTTATGTAATTTTCCAAGGGTTTTTGAAGAAAGTAGAATATGATTAATATTATCAAAATCACATTTATCACCATCAAGCCAAGGTGTTAATATAAAGAGCATGTTTTTATATTTTACATATCTGCTACCTTCTATAGTAGGTAAAAGCTTTGGTACTAGAATATTATTTTTATAACACCATTCCATAGCTGAATATACATATAAAAGATTTTCTTCATTATAGTAAACTTTTTTTAAGCAAAAGCTTTTATTATTTACATCTATTCTATAAACAGCTCTTTGTTTTTCTGTATCTTTAAATTTAATACTGAAAACTTCTGCATTTTTAAAATTATAATAAGGTAATATATTTTTTTTAATTTCATCTATAGGAAGAAGCTCATCTTTTACAGTGGGTGGTACCTTTTTCATGTATTTCTCCTTTTTTATTATTTATTACTAAGATATTAGTAAAAAAAAGAAAATATACTTGGTATTAAATATATAATTATAAAATATGTTTAAATAGAGGAAAATAGAGAAAAATATAGAATATGTAATATAGAGGTGAGATATATGAATGTAAGAGAAAAAATGGAAGGTTTTGAGAGGTTGACATTGATTTCTCAAGCACAATTAAGTAGCGAAAGTCTAGGAAGAAGAGAAGAGGAAGAAAAAGATTCCTTTAGAACTTGTTTCATGGTTGATAGAGATAGAATAATTCATAGTAAATCTTTTAGACGTTTAAAGCATAAAACTCAAGTTTACATTAAAACTTTCGGAGACCATTATAGAACAAGACTTACTCATACATTAGAAGTATCTCAAATAGCAAGAACCATAGGAATAGGTATAGGGATAAATGAGTCTTTAATAGAAGCTATATCTTTAGGGCATGACTTAGGGCATGCTGCCTTTGCTCATAATGGTGAAGAGGTTATAAACGAATTCTTAGATGAAGGTTTTAGGCATAATGAACAAAGTGTCAGAGTAGTTGAAAAACTTGAAAGAGATGGAAAAGGGCTGAATTTAACAGCAGAAGTAATAGATGGAATACTACATCATAGTGGGCTAAGTAAGAATAGTAATAATAAGGCTAAAACTTTAGAAGGTAGAGTTGTTAAGGTAAGTGATAAGATAGCTTATTTAAATCATGATATTGATGATTCCATAAGAGCTGGACTTCTAAGTAAAGAAGATTTACCTAAAGAAGTAATAAAAGTTTTAGGAGAAACACATTCAGAAAGAATAGACACTTTAGTAACAGATGTAGTTAAAAATACATCTTTAGCCTTAGAGAAGGGGATATTTGATATTGAATTTAGCGCAGAAGTATGGGAAGCGATGACAGAGCTTAGAAGGTTTATGTTTAAAAATGTATATTTAGGAGATATTTTAAGAGTAGAGAGAAGTAAAGCTAAATTTGTGTTAGAAAATATATTAAATTATTATTACAACCATGAAAATGAACTACCTGATATCTATAAAAAAGTTGCTAAAGAAGAAGGCTTAAAAAGGGCTGTAGCTGACTATGTGTCAGGAATGAGCGATGATTATTGCTTAAATATGTTTAATAATTTATTTGTTCCTAAAGTTGTAATTTATTAAAATTGTAATAAATAAAGTTAAAAAAATAAGAGGAAATTTAATATTGATAAAGAATATAAATAAAGAAGATTTAATAAAAACCTATAAAAAGTTTCAGAAAAAGAAGGATTTTAATAAAAAATGTCGAAATTATGATAGGTTGAGCAAAAATAAAAGTAAGGAGGTGAATCTCCTTGCAGATTTCTGAAGAGATTCTAGAAAAAATTAAAGAAGCAAATGACATAGTAGATGTAATCTCTGAGTCAGTTAGACTAAAAAAGTCTGGAAGAAGCTTTTCAGGATTATGTCCATTCCATAATGAAAAATCACCATCATTTTCTGTATCACAAGAAAAGCAGATATATAAATGCTTTGGATGCGGAGAATCTGGAAATGTAATTACTTTTGTTATGAAAAACAAAAATATGCCTTTCATGGATGCAATCAAATTTTTAGCAGATAGATCTAACATCGTTATTGAAGAAGAAGCTAGAGTAAATCCCACTGCAAGAAAAAAAGAGTTATTATATAAAGTGAATGTAGAAGCAGGTAGGTTTTTTTATTCTAACTTAAGAGCTAATAAAGCTGCTAAGGAATATTTTCTAAATAGAGGCATAAGAGAAGAAACTATTAAGAAGTTTGGATTAGGATATGCAAAGGATAGTTGGAATAGTTTATTATTCTATTTAAGAAAGCTTGGATATAAAGACAATATATTATTAGAAGCAGGGTTAGTACTTACTTCAGAGAAAACAGGAAATAATTATGATAGATTCAGAAATAGAGTAATGTTTCCAGTTTTTGATTATAGGGGGAAGGTTATAGGCTTTGGTGGGAGAGTCTTAGATGATTCTAAGCCGAAATATTTAAATTCTCCGGAAACTTTAGTTTTCCAAAAAGGTACTAATTTATATGGCCTAAACTTTGCAATAAAAAGTAATATGCAGGAAAGATACTTTATTATGGTAGAAGGATATATGGATTTAATAACCTTGCATCAATATGGGATTACTAATGTTGTAGCTTCGTTGGGTACAGCATTAACTGCTAATCAAGCAAGATTATTAAAAAGATATGCTGATAAGGTGATCATTTCTTATGATGCCGATGTAGCAGGTCAAGCAGCCACTATGAGAGGGTTAGAAATATTAAGAAGTGCAGGTTTTGACGTTAGAGTTTTAAGTATTCCTCAAGGAAAAGATCCAGATGAGTATGTAAGAAGTAATGGAAAAGATGCTTTTATAAAATTAATTAAAGAAGCAGAAGGCTTATTGGATTACAGAATAAAGAAGGCTGGAGAAAATATAAACTTTAAAGACAGTAATGACTTGATAAGATATGGTAAAAAGGTTACAGAAATATTAGCGGATGTAAATCCTATAGAAAAAGATATTTACATTAAGAAAATATCAGAAAATACAGGTATAAGAGAACAGGCTTTATATGACTTACTATCAAAGGAAATGACAAAAAATATTAAAAATCAAGAATTTATGAATAATAAGGAAGAAAATGGAACAAAATTATATAAGGAGCCTGCTTATATTAAGGCAGAAAGAGCTCTTTTGAAATTATCTCTAGATGATGAGTATTTTGATTTCATTAATAATCTAATAACCCAAGAAGAGTTAATTCTTCCAGAACATAAAGAGATTTTTTCTATTATTAAAGAAGCTAAAAAGGGAAACATAAATAATATAATCAACTTTGTAGAAGCAAGGTGTACTGATGTTAGAACTATTGAGGAAATTGTAAAAATTAAAGAGCAAGAAGTTTTAACAGGAAAAGATAATAAAAAGCTTTTAGAGGATTTAGTTAAACAGATTAATAAATATAAATTGAATACACGCAAAAAAGAATTAAAACAAAGGCAAAAAGCTTTAGAAGCACAAGGGAAGATTGAAGAGTCTATACAAATTGCAATTGAGCTAAATAAGCTAATGAATAGCTAAAGAGAGGTGTAGATGCAGTTGGCAATAACGGAAGGAGGTAAAAAAATGTTAGATGAAAAAACAAAAGCTAAGCAGGTTAAAAAAGAAAATGATGATAGAAATAATAAGATGAATATAGTAAAGAATCTGCTAGATAAAGGGAAGAAAAGCGGTACTTTAACATATAAAGAAATAATGGATGAGATTGAGAATATTGATTTAAGCCCAGAACAAATTGAAAAAATTTATGAAGTTCTTGAATCAATGGGAATAGAAGTAATTGGTGAACCAAGTGGTGAAGAAGAAGTCGAAGAAGAAATAGATTTAACAATTCCAGAAGGTATTGCAATAGACGATCCAGTAAGAATGTACTTAAAAGAAATAGGTAAGGTGCCTCTATTATCTTCAGAAGAAGAAATAGAACTTGCTAATAGAATTGAACAAGGTGATCAAAAAGCTAAGAAAAAACTAGCTGAAGCAAACCTTAGACTTGTTGTAAGTATTGCTAAAAGATATGTAGGTAGAGGTATGTTATTCCTTGACCTTATTCAAGAGGGAAACCTTGGTCTTATAAAAGCAGTTGAAAAATTTGATTATAGAAAAGGCTTTAAGTTTTCTACTTATGCAACATGGTGGATAAGGCAAGCAATTACTAGAGCCATTGCAGACCAAGCAAGAACTATAAGAATTCCAGTTCATATGGTTGAAACTATCAATAAGCTAATTAGAGTACAAAGACAGTTATTACAAGAGCTTGGAAGAGATCCATTCCCAGAAGAAATATCTAAGGTTATGGATTTACCAGTAGATAAGGTAAGAGAAATTCAAAAAATTGCTCAAGAACCAGTATCTTTAGAAACTCCAATAGGTGAAGAAGAAGATTCACACTTAGGAGATTTTATTCCTGATGATGATGCTTTAGCACCAGCAGAAGCAGCAGCATTTACAATGCTTAAGGAACAATTAATCAATGTTTTAGATACTTTAACTCCAAGAGAAGAAAAAGTATTAAGACTTAGATTTGGATTAGATGATGGTAGAGCAAGAACTCTAGAAGAAGTTGGTAAGGAATTTAACGTAACTAGAGAAAGAATTAGACAAATTGAAGCAAAAGCTTTAAGAAAGTTAAGACATCCATCAAGAAGTAAAAAACTAAAGGATTATTTAGATTAGCACCTAATGGTGCTAATTTTAATTTTAGCAAGGAGAAGAAGATTTATGCAATTAAGCAAAAGATTAAAGTTTATAATAGATAATATAGAAGAAAATACAACTGTTTTAGCAGATATAGGAACAGATCATGGATATATACCTTTATACGCAATAAAAAACGGTTTATGTAGTAAAGCTGTAGCAATAGATATAAATAAAGAACCTTTGGGAAAGGCGAAATTAAATGCAATCTTAGAAGGTGCTGGAGAAGAGTTAGACTTTAGACTTGGAAGCGGACTTAATCCACTTGAAAAGGGAGAAGCTGAAGTTGTTGTAATTGCAGGAATGGGTGGAAATCTAATAAAAGATATATTAGAAGAAGATATAGATAAGGTAAATGAATTAAATTATTTATTATTATTACCAGCTCAAAATCCAGAAGTTTTAAGAGAATACTTATATACTAATGATTACGAAATAATAGATGAATCTCTTTGTGAAGAAGAAGGAATTTATTATGAACTATTTAAGGTTAGAAAGAAATCTGGAGAATCTATGGCATTAGATTCAATTTACTATGAATTTAGTCCAAGGTTATTAATGAAGAAAGAACCTTTAATGAAGGAATACTTAATTTCTAAAAAGAAAGAATACGAAAAAATATTAGGGTTTATTACAGAGAGCACTATTAATGCAAAAGAAAGAAGAAATAGTGTTATAGAGAAAATAAACATTATAGATAATATGATTAATCATTTTTAAAAGAAAAGTACATAAGTAGAGTAGAAAATGTGGCTATTGTATGTATATTGATTAGTAATTTCAAATTTATATTTAATTATTTTTGGATATAAATGATTTCTATTTAAATCAATAATGTGATAGCCACATTTAATTAATGTATAATAAAGATATAATATTAAAACTTAATTAAAAGTAATAAGGATGTGAATTTATGAAAAAGCTAAAGGAAATTATTGATATAATGGAGGAATTTGCTCCAATTAATTTAAAAGAAGATTTTGATAATGTTGGCTTAATGGTGGGAGATAAGGAGTCTGAAATTAAAAGAATTCTTTTATCATTAGATTGTACATTAGATGTAATTGAAGAGGCTAAAGAAAAGAATGTTGATTTAATTATTACTCATCACCCCTTATTGTTTAGAAAGCCAAGTAGCATAACTACTGATACTTTAACTGGTAAAAAAATAATTGAGTTAATAAAAAACAATATAAATCTTTATTCAAGTCATACTAACTTAGATTCAGCAGGAGAAGGCTTAAATGAAACTATAGTGAATATCTTAGGATATGAATCTAAAGAACTTATAGAATCAAATAAGAATGCAAGAAATGCTAATGAGGGACTTGGAAGAATTATAAGATTAGAAGAAGCTATTTCTTTAGATGAATTTGTAGTTAATGTTAAGAAAAAGCTTAATATAAGTAATGTGAAATTAGTTAGGGCTTCAGATAAGATTAAAAATATAGCTGTTATTAATGGAAGTGGAAGTAGCTTTTTAGATATAGCTTACAGAATGGGTGCAGACTGCGTTATAACAGGAGATACAACTTATCATTTTGCTTCTGATTATAAAGAAATGGGAGTATCTATAATTGATACAGGACATTTTCCTTCTGAATGGATAGTATTTTTAGAAGTAATAAACAAGCTTAAAGATAAATTAAAAGATATAGAAATAATAATATCTGAAAAAAGTGAAGACCCATATACTTATGCTTAAATTATAAGAGCTTACACAATTTTTCTCCCTTAGCATAAAGTAATAATAAGATATAAGTTGGAGTAAAGTTTTTTATTTTATTAAGCTATATTTCTTATTTGAAGTATACTAGTTAGAAAATTATGCTCAACTTATATAAAAATTAAACTATATGATTTCAATTAATAGAGTTTTACGTAAGAATAATTTTTGTACTTATAATTTTATAAGAGTTAAAATGTAGATTATTAATTGAAAGATATAGTATTATAGGAGTTGAAGCTATGGGAAAATCCTATTATTCCAAAAGAAAAGGTGGATCTTGGGGAAAGGTCTTCCAAGATGGGGTAAAAGATATTTTTGAAGGTATAGGCAAAAGTCTTTCTAAAAGAGTTCCTGTTATAAGAAATTGTTGTAATCCAGCTGCAAGGATATGTATTTTTGTACTTATAGCAATAACTCTTTTATTTTCAGGGATTGGATTTTATTCTTGGGTTATCTTAATTATGTTAGTGATAATACTACAATTTGTGTAAACTTACAAAAAATTCATTTGTATTATTAATAAAGTTATGGTAATATAAATTCTGCGAGTAAGACATGCAATCGCTGCTAGACTAGATCTAGGAGAGGAAAGTCGGAGCTCCATAGGGCAGGGTGCTGGATAACGTCCAGTCAAGGCGACTTGAAGGAAAGTGCAACAGAGAGATACCGCCTAAGTATGAATGATTACATTCTGATTAATCAGAGTGCATAAGTTCCACTAGCCAAATCGTAGATTTGGAGTGTCACTTAGGTAAGGGTGGAAAGGCGAGGTAAGAGCTCACCAGCATCATGGTGACATGATGGCTATGTAAACCCCACCTGGAGCAAGGTCGAATAGGGAAACATAATGGGGTAGCCCGCTCCGTTTCCGGGTGTACCGCTTGAGCTCATTGGCAACAATGGGCCTAGATAGATGATTGCTTAATACAGAACTCCGCTTACGGCTTATCTCGTAACATGAAAAACACTAGCTTAACGGCTAGTGTTTTTCTTTTTAAAGTTATTAGATTTTGGTGTTTGATAGTTTAATTAAATAGTATTTTATAATATAGAAAATACGATTGTAAACATATTAGAAAAAGTGATATCTTTATTTATATACTTATAATAGAAATAAGACTGATGATAATGAAACATAGAAGAGAAACCAAGGATATTTATTGAAAATATTAGTTTTATATATAAATAACCAAGAAAGGGAATGTAGTCATAATGTTAATAATTGAAAAGTTAAAGTTGAAAGATTCTATGTCTGATACTGAAAAATCCATAGCAGACTATTTATTAGATCAGGGGATAAAAATTGAAAAATATTCGACTAGAAATTTAGCAGAAGCTACTTATACTTCTCCAGCTACAATAATTAGGTTCTGTAAGAAGATAGGCTTAACAGGGTTTGATGAATTTAAAGAGAAGTTTATAGAGGAAATAAATTATTTAAATCAACAATCAGGTAAGATTGATGCCAATTTTCCGTTTTCTAAAGATGATACGATCATGAAAGTTTCAAATAATATTTCACATTTATATATGGATACTATTCAGGATACAATGAGTTTGATTAATTATAGCTCACTTCAAAAAGCTATAACTATTTTAAAGTACTGTGATTGTATTTCTGTGTTTTCTGCTGGAACAGCATTAAATCAAGCAGAGTCTTTTAAGGAAAAAATGATGAAGATAGGGAAGCGTGTTTCTATATCAAATAATTTGAATTATCAGTTGTATGAAGTAGGGTGTTTGTCGTCTAGAGATGTAGCAATAATAATATCTTATTCTGGGGAAACTGAAAAGATATTAGAGATAGCTAGGGAATGTAAAAAAAGATCAGTTCAAGTTATAGCTATTACATCCTTTGGAGAAAATTCTTTATCTGAATATGCAACGTGTAAGTTAGTTCTTTCAACAAAAGAGAGTTTGTTTCAAAATTTAGGCGATTTTAGTATTCATATATCAATAAATTTAATTTTAGATATTTTATATTCCTCGTACTTTTTATCAAATTATGAGGAGAATTATAATAAAAAATTAGAGAAAACGAAGAAGTTAGAGAATAAGAGACACTCAACCAATACTTTATTAATGAATAGAAGTAAAGAATGAAACACTGTTTTACAATTATAATATAAATTTAAGCGTTTTCATTAAACAGTGTAACAACAACTTCTGCACATCTTTTTTTAGAATCTCCAGGCATATATAATTAGATATGTCGAGGAGATTTTTTTTAGGGAGGATATTAAATTGAAGATGAAGAAGGAATTTTTATGGGGAGGAGCAACAGCTGCAAATCAATACGAAGGAGCTTTTCTTGAAGATGGTAAAGGCTTAAGCATTGCTGATGTTGAAATGGGCTCTAGACATGGGATACCAAGAGAGATACATGATAGTGTTGAAAAGGGAAAATATTATCCAAGCCATGAGGCAGTTGATTTTTATCATAGATATAGTGAAGATATAAATTTATTTTCAGAAATAGGCTTTAACTGCTTTAGAATGTCAATTAACTGGCCAAGAATTTTTCCAAATGGGGATGAAAATGAACCGAATGAAGAAGGATTAAAGTTTTATGATAAGGTTTTTGATGAGCTTTTAAGTAAAGGAATACAGCCTATTGTAACCCTATCACATTATGAGACACCATTAAATTTAGTTCAGAAATATGGTTCATGGAGAAGTAGGAAGTTAATAGAGTGCTTTGAAAGGTTCTGTACTGTTGTTTTCGAAAGATATAAAGATAAGGTTAAGTATTGGATGACATTTAATGAAATTAATGAAACAATGAATCAAAAAGAACCATATCATCAAGCAGGTATTTTATATAAAGAAGGAGAGAATCCTAATGAGATTAAAATACTAGCAAGTCACAATATGTTTTTAGCTAGTGCTAAAGCAGTAATTATTGGACATAAGATCAATCCGGATTTTAAGATAGGCTGTATGCTTCAGTATCCTACGACTTATCCTAAGACATGTAATCCAAATGATGTACTAGCTCAAAGATTTCATATGATGCCTAATTATTATTATACAGATGTAATGTGTAAAGGTTATTATACTTCTTTATGCAAGGCTCAGATTAAACGTTTAAATGTGGAATTAGATATGAAAGATGGAGATGAAGAAATATTAAAAGCTGGTAAGGTTGATTACATTGCATTTAGCTATTATTTTTCATCAATTGCATCTAGTGAAGATGGAAAAAACATAAAGGTAGAAAGATCAAATCCTTATGTAGAAAGAAATGATTGGGATTGGCCTATAGATCCAACTGGACTAAGAATTGCTTTAAATGAATTATATGATAGATATGAATTGCCATTGTTTATTGTTGAAAATGGATTAGGAGCAATAGATAAGGTTGAAAAAGATGGAAGAATAAAAGACATTTACAGAGTAGAATTCTTATCTAGCCATATTGAAGAAATGAAAAAAGCAATTGAATTAGATTATGTTGATGTTATAGGATATACATGTTGGGGACCTATTGATATAGTTTCAGTTGGTACTGGTGAGATGAGAAAAAGATATGGATTTATATATGTTGATAAAGATGATGAAGGTAATGGAACATTAAAAAGAATGAAAAAAGACTCATTTTATTGGTATAAAAAAGTTATAGAAAGTAATGGAGAAGATACATCGTATTAGATAGGATTAATAAAAAGCAGATGTAATAAAAAATGAAAATTTAATAATGGGAGGTATATAAATGGACACTAAAATTATTGCTGAAAATATACTTAAGGAAATTGGAGGAGTATCTAATGTAAAAAATGTTACACATTGTATTACTAGATTAAGATTTAACTTAAGCTCTATTGATAAGGTAAATGAGGAAGAATTAAAGAATATTTCTGGAGTTATGGGTGTTGTAAATAAAGGCGGTCAGTATCAGGTTATTATTGGATCTGAGGTAGCTAGGGTTTACTCTGAATTAATGAAACTTGGAGATTTTGATGGTAGAAAAATTGAAAGTGAAAAGGAAGTAAAAAAAGGAGGACTTAATAGTCTATTAGATATTATTGCAGGTATATTTGCACCTATAATGCCTATAATAGCTGGTGCAGGTATGATAAAAGCATTACTTTCTATTCTTACTTTATTTAACTTTATAGATAAATCAGGCAATGTTTATTATTTCTTAAACTTTATAGCAGATTCGTCATATTATTTCTTACCTATATTTTTAGCAGCTACTGCAGCAAAGAAGTTTAATTGTAATATGCATATGGCTATGTTAATGGGAGCAGTATTATTACATCCAAGCTTTATAGCTTTAAAGGATACTGGAGATTTTATTAAGGTTTTAGGTATACCAGTTAAGATGGTAACTTATTCTGCATCAGTTATTCCTATAATATTAATTGTATTTGTATTATCATATATTGAAAAATTTGTTGAGAAAATTACTCCATCTATGATTAAATTTATTGCCAAGCCTCTACTTACAATATTAATTATGGTACCTATTTCTTTAGTAGTTTTAGGACCTTTAGGAGGATTTGTTGGTGATGGACTTGTAAAGATATTGTTATCTATTGAAGCTATTGCTCCTTGGATTCTTCCAACGGTAATTGGAGCATTTATGCCTTTCCTTGTTATGACAGGAATGCATTACAGCCTGTTACCTGCATACGTGAATTCACTTTCAGCTTTGGGATATGAATCAATTATAGGACCAGGAAATCTTCCTTCAAATATTGCACAAGGTGCAGCTGCATTATGTGTAGCGTTTAAAACAAAGAATAAGGATTTAAGACAGTTAGCTATTTCAAGTGGTGTTACAGCTCTTCTTGGAGTTACTGAACCAGCTTTATTTGGTGTTAACTTAAGATTGAAAAAACCTTTAATTGCAACAACAATCGGTGGAGGTCTAGGTGGATTATATGCTGGTATTACTGGAGTATTAAGATTTGGAGGCGGTGGAGCTGGACTTGCTGCTATAGGTCTTTACGTAGGAGAGAATCCTAGCAACGTAATTAATGCATTAATTTCTGCAGCAATTGCATTCGTAGCGACATTTGCAATATTATGGTACATTGGATTTGAAGATGTAGATAGTGAAGATAAAAAAAATGATGAAATTAAAGTTGATGAAAGTAAATCTGATGAAAAGTTGAGCACGATAATATATAGCCCTATAAAAGGTGAAGTGATTAAATTAGAAGATGTAAAAGACACTGTATTTTCTAGTGGGATGATGGGAGTAGGAATTGCTATTAATCCTAAAGAGGGAAAGTTGTATTCACCAGTTAACGGAAGTATTGCATCAATATTTGAGACTAAGCATGCAATTGGAATTGTAGCAGATAATGGAACAGAGATACTAATTCATATAGGGATTGATACTGTAGAACTTAATGGTAAATACTTCAAATCAAATATTAAACAAGGAGATACAGTTAAGGTAGGCGATTTACTACTTGAGTTTGAAAGTGAAGAAATTAAAAAAAGTGGATATGATATTGTAACCCCAATAATTGTAACAAATGCTGGTGATTCACAATTAATAGTTCCGATAAAGGGAAAATCTATTAGTGTAGGTGAAGAATTATTAATTTTATCTTAGAAAAAAATTTCTTAAGATAAAATTAATAAAATGCTAATTAAAAAATGATCACTACATAGAAAAATTTAGAATACTTGGAGATGATTAGGATGTAAATAGCATTAAATTAAAAGGTAGTGACATTAATAAAGTTACATTCAGTATTCCAGAAGATACAAAAGCAGGAGATGCAATTCATATTATTATAAAAATAAAATAATAAAAGATAAGATAGCAATTAGGTGAAGTAAACTCCATTAATTAGACACAGCTTAAATAGCTAATGTAATATATAATTAATGGAGTACTATTTTTTTATAAAAGTTAGTATTATATTTAAGCTTAATTGGAATAATAAGATTGTTCTGATTAGAGGTGAAAGATATGATACCTATTTTAGTGATACTGTGGATAATAAGTATATGTTTCATATTAATATTCTTTTATGGAGCAACTAGAAAAGAAAAAGAGATGGAATATAGAAATAGATTATTAGCACATGAAAAAGATAAAAATTAATAAAATTGTAAAGGATAAGGCATTAAGATAAATTCTTATATGTCTTATTTTTTTATTTTAAATAATGTGATGTATTTATTAATATTAACTAATTCAAAGTAGTTATAAGAATGCAATTATAAAAATAATATTTAATAAGTGATTTTAAATATAAAAAGTAATAATAAATGGGGGATTGGATATGGAAAATTTGTTTATTATTTTGACAGTTGCATTAATAGCTGAAAGTGTTTGGGAAACTTTGAAAATGACTTGGCAGAAAGGAAAGCTATGCTTAGATAGAGTAGGAGCATTAGTTGTGTCATTAGTAATTTGTATAGATATAAGACTAGATATGTTATCTTTGCTTGGTATTAAGACTACAATACCTTTTATAGGAATAGTTTTGACGGCAATCTTAATATCTAGGGGATCAAATTTCTTACATGATTTATTAGAAAGAATTGGACAAGTAAAAAATAAGTAATAAATAAGACTGGTGTAGTAAGGAGGTTCATAATTATATTTTACTAGATAGATCTTATGGGTTATTTCAAAAAAACTATTTTTACAAAATTAGAGAGGGCTCTATTCAATATAAATACTAATATAATAAGTTTAGAGTCAAAGATATAATTATAATTAATTTAAAATTTATTATAAAGTAGGAAACAAATGATGTATAATTACCCTATATATGTAAAATTGTATTTAAGGGTGGTATATCATTATGAGTAGGAAAGCTATTACTCTACTAGTTACTTTAACAGCATTAATAATTATTTCTATATTTATTAATATAGAGTTTAAATCTAAAGTTTTTAATGAATCAGAAGATACCAAAGAAGTAATATATTATGACTATGATGAAGAGATAAAAGAGATAAATAAGCAAGTAAGGGACTCTTCAGAGAACTTTAAAAAAGGTGAGGTCTATGAGGGAGATTCTGTAGATATAATAGAGAATGATGTATTACTTGCAGTGGCTGTGGAGGAGTTAGTAACTAAATCATCAAAAACCAATGCTATAATCACAAAGTTAAAAAGTAGGGATGAAGTAAAAGGGATTAAGATTAATAATAAATTCTCAATTAAATATTCAAGCTTATATACTGGACCAGGTGCTGGGGAGGCTTTAGGTAATAATAAGGAAATTGGTTATTTAACTCACTATAGACCTATTGTGTACTGCAGTGGAGATATTTTAAAAATTAATTATAAAGTAAGTAGAAAAGGAGAATTTATCAGGAATGAAGAGGTTATAGTTGCAGTTAGAAAAGAAACTTCTCATTATATGGTAGGGGCTCAAAGTGCTGAATATTTAAAAGTTGAGAATTTACAAGGAGATAAATTTAATAGATTTGATAATTATACTGATTATAAGGAAAACCTATTAGAAGTAGTAGATTTCGAGGAATATGTTAATTTTTAAAAATGCCAGGCAGAAGGCAGTATGTATATAATTCTACCTGACAAAATAGTTAACTACTTATTATATGATAAGTTAGAGACGAGTTTAATGTCAAATAGTATTTTATGTATATTGAAATAATTATACTTTTTTCCATAAACTTGATTTATAAATTTTTATTTCTTATACTTAAGTTAAGGAAAGAATAAGAAAGGAGATTTATATGAAGAATTTATTTACACCTTATAAATTAAAAGGACTTGAATTAAAAAATAGAATAGTTTTTCCACCAATGTGTCAATATTCAGTTGAAAAGAAGGATGGAATTGCAACAGATTGGCATTTTGTTCACTATGTAAGTAGAGCAGTGGGTGGAACAGGATTAATTATTATAGAAATGACTGATGTAGAACCTGATGGACGTATTAGCGATTATGATTTAGGCTTATGGAGTGATGATCATATTGAACCATTAAGAAGAATAGTTGATGAATGCCATAAATATGGAGCAAAGGTAGCCGTTCAAATAGCTCATGCAGGTAGAAAAGCTCAAGATGCAGAAGTTCCAGTTGCACCATCTCCAATTGCTTTTGATGAAAATTCTAAGACTCCAAGGGAATTAACTACAGGTGAAGTAAAAGAAATGGTAGAAAAGTTTAGATTAGCTGTTAGACGTGCAGTTAAGGCAGGATTTGATACTATAGAAATACATGGAGCACATGGATACCTTATTCATCAATTCCATTCACCGCTTACCAATAAAAGAAGTGATGAGTATGGAAGGGACTTAACTCTTTTTGGATCAGAAATAATTAAGGCTGCTAAAGAAGAAATGCCAGATGATATGCCGTTAATAATGAGGATTTCTGCTATTGAATATGTAGAAGGTGGATATGGGATTGATACAGGAATTAGCATTGCAAAAGCATATAAAAAAGCTGGGGTAGATATGTTCCATATAAGTGCAGGTGGAGAAGGCCAAATAGCAGCGGCAGGAAAGCCAGGAACTCATGCAGCTTATCAAGTACCTTATGCTAGAGCGATTAAAGAAAATATTAATACTGAAGTAATTGCTG
Source organism: Clostridium tertium (assembly GCF_902652255.1). Lineage (GTDB taxonomy): Bacteria > Bacillota > Clostridia > Clostridiales > Clostridiaceae > Clostridium > Clostridium tertium_A. The sequence goes on from NZ_CACRTO010000037.1 coordinate 136,081, forward strand.
TAGGGAGATTAGATGAACCAGAGCTTGCAAACTCAATCATAGGTAATGGAGAGGCAGATTTAGTTGCTGTAGGAAGAGCCATGTTTAGAAATCCATATTGGGCTTTAAATGCAGCAAGTAAACTAAATGAAAAAGTTCAAATACCTAAGCAATATAGACTTGGATTACCTAGGAATATACAAGAATAAGAAAAAGTAATAAATAAAACTAAGGAGAAATAATAAAAATGAGGGAAATAAAATATCCTGCAATTTATAAACATTTTAAAAATAACTATTACGCTGTAATGTCAGTAAGTAACTTAAAAAGTAATAAAGATTCTTGTGAAGGTTGCAATAAGCTTACTGCATATCATACAGAATTAAATAAAAATATCGATATCTACAAAAAGGATAATAAGTACTTTCATAATGAGACATCAGATAAGACTTTAGTTTTATATAAGGCTCTTTATGATGATAAAGGCATATATGCAAGACCTTTAGAAATGTTTATAAGCAAGGTAGATAAGAGTAAATATAGTGATGCTAAGCAAGAATTTAGATTTGAATTAATAGATTAATATAAAATTAGGGGATTGTCTTAGGCAGCCCCTAATTAATTATACTTACCTCTTGTTTAACCCTAATTTACTTAAGTAATAAAGAGAGTTTCATAATAATATAAATATATAGTTATATATTCATTAACAATTAAGTTAGGGGTAAAAATGAGAAAAAGGGCTTTATATGAATTATTTATAGGATTACTTTCTTTGATGTCAGGAATATTTATAATTATTGATCTTATGTATAAACTTCCATTATCAGTAATAAGCATAGCATACACTATTATGTTTATTAATAGTGTTATTTTTGTCTTTGATTACATAATTATTTCAATTTTGAATATCCATAAGAAAAAAATAATTACTATTAATTTAATAGATTTAATATCAATGATTCCAATAACGATACTTATGCAAATTACTAGCATGATAGATATAGAGGTTTTTATTAATAAGGATATATTTATTACTGTTGTTAAATTCACATTCTTACTTATATATATTTTGAAATTTAAAAATAGGATTAGAGGTGCAGTGATACTTAACTCCTTTAATCATATGATTATAATTACTACTATAATTTTAGTTTTAGCTTCAGTAATAATTGCTTTACTTGAAGATATGACTTTTTTAGATGCGCTTTGGTGGAGTATTGTTACATTTACCACAGTTGGATATGGAGATATATTATTATCAACTAATATTGGAAAAGTAGTAGCAATATTACTTATGATTTTCGGAATTGGATTTATAGGAGTTATTACTAGTACAGTAGCTGCTTATATAATTAATAAAGAAATAAATTTTAAGAAGTCAGAAAGCTTTAGAGAAGAAACTTTAGAATATATAAAATATAAAATAGATAATCTAGATACTACATCAGATATAGAGCTTGAAGATATATATAAAACACTAAAGGTTTTAAAAGGAAATAAAAAAATATAATAATTTATTGATATTTATAAATAATAAAAGAATACTTTAAGATTAAAAAGAGGTGATTATTATTAAATTTAATAAGAGAATTATCTGTATAATTCTAATTGTAGTTTTAATTTTAGGATTAGGATACATATTTATATATAAGTATTTTAAGAGTCTAGATATTCAAGAGGTATATTCAGAAGAAGTAATTACTGAGGAAGAAGAAATACTATATGATTTCATAACTAAGAAACTTATGAACGAGGATGGTGGAATATATACCAACTTCAATAATGTGAAAACTGAAGGGGATTTAACTAAGGGACATGATGTGTTATCTGAATCTCAAGGTATGATGTTAAATTATCATCTATATAACAATGATAAGGAGAGTTATGAAGAAGTTTTTAAATATATAAAAGAAAATATGCTATTAGAAAATAATTTGTTAAGTTGGAGAATTGAAGAGGGAAGTCCTTCAGAAGTTTCTGCTACTATTGATGATTTAAGAATTGCAAGATCTTTACTTATAGCTGGAGAAGAATTTAATAGTTATAAATATAGATATTATGGATTAAAGATTTCTAAAGGGATTAAAAAGAATTTAGTTACTGATGGTAGACTTAATGATTTCCATGATGGATACGGTAAGAGTAATATAACTACACTTTGCTATTTAGATTTATATGGGATAAATCTTCTTTCTAGATTAGATAATAGTTGGAGTGAAATTTATAACAAATCACTAGAAATAATAAATAATGGATATATAAGTGATACACTTCCTTTATATAAGAAATTTTATGATGGAAATGTTGAAAGTTATGATAATGAAGAAAATGTAGATACTCTTTTATCTATACTAGTAATTTTAAATAAGGCTGAAGTAAATGAAGATGTAAGTAAAAGTGTTTCATGGCTAAAAAATAGACTAAAGGAATATGGATACATATCAACATCATATAATATTAATACATTGGAAGAAAGTAAGATAGAATCTACCTCTATATATGCAAATTTAGCTCAAGTAGCTAAAGTAATTAATGATAATGAACTATATGAATTATGCATAAACAAGATGAAAGTTTTTCAAGTTAAAAATTTAGATAGTATGATTTATGGTGCCTATGGAGATTATTCAACCAATGAAGTTTATTCTTATGATAATTTAAATGCTCTTCTAGCATTTAGAAGAAAGTTTAATAATTAAAAATATTGAAAATTTATACTATATACTTTAAACTATATGTATAAGCAGATGTGGCGGAATGGCAGACGCATCATCTTGAGGGGGTGACGGGGGAATCCTCGTGCGGGTTCAAGTCCCGCCATCTGCACCAATTTTTTTAATAAGTCGATTGTAAAACAATCGGCTTTTTTATTTTTAGGATAAACAATAAATTTCGATAAGTTAGCTATAATAATTTTTGCTAATATTAACTTAATAAATAAAGTAATTAGGAGTTTTTGTACAAGTATATTTTAATATGTTATTATTAAAATAGAATATATAAGTTGCAATAAAGTAGCATAAGAGAAGCAGGAGGAACAATGATAAAAGCATTATTATTTGATTTAGATGGGACATTATTAGATACAAACGAATTAATTTACAATTCTTTTTATAAAACTTTCAAGGATAATTTAGGTATTGAATTAGAAAAGCATGAAATAGTAGACTTTTTTGGAAGACCTTTAGGAGAACCTTTTAAAAGATATGCAAAAGAAGAAGATGTAGAGAAGTTAGTAGCTTATTATAGAAAGTATAATGAGGATTTACATGATAACATGTGCTTTGCTTTTGAAGGAGTAAAGGAAGTTTTAGAGGTATTGAAAGAAAAGGGAATTAAGCTAGCTATAGTTACTTCTAAAAGAGCAGAATTAGCTATTAGGGGTATGAAGATAGCTGGAATATTTGATTATATGGATGTGATAATTACTCCGGAATCAACAAAATTACATAAACCAAATGGTGAACCAGCATTAAAGGCCTGTAGCGAGCTTGGAGTTGAACCTAATGAAGCTATTATGGTTGGAGATAGTATTTACGATATTTATTGTGGTAAAGATGCAGGATGTAAGACTTGTGGTGTAAACTATACATTCATTGATTTAGAAGTTTTAAAAGAATCTAAACCAGATTATTTTATAGACAAGCCATTAGATTTATTAAATTTAGTATAAATTGAATCTGTTAAGCTGATATGAAAAGATAGCTTGATTTTTCATAGAATTGCTTGCTCTTTGAAAATTATATAAGTTTGAATATTTTATTGCATGTCAAACAAGCCTGCAATAAAATTGATTTTTGCAGGTTAAATAAAGGTATTAAGTTTAATTAAGCAGCTGAAAACCAAGAATTTTTAGTAAAGCTATCGCTAGCGAAGCCGGCAACTTCTGCTGGAGTACAGTTATTTAATGATCCATGTGGTCTAATAAAGTTATAGTGAAAGATAAATAAGTAAATTAGGTTATTCGCCTTTTCAAAAGAGTTA
>NZ_CACRTO010000038.1:0-1158 GCF_902652255.1 Clostridium tertium
CAGGATCAAACTCTCAATAAAAAGTTTAATCTTTTGCTCAAATTACTTTGAGTCTTAATTTTAAGACTTAAAAGAATTGCTGGTTTATTTTACTTAACTTTATTCTGTTCAATTTTCAAAGACCATTTTCTTTGTCGCCCTCAAGCGACTTCATTATCTTACTACTTATAAGATAACTTGTCAACAACTTTTTTTCGTATTTTTTTTACTACTTTCGTCATTTATCTCAGCGACGGGTTTTATAATATCACTTAAACAAAATAATTTCCCATTATAAATATATTAATTTATAAGATTATATTTATCTTTCTCTATTTTTCTTTATATATCTTTATTTTTATACTTATGATACACAAGGAAGAGTTATCTATATATTTCAGCTATTATTTATAGAAATATATGATTTGTGCTATAAATAACATATCTATATCAAGCCTTACTATTATAAAATATTATAAAATTAAAACTAAATATATATTTGTAATTAGTTTTATATTTATATTTAGATTTAAATTATACTATAGAAAATGCTTTCTATAATTTGTATCCTAATAATATTTGACTATTTGATTAATATTAGAACTTAAATATATCTTTTAATACCAATCACTTATATACTAAATATTAATTATAAACATAAAAAAAGCTACGATATCATCGTAGCTTTGGTGGAGGTAAAGGGATTCGAACCCTTGACCCCTTGCGTGCAAGGCAAGTGCTCTCCCAACTGAGCTATACCCCCGAATATGGTGGACCTTCAGGGACTCGAACCCCGGGCCAACCGGTTATGAGCCGGTTGCTCTAACCAACTGAGCTAAAGATCCTTATTAACCTGGCAACGTTCTACTCTCCCACACAGTCGCCCGTGCAGTACCATCGACGCTGTAGAGCTTAACTTTCCTGTTCGGAATGGAAAGGAGTGTTTCCTCTACGCCATCATCACCAGATGCTGTGAGATTCTAAATCTCTAATTTGTTTTTTTCAGAGTGTTCTCTGAAAATTGCATATGAATAATTTTAACATTTCCAAATTTTTATTGGTCAAGCCCTCGACCTATTAGTATCAGTCAGCTAAATATGTTACCACACTTACACCTCTGACCTATCAACCTTGTGTTCTTCAAGGGGTCTTACTAGCTTATGCTATGGGAAATCTCAT
>NZ_CACRTO010000039.1:0-1453 GCF_902652255.1 Clostridium tertium
TTGAGTTACAAAACATATATATATTTAAAATTGAAGTATGATCTGATGTGTAGTTATATAGTAATATGGATTGCATAATTTGGGTAGATTCTTCTATGTTAAGACGTTTTGCTATTTTTTTTGTTGCTAATATATGTCTAAATAGTAGATTATGTCTTTTTTTGTTGTCTTTTTCAAATAATGAGGATATGTTTCTAATATCTATTTTTTCTTTATCGCCACAATAATAATATCCACTTTTATCTTTAACATATAAATATTCATTATTAACTAATTGTTTTAACGCTTTTCGTAATGAAAATCTTGAAACAGAAAATAAATCAGAGAAAAATCTTTCACTAGGCAATTTGTCTCCTGGTTGAAATTTATTATTGGTTATATAAAACATTATTTCTTCACCAATAATATTTTCATCATTTATCATATAATCAGCCTTTCTTAATTATTTTACTATACTAATTATATATTAAGAACCAAATCTTTTCAATATAAACCAAAAATAATTGTAATTTAATATTATTGTATTAATATTATATGGATTTTATTGGTGAATTATATTTTTAAATAGATATGAGATGTATTGATAATCGTTTTTCTAAACCACGATATAATGTGGAATAAAGCGAGTTAATAAAATAAAAACCACAATATACATAATTGAATATAAAAGTATTACATGATGTATAAGATTTTGCTTATATAATAAAATTGGTAAAAAAATTAAAAAAGTGGTTGTATTATAAGAGCAAACTGGTATAATATAATCATAAGTGGTTGCTATAGAAAGGAGAAATGATATGTACAATTATGATGTTAATGAATTTTTAAGAGAAGGAAGTGAGGTGTATGAGTTAAGATCTTGTATTGAAAAAACTGTAGATGATATTTATAAAATTGGAGTGTCTAGAGTGGTTTTGACAGGTATTGGTGGTACAATCTTTGAATTAATGTCTGTGAAGAAAATATTTGATGATTATTCAGCTTTAGAATGTATATTGATGAATGGAGCAGATATGCTAGTTGAGCAACCAACATGGATTGACGAGCATACATTAGTTATAACCGGAAGTAAATCAGGTGATACTCCAGAAACTTTGGCAGCTTGTGATTATTGCAGAGAAAGAGGGGCGAAAGTTATTTCTTTAGTAGGATCAAATGATTGCCCGTTAGCTAGAAAATCTGATTATATTATTGTATCTGAAATTCCAGGGATGACACATACTTATTTAAAATTCTACCTTATTGTTCTAAGATTTTTGTGGAATAATTGTGAATTTACTGAATATGAAAAATTTGCTGATCAATGTTGCGGCTTATACAAATCTATAATTAAAATACAAGAAAAGTTTGAACCTATTGCAACAAATATTGCTGATAATTATTCTCATGAAAATTATCAAATTTGGGTGGGGTCAGGAATTGTTTGGGGTGAAATCAATATGTTCACTATGTG
>NZ_CACRTO010000040.1:0-815 GCF_902652255.1 Clostridium tertium
CAATCCAATCGTACAGCTAATTCTAATAATAACGGAAAGTTCACACCAGATATAATACGAATATTATCATAGCCAACAGCTTGTTTAATTACTTCTTGATTTACACTTCCACCAAATACATCAGTTAATACAATTAGTTCATTATTCTTATTATCTAAAAAATATTTTTTTATTTTTTCTAAATCTAATATCCCTTGGTTTTGGTCATAAAAAGTTAAATAATCTATATTTTTATTATTACCTAGTATAATTTTCAAACTATCCCAAAAACCTTCTGATAACTTTCCATGAGAACAAATTAATATCTTATTCATGAAGTACACTCCTAGCTTTAATTTAATATTCAAACTGTCTATAATAGCGTCTCATATTTAAATCATGCCCTGTTACTCTTTCAAAATGATATGCTAAACGTCCTCTTGTCAGTGCATTAAAAACAATTGGACTTAAAATATCATCAAATTCTTTTGAAAACCCGTCCAAATGATAATCATTTAAATCTATAACTACTAACTTATCAGTTGTTTTCTTCAAGAATCTCTCTACTCTTTCATCTTGGCTTCTATATTTTCCAATTCCTTTAACCAAATAAACTGGGACCTCTTTGTCAACTAACTCTAAAGTTCCATGAAAGAAATCTGCACTAGTTACAGTTCTTGTTCTCATCCATTGCATCTCCTCAAGAATACACATAGTGAACATATTGATTTCACCCCAAACAATTCCTGACCCCACCCAAATTTGATAATTTTCATGAGAATAATTATCAGCAATATTTGTTGCAATAGGTTCAAACTTTTCTTGTATTTTAATTA
>NZ_CACRTO010000041.1:0-64639 GCF_902652255.1 Clostridium tertium
AAGACTATCTTTGCTATTTTTAGATTATATTATGATTATTTATACTAATATTTTAAATATGCAATATTACGCACATACAATATAGAAAACCCTCTGTTTTTTAACAGGGGGTTTATCAACAAACTGAAAGAGACACTTCATATATGAAGTGTCTCTTTTTATTGTAATTCTTTAAGTCTAAGCTTTAAGGCTTGATCTATATGTTTTAATATGCTTTTTGATCTTTTTTATTGCCCAATTATAGTGGCTTGACGTCGCAGATACACAATAACTGCCTAAAGTAGTAGTTCCTGTCCAGGGATAAACTTTTTTAGAAAACAATTCATCATTAGAAAACTTTTCAATTAGCTGAATTACATTAGAATGGCTTTCTTTAAGCATTTCTATTGATGTATTAAGAGACGTACCTTGATGCTTTTCCCAAAACACAATATTCATTTGACCGTAGGTTTTCCAGTTATATGGCTCTGGGATAAACGGCTTCCTTTCACCATTTAGATTCGAATTTACCCAGTTAAGTAGTAGCTGATGCCATTCATATAAATGAATAAGAATATCACGTAAATTTCTATCCCTATCCTCAAATAAAAAAGTTGTAGTTTGCTCTTCCTCTGACATTGAATCAATAAGTGTAAATATTTTTGAAAGTTCTTCCTTAGCAGCTTCTAGTAAGTCTTCTTTACTTGTAGGTCTTGACATAATATATTCCTCCCTTTTCTTCCATCTTCTAAACTCTCTTAAATTTGATTTATATATTTATTATAGAATATATAACATGACACCATATGTCATGTTTATAAAGTTTATTTAAAGAAGTTACATAGGTGCATATTACAGGAGTTATATTCTTACTCTTGGATTTTATTATTATTTATATAATGATTAGATATTTCTTTTAGAATTCTTATAAAGTCATTTTTTAATTGTATAGGTTCTATAATATCAACGTAACCACAGAAGGATAGTAAATAGCCATATAGCCAATTATCTACTGGTAAATTAGCTTCAACTATTATATCGCCATTATCCTCCTCTATAATCTTAGAATAATTAAATTCATCGTAGACTCTATAGGCTATCTCTTTTCTAAAACGTAATTTAATATATGGGTAACTATTAGCATTTTCAGTTACTTCTATAGGTGGAGGTAGAATAGGGAGGAATGTTTCAGATAAAGTCTCAACTTGTGTAATACGATTTATTTTAAAAGTTCTAAAGTCATCTTTTTCTAGACAATAAGTCTGTAAATACCATGCATGACTCTTGTAGCATAATCTTAATGGCTTAACTTTTCTTTTACTTACCTTACTATAAGAACTTACATATTTAAATGTTATAATATTTCTATTCAAAATTGCTGATTTAATTATATTAAATTTATCGTTGTCCACATTCTCGTTTCCCCAGCGTGAAAAATCTATTTGTATCCAATCTGGGTTATTTTGCTTAAATAATGCATTAAGTTTTAGAAGTAAACCATTTTCCATCTGAGGCAAAACAGCAAACATACTTTGTAAAGCACTAATAATTGTTAGTTGATCATTTTCGGACAAAATATCTTTATTAAGTACATATTGATTTATTAAAGAAATCCCGCCACCTTTCCCTTGTGTACAATATATAGGAATGCCAGCACTACTTAATGAATCTATATCTCTATATATCGTTCTTATAGAGACTTCAAATTCTTCAGCTAGTTCTGAAGCAGTAACATGTCCTTTTTCTAAAAGAATATATAATATTTTAAACAATCTGCTTTTCTGCATTATTATCACCTCAAGATTATTATAATATAAGGAACATGACAATAGATGGCAAGTTTAAAATAGTTTATATTTTCTTTCTGTTTATGGTAAAATATTAAAGTAATAAATAAGGAGGAAAGTAAATGGATATTAAAAGCTTTTTAAACTTAGTAGAAATTAGAACAAAGGTAGCAAGTGTTATTCCTTTCTTATTAGGAACATTTTATTCAATATATAGATTTGATACTTTTAATGCGAAGAATGCAATTATAATGTTTTCTTCAATGATAATATTTGATATGACTACTACAGCGATAAACAACTATATGGATTATGCTAAAGCTATAAAAAAAGAAGGCTATGGATATGAAACACATAATGCAATAGTAAGTCATAATTTAAATCCAAAGGTAGTTAGGGTAACTATTTTTACTATGTTAATTATTGCAGCTGCTTTAGGACTATTATTAGTTAAAAATACAAATATAATAGTTTTATTAATTGGAGCAATATCCTTTGTTATAGGAATTACATATTCTTTTGGACCTATTCCAATTTCAAGAACACCTTTTGGTGAAATATTCTCAGGACTAGCTATGGGATTTATAATAACATTCTTAACTATTTATATTCACGTATTCGATGCTGGAATATTAAATATAAGTTTTAATAACTTAAGTAACATAAATATTAGCTTTAATATTATAGAGTTAATAAATATATTCTTAATAAGCTTATCTCTAATAATGGGAATAGCAAATATAATGCTTGCCAATAATATTTGTGATATAGAGGATGATATAGTCAATAAAAGATATACACTTCCTATATATATTGGAAAAGAAAATGCTTTAAAGGTCTTTAAGTGGTTATATTATATTGGATTTATTTCAATAGTAATAGGTGTATTTACTAGAGTTTTACCTATTATTTCTTTAGTTACATTATTAGTTTTAAAACTAGTTCAAGGAAATATACATAAATTTAATAAGCTTCAAACTAAGAAAGATACATTTATACTAGCTGTAAAGAACTTTGTTATTACAAATTTAGTTTATGTATTAACTATTTTAGGTGGAGTATTGTTGTAACAAAAAATTGATAATTAATTATTAATGAGATAGTTCGTTGCAAATTATTTTATTTAGTTTGGAAGTGCATCTATTAATTTTACTATTACTTATAGTACTACTATTGTATAAGTAAAATTATATAGGTGCACTTTTCGCTTATAGAGAGATACTTTAAAGATAAATGTTAAAGTGCTATAATATTTTAGGATAATTTTACTAAAAATATAGTTATAAAAAGAGGGGGATATAATGAAAAAAAGAAGGTTATTAGCAATATTATTAGTAATAGCAACAACTATAACATTTGTTCAATGTAGTAGGGATATAGCTAATGAAGAAAACTATGATGAACAAACTGAAATTGAAGAGGTTAAACCAGTTGATAAGGAAGAATTCTTTGAAAAAGTAAATGGAACATTAAAAGAATATGCAGAAATTGTTGAAAAGAATTCTATAGGTGGATATCTTATAGAAGAGAGAGGTAATAACGAGGACGAAGATGATTATGGAATATATTTTGATACATATATAGAGGTTATGTCATCAGAAAAATCAATCGAAGATGGAAGTGTATATTATTTACTTACAGAAAATGAGGAAGGAAAATTAGTTCAAACTGATTTTACTTATGTTTGTTCCGCGGTATTAAGAACTCCAGAATTTGAATTAGATAATTATCCAGTATTAAAAGCTCATTTAGAAAAAATAAAGGAAATAGATCCTAAATTAGATTTAGATGAAATTGAAAAAGTGGTTAATGAAACGGATGAAGATAGAGAATCACATATATTTTTCAATACAGATAAAGATGAAAATATAAATAGCAAACTAGAAAAAGGAACATTAATGCTTTCATTTAGTTACAATGAAAATAATGAGAAGGAAGTTTGTGTAGATTATACGATAAGTAATGGTGGAATAGTTGAATAAATAGGTGAAAAGGAGCTGTCGCACAAACAGCCCCTTTTTATTTGAGATTATGTTTATTTTAAATTTAAAAGTTCATAAAGAAAATAGGATATTACTCAAATAGTATAATTTATAAAATTAAAGAGAAAATAAAATTAAGGAAAGGAGGAATGAAAATGAAAAAACTATTAATAGGTATGTTAATCACTTGCAGCTTAGGACTAGCAGCTTGTGGAAAAACTAATAAAGAGACTCCACCAGCTAATAATAGTGGTACAGGAATGACAGATGGTACTAATCCTGGTACTAGTAATTCTAATACTCCTGGAACAGCAATAGGTACGGATATGGAAAAGGCTAGAAAGGATGTAGAAGATTTATACACAGATTTTAATAAAAAAGTAGAAAATGGTGTGGATAAAATAGATCCTACAGAGTGGGAAGCATATAGGACAGAATTTGAAAATAAGATGAATAGTATGGGTAATACAATAGAAGATGCTTCTTTGGCAAGTACAATGGAGTATATGAGAAATTTATTCAACGAATATGATAAATCTATTAGAGAGAATACAGAGATAGCTAAAGATAAAGTTGAAGAAATGAAAAATAAAATAGAAGAGTCTTTTAAGAAATAAATAGAAGATGGGTTATCTTAAGTATCAGTGTTTAAGATAACCTATTTTTAAGTTATAATTTATTTATTAGATTATAAGAAAAGTAAAACTAGGTGATAAAATGAATTATGTTTATATATTAAAATGCTCAGATAATACTTTATATACAGGATGGACAACCTCTTTAGAAAAAAGGCTTAAGGCTCACAATAGTGGAAAAGGAGCAAAATATACTAAGCCTAGGCTCCCAGTAGAAATTGTATATTTTGAAGAATTTCAAGATAAAAAAGATGCAATGAAAAGAGAATATGCTATAAAGCAGTTATCAAGAGAAGAAAAGTTACAACTAATAATACAAAAAAAGAATAATGATGAAATAATAAGTGTTTTATAGATAATTTAATACATAAGCCTTAATTTTTGACTCTTATTATCGATAAATCTAATACATGGATTTTATCTATATAATAAAGAAAAACTAAGGAGGTATTGAATTGAAAATCAACTTAAATATTGGACAACAAAATAATTTTCTAAATAATAATCCTATAAAGCAAATCTTTTCTAGAAAAGCTCAAAACCTAGAAGATAGTGTTAAAAATGAAAATAGAGATGTTGTATCAATATCTCCTAAAGGTAAGGCTATGAGCTTATTAGAAAATCTTATGAAGCAAAAAATGGAGATTACTGATCAAAAAAATAGTTTGATTGGGTCTACTCTTGAAAAAGGAGATAGTTTAGATTCAATTAAGTCACAGCTTGAACTATATGAGAACCAATTAAAAAGTATAGATGAGCAAATGGCAAATGTTATGAAGGAAGATGTTGAAAAGCAAACTGAAAAAATTAAAGAAAAGAATGATAATAAAGAGAAGACAGAAAAGGAAGTAGAAAACGAAAGATTAAAGGCTGTATCTAATTTATCTACTGATCTTAAGAAAACCAAAACTTTAGCATCTATAAAAAGTAAGGTTGATGGTGAAGCAAGAGTATTAAAATCAGAAATTGAATTAGATAAAAATCGTACTTCTAGTGGAGCTGCTATAGCAAGTGGAGCTATATCTACCAAAAAAGAAGAACTGTTGAAGCAGTTAGAAGAAAAAAGTATTAATTTAGAAAAGTATATTGGGGAAAAGCATTTTTATATTATGGATAAAGTTAAAGATAGTAATGAGAATAAACCTTCAATATCACAAGAAGATAAAGAAAATAATGAGTTAAGTAAAATAGATAATGAAGAATAATTTAAATTTAAAATTAAGGAGTTATAGAAATTTATTATAGAGATAAATTTTTATAACTCCTTTTAAATTTCATTAAAATGAAAGATTATTCATTTACAGTTGTCTAGACATCTACATGTATAGTTATTAATAAGAGTAAACAAGAGAAAATTAAAGATATGTAGAATTATTTTATAAATTTAGGTGAAATTAATTAAATTTAACTGTAAATGGTTGAATTTAAGAAAAAGTATGCTAAAATGAGTGTAGATTTTAATTTTAGTTGCATAAAATGTACTATAAATTAAATGATAAAAAGAAGAAAAGGAGGATAGGCAAAAATAAAGCGCCAGAACTTAAGTGACACCCCAAATCTACGATTTGGTTGGTGGAACTTACTCAGCGAGCAAATGCGAGTAGAGTTGTCTTTGAGGATTAAAATCTATTATTGAATTGATTAGGAATTTCTTTTAGGCAATAAATTATGGTTTATATAGGCGAACTTAACTGAAACTCTAGAACTTGTTTTATTAAGTTGAAGTTATGCAGAGTACACAAATTAAAATGAAATGAGAAGGAAAACCGATGATAATTCAAATTTCAATTTAATTAAGTTCGTCTATTTAAATATAAAATTTAAAGCTCTATAGGAAATTTAGAAAGGCTGAGCAAGTTCGACTGACCAAATGTAGAATTGGGAGTAATAGAGGAAATGCAGCAAAACTGAGTAAGTTCGACTAGCTAAATATAAAATTTGGAGTCAGAGGGGAAACTCAGCATAGCTGAGTAAGTTCGATTGACCAAATCAAAGATTTGGAATCAGAGGGGAAACTCAGCATAGCTGAGTAAGTTCGACTAGCCAAATATAAAATTTGGAGTCTCACTTAAGTTGACGAGGATGGGGAGTTTATCGATACTTCGGCGGGTGCCCCACGGTATTGCACACTACCGTTAACGGCTAACAAAACTATAAGGTGACTTATAGGACAATATTAGCCTGGTGTTAAAACCTTCAAGGTACTATCACAGAATGAAAAATTAATAATGAAAAATGTGAAATTAAAGAAGAAAGCCTTTAAGGGGTTTCTGAAATTAATATGTTTATTCGCATTATCTTAGTAAGTATAGTTTACATTCTACATTTTTAATTTTGAGCTGTTGTAATATGTCCTTAATTTTGAATGAAAATAATAGACAATGGAAGGAAGAAAAAATATAATGTGTGGAATAGTTGGATTCGTAGGAAGAAAAGAAGCATCTCCTATATTAGTTGAAGGATTATCTAAGTTAGAGTATAGAGGATATGATTCAGCAGGAGTAGCAATATTAGAAGATGGAGAAATAAAAGTAAAAAAATATAAAGGAAGACTTAAAAACTTAGAAGAAAATTTAAGTGAAAATCCTTTGAAGGGACATATAGGAATTGGTCACACTAGATGGGCAACTCATGGAGAACCATCAGATATTAATTCACATCCTCATAGTAATGGAGATGTGACAATAAGTGTTGTTCATAATGGGATAATAGAAAATTATATAAAGCTTAAAGAATGGTTAAAGACTAAGGGATATACATTTTGCTCAGATACAGATACTGAAGTAATTCCTAACTTAGTAGATTACTATTACAAAGGTGATTTATTTGAGGCTGTAACTAAGGCAACTTCAAAGATGGAAGGTAGTTATGCAATTGGTGTTATTTGTAAAGAAGAGCCAGATAAGATAGTTGCAGTTAGAAAAGATAGCCCATTAATAGTTGGAGTAGGAAAAGATGAATATTTTATAGCTTCAGATATTCCAGCAGTTTTAAATCATACTAGAGAAGTTTATTTATTAGAGGATAAAGAATTTGTAATTATAACAAATGATGGAGTAGAAATAAAAACAGAAGATGGAGAAGAAATAGATAAAGAAATTTATCATGTAACTTGGGATGTTGATGCAGCTGAAAAAGGTGGATATGAAGACTTTATGTTAAAGGAAATACATGAGCAACCAAAGGCTATAAAAGATACTTTAACTTCTAGAGTTTTAAAGGATACAAAAGTTCAATTAGATGATATTAATCTTACAAAGGAAGAATTAGAAAACTTCGACAGAGTATTTATAGTAGCTTGTGGGACAGCCTATCATGCTGGATTAGTAGGAAAGACAATTATAGAAAAATTAGCTAAGATACCAGTTGAAGTAGATATAGCTTCAGAGTTTAGATATAGAGATCCATTAATAACAGAAAAGTCATTACTAATAGTAGTAAGTCAATCAGGGGAAACAGCAGACACATTAGCAGTATTAAGAGATGCAAAGAAAACGGGAGCTAAGGTTATTGCTATAACTAATGTTGTAGGAAGTTCAGTTTCAAGAGAAGCTCATCATGTTCTTTATACTTGGGCAGGACCAGAAATTGCAGTTGCTTCAACTAAGGCATATGAAACACAACTTATAGCAATGTATATCTTAGGAATATATTTTGGAGAACTTAAAGGAACATTAAGTAAGGAATTAGCAGAAAATCTTAAAGAAGAATTATTAATATTATCTGATAAGGTAAAAGAGGTTTTAGATAAAAAAGATGAACTTCAAAAATATGCTTCAAAAAACTATATGGATAAAGATTTATTCTTCTTAGGAAGAGGATTAGATTATGCAGTTGCATTAGAAGGTTCGTTAAAGCTTAAGGAAATATCATATATTCATTCAGAAGCTTATGCAGGAGGAGAACTTAAACATGGCCCAATTGCATTAATAGAAAAGGGAACTCCTGTAATAGCATTACTAACTGAAGATAAATTAAAAGATAAGATGATAAGTAATATTAGAGAAGTAGTTACTAGGGGCGCAAGAGTTTTAGCAATAGCAAATGAAGGGGATGAAGAGGCTAAGGAAGTATGTGATGATGTTATTTACATTCCAAGAACTAATTCATTACTAACACCAGTATTATCAGTAGTTCCACTACAATTAATATCTTATTATATGGCAAAGCAAAAAGGTTGTGATGTAGACAAGCCACGTAATCTTGCAAAATCAGTTACAGTTGAATAGTTTTATATCGTGACAAGCTTTCTTAATTTAAGAGAAATAACCTTGGAAAATTAGTTGCAATTGAGTAATTATATGAGGAGAGATATAAATGAGAGAAGAAACTATTAAAAAATTATTAGAAGAATATAAAGAAACTAAAAAGGCTTTAGAAATTGGCTTAGACTGGCTAAATGAAAAGGACTATGCAAAGGGAAAGTTGGATTTAGTAAATGTTATAATTGCTGATTTAGAAAAGTTAGTATAATAAAGTGATTCTTATCTTCAGGTGGAGTTTTCTTAATAGGAATACCCTACTCCATCTGAAGGTTAGAAGAACTAATCCAGGCGCGTAGCAGTGCTTAGCTCCCACTTATAGAAGGTGGAAGTGTTAGCAATGGTAGCGATCGGATAAAAGTTTAATATAAGGCTGCACACTCTTACAATTGGTGGACGAGTGTGCATTTTTTATTAGTGATGAGCCTAGGTATTTTAATTAATTTTAGAATATCTAGGCTTTTTATTCTTGAGCGTAATATAAAGAAATAAGACAACTCCTAATATTGAAGATATGATATAAAAGTTATACTCTTAGGCAATAAGAATTAAATATAAATTAAAAAGAAAATATTAAAATATCTATTTTACAATTAAAGTATATTTTGGTAAAAATAATGCTGTATAATTATATTAATAGATTATGTTTATGGTAATAAATAATAAGGGGGAAAATAGAGAATGGAAACTTTGAAAAATTTTAAGGACTTACAATATGTAAGACCTAACTTTGATGAAATTAATAAGACAATTACAAGTCTAACGGATGGGGTTAAAAAGGCTAAGAATTTTGAAGAATTAAAAGATATCATAAAAAAATTTGAAGTAGTTTATAGTGATTTACACACAAATCTAGCTATTTCTATGATTAGAGCTTATCTTGATAGTTCTGATAAGTATTATAATGATGAAATGCAGGAAGGTATGCAAAATGAATCTACTATTAATTACAATGAATTTTATAGTGAGCTTTTAAATTCATCTTTTACTAAAGAAATAAATAATGAATTTGGGGAAGAATTTTTAATTAAACTACAAGATAGCATAAATCTTAAATCAAAGGGAATGGATCTTCTTGAAAAAGAACAAGAATTAATATATAAATATCAAAAATTAAAAGCAACTATAAAGGTTGAGTTTAATGGGGAGTTATTAAGTGAAGGAGAAATAAGAAAATATACTACAAGCAAAGATAGAGATGTTAGGAAGAAAGCAACAATTAATCTTAATAAAGTTTACATTAATTTAAGAGAGGACTTTAAAGGTATTTTAGATGAATTAGTTAAAGTAAGAAATGAAATAGCTAAGGTAAATGGTTTTAAGTCTTTTGCAGATTATATGAATGTTGAAAAGGGAAGACGTGATTATGGGCAAAAAGAACTTCTAGATTTTTGTGCTAATGTTAATGAAGAACTTTCAGGCTTTTTAGAAATATTAAGTGATGCTCAAGCTAAAAGATTAGGCTTAGATAAATTAAAATACTATGATCAAGGTTTGAATTTTCTTGATGGAAATGCAAAACCAATAGGGAATGGTGAAGTTTTAAGTGAAAAAGCTAAGGAAATGTACTTAAGTTTAGATAGAGATATAAGTGAAATATATAATACTATGGTTGATAAAAACTATCTTGATGTTTCAGAATCACCTAATAAAATTTCAGGAATGGGATTTTGTACAGAGTTATTTAAACTTAAATTTCCTTATGTCTTTGGAAATTGCGATGGCTCATACACTGATGTAAATGTATTAACCCATGAAGTCGGACATGCATATCAAATGTACTTAAGTTTAAAAAATCAACCGCTTTGTTTTTATTCTGCCATGCCAAATGATGTAGCCGAAATACCATCTAAAACTATGGAGCACTTTGCTCAAGATTATTCTGAACTATTCTTTGGAGAGGATGCAAAGAAGTTTAGATTTCAATTTTTAGAAGGATCACTTAAAGAAGTTATATCCTACTGTGCAATTCATGAGTTTGAAAGCTGGTTATATATGAATCCAGAAGCAACAATTGAAGAAAGAGCTAATAAGTATTTAGAAGAAACTAAAAAGATGAACCCTGGAATAGATTATTCTGAAATTGAAGGAGAAAATATAGGGGAAATCCTATTATATAAGAGTATGGGAGTTTACATGTTCCCCTTCTATTTAATTAGCTATGCAATATCAGCAATGTCAGCTATGGAATTTGCAAAACGTATGGACAAAGATAAGAAACCCACATGGGAAGACTATAAAAAGCTTTGTTCTGCTGGGGGAAGTTTATCCTATTATGAATTATTAAAGGCGGCAAATTTAAATTCGCCTTTTGAAAAAGAAACTATAAAAAATAGCATAGGTTTTATAAAAGAAAATCTGATGAAATATATTGATTAAAAAATTTAGCAAAACTAGAAATCAATAGTATAGATAAGATTCAATTATTTTTTATGATTTATTTTAGAAATTTAAAATAAAAAAGGGGGAATTATTATGCAAAGAGAGATTATAAGTAATACAAAATTATTAAATGAACAAGGAAATTTAAAACAAAAAGGATATGCAAGGCATTTAATATTAGATTATGATAGAAAAGATATTAAAGCTAGCTTTCTACGTATTAAAGAATGGGATTACTATTTAATATATAATGAGGAATATGGCATTGCTTTAACTCTTGCAGATAATTCTTATATGAGTTTAGAGAGTGTTTCTATCTTAGACTTTAAGAATGCAAGGGAAAAAACAGTATCGCCAATTCAAGGATTTTCCCTTGGCAAAATAAATATGCCTTCAAGTTCTAAAGAGGGTGATGTAGTTTATACTTCAGAAAAAATTGATTTATCATATAAACATAAAAATAATAAAAGAATTTTAGAATGTAGAATGGATAATTTTCATGATAAGAAAACATTTTATTGTTATCTTGAATTAGGTGAAGAACCTCAAGATTCAATGGTTATTGCAACTCCATTTAAAAAAGAAAAACACTTTTATTATAATCAAAAAATAGTAGGATTCAAAGTTAGTGGATATTTTCAATTAGGTGATTTTAAATACGAATTTAATAAAAATAATACAAGAGGTATTTTAGATTGGGGCAGAGGTGTTTGGACTTATAAAAATGTATGGTACTGGGGCGCAGGTTGTGGAATAGTAGATAATCATGAGGTAGGATTTAATATTGGATATGGATTTGGAGATACAAGTTCAGCAAGTGAAAATGTTATTTTCTATGATGGTATTTTGCATAAGCTAGAAGATGTTACGTTCAATATCCCAACTGATGAAAAAGGAAATTATTTATATATTAAACCTTGGACTTTTACAAGTAGTGATAAAAGATTTGAAATGGAATTTGAACCTATTTTAAATAGAGCTTCTTGCACTGATGTAAAATTAATTTGTAGTGATCAAAATCAAGTTTTTGGTAAATTTAACGGCACCATGATATTAGATAATGGTAAAAAGATAGTATTGAAGGATTTTCTTGCTTTTGCAGAAAGGGTTTCAAACAAGTGGTAAAACATAACTTATCTGGAGAAGAGGAATGGAAGCTTTTACAATAATAAAATAATATAAGAATGCATACTCTAATTATAAATATTGGATAGGAGTTTTAAAAAAAGACGTAATTTCGAATTTATATAGGATTTAAAAAATTAATACATCTGATAGAACAAAAATATGTTTAAAGATGATGATATGTATAAAAATAAGGAGGCAATCTTATGTGTTTAACAAGTAATTTAATGAGTCAAGACAAGATAATAGTTTTAAAAGCGACTAAGGATACTATAAATGAGGTTATAGATAAGGGGATTTATGCATTAGCTAATTTGCCTAATAACTATAATCAATTTGAAAAGTTTGTATTAGTAGATGGAGAAAATACTAATGAAACTAAAGTTTTGGCTGTAGGTACTATAAGTGAGCCATCTGAAATAAATACAAATAGTAAGTCAGTAAATATATTTAATAATGTCAATTATAAATGGGAATATGAACTAGCTAATGTAGTAGATTTAAGGGGAGATTCACTAACACTTGAAGATGTATTTATGGAAAATGGATTAGATAATGTTAACTATGTAGTTCAATCTTAGAGATAAAAGCTACACATCTTATTTTAGGATGCGTAGCTTTAATTTTTACTCTAATACATTATATAGATTGAAATGTAAAATTAAATAAAATAATACATTATTTTCAAGGAGAGTATTGTATAATAGATAATAACAAGAGTTAATTGAAGGGAGTAGGGGCATATATGAATAATAGAAAATGTCCACTTTGTGGATGTGAAGAAATTGCTATGGGAAAGCAGAGTGGTCATGGAAGTATGATGGCTGTAGATAAATTTTCAACTGGATCAGATATAATTGCAGAAATTTGTACAAATTGTGGATATATATTATCAATGAGGGTAGAAAAACCTGAAAAATTTAAGCCAGCTAAGCAAATTAGGTGTTAAGTTAATAATAAATATTAAAAATAGAAGAGGCATTGTTTCTAAAGTAGAAACAATACCTCATTTTTATTAAACAAAAAGAATAAACAAATATAAAAATAGCTAAATATTCCTTAAATTTTAATAGAATATAACAAATTTAAAATTTGCTTTTATAAAAGTGAAGTATATAAACAAAAGGCAAAATAAAAGTCATTTTATGGGAAGAAAAAAATAAATTGATTTACAAAATTCTACAGAAATAGATAGGAATTGTTGATACAATTTATTATAGAGCAATAATGTAGATTTATTAGAGTAAAGTTAATGGGAGTAAGTTTTTATAAATAAAGGCTTACTAAAGATAAAAGTCAAGGGGAATATCTATGAGTACATTTAATTTTTATGTAGTACATATGTTATCGGTTGCTATAAGTGGATCTATAGTTTAGTTACTTTTATCTAAACTTTTTTAAAAAGACTCCAAGATTTATTGGAACTATATTTAAAGGAAGATTTATGTTTTTAGTTGAGATTTCTGCTATATATATTGTAATTAAAGTTAATATGGGTAAGTATATTACTAGTTACAGAGATATATGGTCTGGAGTAATAGTAGGGATATGGATAGACATAATTCAATTGGCATTATATAAAGAATTGCCTAAAAAAGAAGAGTATAAAGAGAAAATACAGTAGAGTTTAAGTTTTATCATAAAAGGGTAAAGAGGGAGAAGTTATGTATGAAAAGAATTTATTTTTAATTATTTTATTATTTTATATGATAGGTGGCTCTATAGGATATCTAATATCATTCAAGATTTTAAAAAATACTTTTATATATATATCAAATACTAAATGGAAAAAGATTATATCAGCAATTGTGGTATTGTTATTATATATGGCAATAATTATAAATTTTAAAAAATATGATATTAAGTTTGAAGAAGTATATAGCTGCATTATATATGGGTTTTTATGGGCTATTTACAGTAGGATTATTAGTACCGAAAGAGAAGATAAGCAGATTAATATAAAGAAAGTAGAGTAGATTTATTATAAATGTATAAAGGGGAATGTTTATGGATTTTGTATATAGAATAATTCCAGTAATGATAAGTATGACTATAGCTCAGATATTATTATTTAAAGTTTGGAAGAATCCCTTAAGAATTATAGGAAATACGGTGAAAAAGAAGCTTATTTCTTTTGTGATTATTTTTATCTCAGTTATTTTAATTGAATGGTTTATAGATAGTTCCACTATTAATTATAAGGAAGTGTATAGTAGTTTATTATTAGGAATTTTTATTATGGTTAATGGAAGGCTATTTTGTACGGATATTGAAGGAGAAGATAAATATAAGTCTAAGAATAATTGAAAGAAACTAAGTAGATATAATTAATTTCGTACTACAACTAATGGAGGATATAATGGTAAAACTTAAGAAGTATATTGAGATAAAAGAGGTTAAAAATATAGCAATATATGCTGTTTTATTTCAAGTTATAGTAATACTGATTCAAATTATAATTTCAACAGGAATATCAACTATATTTCCTAGTGATGAAATTATAAAACTAGAATACGAGTCATATATGTATTTTATTTGGGCAATTATTTTTGCACCAATAATCGAAGAAATAATTTTTAGACAAGGACTATATGGATTGCTAAAGAAGAAAATAAGTCTTAAAAAAGCAATGGTAATTGCATCTATAATATTTGGAGTTATTCATATTCAGCCTATAACTATTATTTTTGCTTTTTTTGCTGGATATAACTGTTGCCTAATATATGAGAAATATAAAACAATTATTGCGCCAATTATTTTTCACTCAGTATGTAATGCAATAGGATTAATAAATGGAAATTTTCTAAGGGACTTTTATGTTAATAAAGGAGTTTTAATAACAGCAATTATATTTACTATTTCTATAGTATTATTAGTAGCTACAATAATTTTACATAGAAGGCAAGCAGAAAATATATTTAAAAACAGTAGTAATAAATTTATATAAGTAAGTTTTAAGAACAATAGTAGTATTCTTCTAATTATAAGAAGAGCTACTATTTTTTTATTTAAAGAAATTCAATGCAACTATTCTATGATATATTAAGTCTAATATATGTAAAGAGAAGCGCATGCGTAGAAAACTTTCAGGAGGCAAACTAATGGAACTTCTTATAAAAAAAGCTCAAAATGGGGATAAAGAAGCTTTTATATCTATAATAAATGAGCATCTTCAGATGATGTATAAGGTAGCGAAAACTAGGCTTAGTTCTGAAGAAGATATAGGAGACGCAATACAAGAAACAATATTATCAGCATATAAAAGCATATGTGTACTTAAGAATACTTCATATTTTAAAACTTGGCTAATAAAAATACTTATAAATAAATGCAATGATATTATCTCTAAAAATAAAAAAGTAATATATGTTGAAGATTATTATGAGAGTATTGAGAATGAAGATTTATTGGATGATAAGGGTAGTATAGAAGAAAATATAGTATTTAATGAGACTTTAAATTCTATAGATGAAAGTTATAAAACAGTTGTTGTACTTTATTATGTAAGTGGATTTAATACAAGGGAAATAAGTGAGATATTAAAGGAAAAGGAAGGCACAATAAAGTCTAGATTAAGTAGGGCAAGGCAAAAGCTTAAGGAGATTTATTTAAAAAGTTATAATGAGGAAAATAGAGATTTTGAGGTAGGGGGAAGTAAGTAGTGGATATAGATAAGAATATTAAAGATAAGTTAAGTGAAAAGGAAAGTATTCCAGAAGGGATTTTAGAAAAAGTAAATGATGCTTTTGGTGAAATTAGAAATGGAGAAGAGATTAATAGAAATAAGAAAAGCAAAAGTAAAATTAATAAAAAGATAGTAGCTTCTTTTATTGGAGCATGTTTAATTTTATCATTTTCTATAGGACCTAAGGTATTAGCTAGTATTGAAGAGTTTTTAAAAGATAGAGGAATACAAAAAGCTAAAAGTAATGGCTATGTTCAAGAGATGTTAGATAATGAAGTAAAAGATAATGGAATATCAATAAAAGTTAATGAAATAATTCCTGATAAAAATAAAATAGGAATATCATTTACTTTGAACTTTGATGATGCTGATAAATTAAAAGATGTTAGTGGTTTAAGGTTTGGTTTAAATATTAAAGATAATAATGATAGAGTTATTTTAGGTAAAGATGAAGAAGGAATGTATTCACCATATTTTACAGGGTTTGAGTGGAATGCAGATTTAGCTAATGCAGAAAGTGGAGAGATAAAATGTGATTTAATAATTACAGATACAAAAAGTATAATTGAAGATATAAAGAGTATATCCCTAGAAATTGTTGATATTGGTTTATATAAAAATAATGCTGATTCAATAGAAAAAATTAATGGTAACTGGAGTTATGAGTTAGATTTATATGATGGAGTTACGAATGTTGAAAGTATAGACTATGTTTTAGAAGAGGAAAATGAAAATATTAAATTTGATTCTATGGTATCTTCAGCCACTAATACAATAGTAAAAATGGACATAAATATAGAAGCGTTAAAAGTAGATGAAAATATAGTTAATAAAATGATACTTACTGATGAGAATGAAAGTAATATTTATAAATTCACTAATGGAAATATGGAAAATATAGATGGGGGAGTAAGAATAGCCTTTATGTATGACTTAACTACCTTTGATAATTTAGATAAAGTGAAAATCATTATAAGGGATATAAATGGAGAAGATATAAAGATTAATTTAAGAAAAGAAAGTTAATGGAGGGATATACTGTAGATATAAATTAAGTTTTAAAATAGAATGCTAATTGGAGGACTATAAATTATATGATTTATAGTCCTTTAACAATAGAAAATAATTACAATTATTATTAATATATAACATTTATAGTGGTTATTCACAAATGTGATTTCATTAGATATAAGAAAGATATATTTAAGTTAATGTACTTCTTTGAATAATAGAAATAAAGGAGGAAGTAATGAAAAAAATATCTTTAAGTAAGCCAGTAAGGATAATAGGAATTTGTGTTTTAATTTATTTTATACTTTTTGTTATTTCAGCTTGGGAAAGAAGAAATGATAGATTTTCAAATAAAGAGCCTAAATTGAATTTGATTATAGATAATGAAAAACATAGAGATATAGTTTCTAAAGGAATTTGGATAAATGAATATAAATTTATGAAAGGCAGCTTGCCAGGTGGTGGAGTTGGGGCAGATGTTTTGATTCTTGAAAAAGAAATTAAAGAGTATTTAGCCATTGATGTTAAACCAAATGATAATATATCATTTGATATAAGCTGTTTTAGAATACTTTAATGTCAATTATAAAGAGGCTATGATAGTTTATTATTAGGAATTCTAGTTATAGTTAATGGAAGATTATTAATTACTGATTTTGAAGATAAAGATTAATATAAGAAAATTAAAGTTAAGATAATATCCAAATATTAATAGTTATGGTAATATAAATATTAATGTTTGGATAATTTATTTTAAAATTAGGGAGATTAGAGATGAAAAAATCTATAAGTTTAAGATCTTTCTTTGCTTTAAACTTTGCTTTAATAATTATAGTTCTTATTACAACCATAAGTTATATAATAAGCTATAAATCAATGAAAGAGTATAAAAATCAAATTGGGAATACACTTTCAGAGACAGCCTTTCAAATGGCTGATAAACTAGATAGGTATATGTGGGCTAAATATAGGGAAGTCGATCTTTTAAGTAATATGGATTCCTTTAAAAATATTGAGAACAAAGAACAGATTAAAAATTTAATTGAAAAATTACAAGAAGATGTACCTGAATATGCTTGGATAGGTGTATTAGATACAGAAGGAAATGTGGCTATATCTACAAATGGAATTTTAGAAGGTAAAAATATTTCAGAGAGACCAGTTTATAAAGAAGCATTAAATGAACCTTTTATTGGGGACGTACATGAAGCTGTTTTACTTTCAAAGCTACTTCCTAATCCGACGGGAGAAGCTATGAAGTTTGTTGATATTAGTATTCCAATAAAGGATTCTAATAATAATTTAAAAGGAATATTAGCTACTCATTTAAGCTGGAAATGGGCAAAAGAAATAGAAGATTTTATGATGGAGTCATTAAGAAATAGAAATAATTTAGATGTTTTTATAGTAAGCAGTGACAATACTGTATTATTAGGGCCGGGAAATATGCTAGGAGGAAAGCTTGAATTAAGTAGTATAGAAGAGGACAGTGATGTAAAAAATAGCTGGAGTGTTGAAAAGTGGAATGATGGGAAGGAATACTTAACAGGATATGCAGTAGAAAATGGATATAAGGATTATAAAGGATTAGGTTGGACTGTTGTAGTAAGACAACCTATAGATATAGCTTATGAACCAGTAGAAAATCTTAAAGACTTTGTTATAGTAATAGTTTGTATTTTAGCAGTAGTTTTTGCTTTTATAGGATGGGTTAGTGCAGATATAATAGCAAGACCAATTAAAAAGATTATTTTAGCAGCAGACAGACTTAGATTTGGCGAAGATATAGAAATACCTAGATACAAAGGAATTAAAGATATAGAAATGCTATCTAAATCCTTAAGAAGTCTTATAAGTAGTTTAATTAGTACTGAGAATGCTCTTGGTGAAATGCAGGGGATTGCACATCATGATAATTTAACAGGACTACCTAATAGGGAATATCTTAAGAGATATATAGAAGATATCCAGTTAAGAGCAGAATCAAATAAAGAAATATTCACATTTTATTACTTAGATTTAGATGGATTTAAATTAATTAATGATACATATGGACATGATGCAGGGGATATTATTTTAAAAGAAGTATCAAATAGAATTAATACTAATATGGGAGAAGATGATGTTGCAATAAGATTAGGTGGAGATGAGTTCCTAATTATAAAGAAGGCTGATTCAGACGATTATTTAGGAGAGAGTAATGAATTCGCTAATAATTTAATTAAAGAAATTAGCAATACATATCTAATTCAAGAAAAAGAAATGAAAGTGGGTTGCAGTATAGGTGGTGCTTTCTATCCAACAAATGGCGAAGATCCTATGGAAGTTTTAAAGTTGGCTGATGAAAATTTATATAAATCAAAGAGATCAGGTAAAAATAGATATACTTCTTCTTTGTAATTTATATTAGTTTTAGTGGTGGTTTAAGATGATAATGACTTAAAATATAATGTTATATTTTTAATACCTGTTGTTGGAACTATATCTAATACAATATTACAGTTAGTTGAGAAAAAGATACTAAAGTAAATTTGCATTATAAAAAGAATTATAATAAGAATTCGGTTGAAATAAAGATCACTTAGAAATTATACTAAGTGATTTTTTATTTTAATTAAATTAAGAAAATATTTAAAGATATTCTATAGATAAAAATCAAATTTAGAAAAGATAATGTAAATGTTAGGATTATAAATTATATGATTTATAGTCATTTTATAATTTCAAAAATAGCAATTGATAATAATTTTCATTATTATCTTGACTTCAAGATATACTAGAGGTATAATTATCTTGAAATCAAGATAATGTAGGTGAATATATGGACAATGTAAATTTAAAGCTAGTAGTTGCAATGGCGAGAACTCATAATGATTTATTCTTTGAAATAGAGAAAAGTCTACAGGAATTTGGATTAAATATTAGTGAGTTTGGCGTTTTAGAAATGTTATATCACAAAGGCGATCAACCAGTGCAAAAGGTAGCTGAAAAAATTCTTGTAACTAGTGGAACAATTACTTATGTAATAAATAAGCTAGAAAAAAAGGGTTTTGTAATTCGTAGAAAATGTAATAAAGATAAAAGAGTTTATTATGTTTCCTTAACGGAAAAAGGAAAAGATTATATTTCACATATATTTCCTAAACATAAGGACTTTTTAGATAATTTATTTAAAGATATAGATGAAGAAAGTAAAACTCAGCTTTTAGAGAATTTAATTCAACTAAGAAAAGTTTTAAAATAATCTAATTTAGCAGAGAAAAGTTTTGAAATAATATTTAAAAAAGATTTATGAGAATTAATAAAGAAATTTTATATAAAAAGATAGGAGAGGTTATAAATGAATAAAAATTTTTATGAAGCAATAAAGGAAAGAAGAAGCATTTATGCAATAAGTAAGGAGTCACCAATATCAGATGAAAGAATTAAGGAAATAGTAGAGTATATGGTAAAGCATGTACCATCAGCTTTCAATTCTCAAACTACAAGAACTGTTATCTTATTAGGAGAGTCTCATGATAAGATATGGAATATAACTATGGAAGCTTTAAGAAAGATAGTTCCAGCAAGTGATTTTGCATCAACTGAAGCAAAAATAAATTCTTTTAAGGGTGGATATGGAACAGTTTTATTCTTTGAAGATTTTGCAGTTGTGGAATCATTACAAAAACAATTTGAATTATATAAGGATAATTTCCCAGTATGGGCTCTTCAAACATCTGGTATGATGCAATTCTCAGTTTGGACTGCATTTGCAACTGAAGGACTTGGAGCAAGCCTTCAACATTATACTGAATTAATAGATGCAGAAGTTAAAAAGGAATTTAATATACCAAATAACTGGAGAATGATGGCTCAAATGCCTTTCGGTAAGATTGTATCAGGAGCTGGAGAAAAGGAATTTTCCCCAATAGAAGATAGAGTTAAAGTAATAAAATAATTAAAGAGTGAAAGAATGAAAAAATGAAAGAATTAAGGATGTAATTTTTATAGAATTACTAATATTATTTTCTTTTAAAAACTCCTTAGGGAGTTTTTTCATTATTCATTCTTAATTTTTTCATTGTGCGACAGCACTTTCTAAATTTTTTCATTCTAAAATGTGATTATTGAGAAGTATAAATAAGGAGGTAAGAATATGATTAGAAGAATTGATCATAAAAATATGGGCAAGAGTGAGCTAGGATGGCTTAGAAGTATATTTCACTTTTCTTTTGCAGAATATTTTAATATAGATAATATGAATTTTGGAGCATTAAGAGTTATTAATGATGACTTAATAGCAGCTGGGACAGGATTTCCTCTTCATCCACATAAAGATATGGAAATAGAACTCCTATAATTGATTAAAATAAAGTTTGAAAAAAGAGGATATTAATATTAAGTTGTTAATATAGAGATATATTAATTACTTAAGTATTAATATCCTGTTTTTTTACCATAAAACAGGAGAAAAAAAGTTTATTAATATTAAGTTAATAAAAAGAAAATAATTTATGAATAAAAAGAAATTTTCCACACTTATGGTATGGGCGAACTATATTCTTTTTTAGAGGTGATTTGATGGTTAAAAAAAGTAATTGGGCAAATGATGAAGATGTCAAATTAATAGAACTGTTTAACTTAGGCTATACAAGTAAAGAAATAGGAGCAGAATTGAATAGAACAAAAGAAGCAGTGCAAAAAAGAATACAGTTATTTAAAAAGAAAAAGATTATTTGTGAGAAAAATAGGAAGTTAAAGCAAATAGAGTGTAGAGAAATAAAAAAAGCAATTAATAGGGAAAGTAGTAAATTTCTAAGTAATAGAGCAACTATAAAAGCTTGTATTTCTGCTTATAAAAATAACAGTATGGGAGATTTAGTATTAGATAAAAAGAAAGCTAAAGAACAAGGAATTGCTTTTCCAATAGATATGCCAGGTGTAAGTGTTAATGAGGAAATTAGAAAATTCAATAAGTTTGAAGAGAAAAATGGAAAGTTAGATTTAATAAAATATGTTAAGAGTGAAGCAGAAAGATTAAGGGAACTTCAAAAGGAAGTTAGAAAAGGTATAGAAGAGATTAGTGTTTAAAGTTTATAGAAAGGAGCGTTAAAAATGGCTATGATCACTTTGACAATAGAGCAAAGGGAGAAGTTTAATAAATATTTTCCAGAACAGTATCAAAGAAATGTGGCTATGTCTATTTTTGCAAGTATTAAGTATTGGCAAGATAAAGAAATTGGTTTTCTTAGATTTTCATTAGACAAGCTATATACAAAATATAAGAATAAGTTTTTCTTAACTTTATCAAATTTTAAGAAAATAGCAAATAAGTTAGTTAGCTTAGGATTGCTAAAAACAATGAATAAAGGGCGATTAAAATTTTATGGTACTTATGACTGTAAATCTGATGATGAAATAAGGAAAGAAAATGAAAAATTAAGAGAAGAAAATAGTGCTTTAAATGAAGAAGTAGAAAGATTAAAGAAAGAGCTTGAAGACTTTAAAAGAGAAGTCAGAGAAAAGTTACATAATATGTCAAAAGATGAAGTAGTAGAAAAAAAGAGTGAAGTTAATGACTTTGAAAAAGAAGTTATTTCACAAGATGTTGTAATAGAAACAGCATATACAATGATGGATGAAGTGGGGATTGAAAAAGGTTCAACTCCATTTATGCAAATAATAGAAAGTTTATATACAAAGACAGATAAAGAACCAATACATAGAAAAGGATTAGTAAATTACATAAAGAAAGTAATACATAACAAAGTACATAATCAATCGAAGTTTAAAGAGATACTAAGGAATGAAAGAAAAAAGCCTAGTGCTTTTATGATTAAAGCAGAAGAACAAAAATATATAAATTTAGAACGTAGATTATTAGGATGGGATAAATAAAGAGGTGAAATTATGGAATATATAAAGAGAGGAGATATATTTAAAGCTGATTTAGGATATGATAAAAATGCAGGAAGTGAGCAACAAGGAGAAAGACCTGTAGTTATTATTCAAAATGATATAGGAAATAAATATAGTCCTACAGTTATAGTAGCTTCTGTAACATCACAAATAAATAAGGCTAAGTTGCCAGTTCATGTTGAAACAAAAAATAATTTTTATTTAGATAAAAATTCAATAATATTATTGGAACAAATAAGAACTTTAGATAAGAGAAAATTAAAGGGATGGATAGGAAGATTAGACTATTTGGAAATGA
The DNA here is from genome assembly GCF_902652255.1 of Clostridium tertium. GTDB lineage: Bacteria > Bacillota > Clostridia > Clostridiales > Clostridiaceae > Clostridium > Clostridium tertium_A. The sequence continues at coordinate 23,048 of NZ_CACRTO010000041.1, forward strand.
AAAATTTAGATGAAGCATTGAAAGTAAGTGTTGGATTATAAGGGGTGTTAATAATGGAACAAATAGATATTATAGTTAAAATTCAAAAGTTATTAGCATTAAGTAAAAGTTCAAATCAGAATGAAGCTCAAAATGCTATGTTAAAGGCACAAAAACTTTTAATTAAGTACAAGTTATCATTACAAGAAGTAGAAAGTTATTTAAAAGAAAATGTTAAAATAGAAGATTTTAAAACAGAGCAAAAATTTCGAGGTAAGAGTTGGAAAAGTAATCTAGCAAGAGTTATAGCAGATAATTTTGGATGTTTTTTATATTACAATACAGGGAATTATAAAGTACATAGAGTATGTTTCTATGGAAAAGAAGAAGATGTAATAATTGCTAATATAATGTTTGAATATGCAGTAAAGTGGATTGACTTAGAAGGAAACAAGCTTGTTAAAAGAATGAAGCAAGATAAGAGAAGGAAACATTTTGATGGGATAAAAAGTGATTATGCACTTGGTTTTGTATTTGGACTAAAAGAAAGATTTAGAAGTCAAATAAAAGAAAATGAAGAATGGGGATTAGTTCTTCAAAAGGATCAAGTAGTAATAGATAGTTATACTAAGTTTTCAAGGGAATTTGGGAAAATATCAGTAAATAAAGAATTTAATAGACATCTTGAAGCTTATAATCAAGGAAAAGAAGATGGTGAAAAGTTTGATATTTTAGACAAAATTGAAAATGAAGGAGAAGAAGAACTTAAACTAGCTTAAAATTTACAGGACTAACGAAAAGGGATTACAAAAACAACTGCAAAAGTTAAAGTGGGTTACTGTAAGTTTTCCAATAAGGGGGAGCAATCCCCCTTAATAAAAAAAGTGTTCCCGGGTGACACAAAGGAGTGAAAATATGAAGAGTGGAGAAGAACGTTTTTTAGAATACATAAATGAACAAATATATATAGAACTAAGTAAGGAAGAAAATATTTCAAAAGATGAAATTATAGCTTGGGGATTAGAGTTAGGGATTAGTGATATTAATAATTCTAAAAGTAGTTTAATGATAAAAGATAAATTGATACAAAATGGTATAACATATTTAGATATTTATAATAAGTTTAAGCATAAAGCTTACGGAATACATCCAAGTAGGTTTGAAAATAAGTTTAAAGTAAATAGTTATCAAAGAAGAAAAATGATAGAAACTGGATTTATAAAAATTGCTTATTACAAGGAAGAAGAAATATATCCAGGAAGATTTGAAAAAGTTCCTTTCTTCAATCCAAAGTGGTATTTTAATATAACTATTAATGATATTGAAAATTGGAGAATAAACAATATAAAAGGATATGGAAAACAACAGTTAAAATTAGACATATAAATACAATATATGTTAAAATAATAAATAAAATAATAAATAAACAGAAATTTGAAATTGGAATAATAAAAGGTGTCCCCGGGGGATACAAGTTTGTAAGGAGGAATTAACTTATGAATTTTGAAAAAATGAAGGAAATGTTAAAGAATAAGAAAGTACAAATGATTGCTGGAACAGTAGCAGGAGTTTTAGTATTAACATTAGCTGGAACAATGCTATTAAATAATAAGAATGTAGAAAATAAAAATATTGCTATAGAGAAAGAAAATAAAAAAGATGATAAGAAAGATGTTAATAAAGAAAAGAAGGATGCCAAAGAGGAATTAGAAGAATTAAAAAAGGTAGATACATCTAATCTATCAGATGAAGAAAAAAAGGATTTAGAAAATAAAATTGCAGAAGCAGAAAAGAAATTAGTTAAAGAGAATAATAGCAGTTCAATTGAAGAAGTTGCTTCAGGAACATCAAATTCGGGTTCAAATAGTACAAGCAGTAAAAATGATTCAACTGAAAATAATAGTACAAATAATAACACTAATAATGGTACAGTTCCAAATAAGCCTAATGATAATAATACAAGTGATTCAAATAAACATACTCATAGCTGGAATCCAATTACTAGTAAAGTTCATCATGAGGAACAAGGACATTATGAAAATATTTTAGTTAGTGAAGCATGGACAGAAGAAGTTCCAATATATGAAGAACAAGAAGTGTATATTTGTAATGGGTGTGGAGCGGATATAACATCTGATCCAGATAAGCATATGTATGAAGCTTTATTAGTAGGGAATACGAAATGTGCTGGATATTCTTCTGATTGGAAACAGATTCAAGTAGGAACTGATAAAATAACTCACGATGCTGTATATGAAAGTAAATGGATTGTTGATAAAGCAGCTTGGGATGAAACTGTAACAACTGGATATAGTTGTAGTTGTGGAGCAACTAAATAATATTTTTATAGTAAGGAATAATAAGTATAATAAAGGCGTAACAATGAAGCTACACCCTTATTAACAGAAACTTTACTTCGTTGTTGTCTTTACACAAGGGGGTAATTTTATTAATGAAAAATGAGAGTATAAATGTAATTTTATCTGAAAAAGATATAAATAAAATAAAAAAAGCTTATAATAACGAATATATTTCAGATGATTATTTAAATTTTGAGATAGTTAATATTATGAAGTGTGAGGATATTAGCAAAGAAAAAGCCATAAATAAAATATTAAGTTTAGTAAATGCTTAAATAAAGAAAAGTGTTCCTCGGGAACACTTTTTAAATTAATAATGATTATATTTAGTTTTAATTTAAAACACCTAGTATATAGGTGTTTTTTTAGTATGAAAATTATGTAACATAAAGAACTTCAACTATTAAAGATAGTTGGAGTTTTTTAATTGCATAATTTAAAAGGATGATAAGGAGGGGATAAAAAATAATTGCAAATTTTTAACTACAATAAAGAGTTAAGGAGGGAAGTTTGTTGAGAAAACTTAAAAGAATTTTAAGTTTAGTTCTAACTAGTTGTATCTTTATAGGAATGGGTAGTGATATAAAAGTACAAGCTCAGGCTTTAGAAGAAGTTGCTAAGTTAGAAATCAAAGTTAATGGTAAAGGTACTGTTATTGTTGATGATGGCTATTCAAAATATTCTTTAGAAGATAAGGATGTATTAAAAGCTAATGCAACTGTAAATAGTGATTTGAAATTAACAGTAACTCCTGATGATGGCTATTTAATAGCTTCTGTAAATGGGGTTGATTCTCAAGTTGGAGAAAGTGCTAACAGTAGAATATATGATGTTAGTACAAAATCTGATGGTACTTTTATTGATGTAAACTTTGAAAAAGAAATTAAAGAAGAAGTTAATAATGACATTAAAGAAGAAACTAAGGATGAAGTCAAAGAAGAAAAAGAAGATAATAATAAATCGGAAATTTCTAGTGATATTGAAAATGAACTTACAGAAGAAATTATTATAAATAAGTATAATGATGGCATTAAGATGGAAGAAAAACTAATAGAAGCTAGAAAGAAGTTAGCAACTGAGAAAAATTTATTGGATCAGGTTGATGAAAACTTCTTTTTAACTGAAGAATATCTTTCTAATAAATCTAGTGCTGATTTAATGAACGAAGGTGTCCTTATATTATTGAACTCATTAACCAATGATGAAATAAAAGGATTTTTAACTGAAATTAATAGTAATGATGAATTTATTGTTAGACAAAGTTTAGTTGAAAGCAGACTTTTTAAAAGCGATTTAATTAGTAATAGATTTTCTTTTTTAAATACAAGAGAAACATTAGTAGTTGGAAATAGAGGGGCAATAACAGATTACTATAATGGATATGCACATACAGCTCCATTATTATCAATCAATGGGAAACAAGCTTTTTGTGTAATGTTTGAAATGAAAGATCCATCTAGTGGAACTATTGCTACTAATAAAAGATTAGCAAATAATGATATGTTAAGAAAAATTCTTTACTATGGGTACAATGGTCCTGGAACTGGTAGTATATCAAGTTCTTGGGCAAGTAATCAAAACTTACTTATGATTGCAACTACTCAAGCAGCTTCAAAAGCTAATGGTCATGCATCATATAGTTTAGGAAATGATTTTTACAATTATGTTAGTGGACTAGCAACACCACCAAGTGGATTTAAGGTATATGTAGTAACTACTAATGGTGGAGCTACTCAAGACTTAGCATATTGGGAATTTGAACAAAAAGGTAGATTACAAATTTCTAAAGAATCAGCAGATCCTTCAATAACTAATGGGAATAATAGTTATTCATTAGTTGGTGCTGAATATGGAGTATATACAAATTCTAATGCTACTGGACAGGTTGCTACTCTTGTAATTGGTAGTAATAACTACTCACAAGTAGTTGATTTAGATGCGGGAACTTATTATATAAAAGAAACCAAAGCACCTAAAGGATATTACTTAGATAAGACTACTTATCCTATAACTGTTAGTGCGGGTAGCAAGGCTACTAAGACCTTTAAAGATAAACCTAAAACAGACCCAGTTTCTCTACTCCTTAGAAAAGTAGATAAGGATACTGGAGCCAATACTCCTCAAGGAAGTGGAACTTTAGCTGATGCTCATTTTACTTTCAAGTTCTATGCAGGAGAATATGCTGATGGAGTTAATCCAGCAGATCTAGGAGTATCCCCTACAAAGATTTGGGTTATGAAAACCAATAATTACGGTTATACAAAGTTGAGCAATGAGTTTAAAGTATCAGGAGATGATTTTTGGTTAGATTCAAGGGGGAACCCAACATTGCCTCAAGGAAATCTAACAATACAAGAAATAAAAGCTCCTGTTGGATATAAAATTAATCCGGAAATATTTATAAGAAAAATAGTTCCAGGTCAATCTGAAGGGGTAAGTACTTACAATGAACCAATAATTAAAGAAGATTCTTTAAACTTTGTTATAAAGAAAGTTCAAAGTGGAACTTCAACTTTAATACCTAATGCTAAGTTCAGACATACTAAGCCTGATGGCAGTATAGAAGAATTAAAAACTGGTTCAAATGGGGAAGTAATCATTAGAGGTTTAACTCAAGGTACTCATAAAATAGTTGAAATTGAAGCTCCTGAAGGTTATGAAGTAAATAGAAATGAATTTGTATTCGAGGTTAAGTCAGATAATACTATAAAAGTTATTTCAAATACTACAAACATGGGTATGAATTATTCAACTTTTGAAGGTGATGGACTTTTAACAGTAAATGATGATGTTAAACCATTTAGTATAAGATTAACAAAAATTAATGATAAAGGAGCAGTTTTAGAAGGTGCTGAATTTACTTTATATTCAGATAGTGCGTGTAATAATGCTATAGAAACTCAAGTAAGTGATAGAAATGGTAATCTTAAATTTAAAAATTTGAGACCAGGAACAAAATATTATATGAAAGAAACAAAAGCTCCTGAAGGCTATAGAATACCAGTAGATATTTTTGGAAAAGTTCATGTTTATGAAATATATGCAGAATCAATACCAGTTAATAATGTATTTAATTACTATATAGATGGTGTTAAATACACATCAAATGATACAGATTCAAGCAAGGATATATATTTAGCTGGAACTAAAGCTGATAGAGAAGTAAATATGAAGGTTGTAAACACAATAGGTATGAAGTTACCTAAAACGGGTTCTTGGTTAATGATACCTATATTATTGGTTGGAGTAGGATTAATGTCTTATTCAGTTTTTTCAAATAAAAAGAAAATAAAAGATGGTAAAGGGGAATCGGGTAATGATAAGTAAGAAAACAAGAAAAGTATTTAGTTCATTATTATTAGCAGGAATAATAATGGGTCAAATGAGTTCAATAAATGTTTTTGCTGAAGAAAACACACAAAGTATAGTAGATGTAAAGGCTGAAGTAGGAACTCCAGGAGGAGTAGCAAATTTAGGTCGAGGAAGTGCTCAAATAACTATTTCAGGAAACATGGGACAAACTTTAGTAGGGAAAAAGTTTAATGTGTACAAGCTATTTGATGCAGAAAATTCAGCCAAGTTAGAATCAATTAATTATACAATAAATCCTACTTATAAAACTCCATTACAAAATGTAGTAGGTAAGAAATTAAATAAGGCAGCAGCTCAAGTAACTGAATATGAAATAATTGATTATATTCAATCTTTAAATACTAATAAGATTGAAGGTGCTAATGCAGATCAAACTTTAGAAGGTAGATATAGTGATTTTAGATACTTTGTAGAAGAATTAAGGGATGAAATCAAGAAATTAAACATTAAAGGTGATGTTGTTAGTGTTAGTGAAACTAAGGCTGATAATAGCATAGTTATTGCAGGATTAGACTATGGGTATTATGTTGTTGATGAAGTAACTGCTGTAGGCAATACTCATTCAGCAAGTTCACTTTGTATGGTTAATACGGCTAATCCTAATGCAGATATTCAAATAAAAGCAGATTATCCTTCTGTAACTAAGAAGATATTAGAAGATGATAATAAAGATGCAATAGGTAATAATGGTTGGAATGATATAGGGGATTATGAGATAGGTCAAACAGTTCATTATAAGTTTGAATCCAATGTACCTAATATGAATGGATATGATACTTATTATTATGCTTACCATGATAAGATGGATGAAGCTTTAACATTTAAGAAAGATTCTGTATCAATCGTTATTGAAGGGAAAAATAAGAACTATACATTAAACCCAGGTGAATTTAATATAGTTGAGAATCTAGGAAACGGAGAAACATTTAAAGCAGAAATATTAGATTTAAAAGCTATAGTAGATAGAGAATTTAATAATAAAAATGCTTTAGGTGAAAATGAATATGGACAAAATGTTGTTTTAAAATTTGATGCAACTTTAAATGATAAAGCAGCTGATGATACTGGTAGACCAGGTTTTGAAAATGATGTAAAGCTTGAATTTTCTAATAACCCTGATGGAGATGGAAATGGCTCAACTGGGGAAACTCCTTGGGATACTGTAGTATGCTTTACATTTAAGATAAATGGTTTAAAAGTTAATGACCATAACTTAGAACTTGAAGGAGCTAAATTTAGATTATACTCTGATAAAGATTGTAAAAATGAAGTATATGTAAAAAAATCACCTAATGGATATATAGTAATAAATAGAGATAGTATTGGTGGAACAGACCATACTGGTGGAACTAAACCTCAAGATGCTGTAGAAATGGTTTCAAATGCTGATGGTGTATTTAACATAATTGGATTAGATCAAGGACAATATTGGCTTAAAGAAACAGATGCACCTGATGGATATAGACCACTTTTAGATCCAATAGAAATTAATGTAGTACCAACTTATACAACTGATAGAAATAATTACATTAAAGGTGATGGAGCTACTGATAAAACATTAAAGACATTAGAAGCAACTGCTAAGATAAAATCATTCTATTCAGGAATATTTAATACTGAAGATTTAAATTTAACTACGGATTTAAATGAAGGTTCAATGAACTTAACAGTAGTAAATAAGGTTGGAACTAAGTTACCTATAACTGGTTCACCAATGACTTTATTAATGATAAGTTTAGGAACTGGAGCAATGGTTTATTCAATTAGAAAAAAGAAATAATAAATATTAGATATTAGATATTAGATATTAGATATTAGATAGGTAGATATTGTATGGGAAAGAATAGTATATTAAAAAAATTAAGTTTTTTATTAGGATTAATATTATGTTCTTACCCTTTGATTAGTGGGATAGTTCAGCAACAGGCTCAGAAAGGGATTGTTGCTACCTATCAGCAGATGATAAATAATTCATCTAATTCTTCTCTTGAAGATACATTAACAAAGGCTAATGAGTATAATGAGGTTTTATTTAACTCGCTTACTTCTTTAAGTAGTGATAAGCTGAGTATTTTAAGTGAAGAAAGTTACAATGAAACATTAAATATAGGTAATGGAATAATGGGAAGTATAGAAATACCTAGTATTAATGTAAACTTACCTATTTATCATGGTACTAGTGATGAAGTATTGTCTGTTGGTGTAGGACATCTTAACGGAACAAGTTTACCTATAGGTGGAATTAATACAAAGAGCATATTAACGGCTCATAGGGGATTACCTAGTGCTAAGTTATTTACAAGACTAGATGAATTAGTGGAAGGTGATTTATTTTTTATAAGAGTATTAAATGAAACATTAGCTTATAAAGTTAATGATATACAAGTAATAGATCCTGAAGATGTTGCAGGATTAGAAATTGAAGAAGGAAAAGATTTAGTTTCTCTTATAACTTGTACTCCGTATGGGTTAAATACTCATAGACTTGTTGTAACTGGTGAAAGAACTGAATATGAACCAGCTATATATGAAAATATAGAAAGTAAAAATATGTCTATTAGAGAAGTTGTATTTTTAGCAATTCCTTTTGTATTTTTAACAATAATTCTTGGAAGGAGGATTAAGAGTGCTAGGAAAAAAGCTTAAAGTCTTGGTATCAACATTAATATTATTAAGCATACCAATTAGTGTTATGGCTTCACCGAGAGCTATAATTAGCGATTCAGTAATAATTGATAAAGGAGATGGAAGCGTAGTAATTCCACCAAGTGAGGTGTTAGGTGAAATATTAAATGATAAAGCTTCTTTATCAAATAAGGGAAGTATAACAATAAAATTAGCAGATGCAAAAAATAATCAAAGTAAAGAAGGAGTTGAATTTTCAATGTCTAAAATAGCTGATGTTGAAGATGGACTTTATAAGGTAAAAGATGATTATAAAAGTGTTGAAGTTGATTTAAATAATATAAAAACTGCTAATGATTTAGAATTAGCAGTAGAGCTATTTAAGAAAGTAGCCAAAACAGATAATTTAATGAAAACTAATGCTAATGGAGAATGTAATATTGAAGATTTAGATGTGGGAGTATATTTAGTATATGCTAAGAATATAGCAAATTACGATAATATAACTCCTTTTATAGTTTCGATTCCTTCATGGAATGAAAAAGATAAATCTATGTCTTATGATATACAAGTAATACCTAAGCATACTGAAATAGTTAAGAAAGAAAAACCTAAAGTTCCAGCTACAGCATATGATGGGAATTCAATTTATTTAGCTTTAGGAGGTATAGGTTTAATAGGTAGTGCAACTTTATTTTTTAATGCAAGAAAGAAGGAGTAACTTTGAAAAAGATAGTAGCAAGTGTTTTATTAGTAATTTCTATAATATTTCTATTTAAAGGCTTTACAGATTGGAAATATAGAATATCCAACAAAGTAAATAATAATAGTATTCGAGAGTTGTCAACTAGCGAAAATGAAGAAGATCCATTAAGTAGAATTATAGATTTTCAGAAACTAAAATCTATAAATAAAGATGTAGTAGCATGGATATACATTCCTGGAACAAAAGTTGATTATCCAATATTAGTAGGCGAAAGTGATGAAGAGTATCTATATAAAGATATAAATAAAGACTATACCCCCTTAGGCTCTTTATTTGGCTTTAGTGGTACAAACTTTACAAAGGGTAATACTTTTATATTCGGACATAATATGGCTAGTAGTCAAATGTTTGGTGAACTCAGAAAATATTTATCTTCAGATTTTTTAGAAGAACATAGATATATTTACTTATATACAGAAAGAAAAGCTATGAAATGTGATATACTTTCAATATTTATTGCTGATGAAAGTGATGATGTGTTCAGTGGACAATATGAACTTGGAACTGTAGAATATATAGATTTACTTTCAGAATTAGTTAATAGAAATAAGTATAATAATAATAACTTAGAAAAGAATATTATTGAATATTCAACTAAACAAGTTTTTAATCTAATAACTTGCTACGGTGGAGAAGGTACTCCCGATAGATTACTTGTTAACGGAATAGTTGTAGAAGAAAAAATAAGATAAAGATTAATAAAAAGGTGTTCCCTAGGGACACCTTTTAATAAATTTAATTAGTTAAGAGAATGGGTGAGAATTATGATAGTTATGTATGTAGTTGGAATACTTTTATTAGGAAGTATACCTTATGCTTGTATTGCAGTAGGTTCTAGGTCCGAAAAAAGATTTAGAAGTATGATTCAATAGTTAATTAATAAATTATAATAATAAAAATGTTCCCAGGGGACATCTTTTATTATTCTGTGAAAAATAAATTTTTTGATATTTATAAAAGGTTTAATTATGAGGAGGGTTTTTTATGAAATTAAATAAAATAATTTTAACAGGAGTAATATCTTTAGGAGTGGTTATGGCAAATGTAACTTCAGCTTTTGCAGCTGGAACAGCAGTTAATATTGAAACAAAGGCAACAACTGTGAATATGACAGTACCTTCAACAATGGCAGTTATATTCAATGAAGATGGTACTAATACATTACCTACAAACTTTACAGTAAAAAATAATAGTAAGATAGGTGGAGTTTCATTAGTAAAAATTGATGTTGATGCAGGAACAACTGGATGGAATTTCTGTGATCAAGCTACTGATATGAAAGTTAAACCGGCAGGAACTAAAGATATTAAATTTACAGCAGGTAAGGAAGGGGTAACTAAGTTAGTAGCTCCAAGTTCAGCTAAAGACAAAAAAGCTTCAGCAACATTTAATTCAGGGCAAATATCAATCCCAGCTACGGGAAGTCAAGTTCTAAAATTTGAAATGGAGCGTACAGCTTTTAAAGAAGCTATATCATCATCTAAAGCTTTTGATATGACATTAACTTTTGATTTTAACTAATAATAAATATGGTGGCGATTTGTATGAAAAAATCTAAGTGTTTTAAAATAATATCTTCTTTAGTAGTTGTTATTTTAATTGCAATAGGATCTATTACATTTCTAAATAGAGAGAAGTTTGAGTATGAAAAAGTAGTAGATAAAATTACTGAAATAGATTATGAAGAAAGACAAGAAGAACTAAACCAGGTGGTTGAAGATGGCATGATGAATGTACAATATTCTTTGAGTTGTGAGTTTGATGGAAAACTTAGCACAAGCTTTAATGTGAAGAATATAGAGAATAATAAGTATCCTATAAAATTTGAGTTATTAGATGAAAATGGTAAAGTAATTTATAAGTCTAATAAGATTGAGAGAGGATATGAGCTAAATTCTATTGAATTGGATGAAGAACTTTCTAAAGGAACTCATGATTGTCAAATAGAAATTGGTTATGCTGAGGAGGGGAATGTGGCATCTGTATTTCCTATAACAATTGAGGTGAATTAAGATGAAAATTTTTAAAACATTCATTTTAGCAGCTTTTCTAATTTTAATTAATATCAGTTTGGCTTTTGGAGAAGTAAATATATCTGTTGAAGAATCTAAAGTAAGTAATTTAATTTATGAAATAGAAAAAGATGGAGTACCTTGTATAAAAGATGGCTCCATCTTTTATTTAAAGAATTCTGAAGGTGTTATAATAGCAAAAACGAAATCAGAAGCTTCAATTATAGTTTTTGAAAACATACCATTTGGAGATTATATAATAGAATCAGATGATAAGGACTTTAGTTATAATATATCAGTTAATAAGGATTATTTAGATAGTCAGCACATTGTAAAGATTATAGATATTGGTAAAGAAGATAAAGAATTAGAATCTAATAATGTGAATAATTTACCTAGTACGGGTATAGAAAGTAATACAATTAGTATTGCTTTTATAATAATTGTGATTGGTATTTATATAACCCTTTTCCGTAAAAGAAAAGAGGTGGTTTAATGAAAGTGGTAAAGAAGATATTTATACCATTACTATTTTTAATAGCCTTTAATCCTAAAATGGTTTATGCAGAAGAAAAAGCTAATACTGTAAATGTAACAGTTCCAAGTAGTATAAATGTTATCTTTAATACTGATGGAACTAATACAATTAGTGAGTTTGGAATTACTAATAATTCACTTTTACCATTAACAATAAATAATATAGGAGTAACAGCTAAGAATAATTGGAATTTAGTTTCTTCAGGATCATCTATTTTAAAGAATAAAAGATTACTTAATTTAAAAATGAATGGGATAGACTTAGTAAAAGGTAATAATCCTATGTCTATACCTATTACTGAAGGAACTAAAAAAGTTATTCCAGTAAATATAAATAGGGGTGCTTGGACTAGCATAGTAAAAGAATCTGCATTTGATTTACAAGTTGATTATTCTTTTGGAACTAAGAACTTTACATTAAATTTTAATTCAAATGGAGGAAATTCTATAAAACCAATTACAGCTACTAATGGTTCTAATGTTACCTTACCTAGTGCTACAAGAACAGGATATACGTTTAAAGGGTGGAAAGATAATAAGAATAATATTTATCAAGCAGGTAGCAAATATACAATGCCAGTTGGTGGAGAAACATTGACAGCAGAATGGAGTGTTAATACTTATACTTATAATATACAATATATATCTTCTAGTGGTAAGTCTTTAGGAACTTCTACAATAAGTGGAACTTTTGGTTCTACTAAAAGTGTATCAGCTCCAGCTAAAACTGGTTATACAACTCCTGATGTTCAGAGTGTTGTATTTGATAGTGTATCTACTAAGACTATTAAGTTTACTTATCAACCTATCAATTATTCTATTTCTTATAATTTAAATGGTGGAAGTGTTAGTGGGAATCCTACTAGTTATAATATTGAATCTTCAGCTATAACATTGAAAAATCCAAGCAAGATAGGTTATAGCTTTACTGGATGGACTGGTTCAAATGGCACTACAGAGCAAAATTCAATAACTATTCCTAGTGGTTCAACTGGAGATAAATCTTATACAGCTAATTGGAAGGTTAATAATTATACTATATCATTCAATCCTAATGGTGGTACTGTAGCGATTAATACGGATTTAACTCTTAGTGAGTTTATTGGGGTTAGTGCTAGTGGTGGTACATTAACTGCTACAACTAATGCAACTTCAAATACAGATCCAGTAACGGCTACTCTTAATTCACCATTTGAGAATGGAGTTAAATATGAATTAACATTAAGTCCAGGTCCTAGAGTGAACTTTACAAGACAAGGTTCTCCTACAATCAATGGAATTATTGTAGATGGAACTTGGAGTGGAAATACATTTACTTTTACTTATAATAGTGCTAAGTATGGTGCGTCTAGTTCTATAAAGCTATTAGGAAATTCATTGAAGATTAGTTGGGATTACTTAGATTACGGTAGCACTGTTTTGGAAGTATCGCTAATTAAGTATGGTTCTTCATATAGTAAGTCTTATACTTATGGTTCTAAGATAGGTACATTACCATCAGCTAATAGAAATGGATACATTTTTAATGGGTGGTTTACTTCGGCTAGTGGAGGTACTAAGGTTACAACAACAACTACAATACCAGCTAATAATGTTACTTACTATGCACAATGGACACCTATAGATTATTCAATTAGTTATAATTTAAATGGAGGAAGTGTTAGTGGTAATCCTACTAGTTATAATATAAGTACAGCTACATTTACTTTAAAGAATCCAACAAGAACTGGTTACACTTTTACTGGATGGACGGGTTCAAATGGTTCAGTAGCTCAGACTTCAGTATCCATATCTAGTGGGTCTACTGGTAATAAGAGTTATACAGCCAATTGGAGTATAAATACTTATATATTAACTTTTGATCCTAATGGTGCTTTTGTTAATCCTAATAATAAGCAAGTTGTATATGGACAACCTTATGGAACGTTACCTACACCTTCTAAAGCAGGATATATCTTTCAAGGTTGGTATACTTCTAAATCAGGTGGAACTAAGGTAGATGCTAATACTAAAATGGGAGCTAGTAATACAACTATTTATGCTCATTGGCAGATGGATTTAGATGCGTACAATGATAAATACAATAATGAAGAGTTAGAAGAAATGATAATTATAGATTCAGCTATGGAAGATGAAATAAATAATCCTTAGTGGGATTTCAACTAGTAAAATAATTTTAAATAAAGACCTAGAGAATAAATTATATCTCTAGGTTTTTATTTAATTTAAGATTAATACTAGTAATTATAAGTAATTATTTGTATTAGTTTTAAAGAATGGTGGTAATTATATATAAAGCTATTTAAAACAATAAAAAGATATAAATCAAGTGTCCCCAGGGGACACAATTTAAGAATAAAAGGAAGTGTTAAATTTGTTAGAAAGCATAAAAAGTGATTTCATAAGATTTGCTGGGATGGAAATAATGGGAAAGATAATATTAGGTCTTTCTTTTTTCATTTTAGGGATAAAGATTATAAAAGATATGAATTATAATATAGAAATTTTAAGTAATTCAAAGTTTAGAAAAAAAGAAATTATAAGTAGAGTTGTTTATTATTTGATTTATTTTATAAATACAGTAGTTATTACATTAGGAGTATATAACATTAAAGTACTAAATATAAATATATTTTGGATATTTACAATAGCACTAATATATTTAGTGTTAAGGATATGGTCTAAAGTATCTTTAAATGATAAGAAAGAGATATTAGGAATTTATAAAGATGGGGAATTGATAGAATGTGTTCCGATAAAAGATGGATTTGCAGATTTAAAGAAAACATTACCAATTGGTGAGTATATAATTAAAGAATATGATTAGATGGTGTCCTCTAGGGACACATTAGCAAGTAAATTTAATAAAGTAAATTGAGATTTACTTTATTAAATTTATTTAGTTTAAATAGATTATATATTAAATTTTAAAGGTGTCCCCGGGGATACCTTTAATTATAAAAGAAAGCAATTATAATAAATATTTTAATTGATGAGAAGTTGAAAGTGAGAATAAATTTAGGATGGTGAGAAAAATGGATTTTTTAATTGTTTTTTTATGTGTTATTTTTGTAATAGTATTTTATAGCTTAATTAGTATAGGTATTTTAGGTGCATTAAAATTAATATTTATAGGTTCATATATTATTTTTAATATCTTTGTTGTTGGGTTATTCATTAGGGATGTTAGAGATTATAAAATCGATGCACAATATTTTAAATTTAAAAAGTATCATATAGTATTACCAATAACTTGTCCTATTGCATTTATAATATTTTTACTTATAATATTAGCATATTATATTATTAAACTTTTAATAAGCCTAATTTTGATAACAATTAATTGGTCTAAAGAGCCACTTATAAATAGAGAAAATAGAAAATTTAAATAATAGAATAGGAGATATGAAATAAGATGAAAGGAAAGAAGCCGACAAGACAACAAAAGAAAATAATGAAGGAGAGAAGATTAAATCCGGATAATTGGTTAGTATTAAAAAATCCAACGAATGAATTACATATACAACATATAGAAAGTAAAAAGATAAAAGTATTATCTATATAGGTGACTAAGGTATGGAAAATAAGATGATAAATTGGATAAATAGTTATATTGATAAATTAAAAAAAGAAGGTAAGAAGGAAACTTTAAAGAAGATAGAACAAAAAGATAAAAGCAATAATATGAAAGGTGTTCCCGGGGGACACTTTTTATAAAATAAAGGAGTAGAAAAGATGAATATAAATTTTCAAGAGAGTGTAAATTTAGGTATGCAATTAAGAGTAAATAGAGTTAGAAAAGGATATACAGTCAAAGAATTATCTCAAAAGAGTGGAGTTTCTACAAGTGCTATTAATTACTGGGAAACTGGAAAAGGAACTGATATGAGATTAGATGTTATTATTAGGTTAGCAGAAGCATTAAACATATCATTAGAAGAGTTGATTGTAGAAAGGAGAATTTTAGTATAATGAATTATAAGTTAGAAAGAATAGCAAGAAACATAAAATTACTAAGGAGTAAAAGGCATTGGAAAGTAAGTTATGTAGCTAATAATACAGGTATTGAAGAAAAGAGATTAAGAAAAATGGAAGAAGCAGAAGCTATTCCAAAACATACAGAACTATATGAATTATCTCGTTTATATGAAGTGGCGATAGATGATATAGTATTTAAAGAGTTAGAGTGAAGGTGTCCCCGGGGGATACCTTTTTTTTAGATACATAAAGATGAAGGGAAAATAAGTGATGTGAGATTAATATATTCGATAAGCTTTAAAAAATCAGAGAGAAAACTAATGATATTTGCACTATCACATGATAGTTTTTCAGAATACATAAAGACACTAATAAAAGAAGATAAAGAGAGAAATGAAAAGATATTTACAGATGAAGAAAGAGCAGAGATAGAAAGAATAGTAGAGCAGAAGATACAAAAAATAATATCAGACCAAATGGAACATTAAGTAACGGAACGAAGTGAGTAAGTTAATGTGGAGTGCGGTAGCAACTTATGTGTCCCCTGGGGACACAAAAAGGAGGCATGAATATGGGGAAAGGTGATAGATACATAGAAAGCTATAAATATCAAAATAGTCAATTAAAACCTTGGAAAAATAGACAAGTTAATTTTGATGAACTTATTGATAGTATGAAGGGGCAATCAAAATTTATGAAAAAATATTAAAAAGAAAGAAAAAATAGTGATGTCCCCGGAGGACACCTTTAATAAGGAGCGATAAAGATGATTATAGTGTGGTTAATTTGTATAGAAAATATTTTAGATTATATAATTTGTAAAAATGAAAAAATATATACAAAAGAATTTTTGCAAACTATTTTTGAAGATAGAGTAATGCTATTAGGGGGATGTCAATGTAGTGTAATAGGAATTAATTTTTTTATTAATATGATTGAAATGAATAATTTGTTGGAAATTCATAGTTTTTCTATTTTTATTGTATTAATACTTGAATTTATAAAGCTTATCTTAATTTTAAAAATACCAAAAAATAAGTTATCTATAGGAATTTTTATAGTTAAGATTTTTTGCTTTTTAGGTATGAGTATATTATTGATACAAAAAATAATATAAAAATATCAGAATGATACTTGAATGTGTCACCAGGGGACACAATTTAATTTTGGAGGAATAGTTTTACTTTCAAGGAGGTGAAGTTTAGTGAGAGTTTTGTATTTTCAGTACACTCTTTCATTAAAAATAATTTATGTTAAGTAAAAATTTGAGAAGCATAAGGAATAAAAATAAATTAGGGATAAATTAATATTTTTTATATAATTAATTCTTTTATTTGATATAGTAATTGTTTCATTGATAGAACCTTTTTTATTAACTGGAATATGTGTAGTAATTGAAAATACTAATACAGATATTAATAAAATAATTTTAATTGTATTAATAATTTTTTTAATAAAAAAGCTTTATATAAAAATTATATATTGGATAAGAAAAATTTTAGTATTAGATAAGGAAAAATAGAATTTAATTTATAAAATGCAAAATGTATCCCCAGGGGATACAAGCAATTATTTGGAGAGTGATATATATGGAATATAAAATATATACAACAGTATGTGATATTATAGATTATCTCTATGAAGAAAAGAAAGAAGAATATAAGAAGTTTTATATAAAGATAATACCTAAAGAGATGAAAAGAATCCATGGGAGATATACTTATAACAGAAATTTAATTGAGATATTTAATTTATCAAGACCTTATAATCATATAATTACAACTATATTACATGAAGTAGCACATCATATTGATTATATCAATAGGGGAACAAGTGATCATAAAAAAGAATTTTATGATGTATTTTATAATTTGATAATAGGTGCATTAGAGTTAAATATAATATCTAAAAAGGATATTATTACTGAAACTGATTCATTAGATAAAGATAGATTAGAAAAATATTTTGGAAGTATAAGAAATTGGGAAGTAAAAGAAGTTGAGTATAAAAAAGATATTAAAATTATAAAAGTTAGTAATAGCTATAAATTAAAAGACTATCTGCAAATAAATGGATATAAGTATTCCAAGTTAGAGCAAGTGTGGTTTAAAGAAATGAAAGTTGGAACGATTTATGAAGAAATTGAGCTACTGAAAAGATTAACAGATTCAGAAAATATAAAAGTAATAGATAGAAATGATTTAGAAATAGAAGCTATATATTATATAGCAGTTCTTAATTCTTATAATCATAGAGAGATATTAAAAGAAAATGGATATATTTATAATGGCTATGGAATAGAAAAGAAGTCTTGGAATAAAAAAATAAAAGCTAATGAGTTAGAAAAGGAAAAAGAATTATTAAATAAACTAGATGGAGTTAAATTTAAAATTATAAATAAGAAAAATAAAACCTATACAAGATGAAAAAGAAAAATTAAAATTTTAAAATCACTAAAAGTAAGGTATCCCCGGGGGATACCTTTTTAATGTAGATATTTTAAGAAAAGAACTTCTGACAGGCTGTGCCGAGAAGTTCTTTTTTCATTGAAGGGAGGTGATAGATATGGCAGGAAAAAAGCTTGATAAGGATATAAAAGAAATAGCAGTATCCATAATCGAGGTTACTGGAAAAACATATGAAGAATGGCTAAATGAACAGCACACAAAGGTTATCTTTGCAAACTCAAAGCTATTAAATGAAAGCTTAAATTTGGAAAAAGAAATGAGTGATTAGTTGCATTGGAAATTAAAATACGAGGACTTTCAAAAGCAGCAGTTTCAAGTATTGATGAAAAGGCAAGAGATCTAGGATATAAAAGTAGAAATGAATTTTTAAAAGTATATTTGGAAAGAGAATTTCTATTACTAGATAAGATAAAAGAACATGATAGTCAGTACAACATATTATTTGAAAAAATGCTAAAGCAATTAGAATATAACACTTTAGTGTTAGATAAGTTTTGTAATGAAAATTTAATTGATTTAGAAGAAACAATAAAAAAAGATAGATTTAAGGAGGAATAAAAAATGGATGTTATACAACAATTAGTAAATATGGGAAATGAGGTTGTTGGATGGATGCAACTTTTAGGAATACCAGCTTCGGCAATAGCTTTTGGTGTTGGTGGCTTTCAGCAAATATTTGGTGGAGCAGAAGGACTAAGAAAAGCTAAGCCTTGGTATATAGGAGCAGGGATTGGACTTTTATTTATATTAGGAGCTTCTGCATTAGCAGCTTTTTTAAAGATGAAGATAACATTTTAAATTGGGGGAAGTATAAACTTCCCCTTTAATAATAAAGGGTGGTTATATGCAATTTATAAAAGATGTAAAGAATGAGCTTCAAAGTTTATTAGAAGAAAAAGAAGCTAATAAAGAAATGAAGTTAATTAGAAGAATTGCTGATAAAAAACTGCTTTCATCAGCAATAATAGTAATATTTGTTTTAGTAACTTTATTTGTGAATCTTATTTCAAACTCAATTGATGGTTTATTTTTATTAGCAACTGGGTTAGAAAAAAGGTTTAATTTAATTTGGAATATACTAATGCCTAATTTATCATATCCATTACTTTATTTACTGGCATATGTTCTAACGGGAGTAGTTTTATTTAAATTAGTGTTTAATATAAAAGCTTCATTTAAAGATATAAGAGATGGACAAAAGGGAAATAGTAGATTTGCAACTTTAGATGAAATAAAAGAACAATATAGGGCAGTAGATGAAGTGGAAAGTGATAAGGAACGTTTAAATGGAGGATATGAAGGGCGTGGAGGGGTTATTGTAAGTAGATATAAAGATAAGATTTTTATAGATGATAGCCCAACTAATAACTTGATAATAGGGACTACTAGAAGTGGTAAAGGGGAGTTATTTATATTTCCAACTATAGATTTATATTCAAGGGCGGGTATAAAGTCATCACTTGTGGTAAACGATCCTAAAGGAGGTGCGACACGTTCTCATATGAAAAGTATGAGGATTGCATAATAATTAATTTAATTGTTATGAAATACAACTAAACACATGAATAGTCGAATGATAGGGTAACGCCTTGAAAGGCTATCTTTGATACTACGAATAGCATTAGTATTTAGTAAGAAATATAATGTTATAAGCTCGTTGAAGTCGGCAGAGAGATACCGTAACAACTAAATTAAAGTTGTCGAAAGTGCCTTAGAGGTAGGGTATGTATCCTATATGTCGGAAGTCTAAAAAATACCTATGGTTAGAATGTACTATATTGACTAATTTATTTTTGTACTGACGAAGTTTTGAATGTACGGGTCTATATCGGGAGCAAGTCTAAAGGCTTGCTGACACAAATAGTGTCGTTAGTGTGGGTTAGTAAGACTCTGCCTTTATGAAAGCCCATATAATCTTACAGGGGTTATCAAGCTAACAGGCTCATAGAAACGACCTAAGGGTAATAATATGATAGATAGTGTGTTTGGAACGTGGAAAGCTAATAACATGGAGGGCTTACTACCTATGAAGTGGTTTCAAGGAAAGAACTTGTGATATTAGCAAGTTTATAACTTGAATTTATATTAGTGAGGGTAGTGCTAGAGTACCTATGAAACTATGATTAATAAATAGTGGAGGGAAAGGCACAAGTCGTGAGAAGAATGAAGATTATCGTTAAATGATATGGGTTCGTGTAAGACTAAATAGATGTAATTAACTCATATGAGGGGGTTACAGACCATATTAAAGAAAAGTAAGCTACGTTACAACGAATATTATGATATGCAATTTATATATGATAAGTTGTACGCAGATAGCAAAAATGGTAATAACTTTTATAAGTTAATTGAGATTATTGGTTCTAAGAGTAATATACGTCTTGCGTATAGAAATCTTAAAACAAATAAGGGAAGTAAGACAGCTGGTACAGATGGTTTAACAATTAAGTATATTTGGAATATAAATGATGATGAATTAATTATAAAAATACGTAGTATGCTTAAAGACTATAGACCCAAATCAGTAAGAAGAGTATATATACCTAAGGTCGGTTCTAACCAAAAAAGACCATTAGGTATTCCTACGATATGGGATAGAATATTCCAACAATGCATATTACAAGTCATTGAGCCAATATGTGAAGCTAAATTCTATAATCATTCATATGGATTTAGACCAAATAGAAGCACACATCATGCAGTAAGTAGAGTTGTTACTCTAATAAATATTGCAAAGCACCATTATTGTGTAGATATTGATATTAAAAGTTTCTTTGATAATGTTAATCACGGAAAACTTTTAAGACAAATATGGAGTTTAGGAATTCGTGATAAAAGGTTAATATGCATTATTAGTAAGCTTTTGAAATCTGAAATTGAAGGCGAAGGAGTTCCGACAAAAGGAACTCCACAAGGTGGAATAATAAGTCCACTCCTATCAAATATAGTTCTAAATGAACTAGATTGGTGGGTTAGCAATCAATGGGAAACTATTAAAACTAAAAACTGGAAAGGGTCAAACTATACATTTTATGGTTATGCAAGAAAATATACAAATTTAAAGGATGGATTTATTGTTAGATATGCAGATGATTTTAAAATAATGTGTAGAAGTTATATAGATGCACAAAGATATTATCACGCAACAGTTGACTTTCTAAATAAAAGACTTGGTCTAGAAGTTAGTCCTGAGAAATCTAAAATAATAAACTTAAAAAGAAATTCATCAGAGTTTTTAGGCTTTAAAATAAAAGCTATTGTTAAACATTCTGCAAGGCATGGTTATGTTGCTAAAACTGACATTAGTGATAAAGCAATGAAAAATATTAAGAAGAACCTTAAAAATAAAATTAAGGATATACAGAGAAAACCAACAGTAGAAAAAGTAATAAATAATAACCTAATGGTTAAAGGAGTGCAAAACTATTATAGTATTGCAACAAATATTTATAACAATCTTACAATAGTTAATTATACTCTGTTAAAGTCTACTAAAATACGCCTCAGAAGTTGTTCCAAAATTATAGAATTTCAAGAAACACCAGAGCAATTTCAAAAGTTTACCAAAGGTATTAGAAAGAATACAAAAGTATTTTCAGTAATGGGAGTGCCATTACTACCAATAACTGGTGTAAGTCATAAAATACCAAAAAACTTTTCACAAGATACTTGCAATTTTACTAGCAAAGGAAGAAAGAATATACATAATAAATTAAAAGCTATTCCAAGACACGTTTTAAGGCAAGTACAAAATAGCTATTCCAAAACTAGAAGTATTGAGTATAACGATAATAGACTATCAAAATATGTTGCTCAATATGGAAAATGTTATATAACAGGAGAGTTTATTGGGATTGATAGGGTTCATTGCCACCATATAAAACCAATAAAATTAGGTGGTGGAGATGAATATAAAAATCTTATCATAGTTGATGTTGAAATTCATAAATTAATTCACTCAACAGAAGAACTAAAAATAAATGAAATTCTAACTTTTATAAAATTAAATAAGAAGCAAGTTGAGAAATTAAATAATTTAAGAACTTCTGTAGGTAATAAACCAATTAAAATTTAACTTATAAAAAATCATTTGGACACGATGGAGCGCCGTATGAGCTGAAAGGCTCACGTACGGTGTGGGGTGGGGGAAAACTTGGAGATAATATCAAAAAGTTACCTATCACTACAACTTTATAGTGCATCAAAGGAAATATTAGAAAATAGAGGATATAGAGTTGAAATATTAAATTTATTAAAACCTATGAACTCAATGAGTTATAACCCTTTGCAATTAATAATAGATGCATATAAACAAAAAGATTATAGTACAGCTCAAAGTTTGGTTAAGACATTAACTTATACATTGTATTATAAACCAGGTGTTAAAGATCCATTTTGGCAAACATCGGCTATGAGTTTGGTTAATGCTTTAATTTTAGCAGTTTGTGATGAATGTATTAAAAGTGGAGAGTTACAAAAAATAACGCTTTATACAGTAGCAAATATGTTGTCAGAATTAGGTTCTAAAGAAGATGTAACTGGAAAAAATGAACTTGATAAATATTTTGAAGGATTGGATAGTAAGTCTGTTGCTAAAATGCAATATGCAACATCTAATTTCTCTAAGGGTACAACTAGGGGAGGAATATTTGCTACTGCAATGTCAGAGTTACAAATATTCACTATGGATGAAATAGCAAAATTAACATCAAAAAATTCTATTAATTTAAAAGATATAGGATTTACCAGCAATGATGATAGACCTGTAGCGTTATTTATGGTTACACCTGACTATGATTGTTCAAATCATGTTATATCTAGTATTTTTGTAAGACAATTATATTATGTTTTAGCAAAAGAAGCTTCATTAAGACCAGGTGGAAAATGTGATAGAGAAGTAATATTTTTACTAGATGAATTTGGAAATATGCCAGTTATAGAAGGTATGGCTAATATAGTAACTGTTTGTTTAGGAAGAAATATAAGATTCAATTTAGTTATTCAAGCAATACCTCAATTAAAAAAATTATATGGTGATGATTATAAGACTATACTTGGTAATTGCTCCAATAAGTTTTATATATTCACTAATGAAGTAGAAACGGCTGAAGAATTTTCAAAACTTTTAGGTGATAAGACTATTGTTACTTATTCAAGAAGTGGAGAAATTTTTGATATGACAAAACATCAAACGGAAAGTGTAGATGCTAGAAAAATATTAACAGTAGATGAATTAATGCACTTGGAAGAAGGAGAAATAGTTATTGCTAGGGGTACTAAAAGAAGGGATTTAAATGGTAACAAGATTAGACCATATCCTATATTTAATACTGCTGATCATACTCTTAAATATAGGTATGAATATTTAGGAGAATTCTTTGATAATACTAAAAATCTTATAAATGAAAAAGTTGAAACTTTACATAGTGATGTAAATCTTGAAGATTTATTGCTATATAGAAATATAAAAAGTAAAGAGCCTTTAGTACAAAGTATGGTAAGAGAAAAAGGGATTGAAGATGCTAAAATTAGTAAAAATGAAAAGCTTAAAGATATTTTGGTAAATGAAATACTAACAATAGATGAAGTTTCAGATATAAATAAGAAAATTGAAATGACTGTTGATGAAGAAGTTACTTTAGAAGTTGATTTTAATATGAGATGGTCAGAAGTTAAAGAGATTTTAAATGAATATTACAATGACTATGATATAGAGGATTTAAAAAAATATATAGATAAAGGAGAACTTAGACTAAAAAGTAATAGAGTGGGGTGATTGAGTATTGGAGATATTAGAAAAATTAATGCAGAATAATATCCTTGAAATGGCTGGTATAATTAGTAACTGTATTAGGTGGGTATTGTGGAAGATAGTAACGCTATTATCGTTATTAGTTAATAGTATAGAGAAGGCTGTAACTAAAATTTACAATATAAATGGATTCTTTAATTCTCCTGAAGTAACTGCCTTAATAGATAAGTATAAACCGTTAGTATGGGTTATTCTTGCTATATCAATAGGAATATTAGGTTTTAAGATAATGTTTAATAGAAAGCAGAATAGAGGGGAATTACCATCTAATATTTTATTTTCTATTCTTATTCTAGTATTATTACCAACTTTAATGACAAAGCTAGATAACATGACAAGTATAGCTGTTAAAGATGTAGCAAGTGAATATACAAGTTCAGCTAATGAATTAATTAAAAATAATATATATGATTTATATTATTTAGATTCAAATGGATTTGATTTAAATAATAAAAATAGTATAAAGTCTAGTGAAATACTTACAGTAGATGCAAATGAAACTATAGATTTAGATGAAGTTAATAATAAAGCTGTTTTAGGAAAGAAAATTAGATTTGATAAGAATGGAAATAAAAAGCTTGAAGATTTAGAGACAGGATGGTTTAAAATTGATGAAGAATATTATAGATATGGAATAGATTTTTTATCTATAATAGTTACTTTAGGAGCTATGGGAATAACTCTTATTTGTATTGGATTAAAAGTAGCAAGGTTAATATTTGAATTAGCATTTAATAAGTTACTTGCAACTCTTTTCGCTTTTGCTGATATTGGAGATGGCAAAAAGTTAAAGGAAATAATAAAACATATATTTTCAATGTTTATAGTTATATTTTCAACTGCAATAATGACCAAGTTATACGTTATATTTAGTTCTTGGTTAGGTACAAGCTTAGGAAATGCTGGACTAAGTGCTAATGGAGTAGCAAAAATGATTGTACTTGTTGGTGGAAGTATAGCTGTTATAGATGGTCCTAATATCATAGAAAGAATATTAGGAATTGATGCGGGATTAAAGAATGGTTGGTCAGCAGTTATGGCTGGATATGGTTTAAGTAAGGGAGCTATGAATGGTCTAAGCTCATTATCAGAAGGAGTTAAGAGTTTAGGAAAGGCTACTGCATTAGGTGCAAGTATGGGAGCAGGAGCATTGAGTGGTATGTTTGGTAAAGACAAGAATAGCAATATTATTAATGATGATGATAATACAGATAAGAATAATAATGATAAGAATAATGTAAGTAACAATGATATAGAACAAGATATGAAAAATTCAGATAGTAATAAAAATGAGAATCCTAATGTTGCTGATAATAAGTCAAAAGAACCAGGAAATAATGAAAAAGTTAATAATGATAATATTAGTAACATAGAGGACGAAATGAATAGATCTAAGAATAGAAATTCAAATAATATTGTTGACAATAAAGATATTGATAGCTTAAAAGATAGTAATAAAAATGGTGATCTAAACAGTATCGAAGAAGAAATGAATAGAGCTAAAAATTCAAATCCGAATAATGATACTGACAATAATAAGGCTATTCCTAATGATATTAATTCAAAGAATATGAAAGATATTAATAGAAATAGAGATAATAATATGAATGTCAATAATATTGAAGAAGAAATGAACAAAAATAAAAATATAAATCCAAATAATGATATTGCTAATAAGAATATAGACACTCCTAAAGATATTAATAACCCTAAATATAATAATGATATTGAAGGAGATATGCAACAAATAAAAGGAATAAACACTAATAAGAGTAACTTAGATAGTGTAACACCTAAAGATAGTTTAAATGATGAAATGAGCGATAATAAGGGCATAAATCCTAATAAGGGCAACTTAGATGGTATAAGACCTAAAGATAGCTTAAATGATGAAATGAGCGATAATAAGGGCATAAACCCTAATAGGGGTAACTTAGATGGGGTAAGACCTAAAGGTAGCTTAAATGATGAAATGAGCGATAATAAGGGCATAAACACTAATAGGGGTAACTTAGATGGGGTAAGACCTAAAGGTAGCTTAAATGATGAAATGAGCGATAATAAGGGCATAAACACTAATAAGGGCAACTTAGATGGAGTAAGACCTAAAGGTAGCTTAAATGATGAAATGAGCGATAATAAGAGCATAAACCATAATAAGGATAACTTAGATGGGGTAAGACCTAAAGGTGGCTTAAATGATGAAATAAGCGATAATAAAGACATAAATTCTAATAGAAGTAATGTAGATAATGTAAGACCTAAAGATTCCTTAAATACGGAAATAGGAAAGAGTAAAGATTCAAATTCTACTAATTCAGATAATATTAATTCTAAAAATGGATTTGAAAATATTAGACCAAAAGAAGCTGACAATACTTCTAACTCAAAATTGGATAATTCAAATAATAAAACAAGAGAAGAAAATTTAGTTGGAAAAATGGAAAATAGGACTATTGGTGAGTATGCAAAAGATAAAGTTAAATCATCAAAATTTATTGATGATTTAAATAGATCATATAACTTAGGAAAAAACTCAACTAATAAGTGGAATATAAAACGTAAGAAAAATAAAATTTAAATAAGGTAGGTGAAATTTATGTATGTATTACCAAAGGAAATTTCATCATCAATGAAGTTTACTAAGAGTTTATATTTGTTTGATATAGTTTTTGTAGGTTCTGTATTAATTATATCCTGGGCATTAAGTTCCCTGGTATATACCCCATTAATTGTACCTTACTATTTATTTATGTTTACTATTTCTATTATATTAACTAGTAAGAGTAGCATAAATCCTGAAAAAAGAAAATTTCAAAGTATATATTATGCTTTAATAAGAAATAAAAAAGCTTATGCTAGAGAATAGATAGGTGTCCCTCAAGGACACCTTTTTGATTGGAGGATTTTATGGCAATAAAAAAATTTGAAAATATAAATATAAAAAAGGATATAAAGAAAGAAAAGGTAAAATTAACTAAGGAAGAAAAGAAGTTATTAAAGGAAAAAAAGAAGCTAAAGAAAAAAGAGCTTAAAGAAATAAGAAAAGAAGATAAAAAGGTTTTACTAACAACTAAGGAGTTATTGCCTTTTAAAGATGCAGATGATGATGATAGCATAATAACCCAAATGGGACATATTGATATATTTCAAATAGATAGTAAGGACATATATTCATTAAATGAGATTGAAAGAAAAATGCACATATATAGTTTCGTATCATTTTTACGAGGATATGTATATGACTTTAAACTTATATCAATGAAGTTTCCTGTAAATACATTAAAGCAGCAAAAATTTTTAGAAAAGAAATTAAAAGAATGTGATAATGAAATTTATGCTAATTTCTTGAAAGAAAAATTAGAGCAGTTAATATTTCTTGAGGAAAATAGACAAAATAAAGAATTTTATATAATGATTTTTATTAGAGATACAGACAATAAGGAAGAAATTAAAGGATTATTATTAAGAAATCAAAATATAGCAATCCAATTAAAACCTTTAGATGTTGAAAAGAAACTTAAAATATTATTTAAGTTAAATAATCCTAATACAAAACTAATAAATTAAATAGAGGTGAAATCAAGTGATAAAAAGATTATTAGAAAAAATACCATTCGAAAATGAGAATAGAGCATTATTTAAAAAAGAAATTCAAATCATAATTAATTATTTTAAAGATAATAATTATAATTGCTATATTAAAGAAATATTGTATAATACGTATTTATCAATAAGTAAAAATAAAAAAGTTTGTTATATAAGGCTTAAATGGGATAATAAATATTTAACTAAATATGAGTTCATTATTTTTAGATATTCTTTTAATAGCAAAAAAATTGAAGCATTTAGGACAAAAGAAGTAACAATAATAAATGGAGATGAAGATTTAGATTTTGTAATAAAAGAGATAGAAAATAAATTACAAGAAGATAATCAGTTTGATTTAATATCTGAAAACTATAAAAGTAAGGATATTGCTAAAAATAGTTTGCTTGAAGAATATAACAAACTATTAAAAGAAAATGGATTTAAAACAAAAATAGTAAAAGAAAAAATACTAAGAAATGTTAATGAAATTTTATTTTTTACTAAGTATAGGGAAAATGCAATTGAACCTAATGTAATTTTTGCATTATGGATATCAGAAAATAGCAAGAATAATATAACTGTATCAAGTATAGCTTATATGAATGGGAAATTAGATGTAGGAGATTTTTATTCTTATGAAACAATGGAAAAGGTTTCGATTGATAAGTTGGAAATGTTAATAATATAAGTTGAAAGTGCCTTAAATAGATAAATTTTGGTATAATTTAATAAATATTTGTTTAAGGAGTGATATTAATGCAGTTAGAACATTTAAAGTGTAGGGGAGAAGATAGGAGAAAAGAAATAGTTGAAGAATATTATATTGAAATAATTACTCATACATGTTTATTAAATGGTAGAACTAAGGAAAGTGATGCAGGAGATATTATTACCAATGAATATTATGAGTTTTTATGTACATCGAAAGTAAATTCTAACCAGAAAATAATTGTTTGTGGAAAACATGCTGCTAAAAGTTTAATAGAATTAGCGCAATTAACTCCAATTAAAATATTTAATCCATTAGTTAATGTTAATGAAAATGTTAATGGGGGAAGTGGCTATAATGGAGTAAATGAGAAAAAAGAAAAATGGAATGCAATCTCATTAGAATTGTATAATGCAATAAATATATTAGGATTATATTGGGATATTACATTAACAGGAATTCTATTTGATATAAAAAAAGATTTAGAGAGATATAAGACTAAAGAACCTTTTTTTAGTAGGATTATTAAAGTAAATAAGTGTATAGCTAAAGATAAAAATAATTTAACTATATCTCAAATGTTGGATAAGTTGAGAGAAGAAGATGAAAATATGAGAGAGTATGATTTTGAAAAAATAAATGAACTATTAGATAAAAAGAATATTAAGTCATATTTTTAGATATATGGAAGTTGATATACTCCTTAATTTGATATTTTTAGATAAAATTTGATACAATTTAATATATGAGTTAAGGAGTTGATTTAGAATGAATATTAGAAAAAAAGATAATCGAGTAGAAAAGTTTGAAATTGAAAAATTAGAAAGAAGTATAAAAAATTCAGCAAAAGATATAAAGTTTGAATTAAATGCTTCGGATATAAAACTTATATCGAGTGAGATATTAAGAAAGTTAATTTTAATTAATGAAATTGACGGAATAACTAATAGTTATGAAGTAATAGGACTAACTATTGAAGTGTTAAAACAAAATAAGTTTGATTTAATAATTCCTAGTTATTTAAATTTAATATAGGGGAATAGATATTTATGAAAAGCAATTTCAATAAAGAAATTAATTTATTTGTAGATAAGATTAATATGAATGTGAAATTTAAAAATGAAAGAGTTATTGAATTAGAAGAAAGTATATCACATTTAGAAGAATGTGAATTATATATTGAAAAAGTTAGTGAAAAATTATACAAAATACTAAACGAAATTTTTCAAGATGAAGATGAGATTATATTTTGTATAAATATATATAAAGAGTCTGATAAGTATTATTATTTACCTTTGAAGTTAAGAAGATACTTAAAGAAAAAAGACAAGATAAATATGATTTCATCTTTAAATGAAAATGAAATCATAGAGCATTATTATATAAATACTAGATATAATAATGTTAAAATAAAAAAATTAATTTCAGAAATTGTAAAAAAAGATCTAGGAAACCGTATAGAAGGATTAGAGACATCTTTTATAATAAATAAAAGATGTTCAGTAGCTGTTGTTTTGTATGATGATAGATACATATTTATAGAATATTAAAGATAATTAAAAAAAGATACTAATTAAAGTTAGTGTCTTTTTTTATTTTGATTAAATTTCAGTAAGGAGTGAAGCAGATGGCACTAAGAAAAAATATAGAATACAATCCATATCTATTGAAAACTATTCAGCCAGTAGGTGGTGTGAGTTTTTCGGAAAGAGCTATTATCAAGGGTGATGGGTACGAATCTTGTATAAGAATATATGAATTTAAAACACAAGTTAATGATTATTGGTTAGAAGATTTATTAAATTTTGAAGATGTAACAACAACAATAGATGTTTCCACAGAAAATCAAGATAAGATATTAGAAAAAATTAATAGGTCTATTACAGAGCAGATTACAAGAGCTGGTGATGCTCCAAGTAATATTGACAGAATAAAAGCTACATCAGAGATTAGTAAATTACAAGCATTAGTAGAAGATATTACTCAAAATGAGGAAATAATAAAACTTGTAACTATAAGATATTATGTTTCAGCTTTAACTTTAGAAGAATTAGACACAAAAGTTAAAGAGATACTAATTAAGTTACAGAATTTAGGTTATAGGGGTGCTGTTTGTATTAATGAACAAGAATATGAATGGAAGTCATTATTTTCAAGTGCTACAGATCAAACATATTATCCTAATAAAAGAGTAGGAAAGCCATTACCTTCAATATTTTTAGGTGGTGGCTATCCTTTTCACTTTACAGAACTTAATGATCCAACTGGAAAATACTTAGGTAGAACATATACTGGTGGAAATGTCTTATATGATATTTTTACTAGGAATGATTATAGAAAATCATTTAATGCCTTAATAGTAGGGCTTATGGGTTCAGGAAAATCAACTTTATTAAAAAAGTTGATGATGGATAATGCAATAGTAAATAACACAATTAGAGTTTTAGATATATCAGGTGAATTTAAAACTTTAGTTGAAGCTTTAGGGGGAAAAGTAATAGCTTTAGATGGGACAGACGGTATTATAAATCCACTACAGATATTCGCAACAGTAGTTGATGAAGAAACAAATGAGGTATTAGAAGAACAAAGTTATATGCTTCATTTAAGTAAAGTTTCAATGTTATATCAATTTATTTCTCCGACAGCAGAGCAATCAGAAATAAGAGAATTTGAAAGACTTTTAAGTGATTTCTATAGAAGTTATGGAATAGATAGAAAAAAAGCTACTACTTATGAAATTACAGAATATCCAATAATGGAGCAGTTATTGGAATATACGAAAAATGAACTTTATGAAGATGTGGAGAGAGCAATTATAAAGAAGAATCTAACTTCAACAAAGCAAGAGAGATTAGAGTTAATAATATTAAATATTGAAAGTATGGTAAGAGATTATGGAACTCTTTTCAATGGACATTCATCTATAAGTAATTTTGATGATGAACAAATAGTAAGTTTTGCAGTTAAAAACTTAACTCAATTTGATAGAAGAATATTCAACGCTCAAACATTTAACATAATGACACTATTATGGAATAATGCTTTAAAACAAGGACTTCCAGCTAAGAAGTTATATGATGATGGAAAGATTAGTTTTGAAGATAGTAAAAAGTATTTTCTTTTAATTGATGAAGCTCATAAGTTCATAAATTCCAATAATATTATGGCAGTTGATTATTTAATTTCTTTTGAAAGAGAAGCAAGAAAATACTTTGCAGGACTTATATTTGCAACTCAAAGTATTAGAGATGTTGTTCCTGAAAATGCAGAGAGTGAAGCATTACAAAAGATAAAAACTCTTTTTGAATTAACTCAATATAAGTTTATCATGCAACAAGATAATAATTCTAAAAAGGCTTTAATGGATATTTTTGATGGTCAATTAACAGAGAGTGAAATTGAAGGAGTACCTTTCTTTAGAAAAGGTGAATGTATATTAGCGATCAATGGATTTAAAAATATAAAGTTCAGAATAGAGGTTACAAGTAAAGAATTAGATTTATTTAAGGGTGGTGCTTAGTATGAAATTTAAAAAATTAATAATAGCTTTTTTTATATTAATAGGAGTTTTATCAGTAATATTTGTAGGAGAAGATTTAATTCATGATATAAAAAACAAACAAGAATATTCAAATAATCTTGAAGAAAAGCCTAATGAAAATTCTAATAATTCTAATGAAGAAAGTGAGAGCATTTATGATTTAGATAAAGAACTAGATA
Source organism: Clostridium tertium (assembly GCF_902652255.1). Lineage (GTDB taxonomy): Bacteria > Bacillota > Clostridia > Clostridiales > Clostridiaceae > Clostridium > Clostridium tertium_A. The sequence continues at coordinate 54,980 of NZ_CACRTO010000041.1, forward strand.
AGTCAGATAAGGAAAATAATTTTATGGAAGAAGATATTGTTGTAGAAAAAGGATTTAAAAGCACAATATCAAACGGAAGTTCAGATGAAGAAATTAAAAAAAATAATAATCTTCTTAATGAAAGTAAATTTTCCTTAAAGGAAAGAATTAAAGCAAAAAATGTAGCTGAAAATTTTGTACAAGCCATAGAAAGTTTTGACATAGAAAAGCCAAAAGAAACAGTAGAGTTAGCAGTTAAATATGTTGCAGATGAATTAAAACCAGAGGTAGAAGCTTTATATATGTATCTTGGTAAAAATCAAGATATTAAGAAAAAAGTGATTGAAGAAGTACAGTCATATGAGAAAGAAAATGAATATGAGAATGATTATATTTTATTTGATGTTTATGTTAAATGGAATGTAGTTGACCAATACGATCAAGTAGCAAACTCAGGAAGAAGTTCATATGAAGTTAAATTATTAAAGATCAATGATAAGTATAAAGTAGTTAGTTACAGAGTTATATAAGCGTTAAAATACAAAAAAGTTGGTGGTGCTATTGGAAAAAGAAAAGCAGTTAATAAAAAAAGTAAGTAAGCTTCTAGTATCAAGTGTAGGAGTAATAACAATTAGCTTTTTAATATTAGTAAGTTCTGTAACTATGTATCTTTTTAAGGCACAAGAATTTCAAACTGACGGTGGTGGAGGACTTATTACTGATATTGGAGCATTAGGAGTACCTAAAGATTTTGTACCATATTTTAATGAAGCAGCTAGTATATTTAATGTTCCTAATTGGGTATTAGCAGCAGTTGCAAAACAAGAAAGTAATTTTAATCCTAATGCTTCATACGGTGGAGCGTATGGGATGATGCAAATTCAAAAATATGATATAGCAACGGGTAAAGACTTATGGAAATATTTAATTGATATGGGATTAGGAGATGCTTATAGAAAAGGTGGTTATAACTTTTCAACATCTGAAGATATGTGGAATATATATCTAAATGATCCTAAAGCTCAAATATTTGCTGGTGCATATGAGATGAGATATTACACCAATTATGTTCTGTATATGCAAAATAAAGTAGAGAGATTAGATTACAATAATAATGAAAATATGAAGCTAGTTGGTTGGGATAGAAGCGAAAATGATAAAGATTTTAAAGATACATTAAGGAGAGTTTTTGCTTGTTATAATGGTGGTCCTGGTTATGGAATGAGTGTAGATTTAGATAAAGCTCAACATGATTATCCTAATAAAGTATTTAAGTATGCTATGGAATTTCGTAGTGTTGGATTATTAGGAAGTAGTAATGAAATAATAGAAAAATCAATTGAAGCTGGAATGAAGTGGGTAGGAAAATCACCTTATGTATGGGGTGGAGGAAGAACGGAAGAAGATGTTTTGGCTGGTCGTTTTGATTGTTCTTCATTTGTTCATTATATGTATGCAAGTTCAGGAGTTCAGCTTGGAGATAGAGCAAGTGTAGTAACATTTTCACTTGTTAATATGGGTAAGGAAATAAATCCAAAGGATATGAAAAGAGGAGATTTATTATTTTTTGATACCTATACAATTAATGGTCATGTTGCTGTTTATTTAGGTGGTGGAAAGTTTATACATGATGGTCCTACTAGGGGAGTAGAAATAGCAGATTTAAACAATCCATATTGGACAGAAACATTTAATGGACGAGTTAGAAGAGTTGTTGAATAGATTAATAAAGTAAAGAAGGTGAAAGTTTGAAGAAGGAAGATATACAAATTAAAGTAGATAATATAAAGAAAAAATTTGATAAGAATAAATCAATATCATATTATTTTTTAGCTTCAATTTGTATAATTGGAGTTTTATTTTTTCTATCATCAAATATTCTCTTTAATAAAGAAATGAGTTTGATGAGTACAGAAATTAATAAAGAAATACCATTAAATAGTGTAGTAGTTACATTAAAGGATAGACAATATAACAATGAAAATGGATTAGTTCAATTTACCATTAAGGTTAAAAATCAAAGTTTAAATGAAAAAGTAAATTTAGATTTTGAAGTAAGGGAAAAGACAAATCCAACTCAAATTATACCTAGTAAAGTAACCAAAATAACTAATAGTGATTATATAATAACTACAAAGGTAGCAAGGAAATGGGAAGCTCTTTCATTAACTGTATTAGATAAAAATACTGATGGAGAGAGTAAAGGAAGTGTTAAATTATATTCTGATGTAAGAGATATAAATATTAATACTGACTTAAAAGAGAAAGGAATAAATGAATATACAGTCGAGGTTATTGAAAATGAAATTAAAGATATTCAAAAAGAAATAGAAGCAATAAATACAGTAATTTCAGATAAAAATTCTAAAATAAATTTATTCAAAGAAAATATAAATACATTAGAAAATGACAAAGAATATCAAACTGAAAGTGAACTTGAAGCAACAGAAAATACAATAAAGTCTAATCAATCAAGTATTATTCAGCTAGAAAGTGAAATAAAAATTGAAAGTGAAAAATGCAAAGAGTATGAAGAAAAAATCAAAAAGTTAGAAGAAAAAATGAAAAATTACCAATAAAAAATATGTATCAACTTGGGAGGTTTTGTGGCGTTTATGTGGCGTTTAAGTGGCGTAAACTGGGCGTTTTGGGAATTTTTTTGTACCCAAGGAAACACTAGGCTTTGCCTAGTCCCCCAATTATTTTGGGGGAAGTTTCCCCTTATGCTCTTATTAAATATCTTCATATCTAGTTTCCAACTAAAGATATTTAATATTTCATTATAGGTAAGTTTGATTAAACTTTTTAAAGTTTATAGGTGAGCTTTAGCGAGGACAAAGTCCTTAGTAGATAAAGGAGTGTAAATTTTATTATGAGTAAGATGGAAAAACATTATAGACTAAGTGAAAAAAACATTGAGTATATAGAGGAAGTTAAGGAAAAGAATCATTTAAAATATAATAGTGAAGCTTTAGAATTAATTATAAGAGAACATAGAAATAATTCAGATATAACTACAGAATTTATGATTAATTTGATTGGAGAAAAGCTTTCAGAGAAATTAAAGGCTGAACTATTAGGAATTAAAAAAGCTAGTAATGAATCTGATAAAAATACTCAAATTATAATCGAACTACTTAATGGTTTATTTGTGAAGTCAGGATATAAACTTTTAGCAACTACTGGTGATATTAAATGTAAAGCGATAGATAATGCAACAGAGTTTGTAGAGAAAAGAATTGCAAGTAAAAGAGTTGCTAAATTAGATAGAACATATTAAAGGATAACATTATGGTAGGTATAGTTCATAAGGTTAGATGGATTCAAAGTAATAGTAAAAAGTTCTCTAAATATATAGATTATATAGATAGAGAAGAAGCAGTAAGAAATTATAAGTTTGAAGATTTTTCACTCTATAATGACTATATGGATAATCCAAGTAAGTCGGGAAATTTATTTACAGCTGATAAAGATTTCTTAAATGAATATGAAAGAAAAGCTTTGAAAGATTATTTTTCTATTGCACAAGAGAACGAGAGTTTAATGTGGCAAGATGTATTTAGTTTTGATAATGAATGGCTTGAAAAAGAAGGGTTATATGATAAAAAAACTGGCGTTTTAAATGAGAAAAAAATAATTGAGGCAGTTAGAAGCTCAATGAATGAATTGATAAAAAAAGAAGGGTTTGACAATTTACTTTGGAGTGGATCACTTCATTACAATACAGATAATATCCATGTTCATGTTGCAAGTGTAGAAGTAAATCCTAGTAGGGAAAGAGGAAAGAGAAAGCCTAAAACATTAATCAATATGAAAAGTAAATTTGCTAATAATCTTATAGATAGAAGTAGAGAGCAAAAAGAAATAAATGATATAATAAGAAAAAATATTATTGATAGTAAAAAAGATTTTTCATTTCATAAGGATATGGAAATGAAAAGAATGGTTTTAGAAATAATAAAAAAATTACCTGAAGATAAAAGACAATGGCACTATAATTATAATTCATTAAGTGAAGTTAGACCTTTATTAGATGAATTAACAAAATATTATGTTGATAATTATAAGAAAGAAGAATTTAAAAAGCTAGAAGATTTACTTGATAAAGAGACAGAATATTTAAAAGAATTGTATGGAGAAGGTGAAACCTTTAGATATAAAGATTATAAGAAAAATAAAATTGATGAACTTTATACTAGAATGGGGAATACACTTCTTAAAGAAATAAAGGAGGTGGTAAAAAATAATAATGAAAGTTTATTATATTCATACAAAAGTAAAACAGTAATATTAACAAAGAGGGATATTAACAAATTAAAAAAGGTATTTGATAAAGATTTTGAACAAGTTAAAAATCAAATGGCTTATGAGAGATTACAAAGAGAAATTGAAAATGAAAGGTAGAGATTTATGTTTAGTAATTTAGGAATAGTTAGAGAAGCAATAAGTGATACTGAATTAAAAGTATTGAGTATTGGTGAAGGGAAAGAAATTATAGTACAAGCTTCAAAAGATTATGTATCATCAATTAAAGCTGAATTAAATGATGAAGATGGAGAAACAGTTGTAGTTGAATATGATTTAAAAACTAAAATTGTAAATGAAAATATTGTTGATTAGCACCAGGTATTTTACCTGGTGTTTTATTATTAAGTTTTTTAAGGAAGGTGAAAGGAAAAATGAAAAAAACATATAATAAAAAATCAAAAGAAGATAAGGAAAAAGAAGTTAATGAACTTTTGGAAAAAGCTAATGAAGGTATAGAAAAATGCTTCACAAGTCCAGAGCAGTTCAAAGAACTTGCTAGTTATATGAGTAAATTTTATAACTATTCATTTAGAAATACTTTTCTAATTCAAGAGCAATTTGAAGGAGCTTTAGCTGTTGGATCATATGCTTTTTGGAAGGAAAAAGGATTTACAGTTAATAAAGGTGAGAAGGGAATTAAAATATTAGTTCCAAATAGATTAAGTGATTATTTTATTAATTCAAAAGGTGAGGAAGTTAAATTAAGCAAAGCAACTCCTGAAGAAAAAAGATTAATAGAGCAAGGAGAAATAGAAGTAAGAAAAGGTAAGCTAATATTTAATCAAGGATATGTTTTTGAAGTTTCTCAAACTAATGCTAAAGCAGAAGATTTACCTAAGATATTCCCTGGTAGATGGCTTGATGGAGAAGTTCAAAATTATGATTTGATGTATAAAGCTATGGAAAATATAGCAAAGAAAATAGGAGTTAGAATTATAGAGCCTAAAGGAGAATTAGGAGCAGTAAAAGGAGTTAGTTATCCATTAACAAAAGAAGTCGCTTTAAATCCTAGGAATACTCAATTACAAAATATTAAAACTTTAATACATGAATTAACTCATGCAAAACTTCACACTATGGAAACAAGAGATAATTACACTACCAACGCTAAAGAATTTCAAGCAGAAATGGGAGCATATGTAGTATGTAGCTATTTCGGATTAGATACATCAGAATATTCGTTTAGATATATAAGTTCTTGGACTGAAGATGTTGAATTAAAAGATAAGGAAAAGCTAATAAATGAAGTTAGAGAAACAGTTAAAGAATATATTGAAGTAATTGAAGATACTTTAATCAATAACAAAGATTTATCTTTTGAATTAGAAAAAGATAAATATATTAATTTAGAAGAAAATATAAATAAGGAATTATATGAGGTAAAAGAACTTGAAGGGTTTAAAGTAGAAGAATTTCAAGAGTTTGATAGTATTAAAGAATACAAAGTATTAATTGATATTGAGGGTGAAGATGGTTCTTTCATAAGAAAAGGAACATCTTTTTTAATTGAAGGTTTTGAAAATGGAAAATATGAGGTTCACTTTTCAAATGAAGAAGGTAATATATATATTCCTAATGATGGAGTTGGAGATGGATATTACTTTACAATAGAGGAAATAGAAAAGTTTTCAAATTTAAATATAGAAAAAAATAATGAAAATGAGATAGATGTAATAGGTGAAAGTGATGATTGGAAATTAAGTGATAGAGATTATGAAGAAGTAAGTTTTAAAGTAATGAAAAACAATATAGAAGAATTAATAAAAGAAAATTATGCAGATTTTGTAAAGGCTATTGTATCTATTGAAAATAAAATAGATGACTTAGATATATTAGATAATATCTATGAGAAATATAAAAAGAATGAATTTAAGCTTCTAAATGATAACTTTGAAGAAGTTAAAGCCCAAAATGAAGAAAAAGAACAAAATTATTATGATTGTAATATTATAAAAGAAAACTTTATGAAAGAATTAAAAGAATATAATATGGGAGGAAAAGAAATAGAAGAATTTTTTGATTATACATTTGATATAGATAAAGTCAATAATGAAATAGTTAAGAAGGGAAAAACAGAAGTAATTAAAAATATGATTTCAGCATATTTACATTCTGATTCTATTTGTGAAGAATTAAAAGAAGAAATAACATACTCAGAAGTTGCTTTAAAATTTAAAGATATAGTAAAAGATAACATAGTAAAATTATCAGAAAGTCAAAAGTTAAGTTATTTAGAGTTTAGAAATAATGAAGAATTTAAAAATGATTTAGGAAAGGATAATAAAGAGATGATTTCAGTTGATAAGGAAAAAGAAATTAGAAAAAAAATAAGAGAGCATGAAGAATGGATAAATAGCAAAGGAACTAGAGGAAAGCAGCTTAATTTAGAAAATGAAAATTTAAGTGGAATGATGTTATTAAATATGGATTTAAGAAATGCTAATTTAAAAAATGCTGACATAACACAATGTGTTATATTTGCAGATTTAAGGGGAGCAAACTTAGAAGGTGCTAAAATAGATAATACCAAATGGACAGGCTCAAATATAAGCAAAATGACTATTGATGATAATAAATTAAACTTAATAGAGTATCATCTAGAGCAAGAAGGATGTAAGCATACAGAAGCTAGAAAGAGCCTTAAAACAAATAGAAAAGATGTAGAACTTGAAAGATAGCATATAGAGGTAACTATGGAATATATTAAGGATTTATTTAATTTCAAAGAAAATAAGAAGTATAAAATAATTATTGTAATTTTACTTATAATCATTATTTTTATGCAAACTGGCTTATCTATGACAAAGAAAAAAATCAGAATTTTAACTGAAAATACAAATAAATTAAATGAACAAATAAGGGAGAATGAAATATCAAGTAGTTATAATGAAGCTAATAGTATAGATGATTTAATAACTGATGAAGATACTAAAAAAGATACTGATAATTATGAAGTTAAAAAGAATGATTTAATAAATAGGTTTAAAGAAATTGGAGAGTTAGAAAATAAAACTTATAATACTAATATTAAAGATGGAAAAAAATATCTTGTTTTTGAAACTCTTAATTTAGAAATGACTGATAATCAAATTAAATCAACTTTTAAAAATATTATTAGTGATGAATTTGGAATAGAAATTACAGAAAGTAAGTTAGCTGAAAATAAGTTTTTTAAAATCTACCTAATTGAAGAAAATTAAAATTTGAGGTGGTTTATGAGTAAATTATCAAAAAATTTTAAGAAGGAAGAAGTATTTTATTTTACAAGAGAAGTTAAAAAGTTATTAGAATTATTAAATGGTACAACTATAAGTTGCACTGATAAAGGGAAAATATTTATTATAGAAAATCAAATGAATAAATTAGAAAATTTATTATACAAATATGAACCAACAATCTATGAAGAATATTCAATAAAAACAGCACATGCTTATAATAAAATGATTAGAGCAAGAAAAGAATATGATAGAGTAGTTGCAGAAAAGTGTTATAAAGAAACAATAGAAGAATGTAAGATAACATATGAAAACTCTGTAAAAGAGTATGAAAGGTTAAAAGATTATAGAAATAAATTAAAATCAGCATTAATTGAAGCATAAATAAAAGTGTTCTTGGAGGCATTTTTCATAATAAAAAATCCTTATAAGGTAAGTGGTTAAAGGAATAACACTATAAAAAACTAATCGGCTCACCACCGATAATATCTCCGTTAGATGGGTAATGATAATTTCTTAGACAAGCTTCTATAAGAAGTATTAGAAGTGGAGTGCCTGTCCTAGAGGAGTTTGATATTTACTCCTAGGGGTATATTGGGAGTTACATGGTAGTATGCTTGATAAAACTAGACCTAAGCGAGTTTGACCAATATAGTAGAGTTTCTGTGAGAATAATATTATTGTTTTTCCTTTTAAGTGGAATTTAATTTTTTTATTTTAAATTTTCCACTTAGGGGGAGAGCGAGTGAATAAAGCTAGAAAACTAGCTTTATTATTATAGATTTGTTTATAGGGAAGGAAAAATAATAAATTAAAAACGAGTGAAGGGGTAAAAAGTTAATAGAGATTTATTAAAATAAATATGATATTTTATAAATAGATAGAAAGAGTTGGAAGGAGAGTAGTAGATGAAAAAAATTATAGTACCAGCATATAAGTATGATGAAAAAGAGAATACAGTATCAGATAGATATATTTGTTCAAAATGTTCTAAGGTTATAAAAGAAGAAAGAAGAGTAGTAGAAGGAAAGAGAAAAGCTAAAAGAAATTCCGTTATATATTATATACTCTGTTCCAAATGTACGAATAAAAAATAATAAAAATTTAAGATACATCTATTGAAATAAAAAAAAGTATTTTTATAAAATATATATAAATAGTAATTATGAAAGGATAGGTGTAGAATTATGAGAATTAAAGGAAAAGGACTAATTATTGGAGCAATTATTGGATTAGGAGCAGGAGTTTTAATAAAAAAGATTTTAAGTGAAAAGTCATTAGATGACATTAAAGAAGAAACTAAGGAAAATTTAAGCAAGGTTAAAGAAGTAGTAAAAGAAAATATTGATAAAGTTAAAGAGAATTTAGGTGAGAATAGAAAAGAAAATACTTCTAATGTGAAAATAAATAAATATAGTACATAATAAAGGGCTGTCGCACTAATTATTTAGTGCGACAGCCCTATCTAAAAACTATAATTTTAAGAATAAATTGGTTACAAATTCATAAGGTTCCATTTTAGGGAATAATCCGCAAAATATTTACAGGCTCACATATATTCTTACATTTCTATGTTAGAACTGTTATTCATTACATATTAATTATTTTGTTAAAGTGTATTCAAATTTAATTTTGCTTGTATCTATGTAACTTTTTGTATATTCTACAATTTGATTTTCTTTTGAAAATCCAATAAACTCAAAGCAGTATACGAAATGATTTTTTTTTACATTTAGCATTTCAGCAAGTGAATTTGATGCGGGTATAATAGTTAATTTTCTATCAAAAAAAGATGGCTTTAAGTTCTTTTTTTGCATGTAATCATAAAGAGATACTCTAGAAAAGTCATATTCAGCAATGTCAGGGAATAGATTCTTTGGCGTATAGAAATATTCAAGTGCTATAATCTCTTTATTTTGATTTAATCGTTGTCTTGTAAGTGAAAATATTTCTTTATCTTTTGGTATATTAAGCTTAGAAGAGATGCTACTGTATCCGTTAAATGTTGATTTATTTATTACTTTGCTATAACTGTTAATTCCTGATGCATTTAATCTTGTAGATATACTAGAAAAAGTTTTGTCATCAAAAATTCCAACCATAAAATTTTTGTGTTCTGAGCATACATAAGTTCCTGATCCTGGAACGGAATAAAGTA
>NZ_CACRTO010000042.1:0-150083 GCF_902652255.1 Clostridium tertium
TAAAGGAAGTAATATTCATTGCTAGTGGATCATCATATAATGCGGCATTTACTGCTCAATTTTATTTGGAAAAAGAATGTGGATTAAAAGTTAAATTGTTTTATCCAAATGTGTTTAATAAAATTGAGAATTTAGAAACTGATAAGGATAAATTGTATATATTTATTTCTCAATCTGGTACAACTAAACTAGTATATGAAAATTTAATGAAGGCAAAAAAGCTAGGTTGCAATACATTGTCAATTACAAGTAGTAAAGAAACGCCAATTTCAAAAGAGTCTATGTACTTTATTGATATGGGTTGCAAAAATGAAGAATATAGATATAGAACGATTGGATTTTCAATGACTGTTGTTGTTTGTTGGTTACTCGGAATGTATTTGTCTTCTAAAAATAATTGTAATGAATTGTTTAAAGTTGCAGATAGTTTATCAAAGATAATTGATGACACTTTAGAATGGTATCAAAATAATAAATTTGAATTGATGAAAAGAAATATAGCATTTTTCACAGGTGCTGATAGTTTATGGCCAATTAGTTGTGAAGCAGATATAAAATTTATGGAGATGATACCTTATATAACAAAAACTTATGAATTAGAAGAATTTATGCATGGACCTCAAAATGTATTCGATAATAGTCATATATTTTTTGTTTTAGTTAAAAGTGGCGTAGATACAGAAAAATCAATTGCGATGGCTAAATTTTTAAAAAGCGAAATTGGAAATTGTTATTTAATAGGTAATGAAGTTATAGATAAGAAGGATTTTAATATAGAAAATTGTTGTGGATTATTTTATGAATTACAATATATATGTTTTTTTCAAGTAGTAGCGTTTATGCTTGCTAATGATAGAGGACGAGATCTTAAAATTGGATTAAATACTAGTATTTCAAAATATCTTCAAAAATCACTATAATAAATTATAAATAAAAGAATGTAAACAGTGGCTGATATATATTTTAATTATTATTATATTTTTTACAATAATATAATAATATACTTATCAAGCTTAAGAAGGTTAATGTTCATGAAAGGAGCATTAACCTTCTTATTGTAAGAAAATTGGTAAATTATATAATCGTAATTGTATACAAGAGGTTAGAATGGAAATTTTAAAAAGATGTATTTTAAATAAAAGTGAATATTAAAACATATTTAAAAAGTATAAATCTAAATGTAAAAAAATATATACACTAAAAAATAGTTGTGAATTTCTTTAAGCTTTTATAAATAAATATTTTATCAATGAATTATAAAAATTTAATAAACTTATATAAATATAGAAATAAAAAAAGAACTTGATTTATTTATTAAGTTCAAGTTTGTCAATATTTCTATGTAAACTTTAGAAAATTTAGTTCTATTTTATAGGTTGGAAAGTTAAGTATAATATCAAACCTTTATTTCTCTTTAATTAATAAATTTAACATAACAATCTGCAATTTAATAAGAGTTTGCTAAATATTTTTTAGAATAACTGGTCGTCTAAACAACTTTCGAATAAGATTGATAGTTTAGCCGAAATTTGAGCCCATTATCGTATAGATTGAGTCTGTTTCTTAGTTATATCAACAGTAGCAAGGGATAAAATTTTCATTAATGATTCATAATTTGGAAATACAGATTTAGTTTTAGTAACTTTTCTAAGTTTGCAATTATAACTTTCCATTACATTAGATGTATATATTATTTTTCTAATCTCTGGTGGATATTTAAAGAATGTGGATAGTTCATTCCAGTTATTTCCTTAAGACCGTATTGCTATTAAATATTTTTCTCCCCATTTTTCTTCTAATCTATCTAATTCCGCTAATGCTATCTCTTCAGTAGAAGCTGTATAAACTAGTTTTAGATCTGTATTGAAAGATTTTAAATCCTTATAAGATAAGTATTTACTTGAATTTCTTATTTGATGAATAATACATCTTTGAATTTCGGTGTTAGGATAAACAGCTTTAATTGCTTCGTTAAACCCTACTAATCCATAAACTGAAGCAATTAATATATCTTTTACACCTCTATTTTTTTAACTTATTTAGGATAAGTATCCAATACTTTGATGACTCTGATACCCCTATCCATATACCAAGAACATCTTTTTTTTCTTCAATATTTACTCAATTGCAACGTAGGCTGCTTTCGAAACAACTGTGTTGTCTTTTCTCACTTTAAAGTGAATAGCACCCATAAATATTATAGGATATACTATTTCTAACGGACGACTTTGCCATTCTCTAATCATTGGAATTATTTTATCTGTTATATTAGAAACTGGTCTTATGTTAATATCTTGGACACAAAAAGTCAAACTTTTTATGCTGTACTTTTAGCTAGTAATTGAAATTGTTTGGAGTCATTTAATTAATAGAAGAGTGTAGTCTTTTTCTGTTATACCAACCTTCAATATATTTAAATATAGCTCTATTAGCTCCTTCGAAGGTACGGTATGTATTTCTATATATTTCTTCTTTCTTTATTGAAGAATGTAAAGACTCTATACAAGCATTGTCATATGGACAACCTTTTTTACTAAAGGATTGTATAATATTATAATTTTTACAAAGCTCTTTTAAATCATTGCTAGTATATTGTGGGCCTAAATCACTATGAAATATTAACTACTTATTTTTATTAGGATTCTGACTGTAATAGGCATTTTCTAAAGCTTTAACAACTAAATTATTAGTAATTCTTTTACCGAAGGTGTAGCCAATTATTTTTTTTGAATGTAAATCAAGAACTGAAGCTAAATAGTACCAACTATCTTTGATAGTATGAATATGTGTGATATCTCCTACCAATTTTCCATTAATAGAATGTAAAATCTCTTTTTGAAACGTTTCTAAACCTTCTGACACTTTTTTATTTGAATGAGCTTTGTATTTTTTTACAGTTATCGCACAAAGCCCAAGTTCGGTCATTCTTCTTTGAACTCTCTTTATAGAGACATTAAAGCCTTCTGTCTTAAGTATATGATGAATCCTAGGAACTCTATATATTCCTTTATTAGATTTATATATCCTTATAATAGCTTTTTTTTAGCTCCTCATTTTCTACTTCTCTTGCAGATTTAGTTTTATCAAAAGATTTATAATATGTGTTTCTGGCTATGCCTAGAACAATATACATAGTCTTAATATCAGGGTGTTTATATTTTTATCTATAAATTCTATTACTTGATCTAATTTCTTGTTGAAAATATGGCCATAGCTTTTATATTGGTGTCAGTATAAAAGGGTAAACACTCTAAGTCGAACTAAGTAGAATATTATTTAGTAAGAAAGGACGTGTCTAATAATCAATGTCATTAAGTTAAGCTCAAATCCATCTAAGAATACATAAATATTCTTAGATGGATTTTATTTTAGTTTAAGGCTTTATATTAAAAGTATTTTTAGGCACAACAAATAAACAGATATCAATATCTGAAAAAAATATTTTTTAAAGACTATTTCCGCCAATTGATAATAGTATTTTTACAGTATGATCAAGCGTTAGCTTACGCTGACGAGTGAAGTCTTTACCATTTACTTTTGCCTATAAATTTTAATCCAACTCCGGGAGATATAAATAGTAATAGTATGTGTTTGTTAAGTTGTATTAATAGTTTAATTTTATATAGAGAAAAATATTGGGAATTTATTAAATATATATTGACAATTGAATTTAGAAGATATATAGTTAATTACATAAGTAATGAACCAAATAACAAGAGAGGCATATAATATAGTATAAATTTAAAAGGAGGTAGCTATGAATTTAGATTTTTCTAGTGAAATACCTATATATATACAAATAGCTCAATCAATAGAAGATGGGATTTTAAATGGGATATTTAAAGAAGATGAAGCTATTCCATCTACTACTGAAATATCTGTAAAGTTTAAAATTAATCCTGCAACTGTTGCCAAAGGATTTAATTTATTAGTAGATGAAGGAATTATTTATAAAAGAAGAGGTGTAGGTATGTTCGTTTCAAGTGGAAGTAAGGGGAAATTAGTACAGAAAAGAAAAGATAACTTTTATTCAAGTTATATTGTTTCACTAATAGAAGAAGCAAGGAAGCTTAATATTTCAACTGAAGATATTATAGAAATGATTAAAAAGGGGGAGTAACTAATGGCATGTATTAAGATATCTAATTTAACAAAGGAATATGGAAAACATAGAGTATTAGATAATGTTTCATTAACTATAGAAGAAAATAAGATATATGGGCTTTTAGGAAGAAATGGTGCAGGAAAGACAACTCTACTTAATTTAATTACTAATAGGATTTTTCAGACAGAAGGGAATATTACTATTGATGATGAAGAGGTAATTGAAAATAGTAATGCCTTAGAGAAAATATATTTTATGACTGAGCAAGATTTATATCCAGAAGGTATGAAGGTTAAGGAATTATTCAAGTGGACAAAAGAGTTTTATAGAAATTTCGATATAGACTATGCTTTAAATCTAAGTAAAAAATTTGGGATTAATATAAATAAGAAATATAAAGAATTATCTACAGGATACTCTTCAATATGTAAGATAATAATTACTTTAGCATCAGGAGCTGAAATATTAATTTTCGATGAGCCTGTATTAGGTCTAGATGCTAATCATAGAGATATGTTCTATAAGGAATTAGTAGCTAATTATATAGATGAGCCTAAGACTATAATTCTTTCAACACATATTATAGAAGAGGTTTCAGAGATATTAGAAAAAGTAATAATTATTAAGGATGGAAAACTTCTAGGAGATAAGGAAGTAGAAAGCTTATTAGGTGAAGCTTACTTAGTTTCAGGAGCTTCTGACAATATAGAAGAGTATATAAAGGATAAGAAATGCATCAATATAGAAACTATAGCTGGTTTTAAAGCAGCTACGATTATTGGTGAGATAAATGAAGAAGATAAAAAGCAAATAAAAGAATTAGTATTAGAAGTATCTAAAGTAGAACTTCAAAAGTTATTTATTCACTTAACTGGAGAGGAGGAAGTTAAATAATGAAGATTAAGTCAGTTTTAAAATATAATATTTCAAATATGATTAAATCACTAGGAGCTTTCTATGCAATATTTATTTTTATATGTGTTGCTTTAACTTTAATTATGAGATCTAGTGGAGGAAATTTTGTTTCATCAGGATTAGAGTTATCTTCAGCAATATTTATTTTTGTAGTAGGCTTAAATAGCTTTAAAGAAAATTTTTATTTTATGAAAAGTAATAATGTATCAAGAAAAGATTTTATATATGGCACTGCTGCATCGATTATTCCAATAGCATTTATAATGTCCTTTATAGATGTAATAATTAATAGAATATATAATGTTTTTGTTTCTTGCCCTACTAATTATGATATGATATATGGAAATATGAGAGATATAATTTATAATAACGTTTTTTGGAAGCAAAGTAATAGTTTCGAAACTTTAATAAACACCTTTTTATTTCAAGGTGTAGTTTATGCTTTTGCCTTTGCAATTGGATTTGTAATTACTATTCTATACTACAAATCTAATAGTTTAACAAAGGTAATAATATCTGTAGTACCAGTAGCATTTATAATTTTTTCAAATTTAATTATTGAAATATATCCAAGCTTTTTTAATGGAGCAATTAAGTTTATTCAATTTATATTTGGATGGAACACTCTAAATCCTTATGCAGGAATTTTAACCTTTATAATCTTATATATTATTTTAGTTATAATTTCAAGATTATTAACTAGAAAAGCTGTTCTAAAATAGCATATATATATTTTTACACTCTTAATCTAGAGTCGAATATCTAAACTTGAATAAGTAATTTAAGTAATTATTCATAAGATTAGCCCCCATATTATTGAGTTAAATCTCTAATAATATGGGGGCTAATGTATTTTAATAATAAATTGAAAGACTTATTTTATAGTAAATATATGAATACACAAATAAAGTGACATAGACTTCCTAATATAATAAATATATGGAATATCTCATGGAAACCAAATTTGCCAAGTTGAAGTTTCTTAGGTTTAAGGCCGTAGATTACACCTCCAACAGTATAAAGGATTCCACCTAATACTAGTAAGAATAAACTTACAGGACTTAAAACTGCTGATAAAGGTTTAATCATAAATATAGCAGCCCAACCGAGGCCTATATAAAGAGCTGTTTGTAACCATCTTGGACAGTCGAACCAAAGCATTCTAAATAGTATACCAGCTATTGCAATAGATGCTATAGTTGCAAAGAATATAGTTCCTTTAGAGCCCCTAAGTGCAATTAAGCAGAATGGTGCATAAGATCCAGCTATTAATATAAAAATCATTGAATGATCTAATTTTCTAAGTCTACTAATTATCTTATCACTAGTTATAACTCCATGATATGTTGCAGATACGCTGTATAGTAAAATTAAACTAATGCCAAATATCACTATTGATACAATTGCTACAGAAGATGCATCATTAACTACACCTTTAACTAACATTGCAATTAACGCAAAAAGTGAAAGAATGGCACCAACTAAATGTGTTAAGCTATTTACAGGTTCTCTAAAATACTTTTCCAAAATCAACACCTCTTTACATATAGTTTTGAAAACTATGTCTTGTTATTTATATAGTAATAAAGCGTATTTTAAAAGTCAACGAGTAAAAATCCTTAAATTTCTAAGAAAATTTATATATTATATTAATTATCTTGAATTATCTACTGATTACTAGTAATATTTAAATATAGACATATTAATAAGTAGTTTATAAAACTACATGGAGGATATTATGGACAAAAACGAATTAATAGAAAAATTCAAGGAGTTAAATTTACAAAATCAATTAGCTTTAGATGAAATTCCGGAATTAGATTTATATATGGATCAAGTTACTCAGTTATTTGATAGTAAGTTTAATGAATGTAAAAGAACAGAGGATGATAAGGCATTAACTAAAACTATGGTGAATAACTACGCTAAGGGTAAGTTATTAATGTCAATTAAAAATAAAAAGTATAGTAAGGAACATTTAATTTTAATGAGCTTTATATATAATCTAAAAGGTGGATTATCAATAAGTGATATAAAGAGTTCACTAGATAGAATAGTCAAAACCTTTGAAGATGGTGAAGAATATCCAATAAGGGATTTATATAGACTATATTTAAGGCAACATAATGAAGACCTACAAGATGTTGAAAAAACTATAGAGGAAAAGTTTAATGATATTGAAGATATGGTATTAAATGAAAAGATAGATGAAGATAAAGAATTTCAGAAAAACTTTTTATTACTATGTTCATTTATAAATATGAGTAATATGTATAGAAGGATGGGAGAAAAACTAATAGACGAATATTTTAATAAGCTATAAGATATTTCACAAAATAAAAGAGGTAGATAAATGAAAAATTCTATTAATTTAAAAGATGAACTAAAAAGAATAGATGGAAGAGGTTATAAGGCATATAAGGATTTACAGGATAAGTATGATTTTAATGATTATATTTTAAGTATTGATCATGTTCAAGGAGATCCTTTTGCATCACCATCAAGATTAAGAATTATTATAAATAAAAGTAAAGCTAAATTTCCAGATGAACTAATTAATGAAAAATATAAGAAAGTAGCTGTTTCTGACTTTTTAACTAGATTATTTTATACTAATGTTAATAAATTTAGTGAAAAGATTTTTGGATCAGGAAAAAGTGGCTTAATATCAATAAGTAGATGCACTCAAGAGATTTTAGAAAGGACTTCAATAGTTATTACAAAAGATAATATAGAAGCAAGGTTTTATGTTGGGTTTCCAGCTAGGGGAAGGACAGTATTAGCTAAGGAATTAGAAAAAATCTTATTCAATGTTATTCCTAATATAGTTACCAATACATTAGTATATGAAAATATTAATAAAGCTAAGTTAATAAATAGAATTAAATTAGTTGAGGATCAGGAATATATAAGATCAAAACTTAAGGAAAAAGATTTAATTGCCTTTATAGCAAATGGATCAATACTTCCAAGAGAAAGTGGAGTATCACAAAGACCATTAATAGATTCGATACCTTTTAAGTCACCTAAAACATTAGAAGTTGAATTTAACTTACCTAATAGGGGATTAGTTAAAGGAATGGGAGTTAAAAAGGGTATAACAGTAATAGTTGGTGGCGGTTATCATGGGAAATCTACACTTTTAAATGCCTTAGAGCTTGGAGTTTATAATCATATTGAAGGTGATGGTAGAGAATTAGTAATCACTGATAGCTCAGCTATGAAGGTAAGGGCAGAAGATGGAAGAAGTATTAAAAATACAGATATATCATTATTTATAGATAATCTTCCTAATGGAAAAGATACTGTAAGATTTACTACTGAAAATGCTAGTGGAAGTACATCTCAAGCAGCTAATATAATAGAAGCTATAGAAGCAGAGTCAAAGGTTTTACTAATTGATGAAGATACATCAGCTACTAATTTTATGATTAGAGATGATTTAATGCAAAGATTGGTGTCTAAAGAAAAAGAACCAATAACTCCATTTATAGAAATTGTTAAACCTCTATATAATCAAAAAGATGTTTCAACTATCTTAGTTATAGGTAGCTCAGGAGATTATTTTGATGTAGCAGACTACGTTATTCAAATGGATAACTATGAAGCAAAAGATGTTACAAAAGAAGCAAAATCCCTTATGAGAGGTGAAATAAATAAGAGGATTAAAGAAAAGAATATACTAATAGATATAAATCTTGATAGAAAACTTCAAAAGGGAACGATAGAAAGTACATATAAGGGTGTAAAGATCAAAACTATGGGGGTAAGCAGCATCAATATAAATAATGAAAATATTGACTTAAGGGCAGTTGAGCAAATAGTAGATAATGAACAGTTAAATGCTATAGGATCAATTATGAAGTGGTTAGAAGATAATATGATGATTAAAAACTTATCCTTAGAAGAATCAGTAAATAAAGCATATGAGGAAATAAATAAAAATGGATTAATTTCTATAGATAAAACTAAGGGTGGAAATGGAAGTATGTCACTACCTAGAAAGCAAGAAGTTATGGCAACTTACAATAGATATAGAAATTTAAAGATAAAGTAGTAAAATATTCTTTGAATTTGATATACTATTATTATTCAAGAATAGAAAATAATGTCTATTTTATGATAGACATTGTTTTATTTTTGTATAAATTTATTTTTAGGAGAAGAGGTATGGATATAATAAGTAAGTTTAATAAGGGGATAGACTTATTAAAAACAAAATACTTAATGAAGTTTAATCAAAAAACTTATTTAGGTAATAAGTATAAAATTAATTATTTACTAGAAAAAAATAGTGAATCAAGAGACTTACTCATAGTTTTTTCAGCTTGTACAAGCTTAGGACAAAAAGCTAGATACAATTATATAAGAACTTTAGATGGATTTAAATGCAACAAGCTATTTATATTAGATGACTTTGGCTTTGATGGAAGAGGTGCTTATTACCTAGGAAAAGATAAGGATTTTAAAATTGAAGAAGATGTGATGGCTTTAATAAAAAAGATAGCAGAAGAAATAAATCCTAAGAATGAAATATATATTGGTTCAAGTAAGGGGGGATACTCAGCCCTATACTTCGGACTAGAAAGAAAGAATAGTCATATAATAACGGGAGCTCCTCAATATAACCTTGGGGATTACTTAAACTTACCTAATCATCAACATATAATGGAATATATTATGGGGGATTGTAGTGATGAATCTATAAATAAGCTTAATAATTTAATGAAGGACAAGCTTATTTTAAATAAAGATAATAATAACTCTATATATATTCATTATTCAACAGAGGAAGAAACTTATGACTCAGATATTAAGCCATTATTAGACCAAATGAAAAATATCAATTTAAGAGTTAATCATGACATAAAGGATTATAGTAGTCATGCAGAGTTAACTTTATTTTTCCCTGACTATATTAAGAATACAGTAAAAAAGATAACATAATAATAGAAAACATAAGATAGGAAAAAATAAATGAATATAACAAAAGAAATAAAAGGTAGAAACTTAAACATAGATATGCTAAGAGTTATATGCTCAATGGCCATAGTTGTTATGAATTATCATATTGGTTATAAGCGTTGAATTATGAGGCTTTACAATATGATAATTCATATTTTTTTACATAAAATCAAGTTCTTCAGCTATTTTTTCATTAACATAGAGATTTTGTCTTATAGGATTCCCATTAATATATTTCCACACTTTAATCTTTTTGGGAGTAACTTTATAGACAACTTGTCCGTCGAGAAGTCCATAAGCATTAAAGGAACTTAGATGTACTGATTTATAAAGCTCCATTAACTCTTTATTTTTCTCATCCTTCCAATCTCCAATTTCTTCTGCTACACCTTCAATAGATATGTTATTAAAACATAATGCAACATTATTATTTTTAGTTATCTGATTATACTTAATGTAGCATTTATTTGTCTGAAAATATATATCTAATCCTTTGTTTATTATACTCATGGATCTAGATGATACATTTCCATCCGAGGCTGTAGATAATACCCAGGTCCTATTATTTTCTAGGTTGAAAATAACTTCATTCTTTAACTTTTCATAATCAATTTTCATAAAATCTCCCCCTTATGTTACATTTATATTATAATAATATTTACCATTAACGCATATAGGATATAAGACTATGTTCATTAAATATTAGGAAAATATATTAATATTTCATTGAACTAATTATTAAAGAAGAAATATCTAATGATATGGAATTCAACAGAGGAAGAAACCTTTGATTCAGACATAAAACTTTTATTAGAAGAAATGAAAAATATTAATTTAAAGGTTAATTATAATAAAAAGAATTATAAAAATATATATTATTACTCATTTGCATTATTGTGTAAGTTAGTTTTTTATTAAACTGCTCGATAAATATATAAATTATTATCAAAAGTGCTGAGAAATAAACGCATAAATTCCAAGGTGTAGAGAAGTTGGTCTTTTTAAAATTTATGTTTATTTTTTATATAAATTTGATATAATATAAATAAGAAAAGCTTAGTGCTGGTAACACTAAGCAATCCTTAGAACATTTATTTTGTTTTAGGGCTATTGAATGAAATTAATAAGTTTAATTAAGAAAAGTGCTAATCTTCGTTGGATGGGGCACTTTTTTCTTTGCTTTTAACTTCTATATCAAGACCAAGAATTTTAATCTTAATTTTCAAATGATGTATAAAAAGATTATTTTTTAGGACTAATCTAATAATATATATATAATCGATATAAACTTTATAAAAGTATCAAACATATTCAATACCACCCCCTAGCCATAGTGAAAATGTTCACCAATAGTCCAGGAGGAGAAAACGTTCAAAACCTCCGTAGCCATACTTCTACGGATTTCAAATTTTACTTTGAAATTACACCATATTTGGCTATAGATTATACATAAGAAATAAATGGTAAACAATCTCTTAACTTTCCATTATCAGCATCAGTTTAAAACAGAACCTTTTTATTCAATAATATGGTGAGATATAGAATTATTGAATAAAAATAAATATATTGATATAATTATTTTAGTAATGGAAATAAATTGAATTTATTATGGGTATATATGTTAGAAATAAAGCCGTTAGATGATGTGATGAAGTACTTTCAATGGATATTTACTGCTTATATCATATTATTTATTATTGTCTGCATAAATTTTTATAAGGCAATAAAAATTAGAAAGAAATTAGTTAATAATAATGCAATAAGAAAAATAATTAATACTTTTGATTTAATTATTGATATTTCTAAATAAGTTATAAGGTGGGAAATAATATGAATAAGAAATTAAAGATTATAATAATTTCCGTTGTATTTATATTAAGTATATTTTTTATATTTATAAAAAGTTCTAATACACCTGAAAAAGTAATTAAAAATTATATAAAATACAAAGATATGCATAATATCGATAAATTAAGTAGTACTGTTACTTATGAAATGCCAGATTATTATATAGACAATATAGAAACCATGAAATTAATTAATCTAGAACTAATTACTGATGAGGTTCTTTATAATGCGTATATGCATGATGGAAAAGGAAGTTTAAGAAAAGATTTATCAAGAGATGATGTTAGAATATATACTGTTGACTATTATATAAAATATAAAGATGATAATAAATCAGTTGAGGATAGTGGTGAACATAATAAGCATTATACCTTGATTAAAGAAAAGGGTACTAATAAATGGATAATAGATTCTATTGGTGGGTGATACCTTAATATATTTTAATGCTAGATATGAATATAAATTGACTATATAGAAGTTATTTTGATAAGAAAATTTAATATTAGGGAGAGTAGATAGATTTATATAAAAATAAACTTATTTACTATCCCTAAATTTAAACATTGAGTTTTATGTCAATATTATAAAATTTATATTTTTTTCAGTATAATATCCATCTTAATATATGTCTATAATGAGGAGTTATTAATAGTATTCCTATTTGTTGTTTAATATTTTAGTTAAATCTTTTAAATTTGAAATTTCGTAGGTAGGTTTAATTGATGTTGAATTCTTGACCTTTTTTAGGTTTACCCAGCAAGTATCAATCTCAAAGTTAATCCCACCCTTTATATCTGAAGTTAAGCTATCACCTATCATTAAAACTTTATTTTTATCAGTAAAATTTAATCTATTTAGGGCAATTTCAAATATTTCAGGATTAGGCTTTGATACTTGTACTTCTTCAGAAATAACAAGTGTATCAAAATATTCAGCTATGACAGATTGTCCTATTCTTTTAGATTGAACATCTTTAAGGCCATTTGTAACAATAGCTAATTTATAGTTTTTACTTAATTCTTTTATTAATTCAATGCTATCTTCATATAAGAAAGAAGCATTGGCTAAATGTCTTATATATGCATTAGAAAATTCTACTGGATCAAAAGGGGTATTTAACTTTTCAGATAATCTTTTAAATCTTTCAACCTTAAGTTTCTTTTGTGTTATTAATCCTTGTTCAAATTCTAACCATATATTTTTATTTATTTCCTCATAAACTTTCAAATGATAGTTTTCGTCATAATCCATATTAAACTCACGAATACTATTTTCAAAAGCTTGCTTTTCTGATTTTTTAAAATCAAATAGTGTTTCATCTGCATCAAACAATATAACTTCGTATTTCATATATAGCCTCCATATGTATAGTCTTATTGTCATAATTATACAACAATATGATTATATATGTTATGAAAATTGAAAATTTAGAATTAAATTAAACTACAGGATAATTAATATATATTTAAAGCAAAAAACCTTAGCACAATAGGCACTAAGGTTTTTATTTATGATATAAATGATATCATAAAATACAAATTTGATATTTAATTCAAGTTTATAGATTTATTTGTATGAATAATAAATCTTACATTTTATAATTTTTTTAATAAAGCTCTCATTTCAGAAACACCTTTGCTTTGTGTAGTTATTATATTTTCAGCTAACTTTTTAAGCTCTGGATCCTTTGTAAATTTTAAGATATCTTTTGCCATGCCAATAGCACCTTCATGGTGATATATCATTTGTTGAAGGAAGTTAGCATCAACATTATCGGTAACTTTCACACCTTGCATTTCTTTAAACATTTTATCCTTTATGGAATTATATGTTTTAAGATATTTTTCTGAATCCTTTTTATCTGAAAGAGGTTCTTTTTCAAATTTAGTTTTCAATTCTTGCATAATTGGAATTTGAGCCTCTTGGGATTTGATGATGTTTTCAGCTATTTTCTTAACATCTGGATTAGAACCATATTTAACAATAGCCTTTGCCATATTTATACCACCCTCATGATGAGGTATCATTTCTAATACAAAGTCTAAATTTACATTTCCGGTATTAGGTGCAGTATTCATTGCTTTCATCATATTATTAAATATAATAGTATATTCTTCATTATATCCTTTTTCTGCTTTAGCCAGTGTAGAAATATTAACATTAGCAGATACAGGTTGGGTATGTAAAATCAAATTTGTATTTGTAAGTGGTGCCAATATTAATAGTGTTAAAAGTAGTTTTTTCATATTAGTCCTCCTAAAATATATTTCTAGCTTAGTATTTCATAAAAGAAAATATATATACTGAAGGTAAATATCTATATATAAAATTAAATTAATAATACTATTACTAGGTTTCTAGGTTTCAATTATCAAATAAGTTAATTTAGCTCAGAAAATTTAAGGTAATATAAAATATATAAATACTTAAAAATAATAGAAGTAGGAGATGTATGATATAATTTTAATTATTTTAGATATGTTTAATATGATGAAATTAATTGCTATAATATTTATAGTTTAAACTTTAGAGGTGAAGATATGAGAGAGCTTAAGGGGATAGAAGAAAGAATTTTAGATAGAGCATTATACCTTTTTGGTAAAAATGGGACTACTAATGTACCAATAAGGACTATAGTAAAAGAGGCTGAAGTAAATGTAAGTGCAATAAATTATTATTTTGGTAGTAAAGATAGGATGATAAAATTCATAAAAGAGTTTTACTTAGAGAATATAACTCAAGCTTATGCACCGCTTTATGATGAGAGTCTTAGTGATATGGAAAAGTTAGTTAAATGTGCTAATGAGATAATAGAGTACTGCTTAAGATATCCTGGAGTTTTAGTTATGAATGAAGAAGCTTCTGCTAAAATAGATAAGGATGAAATTGATATACAGATAATTGAGAAATCAAAGGAAGAAAATAAGAATTTAGATTGTACTTTAAGAAAAGTTTTAAATTGTAGTGATGAGGAATTTGTTTATAAGAGAATAATATTTATTTCTTCAATTACATATCCAGCAACTAATGAAGATAATCAATATGACAAAGAAGTCATAAGTACTGAGGAAAAAAGAATTAAATATATTACAAATTTAATTAGATTACTAAAAGAAAATAAATAAGTTATAAAAATACTTCTTAAATTTAGGAGTATTTTTATTTTTTTGTTAAAATTAAAACAAATTGTTTTAAACATATTGATTTATTTTTAACAAAGAAATATAATATAGGTAGGGAGAAATTAAAAAACAAAAATTTTGGAGGTATTAATATGGCTTTTGAGAATGTTTTTAGTTCAATAAAAATTAGAGGAATGGAAATGAGAAATCGTGTTATATTCCCAGCTATGGGTACTAAGATGGCTGGAGATGATAAGATGGTGACAGACCAACTTATTAATTATCATGCAGCTAGAGCTATTGGTGGAAACGGTTTAAACTTTACTGAAGTTTGTTCAGTTTATGACAAAGCTTCACCTAAAACTTTCCTAGCAATTTCTGATGATAAATATATACCAGGCTTAAAAAGATTGACAGATGCAATTCATGCTGGTGGGGCAATGGCAGGAGTTCAATTATGGCTTGGTGGATCAGCAGTATTATTTGGAGATCCAACATCAATGGTTGTGGTTCCAAGTGATTTTAAGATTACTGATGATTATGTAGTTCCTGGCGCTAGTAAAGAAATTATTGCTGAGGCAGTTAAAGCCTTTGGAGAGGGAGCAAGACGTGCAGTAGAAGCTGGATTTGATGCTTTAGAATTCCATGCAGGACATAATTATACACCACACTCATTTTTAAGTAAGGCATTTAATAAAAGAACTGATGAATATGGTGGAAGCTTGGAAAATCGTGCTAGATTCCTATTAGAATGTATCAGATCAATTAGAGCTAATGTTCCAGAAGACATGCCTCTATTTATGAGAATAGATGCTCATGATGATTATGTAGAAAATGGACTTACTATTGAAGATACTATTCAATTCTGTAAGTGGGCTAAGGAAGCAGGAGTAGATGTATTAGATGTATCTCGTGGAAACTTCTCAAGTGCAGCAATAAAATATGAAGTACCTCCAGTAGATTTACCAAGAGGCTTTAATGTTGATAATGCAGCGAGAATTAAAGAAGAAACAGGAATGTTAACTGTTGCTGTTGGAAGAATTAATGATCCAGCACAAGCAGATGAAATAATAAAGAGTGGAAAAGCTGATATGGTTGTTATAGGTAGAGCACAATTAGCAGATCCAGAATTCTGTAATAAATCAATGAATGGACAAGTTGAAGACATAGTACGTTGTGTTGGTTGTAACCAAGGATGTTATGATGGATTTTCATCACCAGATGTACCATTTATAACTTGCTTAAGAAATCCAGCGTTAGGAAGAGAAGCAGAATTTACTTTAAAGAAAACAGAAAATCCTAAAAAAGTATTAGTAGTTGGGGGTGGAGTTGCAGGACTTCAAGCTGCTATGGAATTAAAAGATAGAGGACATAATCCAATATTATGTGAAGCTTCAAATTCTCTAGGAGGACAATTTATTTTAGCAGGAGCAGCTCCTAGAAAAGAAGAAATGAAAGAAGCAGCTATATCTATGGGAGATATAGCTAAGAGAAAAGGAGTAGAAATTAGACTTGAAACTCCTGTTACACCTGAAGTGATTAAAGAAATAAATCCAGATGAAGTAATAATAGCAGCTGGAGCAGAACCAATAAAACTTAGAGTACCAGGTAATGATTTACCTCATGTAACTAATTCTCATGATGTACTTGCTGGTAAAGCAATGGTAACTGGAGAAGTAGTAGTAATTGGTGGAGGATTAGTTGGATTAGAAGTTGCTGAGTTCTTATCAGGAAAAATTAATAAGATAACAGTAGTTGAAATGCTTAATGAAGTAGCAAAAGATTTAGGTCAATTAAGAAAAATTTGTGTTATGGAAAGCTTATATCATGAAGGAATTAAAACTATAACTGATGCTAAATGTACAGAAATAAAAGAAAAATCAATAGTAATAGAAAAAGATGGTGAGCTACAAGAAGTATCATGTGACTCAGTAGTAGTTGCTATAGGTGCAAAATCTCGTGACTTTAGCGAACTTTCTAATTACTGTGAAGAAAAGAATATTCCATACCATGTAATTGGTGATGCGGTAAGAGCTCGTAGAGCATTAAACTGTATAGAAGAAGCAGTAAATGTAGCGAGAGAAATTTAATATTATAAAAATAAGAATTCTAATAATATAAAATAAAAAAGTAGCTATATTATATTTATTTTAAATAAATTATGATATAGTTACTTTTTTTATTGTACTCTATATTAATATATATAAGTGATATATAATAATTATAAGGTAAATTAGACGAAATGCGGTGATTTAATTATTATGAAAAGTATTAAGATACAAAGACCTAAATTCTTAGAGGAGTTAGAAGAAGTTATTGATATATATGAAGAAATATTAGATAGTGATAAAATTCAGAATAAAGTTATTGAAAATAATATTGTAGAGGATTTAGTTAATAAGGGGACTACAATAGATTCTTGTGTATTTAAGAATATTGTTTTTAAAGATACATCCATTAGAAATGTAGATTTGTTAGATACGAGATTTGAAAATTGTGACTTATCTAATATTGATTTAGGTGATGGAAGTATCCATAGAGTAGAGTTTATAAATTGTAAGTTACTTGGAGCAAGATTAGATGAATGTAATATTAAGGATGTAACATTTAGCAATTGTCTTGGTAAATATATTAATTTATCTTATTCAAAGATGAAAAATGTTATGATAAATGAATGTGACTTTACTGAAGGTACATTCCAACAGGTAAAATTAGATAAAGTTAATTTTAATAAATCTAATTTAATAAATTCTTTTTTTAATAAAACTTCTTTAAATAAAATAGATTTAACAACCTGTGATATTAATGGGATAGATGTTGAAATAAGTGATTTATCAGGAGCTATTGTAAACAGTATGCAAGGATTAGATTTAACGAGGTTATTAAATATTGTAATTAAGTAATAAATGGACTGTTGTATAATGAAAAATTAAGGATGAACAATAAAAAATTAATTGGGGCTGACTTAAAGACAGCCCCTTAAATTATAGAAAGTAATTTTTTAGTTTATTCTTTCCCACGCTCCCCATTGAGTTGAGCCAGGAGTTTCTCCTTGTGTCCACCATTTAGCTTTATATTTTACTCCATTATATAATACTATATCTCCAGCAACATAAGCTTTAGTAGCACTATAAGTTGGAGTTTCGGGAGTAGTGTTATCTATTACAGTTATTGTTGCTTTAGCAGTAGTAGATAAACCTTTGCTATCTGAAACAGTATAAGTTATTTCATAAGAACCAACTTTAGATGTATCAACAGAGCCAGTAACAGTTATCTTATTAGTTAAGTCACCATCTTCTTTATCAGAAGCAGTAACGCCTGTTAGAGGATTAAAGCTTGTTCCCTTATTAATTTGTTTATTAGAAATACCTGAAATAACTGGTGCAGTATTTGTTGTAGATTTTTCTGATACTGTAATTTTAGCTGTTGCAGTAGCTTTTAAGCCCTTACTATCTGTAACAGTATAAGTTAAAGTATAAGAACCAATTTTAGAAGTATCAACAGAGCCAGTAACAGTAATCTTGCTAGTTAAATTGCCATCTTCATTATCAGAAGCAGTAACGCCTGTTAAAGGATTAAAGGTATCACCCACATATATTTGTTTGTCAGAAATACCATTTATTACAGGTGCTGTATTATCTGCTGGAACTGATGGATCTGGTAATACCTTAATTAACTTCCAGTACTTAGCGTTAGCTGGAGAGCCATCGTCTGTAGGGGGTATATACCAAGAGATACATTCATAAAGAGCATCCTTATAAACTACTTGATCTCCATATTTATAAGTTTTAGCTGGATCATAGAATTGTTGTCCAGATTCTAAAACTCTAAGAACGCTTACTATTCTTTCTTTAGAAGTAGCAAGTCCTTTACTATCTGTAACTGTATATTTTAAAGTGTAGTCTCCAGGTTTAGCTGTATTTACAGTACCAGTAACAGAAATTTTACTAGTTAAATTTCCATCTTCTTTATCTGTAGCAGTAACTCCAGCTAAAGGATCAAATGCAGTTCCTACAGTTATAGACTTATTATCAATACCTGAAAGTGTAGGAGCATAATTACCGTTTACAGGAACATTTCCAGGTCTCATGCCATTAAAGGTTAAGTTTCTAACACCACCAAAGTTTAGCTTTATAGTACCAGCTAATGAAGCTGATTCTCCAACTCCAAGCTTTTGCCATCCAGAAGAGGTAATAGTGACTCTGTTAAAATCACCTACATCTTCAATAGTAGCAGAGCCACCTTGAGGTTGTCCAAATATTGCGGATTTAGGTAAGTCAAAGCTTACTTTCCAACCTGTATCTATAGCTTTATCAGTTTTATTTGTAACCTTAATATCATAAGTGTAATTAGGGTGATCATATTTCCCACCAAAAGTAACTTCTACATCTGTTTGACTTAATCCCTTAATAGTATCATCAGTAACTTTGGAATCTCCCATTGCATCGAGCCCAGCTCGTAATCTACTAGTTAGGGTATCACCAAATGTATATTTTCCTTCATTAACGTTTGTAGAACCTTGTTTATAGTTAGGGTTTAAGTCATAATCACCATTCATTACCCAAATTAAAGCTCCACCTAAGTTCTTGTTTTTGATATATTCTAATCTCTTATCAATAGATTGTTCATTCTCAAAGGATAAGAATACTTTCTTTTCATTTTGCCAAACGTATGGAACTCCACCTACTTCATCAAAATGAACTTTTAAGTTTGGATCATTTTCCATTAGGTTTAATACATGCCATAATGGATTAGCGCCTGCAGGATCTACTACTCCATCCTTGTTGTCATCATCTCCCCAGAGATTATAAATTCCAGTGGCTGGTGTCTTACTAGAACCATGTAATCCATTAGTGCCACCTTGGACATTCTCCCAACCTCTTGTATAATAAGGAATACCCATTATTATTTTTTCAGGAGGAAGAACTCCTCTATAATATCTATATGCCCAATCCATATTTAAAGTAGGCATTGCCATATTTATAGTTTCTCTATCTGCTGGGTCTGGATATATGCTAGCTAGATTCTCAACGAATTCATTCCAACCACCATGGAAGTCATAAGACATTACGCTAAGAAAATCTAAGTATTGTGCATATGAATTATCACTCATTCCACCAAGAACCCAAGATGAAGCTGTTACAGCTGCTGTTTGCAGATACTTTTTACCATCTTCTTTACTAGCAGCATCTAATTTTTCTCTTAGGGTTTTCATCATTAAATTATATCTTTCATTAAGTTTAGCTCTTCTAGGTTCAGCTAAATCTTTATCATCAGGATTACCAGAAGTAGCAGTTGCTGATGGATATTCAAAGTCTATATCTATTCCATCAAAATTATACTTTCTTAAGAATTCAACAGCAGAATCAGCAAATGTGTTTATGCCTTCATCTGTATCTAGCATTGTATAGAAACCTCTACTACCAGCCCATCCTCCAACGGATAATAAAAGCTTAACATCAGGATATTGTTTCTTCATTGTTTGAAGAACATTAAAGTGCCCCTTATACGGGAGTGTTGGATCTAAAGTTACAGTCTTTCCATTGTGGGATAATGGGTGATTTTCAAAAGTTTCTTCAATAGCAGCATGCTTATCACCAAAGGCTATTTTGTTTGTAGCTGGATCTATCATACCAAAGGAATATTGAATATGTGTTAATGACTCCCATTGTAAGTCAGCAGCATCAAAATATCCTTGAACTTCATTTTTATATGCCCATTCAGGGAAATATCCTATTACTTTTTTGCTTAAATCTGTACTCTCAGCACTAGTTGCATTAAGGTTAGTAGTTGTTACATCTATTGTTTCAGCCTTCGGGTACATAGAAATATTGGATAGTGCGAATAGAGAAATAGTTATAGTAGCAAATAAACTTTTTATTTTACACTTTTTCATTTGAACCCTCCTATTAAATTATTTAATTTTAATAACTAGCTGCCCTAAAATATTAATTAGTAGCAGCTAGTTAAGTGTATTTAAAAGAGGCAGAGGCATAAAAGCTAATATTACATATTAATTAGCTAAACTTATATTGCATTATAGCCTCATCGGGAGAGTTAGCTTATTTTCTCCCAAGCACCCCATTGGCTAGCTCCAGGAGTTTCCCCTAAAGTCCACCATTTAGCCTTATATTTTACTCCGTTATATATAACTATATCGCCGGCTACATAAGTTTTAGTTGGGCTATAAGTTGGAATCTCTGGAGTGGAATCATCAACTACTGTTATAGTTGCCTTAGCAGTAGTAACTAAACCTTTACTATCTGAAACAGAATAAGTTATTTCATAAGAACCAACTTTAGAAGTATCAACGGAACCAGTAACAGTAATCTTACTAGTTAAATCTCCATCTTCCTTGTCAGAAGCTGTAACCCCTATTAGAGGATTAAAGCTTGTTCCTTTATTAATTTGCTTATTAGAAACTCCAGAAATTACAGGAGCAGTATTTGTTGTAGACTTTTCTGATACTTTAATAACAGCAGTTGCAGTAGTTTTTAAACCTTTATTATCTGCAACAGTGTAAGTTAAAGTATAAGAACCAGCCTTAGAAGTATCAACAGAACCTGCAACAGTAATCTTGCTAGTTAAATCGCCATCTTCCTTATCAGAAGCTGTAACACCTGTTAAAGGATTAAAAGTATCTCCAACATAGATTTCTTTGTTAGCCACTCCATTTATTGTTGGAGCAGTATTAGTTTCAGGAGTTGTTGATCCTTTATAAATGAGTTGTCTTTGCATTTCAGGAGCTGATGAGAACATTTTTTGTGACATTTCGATACTTACAACACCATCTAAGTTTTCGATAACTTCAGCTGTATTTAAATCAAATGTTACAGTTTGACCTGGTTTAATAAGTTTTCCATCATAAGAACCTGAGAAGTCAAGAACATAATAACCGTTTTCAAACTTAACAGCAGGAGCTGGATATTGACCACTTGTAATAGTAACACCATTAGTCTTTATATAAAGCTTAACATTCTTTAATGTCTTAGCAGCTTCTTCTACAGATCTTAAAACCTCACCTGTAGCTGATAACTTTTCATTGTTAGTAAAGCTTATATTGATTACGCTACCAGCTCCCCATGCAGGTTTGCTAGTAGATAGTTTAGAAGTTACATTAGCAGGAGTGAATTTTACTTCGTAATCTTGGAGGTCACCAGTACCAAATAAAGCTTCCTTAGTAACCTTAGTTAACTCATCATGTTTAGTTGATGTAGTTTTAGCATCTTGAGAAGCCATCCAAGCTATCATTCCACCTAGATTATTATCTTTAACATATTTAGCTTTTTCTCTAATAGATCTAGCATTATCATAGGTAAAGAAAGCACCAGTACTTTCATTGTATAAATAAGGAGCTTTAGCACTGTCGTCCCAGTACTCTTTAAGACCAGGATATGCAGCTTTAAGCTTATCAAGTGCATTGTATGACCATACACCACCAGCTCTTCCACCTTCTCCAGGCTTCATTGGAGATTCATTTAAAGCACCTGGAGTTGGACTTCCATCAGCATTTTTATTTACTACTGCAGCAGTACCAAAAAGTCCAGGATTATTTGCATCTGGGCCATCATTACTAACTTTTTGCCATCCACGAGTATAGTAAGCTGCACCTATTACTACTTTTTCTGGTTTTGCACCTTTAGAGAGATAGTATTTTACGCTTTGATCTACAGAAAGAGTATCGTTATCTTTAGATGGTGAATTAGGATTTGTATATAAAGCTGCGTGATGTCCACTTACTGTACTCCATGCACCTGACATATCGTAAGTCATAATATTTGCAAAGTCTACAACTTCGAATAATTTAGCAACATCAATACCTGTATCAATTTTAGCTTTTCCAGCAGGTAGAGCTACAGAAAGTTCATAAGTTTTTCCAAGGTCATTACCTTGCTTAGTTAATGCAGCCTTTAAATCCTTAAGAAGTAATATATAGTTATCTTTGTCAGCAGGAGTTGCATTTGGCGTACCTTCATCATTAGTATTATCCACTTTATCTGGATCTCTTTTATCTGCAGGATATTCCCAGTCAATATCAACGAAGTCCATATTTGTGTATTTAACAAAAGCCATAACGTTTTCAACAAACTTAGCTCTAGTTGAAGCATTAGCAGCTATAGTTGAGAAATCACCAGATTTTGACCATCCGCCTAAAGATACTCCTATCTTTAAGTTTGGATTTTCAAGTTTTAATACTTGGAAAGCATTTAATATTCCGCCGTTAATATCACCGTAAGTTACGCCTGCATTTCCAAGGGGATGACCTATAGCAGCATCTTTATCAGTGAAATTCAATGTGCCTTGAGAATCAAAGTCAACAAAGGCAAAGTTTAAATGTGTTAATTGATCAGCAGGGATATCTTTAGGATAGAAATTACCTTGACCACCCCATATTGACCAATCTCCATAGTACATTACGTTACGATATTTTTGTGTAGAGGCTTCAGTTGTACTAAGCGATGTGTTATTAGAAGTAGTTGTAGTAGCAAGTGCGGGAACAGATGCTAAGTTTGAAACTAACAGAGCTGTTACAGCAGTGAATGCAATAAAAGGTTTAGATTTTTTACTAAGCATTTTCTTTAACATAAACTTCCTCCTTAATATAGATAATAAAACTTATAGTATATTACTTTTAGCTGAGTGTAAGTTAAATGTGATTGAATACATAAGATTAAATATACAAATTAAGGTGTATATAAAAAGCACTTTTCTAGACGTTCATTATATTACTTAGTTAAAATGATATGTGTTAATAAGAGAATATATATTAGTATGAATACTAGTAATATTTATTGAAATGTTATTTTAAAAAATTTTTATTATTGTTATTTAAAAATATTAAGTGTTAGGTATCTCAATATTTCATCTAAAAAGTTTAATAATTATTTAATAACCACCTCCTATTATGATTACAATAATTTTTATTAGTCTTAATTAAAATATAAATTATAAATCTAAATATATCAATAGAATATTTAGAAAAGTCGAACAATTCTATTTATTTTACAAAAAATATTAATATTTAGATGCTTGGATTAATAAAAATATAATTTGTAAATAGAATAAACCTAAAGATATTAAAAAAGTGGAAGAATCTCTATTTACATAACAAATTTTAGATATATAATTAATTATTGTTAATAAAACAATATAATTACTTATAAGACTCTATAATTAGATAAGTGAGAAAAGATTTAAGAAACTAAGGAGAATAATATATGGTATCGATTGAAGCAATTTTATTAATTATTTGCCCATTAGTATTTGTGGCAGGATTTATAGATGCAGTAGCAGGAGGGGGAGGATTGATTTCACTACCAGCATATGTATTTGCAGGAATGCCAATACATATAGCCTATGGAACTAATAAATTTGCAAATTGTATTGGAACTGCTACAGCATCAGCAAAGTTTTTAAAAAGTGGAAATATTAAATTAAAACCAGCTTTGTTTTCAGCTGCAGGAGCACTTATAGGCTCTTGGGTAGGAGCACAACTTGTTATTTTATTAGATGAAAAATACTTACAATATTCCTTAATGATAATATTGCCAGTAGTTGCTATATTTTTATTATTTAATAGAAATTTTGGACAAGATACTGATACAAAGGATATCTCTAAGAAGAAAATGTACATACTTTCTATTATTATTGGACTTGTCATTGGAGCATATGACGGATTTTTTGGACCTGGAACTGGAACATTCTTGGTTCTCGCTTATACAAGTATTTGTGGATTAAGTATGATTACTGCATCAGGAAATGCAAAAATAGTTAATTTATCTTCTAATTTAGCGGCCTTGGTAGTTTATATATTTAATGGAAAGGTTAGCTTTCTAGTAGGAATACCAGCAGCTGTATGTGCAGTGCTAGGTAATTATATAGGTGCACACTTTGCAATAAATAAGGGAAGTAAATTTATAAAACCAGTGATAATTCTAGTTATATTAATGCTATTTTTAAAGATAATAATAGATTTTATATAAAATGAATTAATCCACTTAATTAAGAAACTTGTATTCTTATTAAGTGGATTTTTTTTATTTAATGAATATATTGTAATAGCAAATAATGGTGAAGGATTTGTATGGAAATTAATAATGTTTGTAAAAACTACCTTGATGAAGATTCTCCTGGATATGTAGTTGAATATAGAGGGAGCTTTAAAGAAGAGATAAGTAAGGTAAATTATGCTTGTGGAGATATAATTAATGATAATCTAGCAATAATATCAGTTAATGAAAAAGATATAGATAGGTTAAGGAAAGACGTGCCATCTATAGTTTTTATAGAAGCTAGAAGCATATATGTATTACAAGATATAGCACCAACCAATGTTGATGCAATAGCAAGTGTAAAAACAAACAATTACCTAAATTTAACTGGCAGGGGAGTAATTGTTGGTATGATTGATACTGGAATAGATTATTTAAATAAAGAGTTTATAAGAGAAGATGGAACATCGAGAATAATTAAAATTTGGGATCAATCTATACAAACAAATAAAGTAGAAGGATTTTATATTGGAACTGAATATAAAAATGAAGATTTAAATAGGGCTATTCAGGCTAGCAAAAGTGGAGAAGATCCTTATAAAATAGTTCCAAGCAAAGATGAGATTGGCCATGGAACAAATATGGCAGGAATTATAGGGGCAAGAGGATATAATCCTAATATTGAAGGAGTTGCAAATGGTTGTGATTTTTTAGTAGTAAAATTACTAACATCCCTTAATTATAAAAAAATATTAAGAGAAAATAATTTACCTGAAGTACCAGTTTATAATAATTCAGAGGTATTAGCTGCAATAGAATATTTAAGGAAATCAGCTTATGAGTTAAGAAGACCAATAGTTATATACTTAGGTGTTGGGAGTCAAAATGGGTCCCATGACGGATATAATATAACAAGTAGATTTATTACATCTATATCAAGATTGAGGGATATAGTTTTTGTAGCTGGCACTGGAAATTCAGGTGATTCAGAAGGACATTCTACTAATTTTATAAGAATTGCAGGTGAAGTAGGGGAATCAGAACTTCTTATAACAAAAGAAATGAAAGTATTCTCATTACAGGTTTGGATTAATAGGCCAAATAAGATGTCTTTAAATATAATAGCCCCTACAGGAGAAGAATCTGGTTTTATTATGCCTAATATACAATCTTTAGATTATTTACTTAATACAGGGGTTGAAATAAGATGCTATGATCCTGAAAGTTTTACTGGGCATCAATTGTTTGTATTGGATTTTAAAGATATAAAAAGAGGAGTTTGGAGAATAGTATTAAGGGGAGAATATGTTACTAATGGAAGGTATGATATCTGGCTAATAGATAAAAGACTTTTACCAGAAGGTACAAAATTTTTAAATCCTAATCCTTATAATACATTAACTATTCCTTCAACAGCAGGGAATGTTATAACAGTAGCCTATTATGATGGTTCTACTAAATCTATAGTTGCTTCATCAGGAAAGGGATTTAACACAAATTATCTTATTAATCCTGATATTGCAACTGAGGGTATTAATATTTTAACAGTATCCGCAGGTAATGATAATATATCGAAAGTAAGTGGTAGCTCTGCTGCAACAGCAATAGTTGCAGGAGCATGTGCATTACTTTTACAGTGGGGAATAGTTGATGGAAATGATTCAGCCTTATATTCTATAAGATTAAGGAGCTTATTAATCTATTCGGCATCTAGAGAAGATATTTATGAATATCCTAATGAAAACTTAGGATATGGGAAATTAAACCTGCAAGATGTATTTAGAATATTAGGTGGAAATTACAGAGGAGATAGTAATTATTTAGAATATATAATAGGAGGTTTGTTTGTAAGGGTATCTAAAGAAATGATTAATAGTGATTTGGGGGGGAAGGGTGGAAAGTATTAATAGTGTTTATGAGAATTTTAATACTGATAATTACTCTAGTTATTTAATTGAATACACAGGAGAGATAAAAAGTGAAATAGTAGATAAATTAGATATATTTCTATTTAAAATTAATGAGGAATATGCAGTTTTATTCATAAGGTCAGATATGATTAATGATTTTGAGGATACATTAGAAGTTATATCATTGATTAATAGCTATTTTAAGGGGAATAATTTCGAAGTAATTTACGTAGTACCTCCTGATATTTATACATTACAGCAAGTTTCCGCAATACAGGCATCAAATGTGGGCATGTTACAAACAGAGCTAGCATTAAACTTAACAGGTAAGGGAGTTGTTGTAGGTATAATAGATACAGGAATAGATTATTTAAGTAATGAATTTAAAGATTCTAATGGAAATACGAGAATTGATAGTATATTAGATCAGAACCTAGGATTAAACAAAGTAAATGATAACTTAATTTTGGGGAATATTTATAACAAGGAACAAATAGATGAAGCTATAAGAGCTAGAGACAATGGAAGGGATCCATATTCAATAGTTCCAAGTAAGGATGAAATAGGTCATGGAACTAATATGGCAGGTATAATAGGAGGAACAGGGAAAAATCCAGCTTTAAAAGGAGTAGCTCCTGAATGTGAATTTGTCTCTGTAAAGTTATTAGAAGCAAAATTTTTAAAAAAAAGGTTGGGAATAAAAGAGCCTATATATAATATAGCGTCTATATTTTTGGCGATTGAGTATTTAAGGAGATATCATGTAGAATCAGGAAAACCTATGGTAATATTATTACCATTAGGAAGTAATTCAGGAAATCATAAGGGATCTCATATACTTGATAATTATATTGCATCAGTATCATTTAATCTAGGAATAGTAATTGTTACGGGGACAGGTAATGAGGGAGCTGAAGACCTTCATACATCTGGAATAATAAAGAATATAGGTGATTATTCCACTATTGAAATGATAGTAGAGAAAAATCAAGCAATACTATATATGGAGATATGGATGGGAGTACCAGATATTATAGAAGTAAATGTTGTATCTCCATCGGGATTAGATACAGGTTATATACCAGCAATACTAGATATAAGAAAAAAATACTCTTTTGTATTTGAACAAACAAAAATAAGTATATACTATGCCTTACCAGAAGAATATTCAGGAGATCAATTAATAAGATTATATTTTTATGATATTAAACCTGGGATTTGGAATATAAATGTTAGGCTAAAGCTAGGAAGAATGGCGGAGTATAATGCCTGGTTAGCTCAAAGAGCACTAACGTTACCAGGAACAAGATTTATATCTAGCACTCAATATGGAACTGTAACTATACCAGGGGATTCTAGATATGCTATCACTGTAGCTGCATATAATCAGAATAATAATAATTTGCTATCTTATTCAGGGGTTGCATTCAGAGATGAAAGAAACAATGCTATAGATTTTGCAGCTGGTGGATATAATACTATAACTGTTGGTCCCAATAATACAATAGTAACTGTTAGTGGAACAAGCTTAGCAGCAGCAGTTGGAGCAGGAGCATGTGTATTATTATTTGAATGGGGTATAGTAAATAAAAATTATCCTTATATGTATTCCCAAACCATAAAGACATTCTTAACAAGAG
The DNA here is from genome assembly GCF_902652255.1 of Clostridium tertium. Classification (GTDB taxonomy): domain Bacteria; phylum Bacillota; class Clostridia; order Clostridiales; family Clostridiaceae; genus Clostridium; species Clostridium tertium_A. The sequence goes on from NZ_CACRTO010000042.1 coordinate 28,498, forward strand.
GAGTATATAAGAGATCAGGAGATATATATCCTAATCCACAACTTGGATATGGAATAATTGATTTTTATAAGATATTTGAAAATATGTCTTAATAAAAGTAAAACCTGGACCCATTTGGTCCAGGTTTTTTTAAAATATAAAGTTTGCAACAAGAACTATTACAGGCAATGTAATTATAGTTCTTTCCACAAATATTATTAATAATTGCTTTAGAGATACAGGGATTTTTGATCCAAGTAGGACTCCACCAACTTCAGACATATATATTAATTGAGAAACCGAAGTACAAGCAACTATAAATTTAGTCATATCACTAGTTATAGAGTTAGCAGCTAAAACTGAAGGAAGTAACATATCTGCAAAACCAACTACTAAGGTTTGTGATGCTGCTACAGCTTCTGGAACTTGAAGTAGGTTTAAATAAGGAATAAATGGTAAACCTAAGATTTGGAACACAGAAGTATATTCAGCTATTATTAATGCGATAGTAGCAAGTGCCATAACTACAGGTAGAACTCCAAGCCACATGTCTAAAACATTTTTAAATCCATCCACTAAGAAAGCTTTAATTCCAGGATTACTTCCAGCTTTATCTAAGGCCTTTTTGTATCCCCAAGAAAAAGCATTATATCCATCAGGAATAGTTTCATCATCTCTTTTTTCTTTATTGTTGTAATAAGTATTAGGAATTTTGCGTAAAGGATATATTCTTGGAAGAATAATAGCAGCAATTATTCCTGAAAGTGTTACTGTTAAATAAAATGGAATAAATAAGTTAGATAAACCAACAGTATCTATAACTATTAGACTAAATGTTATTGAGACAGCTGAGAAGGTTGTACTTATTACAGCAGCTTCTCTTTTGGAGTAAAATCCTTCTTCATATTGTTTATTAGTTAATATTATTCCTAAAGTTCCATCACCAAGCCAAGAAGTAATACAATCTATGGATGAACGTCCAGGTAAAGTAAATACAGGTCTCATAACTTTAGTAAGAATTGCACCAAAGAATTCTAATAACCCAAAGTTAAGTAGTAATGGTAATAATAAACCAGCAAAAAAGAAAATAGTAAATAAAATAGTAAGTAAATCATTTAATACAAAAGTTCCTGTTGCAGAATTTATTATCATTTCAGGACCAAAATTGAACAATACTAGAACACAAAATACTGCTCCTAAAATTCTAGCAATAAACCAAATTGTACTTACATTAAATAGAGTATTTAAAAACTCATTCTTCATAATAAAACTTGGCTTAAATATTTTAGCTATTATACTGAATATCGCAGATATACAAATTATAAAAGTAATGATAGCTGTTAAGTAGCCTCCTAAAGAGTTAGCCAAAAACTTTGACATTAAAGCTACTGGTATAGTAATTTCTTCATTAAATTTAATAGGAACCATAAATAGTAATATTCCTATTAAAGATGGGATAACAAAAGTAAGTGTTGCCTTAAGAGAAAATTTATCCTTTGTTAATTCTTTCATTTCGGTCTCCTTTATATTCAATTTATTAATATTTATACATAGAAGTTAATTTTAATACAAATTTAACTTAAAAATCAATAGGTTTTTATACAAAAATAACTAAAATTTATGCAAAATTATTGTGTTAATATTTTCTTGCAATGAGGATAAACTATATTCATTGATTAACTTAAAAGGAGAATTTAATATGAGTAAGAAGAATATCATTACATATTTAGTTATTTTTAATTTATTTGTTATATTAATAATATTATTAAGTAAAATTTCTATAATAAAAAGTTTTATAGAAGTAATTTTTTCTGTTGTGATTATACCAATAATATTTGGAGTATTTTTATTTTATATACTTAAACCTTTAAATAATATATTTTTAAAGAAGAAGATGAAGAGAGGAGCGGCAGCAACTCTAACAATATTTATATTTTTCTTTATAGCATCAGGTGTAATTAAATATTTTGCTGATTATTTCATAGAACAATTTATAAATATTAAGTCTTTACTTTTAAATATAATTGAATCTAGAGGTGGTATTGATAATATTCAAAGTATGGTCAGAGAAAGTGTTTTCAACATTAATTATTACGAGAAGTTTTTAGGGGATATTCAAAATTATATAACCTTGCTTGCTACTAACATTAGAAAACTATTTGATAAAGGAATACAACTATTTTCTGACATATTATTAGTAATTTTAATAGTCTTTTATTTACTTAAAGATGAGGAAAGGATAAAAGATTCCTTAGAAAAATTATTTCCTAGGAAATATAAAGATAAGGCATGTAAGATAATCGAGGAAGGTGATGAGGTTTTATCATCTTATATAGTTGGTCAAGCAAAGGTAGCATTATCATTATCAATTATGATGTTCATAGGATATAAAATAATAGGTATGATGAATCCATTGATTCTAGCATCCGTAACATTTATATTAGCTTTTATACCATTCATAGGATTTTTTATATCATTAGTACTACCATATATAATATCTATAGCATTAGGTTGGAATATGATTTTAAAATTATCTATATTAGTATTAATTGCTCAAATACTTAAGGGAAGAATAATTGTTCCTATAATAATGGGTAAAACAATGAAAATCCATCCTATTACTGATATTTTTCTAGTTGTAGGAGCGGCTACTTTAATTGGACCTATTGGAGCTTTTGTTATAGTACCGTTTTATTCATTAACTAAGGTTTTTTATAAGCACTTTAATAGAGAACTAGATAAAAAGATAAAAGAATTTAAGGAATAGATTATTTTAAGTATATTTTATGTGGAAAAAATATTCAAAAATATTTATAATTAAACAAAGAAACGAATTCGGGGGATTAGTAGGAATGAAAATGCGTGAAAAATTAAAAGAAGCAAAGAGGATAGTAGTAAAGGTAGGAACTTCGACTTTAACTTATGACAATGGAAGCATTAATTTGACTAGAATAGAAAAGCTAACTAGGATTTTATCAGATGTAATGAATTCTGGTAAAGAGGTAATATTAGTTACATCAGGAGCTATCGGAGTTGGTGTGTCTAAGTTAAAGCTTAAAGAAAAGCCGAAGACAGTAAGAGAAAAACAAGCAGTTGCATCAGTTGGGCAATGTGAGCTAATGCATATATATAGTAAATTTTTTGGAGAGTACAGCCATACTGTAGGACAAGTTTTATTAACTAGGGATGTTGTAGAGGATGATCATATAAGAGAGAATGTATGCAATACTTTTGAAACACTAATTGAAAATAGTATAATACCTATTGTTAATGAAAATGATACAGTTTCTATAGATGAAATTGAAAATATAGTTAAGTTTGGTGATAATGATAACTTATCAGCTATAGTAGCTAAGCTTGTAAATGCTGATTTATTAATTATTTTATCAGATATAGATGGATTTTATGATTCTGATCCAAGAAAGAATCCAGATTCAATGCTAATAAGAGAGATAACAGAAATAACAACTGAATTAGAAGAGTGTTGTGGAGGAGCAGGAAGTAACTTAGGAACTGGTGGTATGATAACTAAGTTAACAGCGGCTAGAACTGCAACTGAATCTGGTGTTGATATGGTATTAGCTAATGGAGAAGATCCAAAGATAGTTCTAAGAATATTAGAGGGCGAAGAAATAGGAACTCTATTTGTTTCTAATAAATAAGGAGGGGCTAATTATGATTAAAGATTTAAATACTTTAGGAATGGATGCAAAGGAAGCATCTTATGACCTAGGAATAGCATCTACTACAGAAAAGAATAATGCCTTAGAGCTTATGGCAAAGGCCTTATTAAATAATAAGGAAGAAATAATTAATGAAAATAAGAAGGATTTAGACGTAGCAATTGAAAAGGGAACTTCTAAGGCTATGCTAGATAGACTGGCTTTAAATGAAGAAAGAATAGAAGGCATGGCAAATGGGCTTAGAGAATTAATAGCTTTAGATGATCCAGTAGGGGAAGTTATTGAAATGTGGAAAAGACCTAATGGTCTTCAAATAGGAAAGCAAAGAGTTGCTATGGGTGTTATTGGAATAATATATGAAGCTAGACCAAATGTAACTTGCGATGCTGCTGGATTATGTTTAAAGACAGGAAATGCTGTTATATTAAGAGGTGGAAGTGAAGCTATAAATTCTAACAAAGCAATAGTAAATATATTAGCTAAAGCAGTTAAGGAAGCAGGTCTACCAGAAAATTCAATTCAATTAGTTGAAGATACTAGTAGGGAAACCGCAACTAAGATGATGAAGCTTAATGAATATATAGATGTTCTAATTCCAAGAGGGGGAGCAGGATTAATACAAGCTGTAGTTAAGAATGCTACTGTTCCTGTTATTGAAACTGGAGTTGGTAACTGCCATATTTATGTAGATGAAGTTTGTGATTTTGAAATGGCAAAGAATATAATAGTAAATGCAAAAACTTCAAGACCAGCAGTGTGTAATGCAGCAGAAAAGATGCTTATCAATGAAAAAATAGCAGATGACTTTTTACCACTTGTAGTAAAGGCTTTAAGAGAACATGATGTTGAAATTATAGGTGACGAAAAGGTTCAATCAATAATTAATGATGTAACAGCTGCAACTGAAGAAGATTGGAGCAAGGAGTATTTAGACTATATTATAGGAGCTAAGATAGTAAAAAGCCTTGATGATGCCATAACTCATATTAATAAGTATGGATCAGGACATTCAGAAGCAATAGTAACTGAAAGCTATAAGAACTCTCAAAAATTCTTAAATAAAGTTAATGCAGCAGCAGTATATGTAAATGCATCTACTAGATTTACAGATGGCGGAGAATTTGGATTTGGAGCAGAAATAGGTATAAGTACTCAAAAGTTACATGCTAGAGGCCCAATGGGATTAAAAGAACTTACAACTATTAAATATATTATTTATGGAAATGGACAAATAAGATAGAAGGTGCTTCGCACAATGTAAAATTAAGAATGAAGAATGTAAAATTAATGAAAAAACTCCCTAAGGAGTTTTAAAAGTAAATAATTATATTTTTAAAGGAGCTACTTGGTAATAGCTCCTTTTATTGTAACATTTTACTAAGCTTTATTTTTCAATTTGTAAGATGATAGTCCTAATAATATTAATGAAATTCCTAAGAGTAAGACTATAGTAGTCATTTCATTTCCTAAAGTTGCACCATAAAGGACATTGCTATTAGAAGAATTTATCCAAGTTGTTGGTATCACTTTGGAAATGTTTTGTAATACTGTTGGCATAACCTCTCTTGGCCAGAAGCATCCACCGAGCATTGCAAAAGGTAATATTACTAGAGTACTTATTGTTCCAGATACCCTTAAGTCTTTTGCATGTGTAGTAATAAATACTCCAAGAGAAATTGTAAATATACCAAATATCAGAAATAATATATAAAGACTCAATGGAGAATCTCCTAAATTAAATTTAAATACATATCTAAATACTAAGAAGTATAAAGTAATTTGTGCAAATGTTATTACTAAGAATGAAAGTAAGCTTTGGAATACATATTTAAACCTAGTCATTGGAGTAGTAAATAATCTTGTAAATACGTTCTTTTCTCGATCTTTTAACATAATACTAGTTGCTGATGTGGCTGAAAATAATAGGTTAAGTACTATAAATGCCATAGCAGTATCTGTCTTTGATTTATTTCCTTCTCCTTTATCTACACTTGTGTAGGATAATTTATAGGATCCATCTGAGTAATATTTAACTGCATCGTAGAACTTTTGCTCATCACCATTAGAATTTTTAGCAAAGGTCTTTAGTATATTAATATAATTATTTAATGAAGCTTTTATAGCAGTAGAAGTATTTCCTTCCTTTGCTTCGAAAGTCTTTAATATAGGGTCCTCCCCATTGATTAAAGAATCAGTATATCCATTAGGAATAACTATTGCATAATCTATTTCATTATTAATTAAATTATCTTGAATAGTGTCTTCAGCATCGAAGTTAACCTCGGCCTTATCTTTAATATTGTTAATTATATTTTCTGTGACAGCTGTCTTATCATTATCTATAATAGTAACCTTTAAAGGAGCTGTACCATTTGAGCCAGAAAAGGCGATTACCATAAAGATTAATGGTAGTACTATTAAAAATAAAAGATTTATTTTTTGTCTAAATAATCTTTTTAATGTTGCTTTAAATATTGTCATATTCTCTCACTCCTTCCTATTATATTTGCACCTATGAATAATAGAGCAGATATAATCCAAAGGCCTACTATACTTAAGATAACTTCACTAGTAGCGCCTCCATAAATTGACTTAAACATAGCATTTGAAGCTAGATAGTTAGGGGTCAATTTAGCTAGGAATCCAACGACACCACTAAAGTTTACTTTAATGAACCCTCCGCTTAAGAATGTAAAAATAGGAACTATAACATTTAAAAGAGCAAGGCCTATTAATCCCTTCTTTGTTACCATTACAACAAATATACCTAACATTGTAGATAATACTGATAATGAGAAGGCTGATAATAAAATGGTTGGAAGACTACTTCCAAAGTTTACACCAAAGGCCAGATTTGAAATCAGTAATAATATTAGAACTTGAACCATGATTGTAATAACTACACCAACTGCTTCTCCAATGAATATCTCACCAAGCTTTAATGGGGTAGCTCTAAATCTAGTACTAACTGTACCGTAATAAGATTTATCTATAGCAAAGTTAGCATAAATTGATCCGTACATTATTATCATTACAAGCATTGTTATTGCATAATAATCAATAGCTGAAGGTTTCTTGCCTGATATTGAAACTGCTTCATCTTGGAAGTTATTATTTTGATCTATAGTGAAATTTTTTGATTGAATCTTAGCTAATGCTTCCATCGCATTTGCAGAAGAAGTGTATGTTTCCACTATTCCCTTGACTATTGAAACTCCAAGCTGATTATATTCAGAACCAATCAATTCAAGGTTACCTGTAATATTCTCATCATATACAATTAAGGCGTCGTATTTTCTATTTTCTACTAAAGCCTTTCCTTCTTCTACATCATTTATCTTTTCAACTTGGATTATATCACTAAGCTCATCTAGTGTTATAAAGCTTTCAAAAGACTCAGCACCTTTAGTTGAATCATTATCTACATATAATAAATTTACTTTATCAACAGTTCTTGCAGTAAAATCTTCATTATTTTTAAGAGCATTTCCTAGAATTAATATTAAAAATATTGGTATTAATAGCATTGTTATAAGGCTTTGGACATCTCTTATTGATTGTAGTAGTCTGTATTTTACTATAGTTAAAATTTTCATAAGTGATACCTCCTTAGTCCCTAAGGCTTCTACCAGTAAGTTTAAGGAATACTTCTTCTAGAGAAGCTGTACTTCCATCCTCATGCTTAACTAAAGCCTTAAGTTCATCGTTAGTACCTTTTGCAATTATTTCACCGTGATCTACTATACATATATCAGAACAAATTGCATCAACTTCTTCCATATAGTGTGAGGTGTAAATTATAGTTGAGCCTTGTTCGTTTAATCTCTTTATAGTTTCTAAAATGTTATTTCTTGATTGTGGGTCAATACCTACTGTTGGTTCATCGAAAATTATTAATTTAGGTTTATGGACAATAGCACAAGCTATATTTAATCTTCTCTTCATTCCACCTGAAAATTTAGGCGGAAAATCTTTTTTTCTATCCAATAATCCAACAAATTCTAAAGTTTCGTTAACAGCATCTTTTAATTTTTTTCCTCTTAATCCGTATAACTCACCAAAAAATTTAACATTTTCTTCTGCTGTTAAATCATCTATTAAGGCTAAATCTTGAGGAACAACACCTAGATTTTTCTTAATAAACATAGGATCGTCTTTAATATTCTTATCAAATATTTTAACTTCACCTGAATACTTAGAATAAAGTCCACTTAAAATACTGATAGTAGTTGTTTTACCAGCTCCATTTGGACCTAAGAATCCAAAGATTTCACCTTCTTTAATGTGTAATTCATTTATATTGACTGCTTTAAAATCTTTATAGCTTTTTTCTAAGTTTTTGATTGATATAATCATAATCTCACTCCTTTTTTAGAACGGTGTTCATTTAAAGGTTGCACTTTACGAACTGTGTTCATTTAACTTTATCTTTATAATAATACTATGTATAAATTGGTACAATATTTAAAAAGGCTTAAAATAGGGGAAATAGAATTATTTGATTAATATATCTTCTATATAGTCTTTCTTTCTTAAAGAATAGATATGCATCAAATAATAACCTACATTAATTTAGAAAAATGAATGAGGTAATAAAAAATTAATTGTTTTGTATAATAATTGTAATAATATAATAAGGTAAGTTAATGGAAAATATCACGTAATAACATTATAATTGTAATATATGAAAATTTGTGATAACAAAGGAGATTAAAATGGAAGAAAAATATGAATTTAGAAGTAAGTATTTTGATGAACTTAACATAAATGAATTTTACGAAATAGCTAAGGCTAGGTATGAAGTTTTTGCTTGTGAGCAAGAAATAACTTGTGAAAATGATTTTGACGATAAAGATAGAGAATGTATTCATTTATTTATAGTAGATAAAGATTTTAAAAATGAAGTCATAGCAGGGTATTGTAGATTATTACCGGCAGGACTTTCTTATGATGAAGCTTCTATAGGAAGAGTTCTTGTATCAAGAGAATATAGAAACAGAGGACTGGCAAAAGAAATGATGATTAGAGCTATAGAAGAAATAAAAAAAGAATTTAATACAGATAAAATTACCTTATCTGCTCAAAGCTATATAAAGAATTTATATAAAGAAGTAGGTTTTAGGGAAGTATCAGATGAGTACGATGAGGCGGGAATACCTCACATAAAAATGAAGCTTGGAATATAGTATTTTAGGAGAATTTTATGAGAATTAAAAAATTTAAGAAATGGAGAAAGAGAACTATGGGTGTATTAGTATCTTTATTTATAGTAAGCTTAATTGTTGTTAGCTTAGCCATTTCAAGAGTAAGTAGTTATAAAAAGTATATTTACAATATAGAGGATATACCTAAGGGGAATGACACTATAATAGTTTTAGGGGCAGGAGTTAGAAGTGATGGATCTCCTTCTGATATATTAGCAGATAGGCTTGAGACATCATTAGAAGTTTATAATGAAGGTGTTGCTGATTCATTTATATTAAGTGGTGATCATGGCAGAGAGGATTATAATGAAGTTGGTGCAATGAAAGACTATATACTTGATAGTAATATAGATGAAAGTATTATATTTATGGATCATGCTGGATTTAGCACTTATGATACTATGTATAGAGCAAAAGAAATATTTAAAGTAAAAAGTGCGGTAATAGTAACTAATGAGTATCACCTGCCAAGAGCTTTGTATATAGCAAGAAAGTTAGGTATAGATGCTTATGGAGTTAAGTCTGATAAAAGAGCTTATCAATTAATGGATAATTATAGAAAAAGGGAAATGCTAGCTAAGCTAAAAGATTTTGTTTATGTAAATATAATAAAACCAGAACCTAAATTCTTAGGAGAATCGATACCGGTAAGTACGTCTGATGGAAGATTAACAGAAGATGATAAAAAATAAAGAGAAATAAACAGAGTATGCATATTTATTATGAAGAGTAAGTTCTAATACATCTTCATTTTTGCTTGAATATTAATTAATAATTAAATATTCAAGCATTTTTTATTTTACAGAATAATTTAACCTTCATAAAACACAGATATTCTACCTGTTAATAAAGTGTTAATATTCGTATTTTTAAAATAAAATTGAAATAACTAGAAAAATAGACTTGTAAACAATTGTATTAATGGATAAAAATAATAAATAGTGAAAAAAGTGCAAATATTATATTGATTTAACACGAATGAAATGATAGTATGTTTATATAATATTCGATTTTTTTATCAAGAGGGGTAATTTTTATGGAAAAGTTTTTTAAACTTAAGGAAAATGGAACTAATGTAAAAACTGAATTAATGGCAGGATTAACTACGTTCCTAACAATGTCATATATTTTATTCGTAAACCCATCTATTTTAGCGGCAGCTGGAATGGATAAAGACTCAGTATTTGTGGCTACAATTATTGCAGCTGTAATAGGAACTTTAGTTATGGGATTAGTAGCTAATGTACCTTTTGCTCAAGCACCTGGAATGGGATTAAATGCATTTTTTACATTCACAGTAGTTTTAGGCCTTGGCTTTACTTGGCAACAAGCCTTAGCCATGGTATTTATTTGCGGAATTATTAATATAATCATCACAACTACTAAAATAAGAAAAATGATAATACAAGCAATTCCACATTCACTTCAATATGCAATTTCAGGTGGTATAGGATTATTTATTGCTTTTATAGGAATTAAGCAAGCTCACTTCATAACTTTCACTGGTGATGAATCTGGTAAAATTGCTTCAGCAGGAGAGTCAACTATATTTAACAGCGTAAACTTAGCAATGACTGATTTTAAAGATAAAGTAGCATTATTAGCTTTAATAGGTCTTGTAATAACTATAATATTAATGCTTCTTAAATTTAAAGCAGCAATTTTATTAGGTATTCTTTCAACTACGGTTATAGGGATTTTTATGGGAGTAACTCAAGTACCAGACTTTTCACAAATTAATTTTGGTATTCCAAGTATAGCACCAACATTCTTTAAATTAGATTTTGCAGGATTGTTTAGTGATCCAGGAAAGATATTCTTAGTGTTTACAACAATATTCGCGTTCTCTTTATCTGATACATTTGATACTATAGGTACTTTCCTTGGAACAGGTAGAAAAGCAGGTATATTTGATGATAAGGATGAAAAGTTATTTGAAGAAGGAAACAATTTCTCTTCAAAATTAGAAAGAGCTTTATTTGCAGATGCAACTGCAACTTCAATTGGAGCATTATTTGGTACAAGTAACACTACTACATATGTTGAAAGTGCAGCAGGTATTGGACAAGGTGGAAGAACTGGTTTAACTTCAGTAACTGTTGCAGTATTATTCTTACTTTCATTATTTATTGCACCTATTATGGGGATGGTACCAGCAGCGGCAACAGCTCCGGCTTTAATAGTTGTTGGTATTTTAATGATGGAATCATTCAAGAACATTGATTGGGGCACATTCGAAGTAGCAATGCCAGCATTCTTCGTAGTAACATTTATGCCTTTTACTGGTAGTATTTCAAATGGTGTTGCAGCTGGGTTTGTTACTTACTGTATAGCGAAAATAGTTAAAAAGGAAGCTAAGGAAGTTCATCCAATAATGTATATAGTAAGTGCATTGTTCCTACTGAACTTTATAATTAACGGAATAAAATAGCTAGTTCTATATTATAAGAATTAATTACCTAAAATTTATAGAGTGTGGATATAGTATTTAGTAGAATATTATATCTACACTTTTTTGTTATCATATATTTATTCTTAAATAAAAGTTTTTTATAATGATAAAAATATTTTTAGCTATTTGGAAAAGTTACTTTAGAAATTATCCATTTTAATTTAATTGTTAATTAGGTACTATGAGAGAAAGTTCATTTGTGATATATTAAAATTTAAAGTTATTACATTTTTATGGAGGATATTTATGGGTAAGCCGTATGGTAGGAGTTTTGCATTAATTACAGGAGCTACTACTGGTATAGGATATGAAATAGCAAAGTTATACGCTAAAGATAAAGTTAATTTAATATTGGTTGCAAGAGATGATGAAAAGCTAAAAGTGGTAAAGGAAGAGTTAAGTTTTTATGACATTATAATATATACTATCGCTTTAGACTTAGCTGAGGATAACTCTTGTGAAAAACTATTAGAATTTGTGAATAAAAATAATCTGTCTGTGGATATTTTAATAAATAATGCAGGTATGGGTTCCTTTGGTTATTTAAATGAAATAGAAATCGAGAAGGAACTAAAACTAATTGATTTAAATATTAGGGCATTAACTGAAATAACAAAAATGTTTTTACCTACTATGATAGACCATGGTGAGGGAGCTATAATGAATGTAGCTTCTACAGCAGCTTTTTGTGCAGGGCCAAAAATGGCTACATATTATGCATCTAAAGCTTACGTACTTAATTTTACTGAGGCGTTACATGAAGAGCTAAAGGGCAGCGGAATTAAAGTAAGTTGCCTATGTCCTGGACCTGTAAAAACTAGCTTTCAAGAAAAATCAGGTATTAAGAAAAATGAAGCAGCTAAAAAGGCATTAATGACAGCTAAGGAAGTTGCTAAAATTGCTTATAAAGATTTTAATAAGGGAAAGCTAATAATAATTCCAGGGTTTAAAAACAAAGTAATAATATTATTGAATAAACTTATACCTAGGAGTTTATCTAGAAAAATTATATTAATGATGAACAAGGAGTAGGTAAAAATATGAATGAAGAATTAACAAGGGCAGTTTTAGATATATATGAGACTCTAATAGAAAATGGAGTTATTTTTTACTATGGAAGTGAATCTATACCTACAGGAGAAGTAACGAGGGTTGATATATTAGGAAGTGAAATTATAGAAATAGAATTAGATGGATTTAATACTTATGAAATTAGTATAGATGATTTTATAGAATATCATTCTAAAGAAGGAGCTAACTATCATACATGGCCTGATATAAGAAAGTTTGATAAAAAACTTTGTGAAATGAAGAATGAAGAATGAAGAATGAATGAAGGGATTCAGCTTAGAGCTGAATCCCTTTAGTTTTTATAATAACATCACGCCAGTGAATTATATCCATAACTCTTAACTTTTACTTTTTACTTATTTTATCTTACTTCTTAATTTCTAAAGATAACTTCTTCTCTAGAGAACATAAATTTAGCAAACATAATTGAAGCAACTATATATACTAAATGCCATCCAACTACTATAGCTATATGCTTAACATCAAATATTCCAACTGTGAATTCCTTCATTAAGCAAATTGCATTAGTTATAGGTATATTAAAGAAAGCAGGATTTATTCCTTTTGCATCCATCATATATGGTAAGAAGGATAAAATCATAGTAGGCATTGTTATTGCAGCTAAGTATGAATTTGCTTCTTTAGTTGATCTTGCATAGATACTTACTGAAATTTGTAATGCTGATAAAGTAACTAAAACTAAGCATCCAACTACTAGCATACCTAAAATTGTTGCAGGTTCTAAGTTAAATTCAATATTACCTTCGCCAAAGCTCATAAATTTCTGCATTGAGAATACCATAGCAGCTAAGTTTGCAATTAATGCTATAAATGATACCGTGCAAAGAGCTGTTACCTTACCCCAAAGTAAGGAGTATCTTTTAGCTGAAGTTGAAAGTAGTGGTTCAAAAGTAAATCTTTCTTTTTCACCTGCTCCAAGATCAGCAGCCATACCAACAGTGGAAGAAACCATAAGGATAACTATTAATGTTGGTATCATAGTAAGAAGCATTGATGCAACACCATTCACATTCTCATTATCAGCATTTATTCCTGATTTAACATTTACTTCAAAAGGTTTAAGAATAGATGGATCTATTCCGTTAGCAGTTAATCTTTGCTCAACAATAGTATTCTTATAATTATCATAAATATCATTTACAAAACTACTAGCTATCATAGACTTATTTGATTCTTCATCAATTAATAGATCTATGGTGTCATTTTTACCAGCAGCTATATTTTCATCAAAGTTTTCTGGAATATTAATTATAAGTTGTATATCTCCATTTTTTAATGCTTCAGTTGGAGATTCAACCTCAGGAGTTTTAACATTTTCTAGAGCAGTAATAGTTTTAGCCATTAGGGAATCAGTATCCCCTTCTATATATATGTTTATTTCTTTTTCTATATCAGTTTGAGCCTTTTCCATTGAAGAAGACATAAACTTAAACATAAGAGGATAAATAAGTATCGGAAGTATTAATGTAAATACTAGAGTTTTTCTATCTCTTACAATATCTAATAATTCCTTTTTTAAGACAGTTATAAAATTACTCATTTGAATTACCTCCTATTAGCTTTAAGAATGTTTCTTCTAAGTCATCATTTCCATACTTTTCTTTTAAATGACTTAATGTACAATCTTCAATAAGTTTACCTTTATGAATTATTACAGCTCTTTCACAAAGTTTTTCTACTTCCTTCATTGAGTGGCTAGAGAATAAAATAATTTTATTTTCTGCCTTACATTTTAATATGAAGTCTTGCACAATCCTAGCGGCACTAACATCTAAACCTGTTGTTGGTTCATCAAATAACATTACTGATGGATTATGCACTATAGATCTAGCTATAGATATCTTTTGTTTCATACCTCTAGAATACTTTCCTACAGGCTTATCAATATAGTCTTCCATATTAAAGTTTTTTGCTAGTTCATCAATTCTTTCGTTTGCTTCTTTGTTGTTCATACCATAAAGATTAGCAAAGTATCTAATGTTTTCTCTACCACTTAATCTATCGTATAAACCTACATCTCCTCCGAAAAGAATACCAATTTCTTTTCTAACTTTTTCTGGTTCTGACTTTACATCAATGTCATTTACTTTAATTTCTCCATCTGTTATTTCTAACATTGTAGAAATCATTCTAAGAGTAGTTGTCTTACCGGCTCCATTCTCCCCAAGTAGTCCAACAATTTCACCTTTATCTACAGTGAAGGATAGATTGTCTACTACTTTTGTTTTTTTAAAGCTTTTGCAAAGATTGTTCAACTTTAGCATAAAAGCGTCCCCCTTAAACATTTAATAGTATAATAAAACTCTATAAGAGTTATTATATACAAGATTATAATACTAAATAATTATATTTTCAATATAATTATAAACTAAATTTCCATATATTGAATTAATTGTTGGAAAATTTATATAGATTAAAAATAAATAATTATGCAATGTTGGAATAATTATTCAAAAAATATGTATATTTATTTAGTTGTATAGTGTATTATAGATAGTAGAGAATAAAAATGTTAAGACTACTATCTTAAACCTAATATCAGTGGTACGGTTTAATAAATATAAAAATAGATTTTATATTTATTTATTATTTTAATATTAAAATAGAAAATTAGGATCAAAACTTAGCAAAAACTATGCATAAATATAAATGTAAAATTTCTTGACATATAATTAGATAAAATATAGAATATTATCAATAGATTAAGAAATTTATAAATTATATCAAGTTAAAAAGTACACTTTAAATTGGTCCTGTGAGGCCAGAAAGGGAGTATACCAGTATGTTATATTTAAATTCACAAAATAATTGCATAGCTATGTCAGTAAGGACCTTTTCTAATACTGATATTAAATATATAAGGATAGTAGGGAGAAAACTATAATTTGTTATCTCCTTAGTATCCTTTTGTTTTAGATAAGTAGGCTTTTATGAAGTGTATTTTTAGCTAAATATATTTAATTTAAGGAGGGCTAAATATGAAAGCAAAGCTAATATTAGAGAATGGCATGATTTTTGAAGGTAAAGCCTTTGGATACCTAAAAGATAGTATAGGTGAAGTAGTATTTACTACAGGAATGACAGGCTATCAAGAGGTTTTAACTGACCCATCATATTATGGACAAATAGTAACAATGACTTACCCTTTAATAGGTAATTATGGAATAAATTTAGAAGATATGGAATCTAAGACACCTAAGGTTAAAGGCTTTATAGTAAGGGAAAATTGTAATTTCCCAAACAACTTTAGATGTGAAATGGATCTTGAAAATTATTTAAAGCAAAATAAGATAATAGGTTTAGAAGGAATTGACACTAGAGCATTAACTAAGGTTTTAAGAAACCATGGAACTATGAAAGGTATGATTAGTTTAGAAGAAGTTTCATTAGAAGATGTTAAGGAAAGAATAGAAGGATTTTCTAACAAGGATGCAGTAAGTAAGGTTAGTACTAAAGAGAAATATACTATCGAAGGTACTGGAAAACATGTTGCAATAATTGACTTTGGAATTAAAGAAAATATAATAAGAAACTTTAAGGCTAGAGGATGTAAATTAACAGTATTCCCAATGAATGTTACAGCAGAAGAAGTTTTAGAAGTAAATCCAGACTTAGTATTCCTATCTAATGGACCTGGAGATCCAGAAGATTTAGGAGAAGTTATAGAAAATATAAAGAATTTAGTAGGAAAGAAACCTATAGTAGGAATATGCTTAGGACACCAACTATTAGCATTAACTCTAGGTGGAACAACTACAAAGTTAAAATTCGGACATAGAGGATGTAATCATCCAGTTAAAGACTTAGAAGAAAACAAAGTTCATATAACATCACAAAATCATGGATATGTAGTTGAAACATTACCTAATGATGTAGTAGCAACACATATAAATATAAATGATGGAACTATAGAAGGTATGAAGCATAGTACTCTTCCAATTTTCTCAGTTCAATTCCATCCAGAGGCTGCAGCAGGTCCAAAGGATAGCGAGTATATATTTGATAAGTTTTTAAAGTATGCACTATAGGAGGGGTTAGGATATGCCGTTAAATAAAGATATTAAAAAAGTTTTAGTTATAGGATCAGGTCCAATAGTAATAGGACAAGCAGCAGAGTTTGATTATTCAGGAACTCAAGCTTGCCAAGCCTTAAAAGAAGAAGGAATAGAAGTAGTATTAGTTAATTCAAATCCAGCAACTATCATGACTGATGCAGAAGTTGCAGATAAAATATATATAGAACCATTAACAGTAGAATTTTTAGAAAAAGTAATAGCTAAGGAAAAGCCAGATAGTATGATTACAGGAATGGGTGGCCAAACAGGACTTAACCTAGCTGTTGAATTATATGAAGCTGGTATATTAGATAAATATAATGTAAAAGTTATTGGAACATCTATTCAATCTATTAAGGAAGGTGAAGATAGAGAGCTCTTCAGAAATATGATGAATAGAATAAATGAACCAGTTATTCAAAGTGAAATAATAACTGAAATGGAAGCTGGAATTAAGTATGCAAATGAAATAGGTTATCCAGTAATAGTTAGACCAGCTTACACACTAGGAGGAACTGGTGGTGGAATAGCTGATAATGAAGCAGAGCTTAGAGAAATATTAGCTTCAGGATTACAGTTAAGTACAATAGGACAAGTTTTATTAGAAAAGTCAGTTAAGGGATGGAAAGAAGTAGAGTACGAAGTAATGAGGGACTCTTATGGAAACTGTATAACTGTATGTAATATGGAAAATATAGATCCAGTTGGTATCCATACAGGAGATAGTATAGTTGTAGCTCCATCACAAACATTATCAGATAAAGAATATCAAATGCTTAGAACTTCAGCAATAAATATAATAAATGCTGTAGGTATTGAAGGTGGATGTAACGTACAATTTGCATTAAATCCAAATTCATTTGAATATGCAGTAATAGAAATTAATCCAAGAGTTTCAAGATCCTCAGCTTTAGCATCTAAGGCAACTGGTTATCCAATAGCTAAACTTGCAGCAAAGATAGCTTTAGGATATGGATTAGATGAAATTAAAAATGCAGTAACTCAAAAGACTTACGCTTGTTTTGAACCAACTTTAGACTATGTAGTAGTTAAGATTCCAAAGTGGCCTTTTGATAAGTTCTTTACAGCAGATAGAGCTTTAGGAACTAAGATGATGGCAACAGGAGAAATAATGGCTATAGGAGCAAACCTAGAAGCTGCACTATTAAAGGGTATAAGAAGTTTAGAAATAGGAAAATACTCTTTAGATCATCCAAAGTTTAAGGAATTAAGTATTCAAGAATTAAAATCAATAGTAGTTAAACCAGATGATGAAAGATTATTTGCTTTAGCTGAAATGATTAGAAGAGATTATAGAATAGAAAGTATTGCTAAGATAACTGGAATAGATATATTCTTCTTAGAAAAGTTCAAATGGATAATTCATGAAGAAACTAGATTAAAGTTAAGCAAAATAGAAGATTTAGATAAAGAATGGTTATTAAACTTAAAGAAAAAAGGATTCTCAGATAAGGCTATAGCAGATATGCTTAGAGTTAGTCCGGAAGACGTCTATAGACTAAGAACTATATGGAATATTAAACCTGCATATAAGATGGTTGATACTTGTGGAGGAGAATTTGAAGCTTTATCACCATACTACTACTCAACTTATGAGCAATATGATGAAGTAGAAGTATCTGATAATAAGAAAGTAATAGTTATAGGATCAGGTCCAATTAGAATAGGACAAGGTATTGAGTTTGACTATGCTTCAGTTCACTGCGTAAAATCATTAAAGAAGATGGGTATAGAAACTATAATAGTAAATAATAACCCAGAAACAGTAAGTACAGACTTTAATATTTCTGATAAATTATACTTCGAACCATTAACAGAAGAAGATGTACTAAATATAATTGAAAAAGAAAATCCAGATGGAGTAATACTTCAATTTGGTGGTCAAACAGCTATTAAGCTTGCAAACTTCTTAAAGGAAAAGGGGATAAAGACTTTAGGAACTACTGCAGACCAAATAGATATGGCTGAAGATAGAGAAAAGTTTGATGAATTATTAGAGAATCTAGGGATCGATAGACCAAAAGGTAAAGGGGTTTGGAATATAGAGGAAGGTTTAGAAGAGGCTAGAAGATTAGGCTTCCCAGTATTAGTTAGGCCTTCATACGTTTTAGGGGGACAAGGTATGGAAATAACTCATGATGAAGATGAGTTAAAGTACTACTTAAAGAATGCTTTTGCGAAGGATAATAAGAATCCAATATTAGTAGATAAATATTTAATGGGTAGAGAAATAGAAGTAGATGCTATATCTGATGGAGAAGAAATATTAATTCCAGGAGTTATGGAACATCTAGAAAGAGCTGGAGTTCACTCAGGGGACTCAGTTACTATGTATCCTAGCCAAAATATAAGCAAGGAAATCAAAGAAAAGGTATTAGATTATACTAAGAAATTAGCAGTAGCCATAGGAATAAAGGGAATGATAAACATTCAATTTATAGAGTTTGAAGGCGAGCTTTATATAATAGAAGTTAACCCAAGAGCTTCAAGAACTGT
Organism: Clostridium tertium; assembly: GCF_902652255.1. Lineage (GTDB taxonomy): Bacteria > Bacillota > Clostridia > Clostridiales > Clostridiaceae > Clostridium > Clostridium tertium_A. The sequence continues at coordinate 47,480 of NZ_CACRTO010000042.1, forward strand.
TCCTTATATAAGTAAGGTAAGTAAAGTTCCAATAGTAGATCTAGCTACAAAGGTAATGCTTGGACATAAGTTAAAAGATTTAGGCTATGGAGTAGATATATACAAGGAGCCAGAATTAGTATCTGTTAAAGTTCCAGTATTCTCAACTCAAAAGCTTCCAAAGGTTGAAGTATCTTTAGGACCTGAAATGAAGTCTACAGGAGAAGTTTTAGGCGTAGGTAGAAATATTCAGGAAGCTTTATTCAAAGGCTTTGTAGGGGGAAGTATGTATCCTTCAAATAAGAAAGGTAAGATATTAGCAACTATTAAGAAGCATGATAAACAAGAATTCTTACCAATAGCTAAGATGTTAGCAAGTACTGGTTACAAGTTTGTTGCAACAGAAGGAACAGCTAAGCTTTTAAGAGAAGCTGATATTGAAGTTGAAGTAGTTAGAAAGTTGCATGAAGATGCACCAAATATCTTAGATGTAATTAAGAATAAAGAAGTTGACTTAGTAGTTAATACTCCAACTAAGGGAAATGACTCTAAGAGAGATGGATTTATAATAAGAAGAGCTGCTGTAGAGAGAAATATCGGTGTAATAACAGCTTTAGATACACTAAGAGCTATTGCAGAAGTGAAGTCTCTAGGTATTGAAGGAAAAGACTTAGAAGTATATGATATTGCAGCAGAATAGAAAAACTCTTTATTTAGGGGATAATAAAATTAGTAATTGATAAAAGGGGAGTTCGGATACTTATCTGAACTCCTTTTTTTATCATTATATTAAAAAGGTATCCTTATTTTTACTTTCTGTATTATGGAAGTAATTATAAAAATAAAATTTACCAAAAGTATTGACTTTGAACGTGTGTTCGGTTAATATAATTATAGAACTTATGTTTGGTTGGAGGGTTTATAATGAATAATGATATTTTTGTAAAATTAAATTACGAAACAATTGGAGAATTTAAGAGCTTAATAATAGATAGACAACATAGAGATTATGATAATAATAAATATATGATTTGCACAGGAAAATACGATAAGAATGGATGGACATTTATATTTAAGGCAAATAGTTTAAAAGAAGCTGAAGAGTTTATAAGTAAAAACTCTATAAAGAAAAGAAACATAATTAGTAAAAGAAGAAGAATAGAAGACAACATTTCACTTATTAATAGTGATAAAATACATATTCCAGCATGGATATAAAATAAAGGCTCGGTCACCCCTGAGCCTTTATTTTTCTATTGAAAAAAACCTCGAAAAATTTGTAGGATATTTCATGTTCCATAATAATATTTTTTAAATTTGAATCTGATAATTCATCGTAATAGTGTATATCAAAGAAATTATTTTTAATATACCTCATGACTACCCCCATATTAACTCAATATAATCTTAATTATTATCAGCTAAAGTTTTAATTATCCAATGTATAAGGTAGCTTTATAGTAAATGTAGTTAAATCATGATTACTATCTACATAAATACTTCCATCATTATTACTAATTATTTCTTTAACTATATGCAATCCAAAACCATTATCTCCATGCTTATTTTTCTTAGTAGAAAACCCTTCATCAAAAATCTTATCAATAATCTTATCATTTATTTTTGGACCATTATTTTGTATATCAATTATTAAATGATTATAACTATAATAACTTTTAATCATTAGTAATCCACGTCCATTTAAGGCTTCTATAGAATTTCTAATAATATTAGAAATTACTTTTTGAAGTTCTAGCTCTCCTATAGTTATACTTTCTAAATTAGCATTCTCATCTATTAGAACATTAACATCTTTTAAATCAGTTGAATTTACTATTTGAGATATAATAGATGTTTCTGATGATAAGACTTTAACATGAGAAGATATATCATTTCCAGCTATTATTCCTTTAAGTAAGTCTCCTAATTTTTCATAGTTCTCCATTAAATAAGCTCCATATAAATATGAAATTTGAGAACCGTAATCATGTTTTATTTTTTTTAGTTCATTTACCTTCTTTTCTAATTCTCTATTTAACCTATGTATTTCGTTTGATTTTTTATATATACCAGCAAAGTAAAGAGTTATAGAGATTAAGAAGAGTCCAAGGAAAATAAAAATTATTTGTTTAAATAGTGGGTTATCTTTAGCATTGTATATGAATAAAAATGATATTACAAAATCTAATACTAATGTTGTAATGATTAAAGTAAGTGTGGATGAGATTCTTGATTTAATAATTAAATTAATCTTATAAATAAATTTCATATTTCTTAAAACTAAATATGAAATTATAAATTGAGGAATATACATTACTACTATATTTGCATAGGTTATATCCATATTTGTGTTATTAATTAAGAAGATAAATAGGGAAAAGGACACAATTACATTTATACCTATTATTAAGTAAACTATACTAAATCCTATAAGTGAACCGAGCTTATCACTTCTATAAAGTAATAACATTATAAGAGTTAATTGAAATATATGAATTGTTATTATTGCCAAGCTAGAGTTGCCTATTAACTTAGTTATGAATGTCATTACAATCCACATTATAATTATAGATATAAATAGTGGTACTTTATCTTTTTTATATTCATTTTTAACACAATAATTTGCTGAAACAATAAACATAATGCTTTGTAAAATAGTGTTTATTGTATCAATTAATCCTGCGTACATATTATTTCATTCCTTTATCTGTACATATTTCAATATATATTAAGTACAACCACATTATACAATAACTAGATATATACTTCTATAAAATTATACTAGTTTTACCAAAATATATTAAAATTTGAATAAATAATTCTTTTTTTAGAATAATTGTGAAATGATTAAAGATTTTTCTTAAAAAGATAACTAGTTTTATTAAATTGCATCTTTTCTTCATAAAATTTATGTGCTCTTGTTCTCTGTAAACCGGAAGATAGAGATATTATTTCACAGTCATTCTCTCTACCTATATTTTCAACATAAGAAAGAAGTTTTTCTCCATAACCTTTAGACCTTTTATTTTTATCTGTTATTAAATCATCAACCCAAATATGTTTACCTGAATGAAGGTTTGTGCATATAGTAAAACCTATAATAGCAACAATTTCATTATTTTCTAGTAATGAAATCATCCTATACCCATCATTATGAATTGATTTTACAAGTTGAAGATACTTGTTTTCATCCAAATCTGTTCTTAGCTGATTTACTACTTTAAAAGCATCTTTCCATTGATTTTCTTCTAATAATTCTTTTATTTCTATTTTTACTTGTTCCATTTATTACCTCCGATAAAATAAATTCTATTAAATAATAAGTAAGATAGCAATTTTTATATTGATTTAGTTTATTTATTAGAGTTAATTGCTACTAGAGCTTTAGAATAGTCATCTTTATGGACATAAATATAGTATTCATAAGCTAAATTAGGGTTTTCTCCGAAACTACCAATAAATCCTCTTGTACTTCCTAAGGACTTAGAGGATGTCCTGCTTATTGTTCTAACATCATATCTAATTCTATTTTGAGATAGAATACTTCTAATATTAGAAAATTGTTCTAAAGAGAAACCGTAATAAATCTCCTTTCTATTCCATAGAGCTATCATTAAACTTTCACCTCAATTATATAAAAATAATGCTAATATACTATTTTAGCATTATTTTCTATATATTACCATATAGATTGATCTTAAATTCTACTATTTACAAAAAGTGTTTTCTAGGATAGGTCTAGGGTATATTTTATAGGAAAAAATAAAAAAGGCACTATTGTGCCTTTTTTAATTTAATTATATTAATATAATTAGGATTCTTTATTAAATATCTAGTAAATTCTTAGTGTAATTACTATAAAGATCTCTTAATTTCTTCATACTATCTTCTAATTCAAGAAGCAAGTTAGATGCTAAAGCATAATCTTTATTTGAGATTGCTTCTTTAGTGCGAGTGAATAAACTCTTAGTAGTATAAGTATCCTTCATTATATAATGTCTTAGATTATTGATAGTCATCCAGTTAGATATATCTAAGTCTAAAGCATTTACTGAATGAAGTTGTTTAAAGCTTCTTACTTCAGCTGCATGATTTAAAATTATTCTATGAATGATATCAGTTGTCCATCTTTGAGTTATAGCTAACTTAAAGCTGTTTATAATGCTGTCACTAAATACATCATTTCTTCTTAAGACTTCTAACTTTTCAGGATATTTATCTAATTGAATTAAGTTTTCATAAACTGTAGCAGGAGCCTTACCGAAGTACTCATCTCTTTCTTCATCAGTGAAGAACTCAAATACATCTTCTTCAGTTCTGTAAGCTCTAGACTTTTCTAGGTAGTCTGCATCTTCACCTGGCTTCTTAGATAATTCAGCTAATAACTCTTCTTCAGTTTTATTATTCTCAAGAGCGTAAATTATTCCATCTAACATAGCCATATAAGAAACTGATATTGCTAAGTATATGTTAGAATGTGGATTTGGAGATCTAAGTTCAAATCTTGTAGCCATTGGATTTATTAAATCTCTAATTAATCCAACAAGTATAGTTCTATTTCTTGATGGATTATCAGGAGACATACCAAGAGAAGTTACTATACAAATAGGTGCCTCAAAACCTGGTTTTAATCTCTTAAATGCTCCATTAGTAGAAGAAATAAATGGATTCATTACTTCGTAGTTTTTTAAGATTCCCATTATAGCTCCATAACCTATAGTGCTTAAGAAATCTTCCTTTGTAGCATGGAATAAGTTAATTCTCTTTCCGTTCTTAAGCTTTAAACTAACTCCAAGATGCACATGCATTCCTGATCCAGCTACACCATCAATAGGTTTAGCTTTAAAAGAAACATCTAATCCATGTCTTCTAAATGTTTCCTGAGTAAGTATCTTAACGAAAATTTCGTTATCAGCAGCTTGTACAGCATCTGAATATTTCCAATCTATTTCAAGTTGTTCCATTATATGATTGAATTGTCCATTACTATCTAATTGAGATTTAACTCCACCAACTTCTTTGTGACCCATTTCAGGTTCAAAGCCATAAGCCTCCATTAACATAAGAGTTTCTTCTAGAGCTGTTCTAACTACTCCTTTAGTTCTTGTCCAATATTGTTCTTGCATAACCTCAGATGTAGATAATTCCTCTATATGAGCTTGTTCATTAGGTGTCTTAACCCAAAATTCTAGTTCTGTTGCTGATGTAGTTACTATTTCATCTATATCATCAAATGTTATATTAAATGGCTTTAATGTATTAGGATTATTCTTGAATATATCTAAAAGAGTTGACTTGAATGTCTTAATGGATGAGTTAAGAAGGTTTCTTGAACATACAGGTTTATTGTTGTGAATTAAAAATGAAGGGATTCTAAGAGTACCAATAGGTTTGTTTGTAGTAAAATCTATATGATCATAGTTATAATCAACAAACCAATTAGCATTTATATCTGCTATCATATCTACTTTTGCATCATTTAATGTAGCTATTCCAGGAAGCACAACTGATGATCCATCTGTTTGAATAGCAACACCATTTAAGAATGAATCTATATCATCTAAAAATAATTTTGCAGGAATTTTTTCGTCAGTATCATTACCTGATAAATCTATACCTACGATAGATACAAACTTTATTTCAGGATGATCAGTAAAAACTTTAAATAAATCTTCTTTATTATGTAGTGATTTGGGAATTGTATAAATTAAATCTTTCATAAAAAAGTTTTCTTGCCGAAAATAGCAAGAAAAAATTCACTTCCTTTCTGTGTATAATCGAATATTTAAATAGAACGGACGGTATAATATTCGTAATAATAAATAATTTATAAAGAAATTCTATTATATATTGAGGTGTGATGTCAATAATTAAATTAGTATTTTTTTATTCTTTTGGAAATTATTTTTTTATAATAATATATGCTTAAAAGTAATTAAATAATATATGTGTACACTTTTTAACAAAATATAATATTAATTTAAAGCAAGTATTAAATATTTAACCTTTAAATAAGGATGCATCAAAGTTTATTATAAAATTTGATACATCCTCTAACTATATTTTTTTATTTGAAATTGATTTAAGTGAATTTGATAATATATCTTCAGGATAACCTAAATATGATAATAATTTTAAAGCATTTCCTGTATTACATATTCCTTCTTTTAGCTTATAATCAAAAACTAATCCTTCTTCTTCATCTATATCTTCGCAGAAGTAGTAGCGCAAGTATTTCTCATTACAGTTTTCAGCTAATTCTAAATCATGAGTAGCTACTATTGATATAGCATTTCTAGCCATAATGTACTTTAGTATTTCCTTAGATGCTGCAATTCTTTCGATAGGATTAGTACCTTTAAATATTTCATCAATTATACAAAAGGCTGGTACTTCTTCCTCTAATGAATTAAGTATTCTAAGAACTGATTTACATTCTTCTAAATAATAGCTAGCACCAGATAAAATATTATCTGAAAGACTTAAAGAAGACATAACCCTAAAGAAAGATGCTTTATATTTATCACAATAGCTTGTATATATAGTCTGAGACATAAGTATATTTATAGCTATAGTCCTCATAAATGTAGATTTACCAGACATATTTGAACCTGTTAATATTACTCCTTGATTTGTAAGGGAAATACTATTAGGTACCCCATCTTCTAGCAAAGGGTGATTGATATTTTCTACAATTAGAGTTTTATCATTATTATTAATAAATTCAGGTAAGCAATAGTTTGGAATTCTATCTCTAAAGGAAGCAACAGAAATATATGCCTCCATAGTCCCAACTAAAGAATATAACTCAATTAAATTTTGTCTATTTTCTTTAATAATGTTTATAACTGAATAATAAGATCTTATTCTAGTTAAAAATAATGCATTTATTGTTTCTATAAAAATATCTAATTCACTTTGGGAATATATAAATTTTGTCTTAGAGTCTATCTTTGATAGTGGAGCCACTTTTTCTTTAATAGCTGAAACATAATCATTTAAAATTGGATTATCAATTTTAGAAAGATCTTTTGCAGCTCTAATGAAATTTCCTAAGTATTGAAGTGAAGATAATTCATATTCTATTTCTGCAGCACTTCTCATTGAGATAAACATATATATAGCAAATATAAAAAAGAAAGTAGGGATTTGGTTGGCTCCAAACAGTAAAAAGCAAACTAAAGCAATAGCTGAAGATATAGCAAGTATGTTATATAATAAGACCTTTCCTTTATTAACTACAGCATCAGTATTAAATAAATTAAATATCTCTCCCTTTCTTTGTCTTCCTAAATTGGAGAGTATTTGTTGAATATGACCACGCAAAGAAGGATCGTCATTTAAAAGATTAATTATTTCATTTCTCTTTTCAAGATAATCTTTAGCAATCTTAGGTGTTCTTAAAATATAATATAACATTTGCTCTCCAGGAGTTGAGGAGCATATACTTATTTCCTTAAGGACTTCATCTAGATTTAAATCATCAGCAGTTTGATCATCTATATTGTAGTAATTCTTTTCTTTTAAAATTTCTGGTCCATATTCATAATAGAATTTATGAATTTTTTCAAAGTCAAACTTATTATCATAGGCTTCTGGCCAAGAAGATATTAAGTACTCTACTTCTTGCAATCTTTTAGACTTATCAAACAATTGAGAAGCTACAATAACTATTAAAATAAACAATGCAATACCTATCTGATAAGCACGTCCTCCTATTGAAGGTCCAATTTTAAAGGTTATATAGATTACAAGCCCTGCTAAAATTACTGAAATTAGTGTGGATACTTTATAAAAAGATAAATTTTTTTTTCATAGAAAACCTCCAAAGTTTATGTAAAAAAGCATTTATGATATAGTAATGAAGTGAATGTTATTAAATAATTAATATGTAATATATTTCTATTAATTATAACATATAAGAAATAAATAAATCTATATGAGTTGTAATGAGTAAATAGTTAATTGGAACATAATACTTTAATAAATTTATGGATTTATACTAGATAAAGGTATAAAATAAAAAGTAGAATTAAAGAAAATGGAGTGAGATAATTGGACAATAAGAATAGGCCAATAGGTTTTTTTGATTCAGGCGTAGGTGGATTAAGTGTAATGAGGGAAGCTTTAAAAATAATGCCTAATGAGGATTATATATATTTTGGAGATTCTAAAAATGCTCCATATGGAATTAAAAGTGCAGAAGAAGTTAGGGAGTTAACATTTAAGGCTGTTGAGTTTTTATTAAATAAAGGTGTTAAGGGCATTGCTATAGCTTGTAACACAGCTACTAGTGCAGCAGTTGCAGACTTAAGAAAGATGTACCCCGAGTTACCTTTAGTAGGTATTGAGCCAGCATTAAAGCCAGCTGTTGAGTGTAATAGTGATGGAAGTATATTAATTATGGCTACGCCTATGACTTTAAAAGAAGAAAAGTTTAATAGATTGATGAAGAAATATGAAGATAGAGCAGATATAATACCTGTACCTTGCCCTGGGCTTATGGAATTTATAGAAGAAGGAAAGCTTCAGGGGGAAGAGGTAGAGCAGTATTTATTAGATAAGGTAAATACATATAAAAAGGGAAAAATATCATCTATAGTATTAGGGTGTACTCATTACCCATTTATAGAGCCTGTATTATCTAAAATAGTTGAAGAAGATACAATAATTATAGATGGTGGATTAGGTACAGCAAAAGAGCTAAAAAGAAGATTAAGTGAAAAAGAATTATTGAGGGAATCTAGTGAAATAGGGAAGATAGAAATTATTAATTCTTTAAATAAAAAAGATGTAATAGATTTAAGTTATAAGCTACTAGAAATATAGAAGCTAATTTAAGAAGAATTTAATTAAAAATATACAATCATTTTAATAATTTTCTAAAATAATCAAAATGAATTAACTAAAAAACTCCTAAGGGAGTTTTTTTTAGTTAAATGCTAAATTATATAATCTGATGTTTTATTAAAGTATTAAATTTAGAAATAATTTTTAAACTCTTGTTAAAATGTTGACAAAAAAGATATAACTTGATATATTATATTAAAGAATAAATTTTCAGAATATTTAAATAAATAAAACTTTTGGGGGTAACGTTTATGGAAATTAAGATTACAAATATATTAGGAGAAGATGTAACTATTGAGGATGCTATACTTCTAAGAGAGATGATTAGAAATAGCTTAAATGTTGGTGTAACTTTAGACTTCGAAGGATTTAGAAGAGTTCCAACTACTTTTTTAAATTTACTATTAGGGGATTTAATTAATAGTTTTGGAAGAGAGTTCGTTTTTAAGCAAATTAATGTTAAAAATTTATCAAATTATACAGACTATTCAAGAGTTGTTTTAGGTACTACCTTTCAATAAAGGAGATTTATCTAGTTGAAAAATAATAATGACATGAAAATATAATAAGGTATAAATAGTTGTTTATAATATGTAAAGATTAACGTCTTGTACAGCTATTTATGCCTTATTAGTGCTATTTTTACTAAAAGATAATTTATTATAATGGGTGTACTAAGTATTAATGCATCCATTTTTTCGTTAAATAAATTATATATATGAAAATGTCTATAAATAAGATATAATTACCATAAGAGAAAACTTATTATTAAAATGAATTTATATGAATAAATATGACAATAATAAGAGGAGATTTATTTTGAAAGGAGACTATTATGAAAAATCCGATAGTAACAATAAATATGGAAAATGGGGGAGTTATAAAAGCTGAATTATATCCAGAAGTAGCTCCTAATACAGTTAAGAATTTTATTAGTTTAATAAACAAGGGGTTTTATGATGGAGTAATATTCCACAGAGTAATTCCAGGCTTTATGATTCAAGGGGGATGCCCAGATGGTAATGGAATGGGAGGCCCTGGATATAGCATCAAAGGTGAATTTACTAGAAATGGATTTAAAAATGATTTAAAACATTCTAGAGGAGTTCTTTCAATGGCAAGAACTATGGTTCATGATTCAGCAGGAAGTCAATTCTTTATTATGGTACAAGATTCACCACATCTAGATAATCAATATGCTGCATTTGGTAAGGTTATTGAAGGTATGGAAGTAGCAGATGGAATAGTTAAATCTCAAAGAGATTATAATGATAAGCCTTTTGAAGATCAAAAGATGATAAAGGTTACTGTAGATACTTTTGGAGAAACTTATGATGAACCAGAGAAGGTATCAAGATAATAAGGGTATATAGAGATTAAAATAATTTATGGGAGTGGAATTATGCTTAGCGGAAATAAGAATATATTAGTGTTTAATGCTCCTTTAGAGGAGATAAATATTCTAAAGGAAAAAGGACTTAAGGTTATAGAGGTTTCAAGCGAAATGACAGAAATGAAAATTTCTGATATTTTAGAAGGGTTAAGATTTGAAACAGTAACTAATAACATAGTTAACGAAACAGTTATTCTATTTAATGGCTTTTCAGATGAAGAAATAAGCTTAATAATATCAGATATTAGAAAAAGATTTAAAGGTGGAATATTTGCTGTAGTTACTCCAACTTCAATAGAGTGGAAGTTTAGTTATCTAGTAGAGCATTTAGTTGAAGAAAGAGAATGGTATTTGAAGAATCAGAAAGGAAGATAAGCTTTGAGTAGGGTTGGTGACAAGATAAAGGAAGCTAGACTTAAAAGTGGTTTAGGTCAAAAAGCTTTAGCAAAAAAACTTGGAGTTGCAGAAAAGTTTATAAATGAAGTTGAACTTGGAAGAAGAATAGCTAATGAGGCTTTTATCGAGAAAGTTTCAAAAATATTAAAGACTGATTTAAATGATGTTAGTATGGTAGTAACAGATGAGGCCTTACAAGAGGAAAGAAAAACTATAAAGGATACAAATTCCTTTAAGTCTAATAAGTCCCCAAAAAGTCTTGGTAAGGAAGAGGAAGTTTGGACTAATGCATTTTCATCAGTACTAAAGAATGTGCCTATCTATGATTATTCACTTAAAAATAATAAAGGCTATAAGGAACTTCCAATTCACTCTAATAAAATAGAGGGTTTTGCACAGGATAAAGTGTTGTATTTAGAAGTTCAAGATGATGAAATGTCTGGCTTTAGAATGTTAAAGGGAGATTTAGCTTTTGCTTCATTATCTAAGGAAGCTAGTAATAATGGTATATTCCTGGTTGAATATAATGAAAAAAGAGCTATAAGACAAGTAAAGCTATTAGGAAATTCAAAAGCTTTATTAGTTAGTAATGGTGGAAGTCTTTTAACTGAAACTGTAAATTTAAATGAAATAAAAGTAATAGCTAAGTTAGAAAGATTAGAAATAAAACTATAAAATATTATAGATAAATAGGCTGTTGATAAATTATCAACAGCCTTTAATTTTAAAATAAGTTAGTAATCAGTGTATAAAGTCCTATTTTAGGAGGGGAATATAATTATTTAGAAAATAATTTGTTTAAAATTAATAAAATAAAGAGTACTTCTGTTGATAAATAGGAGTACTCTTTACTTTTATTGTGGATAAATTTCAGCTATAGATTATAAATCTATGTTCAGACATCAATTATTACCTATCTTATTTTTATAACTAAAGAATATTTTTCTCACCATAAGCTTACTTTTCATATATTGATATAAATGGCTTTTGTGAGGTGATTGATATGGAAAATACAACATCAACCAAGATTAATTCTTCTCTTGGCCTCATTCAAAATACCCCAAAGAATTTATTAGGGAAGTTAGGAATAAATTTTGGATTAACATCTAATGAGGACAATACGATTGAGGTAGTAGCTTTATCTGGAAGTGCCCCTGCTGATGTCAAGGCATTAGTAGAAGGACTAAATGGTAAATATGAAGACTTGGGATTTGGATATAGCATAATAACAATACCTGTTAAAAATCTTGTATCTCTTGCAAATAGTAAATACATTCAATATATAGAGTTACCAAAGAGTCTTTTTACTACTGATTCTGAAAGTAATAGAGCAGCTTGTGTACCTTATGCTAGAGATACTTACAATATCCAAGGGGAAGGGATATTAATAGGATTTATAGATACCGGAATAGATTTTACCCATCCAGCTTTTAGAAATGATGATGGAACTACAAGAATAGATTATATTTATGACTTAAGTAGTGGTGGAAATATTTATAATAGGGAGACTATTAATTTAGCCCTTCAAAATCCTGATCCATATTCAGTTGTGCCTTCAATTGACACTAATGGACATGGGACTCATGTAGCTGGTATTGCATGTGCAGGTGGAAGAATAAATACATCTTATTATGGAGTAGCTCCTAAAAGCTCTATTGCAATGGTTAAGTCTACAAGAGGTAGATTTGCTCTCAGTACTAATATTATGAAAGGAATAAAATTTCTAATAGACGCTGGAAAGGAACTAGATAAGCCTTTAGTAATTAATATTAGCTTAAGTACTAATGATGGAGCTCATAATGGAACTAGTTTATTAGAACAATATATTTCAACTACATCTATTTTAGAGAGGGTAACTATAGTAATAGCAGCTGGAAATGAGGGAGATGCAGCACATCATATTGGTGGAGAGCTAAATAGAACAAATAAAATATCAATAAATGTAGCAGAAGATGAAAGCTATCTAGTACTTAATCTATATAAACCAGTTTTATCAGAAATATCAATAAGAATTATAAGTCCTACAGGAGCAACGAGTGGAGATGTACTCATTAGAGAAGGATATTTTCAAGGCCTTATAGGAACTGATATATATCAGGTTTATTATACAGGGCCGAAACCTTTTGATATTATTGGAGAAATATCAATTGCAATAAACACTAATACTCAATATATAGCTGCAGGTCAATGGGAAATAGATATAAGTTTAGTAAACCAATATAGTGGAGTTTTTGATATGTGGCTGCCTATCTCTGAAGGATTAAATACTAGAACAAAATTCTTGCAGCCAACAGTATTAAATACTTTAGGAATTCCTGCAACAGTAACTAATGTTATTGCTGTTGGAAGTTATAATTATCAAACGAACACAATTTCATCTTTTAGCGGAAGAGGGAGGCCAACAATATATCAACCTATAAGGCCAGATTTAGTAGCGCCTGGGGAGAATATAACATCTGTTGCTCCAAATAGAAGCTTTGATACTAAAACTGGGACATCTATGGCAACTCCACATGTATCGGGAATAGCTGGATTAATGATGGAGTGGGGAATATTAATGAATAACGATCCCTACTTATATGGTCAGCGGCTAAAGTATTATTTAGTAATAGGTGCTAGGAGATCTAGAACAGACGTAGTTTATCCTGATCCAAGTTGGGGGTATGGGGAAGTATGTTTAAGCTCAGCCATAGAAAATTTAATTAAAAATATAGGAATAGTCACTCCAAGAAGGGAGGATAGTAATTTGAATAATAATAATCAAAACAGAGTAGAAAATCAACCTGAAATCTCACCAGTGAAAGGGCGAAGTAGTCTATATCGTTATTTTCAGACAAGTTTAATTAGAGACATAGACAAATATAATGAAGTTGTTGGTTTTTTTGTAGAATATACATCACTAGAGGATTTACTTAAAATTAATAATATACCGGGAGCATCTGTGACTGTAATTGATAATAACTTTGCTATTGTAATGATACCTTTTAATAAAGTATTGGAAATAGAACCCTATGTTAGAGATATTACATCAATAGAAATACCTGTAATTTATACTTTAGAGCAAATTACACCTGTTGAGGCTAGTGGAGCCACTCTTTTTCATAATAATCCCTTACTTCAGTTAAATGGAAGAGGAGTTATAGTTGGAATAGTTGATACAGGTATAGATTATTTAAATAAGGAATTTATGAGGGAAGATGAAACAACTAGGATTTTAAGAATATGGGATCAGAGTATAGAAGGCAACAAGGAAGTATTGGGAGTAAAGCTAGGAGTAGAATATAATGAAACCCAAATTAATGAAGCCATACAAGCATCTAAAAGAGGAGAAGATCCATATACTATAGTAAATAGCAAAGATGAAGTTGGGCATGGAACATCAGTTGCAAGTATAGTTGGGGCTAGGGGGATTAATCCAGAAGTAATAGGAGCAGCTCCAGATTGTGATTTTGTAGTTGTGAAATTAAAGCAATCACCTCAAGTAATATTGGATTTTGCTGGGGTAAGCACTCCAGGTACTGGAAGATATACAACTGTAGAACTTTATTTTGCAGTAAGATATTTAGCTAGAATGGCATCTGAACTAAATAGACCAATGGTAATTTGTGTACCATTAGGAAGTAATATCGGAGCTCATGATGGTACAAATAGCATAGAAGTAACTTTAGACTCTACAAGTACAAGGGTGGGGCTTATATCAGTAACAGGTACTGGTAATGAGGGTGATACAGATACCCATACAGAAGGAAGGTTTGAAAAACCTGGAGAGATAAAAAATATAGAAGTTAGAATAGGAAAGGGTCAGAAAGATTTAAACTTTCAAATATATATACAACAACCAGATAAGGTTTCTATTGGAGTTGTTTCCCCATCAGGAGAAGTAGTTGATAAAATTCCTGTAAGATTAAATAAAGTAGAAAATATAAGCTTTATCTATGAAGGAACGAAGATGAGAATTGCTTATTTATATCCAGATTTAGTTACTGGAGATGAGGTAATTAATATAGAAGCAAGAGGGCTAAAGGAAGGAATATGGCAATTTAGGCTTTATGGTGACTATATAGTAGACGGGAGATATTGGAGTTGGCTACCTCAAAGAAGTTTACTAGATAATGATACTAAGTTCTTAAGTCCTAGCCAATATGTAACATTAACTGTACCAAGCACCGCAAGATCTGCAATAATCCCATCATTTTATAATCAAGTTAATAATTCAACTGTAGGACAATCAGGTCGAGGGTTCACTAGGGATGGCAGAATAAAACCTGATATCGCTGCAGGAGGAATAAATGCAAAAGTAACAACTCCGGGGGGAACAGTAAAAACTATAAGTGGATCATCTGTTTCAACAGCTGTAACAGCTGGGTGTTGTGCCCAAATTCTTCAATGGGGGATAGTTGATGGGAATTATCCAAGGTTATACTCAACAGAGATGAGAACCTATCTTATTAGAGGAGCAACTATGAGAGCAGGAGATATATATCCTAATGAGCAGTGGGGATATGGAATGTTAAATATGAAGGGTGTATTTGATGCTATTAGGGAAAATTTATCTGGGGGAGTTACTCAGACAAGATTTAATGAAGAATATATGGTAGGAGAACTATTTATTAGAAAGCCTAATGAGATATAAAGGCATTAATATGTTTGAACAAAATCATACTAGCAAACATATAGTATATATAGAAAAATAATTAAAGGAGTAATATATGGCTGATAAAGGAAGTTTAAAAGTACAGTGCTTTTTAGGCGATAGTTATATACCGGTAGATAAAACTAAAATAACTATAAGACCATCTGCTGAAGGATCAATTTCTCAAACAATTGTATTATCAACGGATACTATGGGAGAATCCCAAATAATAGAGTTAGATGCTCCACCATTAGCGTATTCTCAACAACCTACAGGACAAGTTCCCTACAGTATGTATGATATATTAGTTGAAAGGGAGGGCTTTCAGAGTATTTTAATAAATAGGTGTCAAGTATTTCCGGGAGAATTATCAATTCAGCAATGTAACCTTATAGAGAGTTCTGGAATTTTAACTAGGATGGAAACAATAGAAACTCCTCCTAATACTGCAAATGCACCATCTAACTTTACAAGTGGAAATGTTAATGAAATAATAAATATTGGGCCTAATACTTTAAATGGTAATTATCCAGCGAAGATTCCAGAAGAAGAGGATAAACCACTTCCACCACCTACTAGTGGAGTAGTTTTGCCAAAGCCAGTTATTCCAGAATTTATAGTAGTCCATAATGGAGGGCCTAATAATACATCAGCTGCAAATTATAATATTCCTTATAAGGATTATATAAAGAATGTTGCATCATGCGAGATTTATTCAACTTGGCCAGATAGCACTATTAGAGCTAATGTATATGCTATAATTTCATTTACTTTAAACAGAATATACACTGAATGGTATAGAGGAAAAGGAAAGAATTTTGATATTACTACTTCGACTGCATATGACCATGCATTTACTTATGGAAGAAATATATTTGAAAGTATTAGTGCCGTTGTAGATGATATATTTTCTACTTATATAAGAAGAATAGGGAAAAAACAGCCACTTCTTACACAATATTGTGATGGTAAAAATGTAACTTGTCCAGGATGGATGACTCAATGGGGAAGTAAGTATCTAGGAGATCAAGGAAGAGGTGCATTTGATATATTAACTAATTTTTATGGTAATGACATTGAATTAGTAACAGCAGAGCAAGTTAAGGGAATACCAAAATCTTTTCCAGGATATGATTTGACTATTGGTTCATCAGGCAATGAAGTGAGATCGATACAAGAATATTTAAATAGGATATCTCAAAATTATCCATTGATTCCTAAAGTAGCCCAGGATGGAGTGTTTGGACCTAAGACAGCAGAAGCGGTTAGTGTTTTTCAAGGAGTATTTAATTTACCGAAAACAGGTATTGTAGATTATGCAACCTGGTATAAGATATCTGATGTTTATGTAGGAGTTACTAGGATAGCAGAATTAAGAGGTGTAAATAGAGTTGGAGTAAACTCTGTAGAGAGAATATTTGTACCTCCAATGGCATTTGAAGGATATGATAAGAATAAAATCCCTAAATTTAATTATTTTGATGATTTGGTATAAAAAAGATGAATTGGAATTTTTCCAATTCATCTATTTTTTTGTCGATAAAGGAGATATAATGGGTATAATACATTAAAAATAGATACGGGAGGAAGAAGATGAAAGGAACAGTAGTATCTACATGGATCAGAACATGTAGGGATTTATACGGAAATGAAGAGATTGGAAAATCTTTAAAGGCTGTTAATTGGCCAGAAGATATAGTCTTTAGTCCATTAGAAGATGTAGAGGATGAAAAGATATTTAAATTTATAAGGATTATTGCAGATAGTGTGGGAACACCGATAAATGAACTTTGGAGAATAATTGGAGAGAATAACTTAAATAAGTTTGCTGAAGATTATCCGGTGTTTTTTAAGAGAGTAGATCTTTATAAATTTTTAAATTCTCTTAATTTTATTCATTCTATAATAATGAAAAAAATTAGGGGAGCTAAGCCACCTAAAATGGCAATTAAGCAAATATCAGAGAAGAGTATTAATCTTACATATAGATCAGATAGGGAGCTTTTTGACTACTTCTTAGGACTATTATGGGGAAGTGTTAAATTCTTTGGAGAGAAAGTTAAGATAGAAGAAGTGGAGAGAAAAAAAGGAGAGCTAACAGTACATATAGAATTCGAAAAAAACATTCATTTTAATAAGAAATATTTTATCAGTAGAACATTATCTAAGTTTGGATTTAATAGCATCGAGTTAAAAATTGGAGTTCCGCTATTTATAGTAGTAACATTAGTAGGATTACCAATAGTGGGATTAGCTAAGGGAGCATTAATAGGGGCGATTTCAGGAGTGGTTTCTGGAATTATAAGTAGCGTGATAGTGAGACCATTAAATGATATTATTGAAAATATAGAAAATAATAATTTCGATGCTATAGATACTAGCATATCAACTAATGACAAGATGGAAAGAATCTATGCAGGAATATCTAAATTGAAAAATAGCATTAATGAAGATTTAACATCAGCTAATTTAACATTAAATGAGTTAAGTGTATTTACCCAATCTATGTATAAAACGACAGAAAATATGAAGAAAGCAACTGAAGAAATTTCTACTTTTTCAGAGCAAGTATTGGAATTAGCAGAAAGACAAGAGGTAAGTACAGGTGAACTTGTTAATCAGACAAATGAAAATATTGGTGCTTTAAAAGAATTAGTGAATCTTCAAGATAAGAATAAAAATATATTAGGTAAATCTGTTGATAAAATAAGAGAAAGCTATTTAAATGTGGACAAGTCTAATGAAGCTATTAGGGAAACATTAGAGTCATTTATGAATGTTAAAGAGAGGGGCCAAAACTTACAAAGAAAAGCAGATAACATAACTAATATAGTTTCACTTGTATCTGGAATATCAGATCAAACTAACCTTTTAGCTTTAAATGCATCAATTGAAGCTGCTAGAGCTGGCGAGCAAGGTAGAGGATTTGCTGTGGTAGCTGAAGAAGTAAGAAAGCTTGCAGAGCAATCACAACAAGCTGTAAAAGATATAAATGAAAATTTATCTTACTTTGCAAATGAAATAAATGCTTTAGTATCTAGTATAGAAAGTCAATATACATCTTTAGAAGTAGAGGCTTCTAACTTAGAAAGTGTTAGAGTTGTAAGCTCAGAAGCAAATGATCTAATAAAGGTAGTTTCAGATGAAACTAATGAAGCTATAAATAAATTAAATAAAGAAGTTCGCTCAGTAGCAGAAATGAGTACAACTATAGATTCATTAGCAGCTATAGCTGCAGAAAATGCTGCATCATCTCAAGTAGTTAATCAAAATATAGAGGAATTCACTAGAAGTATTCAAGAAATGTTGATAACTCTAGAAAAGGTAAGAGATGTTGGGGAAAACTTTGTAAGTGATGTGGATTAATTATATAAAATAAGAAAATACACCTCAAGGACCAAAAAAATGATGGTTCAAGGGGTGTATTTTTTATGAATTAATTTAACTCTCTTCTATGTTTAAAATAATAATATATAGTTTGACTTATAAATAGTAAACTCAAGAAACCAAAAATAGGATAAAGTGCTCCTATAAGTTTAGAAAATCCTATTCTTGATATAGGAAGGGCTATAAAAATTACTATAAATATAGCTTTTTTAAAGTCTAAATTAAAAGTATTATCTAAGGTTTTACTAATAGAATATACATCTGAAACTTCAGTGGAGAACATTTCTAGTAGTATAACTATTAATAATAATGCTTGAATTATATTACCAAATGGTTGAGCTACAAATAAAAGTGGTATTTCATACTTATGTATATAAGGCTGATTAATCATAAGTAAAAAGTTTATAGATAAGCTTAGCAATACTAATCCTATAGCACCTAAAGATACTCCATAAAACATAGTTTTAGTTTTTTTGATTTCAGTACTTAGAGGAACCAGTACTCCAAGGCTACATAGGGTATTATAGCCAGCATATAGCAAAGTAGAAAGAGCTATCCCTGTTTTTTCAGCTTTAAAGCTAGTTAAATGCTCAAAAGTAATTAAATCTTTACAGAACATAAAATACAATATAGTAATAATTGATATAGTAGCTATTAGGGTAGGTACTATAAAGGAATTTACTTCGATTAACCCATCTGTATCTCTTAGTAAAAAGAATAATGCTATTACAACCATTATTAAAGAACCAATTATTTTAGGTATTCCAAAAAATTGATTAATTAAAGCTCCACTTCCAGCCAGTATAATAGAAGCGCTTGATATTAAATATACAGTAGTAATAACGCCAGTTATTTTTCCTAGGATATTTGGACTTACTACCCTTATAACATCACCATAGGAAGTTAATTTATGTTTAATACTGATTTTAGAGACAATGGAACCTAAAAATATATAGAAAAAGCCACAAGCTATTATTCCTAAGAAACTAATTACTCCGTAAGAAGTAAAAAATTCTTTTATTTCTTGTCCAGATGCCAATCCAGCGCCGACTATAGTACCTATAAAAACTACTGCTACTTTAAAAATTTTTGAAAATTCATCTTTCATATTAAATCCCCCTACTTTATATCTATTAACAATATATAGGGATTATTAATTTTTTATTCTTTAGCAAGTTATTTTTCGTAATAATTATTTTGATATTTAACTAGGGTAAGCTTTATTATTTCTAATTTTTATTCAATTAGTATTATAGTTATTGTTTTTAAAAATGAATAAGCTATCTAAACTTAGGGAAAATAACCTTAAGGACTTATTTAAGGGAGTGATAGCTTTGAAAAATAAAATTATGTATGTACTTTCGTTAATAATATTAAATTTGTATATTTTATCTAGCTGTTCATATTATCAGGCTTCAGATGTAGAAATAGATTTATTTAAGCCAAAGATTGCTTATGAGTTATCAGAAAAATATCTGGGAATGATTAGAAATGATAATATTGAAGGGGCAAAATCTCTTTGTACTGAAAATTTGTTAAGTAAAAATAATGAAATAACAACTGGGACTTCAAAGATAATATCTTATGAACCAGAAGCACTTATTGAAGCAACTAGTAAGTCGGCATTCATAACTTTTAATGTTATTAGAAATTCTTCATCAGAACCTAAATGTGATTTAGACAACTTTGCAATTAAAGTTATAAAAGATGGGGAAGATTATAAGATAGATGAAATTAAAGCTATGAATAAAATGCAGGTTTTCGTTAAGAACGACTCATTAAGAATTATTGGT
This sequence comes from Clostridium tertium, assembly GCF_902652255.1. Classification (GTDB taxonomy): domain Bacteria; phylum Bacillota; class Clostridia; order Clostridiales; family Clostridiaceae; genus Clostridium; species Clostridium tertium_A. Next base: position 67,911 of record NZ_CACRTO010000042.1, read on the forward strand.
GAAGATGGTGGGAAGAGTGATTTAATAGTTTCATTAAATAATATGCCTAAGGATGTTTATTTAAGAAGAAATAAGCTTATGTTATATAAGGAAAAAGTAGAGGCTGAAGCTTTTGGACCAGTAGCATTAGGATATAAAGGTAAAAAAATAGCTATTTCCACTACTGGAGGTAATAAATCATTTTTATCAATTGCATTTATAGAAGAAAGTAAGGCTACTCAAGGAGAATCAACTGAAGCTAAGGGAGAAGAGGGAAAAACTGAAACTAATTTAGAAGATATATTAGATAAGCCAATAGCTAAGAAGGTAGTTCCGCTTGATTTATTAGATAATGTAAAGATAGATAATTTGGTATTTACAAAAGAAGAAGGATTTCTAATAGTAGAATATGTTAATTCTAATTCAATAAAAAGGATAAAGGTTTATAATAGTGAAGATGGAGAATTAGTAGACATAAACTTTGATAAGGAATTTCCAGAAGATACTTATAATATATCTTTAGTTAATTTTGATAAAGATGAATTTAAGATATTGGTAAGTGGGAAGCTAGGCTCTAAAAATATTAAGGCAGATATACTTGGAGAATACACTGTATTTATAGAAGGAAAAGAAATTAAAAAAAGTATATAAAATACTTAACATATGCAAATATTGTAGTAGAATAAAAGTACGACTTAAATAAAGTGGTACTTTTATTTTTGGAGGAAAATATGAAAAAATGGAACGATAAGAGATATCATAGTTTAAACTATTATCTTAGAAATAAATTTAACGAAAAAGTATATAAGATATCTTTAGATGGAGGATTTACTTGCCCTAATAGAGATGGTAAGGTTGCAAAAGGTGGATGTACTTTCTGTAGTGCAAGAGGATCAGGGGATTTTGCAGGAAGCAGAACATTATCAATAACTAAACAGTTTGAAGATAGAAAAGATATGATGGAGAAAAAGTGGAAGGATGGAAAGCTAATTGCTTATTTTCAGGCATATACAAATACATATGCACCAGTTGAAGAACTTAGAAGAAAATATCAAGAAGCTTTAGCTCAAAAGAACGTAGTTGCCTTATCGATAGCCACTAGACCAGATTGTATTGATGATGATGTACTTGAATTTTTAAGTGAATTAAATGAAAAGATATATTTAATAGTGGAGCTAGGCCTACAAACTGTAAATGATGAAACAGCAAGAAACTTTAATAGAGGATATGATTTTGAAGTATTTGATAATACGTTAAAGAGATTGTTAGATAGAAATATAGAGGTGGTAGCTCATACAATATTTGGACTTCCAGGTGAGACTGAAGAGGATATGTTAAAGACTGTTGATTATATAGCTCATTCAGGAGCTAAAGGTATTAAGTTTCACTTACTTCACTTAATGGAAGGTACAAAAATGGTAGAACAATATGAAAGTGGAGAACTAAAGCTACTTACTCAAGAGCAATATATAGATTTAATATGTAAAGGTGTTTCTATGCTTCCTGAAGATATGGTAGTTCATAGACTTACAGGAGATGCGCCTAGGGATATGTTAATAGGTCCTATGTGGAGTCTAAAAAAATGGGAAGTATTAAATGCTATAGATAAAGCATTAGAAGATAATGATATTTGGCAAGGAAAGAACTTTAAATAGCCTAAGCTTGGGGGAGATTTCATGAAGGTAGATTTAATAATATCAGCTGATAATATAAAGGAAGAAGACCTAAGGGGAAAAGTAGTAGTAGTTATCGATATGCTAAGAGCTACATCAGTTATAGTAACAGCATTAAATAACAAAGCAAAAGAAATATTTCCTATACTTACTGTAGAAGAAGCTTTTAGTAAGAAGGAAGAGTTAGTAGGTGAAGGAATTAGCCCTTTACTTGGTGGAGAAAGAAAAGCAGTAAGAATAGAAGGATTTGATTTTTCTAATTCACCTTTAGAATATACAACTGAAAAGGTAGAAGGTAAGAGTATAATTTTAAGTACCACAAATGGAACTAGAGCCATAAATTTAAGTTTAAACTCTGAAGAAATTTTAATTGGGGCAATGATTAATTCTAAAGCTGTTGTTAATTTAATTAAGGATATAAATAAAGATGTAGTATTTATAAATGCAGGAACTAATGGTGAGTTTTCTATGGATGACTTTATATGTGCAGGCTATATGATTAGCTTATTATGTGAAAATGCAGAAAAAAATAAATATGAACTTTCAGATATATCTAAAACTGCAAAATATATTTATGAAAATAATACTAATATAATTGATTTTATTAGGAATGCAAAACATTATAATATTTTAATGGAACTTGGATTGAATAAGGACTTAGAATATTGCTGCAAAAAAGACATAATAGATGTAGTTCCTAGAGTAGATAAGAATTTCGCGAGTATAAAATTATAATAAAAAATATCATTAAAAGGTAAAATAATTTAAATTGTTAAATAATTTGAAAATTTCATTGACAATCTAAGGTAAAAGATATATTATAATATTAGATTGATAATCAATATCAGTTAGTATTTAAATATATTATTAAAAGCTCCACACTTCTAATAATATACAGTATAAATTAAACTCCTATATTATAGAATTTATTTCGAAGGAAAGATGGCTAAATAGAGAATTTAGCCATCTTTTATTTTTTGCGTAATTATGTAAGAATTAATATTTATTTTCGATATAAAAGGTGAAGAGATAAATAGAGGTGATGGCATGAAGATTAAAGATGATAAATGAAAAGTTGAAAAAAAGTGCATGTAAAATAAATACTTCTAATAGTTAGAAAATTTTCTACAATTACAAATGACCTCATATTTAGATTTACTTTTTATTGTGATAAGATTATAAAACCAGATGAAGAAAAAGCTTAAAGGAGGAAATCTTATGAGCAAGTCAAAGGTAGTAACGATTATAGTATCATTAGGAGTTATTGTAGCTTTAGGTGTAGGTGCATATTTTATGTACTCAAATAAGCAAACTCCGGATGATATTGCTAAAGTTGAAGAAAAGGACAAAACTCCTTCTGATAAAGAAGCAAAAGAAAATAAGGATAATAATCCTAATACGCCAAACAATAATGATAAGCAGCCTAATGCTTCTCATGAAAATAATGGTGGAGGAACTGCAGAAAACAATAATCCAGCAAATAATAATGATAATGCACAACCAAGCAATCCACCAGAGAATCCAAGTGTGACTCCTGCACCACCTAAAACAGAAGAGAGAAATAATGGTGGAAATCCTGGAAATTCTAATAAGCCATCAGTACCTAGTGACAGTAATTTTGCTACTGAGATTGAGCAGCTAATATTTGAAAGAGTAAATTCTGAAAGAAAAGCAGCTGGACTTTCAGAGTTAAGTTACAATACTACTATGGAGAAATATGCTAGAATAAAGTCTGCGGATATGGGAGATAAAGGATATTTTTCTCATCAAGATCCTCAAGGAAAATTAATAACAGACAATATGAAAGCAGATGGAGTCTCATACAATGCTTGGGGAGAAAATATAGCTTATATTCAAGGTAGAAGCGGTAGTGATTCATTAGCAAAAGAATTTATGGATAATTGGATGAATTCATCTGGACATAGAGCTAACATTTTATCTACTAATTTTACGAGTATTGGAGTAGGTGTATATAAGATAGGAAGTACCTATTATGCCACACAAGAATTCTATAGATAATAAATAAAAAATAAGAATTAAAATATAAATTAATCAAAACCTCTGGATAATCCAGAGGTTTTGATATTAATACAGTTCTATATTTTAATTAAACAACTTGGAATATAAAAAATTTTAGATAATAAGACTCATCAGAACCCCATAATATTGGATGGTCTGAACTTTGAGTTCTTACTTCTACTTGTCTTAAGGTTCTTCTGGCATCATGAGCTGCTTCAAGAACTGTTTTCTTTAATTGTTCTTCACTCATATAATGTGAGCAAGAGCAAGTAGCAAAGTATCCTCCTGACTTAACCATCTTTAAGCCCCTAAGGTTTATTTCTTTATATCCTCTAATTGCAGCGTTAATTGTATTTCTTGACTTAGTGAAAGCTGGCGGATCTAGAATTACAACATCAAACTGTCTGCCTTCTCTTGACCAGTCACCAAGAACATTAAAGGCATTATGACATTCGAATTTGACTGTATCTTGTAGATTGTTAAGTTCTGCATTTCTTGTAGCACAATCTATTGCATGTTGAGATACATCAATACCTAAAACGGATTTTGCTCCAGCTATACCTGCATTTAAAGCAAATGATCCTGTGTGAGTAAAGCAGTCTAAAACATCTTTATCCTTACAGATTCTATGGATAGCTGCTCTATTTTCCTTTTGATCTAAGAAGAATCCAGTCTTTTGACCATTTTCTAAGTCCACTATATATTTAACTCCATTTTCAACAATTTCAATATTAGTATCAAAAGGTTCAGTTAAGAAGCCTTTAGTTTGCTCAAGACCTTCTATTTCTCTAGTCTTAATATCACTTCTTTCATAAACACCTTTGGCACCAAATTCATTGACTAATATTTTTACTACTATATCTCTATATTGATCCATTCCTAAAGTAGATATTTGAATTACATAGTAATCTTCAAATTTATCAACTGTAAGACCTGGTAAGAAGTCAGCTTCACCAAAGATAAGTCTACAAGAAGAAGTGTCTATAACAGTTTTTCTATAGTCATAAGCAGCTTCAAATCTTTTCTTGAAGAAATCATAATCAATTTCTTCTTCTATATCTCTAGTCATTATTCTAATTGTTATCTTACTTCTATCATTGATATAGCCTTTTCCTATAAAGAACCCTTTATGGTTATAAACTTCAACTATATCACCATTTTCATAATCACCATCATATTCGTTTATTTCATCAATATATATCCAAGGTCTGCCTTGTTCAGCCTTTTTATTTTTTCCTTTATGTAAATAAAACTTACTTGCCATAATACAGCTCCTTCCTGAATAAGTTCTATAAAATTATATCACAATTAAGAATTAAGTATAGGGATATATATATTAATAATAAAATAGATAGATTGTTTGCATAGAAAATTATAAATAGATAAATTATGTTTTATGTAATTGAATGATGAATATTATGTTGAATTATTCTATAATATAAGGGATGAAATTTAAATTATTAATTATTATGGTTAGTGGGGAGAGAATATGAAAATAGTATTAGCACCTGATTCTTTTAAAGAAAGTATGACGGCAAAAGAAGCTTGTATGGCGATGGAAAGAGGAATAAAGAAAGTTATAAATTCGGTAGAAATAATTCATGTACCTATGGGAGATGGAGGAGAAGGAACATTAGATGCATTAGTTGATGCTACAAATGGTGAAGTTTTTTATAAAGATGTTGTTGCTCCTTTGGGAAATAAGGTTAAGGCGAGGTTTGGAATTTTAGGAGATAAAAAAACAGCCATAATAGAAATGGCAGAGGCTAGTGGATTGTATTTAGTAGATAAAGAAAAGAGAAATCCTTTAATAACAACAAGCTTTGGTACAGGAGAACTAATAAAGGAAGCTTTAAATAAGGAAGTTAATAAAATTCTTATAGGCTTAGGAGGTAGTGCTACTAATGATGGTGGTGTAGGGATGCTTCAAGCTTTAGGAGTTAGCTTCAAGGATAAAAACAATAATGAAATTCCTTATGGAGGAGGAGCCTTAAATAAAATACATTATATAGATGTCTCTAACTTAGATAAGAGAATGTTAAATGTAAAAATAGAAATAGCTTGTGATGTAAAAAATACTCTTACAGGACCAGAAGGGGCAAGTGAGGTATTTGGTAGACAAAAAGGTGCAAGTGATACAGATGTGAAAGTACTTGATGAAAATTTAAAGCATTTTGCAGATATATCTAAGAAGATAATAGGGAAAGATATAGACAATATCCAGGGGGCTGGTGCAGCAGGTGGATTAGGGGCTGCTCTTATAGGATTTTGTAATGCTGAAGTAAAGAGAGGTATAGATACTGTAATTGAATATTCAAAGTTAGAAGATAAATTGAAAGATGCAGACTTGGTTCTTACTGGTGAAGGAAGTATAGATTTTCAAACTAAGTTTGGAAAGACACCAATTGGAGTCGCAACTTTAGCTAAGAAATACGATGTTCCAGTAATAGCTTTTGGAGGGCGAATTGGCAATGGGATAGAAGAACTATATTCTCTTGGCATAGATTCTATAATAGGAATAACTCCAGGTGTAATAGGATTAGATGAAGCATTAAAAGATGGGAAAGATAATTTGGAAATAGCTGTAGAAAATATATTAAGAATAATTACCATAAAATAAAGTATATTATAATATAGAAAAATTTTTAGGAGATTTTTATGATATTTAAGGCTATTATTATACCTACACCAAAGAGAATAAAAAAATACTTTGAAGAAGCTATGATAGAATTCAACACAGCAAGTCTTAAAAAAGAAGACAAGGAATTAAAACATATTAATTTATCAAAAGATAGTTTTAAAAGTTATGGAATATCAATGAAAATATTTTAAAATCAATAATAGGTATTAGAAGGTTTTATTAGTAAGGTTACTTTATAAAACATCATAAATAGAAGTATGGATAGGTCTTCTATTATGTAATTTATAAAAGATGGGGATGTCATAATGACAACTCCATCTTTTTGATTATAAAGGTTATTTTGTATTATTAGGTTCTATTTCAATAGAATCTATATGAAATATATTCCCAAATATTTCACCTGGATTTTCACGAATATCATCAGATATATTTAAATACTTAAAAGGTGTTGCTCTTTTATTTAAAAAAATTGGAGCTGCATTTCTTACTCTGTCTTTATACTGTTCAAAACAATCTAGTTCTCTATCATAGTCAAACAAATTGAAGCCTAATTCATGACTTGCAAAAAAATCAGCATAAGATTTAAATTCTTTAAATCTTAGATAAACTTTATCAATAATTTCCCAAGCTTCATTTTGAGATAATATTTTTGTACCATACCCCATTCTTACAAGATGTACTATTCTTGATAAATCAAAACCTAATACCCAATTTGAAGTTAGCAAATTCTTATTTTCTTCAATAATATTTAATGCACCTAGTAAATGTTCCATCTGATCTTCATCTAAATCTTCATAATAATAATTAAAAAAGTCTGTTTCCCTAATACTAATTTCATCTATGGGTAATTCTTTTATTTGTAGTTCAGAATATAAATTTAACTGTGCATTTGCATATAGTGAATTTGATCCATCAAACAGAAAATTAATTTGTTGAATAAGTTGTTCTTTTTTTTCTACTCCCCATGCCTTTTTCAAGGCAGATTTGAAAAAAATTCTATTTTGATATTTTTCTATAAAGTTTAAAGATGAATCTAAACTAAAATAAGCCTTCTTCATAAGTAACCATTCCATTTTTTTATCAGTTTCATTTTGGATTAACTTAAATAGCTTTTTAGATGGAATAGAGTAAGTACATCCAGCAGATAATGCTCGCAATCTATTCATATCATTAGGAATATCTTTATCCTTAAGAAACTTTCCAGTAAAAATAATACTTTTCACTAAATTCATATATTGCCTCCAATTTAATTAACAATAATATATCTATATTTTATAGATACGAATATAAAATATATTCCTATATTATCAAATATAATAAAATGTAATTAAAACTGATTTCAAGGGATAAGAAAAATCGTTCTTTATCATCTTCCTTTTAGTGGTTATAATATATTAAAGGGGTGAGGGCTTTGAGTTCTAAGGTTAAGAAATTTATAATTATTTTGGCGGTAATTATTATAGGGTTATTTTCATTTTATAAAATAACTGGTCTTTCTGAATCATCTAGGGGTTGGACATATGTGAAGTTTGAAAATAAACTTTATGTTATTAATACGGATTATAAAATATCTAAAGATGATTACAATAAATATATTGGTGATAAATTAGGAACTATTAATAATAAAGTACCTAACTATTTCAAGCCAGCTAGTAATAGTTCTTCGAATGGATTTCCAGTTGGAACAGAACTGTATAGGGATATTAGCAATGATGGATTAATTGTTAAGTTTAATAATAACTTCTATTCATTATGTGATACAAGTACTGCAGAGGGATGGGGTAATGGAATTATAATCAAAGTTAAGGGAGATAAGTTAGTCTATTAAAGGAAGATTAATAAAATTAATATAAGATTAGATATATTGAATTAAATACATAAAAAAACCACCTGTTTACATAGCAGGTGGTTTTAGGGGAGATATAATCTATATGCTAATATAGTTTGGGGGAACTATATTAGTTATTTTCCAGATGCTTATCAATCAAATTTTGGATTGTAGGGGTACATCTGTAGCCTCTGCACCCACCTGTACAAGCTCCCGTTGCCTTAGAAACTTCTGATACAGTATGAGCTCCGGCTTTGATTGCATCTTTAATTTTGGATCTTGGTATTGCCTTGCAAGTACAAACTTTAGTAAGCTTATCAAGGACTTGTTCGTTTAAGTTATTTTCCATTGATCTTTCCTCCTAATACAAGAAATAGATTAAGGAAAATAAAGGGGATAAAAAATAAATTTTTAATATTTATTCTTTATGCTTATATTATAGGGTTAGCTCTACAGAAAGTCAATACTAATTGATAAAAATTATTAATTAATTTTCTTTATCAAATTATTAATTTTTATAAAGATATTGCTATTTTTCTTTAAATTTATTACAATATTCTCATATATACACTTTTATATTAATTTACTTTGTAGTAAAATATTTATATGATTTTTATAAATAAAAACTATGATTAGGAAAAGTACTTAATTGGATACTTTAAGAGAGTGGTTGGAAGGTGCAAAACCATAGAGAAGATTAGGGAAAATCACCTAGGAGTTTGAGGCTGAAAGGTAAAATGCTTATTAGGTTTTCACGTTAGCTTGCGTTAAAAGATAGAGTATGTTAGTGCTCGAAATTAATAATTTCATTAATATAAGTGAAATTATAACCTTAGGTGGTATAGCGAATATCTTCGTCCTATTGGGCGAGGTTTTTTTTATTATATTTAAGAAATATAATAAAGGAATAGTGCAAAGAATAAGGGTATTAACATAATAATTAAGTAACCAATATCTTTGAAGTATGAATTATCATATTTTAGTGATTTGGATGTTACTAAAAAGCATGAAATATTATAATTTATACTTTTTATTTATAAGAATTGTAAAAGAAATGAGTATTAAATTTATTATTATTAAGGCAAATGAGCTTTTGAATAAGTTTTAATTAACAGAAGGGAGTTTAATTATGTACAAAAAGGTTGAATTACCAAAGGGTTTTGTAGGAATGGAAAAAGAAGTAGCAGACCTTTGGAAGGATAAGAATGTAATTAAGAAGAACTTTGATATGAACCAAGATGGTGAGTATTTTACATTCTATGATGGACCTCCAACAGCAAATGGAAGACCACACGTAGGACACGTATTAACAAGAGTTATGAAGGATATTATCCCAAGATATAAGGTAATGAAGGGATACAAGGTAATTAGAAAGGCTGGATGGGATACTCATGGACTTCCAGTTGAGCTAGAAATAGAAAAGAAACTTGGTATCTCAGGAAAAGAGCAAATAGAAGAATATGGAGTTGAAAAGTTCGTTAAGGAATGTAAGGACTCAGTATTCACTTATGTTAACATGTGGGAAAAGATGACTGACCAAATTGGATATTGGGTTGATATGGAAAAACCTTATGTTACATATCACAATTCATATATTGAATCTGTTTGGTGGGCATTAAATCAATTATGGGAAAAGGGACTTTTATATAAGGGACATAAGGTAATGCCATACTGTCCAAGATGTGGAACTGGACTTTCTTCTCATGAAGTTTCACAAGGTTATAAGGATGTTAAGGACTTAACTGCTATAGCTAAGTTTAAAGTTGAGGGAGAAGAAAACAAATATATACTTGCTTGGACAACAACTCCTTGGACTTTACCATCTAACTTAGCACTATGTGTAAACAAGGCTTATGATTATATAGAAGCTAAAGTTGGAGATGAAATTTTAGTTCTTGCAAAAGAATTAGCTCCAAAGGTTTTAGGAGAAGATTATGAAGTAGTAAAAGAATTCAAGGGAACTGAATTACTAGGAACTAAATATGAAAGATTACTTCCATTTGGAAAAGTTCATGGTAAGGCTTTTGAAGTTATTCATGGTGACTACGTAACTTTATCAGATGGTACTGGTATAGTTCATATAGCTCCAGCATATGGTGAAGATGATAGCATTGTTGCAAAGAAAAATGGAATTGGATTTATTAACTTAGTTGATGCTAGTGGTAACTTCGTTGAAGAAGTAACTCCATGGGCAGGAAAGTTCGTTAAGAAATGTGATGAATCTATAGTTAAGTATTTAGAAGAAAATAATAAATTATTTAAAGCTGAAAAGCATACTCACTCATATCCACACTGCTGGAGATGTGACACACCACTTCTTTACTATCCAAGAGAAAGCTGGTTTGTTGAAATGACTAAGCTTAGAGATAAGCTTTTAGAAAACAATGATAAAATTAACTGGTATCCAGATAACATAAGAACAGGTAGATTTGGTAAGTTCTTAGAAAATGTTATTGACTGGGGTATATCAAGAGATAGATATTGGGGTACACCGCTTCCAATTTGGGAATGTGACTGTGGTCATAGAGAATGTATAGGAAGTATAGCTGAATTAAAGGAAAAGGGAATTAATGTCCCAGATGATATAGAACTTCACAAGCCATATATAGATGGAGTTAAACTTAAATGCTCTAAGTGTGGTAAGGAAATGACTAGAACAGCTGAAGTTATTGACTGTTGGTTTGATTCAGGATCAATGCCTTTTGCTCAATTACATTATCCATTTGAAAATAAAGAGCTATTTGAAGAAAACTTCCCAGCTCAATTTATTTCAGAAGCTGTAGACCAAACAAGAGGCTGGTTCTATACATTATTAGCTATTTCAACAGCTATATTTGATAGAAATCCATTTGAAAACTGTATAGTTTTAGGCCACGTATTAGATAAGAAGGGCTTAAAGATGTCAAAATCAAAGGGAAATGTAGTAGATCCATTTGAAGTACTAGACTCACAAGGTGCAGATGCTACAAGATGGCATTTCTACACAGCAAGCGCTCCTTGGCTTCCAACAAGATTCTCTGTTGATGATGTTTCAGAAGCTCAAAGAAAGTTCTTAAGTACTTTATGGAATGTATATTCATTCTACGTGTTATATGCTGAATTAGATAACTTTAATCCATTAGATTATAAAGATTTTAAATCTGAAAATGTAATGGATAAGTGGATAATGTCTAAGCTTAACACAGTAATAAAAGAAGTTGATGAAAACTTAGCTTCATATCAAATAACTCAAGCTGCTTTAATTATAGAAGACTTTACAGATGAGCTATCAAACTGGTATGTAAGAAGAAATAGAGCAAGATACTGGGCTGAAGACTTAACTGATGACAAGATAGGTGCTTATGTTACACTATATAGAGTATTAACTACTTTAATAAAGGTAGCAGCTCCATTTGTACCATTTGTAACAGAAGAAATTTATCAAAACTTAGTAGTAGGTTTAGATAATTCAGCAGAAGAAAGTTTACACCTATGTTCATGGCCAGAAGTTTGTGAAGATGCTATAGACAAGAAATTAGAAAAAGAAATGGAATTAGCTTATACAATAGTTAAGCTTGGAAGAAGTGCGAGAAATGGTGCTAACATTAAGAATAGACAGCCACTTTCTAAGATGTTATTATCTACAGATGCTATTCCAGCTTACTATGGAGATATTATAAAGGATGAGCTTAATATAAAGGCAGTAGAATTTGGAGCTGATTTATCACAATATGTTAACTTTGAAATTAAGCCTAATTTACCTGTACTTGGTAGACAATATGGTAAATTAATTCCTGGAATAAGAAAAGAAATAGCAGCAAGAAACCAAATGGAATTAGCTCAAAACCTTCAAAATGGTGGAACTGAAACTATTAATGTTGATGGAACTGAAATAGTATTAAATAGTGAAAGTGTATTAGTTACTATGCAAGGCTTAGAAGGATATGCTTTTGCTGGAGAAGGCCAAATTGGAGTTGTTCTTGATACTACTATTACAGAAGAGTTAAAAGAAGAAGGACAATTAAGAGAAATTATTTCAAAGATCCAAAATATGAGAAAAGAAAAGGGCTTTGAAGTTGCTGATAAGATTAAACTATTCGTTGCAAATAACGATATGCTAGTTGATGTTATCAATAAATATGCAGATGTAATAAAGAGGGAAACATTAACTCAAGAAATTGCAGTGAATGAAGATGCTGATTATACTGAAACTGTTATAAATGGTGAAAAACTAAATATGACAGTAGTTGTAGTTGGCTAGACATAATTAGTTTAGAAAGTTAGAAGTTTTCAATAGGGGACTTCTAACTTTTTAGTATATATAAATAGTAAAGAAAAATATTGATTATTGTATAAACTATTTTCAAAGAGTATAATTATTGTTAAAATGAGATAAAGACTATTAAAAAAATGGAGTGATGATATATGGCTACTTCTATAAAAGATGTTGCTAGAGAGGCGGGAGTCTCAATTGCTACTGTTTCCAGAGTTTTAAACGATATAGATGTTGTAAACGAGGACACGAAAAAGAAGGTTCTAGAAGCAATTAAGAAGCTTGGATATAGACCTAATATAGTAGCAAGAAGTTTAAAAACTCAAAAGACAAAGACTGTTGGAATATTAGTTCCTGATATTTCAAGTGGATTTTATCCTGAAATCGTTAGAGGGGCTGAAGACGTTGCAAATATTTACGACTATAATGTAATATTATGTAACTCTGATTTTGACATTGAAAAAGAAAAAGAATACTTAAGAGTACTAAAAGAAAAAATGGTTGATGGAGTTATTTATATGAGTTCATCACTACAAGAAGAAACATTAGATATAATAAATGAGTTAAACTTAACTACTGTTTTAGTTGAATCTAAGGATAAGGAAGAAAGCTTACCAAGTGTTACTATAGATAACATAAGAGCTGTAAAAGAGGCTACTGAATACTTATTAAATAAGGGAATGAAAAAAATAGCCTTTGCTGGAGCTAAAAGAGACAATATGAATGCTTGGAGAGATAGATACATAGGTTATGAAAATGCATTAAAAGAAAATGGGGTATCTGTTGACGAAGATTTAATATATGCTCAAGGATTAAAAGTTAAGAGCGGATATGAAGCTGTTCAACATTTTGAAGCAAACAAAAAAGATTATGATGCTGTAGTTTGTGCTTCAGATGAAATTGCAATGGGTGTTATTAATGCATTAAGAGATAACGGAAAAAAAGTTCCAGAAGATGTAAGCGTTATAGGATTCAATGATAATATTATGTCTTCTGTATTCTATCCTAAGATAACAACTATAAAACAACCAAGTTATGATATGGGATCAGTTGCTATGAGAATGTTAATTAAGCTTCTTAATAAGAAAGAATTAGAAGAATCTCAATTCGTATTAGACTATTTATTAGTTGAAAGAGATAGTTGTAGGAAATAATTAGATAAAAAAGAAAGAAATGTGAGAATTGTATGTGAATTATATTTTTTGCATTTCTTTTTATTTTTCTATTGAAAGGTAATGAAAACCATGATATAATTAACACATAATTTACAAACGTTTTCAAATTCAACTATGATGGAGAATTTAATATATTTGATTGGAATGGGTAGCTAATCAAAAAAGGTTATGGTCAAAAAAGGGCTGTATCATGTTGAACATATTGTTCAGTATGATACAGCTCTTTTTTATTATATTTCTTTTTTATAATGATTAATCTTTTTTAGTGATATATCTCAGGAATGCTTAATTTTATATTTATTATATGTCTATAATTTCTATGTAAAAGATACTATATTATAGTATTCCTTCAACTTTTAATATATTTTCTAGTTCTTGAACTTTTTCAGTTAGAGTAATAAACTTTTCTTTTAATACGTCCTTAGATAATTCAGTTTCATCAATAAAATTAACCATGTCTTCTACAGTCTTTAATGCATCATCAATATCTTTTTGTGCTATCTTTAAGTTTTCTTCTTTCATTCTTACTCTCCTTTATGTTTTAAAACATAATTATTGTTAGTTATATTCATCGTATCACTAATAAAAATTATATTCAAGTCATATATTTATAGAAGTAATCACGAAGAGGTGGAATTTTGATTAATTATATTTGGTTTGTAATGATTTTTTTAGGCATTTTAGTTGGGCTATTAACAGGTAATGGAGAAGGTATTTCGAAGGCAGTAATTAATTCTGCCGATTCTACAGTTTCATTAATTATTGGTTTAGTTGGACTTATGTGCTTCTGGTGTGGGGTAATGAAGGTTGCAGAAAAAAGTGGGTTTACTAATAAACTAGCTAAGCTTCTAAGACCTATATTAAAGTTGATTTTTAAAGAGGCAGCTAAGGATGAAAAGGCATTAGGTGCCATAGTAATGAACATAACTGCTAATATGATGGGATTAGGAAATGCAGCTACACCCTTTGGAATAAAGGCAATGCAAGAAATGGATAGATTAAATAAAAATAAGGGAGTAGCTTCAAATGATATGTCTCTTTTTTTAGTATTAAACTCAGCTTGTATTCAACTTGTTCCATCTACAGTTATTTCTATTAGAGCAGCTTATAATTCAAATAATCCTGGAATGATTATTTTGCCAGCTGTAATAGCTAGTACATTTGCGGCAGTTACAGGAGTATTGCTCTGTAAGCTACTTCAAAGATATTTTTAGGAGGATAATTTATGTTTGAATATATTACTAAGAGTATAATACCTATAATAATAATTATTATTATAACTTATGGAATGATTAAAGGAAGAAAGGTATATGAATGGTTTATAGAAGGTGCTAAGGAAGGCCTTAAGGTTTGTATTAATATATTTCCTTATCTATTAGCTATGATAATTGCAGTTAATATATTTAGAGAAGCCAAGCTATTGGATATATTAAATAATATGATTTCTCCAATTGCAGGAACCATAGGATTACCTAAGGAAGTAATTCCATTAGTACTTATAAAGCCTTTATCAGGAAGCGGAGCTATGGGAATATTAACAGATATTTTGAAGAACTATGGTCCAGATAGTTACATAGGATTAATAGCTTCAGTAATTATGGGGACTACAGAAACTATATTTTATACAGTTACAGTATATTTTGGAGCTGTACAAATTAAGAAAGTTAGACATACTGTTTGGGTAGCCTTATTAGCAGATATGACAGCTATTATAGTGTCTATTTTTATTGTACTTAGATTTTTAAGATAGATTAAATTTTGAAAATGAAATATTAATAAAAATAAACTTATATGTAATAATTTTGTAACTAGTTTGGGAGATAAATAGTTTATAATAAATATATAAATGAGGGAGGGGAGTGATGAATTAATGGAATGGAATGACAAATTATTTTTGTCAGAGGATGAGTTAAAAATTCTTTCAATTTACTTGGCTTACGGAGTAGGTATTGGAGTAATTTTGGGATTGTTTTTTAATAATATACAATTATGCTTTGCATTAGGAGGAGTAATATCTGTTGTGGTTTCCTTAGTTAAGATATATATAAATAGAATTAGGAAGTCAAATAGAATTCATATAAACAAACTGTGAATAAACTATATTTTATATAAAATAAGCTATATAATAGATAATTATATAGCTTATTTTTTTAGGTGGTGAAGGGATGGCAGGAGATAAATATTACATAGTCAGTGACAAGGTTATTCCAGAGGTTTTTAAGAAGGTTCTCGAGGTTAAGGAAAGCCTTTTAACAGGAAAGTATAAAGATATTAGTGAAGCTACAAAAAATACAGGAATTAGTAGAAGTACTTTTTATAAATATAAAGATTATATATTTCCTATGGCTGAAGGAATAAACAGTAAGAAGATTACATTAGTAGTTCTTCTATCGCATGAAGCTGGAACACTTTCAAAGGTTTTAGATTGTATAGCTTTTAATAAGGGAAATATTTTAACTATAAGTCAGGATATTCCTATTAACATGGCAGCAAATGTAACTATTACTTTAGATGTGGCTCATATGACGAAGGATATAAAACATTTAGTTAATACTTTAAGATTATTACCTAATGTTATAAGTGTTAAAGTTTTGGCTATGGAATAAAAGAAAAAATTCTAAATTATAGATTCATAATATAAAGATTGTTTAGACAAAGAAATTAGAAAGGTTGAATTAATTATGATAAGACCAATTGTAAAGGATATATTATTCCTAGGGCAGAAGTCAGAGCTTGCAACTAAAGATGATGTAGCAATTATTGATGATTTAGTAGATACATTAAGAGCAAACTTAGAGTATTGTGTTGGTATGGCTGCTAATATGATAGGAGTAAAAAAACGAATACTAGTATTTAGTGTAGGTGATATTATAATTCCTATGGTAAATCCAGTTATTTTAAAGAAAGATGGCGATTATGAAACAGAAGAAAGTTGTTTATCATTAACTGGCTTTAGGAAAACAAGAAGATTTGAAACAATTGAGGTAGAATATTTTGATAAAAGCTTTAAGAAACATAAACAAGTATTCACTGGATTTACTGCACAGATTATTCAACATGAGATAGATCATTTTGAAGGTATAATAATCTAAGATATAAAGTTGCTTATGATTAGATTATTAAATTGAAAACTATTCAGGGAAAAGGAGTTATTATGGCTAAAGTACGAAAAATGCTTGGAAAAGCAGATTCACCATATATTGTTTCTCTTATGAGATTAATAGAGACACAAAGCAAAAAAACTATTGTAAAATGGTGTAATGACTATGCAAAGGAATATATTCTACCTATTTACGAAAAGGATTATCCTGAAGATTCTCGTTTAAGTAATGCATTAAATGCAACTAACGAGTGGCTAGAAGGAAAAATTAAGTTAGCAGAGGCAAAGAAAATTATCAAGGAAGCTCAAATAGCTGCAAGAGAAGCAGAAGGAAATCCAGCTGCACAAGCTGCAGCTAGGGCAATTGGAGCAACAACGACAACAATCAATACTGTAACAAGTTCTTTAGGACTTGCATTTTACGGAGCTGCTGCTGTGGCATACTCATCTGTCGGTGTTAATGAGACGGATGAAGTTTATGATGAAATTGCAGCAAGAGAGTGTAAGAAGATTGAAGAGGCTTTAAGCAAAGTTGCTATAATAGATGAGCCTAATCCAGCAAAAATAAATTGGTACTGCTAACATAGAAATTTATTAAGGAATACGCAGCATTGAGCCTGCGTATTTTTTATGTATATAAGTTCATATATGATATTAAAAATCGTTAGTGACAAAATAAGACTTATAAATTTAGAACTTATAAATAACTTTAAACCATAACAATATTTCTTTCGAAGAATTTCAATAACTTTAAGGAATAATAAGGATAATTTTTAAAAATAAGACTATTATTCAGCATAATATTATTGTTAACGAATATAAAGTGTAGTATATTAATTATTAAAAAGTAAATGTATACATAGTTGTTTGGAAAACTGAGGTTATAGAGGAGAGAAACAGATGATGGGGATAACTAAAAGACAAAAACAAATTCTGACTAGAATAATAGATAGTGCAGGCTATGTTAGTCCTAAAGAATTATCTAATAAGTTAGAGGTATCAACAAGGACTATAAGAAATGATATTTCAGAGATTAATAGATGTAACAATGTACAAGTTGTAAGTATGGTAAAGGCGAAGGGATATTATATTAAAGAACATGAACTTGCTAAAAAGATGGTAGAGGAATATAGTGATAATATTCCAATTACAGTTGAGGAGAGAACATCTTATATTATAAACAAGCTTTTATATAGAATGGATAGTATTGATATATTTGACTTAGCAGATGAATTGATGGTAAGTGAATATACAATAGAGAAAGATTTAAATAGAATTAAAATTTTATTTAAGAATGAAAATAACAATATAGAGATGAAAAGAGTTAGTAATAAAATATTCTTAGAGGCAACTGAAAAAGAGAAGAGAAGTTTACTATGCAAATTAATATTAAAAGAGCAAAAGGACAACGTTTTTGATATAGACAGTTATGAAAAAAACTTTAAAAATATTGATATTAGGGAAATAAATAATATTCTAAGGAGCTACTTTATTGAAAATGATATAAAGATGAATGATTTAGCTGTAATTAATTTAGTTGTACATATACTTATTGTTTTAGAAAAGGTAAGGAATAATTTTGATATTAAAGATGATAATAATTATTTGAGCAAGCTAAATGATGAAGATATTCAAATAAGTAATGATATATGTGAAAGAATAGAGCAATTAATAAATATTAGTATTCCTAAAAGAGAAAAGGAGTATGTTGCATTACTTATATCTGGAAAGAGAATATTTATACATAATAGAAGTAATATAGAAAGAACTAA
Source organism: Clostridium tertium (assembly GCF_902652255.1). Classification (GTDB taxonomy): domain Bacteria; phylum Bacillota; class Clostridia; order Clostridiales; family Clostridiaceae; genus Clostridium; species Clostridium tertium_A. Next base: position 86,350 of record NZ_CACRTO010000042.1, read on the forward strand.
TGAAAAAGTTACAAATTTCATAGATCATATAGTTGATAAATTATATAAAGAGTATTTATTAGACCTTAAAGAAGATATTGAGTTTATATCTAGTTTTAGTCTTCATATGGAAAATCTATTAATTAGAAGTAAAAAAGGAATGTTCATTCAAAATCCTTTAATTTATACAATAAAAAAGGTTTATCCATTAATTTATGATATGGGAGTATCTATAGCATTAGAATATCAAGACACTTTCGGATATACATTAAATGATGATGAAATAGGATTAATTGTACTACATTTAGCATCATCTATAGAAAAATTAAATGAAGAAAATTGTAAGGTTAGATGTTATGTTATTTGTCCTACAGGAATATCTTCAAGTAACCTATTAAAGAATAGGTTAATTAAAATGTATTCTGATAAGATTAATGTTGTAGGATGCTTATCAATACAGGAGTTAGATGAGGTGAAGGAGGCCTCAGTAGATTTAATAATATCCACAGTTCCCCTAGAAAAAGATTTACAAGTTAAGACAATTGAATGTTCGCCATTCTTATTAAAGGATGATATTAATAAATTAAATAAAACGTTAGAGTCACTAATGAACAAAGAAGAACGTAATGAAATTTCTAAGCTATTTGATAAAGAGTTATTTTATAAAGATATAGTATTAGAAGATAGAATGGAGGTAATTGAATATTTAGTTGAAGAGCTTTATAGAAAAGGTCATTGCCCTAAGGAGTATGTGGAATATGTACTAAAAAGAGAAAATGTATCTTCAACAGCGTATGGTGGATTAATGGCTATTCCTCATCCTTTAGAAAAGGTAGCATATAATAACAAAATAGGAATAGGTATATTAAAAGAACCAATTATGTGGGGTAAATATAAGGTACAAGTAGTATTCTTATTTTGCTTAAATAGTGATAAAAATTTAAATTTAGATGCTTTTTTTGAAAAATTAATTTTTCTTGTTGAAAATCAAGATGTAATGAAAAAACTTATAAATTCTAAAAGTTATGATGAATTTGTAAATATCTTTATTGCTGATTATAAATAGAATGAAATCGTTATATACTTTTTCCGCTTGAAGTGGAAAAAGTATATTTTTTTATGGGAAATTTTTTAGCTATAATATAGCCATAAGATATCTTATTAAAAGAAGTTTGGAGTGTGACCTTAATGGACGAAATAAACGAAATAGAATTTAAGTTAATAATGCATAGTGGAAATGCAAGAAGTTATGCTATGGAAGCAATAAAAGAAGCAGATAAAGGTAATTTCAAAAAAGCTAATGAATTATTATCAGAAGCTAAAAAAGAGTTATTAAATGCACAAAGAAGCCATAGTGGAATTATTCAGGATGAAGCAGCAGGGAAAAAAATCGAAATAACTTTATTATTAATGCACAGTGAAGATCATCTGGCATCATCTATCATAGTAGTAGATTTAGCAAAGGAAATAATAAATATTCATCAGAAGTATAGTAAGGAGGAGAACTAATATGGAGAAGTTTTTATGGGGGACAGCTACAGCATCGTATCAATGTGAAGGAGCATGGAATGAAGATGGAAGAGTAGAATCAATGTGGGATTATTACTTGCATAAGAATAATCTTGAAGATGGAGATATAGCTTCAGACCATTATCATAGATTTAAAGAAGATATTAAGTATATGAAAGATGGCGGTCATAACACATATAGATTCTCATTAGCATGGCCTAGAATAATAAAGAATATAGATGGAGAGATAAATACAAAAGGAATAGAGTTTTATCATAAACTTATTGATGAATGTATAGATAATGGGATTACTCCATTTGTAACAATATATCACTGGGATCTACCACAATTCTTAGAAGAAAAAGGTGGATGGATTAATAAGGAAACAATTGATGCATACATTCATTATGTAAATGTAGTATTTAAGGAGTTTGGTAAGAAAGTAAAGCATTTTGTTACATTTAATGAACCAAGATACTTCATTTTTTCAGGATATAAAATAGGAAATTATCCACCTGCATTACAAAATACTGAACTTACTATAAAGGGATCATATTATGTTATGCTAGCTAATGCTAGAGCAATTTCAGAATATAGAAAGCATAATTTAGGTGGAAATATAGGAATAGTTCATAGCTTTGCTCCTGTGTTTGGGGTTGATGATACTCTAGAAACAAAAATAGCTATGAGAAATGCTGATAATTTTATGAACAATTGGATATTAGATACTGCTGCAAAAGGAGAAATACCTATAGATTTATTAACTAGATTGAGTAGTAAATATGATCTTTCATATATTACATCAGAAGATATGAAAATAATTAAGGAAAACACCGTTGATTTCATAGGACTTAATTATTATGCTAGAGTACTGGTAAAACCATATACTGAAGGTGAAACAACTTTAATAGTTAATAATGCAGGAAGTAGTGCAAAAGGAACTTCTAAATTAATAATAAAGGATTGGTTTGAGCAAGTATTTGATCCAGCATCGAAATATACAGAATGGGATACTGAAGTTTATCCAAGAGGACTTTATGAAGGAATAATGATGGTTCATAACAAGTATAACTTACCAATTTATATTACTGAGAATGGAGTTGCTTCATACGAGGATGTATCAGGGGATGAACCAGTAAATGATGATTATAGGATTGAGTTCTTAAATGATCATATTGCTGCAATTTTAAATGCTAAAGATGAGGGTGCAGATGTAAAAGGTTATTATATATGGTCTACGATGGATTTATATTCGTGGAAAAATGGATGTAAAAAGAGATATGGATTAGTTGCGGTAGATTGGGAAAATGGGTTAGTAAGAAAACCTAAAAAATCTTATTATTGGTTTAAAAAAGTATGCGAGGGTAATGGAGATATTATTGATAGGAGGAATATATAATGAATATTATGTTAGTTTGTAATGCAGGGATGTCAACAGGTATGCTTGCAAAAAAGATGGAGAAGGTTTCTGAAGGTAAATGTAAAGTAAAAGCATATGGAATAGCAGAATACATGGATCATTTAGAAAATATAAACATTATATTAGTTGGCCCACAAATAAGATTTGAATATGAGGATATAAAGAATACAGCAGTAAATATACCAGTTTTAAATATTGATCCTATGAAATATGGGAGTATGGATGCAGAGTCAATTTTAAAGACAGTTTATGATGAATTAGGAGGGGGTAATGATGAGTAAGCTATCTCAATTTAGTTTATTCTGTGAAAAGAAGATTATGCCATTTGCTAATAAGATGGCTAAACAAAGACATTTAGCTGCAATGAGAGATGCTTTTATGAGCTTACTTCCAATTACATTAATGGGAGGGGTAGCGGCTATAATAAAATCTCCACCAATTACAGAGAATACTACAAATGTAATTCTATTAAAATGGGCTGAGTTTGCTACAAATAATAGTGAAATCCTAAACTGGTTATTTACATTTACACTAGGAGCGATGTCATTATATATTGCAATTGGTATTACACACTTTTTATGCAAACATTATAAGATGGAGTCATTCTTGCCAATCTTGTTTGTTACAGTAGGGTTCTTTTTACTAGTAACAAACCCAATTGAATTAGGTTATGAATCAAAGTCAATTGAAATAGCTTATATAGATGGAAAGGGATTAATTCCAGCTATTCTTATTAGTATATTAACAGTAGAAATTTATAGATTTATGAAAGTAAGGGATTTTGGAAGAATAAAAATGCCGGAAAGTGTCCCAACTAGCTTAAGTGATGTATTTGCAGCTTTTGTTCCTGGATTTATAATTATAATAATATATATTAGCATATTTACTATTTTTAATAAATTGGATACAACTTTACCTGAATTCCTATTTAGTTTATTAGCACCAACTTTTAAGGCTGCCGATAGTATTTTCTTTACAGTAACTATAACATTAGTAACTCATTTATTATGGTTCTTTGGAATACATGATGCAGCATTAGCAGGTATAATGGGACCAATTAGAGATGGTAATCTATCAATTAATGCAGCAGCGCAAGTTGCAGGAGAACAACTACCTAATGTATTCACTACACCATTTTGGGTATACTTTGTAGTTATTGGAGGTTGTGGAGCAGTTTTAGGATTAGCAATACTGCTACTAACAGCTAAATCAAAACAGTTAAAAACAATTGGTAAAATGGGAATTGCACCTGCAATATTTGGTATTTCTGAACCACTAATATTTGGTGTACCATTAATGTTAAATCCAGTTTTCTTGATACCATTCATTTTTGCAGCAACAACTAATGCTATAGTCGCTTTTCTGGCAATGTCACAGAATATAGTAGAGAAAACATTCTCTATGTTATCATGGAATATGCCATCTGTAATAGGTGCATTTTTCTCCACATTGGACTGGAAAGCAGTTGTGCTTGTAATAGGATTGATTATAGTTGATATGATTATTTATTATCCTTTCTTTAAAGTTTACGATAAGCAACTTTTAGCTCAAGAAAAATAAAAAATTGTATATCTTTAGATGTAAATAAGAAATGCTTGTATCTGTTATCTAGGTACAAGCATTTCTTATTTACATAGTTGGTCCTCAAGGAATATTTATTCAATATATACTATAATTAATTTATTTTACATATTAATAGTAATATTACCATTATTTCTAGTATTTTCTTATAATCTGTAGTAATATATTCTTGGTCGTTAATCATACCTACTTTTTTGTATAAAATTTCGTTTTGAAGGAGTTTTATACAATAAAAATGTGGGTATTTAGATTTAACAGAGTAGTTATTGGGGAAATTAGTATTTTAAATTAGCATCTTATTAATATTAATAGATATAGATAACCTTTTAAGTGATATGGAAGCTGTAGTTAAAGGTAGGGAAGAGATAAGAATATTAAAGGATTTAAATAGAGATGAAAAGGATTTTATTGGAGAGTCTGAGAATATGATTGAGTATTTTGTTAATAACCAAGAAAAAATAGAATTATTGTCTAAATAATGGGGGACGTTGCTAATAATAATGGAAGCGAAAAAGTAAGGAATGAAGGGTTAGAATTTCTACAAAAGTATGATGAATATGAGTTAATTCTAAAAAAATAAAAAACTTTTAAAAATATAAAACCAAATGAAAAAAAGATGTATCTATATAATGAAACTGATTAAATGTAAAAGTTATATTAGAGTAAGGAGAGTAGCGGAATGAAGAAGGGATTAGTAAAAGAATTGTTGATAATTGGTGGTGTTATAGTCTTAGTTGGAGGAATAGTTTTTGCTGTAACTAATAAAACAGGGAAACCAAGTGGATCAAATGAAATTATAGTTAATAGTGATGGAAAGAATATGGAGAATGAGAAAGGTAAAAATCAGGATAACAAAAAGCCTGAGAAAAGTAAAGAAGATATTCAGTCAATAAATTTTGATTTGACAAATTCAAAGCAAACTATATTTGAAGGAAAGGTTGATGTTTCATTAGTTAATGTTGAATATGATAATGATACACTAATAATTGATGGACAAGTTAATAATAATTCAGGTGAAAGTATTACTGGTCATGTATCAAATTTTTATTTTAAAGATTCCAACGAAGTTATTACTAATTTAGATTTTTTTGAAAATCCAAGATTTAATATTGATGCACCTTCAGGTGGAAAAACAAACTTTCAAATGATATTTAAAAATTTAAATATTGAAGGTAATAAGTTTACGATTGGTGGGGAATTTTTTAAACTTGGATATTTTGGCTCGGATAAAAAAATAAGTTTAGAAGTAATATTTTAAAGGTTATAGTAGAGAGGAGTTTAGTTATGAAGATTATATTTAGTATTATTTTGACGTTAGCAGTTATAAGTATCGTTAACAAGTTGAGATTAAAATTTACAGGAAATAAAATACTTGTAGCTCCTACTAATGAGTTAGTTGATGAATATATTAATATTCTAAGGTTTACTCCAATTACTAATAAGCCTTCAGTATGGGGAGAACTTAGAGATGTATTTTTTAAGGTCTATAATTCAAAAGATATTTCTATAGAGTTAAAAGAGACCTTATATATTAAATTAGTGAAAAAAGGGTGCAATATTGGAAAGGCAAATTATTATACTATCACTGATGAAGAGAAAATTAGGAAGAGTGGAGAAGAGGGAGAAAGAAATATAGCATATAAGTTAAAATGGTTATCAAGTGATTATAAGATTTTAAGTAATATTAGGCTAAAGTCTGAAATAGAAAGCCAAGAGTTTGACAATATTATTATAGGACCAAATGGAATCTTTCATATTGAGACTAAAAATTATGGCGGGGAACATGGGTGTAAAATTAAAATAGATAATTCAGGAAATTGGGTTAAGGAAAAGAATGGAAGAGAGACTGGGATCGACAGTCCAGAATTTCAATTAAGAAGACATGAAATAGTACTTCAAGAGAATTTAAAAAAATTATATGGAGAAAGAAAATTTGATGTAAAAGGAATAATAGTACTTTCAAATCCTAAAACAGTTATTGATGGAGTCGAAAACTTAGATGTTCCTGTTCTTAAAGGTGATGGGTTATGTAAGTATATTGAGGGGGTACAAGGAGAAAGTACTCTTTCAAGTGAAGAAATAAATGATATATATAATAAATTAAAAGAATAGTTATTTATTTAATAAAAAATAAAACCAAATCTAAATCTTATGTATCTATAATATATAAAGAATTTAGGAGGTAATAAAGATGAACAAAATTAAAATTAAAAAAATAGAATTGAAAATGAATTAGCAGATATACATAGAAAGGTGAAAATATCAATAGGTACTGGAGTACTGAGTATAGTATTGATGGTTATATTTTCAATAGGATTTATAATTCCAACTATAGTAGCATTTATATTTTATAAGAAGTATGAAAGAGAAAGTAATTTTCTAAGTAGTACTGGTAAAGAAAGTTCAAATATTAATAATTATTATAAAAAGAATAGAGCTTATGAAACTTATAGAGGGGATAACTATTCTGGAGAATTTTCGAAAAGTGGAAATGAAGAATTATTCAATGAATTCATGAATCAACAGGAAGAAATGAATGGACAATTAAATTATCAGCAAGAACAGTTTGATAGAGAGTTTATGGAGTTTTCTCAGAAGAGTGTTACATCTTTTGATGAAGGTGGATTTATTCAAGGACCTGGTTTTAATTTGTCTGATACTATGATGTCTAATATGAATGGTGGTTTTTAATGCTATACATTTATTGATAGGAGAAGGTATATGATTACCTTAGTAATAAGGTATGGATTAAAGAAAAGATATTTAAAAATGTAATATTAAAGGTTAGGGGAGAAAATAATGAAAAAACTGATTAAAAGCGCTTCAATTATATTATTAACTTTATGTGTTATAGGATTTATTAGTATTTATACTGAAGAGAAAAGTTTAAATAATAAATTAGTTGGGGCTTGGGTCATTGAAAGTAGTGGTTATAATGCTGAGAAGTATTCCGAAGAGGATATAAAGAATATGGTTTCAAATGGTGGTATATTTCAGGGATTAAAGTTAATGAGTAATTCAATGGTATATGTTGATGGCACTATTGTTACTTTTAAAGAAAATAATAATTTAAATATTGGGTTATTAGGTGGTAATTATAGTATCAATGATAAAGAGATAGAAATAGACTTAGGGGATGGTATGATAGACTCATTTGAGATAAATATTGATGATGATAAAATGAGTTTAGTAGGAGATTATATAATAAATTTAGTTAAACATAATGAATAAACTTTTTAGTAAGTAATGGGGAGAAGTAATGGCTATAGTACATAGAAAAGAAAATGAATTAAAGAGTAAAATTAAGGATGTTCAAAGAATATATAATATATATATAATAACATTAATAATTACAATTATTTTATTTTTTCCGGTGGGGATAATAGTAGCAGTAGTATTTAATATAGTGTACGGGAAAAAGTTTGTTGAAATGAAGAAATATAAAAAGGGCCTTATTGGTGAGGAAAAGACCTTGGCATTACTTGAAAATTTAGATGACTCATATCATATTTTTAATGATTTAAATATTGTATACGATAATAAAAATTCGCAAGTTGATATTGTTGTTGTTGGAGATAATGGAATAACTATTGTTGAAAGTAAAAATATTAATGGAGTTATTAAAGGAAAGATTGATGATCAACAGCTTAAGATTAAGAAAACTGGAAGAAGAGGTGGAATCTACTACAAAACAATTTATAATCCATATAAGCAAGTGAATACTCATGTATATAGATTGTCTAAATATTTAAAAGAAAATAGGGCGAATGCTTGGGTTTCAGGGGTTGTATTTTTCCAGCCTAAAAAAGGGTTGATATTTAAGAAACCTATTAGTGTCAAAGGATCAGAGAATATATTTTTCTATGAAGGTAATGATTTGATAAATTATATTATAAACAAGAGTGAGTCAATTAATCCAGAGACGAAGAAAATGATAATAAATAATTTGTTGAAAGTGCAATAATATATTAAAAGTAAATATACTGAGAAGGGTGGTTCTATTAAAAAGAACTAAGAAAAAATCTTTTGATTGGTATAAAAAAGTTATAGAAACTAATGGTGAATATTTAGATTAAAGTAATTATGCAATATAGAAAATTCATCCTAGTGATAAGAATGGAGAAATTATTATTCTGATGGAATGAGGCTTGTTAGTAATAAAAACAAAAGATAAGATATTAACTGAAATTGTAAGTACTTATGGGTTTAGAAATAAATTCATAAGTACTTATTTTTTTATATAAGCATAAAACTAAAAATCATTTTTACAGATAGTAAAATTGGCGAATTATAATAAAAGTATAAAGTTAATAAATGATTTTGGAGGTAATAAAAATGTTAGATTTTATTAAAAGAGGAAACTTAGTTATGGTTAATTTCGGGGTATCTAGAGAAGGGTCATGTCAGCGAGGAATAAGGCCAGCAATCGTGGTTCAAAATAATGCAGGGAATAAGCACTCAACAACCACTTTAGTTATACCACTTACATCAAAGAGAAAAAATAAACTACCTGTTCATTATGAACTAAGGGAAGATTATGATATTGCGCTTTCAGGTAATATAGCAATGGCTGAGCAGCTATCAGTTATATCTAAAGAGCAGATACTTAGGGTAGGAAAACCTCTATCAGCAGAGGATATTAGGGGGATTGATAACATATTAAGTGTTCAGCTTAATTTAGATGCGATGTAGATAGTACGTACATATAAGATGAAAATCATTTTTACAGATAGGATTTTTATCTTGTTATTATAAAAATGTAGAAAACATTATATAAAAATTTAATGATAAAGGAGTTAATATTATGAGATTTGGAAAAGTTTTTGAAAGAGGATTTCAAGGGGCAGAATTAGGAGCACTTATAGGTGGCGCTTTTACAGCTGTAGCAACTACTGCAACATTTTTCTTTACAGGACCAATTGGGGTAGCGGCGTTGGCAGCAACAGCTACCGCATCTGCAGTTAGTGGAACTGCAATAGGAACAGGCATTGGAGGAGGAATTGGTGCTGCATTAGGAGCAGCTGAAGAATATATGGAGTCAAAAAATTAAAATTAATATAATTAAATTTGAAAGGAGTTTTTATTATGGCAAGTCCAAAGGAAACTGGAGGACCAATTGTTAAGACAGGTCCAAATGCAGGAAAAGTAAGAACAAGAAGAAAGGATGGACCTTGGAGAAAGAAGCGTAGTGATGCTGGGGTACCTAGAAAGACTGAATAGCTAAAGAGAGGTTAAGGATGATAAATCCTTAACCTAAATCATCATCTAAAATTTCTGCAATTATTCCTCTGAAGGTATCAAGGGGATAAGATGTTTTAGAGCAATACAAAAATAGCCAATCAAATGGATTACCAGGATAGAGTCTGTTCATTCCCGCTTCAATTAGCATATCATTAGTTTCATCGAGAAATACTATGCTATTATCAGGTGAATCATCTTTATTTATAGCAATAGTAGCCCAAAAAGTATAAAAATTAAGTAGAACTAATGATTTTCTTAGCATATCAAAGGTTATATGTTTATTATTAAATATATTAGAAAAGATTATTTTTGAAGGATAATTTTTTAATATTATTTTTTGAAAGTTTCCATCATCAGATACAATTGAGGAAGAATTAGACTTAGATATTTTTTCACTCCTAAAATCGTGAATTATATATATTAGAAAATCCATTGAGGATTTATCCATATTTTTTGTATCTATATTAAACATATTACTTTCTTCAACGGCTAACTTTTTTGCTTGATTAATTAGGTTGTTTAATATATTTATTGCAGAAGTAGAGCTTTTTTTAAAGTTATATTTATTAGTTTCTATATATTCTAATAATTCTAAGTCCTTGCTTATATTGTTAACTTGCTCACCAATTTCTTTAGTATAAATAGTATTATTATTTTTAGATGAAATATCGCTTTCTATTATTTTTTTTGCTTCGGATATAAGAGATATGGCTTGTTTATAATTCAATCCTTTTTTTAATGAGTAAAAGTAGATTAATTCATTTATATCTCTATAGTTAAAATATTTTTCAAAGTAAACATCACTAAAAAATTTGGCAGATTCATTTTTTGATAAGCCTAATGCAAAGCAAACTTTAAACATATTTTCCCTACTTAAGGAGTTGGATGCAGGTCTAGAGTCTAAAAACCAGCTTTTTATTGTTGCTTTACTAATTTTTATTTCTTCATCACAAAACTTTTTATATAGGAAATTAGTTTTAGAAGGTATATCATCCAGTTCATCATTATAACCATGATTTTTTATAAAATTCGTTAATCCATCTGAGAATTGCCTGAAATTTTTTGCGATATCCAAATAGTTTATAGTATCGATTAAATCATAGGAATCTTCATCACGGGCTAATTCTAAGAGTGAATCATTCATTAGCTCGGTAAAATCACCATTAGTTTTAAAAATAGTAAATATATTATCCATAATTATATCCTCATAAATTAAATAAATTTATGATAATTTTATCATATAGAAGGAAAATTGTCATAATTTGTTTAATATATAAATAGCATTACTAAAAGTTTATAGGAATTTAGGGGGAAGATTTTGAGAGTAGAATTAAATGAAGGTCAGAAAATTAATATTTTTAATTATGATAACATAGGAAATAAGTATGAATATGAATTTTATATAATTAAAGTGGTAGGATATGGGGCAAGTTGTATAGTTTATGATGCATACTATTATGATGTTCAAAGTAGTAAGCATATGGTTAGATTGAAGGAATATTATCCTGTTAAATCTAATGTTGGTAGAGATATTAATGGAAGTTTAATTATAGATAATAAAGATAATAATTTTATAGAAGGACTAAGCAGGTTCGAAGAAGCATATAAAAAACATGCAAGTATTCAATTAAGTGATAGTTTTGTAAATATAACTACTAATGTACAAGGACTATTTGAAGGTAATTCCACTAAATATATGGTTATAAATTATAATAATGGTGTTACTTATGAAAAAGCTGAATTTAATTCGGTGAATGATATTTTAAAATCTGCATTAGCATTAACAAAGGCAGTTGGTAAGTACCATGATATGGGACTTTTACATTTAGACATAAAACCAGCAAATATCTTAACTATTCCAGAAAGTAAAGAACTAATAATGTTATTTGATTTTGATAGTGTACAAGAAAAGTCAAATATACAATCAGGGGATATAGAAAATTTATCTTATTCAGAAAAGTGGGCAGCACCGGAGCAACTTCAATATGATTTTAGAAGAATATCAGAAGAAACTGATATTTATGCAATTGGTGCCGTTATATTTAATAGAATTATGGGAAGATATGTTGAGTTTATGGATAGAAGGATATATGCAACTTGGAGTTATAACAAAGAAGATAGATTGTTCAAGGATGTAAATCCAGAGACATTTACTTTGTTAACAGAACTTTTTCATAAAACATTATCCTCGTCTACAATAAAGCGGTTTCACACAACTAAAGAATTACAAAAGTTATTAGAGAAGTTAGTAAGTGTTACAGAATCTAGTAGATGTTTTTTAAAGACAAATTTACCTAAAGAATTATCTTATTTTGTTGGAAGAGATAATGAACTTAGTGAAATAAAGAACATTATATTAAACGAAGAAGATGTTTTGTTTTTAAGAGGAATTGGTGGTATAGGAAAGAGTGAAATAGTTAAAAACTTCGCTAGAGATAATTATGAAATCTTTACAAGCATTGTCTTTGCAAGATATACAGATTCAATTAAGTCTATGATTATAAGCGATAGTGAAGTACCAATAAGTAATTTTAATAAAGGAATTAATGAATCAGATGATGACTATTTTATAAGAAAAATGAAGAAACTTCATGACATATCTAATAAGAATATTTTGTTTATAGTTGATAACTTCGATGTAGAAGATGATGAATATCTTGATAAATTACTTAGATGTAACTTTAAATTTATTTTTACAACAAGAAATGATTTTTGTAGTCTTGGATATAAGCAAATAAATATATTGGAAATTAGTGATGTAAATAAAATAAATAATATTTTCTATAATTATTATAAAAAAGAAGTGAATGATAAAGATAAGGTGGCTATATTAAAAATTATTAATCTTGTAGGTAGGCATACAATGACTGTAGAGCTAATAGCTAAGCAAATGATGATGAGTAGAATTAAGCCAGTAGATATGTTGAATAAGCTTAGTAATTTAGGACTTACCAATTTAGCAAAGGAAAAAATAAAACATAGAAAAGATTCTAAGTTAAATAATAAGGACATAAGTGAACATATCTATGCCTTATTTAATTTATCAAAAACAAGTTATATTCAAAAAAGAATACTTATAGATCTTAGCTTTATACCGCATATAGGAATAGATATAGAGAAGTTCAAAGAAATGAGTAATTTGGATAGCTTTGAAGATATTAATTATTTAATTGATTTAGGATGGGTAAGGATAAATGATTGTGATGTGATTTCTCTTCATCCAGTAATTGCAGATGTAATAAGAACAAAGGTTGATTATAACTATGAAGAAGTTGAGAGTTTTATAGATAATTTGGTAGATTATTTACAAATAGATTCAAATACTACTAACAATGAAAAATCATTAAAGATTAAGTATGGTGAGCACTTATTAAAACACATTGATATTGATTTAGAAGTATATAGATATTTATATTATAATGTTTCATTTTTATATAGTAATAGCGGAAATTATAATAAAGCACTAGAATTTTGTTATAAAACAATAGAGTTATTTAATGATAAATGTAATGAAGATTATAGAGATGTAGTATTCAATATTTATAATAATATAGGAACTATTTACTGTGAGCTTAATCAGTATAATGATGCATTAAAGATATTTAAGGATTTAGATAATTATATAGATAATAACTTTAAGGATGTTCCCTTACGTAAGGGGGAGAATCTTAATGATATTGGTTATATTTATATGAATACAGATAGGGTTGAAAAAGGAATTGAATATACAAAAAGAGCTTTAGATATTTATATTGAAGAGTTAGGAGAAAAAAATAATGATGTGGTCGTTATTTTAAATAATATTGCCTTTGGTTATAGTAAATTAGATAATGTTAAAATGCAGAAAGAATATTACTTAAAAGCATTGGAAATATTAAATTCAATTGATAATAAGAAAGGAACTGTAGCTGTTGTTGAAGGTAATCTAGGGTGCCTTTATGAAAAGGAAAAAAATTACTTTGAAGCATTAAAGCATCAAGAGAAGGCTTTAGATATAAGGAAGGAATTATATGGAGATATACATCCAGATGTAGCATTATCTTTAAAAGAAATTGCATCAGTATTTATTGAACTAGGGCGTTTTGAAGATGCAGAGGAAAATATACTACAAGCTTTAGAAGTATGTAAAAAGGTATTTGATGAGGATAACTTAAGAACAGCAGATTGCTATAATCTTTTGGGGTTACTTTATTATAAATTAGATAAAAGTGAAAAGTCTTTGGAGTATTTAGATAAAGTTTTAAAGATTAGAGTAAAATATTTAGGAGAGGATCATCCATCTGTACGAAAAACCTATTGTAATATACAAAGGGTCAAAGATGAGATAGATTAATATGTAGATTATAACACTATTTTGTGATTATGTGTAATATAAAGGGGTTGTCGCACAAGCAGCTTAAATTAAGGATTAAAAATTAAAAATGAAGAATTATTGATGTAATTCTTACGGGATTACTAAAATTAACTTCTTTTCAAAATTCCTTCGGGAGTTTTTTCATTGTGCGACAGCACCTTTATAGTCAACTACTATAGTAAAATAGTCATATCATACAGTAATTAAGAGTAAATGAGTATAATTATAAGAATAACTACTATAATTTAACTTGGATATGGTTGTAAAACTAGTATTAAGAATGTATAATACATATGAAAATTAAATGTAAATAATAACGAGGTAGAGGTGCAGTATTTAAGAGTACTATTAATGAGGTAAGCACGATGAGTTAATAGGAAAGGAAATATTGCCGAAGCGTATGATTAATGCTTTAATATCATATCGCTGGGGTTATATATAATATATATAACACTGTCACAAACTTTGCGTTGTGGAGAGCTATCATTAGAGAATTTTACTTTTTAAAAAGAATTTAAATTTGTTTAAATATTAAAAGGTGGAATATCTAGTGTAGCTTTGACTAAAAATATAATTAGTATGAGCTATACTTGGTATTTCACCTTTTTAAATTCTACCTTTAAGTTATTTACACTTATAACAGGGGGAAACAACATGAAAAACAAAAGAAATTTTAGAATTATTATTATGACAATGATGATGGTTTTATTATCAACATCAGTTGTATTTGCATCTGAAGTAGATATTGCAACATCAAATGCAGAGCATTATGGATTTTTAACATTAATACCACCAATAGTGGCTATAGTATTAGCTTTTTTAACGAAGAACGTTATTATTTCACTATTTGTAGGAACCTTAACAGGTACGTTTTTAGTTAGTTTAGTTGACCGCTCTTTTGCGGGTGCTTTAATTCAATCATTTTTAGATTTTGTATCTAGAGCTTTAAACTCACTAGCAGATCCTTGGAATGCTGGGATAATACTTCAAGTGCTAGTTATTGGTGGAGTTATTCACCTAGTAGCAAAAATGGGTGGTGCAAAAGCAGTTGCTGAAGCACTAGCTAGAAAAGCAAAGACTGCTAAAAGTACTCAATTAGTTACATTATTACTTGGTCTTGCGGTTTTCTTTGATGATTATGCAAATTCATTAATAGTTGGACCTATAATGAAGCCTGTTGCAGATAAGATGAAGATTTCAAGAGAAAGATTAGCTTTTATAATAGATGCAACAGCAGCTCCTATCGCAGGTTTAGCAATAGTATCAACTTGGATAGGATTAGAAGTAGGATTAATAAATGATGCTTTTACTAATGGACTTGGAATTGAAGTAGATGCTTTTGGAGTATTTTTAGAAACTATACCATATAGATTTTATAATATTTTAATTTTAGCCTTTGTATTTATAACTTCACTATTACTTAAGGATTTTGGACCTATGTATAAGGCTGAAATTGCAGCTAGAAGAGCAGATTTAAATAAAGAAGAGTCTGCAGAAGAGTCTTCAAAGATGGATCATTCAGAACTTGAACCTAAAGAAGGTATAAAGCTAAGTATTTGGAATGCAATTATTCCTATAGGTGTTTTAGTTGTAACAGCATTAATTTGTTTCTATTATAGTGGATATACTTCAATTATGGGTGGAGAAGATGTAGCTCTAAAGCAAATAATGACTAACTCACCAATGTCATTTAAGGCTATACAAGAGGCTTTCAGTGCATCTGATGCATCTGTTGCATTATTCCAATCAGCATTAATTGCAAGTATAGTAGCAATTGCAATGGGAGTTTATAAGAAAATATTTACTCTTTCAGAAGCTATAGATACTTGGGTAGATGGAATGAAACCTTTATTAATAACTGGAGTAATATTAATACTTGCTTGGTCATTAAGCTCAGTAATTAAGGATTTAGGAACAGCAAAATATTTAGTTAATATGCTATCAGGATCATTACCAAGCTTCCTTCTTCCAACAATAATATTTATTTTAGGATCTATAATTTCCTTTGCAACAGGAACAGCTTATGGAACGATGGGAATATTAATGCCTTTAGCTATACCACTAGCTTATTCTATGAATTCAGATATGGGATTTGTAATAGTTAGTACAAGTGCAGTTTTAACTGGAGCAATTTTTGGAGATCATTGCTCTCCAATTTCAGATACAACTATTCTTTCTTCTATGGGAGCTGGATGTAATCATATAGCTCACGTTAATACACAAATGTGGTATGCATTATTTGTAGCTGGAATTACTATTTTATTTGGATATATACCTGCAGGATTTGGATTGAAATGGTACATAGTATTACCAATGGCCTTACTTGCTGTATTTATAGGAGTTCAGATATTTGGGAAGAAAGTAGAAAGCTAATAATAGATTGGAAAACTTTAAATAGAGTTTTCTAAGTTGAAAATAAAGTATAAATAGTAGGTTACTATTTCATAAATAAAGCTCTTTATATAGTTAAAGGAGTGATTTTATGAATAGTGACCTATTTTTACTTTCATTTATTGATTGACGTTATACATTACTTACTTATAAGTAATGTATATTAAAATTTATATGGATAAGGAATATTATATTTTTCTTAGAGAAAGTATTTAGCATGGTAGTGTTGTTTTTAATATTACTAAACATATATAATATTATAAGTACGATAAATTAGTGATTAAGGGGTAGGAGAAAATTTATGAGGGAAGGGTCATTTGCAAACATAGTTAGAAAAGTTCTTATATGCATTTGTATGGCTATATTTCTGATTTCAGCGTATCAATTGTATAAAATATTTACTGAATATAATAAAAATAGTAGTGTGTATGAAGAAATTAAAGATGTAGTACCGACAATTAAGACTGAGAATTATATTACAAAAGAAGAATTTGAAAATCTTAAGTCTCAAAATGATGATTTTAATTTCTGGATTAGAGTACCTGAGACAGAAATAGATTATCCTGTGGTACAAGGTGTAGATAATGATGAATATCTATATAAAAACTTTAAAGGTGAAGGCAATAAAGGGGGAAGCATATTTCTTGATACAAGTAATAATATAGAGGAAGATAAAAATATAGTAGTATATGGTCATAATATGAAGGATGGAAGTATGTTTGGAACCTTAAGAAGGCTAAAAAACCATGAATACTTTGATAAGAATAATAAAATATATATTTATCTAGAAGATAAGACTTTAGAGTATGAAATATTTTCAGTTTACTCAGAAGATGCTACTATTGAATCCTATAAAACTAAATTTAATAATGACGAAGAATATAGCAACTATATAAATGAAGCTTTAAGTAAATCATTTTTTGAATTTGATGTTAAAGATATAGATAAAGGTAGGATAATAACATTAACAACATGTACTAATGTTACTGATGAAGAGAGGTTAATAGTACACGGAAAACTGATTGACAATTAACAATTAAGGATAAAACTCAGCTTCTGCTGAGTTTTTGTATTTAAGTTTTAACTATGAGGTTAGAAGATAGTAGGAATGGAATTATAGTAATAAATCATTAAAATTTCTTTTATGGATTATATTTATCTGTATTGGTATAATAATACTTAGATAGATAAAATAAGGAGGCATAACATGAGTAACTTAGAAAAACTTAGAGAAGTAATGAAGTCAGAAAAAATAGATTATTATATTATTCCAAGTAGCGATGCCCATCAAAGTGAGTATGTAGCTAAGTATTTTAAAGGAAGAGAGTTTGTATCTGGGTTTACAGGTTCAGCAGGTACTCTTTTAGTTAGTTTAAAAGAAGCATATTTATGGACTGATGGAAGATATTTCATTCAAGCAGATAATGAGTTAAAGGGTAGTGGAATCTCCCTTATGAAGATGAGAATTCCAGGGTATCCCACTATTGAAGAGTGGCTTGAGAAGAATGTTAAAGCCGGAGAAGTATTAGGATTTGACGGAAGTGTTTTTTCTGTAGATCAATATGAAGGATATTTAAAGATAGCTAATAGAAATAACTTTAGTATAAATATGGAGAAAGATTTATTAAATAGCATTTGGGATACAAGAAGTGAGTTTCCTAAGAATAAAATTTTTATACATGATGTTAAGTATGCAGGTAAGTCTGCAAAGGAAAAATTAGAAGAAGTAAGAAATCATATGAAGGAAATATCAGCTGAAAATTATATACTTTCATCTTTAGACGACATAGCTTGGTTATGTAATATAAGAGGAAATGATATTGACTTTAATCCAGTTGCTCTTTCATATGTAATAATAAAATTAGACAGTGCAGTGCTTTATATAAATGGAGAAAAAGTAGATGCAGAAACTAAAGCTGCTTTAAATAAAGAAGGATTTGATATAGCTGAATATAATGATGTTGAAAAGGCTGTTAAGCTTATAAAGGGTAAGACTATACTAGATTCAAGTAAGCTTAATGCGAAGTTATTTACAGCTTTAAATAAAGAAGTTGAAGTTATAAAAGAAATGAACATTACTACAAAGTTAAAAGCTATAAAAAATGATACTGAAATAGCTAACTGGGAAGTTTCTCAAGTAAGAGATGGTGTGGCTATGGTTAAGTTTATAAAATGGCTAAAAGAAAACATCGGAAAAGAGAAAATAACAGAAACATCTGCTAGTGAAAAGTTAACTGCTATTAGAGCTATGGGGGAAAACTATAAAGGTGATAGTTTTGGAACTATAGCTGGATATAAAGAACATGCAGCAATGATGCATTATAGCGCTACAAAAGAAAGTGAATATGAATTAAAGGCTGAGGGAATGTTCTTAGTAGACTCAGGTGCACAATACTTAGATGGAACTACTGATATTACAAGAACCTTTATATTAGGACCAATTACAGAAGAGGAAAAAACAGATTATACATTAGTATTAAAAGGTCATATAGCATTATCTTCAGCTAAATTCTTAAGAGGCGTTACAGGTGTTAACTTAGATATACTTGCAAGAAGACCTTTATGGGACTGCGGAATAGACTATAAATGTGGAACAGGTCATGGAGTTGGATTTTTCTTAAATGTTCATGAAGGACCACAAGGAATTAGGGTTGAAGGTAATTCAACTGTATTAGAACCAGGAATGATATTAACTAATGAACCAGGAGTATATAAAGAAGGTAAGCATGGAATAAGAACAGAAAATACACTATTAGTAGTTGAAGACATTAAGTCAGAAGAGTTTGGTGAATTTTATAAATTTAGAACAATATCATATTGTCCTATAGATTTAAATGGTGTAAATATAGAATTACTTTCTCCTGAAGAAAAGAAGTGGCTAAATGATTATCATAAGACAGTATTTGAAAAGTTAAGTCCTTATTTAAATGAAGAAGAAGTAGAATTCTTAAAACAAGAAACTAGAATGATATAAAAAATAAAACTTCCATAATATAAGTTAGTTCGACCTCGAAAGCCAAAGTCTATTAACTTATATTATTGGAAGTTTTATATTATAAGCGTTACTTTTCAGTGTGTATTTTTTCTTTAGGTGGTAAAATAAATTTATTAACTAATAATCCTACTAGAATACCAAATAGAGTTTCTATGATTCTATTAGTAGCATAGTAAATAGGATTGCCAAAGGCATGAACTGTAGTTACAGCAAGGAAGGCTATACAGGAAATATTTATAGCACCAGGCTTTTTAATTAAATTACATATATAAATAACTACAATTATACCAATGGATATAGTTATATAAACTAAGAATTTACTAATTATAAATACATTAATGTTATATGTGAAAAATCTACAGACTATTAAAAATAATAGGCCAATCACAGCTCCTAGTATTGTACCAAGTCCTCTATTTATCGCTATTGTAACTGAGTTAGTAACTGTATCTTGAACGCAAAAAACTGTAGTTAAGCAAGCGAAGAAAGGTTCATTTGGGAAAAATAGTAGGCATGAAAATACTGCAATGGCAGTTTTTATAGTTCTTAACCCAATCTTTGGGAAAGTAATTTTCATATTATAACTCCTTATCTTTTGTTAGTTTTAGTATTATCTTTATGTAGTTTTAGTATTATCTTTATCTTCTGGAGGATTTACATACATATTAATAAGAATTGCTACAACTACTCCAAAGGCAGTTTCTACAGTTCTTCTAATAGAATACATAAGTGGATCATCATAGCCATTCGATACAAGTATACCTATTAAGATAATTGATGCAATTGAGCATGCAGCAGGTTTTTTTATAACATTACAACAGTATATTATAATAATAACTCCCAATGAAGTCACTATAGGTAAAAATGCCATTAATGAAAAAAAGTTAACTGTAGATAATAGTATTAGGCCAAGAACCCCCCCTAATAATGTTCCTATTAATCTATTTTTACCTATTCTTAGAGAATTTTCTACTGTATCTTGCATACAGATTACAGCTGCGATTGCTGCAAAAAGTGAATTGCGCCAGAATAGTAGACAAATTAAAACAGCAATTCCTGTTTTAATATTTCTAGAACCTATACGAGGTAATTCCATATTTTTCACAGTATCAACTCCAATCCTTTTAATATATTATAGCATAGAAATTATACAAATTTTCTTGCAAAGTAGGTTGCTAATATGGAATTAAGTAGTATAAAATTATTTTAATAATATATAAGTTGCAATAAGAAGTGAAAGAATAAAAGAATGAAGAAATTAAGGAAGTTTTGCTATGCAAAACTTGATAAATTATATAGATGATATATATAAAATCTGTAAAGATTTTTATGCATAACTTTTTAATTATTTAATTTTTTCATTCCTTAATTAATAAAGTGAAGGGATAGAGTTAATATGAATTTTTGGATATATTTATTGATTGCAGAAGCAATTCCAGTGGTATTATTTATTTTGGGCGGATTATATGAAGGTAATTCAACTAAATATAATGAAAATAAGATAAGTTATAAAAGTAATTATACAAATAAAGATAAAATATCTTTTGAATATTGCAATAAACTAGCAGCAAAGCTTTTTGGAGCAACTGGAACTTTATTATTTATAGTTAATGCTATAAGTTTATTTTTATTTGGAGAGGGAGCCATCACCTTTGTATTATTATTTAGCCTATTTATGGTGGTGCTAACAAAGATGATGATAGATAGACTTATTAAAAAGAAGATGGAAGCTTAAACTAAATAAGAAATGTATAGAAAAATTATAGAGTAAATAATTAGATTTATACTTTGAGTAAAATATATACTTAAGTTTATATTTTAGATAAGATATAATAAAGGATAAGAGGAAATGAATACACTCATTTATATAAATATAAATGAGTGTACAAAGGATGAGGGTGGATATAATGATTCAGGATATAATAAAACAGCTTCAAATTATAGTGAATGATGAAAGTGAAGATGTTACTTATACTACCATAGCAAGAGGGATATTAGAAAATATACAAAAAGGAATGGAAGATATAACTATTTTACAATTGGCAGATATGTGCTATACATCTCCTTCAACTATAAGTAGGTTTGTTAAAAAACTAGGATATAGTAACTTTAATGAATTTAAAATGAAATGTGTAGAAAGAAAAAATCTTGGAACAGAGATACTTTCAGATAATGTAAAAAATATATATTTTGATTCTAAAAAAGATAAAGAGGTTTTGATTGATCTTGTAGATTCAATTAGTGTTTCATTAAAAGAATTTGTAGAGAATCTTGATTTAAAAGAAGTTGATAATTTGGTTAGTATGATACATGATTATAAAGATGTATATTTCTTTGGTTTTCACTTATCAGGTTATTTTATGCAACATTTGCAGTATCATCTTTTTAACTTAGGTAAGTATGTTAATTTTGCAGCCTGGGAAGCCAGTCAGGAAAAATTAGCAAATCAGACAGATGAAAATAGCTTAGCTATTATTTTTTCAGTTGATGGAAACTATCTAAGGCAGAAATCACAGATATTTTATTCTCTTAAAGAAAGAGAAAGTAAAATTGTACTTGTAACACAAAATCCAGCTTTAAAGATGGCAGCACAGTGTGATTACGTTATTTACCTTGGTTCTTATAAGAATGCAACTGAAGGAAGATATAAATTACAGTTATTCACAGAAATATTGATTAATAGATACTATAAAAAGTATAGTGAGGAATAAAAATTTAAAGATATTTTCAAAAAATGAAAATGATTTCAAATACAGAAAAGCTCTTCATATGTTGAAGATACTTTTCTGTTTTTTTTATGCTAATATTAAGACAAGGGAGACGGTATGAGGAAAGATAATAAATAAGGGAGGATAAAATAATGAATAAAAAGGATTTAGCAAAAAGAGTTATTTCTGAAATGGGAGGAAAAGAAAACATTTCTCAAAGCTGGCACTGTATTACAAGATTACGTTTTAATTTAGTAGATGCAGAAAAGGTTAACATCGAGAACATTAAGGCAATAGAAGGTGTTATGGGAGCACAATTTCAAAATGGTCAGTTCCAAGTTATAATTGGTAACAAAGTTTCAGAAGTATTTGAAGCAGTTAGTAAAGAATTAGGACAAGAGCATGAAATAAATCCCATAGGAGAGAAGAAAAGAAAAAATATAATTGATTTAATTTTTGATACTATTTCAGGAATATTTACGCCTATTTTACCAGCAATAGTAGGTGCGGGTTTATTAAAAGGAGTTATGGCATTATTAACAGCTTTAAAATTAATTTCAGAATCTAATTCAGAATATGCAGTTTTAAGTATGATTGCAGATGCGCCATTTTACTTTTTACCATTTTTAGTTGCTTTTTCAGCAGCTAAAAAATTCAAGACAAATGAATTTTTAGCAGTAACTATTGCAGGAGTAATTATGTATCCAACTATTATTAATTATGCAGCATCTGGAGAAGTAGCTTCCTTAAGCTTCTTAGGATTAAGTATTCCAATGATTAATTATAGCGCTACAGTTATTCCAATTATTTTAGGGGTATGGTTGCTAAGTTATGTTTATAAGGTAATAGATAAATTTGTACCTAGCCTTTTTAAAATAATAGTTACACCTTTACTTGTTTTATTAATTACTTCTACATTAGTTTTAATATTTATTGCACCATTAGGAAGTTATGTTGGTGTATATGTAGAAAGATTTTTCTCGGGTTTATTTAATGTAGCAGGACCATTTGCAGGAATGTTACTTGGAGGATTGATGCCTTTAATCGTAATTACAGGTATGCATTATGCTTTCTTCCCAGCTGCATTTGCAAGCTTAAGTAGTTTAGGCTATGATATCGTATTACTTCCAATGAATTTAGTAAGTAATTTAGCACAAGCTGGAGCAACATTTGCTGTAGCAATAAAAAGCAAAGATAAAAAAATGAAATCATTAGCTGCTTCAACAGGAATTTCAGCAGTATTTGGAATAACTGAGCCAGCTATTTATGGAGTAACTTTAAAATTAAAGAAACCTTTCTATGCAGCATTAATAGGAGGAGCTGTTGGTGGTGGTATATTTGGAACATTTGTTGTTAAAGCATTTTCATTTTCACTTCCTGGAATTACAGCATTACCTTCATATATTCAAGAGGGTACTAATAATTTTATGTTTGCTTTAATTGGTATAACATTAAGTTTTGTAATATCATTCTTAGTAACAATGATGTTTAAATTTGAAAATGAAGAAAAGGAAAATTCCTTAATTTTGAAAGAGGGTAACAATGATATTGATTCTATAGAGATATCATCACCTATGGAAGGAAAAGTAGTATCACTTTCAGAAGTTCCAGATTCAACTTTTGCAGATGGATTAGTTGGTAAAGGATTAGCTATTATACCTTCATCTGGTATTGTGAAATCACCTTTTAAAGGAAGGGTTACAACTATAATACCTACAAAACATGCAATTGGACTAACTTCTAACGAAGGTATTGAATTACTTATTCATATTGGGATAGATACAGTTAAATTAAAAGGAGATGGATTTACATTGAAAGTAGATAAGGGACAAGAAGTTAATATTGGAGATGAATTAATAGAATTTGATATTGATTTAATTAAAGAACAAGGTTTAGATTTAATATCGCCTATAGTGGTAACAAATATTGATAAGTTTCCTAATGTAATTATCAATTCAAGTAAAACGTTTCCCAATTATATAGATTTCACAGAAAAATTATTAACTATAAGAAAATAAAGTTTTAGGAGGATTATAAATATGGAGCAATTAAGAGTGGGTTTCCCAGATGGATTTTTATGGGGAGGAGCTACTGCAGCTAATCAGATTGAAGGAGCTTTTGATGAAGGTGGAAAAGGATTATCCACTTCAGATATGGCAGCTTATAAAAATCCATATGCATCAGGAAAGGTTGATAACTTTACCTTTAATGTAACATCTAAGGAGTTAGAAGAATATTTATCTCATCCAGAAAGATATAAATTCCCAAAACGTTGGGGAATAGATTTTTATCATAATTATAAAGAGGATATTGCTCTATTTGCAGAAATGGGATTTAAAGTATTCCGTTTATCAATTTCATGGGCGAGAATCTTCCCAACTGGATTAGAAGAAGAACCGAACGAGGAAGGATTAGCTTTTTATGATAGTGTATTTGATGAGTTAGATAAGTATGGAATTGAGCCGTTAGTTACTATGTCTCATTATGAAATGCCAATAACATTAGTACAAAAATATAATGGATGGAAAAGTCGTGAATTAATAAAATTGTTTGAAAAGTATGCTAGAGTATTACTTTCTAGATTTAAAGATAGAGTTAAGTATTGGATTACTTTTAATGAAATGAATATGACTTTGCATAGTATATATACTGGAGCTGGTATTTTAGAGGATTTAATTGAAAATAAAATGCAAGAAGGATACCAAGCTGTTCATCACCAATTTGTAGCAAGTGCTTTAGTAGTAAAAGCAGCGAGAGAAATTGCACCGAATGCTAAAGTTGGTTGTATGATCAATCAAATTGAATCATATGCAAAAACAACTAAACCAGAGGATCAGTTACAGGCATTAAAGGCTAATCAATTGAATATGTTCTATCCTGATGTACAAGCAAGGGGGAAATATCCAACATATATGACTCGTTTCTTTGCAGATAATAACATTAATATTAAAATGTGCAAAGACGATGAGCAAACTCTTACTGAAGGAACAGTTGATTTTATTGCAATTAGTTACTATATGTCCCATGTGGCAGAAGCGCGTGAGGATGCTACTGCTGTAGCAGGTACTTTTGATAGTGCAATTAAAAATGAATATTTAGAGCTTTCTGAATGGGATTGGCCAATTGACCCAACTGGATTACGTATTTCACTGCTTAAATTATATGATCGTTATCAATTACCATTGTTTGTAGCTGAAAATGGATTAGGAGCAAAAGATGTATTAACTGAAGATAAGAAAATTCATGACCTATATCGTATTGACTATATTAAAAAACATATTATAGCTATGAAGGAAGCTATTAAAGATGGTGTAGAAATTATGGGATATACTACTTGGGGATGTATTGATTTAATTAGTTGTGG
Source organism: Clostridium tertium (assembly GCF_902652255.1). GTDB lineage: Bacteria > Bacillota > Clostridia > Clostridiales > Clostridiaceae > Clostridium > Clostridium tertium_A. Next base: position 111,892 of record NZ_CACRTO010000042.1, read on the forward strand.
AACATCACAGATGAGTAAACGTTATGGATTTATATATGTGGATCAAGACGATGAAGGTAATGGAACATTAATGCGTATTAAGAAAGACTCATTTTATTGGTATAAAGAAGTAATTAAGTCAAATGGAGAAATCCTAGATTAATAGTAATTCAGAGCATATAAATAGGGTTTCATAAAATTTTAAAAAAGCAGCATTACATAATAAATTAGTGCTGCTTAAATTCTTTATATTTTGAGAAATTGTAAATTGATTTTTAGAAATAAAATTTATTGATACGATGAATATTAGTTAGAAAAATTGGCGACAAAGTAATTGACAGTAAATTTAATATAGAATATGATTATAATAACAATGATTAAAATGCAATGAAGAGAAGAGTAGTTGGGAAGTCCTTGTCTTTAGAGAGCTAGAGTAGGTGAAAGCTAGCGTCAAGAAACCTGATGAAGATGGCCTTGGAGCATATTTCTTGAGCTTATGCTAGAGAAATACGGGAGCAACCGTTATATTGCAAGGTGATTATTGTCACCTACTGAGATATTTATTGTGAAATAAATATAAACTAGAGTGGTAACGCGTATATTACGTCTCTATATAGGTCTTAATACCTATATAGAGATTTTTTTAATATATGGGAAAAATAAAATTATATAACCGCTTTTATAATGAAAACTAATACTAGGGAGGAAGAATGATATGTGTAAAAAACCATATTACATCACTACACCAATTTATTATCCATCAACTAAACTTCATATTGGAAATACTTATACAACAGTAGCAGCGGATGCTCTTGCAAGATATAAGAGGTTAACTGGATATGATGTAATGTTTCTAACAGGAACAGATGAACATGGACAAAAAATTCAAAGAATAGCTGAAGAAAAGGGAATAACTCCTAAAGAGCATGTAGATGAAATAGTATCAGGAATTAAAGATTTATGGAAGATGATGAATATTAGCTATGATAAGTTCATTAGAACTACTGATGATTATCATATGAAGGCTGTTCAAGATATATTTAAGAAATTATATGAAAAGGGAGATATATATAAGTCTTCTTATGAAGGTTTATACTGTACACCTTGTGAATCTTTCTGGACAGAAACACAATTAGTTAATGGTAACTGTCCTGACTGTGGAAGACCAGTTGAAACATCAAAGGAAGAAGCTTACTTCTTTAAAATGAGTAACTATGCTGATAAATTAATGGCTCATATAGAAGCTCATCCAGAATTTATTCAACCTGAATCAAGAAAAAATGAAATGGTTAATAACTTCTTAAAGCCAGGATTACAAGATTTATGTGTTTCAAGAACAAGCTTTGACTGGGGAATTCCAGTAACCTTCGATGAAGGACACGTAGTATATGTATGGATTGATGCATTATCAAACTATATTAGTGCTTTAGGATATGGAAGCGATAATGATGAATTATACCAAAAGTACTGGCCAGCAGATGTTCATTTAATAGGTAAGGATATTTTAAGATTCCACACTATTTATTGGCCAATTATGTTAATGGCCTTAGATTTACCATTACCTAAGCAAGTATTTGGACATGGATGGTTACTTGTTGATGGTGGTAAGATGTCTAAGTCTAAAGGTAATGTTGTTGATCCAGTAACATTAGTTGAAAGCTTTGGAGTAGATGCAGTTAGATATTACTTATTAAGAGAAATTCCATTTGGAGCAGATGGATTATTTAATAATGAAATCTTTATAAAGAAGATAAACTCTGATCTTTGTAATGACTTAGGAAACCTATTATCTAGAACTGTTGCTATGATTGAAAAGTACTTTGATGGAGTAATTCCAAACAATAATGTAAAAGAAGCTATTGATGATGAATTAATTAGCTTAGCTTTAGAAACTCCAAAGAAGGTAAATGATGCAATAGATCATTTAAGAATTCCAGAAGCTTTAGAATATATATTTGATTTAGTAGGAAGAGCTAATAAATATATAGATGAAACAACTCCATGGATATTAGCTAAGGATGAAGAAAAGAAAGAAAGACTTGGAACAGTTTTATATAACTTAGTAGAAAGTTTAAGATTTGCTTCAGTTTTACTATCTGCATTCTTACCAGATACAAGCAAGAAGATAAATGAGCAAATAAATACTGAAAACACTACTTTTGAATCATTAAATAGTTTTGATGGAACAGTAGTAGGAACTAAGGTTCAAAAGGGAGAAGCTTTATTCCCAAGAATAGATGTTGATAAAAGATTAGCAGAATTAGAAGCTTTAAGAGAAGCTCAACTAGCAGCTAATAAAAAGGAAGAGAAGAAAGAAATAACTCCAATTAAAGAAGAAATTACAATTGAAGATTTTGAAAAAATAGATTTAAGAGTAGTAAAAGTTTTAGCTTGTGAACCAGTTAAAAAAGCTAAAAAATTACTTAAGTTAAAGATAGATTTAAATGGAGAAGAAAGACAAGTAATTTCAGGAATAGCTCAATACTATAAACCAGAAGAATTAGTTGGTAAATATGTAGTTCTAGTAGCTAACTTAAAACCTGTTACATTAAGAGGAGAACTATCACAAGGAATGATACTTGCAGCATCAACAGATGATGATAGCTTATTAAAAGTAGTAAATCCGGGGGAACTACCAACAGGAAGCGTAGTTAGATAGAAAATAAAAATTAAAGAATGAAGAAATGAAAGAATTAAGGAATTAAAAAATTAAAGAATTGAGGGAATAATTCAGCTATAACTGAATTGTTAAGGATTTATAAGAAAACTCAGCTTTAAGCTGAGTTTTCTTATAATTATTCATTTTTTAATTCTTTCATTCTTCAAATTATTATAAGGGGGTTTTTTATGAACATTATAGTAGGTAATGCATGGCCTTATGCTAATGGACCATTACATTTAGGAAGAATAGCTGTTTGGCTTCCGGGGGATATTATTGCTAGATATCATAGGCTTATGGGAGATGAAGTTATATTTTTATCTGGGACAGACTGTCATGGTACTCCGGTAACTATGAGGGCTAAAGATGAAGGGATAACTCCACTAGAAGCTACAATTAAATATCACGATGAATTTAAGAAATGCTTTGCTAGTCTTGGATTTTCTTTTGATATTTTTGAGAAGACTCATTCAGAATATCATGAGGAGAAGGTTAAGGAATTCATTTTAGAATTATATAACAAAGGTTATATATATGACAAAGTAATAGAACAAACTTATTGTAAAAATTGTAATGAATTTTTATCAGACAGATATGTAGAGGGAAAATGTCCTCATTGCAAGGAATTAGTTTCTGAGGATCAGTGTGAAAATTGTTCTGAATTAATAGACTATGAAGATCTTTTAGAAAAAAGATGTAAGCTATGTGGTAATGAAACTATTGAAAAAGAAACAAGGCATTTATTTTTCTCACTTTCTAACTTTGAAAATGATGTTAGAAGGCTTTTGATTAGACAAAAGGGATGGAGAGAAAATGCTCAAAATATTGTAAAAAGATATTTAGATGAGGGACTAAGAGATAAAGCAGTTACTAGAGATTTTAACTGGGGGGTAGATGTTCCCTTAGAAGGCTATGAAGATAAAAAGATATTCGTATGGATTGAGGCTGTTATGGGATATTTGACAGCGAGTATGAAGGCTTTAGAAGGCAAAGATGAAGATTGGAAGGACTATTGGCAAGGAGAAGATTCAAGAGTTTACTTTGTTCATGGAAAAGATAATATACCTTTCCACACAGTGATATTCCCAGCTATATTAGCAGGACTAGGAGTGAAGAATCCTAATTTAAGAGTAATTTCAAGTGAATATTTAAAGCTAGAAGGTAAGAACTTCTCATCAGTTAAGAATTGGGCAATATGGGCAGATTATATTGTAGAAAATTATAATGTAGATGAGTTTAGATATTATTTAACATTAAACTCACCTGAAGTAAAAGATACAGACTTTACTTGGAGAGATTTTATTAATGTTTCTAATAGAGATTTAGTAAATAACTTTTCAAATTTCACAAAAAAAGTATTAACTGAAATTGAAGAAAATTATAAATCAAATGTACCAAAAGGAATAATATCAAAAGAACTTAAAGATGAAATTCTAAATTTATATTTCGATATCGGGGATTATATCGAAGAGGGACACTTTAAAAATGCTCTTATAGATATTATGAATTTTATAAAGAAAGCTAATAGAGAATATGATAATAAAGAAAAGAATACTTATGAAGCCTTGCAAGTTATAGTGAATTTAACTAATCTTTTAGAACCATTTATTCCAATGACTTGTGAAAAATTAAGAGTAGCTTTAAGTTTAGATGAGCCAATTTGGAGTTATATAGAGAAAAAAGAAGGCAAAATTTCTAACATAGATCCTTTATTTGAGAAGTTAGATAGGAAAAGAGCTTCTGATGAAATAAAGAGATTGAAAGATGAGAAAAATTAATTTTAAACAGGAAAAAACCCTAGATTAAGTTACTTTGGGGAAATACTTAATCTAGGGACCATTAGATGGTTTTAGGGGTAAATAATAATGCTTTAACTACTTTACAAATATATAATACCTCAATAATATGACAGTATTGTGACAAAATAATAAATAAAATGTTAATATTATATGGCTTTTTTATATAATTATTTTTTATTATATAAAAATTACATGTTTACAACTATATATAATAGTTGTATATTTATTTTGGTAGTACAATATTATCCAAAAATAACAATAATAAATATAATGAGGGAGATTTTTTCTATGGATAGTTTTTCTGTTTTAACTGGCCTGATTGGTGGATTAGGCTTATTTTTGTATGGAATGAAGTTAATGGGCGATGGTTTAGAGAATGCAGCTGGAGAAGGATTAAAATCAATATTAGAAAAGTTAACTAGTAACAAGTACATAGCTGTATTAGTAGGTGCAGCAGTTACTGCTATAATTCAAAGCTCAAGTGCCACAACTGTAATGGTTGTAAGCTTTGTTAATGCTGGATTAATGTCATTAATACAGGCTGCTGGTGTAATTATGGGAGCTAATATAGGAACTACTATAACAGCACAAATGGTATCTTTTAATTTAGATGCAATTGCTCCAATATTTATCGGAGTAGGAGCTATAGTTTTACTTGTTGCAAAGAAAAAGAAAGTTAGAGATATAGCAAGTATAGCTCTAGGTTTTGGAATATTATTTTTAGGAATGGGGACTATGTCTACAGCAATGAAGCCAGTTGCAGAAGCTAGTTGGTTCCAACAGTTTGTATTAGTAGTAGCTAATAATAGTTTATTAGGCTTACTTGCAGGTCTTGGTATGACCGCTGTAGTTCAAAGTTCATCGGCTACTACAGGTATATTAGTAGCTTTAGCAACTACTGGAGCTATCGATATGAGGCTAGCATTTCCAGTAATATTAGGATGTAATATTGGGACATGTGTTACAGCAATATTAGCTTCATTAGGAGCAAATAGAACAGCTAAAAAAGCTGCATTAATACATTTACTTTTTAATACTATAGGGGCAATAATTTTCTTCCCATTTATAGGACCATTTATAAGTTTAGTTGAAAAAACAGATCCCAATGTAGCAAGACAAGTTGCTAATGCACATACTATTTTTAATGTAACTGTAACAGTTGTTTTACTTCCTTTATCTTTATTTTTAGTTAAAATCGTAAATAGGATACTTCCTGGAGATGGGGAAATAGAAAAAGAAGGTGCTATATATCTAGATAAGCAATTATTAGATACACCAGTTATTGCAAATGGACAAGTATTAAAAGAAACATTAAGAATGGCTGAGAAGGCAAAGAAAAATGTTATCTTATCAATGAAGGCATTTACTGAAAATAATCAAGAAGCAATTGATAAGGTTTATAAAAATGAAAAGATAATTAATGTATTGGAAAGAGATATAACAGATTACTTAGTGGAGTTATCTCAGTTAGATTTACCAGAAGATGATATAAAATTATTTAGCTCAACTTATCATGTAATAAATGATATTGAACGAATAGGTGATCACGCTGAAAATATAGCTGATTTAGCTATGGAAAAGATGAATAAGAATATACATCTTGGTGAGGAAGCTAAACATGAATTAACTGTAATTTTCGATAAGACAATAAAATCTATTGAAATAGCAATAGATAATTACAACAGCAGGGGAATGTCATCTAATAAAGAGATTGAAGGCATTGAAGAAGAGATAGATATATTAGAAAAGAAATTTAGAGAAAATAATATAAGAAGATTAAATGAAAAATCATGTTCTGCTGATTCAAGTGTTATTTTCTTAGATATTGTAAGTAATTTAGAGAGAATAGGAGATCATGCGAATAATATAGCTCATTTAGGTAAGAAATAGTTACTTTTAATAATTCTTTTATAGACTTAAATATTTATGCTATAATTTATTAAATGATTAAATGTCGAGAGGTGATTAGCATAGCTACTATAAGAGATGTAAGCAAACTTGCAGGAGTATCAGTCGCTACAGTATCTAGAGTAATAAATAAAAAAGGATATGTTAGCAAGGAGACTGAAGAAAATATTCTTAATGCGATGAAGATGTTAAATTATACTCCTAATGATGTTGCAAGAAGACTTGCTGGGAAAAAGTCTAACACAATAGGTTTAATAATTCCTGATATATTAAATCCTTTCTTTCCAGAAATAGCTAGAGCTGCAGAGGATAAGGCAAATAAGCTAGGCTTTAATTTGATTTTATGTAATGCTGAGAATAATAGAGAGAAAGAAAGACAATACTATGAAATGCTAATCAATAAACAAGTTGATGGAATAATAATAGCATCATATACAGCAATTCCTTTAGATCTAATAGCACTAATAGAAAGAGGTATGCCTGTAGTTGTTTTAGACAGGGAGTATGTTGGCTATGATATCCCTTCTATTAAAACAGATGATAGAGAAGGTGGTAGGCTTGCGGCTAAACATTTAATTGAATGTGGATGTAAGAATATAGCTCATGTTACTGGACCTATTTATATTGAATCACTTAATGAAAGATTTATTGGATTTGAAGAAGAGTTAAGGGCAAATAATTTATATAATCCAGGATTAGTGAGAATAGATGAATTTTCATTAAAAGGTGGATATAATGCAACTAAAAAGCTATTAGAAGAGGGTAGAAATATTGATGGTATTTTTGCTGGAAATGATATTTTAGCAATTGGTTGCTATAAAGCTTTGAATAATCTAGGTTATAAACTTTATGATGATATAAAACTTATAGGTTATGATGGATTAGAATCAAATATTGATTATTTAGATATATCATCAGTAGCGCAACCTATGTATAGTTTCGGAAAGCTAGCAGTAGAGTTGCTAGTTAAAAAAATTATAGATGGAGAAGATATATCTAAGGAGAAAATCAAGCTTGATTTAAAAGTTATAGAGAGAAAATCTACTATAGGGAAATAAAGTTCTGATTAACAATGTAAAATTAATAAAGGATGATTAAGAAAGTAATTTGTTTAAAATTACCAAAATAGATTAATGTGAAGGTGCCTGGAAAGGCACCTTTTTTGTTACTGTAAATTAAGGTGTCGACTAATTCGACACCTTTTGCTTTGGTCTTTTAATTATCTTAGTAAATATAGTAAAAAAATAAAGTTCAGAAATTTATAAAAACTCATTTGAAAACATTTACCTTAGGTATTGACTTTATAAAAATCAGGTGTTAAATTTAATATATAACCGGTTACATATTTTATAAAAATATATGAGAGATGTTGCGAATAATATCTAAATTGGAGATTATGGTTACTTATAAAATGGTTTTGCTGGAGGTAGTTATGAAAAAGGTCGTAGTTGTTGGAAGTTTAAATATGGATTTAGTGATAGAAGTTAATAGGATACCAAAGATAGGCGAAACCTTAAAGGGTGAAAGAATGAATTATCTTATAGGAGGTAAGGGAGCTAATCAGGCTGTGGCAGCTTGTAGATTAGGTGATGAAGTCACTATGATAGGTTGTGTAGGAAAAGATACTTTTGGGGATAAGATTCTTAAACACCTGAATGAAGAGGGAATTAATGTTAATTCAGTTAAAAGTGATGATACTACTTTTACTGGAATTGCTACAATATTTAAAACTAAAGTAGATAATTCAATAGTTGTAATACCTGGTGCAAATGAATTCTGTAGTAGAAAATTAATTGATGAAAATATAGATTTAATAAAATCAGCAGATATATTAATAACTCAATTAGAAATACCTATAGAAACTGTGGAATATGCACTTAAGGTTGCTAAAGAAAATGGCGTTAAAACTATTTTGAATCCAGCACCAGCTAGGGATATAGGTGACGAAATATTAAAAAATGCTGATTTTATTACACCTAATGAAACAGAATTTGAGCTAATATGTAGAAAAAGTATAGAAGATAACAAGACTCTAGAAAAGGAAATGATAAATTGGCAGGATAAACATCAAAATACAAGATTAATTGTTACTAGAGGAAAAGAAGGTTCTTCATATGTGGAAAATAATGCAGTTAAAACTGTTAAAGCTATTACCGTAAAAGTTACAGATACAACAGGAGCAGGGGATACATTTAATGGAGCACTAGCACATGGGATAATTAATAATTACTCAATGGAAAACATAATAGGATTTGCTGGAACAGCAGCATCTTTATCAGTTACTAAGCTTGGAGCTCAGACAGGAATGCCAACATTAGAAGAAGTTAAAAAAAATTATATAAAGAATTAGAAGAGCTAGAAAATAAGTTATATGTCGTAGAAAATCATAATAATCTTATAATAGGAGCCTTAACTTTTGAAGAAACAGGGGATATAGATAATATGCTCTGGAAAGAACTTGGAGATGGCTTGCACATTCATGAAATAAAGGTGTCTAATTATTTTAGAAATCTTAATAATTTATTTAAAATATGATGAAAAGGAGATTATATAATGAGATTTTTTCTTGATACAGCAAATATAAATGACATTAAAGAGATATATGACTTAGGAATAATAGATGGTGTTACAACAAATCCATCATTAATAGCTAAAGAAAAAAGAGATTTAAAGGAAACGATAAAAGAAATTTCTGATATTGTAGATGGACCAATTAGTGGAGAGGTTATAAGCCTAGATTATGAAAGCATGATAAAAGAAGGTAGGGAATTAGCTAATATTAATAGCAATATTGTAGTTAAGATACCTATGACTAGAGATGGGCTAAAAGCAGTTTCTCAACTTTCAAAAGAGAATATAAAAACTAATGTCACTCTTATATTTTCAGCAGCTCAAGCATTGCTAGCTGCAAGGGCAGGAGCTACTTATGTTTCGCCTTTCTTAGGAAGATTAGATGATATCGGATTTAATGGTTTAAGTCTTATTGAAGAGATAAAAGAAATATTTAATGTTCATGATATAAAGACAGAGATAATTGCTGCATCCATAAGGAACCCTATTCACATTATTGAAGCAGCAAAATTAGGAGCGGATATTGCTACTATCCCCCCAACAGTATTAGATAATCTTATTAAACATCCTTTAACAGATATAGGGATAGAAAAATTTATAAAAGACTGGGAAGAAGCAAATAAGCTTTAAAATGAAAAATTAAGGGAATGAAAGAATGAAAAAATGAAGGAAGAGGCTTTGCTATGCAAAACCTCCTTTGTTTTAAAGATTACCTTGAAAAATCTGTAAAGATTTTTTAGGCATTATTTCATTTTTTAATTTTTTCATTAATAAAATGCTTCGCATTTTATTACATTATACCTTTGTAGCCATTAATACATTTGATTCTTCAACTCTAAATCCTTGACTTTCATAAAATTTTACACTTGGAAAGCCTTTTTCTGTATTTAATGCTAAGTATGTGATTTTATCCTTTTCTTTTTTTAGTTCTGATCTTACAAAGTCAAACATTTTACTTCCAATTCCTTTTCTTTGGTACCTAGGATTCACGCTAAACTCATCTATCCAGAGTTCCTTAAAATCTAAATAAGTCATTATACGTCCGCAAAGCATTGATACAACAACATCACCATCATAAATAACATATCCTCTTGAAACTCTAGCAGACATTATTTCATCAATTCTTGTATACGCTTGTTCAAAAGTCCAATTTTCATTCCAAGGAGCTTCTTTAAAAGCTTCTATTAACTCATAAGCACATCTCTTAAAATCTGTTTGATCCATTATTTTATATTCTAAATTCATTTGTTTCCCCTCTCTCCTTCTAGAAAGTTTCCTTACATTTTAGTTAATTATAACATTTTTTTAATATAGATAGACAGCTCCATAAGGCAAATAGCTACAAAAAGAAGAGCTAATCTTTTACCATATACTTATTTCATATAGTCTATTTATCTTTGCTAGTAATTTACCATTTAAAATATTTAAGGATGTTGCACTAGCTTTTATTGAAATTCAGCTCGTCTGAATTTCTTCCTTCAGTATCATTGAATCCGGAGATTTATATTGCCCTTGGAATCACTAACATATTATGCGTAGGTCGACTTGGAGCTCGCGACGGAGACAGAGCATAATATGTTAGTGATTCCTTCGCAATATAAAACAAATGTGTTTATAATTTATATTTTTGTACTATAATGGTTAATATAAATAGAAATGTTTAGTTTGGAGGTATAAATTTTGGAAAATAAGTATATAATATTTGATACACACGCCCATTACGATGATGATGCTTTTGATGAAGATAGAGAAGAGCTTTTAAAAGAGCTTAAATCAAATGGTGTAGTTGGAATATTAAACTGCGCATCAAGTTATGAAAGCATAGAAAAGACATATAAATTAACTACAGAAAATGATTTTATTTATGGGGCATTAGGAATACATCCTGAAAATGCTGATGAATTTAATAAAGATGTGGAAGAGGAAATTGTTGAATTAATCAGTAAGAATAAAAAGATAATCGCAGTTGGAGAAATAGGACTAGATTATTATTGGGATGAAAATCCGTCTAAAGAAGTACAAAAAGAAGTGTTTAGAAAACAAATGAAGCTTGCAGAAAAGCTAGGACTTCCTGTTGTTATTCATGATAGGGATGCACATGGTGATACTTTAGACATAATAAAAGAGTTTCCGAAAGTAGAGGGTATTGTACACTGTTTTTCAGGTAGTACTGAGTTCGCTAAGGAGTGCATAAAATTAGGTTATTATATAGGAGTAGGTGGAGTAGTAACTTTTAAAAATGCTAAGAAAATAGTAGAAGTAGTTAAAGATATTCCGCTAGATAAGATTCTTGTCGAAACAGATGCGCCTTATATGGCACCTGCGCCAAATAGAGGAAAAAGGAATAAATCAGATTATATTGAATATATAATAGAACAAATTGCCAGAATAAAAGAATTAGACTCTAAAGAGGTAAATTTGGCGGTAAATGATAATTTTAAGAGGTTGATGGAAAAGCTTATATAAAGTAAAATTAAACAATGATACTAGGAAATTTTAACAACAAGGCCTTTGATAAGGTTAGATCTAAAAGATGAATCTACTTTTATGAAAAACTGTAAGATTAAAAAAACTGTACTATTGCTATTATTTATAATTTATATTTTGAGTATGCATACAGATGCATTTTATAATAACAGTTTTAATGTTGCAGGAGGTCAAGTTTGACAAAAGCGATCAATTCAATTATAATGCAAAAGACGCTCTTGCCAGGGAGGTAAAGTAGAAGATGGTAGGAAAATTTAAAGAATACCTGAAAAATAACTTTTCTAACGGTCCAAAGGCAAAAATACTGATGATAGTAGTATTTGCTACTATTGTTTTATCAGTGACGTTCGTAAATATGAGAAAGACAGTAACAATGAAGATAGACGGTAATGAAGAAACATTTGTCACATATAAAGGGACTGTTAAAGATGTGTTGGATACCAAAGGGGTTACACTTAACCCAAAGGATAAGATTCAACCAGCTTTAAATAGTAATGTATCTGAAGGAGATACAATTTCTATTAAAAGAGCTGTTTCAGTAGAGTTAACTTTAGGAGATAAGGTTACAAAAATCGATACTGCTGAAGACACTATTGGAGACATGCTAAAGGTAGAGAAAGAAGAACTAGAAGAACACGGAATAGAGTTTAATGAAGGAGTAGATGAAGTAACTCCTGCATTAGAAACCGAAATTGCTTCAAATTTGCAAATTAATTTAGTAAATGTTGAAGTGAAGAGTGAAGTTGCTAAAGAAGCTATTGATTATGATGTAGTTTTAGAAGAAGATTCAAGTTTAGATCATGGATTTGAAGAAGTAAAGCAAAATGGAGCTACAGGAGAAAAGGAAGTCGTATACGAGGTAGTATATAAAAACGGCAAAGAATTTTCTAAGTCTGTGAAAAGCTCTAAAATATTAGCAGAACCAGTAAACAAAGTGGTTGCACAAGGAACTAGAAGAGTATTAGCTAGTAGAGATGGGCAGCTATTAAATTATAAGAGCGTTTTATATGTTGAATCAACTGCTTATAGTGGTGGCGGGGTTACAGCAACAGGAACTGTACCTGTAAGAAATCCAAATGGTATTAGTACTGTAGCGGTTGATCCAAGAGTAATTCCATTAGGAACATTATTATATGTTGAAGGATATGGAAAAGCTGTAGCGGCAGATACTGGTGGCGCAATAAAAGGTAATATCATTGATGTATATGTTAATTCTCAAGAAGAAGCATATAACAGCTGGGGAAGAAAATATAACGTTCCTGTTTATATTTTAGCTTATCCAGGAGAGTGGTAAAATAAGAGGATGCTATTAAAGCATCCTTTTATTTTTTGTATAAGTTCTTGAAATACTAATATTAACTTAAGGATATTAATATGAAAATTAATTAAATACAGATTATTTACTATAACTTATATGATTGACATAATAACTATATAAGGATAAATTAATATATAGTTATAATAAATATCTTACCTTAGATTTAGTTATATTTAACACTAATTATGTTTAAGTAAGGAGAGTATTTATTTGATTTGTATAGAATTAAAGAATATATATGCTTTCAATTTCGATATTTTATTAAAATAATTCTTTTGACTTTTAATTTTATAAAATCACAATGATGTAGATAATTAATTGAAACATATATATAGGTATATTTCAGAAAGGAAGTTATATTTTGATAAAGGAAGTTATTGTAGTTGAAGGCAGAGATGATATAACAGCTGTAAAGCAAGCTGTGGAAGCAGAAGTGATTGCAGTAGGTGGATTTGGAATAAATGCAAAAGTAATAGATAGAATAAAGGAAGCGCAGAAGAGAAAGGGAGTAATAGTATTAACTGATCCTGACTTTGCTGGTGAAAAAATTAGAAGTATAATTTCTAAAAGAGTAAAAGGAATTAAGCATGCCTATATAGCACAAGAAGATGGCATTAAGGGAGACGATATAGGAGTTGAAAATGCAACACCTGAAGTAATTATTGAGGCTTTAAATAGAGCTAAGGTTTCAGAAGAAGTAGTTGAAGAAATATATAAATCTGAAGATATGTTTTATTTTAAACTAACAGGAGATGCTAATTCAAAGAAGAGAAGACTTATGTTAGGAAAAGAGTTAGGTATAGGATATGGTAATGCCAATCAAATGCTAACAAGGCTAAATAAGTATTCGATTAGCATAGAAGAGTTTAAAGCTGCTATAGAAAAAATAGAAAGAAAACTAGGAGTTGAAAAATAGTGGATATTAAAACAGCGGAATTAGTAAAAAAGTATAATTTTAAATTTTCAAAGAGCCTTGGACAGAACTTTTTAGTAGATGATTCAGTACCTAGAGATATAGTTGCTGGAGCAGAAGTAGATGAGAATGATTTAGTAATAGAAATAGGACCAGGAGTTGGGACTCTTACTGCTCAATTGTTGAATAAAGCTAAAAAAGTAGTTGCTATAGAATTAGATGATGACTTAATACCTATATTGAAAGGGGAAATAGGAGATAATCCTAAATTTTCTTTAATACATAATGATGCCCTAAAGGTTGATTTTAATGAAATAATCGGAGAAGAGAAAAGTGTAAAGCTTGTAGCTAACTTACCTTATTATGTTACTACTCCAATTATAGTTAAGCTTTTAAAAGAAGGATATAATTTTAAATCTTTAACTATAATGATACAAAAAGAAGTAGCAGAAAGAATGAATGCGGAACCTTCTAATAAAGATTATGGTGCTTTAACATTACTAGTTCAATATTATTGTAATACTAAAATAGTAAGAAAGGTTCCACCACAATGTTTTATGCCAAGACCGAAAGTGGATTCAATAGTAATTAAGCTAGATAAGCTTGATAAACCAAGGGTATCAGTAGATAATGAAAAGTTATTTTTTGAAATAATAAGAAGTTCTTTTAATATGAGAAGAAAAACTTTATGGAATGGAGTAAAGAGTATAGGCTTACCAAAAGAAAAGCTAGAGTTAGCCTTTGAGGAAGCTAACATAGACCCTAGAAGAAGAGGGGAAACCTTGTCTATAGAAGAGTTTGCTTTACTTTCAGATAAAATAAATAAATATTTATAATATATAAGCTCGTGAGAAATATGATGTAATATACGATAATCTCACGAGCTTTATTTTTAACATATTTGCACCTGGGTAGCATATAATGTAATGAATTAATGTAAGATGGAGGATCTATAGGGTTGTCACAATTAAATAAACTATATAGAAATTTTATTATTTTACAAGAAGATGAAAGAGGGTATTCAAGCTCAAATGATAAAACATTATCAGGATACTCAAAGATAGAAGCCAAAGGTGAAACTTGCAAGATTTCCTTTTATGCTCAAAATTTAAGACATGATGAGGATGAGGGTTATCACATTTTAGCTATTTGCAATAAAAAAGATGCTAAAAAGATAGTGAATTTAGGAAAGCTCTCTGTATCAGAGGGTGGAAAAGCTGAAATAACAAAAGAATATTCCGTAGATAATATCGGAGGCCTTGGGATTAGTTATGACAAGATAAGTGGAGCAGCTATTGCTAAGATGAAAAATGAAATTCCAATAATAATTATGTGCGGCTTTATTAATGGAGAACAACCTAGTGATACTTGGAAGAATTATAAAATGGTTAAAGCTTCTCATCATGACAAAGGGAAACACAAGCATGATGAAAAGAAAAAGGAAGATAAGAAGAAATGCGATAAACATAGAGATGATGAAACTAGAGAGGTAATTCTTCAGGAAGTCGCAGAAGTTTTCATTGAGGAGAAATTAGAGCCTATTGAAGATTACGAGGATGAAATAAGAGAAGAAATAGAAGCAATAAATGAAGATGAAATAAGAGAAAAAATTAAAGAAGAAATTAAAATACAAATTAGAGAAGAGGTAAGAGCAGAAGTCAGGGAAGAAATCAAAGACGAAATCAAAGACGAAATCAGAGATGAAATCAAGGCAGAAATAAGTGAGAAAGATAAAACCGAAGAAAATATAATTGCTGAAGATGTACTTATAGAAGAAGAGATAAGAAAAAATCCATTTGAAGAAGCTAATATTGATAAAAATCCATTTTTAAATGAAAAAATAGATGAAAATTTAAATAGGGGATATTTGAAAAATAAATTTGATGAATATGAAGAAACTATTAAAGGTAAAGAAGCTTTCGAAGAAAAAGTTACTTTTGAAGAAAAAGAGACTATTCAAGATAAAGAGAAGTTTGAAGTTAAAGGAAGCGTAGGAGAGTACTTTGAAGGTTTAGCTAGTGGATTTGAATGCTGCAGAAGTCAGTATGAAGAAATCAAGTATTGTAAATGGTATAAGGTGCCTGTAAGTGATTTGCATGAAATGTGCAATATGTCAAATTACAATAGATATGCAGTGGCTTATTACCCAATGCTAAATTATTATCCATATATAAGACAACACAAGTATTTTATGCTAGGGTATAAATGCGATAAAGAAGGAAATCTAAGATATATTGTTTATGGTATTCCAGGAAAGAGGAATATAGATGATCAGCCTTATGAAGGAAAAACAGGATTTGTAACTTGGGTTAGTGATGAGTCAAGAGATGGTAGTGGATGCTGGTTAATGTTCTATGACTTTAAAAATTCAACTGTTGTCGTACCTATGGAATAGGTAGATAATGGGATGTACTTATAAATCCTAATGAGTATATTAAAAAGTAAAAAATTATACACCATCACCCTACTTCTAGCCCTTATGTTAATCATAACATTTATGAAGGGATTCTTTATAGACAATATTAAGAAGGTTGCAATTTCAAATAATAATATTGAAGGCTTTACTAAATATAGCCTGAGGGAAGGAAGATATACAATTTCTTTACCTAAAGGATGGGAGGTAAGGGAAGAATCTAAGGATGATGATTTAATTATTAGCTTTAATAATGAATCTATCATTTATGGAGATATATCTATTGTAGATGGAGAATTAGTAGAAGTTTCTGAGAATATAGACCAAAATAATAAGCATATAAAAACAGAAAATAATATTTATATCTGGAAAGTAATAACCTTAGATGAAGATGGAAATATAGATAAATATTATCTTAGGAATTACTCAGAGGGAAGGGTTCTTATAATAAAATATTCTTATAAAAAGAGTAAAGTGAAAAATAGTATTAAGGTTGTTTTTGACAATATTTCGGACAGTTTTCAATGATAGCCTAATAAGATTTGCTATTATAGCTTTAAAGTATTATAATTTATATGATTAGGAGAAGTAAATGCTTCTCCTAATTAATTTAAAATTGTAGGGATAACCTTTTATAGAGGGGAAGGATATTATTGAAAAAAACGGCAAAAGGATTAATATTAACATTATTAATTATATTATCATTTAGCCTAACATCCTGTGGTGTAATAGACGGTATAAAATCAAAGTTCAGCAATGATAATTCGTACTTTGATTATTTAGAAAGTGATAAAATAGACCAAATAAGTATACAAAGTATTAGAGATAAATCCTTTAAGTTTCTTGTAACTGATGAAAAATCAATTATTAATATGTATGAACTGCTATCAAAGGCTAAAACTAGTGAAGAAAAATCTGATTTACAGCCGGATTATATATTTGAAATAAAAATGGGGGAAGAGGTAAAGACTTTTTATTATGTAGTAGGAGCTTATGAAGGTAATTTTTATGATGATACTCAAAGCTTCACTGTTTCAAAAAGATTAGATGAGGGAATACTTCAAAATCTATCTATAATTAGAAAGCCTAGAGATTTTGAGTACATATACTACAATCCTATTATTGATGTAATAGATAAAATGAATGGAACTCTTGATTATTCAAATATTAAGGTTGGAGTAGATATTAATGGGGATATTGAATGCCTTAAATATATTTTTTCAACAGATATAGAAGCTTTCTTGGCTAAAGCGAGAAAGAAAGTACCTAATATAGAAATAGTAAATAACAATGAAGAAAATTTTGATGTTATATTAAGGATTAAAAATAGAGGGCATAGCTCAACTGTATATAAGAGTAATATTACTGTTGAAGATAAGACAAATAACAAAGAATATTATTATTATATAGTTGGAGAAAATGAATATAAAGAATGGAACATTAATGTTTATGACTCAAAGGATGTTCCTAAAGATGTAGAAAAGAATTGGTAGGAGGTGTTATTGTGTCAAGTTTTTCAACTAACAATAATGAAGAAAAGACAAAAAAAGTTTTAAATTTTGAACAAAAGCCAGCTAAATTAAGGCCGAAGTATGGTACAGTTAAAAATGTTATCGGAGTAATAAGTGGTAAAGGTGGAGTAGGAAAGTCTACAGTTACTGGAATACTAGCAAGTACTCTAAGAAAAAAAGGATATAAAGTTGGAGTTTTAGATGCAGATATAACAGGTCCATCTATGCCAAGATTTTTTGGCATAAATAATAAGAGAGCTGGAATAGAGCCAATTGATGAAAATAACTTTAAATATAGTCCAGTTGAATCAAAGGCTGGAGTTAAGGTTTTATCAATGAATCTTTTAATACCTAAGGAAGATGATCCAGTAGTTTGGAGAGGACCTATTGTAAGTAGTGTGTTAACTCAATTATTTACAGATACTTTATGGGGTGAATTAGATTACTTATTAATTGATATGCCACCTGGAACTTCAGATATTACTTTAACAGTAATGCAAAGTTTCCCTATTACTGAGCTTATTATTGTATCAACACCACAAGATATGGTATCTATGATAGTTAAAAAAGTAATTTCTATGGCAAATAAGATGCCTTTACAAATTAGAGGCGTAATTGAAAATATGTCATATATTACTTGTCCGGGATGTGATACCAAAATAAAAGTTTTCAGTAAAAAGTCAGCAGAAGAACATGCTGAATATTTAGGAGTGCCATTACTTGGTGAATTACCTATAAATGTTGATTTAACTGAAGCTCTTGAAGAAGGTAAAGCTGAAGAATATGTAATGGATAATGAATTATATTCATTAATTTTTGAAGGATTATATTAAAATTACACATAATAGCATTGCATTAAGGGAATAGTATATTTGTAACTAAATAGAAGGGGAGGAAAGCCCATGGAAGCGCGTGTAGATAAAGATACTTGTATCGGTTGCGGATTATGTCCATCAATATGCGATGCAGTGTTTGAAATGGATGACGATGGAAAGGCTGTTGCTAAAAACCCTGAAGTTCCTAGCGAACATGAAGATGAAGCTAAGGATGCAGAAGCAAGCTGTCCTGTAAGTGCAATTGTTGTAAAATAAAAAGATGCTGAAAAGCATCTTTTTATTTTACCTAAAAGTAGTCAATTAATTTATCTTGAAGTATTTTAGGACTATTACTAGTACTACAACTAATATTATTTGTATCAATATTAATCGTTTGACCTAAGTTTTGATAATTAGGAATACTATTTATAGGTATTTTAACTACACTATCATCTTCTAATACAACATAAGCCTCAAAGAAATCATAATCTATTATTTTTCCTTTCAAAATAACACCACCTAAATAAGTTGATATTATTATGCGCTAAATAGATTACTTTAATTCATATAAATTAACTTTTATATAAATCTTTATAAATAATTTTAAAAACTTTTAGAGCTTCTTCTATTTTAGGACGTAAAAGGTGCTTTCGAGATTCATATTCACGGAACCCTTTATCTGTTAACGAATATATTTTTTGAAATTTTTTCTTTGGATCATCCCATTTACCAACTATGTATTCATCTTTTTCTAGCTTTTTTAATAATGGATAGATTCCACCCGTACTAGGAATCCAAAGTCCATTAGTTCGTTCTCCTATTTTTGTAGAAATATCATTTCCGTTAGAAGGACCTATGCTAAGTATATGAAGCACATAAATGGGCAATAAACCTTTAGTAAAAACTTGACCAACTGACTCTTTTTCTTTTTGTACCTTTTTAAGTTCTGCAAGTTTTTTCTTATATTCTTCCTGTAGCCTTTTTTCTTCTTCTTTAATATCTTCTATACTACTTAAATGAAGATTAAAGCTATCCATATTAATAAACCTTTTGAATCGCTAAACCAAGTAAGCCAGGGCCACCATGAACTCCAAGAGCAGGACTTATTTGTGATATATCAAGACTAAGAATATTATTTAATCCTTCAAGAGATTTTAATATTTTCTTTGCTTCTTCTAAGGCACCGCCATGAAGAACCCAAACTCTACATTTATTTTCTTTTAGCTCATCTTTTAAAAGACTGGTAAGCTTTAAAATTGATTGCTTTCTACCTCTAGCTTTACATACTGTATAATAAATACCTTCTTCATCTACAGTTACTATAGGCTTTAAATTTAACATTTCACCAATAGTTCCAGCAACTCTTCCTATTCTCCCGCCTCTTTTTAAGTATTCTAGAGTATTAACAGTGAAATATCCACATATATTCTTTCTTATAGTAGGCAACTCTGATACTATCTCCTCAAAGCTTTTACCTTCTTGTATTAAGTTAGCTACTTCTAATGCAACTATTCCTTCAGGCATAGCTAAAATCTTTGTGTCAAACACATGATACTTTAGATTAGGATGCTCTTCTAAGGCAAGTCTAATAGAATTAAAAGTTCCAGAAAGACCACTAGAAATAGTAACAGCAATTACGTGTGTATAGCCTTCATTTTCTAGGTCAGTTAATATATTCTCTAAATCTTCTGCACTTGGAAGAGAAGTTTTTGGTACTTCCTTTTCTAAGTTACTGTATATTTCATCTGCAGTAATATCTATCTTATCTCTGTACTCACCGTGAGAATAAGAAATTCTTAAAGGAAGTAACTTAATGTTTTTTTCATTAATTACTTCTAAGGATAAATCACTAGCGCTATCAACTATTAATGCGATTTTTTGCATAAAAAAACCTCCTACATACTTAAAATTTATAATTTTATTATAGCATAATTGAGAACTATATCAATACTGATATAGTTTGGATTTATCAATACTGATATAGTAATTCATATTAATATGTATTTTGTCAATAATAGAAAAAAATCAAAAAAAACAGGTATTCACTAGTAAAGGTGGATTATCCATGAATTATATGGAAAAACTAAAAAAATCTACACATTTCTCAATTGAAAAGTATAAGCTCAAGTAATATAATTAATACTAGTGACAACACAATATATTGTATTGGGGAGGAAATGATATGCTATATGTAGTTAAGAGGGATGGTAGAGAAGTATCTTTTGATCCTTTGAAAATAGCAAATGCCATAAAGAGAGCTGGTTACGAGGTTGGGGAAAAATTAAAAGAGAGTGAAGTATTAAACATTTTACAAAAGGCGATTAGTTATATTGAGGAAACTGGTAAGGATAAAATTAGTGTTGAGGAAATCCAAAATATAGTGGAAGAATCATTAATTAATAAGGGATACAATAATATAAAATCTGTTTATTCTAATTATAGAGGGGAAAGAACTAGGGTAAGAGAAATTAAGTCTGATTTAATGAAAGCTATTGAGAAGATAGGAGTAGAAACTGATAGAGACAATGCTAATGTTGGAAACAATTTCAGTTCAAAACTTTTAAGGATAGCATCTGAATCTAATAAGTGGCATAATCTTGCAAGTATGCCTAAAGAGTTAGCAAAGGCCCATGAAAATGGGGATTTATATTACCATGATCTAGATAGTTATAACTTAACTATAAATTGTCTACATATTCCAACAAAAGAAATTCTGACAAAAGGATTTAATACTGGATATGGAACAATAAATATACCTAAGAGAATTGAAACAGCTGCAGAGCTTTCATGTATTTTACTTCAATCATCACAAAATGATATGTTTGGAGGGCAAGCTCATCCTGATTTTGATAATGATCTTTCTGTTTTTATAGAACCAACAAGGGTAGAAATAAGAGAAGAACTTGAAGAATTAGGGGTAAGTAAGGAAAAAATAGAGGCTTTAACTGAAGTAAAATTAAGAAAAAGAGTACATCAAGCTATGCAAGGAATAGTTTACAATTTAAATACTATGCATAGCAGAGCTGGATCACAGGTTCCATTTAGTTCTATAAACTTAGGAATACCATATAATGATGATGCGGCATTAATTTGTGAAGTATTTTTAAAGGAATATAATAGTGGCTTAGGTAAGGGAGAACAACCTATCTTTCCTAATATAATATTTAGGGTTAAAGAAGGGGTAAATAGAGAACCAGAAGACAAATATTATTACTTATATCAATTAGCTTGTGAAGTAGCAGCTAAGAGAATGAATCCAACATTTATGAATATAGATGCAGATTTTAATAAGGAATATTATGATGCAGGATACATGCCAGCAACTATGGGCTGTAGAACATATCTTATGAAGAATGTAAATGGAGAGCCAGGTTGTAAGGGGAGAGGAAACATTGCGCCTGTAACTGTAAACCTACCTAGAATAGGAATGCAAGCAAAAGGTGATATAGATGAATTCTTTAAGATATTAGATGAAAGATTAGAGCTTGCAAAAAAATCACTTCTTCATAGATATGGAGTATTAAAAAATTTAAAAGTTAAAGATTTACCTTTTGTTGCGGGTCAAGGATTACTAAGAGGCTCAGAAGGGTTAGATAAAGAAGACTCTATAGAACCTATTCTTAAACAAGGTACATGGGGAATTGGATTCATAGGACTTGCTGAAGCTTTAATAGCTTTAAAAGGTCATCACCATGGAGAAGATGATGAAGCAAGAGAACTTGGACTTAAGATAATAGGATATATAAGAAGTTTTACAGATAGAGCTATGGAAGAAACTAAATTAAATTGGAGTTGTTATGCAACACCAGCAGAAGGGCTTTCAGGAAAGTTTATAAAAAATGATAAAAAGGTCTTTGGAATAGTTGAGGGTGTAACTGATAAAGAGTATTACACTAATAGTTTTCATATTCCTGTAAGCTATCCAATTTCTATTAAGAAAAAAATTGATATAGAAGCACCTTATCATAAACTTTGTAATGCAGGTCATATAAGTTATATTGAAGTTGACGATATGCCATCAGGTGAAATGATAATGGATATACTAAATTATGCTTACAAGAATACTAATATTAGTTATCTTGGAGTTAACTTTCATATAAGATATTGTAAAAAGTGTGGAACATATTTAGATAGTAGTGAAAGAAATTGCAGAAGTTGTGGAAGTGATGATATTCAAGGGGTTTCAAGAGTAACTGGATATTTAAGCTTAGATGAAAGATTTGGGCCAGGCAAATTTGAAGAGAGAAGAGATAGAATTTCACATTCTTTGAAGAGAAAAAACTATAATCTTTAATATTTATAGAGAAAAATTAATAATTATGAAAAAATAAGAGGTTTTTTAACCTCTTATTTTTCATTTTAGCAATGCAAGATTAAATATTTTTATTGCAGAAAATTGTACAAAATTAATGTAAATAATTATTTTACAAGAAAAAAGTGAAATAAAATTATTTAAACTTGCAATTTTTTAAAAAATCAATACTATTTTCCTTGTTAGAATTAACTGTATATGGTAAAATTAATTAATAATTATAGCTAATATTTATTTTTACTTGGGGTTAGTTTTAAAAATAAGTAATAAATTTTAAAGTAAGGGGGAAGGTTATGTCCATTAAAAATTTAAAAACAGGGAAAGAAATATTTGTAGTAGATACTACATTAAGAGATGGAGAACAGACAGCAGGAGTTGTATTTGCAAATGAAGAGAAAATTGCAATTGCTAGTATGTTAAGTGACCTTGGGGTAGATCAGCTAGAAGTAGGTATTCCTACTATGGGTGGAGACGAAAAGGAAGCTATAAAGAGTATAGTTAAGAGAAATTTAAAGTCAAGCATTATGGCTTGGAATAGAGCAGTTATTAAAGATATAGAACAGTCAATAGACTGTGGAGTTGATGCAGTAGCTATTTCAATTTCAGTATCAGATATCCATATTGAGCATAAACTTAAGACTTCTAGAGAATGGGTTCTTGATAATATGGTTAAATCTGTAGAATTTGCTAAGAAAAATGGTTTATATGTATCAGTTAATGGCGAAGATGCTTCTAGAGCGGATAGAGATTTCTTAGTTGAATTTATTGAAGCAGCAAAACAAGCTGGTGCAGATAGATTTAGATATTGCGATACCGTAGGTGTTATGGAACCATTTAAGATAAATGAAGACATTAAATATATATATGAGAAAACAAAATTTGATATTGAAATGCATACTCATGATGACTTTGGTATGGCAACTGCAAATGCAATAGCAGGTATCGTTGGTGGAGCTTCTCATGTAGGAGTTACAGTTAATGGATTAGGTGAAAGAGCTGGTAATGCAGCCCTTGAAGAAGTACTAATGGCATTAATGTTTGTTTACAATTATGGCGGAAGCGTTGATACTAAGATGTTTAGAGAAGTTTCTGAATATGTATCAAGAGCTTCAGGTAGAATACTACCTGCTTGGAAGGCTATAGTTGGAGACAATATGTTTGCTCATGAATCGGGTATTCATGCAGATGGAGCTATTAAGAATCCTAAAAACTATGAGGCATTTGATCCAGGTATAGTTGGTCTTGAAAGACAAATAGTTATTGGAAAGCATTCAGGTAAAGCTGGTATAATTAATAAATTTAAAGAGTATGGAATTGAACTTGATGATGTTTCAGCTCAAGGTGTTCTTGAAATGGTAAGAGCAACTTCAGTAAGACTTAAGAGAAGTCTTTTTGATAAGGAGTTAGTACAAATATATAAAGAATACGTAAGATTAAAAGAAGAAAAAGTAAATTAGCAAAGGGGGCAATACGTAAATGGGGGACAATTTAGTATATAAAATATTAAAAAGCCATTTAGTTGAAGGAACTATAGAAACTGGAAAGGAAATTGGAATAAAGATAGATAGAACTCTTACTCAAGATTCTACTGGTACTATGGCTTACCTGCAATTAGAGGCTATGGGAATAGACAAGGTTAGAACTAAGAAGTCAGTAGCTTTTATTGATCATAATATGCTTCAACAGGGCTTTGAAAATGCAGATGATCATAAGTTTATTCAAACAGTAGCATCAAAATATGGTGTGTATTTCTCAAAACCAGGTAATGGAATATGCCACCAAGTATTTTTAGAAAGATTTTCTGTTCCTGGGGATACTCTTATAGGTTCTGATAGCCATACGCCTACAGCAGGTGGAGTTGGTATGCTTGCTATGGGAGCAGGTGGTTTAGATGTCGCTTTAGCAATGGGCGGTGGTGCATATTATATAACTACACCAAAAGTTTGTAAGATAAACTTAGAAGGTAAGTTACAACCTATGGTTGCTGCTAAGGATATAATTTTAGAAGTCCTTAGAAGACTTACTGTTAAGGGGGGAGTTTCAAGAGTTTTTGAATACGCTGGAGAAGGCGTTAAAAACTTATCTGTACCACAAAGAGCAACTATAACTAATATGGGGGCTGAACTAGGAGCAACTACTTCAATATTCCCAAGTGATGAAAATACTTTAGAATACTTTAAAGCTCAGGGAAGAGAAGAAGGTTGGATAGAATTTAAGGCTGATGAAGATGCAGTTTATGATGAAGAAATTACAATTAACTTAGATGAGCTTAAGCCATTAGCAGCTAAGCCACATAGTCCAGACAATGTAGAAGAAATTGAAAGCATTGGAAAGATTAAAGTTGACCAAGTTGCAATAGGTAGCTGCACTAATTCTTCATACGAAGATTTAATGAGGGTAGCTAAAATATTAAAAGGTAAAAAGGTTCATAATGATGTAAGTTTAGTTATAGCTCCAGGATCAAGACAAGTTATGGAAATGATAGCTAGGAATGGTGCTCTAGGAGATATTATTAGTGCTGGGGCAAGAATCTTAGAAAATTCTTGTGGACCTTGCATAGGAATGGGTCAAGCACCAGGAACAAATGGAGTATCATTGAGAACATTTAATAGAAACTTCTATGGTAGAAGTGGGACTTTATCTGCTAAAGTTTATTTAGTAAGCCCAGAAACAGCAGCAGTATCTGCAGTAAATGGATATTTAACAGATCCAAGAGAGTGTGATGTAGATATTACAGTTGATATGCCAGAAGAATTCTTAATAGATGATTCTATGATAGTTGCACCTGCTGAAGATGGAGCTAAGGTTGAGGTTGTTAGAGGGCCGAATATTAAGCCATTCCCAGTTAATAAGGAGTTAGGTCAAGATATTGAAGGTAAAGTATTAATTAAAGTTGAAGATAATATTACTACAGACCATATTATGCCATCTAACTCAAAGCTTCTACCATATAGATCTAATATACCTTATCTAGCTGAGTATTGTTTCAATACAGTAGATGAGAAATTCCCTAAGAGAGCTCAAGAAAATAATGGGGGAATAATTGTTGCTGGAAACAACTATGGACAAGGTTCAAGTAGAGAACATGCTGCATTAGCACCATTATATTTAGGAGTAAGAGCAGTAATTGCTAAATCATTTGCTAGAATTCATAAAGCTAATCTTATTAACAATGGAATTATTCCAATGGAATTTGAAGCAGAGGTTGATTATGATAAGGTTGGACTATTAGATCAGCTTGAAATAGTAGATATTCAATCAGCTTTAGTTAATGGAAAAGCTACAGTAAAGAATATAACTAAAGGAACATTCTTCAATGTTTATATCAATTTAAGTGAAAAAGAAATTAACGTAGTTAAAGCTGGTGGAAGATTAAATTACGTAAAAATAACAGGATAAAAAAGAGCTGTCTTAGACAGCTCTTTTTCAATTGAAAATTAAGGATTAACCGATATTATTTAAGGTATAGAAATGGATATATGAAACTTTTGAATGAGTTTTAGAATATACATTTTTTTATTTTAATAATTGGTATATAATTGAAACAAAGTAGAAATAAGGAGAGGTTTATGAAAAAAAGAGGAATAATTATTATTTTGATAATAATTTTATTAATATCTATTGCAGGATTATTTTATTTGCCAAGGATTGAAGTTTTACTAAGTGGTTTGAATAAAGAAGAATCAGTTGAAGATGAAGAAGTTAAGGAGCCTATTGAGGATAAAAAGGAGAATATAAAAACTATAGAAATAGCAGCTGTTGGTGATATTTTAATACATAAAGAAATATTAGAGACACAATATGACGCTGAAAGCAATTCTTATGATTTTAAAAATACATTACAGTATGTTAAGGATTACTTAAGTAATGCTGATTTAGCTATAGGAAATTTAGAAGGAACACTATCTGGAATTGAAAATTATGGATTTTCAGGATATCCAAGCTTTAATGCTCCAGATGAATTAGCAGATGCTATAAAGTGGGCAGGAATAGATGTACTTAATAATATGAATAACCATTCTTTAGATAGAGATGTCAGAGGATTTTACAGAACTAGAGAGACTTTAGAAGACAGAGGGTTTGACATAATAGGTACTAGGTCAAGTGCTGATGATAATAGATATATCATTAAAGATGTTAAAGGAATAAAGATTGGAATTATATCTTATAGCTATACAATGACTAGCGAAGGAGGGGTTAGGGGTCTAAACGGAACTCCAATATCTAGCGAGATTTATCCTTTAATGAATACTTTTAGGGAAGATTCTTTAGATGAGGATTTTAATAATATGAAGGAAGAAATAGATAGGATGAAAGGCGATGGAGCTGAAGTAATAATATTTTATATGCATTGGGGAGATGAATACGAGTTAGAACCTAATGAAACTCAAAAGAAAATGGCAAAGTTCTTAGCAAATAATAATGTAGATATAGTTTTTGCGACTCATCCACATTCATTACAACCAATTGATATAGTAAAATCAGATGATGGATCACATGAGACTTCAGTTATCTATTCTATGGGGAATTTCTTATCTAGCCAAAGAACTGAAAGAATACAAAACCCGTACACGGAAGATGGGGTTATTACTTTTGTAAATGTTAGTAAGAACGAAGATACTAAGGAAATTAAGGTTGAGTATCCAAAGTACTTACCAACTTGGGTTAATTGGTATGAAAAAGAAGGTAAATTATTTTATGAAGTAGTACCAGCTACGGTTAATGATGCTGAATACTTAACAGAAGAAGGAAAAAGTAGAGTTGTAGAATCTTTTAATAGAAGTAAGGAGATAATTGAATCCTATAGTGATAAAATAGAAGTAAGGGATTAGTTATATTTTGCAAAGCAAAATAATGAAAGAATGATAGTGCTAACGCACAATGAAAAAATCAAGGGAATAGGAGTTTTTGACATGCGAAAATCTCCATTTTTTTAAAATCATAGTATAAAAATCTGCAAAGATTTTTAATTATAATTCTTTCATAATAAATTAAGGGGAGATGTAATTAATGAAGGATACTATAAGATTAGCTGGAATAGCTTATGAGAGCTTAGTAAATGGACCGGGTATAAGAAGGGTATTCTTTTCACAAGGGTGTAATCATAATTGCAAGGGTTGTTTTAATCCAGATACTCATGACTTCTCAGGGGGAGAAGAAGTGAAAATGGATGAACTTATAAAAGATGTAATAGAAAATCCTATTATAAAAGGTATTACCTTTAGTGGGGGAGATCCATTTGAAAGAGCAGAGGAGTTTGCTTATATGGCAAAGGCTTTTAAAGAAGAAAATTTAAATATATGGAGTTATACAGGATATACATTTGAATATATACTTAATAATTTAAAAAGTAGAGAAGGATGGGGTGATTTAATTAATAATATTGATGTCTTAGTAGATGGTAGGTTCGAAGAAGACAAAGCTATAGAAGGATTAAAATTTAGAGGATCAAGCAATCAAAGAATTATAGATGTAAAAGAAAGTCTTAGGTCTGGAGATATTATTACATTAGATTATTAAACTTGCCATAACTTATTTTAAATATTATAATTATCAAAAAGAATAATATAGTATTCGTATATGCTTGAAAATATGGTTCAAGTGTTTCTACTAGGAAACCGTAAATATCCTAACTACGAAAATAATCAATATATATGCTTTCAATTGAAGTGATTTACTTTAGAAGTATTTTTTATTTAAAATTCCGTAATCTTAAAAATGTGGGTTATTTATTGAAACATATATACTATGAACTTTTTAGTCTTTATTGCTAAAGGTATAAGTAGGACAAGGTTTTTGAATACTATAAACTTAAGTATAAAGGAGAAAAAGTACATGCAATTATTAAAAGATATGATAATGAACAAAGGAAAAGTGAGAGAAGGGAATATTTTAAAGGTAGATTCTTTTTTAAATCACCAAATGGACATTAAGCTTTTCAATGAAATGGGAAAAGAGTTCAAAAGAAGATTTGAGGGGCAAAAAGTAGATAAGATACTTACAATAGAAGCTTCGGGAATAGGAATAGCTGCTATAGTTTCTCAATACTTTGACTATGTACCAGTAGTTTTTGCTAAGAAAACAGAAAGCTTAAATTTAGATAAAGAAGTTTATGAAGCAGAGGTACATTCTTTTACTAAAAAGAAAACTTATAAGGTTAGAGTAGGAAAGCATTTCTTAAATGAAGGCGAAAATATATTAATAATAGATGATTTCTTAGCTAAGGGTTGTGCAACTAAGGGATTAATAGATATATTAAATCAATCTAAATCAAACTTAGTAGGAGTTGGAATAGTAATAGAAAAAGGATTCCAAGAAGGAAGAAGTGTTTTAGAAGAGATGAATGTTAGAGTTGAATCTTTAGCTATTATTGAAAAGTTTGAGGATGGAAAAGCAGTAATAAAGTAGAATTAATGTAGGAATTCAGTTTTTGGCTGAATTCCTTTTTTATATAGTTATTTAGTATTAAATAAAGTTTTAAATTCATCAGGAACTTGCATGACTTCTTCAATTTTATAATCATCATCAATTGGAGTTGAAGTCAATTTGATTAAAAATATTTCTCCGTTTTCAAAAGTAATAACACTATATAACTTATAATCACTTCCTGCAGTTGTAAGATTTTGAAGCTTTTCAAAATCTTCTTTAGATATTGAATTTTCGAGTCCATCACTAAATAGATTTTTGAAAGCTTCATAGTTTTTATTGTCAATAGATTGTTTAACTAGCAAAGCTGTTTTTGTAGGTGTATTAGCTTGTTTTGTTTTATCTTTAGAGCAAGATACTAAAGATAAACTTAATATAATAATAGAGAAAAGTAATAAAGTGAATTTTTTCATGAAATATACTTCCTTTTATTATTTTGATTCAATATAATTCTAATCTGTTTTAGTTTTAAAATTTTATTGATTTAACAATTGGATTATCTTGCAATATGGATAGTAACTTTAATTTGTTAAAATCTTTATCTGTCTTTATTTGGATTTCTAAATCAATTAGTGGAGTTGGTTCCTTAGATATTTCTCCTATAAGGCTTAGAATAGTTATATTTTGTGCTTTAAAAATTTCCTTTATATCATTAATAATAGTAACTTTAGCTTCAACCTGTAAAAATAGCACCTCTGCTTTAGTTGGAGGTAGCCATTTGATTTTTTTGTTTAGTAATACTTGTCCTATTATTATAATAAGTGTAGCACTTAAACCAATAAGGTATAAACCTGAACCCATAGCTAAGCCTATTCCAGCAGTTGCCCAAATTCCTGCAGCTGTAGTTAATCCAACAATGCTCTTATCCTTAATGAAAATCAAGCCTGCACCAATAAATCCAACTCCTGATACAACTTGAGAAGCGATACGAGTTGGATCAATAGATATATTACTTAAGCCAACTTGATCTTGGAATCCGTATTTTGATATTATCATTATTAGAGCTGCTCCTACGGAAACAACAAAATGTGTTTTAATACCAGCATCTTTCATTTTAACTTCACGTTCATAGCCTATAGCTAATCCACATATAGCAGCTATTAGAAGCCTCAATAAATAATCTAATTGTAATGTAAAGAATTCTGACATATCTTTTCACCCCGTATTACAATTTTACTATGATGTATACTATGTTATTACGGGGCTATTTAACAACAATATAATTTACTTATCTATTTAGATAATAGTCCATTACATTTCTCACTTTAGGAACAGTAACATGGCTACTACCTCTACCTTTAACATCTTCAATTATCATTGATATAGAAATTTTAGATGAATCAGGATCTACAGATACATACCATCCATTTTCTGTTCCTGTAGTATCATCTTGAGATTTTTTTATTTCAGCTGAACCGGATTTTCCAGCTACTCTATGGCCAGGTACTGCACCATCAGCAATAGTTGCACCAGAATCATTAACTAAGGCTGTAAATGCATCAATTAAAGTTGGCAAGTTATCTTTGGATATTAATCCTTCTTTCCAAATCTTAGCTTCAGAGTTTTCACTTATAACTAATCTTGGTTGCATTATATTACCTTCATTAGCTAAAGTGGTGTAGAACAATGCTACGTGAAGAGGTGTAACCATTACTTCACCTTGTCCATATCCTGTATCTGCTAATAATATATCTTTATTTAACTCACCATCATTTGAAATTTGTGATGATTCCATTGGGTATTCAAAAGATAATTCTTCTGAAATTCCAAAATTTTTAAGTCCCTTAATGAATTTTTCATTTCCGAGTTCTAGAGCTACTTGAGCGTAATAAATATTATCAGAGAAGTTTGCAGCATCTTTTAAATTTATTGGCCTACTAGGATCAATTACTCTTGTGATTTTATAATCACCCCAAGAACCATCTGGTTGCCATTTTAATCCTGTTATATCCCTAGTTTCATTAGGGTCTATAATTCCATTCTCAACACCTATTATTGAGGTTAATAATTTCATGGTTGAGCCAGGAGCATAAACTTTATTAAATCTATTTAACTCATCAGCATGATTATTTTCTTCCCATTTAGCTTTTTGAGCTTTAGTTATATAAGTAGTAAAGATATTGGAATCATAAGAAGGAGCACTTACCATGGCAATAACTTCACCAGTTTTGGGATTTACAGCAGTGGCAGCACCCTTTTCACCTGACATTTCGCTATAAACCTTTTGTTGTAAGTCTGAATCTATTGATAATGTTATATCTTTACCGTTTTCAATTTCTTTACTTGCAATAGTTATTTTATCCATTCCACGTTCTATATATATTTCTGTAGCATCTTCACCTTTTAAAGTATCTTCATATATTTGTTCTATTCCGGCCTTTCCTATAAGGCTTGTATCGTAATAGCCTTTATCTTGGTTTGCTTCCAATTCTTCAGCAGTTATATTTCCAATATATCCAATTAATCTACCAAAGGCTTCTCCCCCGTAATAAACCCTTCCGACTTTTTCTTTAAGTAAAATTCCTTCTTCACTTCTATTCTTTAGAGTTGACACCTTTGGATCATCTATTAATGTTTCAACTAAAGGGATAAAGTGTTCAGGATTAGTATTAGCTTCTAACTTAGTAGTAATATTTTCTTCGCTTATATCTAAAGCCTTAGCAATTTCAGATATTTTTTCTTCAACATTAGACTTGTTAAAATTGGTAGGATAAATTCCTACAGTAAACTTAGGACCATCTACAGCTAAAGTTTTACCATTTTTATCAAAAATACTACCTCTTGTAGCAGGTGTTATTGAGACTCTAAGTTTATCATCTTTAAGCATTTCAGGGAAAATTAAACCTTCATCCCAGTTTATTTTATATTGTCCATCTTGTTTAGTTAGAGATATTTTAAAATCATCTATTGATAAATTACCAGTTATAGCATCCATATTTAATGTAAAGGGAATAGTAACACTATCATCATCTTTCACCTTATCACCGTTAACTTCAAAAGATAAGTTTTTAGCGTCGATAGCTGAAAAAATATTGGTATATCTTGAAACAAAATCTTCTTCTGAAATGTATTCTTTAGACTCATTAGTTAGCATTTCATACATAGCTGCATAGTCTGCTTCGGTCCATTTTTCTGTAAAGTTATTAAATGCCTTTTCAGCTTTGTTTATACCTGAACATCCATAAGATATCAGTATAAAGGTAAAAATCAATGCAAATAATATGGTTGATTTTAAATGTTTTTTAAACTTCATAAATAATTATCCCCCTAAATATACAGTTAATGTATAAATTATAGCATTAAATGAGGTTGTTTACATAAATTAAAAAAAATAAAAAATAATGTATTATAGAATATGTATTAATTGAAAATAAAAAAGCGCCGAAGCGCTTTATAAATAAATGGGGGATGGGACCTGCGTAAACAGGTTTTGTATCTACATTAATAGTATTTACAAAAATAAAGTTTCTATACAGTTAATAATAAAAAATATTTTTTTATATAATATGTCAAATTATTCTTGCTTTAGAGCGTGTTAGGGGCTTTTATATGACATAATTTGATAATTCTCACTTTCTATCCATTGAATAGAAATTTTAATAGTGGTATTATGAATAAAAAGAAAACTTTAGAAGAGGTGAAATAGAAATGATAAATTATAAAAGCTTAACTTGTTCTACAGCTGATGCTTTAGTTATATATTTATTAGAAAATAATTTAAAAGTATCAAATGAAGACTTAAGTAAAAATATAAATTTTGCAGAAGAAAAAGGATTGTTTAATGGTAAGAATGGAGAAATTTATTCATTCACTAGAACTGTTAATGAATCTATTCAAACAGTAGTATTAGTTGGTCTTGGCAAAAATGAAGACTTAGATTTAGATAAAGTAAGAGAAGCTACAGGAAAAGGAATTAAGAAGATTAAGGAATTAGGTATTACAAACATATTCTTAAGAGTTCCTCATACTGAAACTATAAAGCTTGAAGAATTAATTAAAGCAATGGCAACTTCAGCAGAGCTTGCAAGTTATACATTTAATAAGTATAAGACTGATGCAAAAGAAGAAAAAGAATTAAATGTTTCAATTTCTAGATGTGGAATTAAGGAAGCAACAAAGGAAATCGAAGATGCAATTAATGAAGGTGTTGAAGTAGCTAAAGGAATAATAATTGCAAGAGATTTAGTTAATGAACCTTCAAATGTTATTTATCCAGAAACTTTAGCAGAAGCAGCAGTTAAGGTTGGAAAAGAAAGTGGATTTGAAGTAGAAGTTCATGGAGCTCTAAAAATTAAGGATCTAAAAATGGAAGCCTTCTATAATGTAGCAAAGGGATCTGCAAAAGAACCTAAGCTTATTGTTATGAGATACTTTGGAGATAAAGACAATAAGGACAAAGTACTTGGATTAGTAGGTAAGGGATTAACTTATGATTCAGGTGGATATTCAATTAAGCCAACTAATAGTATGTTAGATATGAAATCTGATATGGGTGGAGCAGCTTCAGTTATAGGTGCGCTATCTGTAATAGCTAAGAGAGGACTTAAGTTAAATGTTGTTGCAGTTATAGCATCATGTGAAAACTTAATTTCTGGAGAAGCTTATAAACCAGGTGAAGTAATAGGTTCTATGGCTGGAAAGACTATAGAAGTAGTTAATACAGATGCTGAAGGAAGATTAACTTTAGTAGATGCTATTCACTATATTATTACTGAAGAAAAGGTTGATGAAGTTATAGATTTAGCTACATTAACAGGTGCAGCTTTAGTTGCTTTAGGAGAAACTACTACAGCAGTAATTACAAATAATGAAGGATTCTTCAATGAATTAAAATCTGCTTCAGAATATACTGGAGATAAAATGTGGCAATTACCTGCGTTTGATGATTATAAAAAATTAATTAAATCTGATATTGCTGACTTAAAGAACAGTGGTGGAAGATATGCAGGAACAATAACTGCTGGATTATTCATAGAAGCATTTGTTCAAGATAAGCCATGGTTACATCTTGATATAGCTGGAACAGCTTGGACTTCAAACGTTAGTAACTTAGGAGTTAAAGGTGGAACAGGTGCTCCAGTTCATACATTATATGAATTAGCTAAGAGAAGAAGCAAGTAAAAAGTGAATAATGAATAATAAAGAATGTATAATAAGGTAAAAACTACTTTCAGTAGTTTTGAAAAATAAGAAATTAAGTGATTTTAAATAAAATACTTAATTGATATACATTTATGTTAAGGGCTGTTTATAACAGCCCTTTTTAAATTTCATTTTTTAGTTTTGAAACAAATATATTATGTATCTAATCATTATTCTTATTCTTTAAAAAGTTTATAGTGTTTATCACCACGAATATATTCTAGTGAACCAATTTTAGAGTCTAAACAATCTAAATATCCAATTTCACCATTATCAAATTCAATGCCGTATGTTAAATGAACTTTGGAATCAGTTCTTATTTCAAGAGGCTCTAATTTAATATTTGATTTATTTTTCATATCTTTATACTTTGTTTTAATAAGAGTGTTTTCATTAATATTAAAAGTGTACATTATTTCTTTTGCTAAAGTATTTAATTGAACTATTTGACCATTAGAATCAACTGTAACATCACAATAATTATCACCTTGAGTATAGTGCATACCAATTGACTCTAGGTTTAAACTTGATATAATTTTTTCGGATTTAATATCATATATAAATAGCCCAAAGTATCCATGAAATATAACCCTATCATTAGAAGCGTAATCAAGAATAACCATATCTGAAAGTATACTCTCCTCTAAGAATGTTGCTGGCTCATTAATTTCTATTTTTTCACCTGTGGGATTAAATATAAATAAACCAATTAATATAGAAAAGAAAATTAATGAGATGATTAACTTTCCTAATAAGTTCTTCACGTTAAAACCCTCCTATACAACAATATACTTTAATGAAAATCTCCTATGATTTAATTATACTAACTAAATCTATTTTTAAACATATTAATTTCTAATTAATTCATTTAATAGGAAAAATTGAATAAAGAAAGTTGAACAAAATAGAATTATATGATAATATCAAATTGCGATATCGAATTGTGATATTAATAGGAGGTGTGTTTATGGAAATATTAAAGATAAAAAATCTTACGTTTAAAGATAAAGACAATATAATACTTGATGATATATCATTAGCTATTAAAAAAGGAGAATGTATTTCTATAGTTGGAGAATCTGGAAGTGGGAAAAGTACAATTCTTAAATTGTGTGCAGATTTAATTTCACCATCTCATGGAAATATAGAATATAAGAATAAAGACTATTCAGCCTATGATTCTATAAAACTTAGAAGAAGTATTAGTTATTGTACACAAACCCCCTACCTTTTTGGGAAGGATGTTTATGAAAATTTATGTTTTCCTTTTAAAATAAGAAATCAAGAGGTTAATAATGATAGAATAGATGAGCTTTTAACTGCATTTTCTCTAGACAAGTCATATTTAGAGAAGGATATTAATTTGTTATCAGGTGGTGAAAAGCAGAGAATAGCATTAATAAGAAACTTAATGTTTATTCCTGAGATATTATTATTAGATGAAGTAACCTCAGCTTTAGATAGTAGTAATACAATAATTGTTGAAAAATATATTAAGCATATAAATAAAGAAGGTGTAACAGTAATTTGGGTTACTCATGATGAGGAGCAGAGCAAGAGGATTTTTAATAAGAGAATTTTTATTAAAAACGGGAAAGTGGAAAATGTGGAGGTGATTGAAAGGTGAGCACAGAAGCTTTAGTTATATCATCTGTTTTAGTTGCTATTCCAGTTTTTATATCATATAAAGATAAGTTGGATTTAAGTAGAGATATTATTTTTAGTGTTATTAGAGCTGTAATTCAGCTTATCATAGTAGGTTACTTGTTAGATTTCATTTTTGGACTTGAAAAACCTATATATACAATAATACTTATTATAATAATGATATTTAACGCCTCATTAAATACTAGGAAAAAGGAATTAGCTATAGAAAATCAGCTATTTATTTCTTTTATATCAATTTTAATTGGAACAAGCATTACGATGACTGTATTAGTATTATCTAAGGCTATAAAATTTACTCCTAGTGAAGTTATACCTGTAGCAGGAATGGTTGTAAGCAACTCTATGGTTGCTTTATCATTATCTTATAAAAACTTAATCTCAAGCTATAAAAATAATGGAGCTTTAGTAGAAGTAAAATTAGCATTGGGAGCAGATATAAAAGAAGCATCTAAAGATATAATTAGGGAGAGTATAAAAATATCTGTAATGCCTAGTATAGATTCGGCAAAAACTTTAGGTATAGTATCTCTTCCAGGAATGATGACAGGCTTAATCTTAGGTGGAGTTTCTCCACTTATAGCAGTGAAATTTCAAATAATGGTTACATTTATGATATTATCATCTACTTCACTTTCAGTTATGATAGCAACATATTTAAGTTATAAAAAGTTCTTTAATGAAAGAAAACAATTAAAATATTAGATGAAGCCTAAAAATGATTTATATATATTTGTAAAAGATATATAATATTAATAATTGTAACTTAAATAAATAAGGGGATGAAATTTTGAAAGATCAAATAGTAAGAAAAATCTTTAGTGGACTTATATATATTCATATTTTACACCATGGTAGTGAAGGTAGTTTTTATGGAAGTTGGATGATAGAAGAATTAAAGGAGCATGGTTACAATGTTAGTCCAGGTACTATATATCCGATATTGAAGACAATGGTCGATGAAGGTTTATTAATAAAAGAAGATAAAATAGTTAATGGAAAAATAAGAAAGTATTATGAGGCTACAGAAGAGGGAAGGAAACTTTTAATTGATCTTAAAAAAAATCTAAAAATTTTAATGGAAGAAATTATTTGATATAAGGAGCTGTTGTATACAGCTCCTTTATTTATTAGTCTATATTCTTAATTTGCCAATCTATAGGAGTTTTATTAATAGATTTTAAAAAGTCGTTTGTTTTTGAAAATGGCTTACTTCCAAAGAAGCCTCTAAAAGCTGAAAGTGGACTTGGGTGTGGTGAAGTTATTATAAGATGCTGTTTATTAGTTATAAGTTTCTTTTTAGCTATTGATGGATTTCCCCATAATATAAATACTATTGGATCTTTTCGTTCGTTTAATAAAGAGATTATTTTATCGGTAAATATCTCCCACCCCATATTTTTATGAGAATTAGCTTCATGAGCTCTTACAGTTAGTACAGTATTTAATAACAAGACACCTTGCTTTGCCCAATCTTCTAAAAATCCATTGTTGGGGATATAGCAATTTAAATCAGTATGTAATTCTTTATATATGTTAACGAGTGAAGGTGGAATCTTTACACCTTTATTTACCGAAAAAGCTAATCCGTGAGCTTGGTTAGGACCATGATATGGGTCTTGACCTAATATAACAACTTTAACATCTTTATATGGAGTTAGTTTAAGGGCATTAAATATGTTATTCATAGGAGGATAAATAGTCTTTGTATTATATTCTGAAGTTAAAAACTTTCTAAGGTTTTGATAATATTCTTTTTCAAAATCTTTTTCTAATAAGTCTTGCCAATCATTATCTAATATTTTTTTCAAAAAAATCACCTCTTTATATTATTAAAAATCATATCTTTATTTTATTATTTACTAAAATACCTACAATAATAATAGTATATTTTATATAATTTAGCAAAAACGTAGCCTAGAATATCAATATAAGTAAATTCAAATTATAAAGAGAAATACTTAGAATTTATGAGTTATTTATGAATAGAATATAGGCTTAGAGAAATACTAGAAAATGAAAGGTGATATTATGTAAATCGTTCCTTACGAAACAAGTTTTAAGTCAGCAGAAATTAATAAAAAAAGATGTTGACAAGAAAAATTTTAAGTGATAAGATAAGGAAGTCGCTTAAGGGCGGCAAGATAAATGGTCTTTGAAAATTGAACAGAATAAAGTTAAGTAAAATAAACCAGCAATTCTTTTAAGTCTTAAAATTAAGACTCAAAGTAATTTGAGCAAAAGATTAAACTTTTTATTGAGAGTTTGATCCTG
>NZ_CACRTO010000043.1:0-17832 GCF_902652255.1 Clostridium tertium
ATTTGATTTTGTGATTCTTTTCTTTCGTTTATCATTAGTAAACTCCTATGTAATAAATTAAAATATTTATTATTATATTACATATATGTATAAAATTAAAGACTGCTGACACTTTGTCAGCAGTCTGTAATTATAAAAGCTGCCATAAAGGCAGCTTTTATAATATTTCAACTTTATAATATTTTAGCCAATTATTAATTTGGATTAGATAAGCTATCATTTGGGGTCCTGTCATAAGCTGACCATACCACGGAGTCTTATAGGATTCTCCCTTAGTGTCTACAATACTCTTAACTGCCTTTTTATCAATTATATCTAATATAGGTGAAGATGTATCCTTTAATATATCATTCATCTTATTACATACCATATCAGTATATATAGGATTATGTGTCTTTGGATATGGGCTCTTTTTCCTATAAATTATTTCTTCTGGAAGTATTCCTTCTAATGCTTTTCTTAATAATCCCTTCTCCCTTCCATTAAGAAGCTTAATATCATTTGGGATATTGAAGGCATACTCAACCAATTTGTAATCTGCAAAAGGAACTCTTACTTCTAAGCTATTTGCCATACTCATTCTATCTTTTCTATTTAATAAATTAAGCATAAACCATCTTAAGTTTAAGTAAAATAATTCTCTCATTCTAAACTCTATAGGACTTTCATTATCTAAGTGAGGAACTTCTTTTAAAGTATTCCTATATGCATTATCTGCTGCCTCTTCTATTTTCAAGCCTTTGAGTTCTGGACTTAATATAGCCCTTCTTTCTTTTATAAATCTTGACCACGGGAAGGTATTACTCCATATCATATCCTCATTAGTAAACCATGGATATCCTGCAAACAATTCATCTGCACATTCTCCAGATAATGCTACAACAAAATCTTTTTTTACTTCCTTGCAAAATAGATATAATGAAGAATCCACATCTGCCATTCCCGGAGCATCTCTACCAATTAAAGCTTCATCTAAAGCATTTACTAAATCTCCATGATTTAAAATTATATTTCTATGATTACTACCAATAAACTTACTCATAACTTCAGCATAATATTTATCTGAAGTTGGTTGAAATAATGATGACTTAAAGTATTTTTCATTATCTTCATATTCAATAGAAAATGTAGTAAGCTGTTTATTCTTCTTTCTAAATTCTGATGCTGCAATTGCTGAAATAGCTGATGAATCTAGTCCTCCTGATAAGAAGGTACATAAAGGGACATCTCCAACCAGTTGCCTTTTAATAGCATCAACAAGTAACTCTCTTACATGCTCTACAGCTTCTTCTTCACTTTCATTAAATTCCTTAGCCTCAAGTCTCCAATATATTTCTTTTTTTATACCATCACTATTTAGAACTAAATATTCACCTGGCTTAACTTCTTCAATATCTTTAAAATAGGTTTTTCCTGGAGTTATTGCTGGTCCTAAAGCAAATAATTCAGTTAATCCATCTTTGTCTACTACAGCCCTAACTGCTGGATGTTTAAGTAATGCTTTTATTTCTGAACCAAATATTAAGTTATCTTCCTTGAAACTATAAAATAGAGGCTTTACCCCCATAGCATCTCTTGCTAATACAACTTGATTCTTATTCTTATCATAAATGGCAAAAGCAAATATTCCATTGAACTTTTCTATGGCAGATATTCCCCATCTAATATAGGAAAGTAATAAAACCTCTGTATCAGAATATCCTTCAAAAGTAAAACCATCATCGATTAATTCTTTTCTTAAATCTTCTGTATTATATAATTCACCGTTATATACTAATACATATTCCCTATTATCAATACTCCTTTTCATAGGCTGAACTCCGCCTTTAGGATCTACTACTATTAATCTTCTATGTCCAAACATAACATTAGTAGATAAGTAACTTCCATCAGAATTAGGCCCTCTTAAACTTAAAGTATCTGTCATTGCTTTTAAAGTTCCAAATTCATCCTTTATATTCTTTTTAAAATTAACAAAGCCTGTTATTCCACACATCTTCATCCTTCTTTCTGATTTTCTATAATTATAGTTATATGTTTAACTTTTCCCGATAGTGATAAATTTATAATCAAAAATATGTCTTAGATATTCTCATTTAATTTGATTTATATGGAAATATATTACAAATTACTGTATAATTTAAGTATTATGTTATAAAGGGAGAGATGTTATATGTTAAAAAAATTTGCCTCTGATGCACTTGGTTTAAGTGATATCGGAAAAATTATTAATCCTAAGGACTATAATAAAGTTGATGCAGATGACTATATTATGCATGAAGATGAGGAAAAAATATTTTTCTTAATTAAATCTAGAACCGATGAATATTGTTTTACTAATTTAGCATTTATTCATGTTGATGGTACTTCAGCAATAAGTAAAAAAAGGTTAGTAAAAAGATATGATTATTATAAGCATAATTTTTCAAATGCTTCCATAGAAACTGCTGGAACTGTAGACTTAGATTGCGAATTAAAGTTCTTCATAGATGATATATCATTTTCTATAGATGTTGATAAAAATCAGATTGAAAATCTAAAAGATATCTATAAAACATTAATAAAAATAGGACATATAACTGAAAGCAATGATATTATGCTTAATAAATCAGAGAAAACATTAGAAATGGCTGTAAATTCTTGTGGTAGTCAAAGACTAGAAAGTGGAAACTTATCTGAAGTATTTAAAGAAATAAACGAATATGCCTTTAAGTGGATAGAATCTTCTAGAGAAAGATATATAAAAAAAGATTTTACAGATATATTTAAGAAGTATATAAATAACTAAATTAAAAATAGGGGCTGTCTTAAGACACCCCCTATTTTTATATTATTATAAAATCATTTATAAGCTAATTTACTTCTAATTAACATCTAAAATGAACTTCTCTATTACTTTTGCAACACCATCATTATCGTTGCTGTCAGTTATATAATTAGCTGCTTTCTTCACTTCATCAAAGGCATTCTCCATTGCAACTCCTAGACCTGCATATTCTATCATATGTAGATCATTACCTGCATCACCTAAAGCAATAACTTCATCTTTATTAACCCCTAAGTGCTTTGCTAATAATTCTACTCCAATACCTTTATTAGCTTCCTTGTGTAAAAATTCTAAGAAATGAGGTGAGCTTCTTACTATAGTATATTTATCGTATAATTCCTTTGGCAATTTTTCTATAGCTTCAGTTAATACATCTTCCTCATCTATCATCATTATCTTTACAATTACTTCATCATATTTTATAACAGATATGTCCATTTCATTTATATCAATATTATTTATATTTGCTTCTACTTCAGTATAAGTGCTGTTTTTTGGAGTTACTAATCCATATTTTTCAGAAAAAGCATGAATATTTACTCCAAGATCATCACTAATACTTTTTAAATAATGAAAATCTTCACCTTTTAATGCAATTTTAGCTATTACATCTTTATTTGAAGTTTTTTGAACAAAAGCACCATTATAGCTTAAAACATAGTCCTTATCTGTATACATATCTAATTCTTCTAAATATCTTGAAACACCTTCAATAGGTCTTCCTGTTGCTAATACTACAGTTACTCCATTATCTCTTGCTGCCTTTATTGCATTTTTGGTTCTATCAGATATAGTTTTATCTTTTCTTAATAAGGTACCATCCATATCTATAGCTACTAACTTATACATATAATCCTCCGTTTATTAATACAATTTTTTCTTTCAATTATATCATATAAATTAATAGTATAAAGACTATTTCTCAAACTCTATATAAGTTTTTAAAACCTTATTAAATCCATCTCGTTTTAATATATCAAAAATAACTCCAATTACTTCATAGCTTGAAGTAATTAATGTATCTTTTCTAATCTTTAATAAAATGCTTTCAACATCAGAAACAATTATTTTTAAGTCTGATTCATTTAACATAGATTCGCTATCATTTGCTGCATTTTCAATACTTGTCTTAATTTTTTCGATCTTAAATTCTTCAATTCTTCCATCTTTTTTTATAATTTTCATACGATTACCTTCTTTCTATTTTACTTAATAAATATCTATGTCTGCGTATTTTATTAATGTAAACATATCTTTAGCAAGCTTACCTATAGTAATATTTTCATTACTATAATTTAAATCTGATACTATATCTTCATATTATAATTAAAATTTCATCTTCTGTATTATGCCCTTATATATCATATTTATAGCATACTTCCTTTTTAAAGAGAATAGAGTGACACTAATACACCTATCATTTACTATATTTATACCTTAATTAAGATTAAATACTTCATCTTTAGAATTACTAATATCAGTATTAATTTCATTATATTTATCATTAATCATTTTAGTGATAACCTTTACAATTATATTATACAATTAAATCCATTTTCACTCAAGATTTTAACCATATATAGATTTTATATTTTACTTATTTACTCTTAAAAATAAAAAAGTATGAATAATCATCTAATATGTAAAATTAAAACTTTCAATTTATTTTAAATGATACTTCATACTTTTATTTTCTTATCTACTATTCAATTATAATTTTTTACTTTTTCGCTCTACTTAACTTAGCTATTTTACCCTTTATTTTTATTTCTTTATACTTTCTTAAAATATTATTGCCCTTGCCATTTAAAATATCTACAAATGAGAATCCATCTTGCACGTCAATTATACCTATATCTTCTCCTGTCAATTCTTCTAAATTACTTAAGGCTCCGAGTATATCTACATTTCTTATTTTCTTCTTTTTACCTGCTCCTATATGAATTTTAGTTACTTCATTATGTACAGTTTTTTTATTACTTACATTATTTCCATAATTATTTTTTTGATCTTCAAAAAACTTTTTTCTACCTTCTATTACTTTTTCATATTCAGGAATAGTAATTTCTTCTATTTTATACCCTATATATTCTTCTATATCATCTAAAAATCTCTTTTCTCCTAATGTAGTAAGAGTAATTGCTAATCCATTTTTTTCTCCTCTACCACTTCTACCTATTCTATGAACATAGCTTTCCTTTTCCATAGGCACTTCATAATTAAATACATTTGTAATATGATCAATATGAATACCTCTAGCTGCTATATCTGTAGCTACTAACACTTTAAATTCCTTATTCTTAAAACTTTCCATTACTTTTAATCTATCTCTTTGATCCATATCTCCATGAAGCTCATTTACCTTAATTCTTTCTTTTTTAAGTAAAGATGATAGACTCTTAACAGAATCTTTAGTATTACAGAATATAATTACAGATTCATCGCTGAAATTATAAAGTAGTTTTTGTAATGTTTTATACTTATCTTCTCTATTTATAACAATATATTTTTCACTTATCTTTTCTTTATTGAATACTTTTGATCTTATATCTAAAACTTTAGGCTCATTCATATACTTTAAATATAAACCTTCTATTTCACTAGGTACAGTAGCTGAGAAAAGAGCAGTACTTCTATTTTTAGGCATAGAATTTAATACTTCTGCTATTTGATCTATAAATCCCATATTAAGCATCTTATCTGCTTCATCTATTACTACATGCTCAATCTTGCTAGTATCTAAATTCCCTCTTTTTATATGGTCTATTACCCTACCTGGTGTACCACAAACTATATGAACTCTTTGCTTTAATTCTCTAATTTGTTCATTAAATGGCTGCTTTCCAAAAATAGCTGCGCATCTTATTTTTTTCAATCTGCCTATATCAGAGATATCACCTTTTACCTGCATTGCAAGTTCTCTTGTAGGTACTAGTACTAATGCCTTTACTATATTTTCCTCTTCATTAATTAACTCACACAGTGGTATTCCAAAGCTTGCAGTTTTACCACTTCCAGTTTGTGACTTAACAACTATATCTTTTTTATTTAACATTTCTGGTATAACTTCTTTTTGAACTTCAGAAGGATTTTCAAATCCTAAGTTCTTTAGAGCTTTTAAAATTTCATTATTTAAGCTCAAATCTTCAAATTTATTTATTTTCATAAACTTACCTCTTTTTATTAACTTTAAATATCCTTATTTATTATCTT
The DNA here is from genome assembly GCF_902652255.1 of Clostridium tertium. GTDB lineage: Bacteria > Bacillota > Clostridia > Clostridiales > Clostridiaceae > Clostridium > Clostridium tertium_A. Next base: position 6,041 of record NZ_CACRTO010000043.1, read on the forward strand.
CCCCATATTATTATATGTCTATATTTAATTTTCTTAGTTCTTCTCTTAAACTACTAGTATCTTCAAGAAAAACTGTACTAATACCTAATTCATTCGCTCCTTCTATATTTGCTTTTGTATCATCAATAAATATAGTTTCGCTTGGATTTAAATTATATCTTTCTAATATCAATTTATATATAGCTTCTTCTGGCTTAATTATCTTTTCAGCATATGATACAACTCCACCATCAAAAAGTTTAAAAAACTTATTCTTTTTTACCACTTCTTCAAAAGCTAAATGATGAAAATTAGATAAATAGTAGACTTTATATCCTTTTTCTTTTAAATCTTCTAATACCGTAATTGTATCCTCAATAGGACTTAATATATCATACCAATCTTCAAAAGCCAAATTAATATCATCTCTATATTCTAGATTTCTATCAATTATGTTTTTTATAGCTTCCTTTTCAGTAATAGTTCCCCTATCTAGCATTACCCATTCCTCACTTTGGAATATTGCTTTAAAAACATTGCTAATTCTATCTTCCGTTATCTTACTTTTTAAGTAATCCATTGGACTAAAACTTAAAAGAACATTTCCTAAATCAAAAATTACATTCTTATACATAAGTCCTCCCCCTATATTATAAAGAACAGTAGATAGAATAATATTGCCTACCTACTGCTTGTTAATAATAATTTTATTCTCTATTTATCTTTATTACAACATTTTGATACTTTTAAAGGTCTCATCATTTCATGGTCCTCATGCTCTAAGAAATGACAATGCCAAACATAATCTCCAGAATAGCCTTTAAATTGCATTATTATTCTAGTAACTTTTCCCGGTTCCGCATCTATTGTATCCTTAAATCCTTTTTCATAATCTTTAGGTGGCTCTTCTTCACCTGTAAACATTACTTTACCAGTATCATTATAACATTCAACATCAAAAGGCCTTCTCCATAAAAGCTTAAATTGAACTAAGTGAATATGAATAGGATGTCCACCAAACATAGGATTAATCAAATTCCATATTTCTACCGAATCAAACTCTACATCCTCAGTAGTTGGATCAGTCCAAGTCATATTATCAATGAGTAGCATAGGCCTACCATAATGATCTGTTTCTACACCAAAGGAAACTCTTCTTTTCTTACTTACAGCATCGATATTAGGACCATGATCAATTCTTAAAGTCTCAGGGATAGTGCTTTCGTCCTCTCCTTCAAGGCTTTTTACTACATTGAATTTCATAATCATATCAGTTCCAGGTGTAGGTGCTGAAACATCATCATTCATTAATGTAATTTCTTCACCTTTATACTTAGAAAAATCTATAATTAAATCTATTCTTTCAGATGGCATTATCTTGAAACTATCTATAGGATTCGGCATTTCTATTAATCCACCATCAGTTCCAATTTGAATAAATTCAGCGCCATTTGATAGTCTTAAAATATATTCTCTTCTATTAGATGCATTTATAAGTCTAAATCTGTACTTTCTAGGTTCAACATCTAAATATGGCCATATTTTCCCATTAACTACAATAGTATTTCCAAAGAATCCTGGAACTATTGATGGAAAAGTATCTACGGGGAATGGAGGCCTGTCCGGATAAAACAATTCTCCATCTTCTTTAAATGATTTATCTTGAATTAATAGAGGAATCTCATACTCACCCTTCGGTAAGTTTAATCTCTCTTCTAGATCATCTCTTAAAATATAAGCTCCTGCAAGACCTGCATAAACATTTAATCTAGTTTGTCCCATAGCATGGTCATGGTACCATAAAGTTGTTCCTGATTGATAATTATCATATTTATATATTTTTCTACTAAAAGTTGGTCCTACAATTTTAAAATTTCTTGTAAACCAAGCTTCTGGATGTCCATCACTACTACTATCTACTTTGGCTCCATGCAAGTGAACTACAGTCTTTACTTCAGGATCATCTACTGTTCCATGCAAGGTTCTATCATAAGGTAGAAAATGGCTTTTAGGAAGTTGATTTTCCCATAAAACATAGGTTGGTATATTCTTAAAAGCTTCTATAGTAGGTCCTGGACATAAACCATTATATCCCCATATTTTAGTTTTAGGAAAATAAGAAGAAAAGTAATGTTGACTTTCCCTCATAGTTATTCTATACATCAATCTTTCTTGGCCAGATTCATCTATTCCTAGTATAGGCTTTTCTACCTTTGGAACAGGTAATTTATCTATAAATTTAGGGATAGTATTTGGATCAGATGGATTCACAGAATTACCTTCATGATTCTTTTTAACTTCTTCATTTATCTCCTCTGAAAGTTCTCCCGATATTTCATTTTTATTCATAGTATTATTCACTCCTTGATATATCATAATACAATATATTCAAGGCTATTTAATATGACATATGTAAAATAAAATATTAAATAAAATAATATCCAAATGCGTATCCTGCATACATAAATACTGCATTCCAAATTGCTATACCTATTGTTGAATATATTGAAAACTTCACTATATTCATTCTAAACATCCCTGCTACAAATGGAATTAATGTCCTTACTGCAGGAAGAAGTCTAATAATTAAAACACCTTTATCACCATAGTTCTCGATATATTGGCATACCTTGTCTATAGAATTCCTTGTCTTTGGAAACTTATTATAAACCCATGTAAGTATAGGTTGACCAAACCAATAAGAAATTCCATATAATACATAGCTAGCCAAGGCTCCAGCTATAACTGATATACATAGAGCTACTATAAAATTCATATCAGCTTTTGCAACTGCAATTCCTAAAGCCGGCATTATAATAGCTGCACCTAGTCCTGGAAAATTTAAATACTCTAAAAATATTATTGTAAAAACAAATATTAATCCATATCTAGCAAAATACTCTATCACTATTTGTATGCTGTCCATAATCTCCACACTCCAAGTCATCTTCTAATGACTCTTAGTTTACCCCATCTTTCTTAATATAAACTTAACAAAAAATATTAATTTTCTTAAATATAACTTAATAAAGTGTAAAATATTTATTTTAACTTATATATGCTAATAAAAGCTTAATTGTATTTTCTAATCCTTCATAATGAGTTCTTTCCATACCATGAGAAGCATGTACCCCAGGACCTATAAGTGCTCCCCTAATATCATTTCCCCCTCTTAAGGCAGCTCCTACATCTGAACCATACATTGGATATATATCTACTGCATACTTAATATTATTATCCTTTGCTAAGTTTATTAGTTCAGTTACCATATTATAATCATAAGGTCCTCCTGAATCCTTAGCACAAATTGATACGTCATATTCTGTACAAGACAAATCATCACCAATACATCCCATATCTACAGCTATCATTTCAGTTATATCTTGTGGTATATATGAAGCTCCATGACCAACTTCTTCATAAACTGAAATAAATAATTTCAATGTATATTTCGGAGTTATTTTTTCTCTGCTTAAAAGTTCTAAAAGTCCCATTAAAGCAGCTACACTTCCCTTATCATCTATAAACCTTGATTTAATAAATCCACTTTCAGTAATAGTTGTCTTTGTATCTAAGAATATAAAATCTCCAGGACATATTCCTAAAGCTTCTACATCCTTCTTTGATAGAACCTTCTCATCTATTCTAACTTCCATATTCTCAGGATCACGTTTTTTATCCTTACTATCTGGATAAACATGAACTGCTGGACTTGTGCTTAAAAAAGTACCAGTATAAATTCTTCCATCTCTAGTTCTTATCTTGCAATATTCACTATCCATAGTAGCTGGAATAGGTCCTCCAAGTAGTGTAAACTTTAATGTTCCACTATTAGTTATAGATCTAACCATAGCACCTAAAGTATCTACATGAGCGGCTAATCCTATTACTCTCTCGTTGCTTTCCCCATTAACTGTTATAATTCCACAGCCTTTTCTAGTAGTGCTAAATTCATATCCGAACCCTGTAGCAATCTTTTTAATTTCTTCCATGATATCAAAGCAAAATCCTGTTGGACTATCAAACTCTAATATCCTTTTTGCAGTATTTAAAACATAATCCTTATTTACTCTATAGTTCATATAACCACTCCTTTTATTATTATTATTATTATTATTATTATTACATTTAATATATTTTAAAAACACCTAATAACTCATTAAATATGTAGTTTACCTACAACTTATTATCTATAATATTATACCATCTGTGGTTAAAAATATATATTATGATATTAAATATAATAAGTTTTACTTTAGATAAAATAGTTGTCTAATCTATCACTAAAAAGAAATGAGCTGTCACACAAGGACAGCTCATTTAATAATTATTACTGTTATTTCATAAGAATTAATAAGATAACTCTTAATTCTTCATTCATACTTATTAATTGTATGACAGCATCTTATTTATTATTTTTATCTTATTTAATAAAATTAAGCTCTTCTAATAACTCTTTTGCTATTTCTCTTTCTTTTCCTTTATAAGGATAAGAGTGAATATGAATAGCAGGGTTAAAGTTTAGCTCTATTATAGAATAATTAATATCTTCTCTATTATAATCCTCTATCATCATATCAACACCACAGATTCTAGCTCCTACAGCCTTAGCAGATTCCACTGCAATCTTTTTATAAGCTTCTGGAATTTCATCTGTATAATCTATACTATCTCCACCTGTGCTAATATTTGAGTTCTCTCTTAGATATACTATTTCATCCTTCTTAGGAATATAATTAAAATCTAATCCATCTTGCTTTAAGAACAATGCAACATGATCATCTAAGTTAATTTTTTCTAAAGGAGTTTTATATCCCTTACCTCTAAGTGGATTTTTATTCTTTTCTTCTACTAATTCCTTTATATTTCTTTCACCATCACCTATAACATTAGCCGGTACTCTATGGAGTATTCCTGAAACCTTATCTCCAATTACTAAAAATCTATATTCTTTTCCTTTTATAAACTCTTCAACTAAAACTGTATTATCATACTTAAATGCTATATTCATAGCTTCTTTAATATCATCTTCTGGTGCTCCATCTTTAAATATAGATATTCCAAGTCCAAAGTTAGTTGATTTTGGCTTAATTACTATAGGCTCATTTATATATCTACAGGCACTTTCTAGGGCATCCTCTAAACTGAAGAATTCACTTCCTCTAGGAACCCTTATTCCTTTATCATCTAAAATTTTCTTAGTTATAACCTTATTTTCCATCATTAAAACAGTTATATAACTATCCTTTGATGTCTTAGTTGCTTGCTTAACATATTCAATATGATCATCTTTTTTAAGGGAAATAAAGTTCTCACTTCTATCTAAAACCTCTACCTTTATTCCTCTTTTAATAGCTTCTTTCATTAGTATTTGAGTTGATAACTCTAAATCTTCATATCCATAAAGCTTAAATCTATTTTCATATGCTTCATCCATATACTTTCTAGATAATTCTAAATGACTTTCAATAAATCCTTTTTCCTTAACCATTTCTGATATTCTATAAGCATAAGTTAATTTAGGATCTAACACTTTATTAATCATATCTTTAATTAAATCTTCTTTTCCAAGACTTAACTTACTATTCATATCTAACATTTCATTTAAGATTGATAATGCCCAAGCTTCCTTAGATATAGTTTTACCATCCTTATATAAAACTACATCCATTTGGCCATATATGGATATAATATTTTGATTGTTTTGTGCCTCTTCTTGCCAAGCTTTATAATCACTTTCCTCTTTAGTAAGAAGATATAAAGTAAATAAATTAATGAAATTTAAATCTTCTAAGGAAATTCCTACTTTATTAAAAGGATTAATATCTATACTTCTAATTTCTAAATAATTAATTCCATCCTTAAGTAAAGATTCTAAAAACTTCATATTATCATAAGCCTTAAGTCTTACTTGAGTATAAAGTTCCTTATGACTATCAATCATCTTATCTTCTATAAACTTATAAACACTTTCAACATAACTTTTTACAGAGTCATAATTTGGATATAAATCAATAGGATTCTTATATCCACATTCACTATTTCTATATGAAACTGCTCCACTATTACTAAAACTATCTTTAGATATCTTATCTAAATCAACTACACACTTTTCTCCAAAAGTTTCATGCATAGTTGTAGTTCCACCTAATAGGTAGATTAAAAGCCATCTATACCTTAAATAATTTCTTACTACCTTTAAATAAAGATTATCTCTAAAATCTCTATAACTCTCTTCTTTTCCTAATTTGCTATACAAATCTTTAATTAAATCTTCTCTAAAAGAAAAATTATAGTGAATTCCTGAAATTAATTGCTTTTTTCCACCATATTTTTTAAATAACTTTTTTCTATAATTGCTAGCTACCGACCCGCTACTACATTTTCCGTAATCTGCAATTGGAATTAAATCATCTGTTGGAATATCACAAGGCATTGATTGTGGCCATAAATATTCATCTTTAAGTTCTAATGCAGTTATATCATAAATAGAATTTAAAAAACTATATACTTCTTCTAACGTATGTAATGTAGGAGTAATAAGCTCTATTTGACTTTCAGAAAAGTCTGTTGTTATATATGGATGAGTTATTTTACATTCAAATACTTCTGGATGCTTTGTTAATGCCAGTTTTCCATCTTCATTAACTCTTAATGTTTCACGCTCTATTCCAAAATTACCTCTTAACAACTTTTCTTTATAATTCAGTGACTGAATCACATCTAACATTTTTATACACCTTCCATATTTTCAATTTATATATTAAATACGCAGTTATTCCTTTTAATACGCTTGATATTGATATAGCAAACCAAACGCCATTTATCCCTAATTTCCCTATTAATACTAAGGCTATTGGTATTCTTAATATAGTAAAAACTATACTTATAATAGCTGGTATCTTAGGATATCCAAGTCCAGTAAAAACACCATTTGATATCATTTCTATTGTAGAAAAAGCTTGAGAAAATCCAATAATCATTAAATATCCACTTGCTATCTTAATTGTTGCTTCTTCTCTTACAAAAAGTTTAACTAAAATATCTGGTGTAAAAATAAATACTATACTTACTAATAAAGCATAAATAATACCTATTCCAACTGCTGTATTATATCCTTTGTTTATTCTATCATATTTTTTTGCTCCAAAGTTTTGTCCTACAAAACCTGATATAGCTCCATTTAGCCCTCCAACTACCATATAGACTACTGACTCAATTTGAAGTCCTATTTTCTGAGCAGCAATAGCATCAGCTCCAAAGCTTCCTATTATTCTTGCTAAAAGAATATTTACAAAAGTAAATAAAACTCTTTGAAAGGACATAGGTAGTCCAAGTAGTGCTATTTCTTTTATCTTACTAAAATTAATTCCTAATGAAAAATCCACCTTAAATAAAGATTTGGATTTTCTTATAAATAATAAAAACATAATTCCATTAGCAATTAATGTTGCAAAAGCTGCCCCAGATACTCCTAGTTTAAAGGTATATATCATTAATGGATCTAAAACAATATTTATTATAAGTCCTATAGCACTTATAGTTAATGCAGATTTAGTATTCCCAAAACTATTAAAAATTCTTATATATAAAGTATTATAAAAAGAAAAAAATAACATTGGTGCACTTATTGCTATATATATATATGCATTTTTTTCAACTACAGCATTACCTATATTCAAGAATCCTATAAAACTTTTACCTAAGAAAATAAGTGCTAAACTATATAATCCTCCGACTATAGCATTTAAAATTACTCCATTTAATATGTATTCATCTACGGCTTTATTATCCCTTCTTCCAAAGGAGTGAGCAACTTTTATTCCTGTACCTATAATTACTAATGCATTTATTGAGTATCCAAGTCCCACGTAAAAACTTGAAGAACCTATACTAGCAACAGCATCACTACCTAAGCCTCCTACCCATAGCATATCTATTAAATTATACGTAAATTGAAGAAAGGAACTTCCCATTATAGGCAAGGATAAAGCTAAAAGCACATTTAAAACTTTTCCTTTAGTTAAATCAACCTTATTCATAATCTCTCCTAAATTATAATTATTCCTTTAATATTTCATTTAAAAAATCTAAAACTTCATCACATAATTCTTTATCTAATCTATAATATATCCAAGTTCCTTCTTTTCTGCACTTTACAATTCCAGAATCCATAAGAACCTTCATATGATGAGATAAGGTTGGCTGAGTAAACTTAAAGCTCTCCAGTATTATACATGCACATTTTTCCCCAGATGAAAGCATATCCACAATCTTAAGCCTATTCACTTCACTTAATGCTTTTAATATTTTAATATTTTTTTCATATTTTTTAGTCATAACCATCACCTTTATATATTTTATCCCATCGCTACCATTGCTAACACTCCCACCTTCTATAAGTGGGAGTTAAGCACTGCTACGCGCCTGGATTAGTTCTCCTAACCTTCAGATAGAGTAGGCATCCTGTACTCTGTAAAAGAAATCCACACAAAACACAAGATTTTGGTTCTCTACTTTTTAATAAAACTCCGCCTGAAGATAAGAATCACTTTATATAGACAACTATCTATATATGACCCTTATATAAATATAGATAATTATCTATGTTTAGTCAATAGAAATTTTTATATTTATATTTGGTAAACCAAATTAATATGTTCATTTATTAATTCAAATAGAAATTATTATTCCCGTTCTCCTAAAAGTTATTAATTGAAGCTATTTTAATTTTGACAAATTATACTTTTACATAATTTGTATATATGGTATATTGGTATTAAATAGTAATTACTATAAATTAAGAATATTAACAATAATTTCCATTAATTATTAATGGATAAAATGAACAACACTATTTACGGTAGATTTCTAACTCTACTTGCTAGGGATAAAGTATATAAAATAATTGCTGGTGCTATAAGTTTAGATAGGTCTAGGAAATATAATAGGTATAAAAATACTAAATAAGTAGGTGAAAGCATGAAGAACGTATTAAAAATTAATAACATTATGACTTTAGGTTGCTTTTTATTAAGTGCTTTTTTTATATATAAAATAGCTTATGCTATTGGGAAGGCTATTGCACACTTAATTAAATAGGAATACTTAAATCTCGAAATTAATCATATAATTACCTAAAGTGAATGAACTAAACTACTATTATCTTAAAAGTTATTAATTAGATCTATTTTAATTTTGACAAATTATACATGTTTATTTTTATAGAAATTTGATATAATATAAATAAAGAATGTAGAATAATAAAATAGGGTGCTACCAACACCCTATAATATACAATTCTGGTTGCTTAGGCAACTGGTATCACTAGAATTTTTATTAGTAAAAATAGTAGCTATCCAATTCGACCTGGGGCTACTATTTTTTTGAGATTTTTTCTATAAGTACAACTATAAATGTTAGTAATGCTAGTAAAAATAATCCTGCCTGAAATAGTAACATTAAATCATCGTTACTCATATGTACCACCTCCTTTCACAAGAAAGGTGAGTGATACCAGTAGCCCACATTCAACTATCCAATTGTACTTTAGAATTATAGCACAGTTTTATATCTCTTAAACAGAAGACTAATATGTAAATCATCTTTCATATTTTCTCTCCATATGTTATTATTTAATTGTATTTTAAAGTAATTAATTGAAATTAAAGGATGGTTTTAATATGAATAAAACTTTAAAATTAATAGATGCAATCTTTATAAAAAAACTTATTTTAGTTTTACTAACTTTATTTATAGTTTATCCTGCTATTTATAATATAGGTAAATACTTTGGATCTGTAATTGCTCTAATATATTTCTTTATTAATTAAAATTTTAATAATATTTGTTAGATAAATTTTTAAGGAGGTTCAAGTATTTAAACCTAAATTAGAAATAATATTAACTTATTTGGTATCTGTATTTGCCTTTATTTCCACTATTAGCTCATTCATGATAATCACTCCAAATATAATTTGATTAATATTCTTATATATTAATTTTAAATAAGTATATGGAGGTCTATTTATGCTTATTGACATATCAATCTCATTAATCATTATATTTTCAATAGTTGAATTTTTTATTCAAAAAACAGCAAATAAAAAATACAAACATATTCAATATATAAACTCTACATTAATCTTATTGTTTTTTATTGATACATTTGAAAATTTTTCTCTATGGATTAATAAATTAAATTTTATATTATGTTCTATATAATTTCTTCTGATTCTTAGAAATTATATTAGTATCAAGAAAAAATAATTTAGTAAATAATAGCAATATAAATGGAGGTAAAATATGAAAGAAGTAGAAATAAAAAATTTCATTGCTTATTCAAATATAATATTTTTAGCAATAATGGGATTCCTTATTGCTAAAAACAGGCTTGATTTAGGAAGTGTTTTAATGGCGACTTCTCTATTTTATACATTATCTATACAATTCATATTAAATAAGAAATCAGTTAAAAAGACGGATAAAGAGAAAACATTATGATAGATACTCGGAAAGAACTATAGTTAAATGATTGAGTATTTTCAATAACTATCATTAGAGTAGTCTATAAAATTTAGAAAGCGTATGGAATAATTACAATACTATAAGTTCGATTAGACTAGAAATTTATAATTAGTGAAAAACATCAAACAAGTATGTAAAAGTATGAAGACTATAATAAAATTGATATCATTAAAACTTTGAGTTACTTTTTATTAAGTGAGGATGTAGAAAGATTTGTGTAAAAGCAAATCTTTCTACATCCTCGTTTTTTTATTAATTTTTCATTGTGCGACAGCACCTTATTTATTTATACTTTTCAATCTCTCTATTTCTTCTTTTTGTTCTTTTATAACCTTTAAAAGCTCTTCTTCTTTACTAACCCATTCTTTACTAAGGTCATTAATTAAAGAAGCCATTTCATCAGCACTTCCTACGATTCTATTAAATAAAAGAAGATTTGATTTTAATATTTCTGGGATTTCTATATGTGAATATCTAAGTCTATGATCTATTTCACCATAACCTTCTTCAAATATTGTTCTTACTTGAATTTCAGCTATTACTTTTTCATTAGTTGGATAAAACTCAACTAAATAATGAACTGATCTATATCCTGATATTCTTGATCTAACTTCTATATTAAGCTCTTCAAACTTTTTAGTATTATCCCCTTCTCTAACATTTGCAGTAACTTCTATAACCTTCCAAGTCTTAGTTATAAATTCATGAATATCCTGCCATTGGTCCTTAAATATATGTATAACTCTAATTCCAATTAAATCATTTATTTCATTTTTATAATTATTTAATGTAAATTGAAAGTCATCACCATATTTTAATCTTCTATCTTCAGTTTTTCTTATAATTTTTTCTATTAATCTATCTGGTTCTTTTAATCTAGATTTCACTGAATGAACCATTGGCTGAGAACGTAAAATATTAGATATAAATCCTGCTTGATTCTCATAAGATACTTTATAATCTACAAAGTCATTATAAATATCTTTTAAAACTTCAGTATTTATATTCTTTTCTTCAATTATTTTCTCTACATGCGGATATTTCAATAAAAATTCATCTATATTAAAACTTTTCTTCATTTATGTTTCCCCTTTAGCTATATGGTACTGTCGCAACAGTCCCATATTAAAAATGTAAAATGTAGAATTATTGATGTAATTCGGATTGGCCCCCTCAAATGGGACCTTATACACTGATTACTAACTCATTCTTAAAATTACAGTTTTTTAGATTGTAGAACTCTTCTGGAGTTCTATAATCTATTGCTGAATGAACTCGTTTAGTGT
>NZ_CACRTO010000044.1:0-33306 GCF_902652255.1 Clostridium tertium
GATTTTGTGATTCTTTTCTTTCGTTTATCATTAGTAAACTCCTATGTAATAAATTAAAATATTTATTATTATATTACATATATGTATAAAATTAAAGACTGCTGACACTTTGTCAGCAGTCTGAAAAGATATTGATTTTCAATCAATATCTTTTTTTAGGTATTAGAGAGTTATTATAGGAGCAATCAATAATGAGCATTAAAGCTATTTAGGTGTATTAATAATATAAATTTCATAGTGTATAAACTAAAGATATTAATATAGTACATTTATCTTGGATAGAGCATATTAACTTTAGAATTAAAAAAGAAGTTACCTATTTAAATAACTCATCTAATTATTTTTAGGTAACTTCTTTTTACCTATATTATATACTAATCTAATAGATGATTAACTCTAAATAATGGTTAATTATATCACAAATAACGGAGTTCAGTTTTAGGTATAAATTAATAAAAAGTAGCAAAAAATAGCTGTACTATTAGCAAAGGGTATAGTTTTAATTAAAGAACATCATTTGCATAATTTAATATATATCATTAGATTGATAAATTGCAAAGGATAAATTTTGAGAAATTAAGAGCCTACAAACTAAAGGTCTGAGGGTAAATATATGCGATATCTAGTTACCAATGAGGATATTGAATTTGAGTAAAAAGAAAGTAAGTAATCAATATAAAATTAGAATCTAACTTTGAAGAAAAAATGGATTTAAATGATATTAAGCAAAGGTTTAGTAGCATTTCAGGGCAGGTAAAGATAAATTAATAAAGGAATTATAAAAAGCGTAAGTAATGGTATTAATTAAATATAAGAAATTCTAAATGTTTCGATAAAAATTATAGTGATATTTAGAAGGGGTATGATATAATCAATCTAATAAATACATATTTAAAGCTATAAATAAAATATTTACTATATTATCTTTAAACACAAATATAGAACAATCAAATATTGTATAGATTTTGACTAATCTGGAGGAACTTATGAGACTGTTAGAAATATTATTTTATTTATTAAGAAATAATAAATCAACAACTAAAGAGCTTTCTGAATATTTTAATGTATCAAGAAAGACAATACAAAGAGATATAGATAAATTAACTATTTTTGGAATACCTATAATAACGCGTAGAGGCGGTAATGGAGGTATAGAGTTAGACAAAAATTATATTATACATAAAGGACTAATGACTGAAGATGACTATAAAACATTGCTACTTTCATTACATATATTTGGAAATATATTTAAAAATAAAGATATATGCTCAGTTATAGAAAAAATATTAATGGTAGAGTCCGAAAAGGTTACTAAAAATTTAGAGCAAATAAAATCAACGCTAATAATTGATTTGGGAAATTATAGATTTGACTTATCTAATAAAGTATATAATAAAATTGATAAGGCTATTGAGGCTAATAATTTTGTTGAAATCAGTTTAGTTGAAAAAAAATATGAAGTTCTACCTATATCATATGTATTAAAAGAATCAGGTATATTTCTATATTGTTATGATAAAGAATATATGTTAGTTAAAATAAATAAAATATTAGAATCTAAAATATTAAATAGAACAACTGATGAAAAAATAATAGGATATAAGGATAATAAAGATAATATAAAAATACTTATATAAATAAAAAAAGACTTCTATAGTAGAAGTCTTTTTTTTGTTTACTACAATATTATACAATATTCTACAGTGTTCTACAAGAAATATATATTTTTTATAGAATAAGACCTTATATGTCATATTAACTAAATATAATTTAAATTGTTTGAAGATTATATGGTTTAAGGAAAGATCAATCTGCAAAATTAAATGTTATATATATGTAAATATATTATTTCATACTTTTAATATTAGTTATATATTTAGATGATAAATTTAATCAGAGTAAGTGATATGTATAAAACTGTTATATGAGGAGGATACGAGTGTGTTATTCACTAAAAAAATAAATGTAAAGTTAATTATTATAGCTAGTGTATTTATGATGGTATTTATAGTATCAAACGGCTTATTAGTAGATGTTATTTTAGATAAAAGTGTTGAACTTACATGTAATGTTTATTACAATCAGATATCAAGTCGGATAGATAAGGAAATTAATCTTTTAAAAAGTACTACTGAAAAGATATCTACTGATAATAAAATAATTAATATTCTAAATGAAAATAAAAGTTTTGATGAGTTAAGTAAAGAGGAATCTGAATTAATATTAAGTGAAATTAATACATTTGAGGGAATATTGGAATCATCAAGTTTTGTTAAGACTATAAATATTGTTAGTTTACAAGGAAATTATTTATTTTCTAATGGTGTATTATATGAAAATTTTGACTTAAGTAAAAGACCTTGGTTCAATGAAAAAATTTTACATGATAATAGTGGAACAATTATAACTGATATGCATGTGGATTATAGTACAGGATTAGATACTATAGCAATTGTGTCGTTTATTTATTCAGATGATAAAGAGCTTTTAGGTGCAGCTGTTATGGATATATTTATTAAGGATTTATTAGAATATGCGAATACTTCTTTTTATTCAGGTGACTTGAACACATATATTTTAAAAGATAATGTAATACTGTACTCTAAAGATGGAGAAGTAAATAGAGATATTAAGAATATAAATGAATTAAACATATATGATATTAAGAATGAGAAAGATAGTTTAGGCAATGAAAATTATTTATTATTTATGTTCAATAAAGACTCTATAAAGAATAACCCATATATGGATGTAGTTACTAAAATAGTGAGTATTATTTTAGTAATAGTAGGTTTATTTATATCAATATCATTAGTATGTTCGATTCGAATTGCATTTAAACCTGCTTTAAAATCTATTGAAAAATTAAAAGATTTATTAAAGTATTTAAATGAAGATGAGACCTCATTTAAAGATAAGAATGAGTTTAAGCAACTAGAGTTAATATCTGATTTATTAGGAAAGAGCTTTGATAAAAAGGTAGAATCACTAATATATTATGATGAATTAACTAAATTACCTAATAGAAAAAAATTAAATATAATATGTAATGAATTAATAAATAATAATAATCAATTTGCATTGGTTTTTATTGATTTGAATAAATTTAAAGTGATAAATGATGTATTTGGACATTCTACTGGAGATCAACTATTAATTAAATTTAGTAATATTATACAAGAGGCATTAGGAGATAGGGGAATTATAACAAGATACTCAGGTGATGAATTTATAATTATATATAAAGAGTTTAAATCTGATTCACAGTTTATTGAGTATTATGAGAAAGAAATCTTATCAAAATTTGATAACCCGATAGATATTAATAAAGATACTAAAACACTTATTGAGTTTTCAACAGGTGTAGCTGTATATCCTAGGGATGGATTAAATGTTTATGAACTAATTAATAAAAGTGATTTTATGATGTATAAAAATAAAAAGGATAATATTGATAATAAAGTTTTATTTTTTAATGATAATATATATAATGATATGCTTTATATTGAGAGTCTTAAAAATGAGCTGAAAAATGTATATGAAAAAAATGAGCTTTTCTTAGAGTATCAGCCAATATATGATAAATATATGAGAGTGAGAAAGGCTGAGGTTTTATTAAGATGGAATAGTAAAGAGTTAGGTTTTATTCCTCCAGATCAATTTATTAAATATGCGGAAGAAACTAGAGATATTATTCCAATAGGATATTGGATAGTTGAAGAAGTTTGTAGATGCATTAAAGAAAATCATTGGGATATTGAAGTTAGTATCAATGTATCACCTATTCAGTTAATGGAGTTTAATTTTGATAAAAATATAGAGTCTATTATAGATAGATATAATATAGATTATAATAAGTTATGTTTTGAAATTACTGAATCTGTGCTTTTAGAAAATAATGAAAATGTAAATAAGAATATAAATAATCTTCGAAAAAAAGGAATTAAATGGGCTTTGGATGATTTTGGAACAGGATATGCATCATTTAATTATTTAACTAAATATTCACTAGAAATTTTAAAAATTGATAAGGTATTTTTGGATAATGCTTTTGAAAATGACTTTGAAATTATCAATTGTATTAAAAAAATTTCAAATATATTGGATATGAAAGTAATTATTGAAGGAGTAGAAACTGAAAATCAATTTAATAAGCTGAAAAAAATAAAATGCGACTTATTTCAGGGTTATTATTTTTCCAAGCCTTTGAAAAATTATGAAATTAGTCAACTTATAAAAAATATAACTCATTAATGCTTTATAAAGTTAATAAATTGTATTTAGAAATAAACTTTTAGGTTTTACTTGTATTGATATTTAAGGGAACAATTTGAAAGTAGCTATTTACCAATGAAAGAACTATTTATTTTATAACCACCAAAATAATAAGGGGTATATTTAAATTGCTGAAAGGCTATTTTACAATAAATGCTAATAAGTACTATATATAGTGTTATACTAATTATATTATAAGTATAATGGTCTGTTGATTATGATAATTAATGAGGATTATATAAAATATGAACCTATGATATATAAAATTGTTAATAAATTTAATAATAATTAAATAGATAATTGTGGGGAAGATTCTTGTGAATCGCCTCCACCAAAAAATCCACGACAGAAGTGTCGTGGATTTTTTGTATTGAAATCAACTGGCTATGCTAGTGGATAAAATAGCTTAAGCTCTGAACAGAAAAAACTTCTATATATATAATTGCAACGACTGATAATCGTAAAACAAATTAATCATAGGAGGTGTTTCGTATGGGTAACGGCATAGAATGCTTATCACATACAAAATGGAGGTGTCAATATCATATAGTATTTGCTCAAAAATATAGCAGGTGAACAATATATGGGAAATATAAGGCTTAAATAGGGAAGATATTAAGAACTATTTGTATAAGACATGGATTAGAAATAATCGAAGCGAATGCTTGCCAAGATCATATACATATGTTGATAACAATTTCGTCTAAAATGAGTGTATTAAAATTCATGGAAATCTTAGAAGGAAAAAGTATTTTAATTATTTTTGATAGATTCGCAAATTTAAAATATAAGTATGGAAATAGACATTTTTGGTGAAGAGGATATTATGTTGATACAGTAGGAAGAAATAAAAAAGTAATTGGAGAATATATAAAAAATCAAATTCAAGAAGATTTAGCTTATGAACAAATGAGTCTAAAAGAATACATAGACCAGTTTACGGGTGATCCAGTAAAAAAAGGCAAGAAATAGATCCCCTTTAGGGGTAGCCAGTGGAAAATATGTGGTTGGCAAATGCGTTCGGCATGCGAATAGCATAGCCAGTAACAGAGCCTTATAGGCGTAGAGCAAACCACCCGTTTGACGGCTGGTTTTGATTGACTAGTTGCAAAATTAAATTGAAGTAAAAAAATCTATAGTGATTTTTCGTCTTAAAATTGAATTTTCAGAAACAATTAACGAAATGAAATCACTATGTATAATAAAAATAATATCATAAATACAAAGAAAAATAAACACTTAAGTTTACAAGAAAGATGCTTTATCAAAATTAGATTAAAAGAAGATTGGAATGCTTATAAAATTTCTAAAAGTATTAATAGAACAATAAATACAGTTCTTAATAAAATTAAGCGTAGATCAGTAAAAAAATAAAAATGGAGAAAAAATTACAAGATACTTTGCAGATGTCGGTGAAAGAGTCTATAATCAAAATCGTGAAAATTGGAAAGGAAAATGCAAGCTTCTAAAATGCTCTGAATTTATAGATTATTTTACCAATTAAGTGTTAAAAGATAATTTGTGATTAAATTCCTGTACTGCTGAACTATAGGCTCTGGTCGGTTTAATAGAAAAGAAATGGTCTGGACAAAAACACTTTATAATTATATAAATCTAGGATTTATAAAGATTAAGAATAGTGATCTGTCCATGAAATTAAGAATTAATAAGCGTAAAAATATTGTTATACTTAATAGAAGAAGAGTCCGTAGAAGTATTGAGAAAAGAGATAAGAAAAGAAATTGGACACTGGGAGATAGATACTGTTGAATGTCTAAAAGATAAAAAGGATAATGTTCTAGTAACCTTGGTAGAAAGAAAAACACTAAATTTAATCCACAGAAAGATAGAGCCTAAGACTGCCGAAGCGGTAGATAAGCATTAGAAAGTATAAAAGATAAATTTGGTAGTAAATTCAGTGAAGTATTTAAAACAATAGCTTCAGATAATGAATCTGAGCTCTCAAACCTTAGTAATATAGAAAATAATTGTTCTACTAAGGTATATTTCCGCACCCTTAATCATCTTTTGAAAAAGGGTGCAATGAGAGACATAATGGACTAATAAGAAGATTTACTCCAAAAGGAAAAGCTATCTTGAAATATACTATCTATGAGATATCTCGCATTGAAGATTAGATTAACACACTTCCTACAAGAAAGTTAAATTATAAGACACCAGAAGATCTCTTTAATCAATATTTAGATGATATTTATTCAATTTAACAAAATTAGGTGAATTTGATATTGCAATTTAGATATTTGTCAAATATATGAAAATCATAAAAATTTATTTTTTAATTGATAATCGGTATTCTTTAGGTGTCATATGAAATACTTTTTTGAATTTCTTGTAAAAATAATTTATATTGCTGCAACCAACCTTATAGATAATATCATTAATTGATTTATCTGAATTAGCTAATAAAAATGCTGCTTCTGTAATTTGCTGAAGAGATTTAAGTTCTGAAAAAGAATATCCTATATTATCTTTTAAAATATTACTTATATAATTAGGATTATAACCAAATTCATAAGCCAAATCCTCTAATGAGCAGTTTTTATAGTTGATTTCTATGTAATTAAGGTACTTAATAATTCTATCATAAGAAGAATTTTCATTATTAATAAGGGTATCTGGATCATATATTGAATTTATAAGTTCTAAAAACATAGCTGTTACATATGTTTGAATTAATTCAGGATAACATGAGCTTGGATCAAAATATTCACATAGCAAAAGTTGCATAACAGTATGGAATTTTAAATTATTGGTGGTATGAAATATTAGATATTTATCTTTACGTTGATTTCTTGATATAGAATTAAATAAAAATTTAGAAATAATCCCTTTATTAGAAAGCCGGCTTAGAAATACACTATTAAAGAAATCTTTCTTAAATACAATATTAATAATTATATCGTTTTCACATTTATAACTTGTCGCACTATGAATAACATCTGGATTCAAAATGCATAAATCACCTTTATTAAGTGTTATTTCTTTATTATTAATTAAAAATGTACATGTTCCTTCATAAACATAATTAATTTCCATATCTTTATGATGATGAGGTGGAATAGTAGTAAATCTACTTTCCTTTATAACTGTAATATTTTCATCTTTTAAAGTATTACTAAAATCAAAATAGTAGCACTCTTGACCTAGATAATTTTCTAACGTGAGTTTATTGTAAAAGGGACTTAGCTGATGAGGATGAGCTAAGTGCCAGTGTTCACTTTGAGTATACGTATGAAAAAACTCTTCTAATGTATTAATATCCATATATACCTCCAAATTTGTGAAAATGACATAAATAATCAATAAATATGACATATTTATTGATTATTCTTTATTATATAATAACATTGCAAGCTAGCTGATGCAATTAATGATTACAAACGAGTAGGGAGAAATGTATTTATGAAAAAAGGATTTGATAAAGATTTTTTATGGGGTGGAGCTATTTCATGTTCACAAGCTGATGGTGGATTTAGAGATGGAGGTAAAGGAGTTTCAACACAAGATTTAAGATACTTAGATCCATCTTGGAACCGTGAGCAAGTAGAAGAAAAACATCATGGCTCACCATTTTCGAAAGCAGAATTTGATCAAGCTTTAAAGGATATGGATACAATGTATTATCCTAATAGAAGAGGTATTGATTTTTACCATAATTACAAAGAAGATATTGCTTTGTTTGAAGAAATGGGTATGAAATTATTTAGAACTTCAATTTGTTGGGCTCGCATTTTTCCTAATGGGGATGATGAATTACCAAATCAAGAAGGCCTTAATTATTATAGAAATATGTTTTCAGAATGTAAAAAGAGAGGGATAAAAGTATTTGCCACAATGCTTCACTATGATATTCCAGTTAATCTTGTAATTAAATATGATGGTTGGAAAAATCGTAAAACAATTGATTTCTACTGTAGATATGCAGAAGTATTATTTAGAGAATTAGGTGATTTAGTTGATTACTGGTTACCATTCAATGAATTTAATGCAGGTAGATTTGCACCATGGGATGGCGTTTGCTTAATGCAAGACCAGGAAGAAAATATCAATCAATCAATATTCCAATGTTTGCATCACCAATTTCTTGCAAGTGCAAGAACAGTAAAAATGTGTCATGAAATACTTCCAGGTTCTATGATTGGTGGAATGATTGCAAGATTTGAAACTTATCCAGCAACATGCAAACCAGAAGATGCTTTACAAGCAGTACAGGATGAGCAATATTCAAATTGGTTCTATACTGACATTATGGTACGTGGAGAATATCCAAAGTATATGGAAAGATATTTTAATATGTTTAATATTGACATACAGATGGAGGAGGGAGATCTTAAAATTTTAAAGAATTCTAAAGTTGACTTCGTTTCTTTCTCATATTATTTTTCACAAGTATCAACAAGCGATCAAACTTGGAAAAAAACTGCTGGTAATTTGATTATGGCGAATAAGAATCCATACTTAGAAACAAGTGAGTGGGGGTGGCAAAAGGATCCAATTGGATTAAGAGTAACTCTAAACAAAGTATATGATAGATATAACTTACCAATTATAATTGCAGAAAATGGTTTGGGAACAACTGATATTTTAGAGGCTGATAAAAGTATTCATGACCCATATCGTATTGATTATTTACGTAGCCACATTCAATGTATGAAAGAAGCAGTTATTGATGGCGTAGAAGTAATTGGATATACAATGTGGGGAATTATAGATATAGTATCTTGTGGGCCATTAACAATGGATAAACGATATGGTGTGATTTATGTTGATTTAGATAACGGTGGTAAAGGTACTGGTAAAAGGTATAAGAAAGATAGCTTTCAATGGTATAAAAAATGTATTGAAACAAATGGCGAAGTATTAGACTAGGAGGGAGAGTAATGACAAATAAAGATCTAGCTAAGAATATTGTTAAATTACTTGGTGAGAAAGATAATATTACAAATGCATTACATTGTGTTACGAGATTAAGATTTAATGTTAAAAATGAAGACATTGTCAAATTAAAGGAAATAGAGGCTTTAGAGGGTGTTATAGGGGTTCAAGTTAAAAATGGGCAACATCAAGTTATTATTGGACCTATGGTTGCAGATATCTTTGAAGAAGTAGAACTTTTGTTAAATAAAAATGTTAATGAAAATATAGAAAAAACAAAAATAAGTGGGAAGATGATTTTAGATGTCATTACTGGGATTTTTTCTTCAATTTTACCAGCCTTAGTTGCAGGTGGTATGTTAAAGGGTATTATTGCTCTTATAGAAGGATTTAAATTAGTTCCAACTGATGGTGGCACATTCGTTATTTTAAATATGATTGCTGATATTCCATTTTATTTTTTACCATTTTTATTGGCGATATCCACAGCAAGAAAATTTAAAGTTAATGAATATCTAGGAATTTGTGTTGCTGGTGCATTACTTTATCCATCATTTATGGCAGCATTAGAAGAAGGAGCTAAACCATTAACATTCTTAGGCTTAAATATGCCTATATTTAATTATTCGAACTCAGTATTTCCAATTATTTTAGGTGTAGGATTACTTGCAATTGTTTATCGCTTTGTTGATAGATTTGTTCCAAATGTATTTAAAATAGTTGTAGTTCCAACAGTTACTTTAGTCGTTACTGTTCCTCTTACACTTTTACTATTAGCACCACTTGGTGCATATGGAGGACAATATTTAGCAAACAGTATAGTTTGGTTGTTTAGTACATTTGGACCAATTGCTGGTTTCTTGTTAGGTTTTTTTATGCCATTGATTGTATTATGTGGCATGCATCAATCAACATCACCAATTCAAATTTCAAATATAGCAACACTAGGATATGATTATTTATTACCAATTTCATTCTGTCATAATATGGCTGAATCTGGAGCTGCATTAGGAGCTGCTTTAAGAATGAAAGATGAAAATTTAAGATCAGCTGCTTTAACAACAAGTTTTTCTGCTTTCTTAGGAATTTCTGAACCAGCTTTATTTACTGTACAAGTTGTACATAAAAAACCATTGATTGCGGCTATGACTGCATGTGGTATTGGTGGAGCAATGACTACCTTATTAAGTGCAAAATGTTTCGCTTTTGTAATGCCAGGCATTACATCTCTACCAGTTTATGCGAATCCAGATGGAACAATTACTAACTTATTATTAATGGTTGTTTGTATTGCATCTACTTTTGTGATTGCAGTTGTTCTATCATATATTCTATCTGGAAGAATTAATGATAAAAAAGGAGTCGGAGCAGTTAAATTAGTTTCTCCTGTCAAAGGTGATATTATCTCTTTAAATAAAGTCAATGATAAAACGTTTGCTTCTGGAATGATGGGAAAAGGCTTTGCGGTTATTCCTAAAGATGATTATGTATTAGCTCCTTGTGATGGTGAAGTTGTTCTTATAGCCAATACTTTACATTCAGTTGGAATTAAATGTATTAATGGTGCTGAAATTTTAATTCATGTAGGAATTGATACAGTTGAACTAGATGGTAAATATTTTAATAATATGACATATATAGGGAAAAAGGTTAAGAAAGGAGATAAACTTTTAAAAGTTGACTTTGCTTCTTTGGAAAAAGGAGGATATGATACTACTATTCCAGTAATTTGCACAAACGCTGATATGTATAAAGATATAAAAATTGATGAAGATAATGAAGAAATATTAACAATTGCTTAATAATCTTTCAATAGAGTTAACTTGATAAAGTTAGCTCTATTTTAATTGTATTAAAAACCACTGGCTATGCCGGTAGTCAAAAGGGCTTAAGCCATGAACAGAAAAACTCCTATGATAAAATTAAAACGACTGACAATCGTCAAATAATAAAATCATAGGAGTTGCCGTATGGGTAACGACATAGAAAGCTTATCATACACAAAATGGAGGGGGCAATATCATGTAGTATTTGCACCGAAGTATAGAAGATAAATAATATATGGGAAATGCAAAGCTGAGATTGGAAAAATATTAAGAATTATATGTATAAGAATGGGTGTAGAGATAATCGAAGCAAATGCATGTCCAGATAATATACATATGTTGGTGACTATTCCACCTAAAATGAGTGTAGCAAAATTTATTAGAACATAAAAAGAGAAAAGTAGTTTAATGATTTTTGATAGATTTGCACATTTAAAATATAAATATGAAAATGGGAATTTTTGGTGAAGAGAATATTATGTAGATATAGTATGAAGAAATAAGGCTGCAATTGCAAGGGATATTCAGAATAAAATTCAAGAAGATTAAATAGCAGAACAAATTAGTATGAAGGAACATATTGACCCGATCACGTGATTGTCGGTAAAAAGTAGCAAATAGAAAACTACCCGATGAGGAAGGTAGCTGAAACTATTTTGTGATTGGCAGTTATTCAGAGCACAAGTAGTGGTGTCAGTATCATGCCCTTATAAGGTTTAATCAAGCCACAAGCTTAGCAGATGGTATATGACTATACGAAATGTTAAGTTGGAATAGTAGTAATATAAATATATTATAAAGAAAGAGATGATTATAATTGAAATTGAATTTTATGAGTAACAGGAGAATTATTAAATCAATTACGATATATAAGAATAATAGGAAAGATTTAAAGAATTTTTTTAGAAAATTTGATAAAGAATGAAGTTTAGTGTTAGAATGAGAAAAAGTGCAAAGATATAAATCATTATAGTATTGTTAAACGTTAACAATACTATATACAAAAAGAAGGGTTTAGGATAATATAGATAATTCTTAGGAATTAATGTTAGCTAAGTACTTTATGATAATATAGAATAAAAAATATAAGAAAAGGTGAGGGAATTTATTATGAAGGAGAAAGTGTATAGTACTATTAAAGAACTAAGTAGTAAATTTGACTTTAAGAATCATAATGATGCAGATAAGCTAGCAGCTAGCAATGTTGCTGATATTCTTGGAATAAAAAGGAATACGGCTAGTCGCTACTTAAATGAATTAAATAAAGAGAAGAAGGTTATAAAAATTAATAGTAGACCAGTAGTATTTTATAGTGTTAGTTCATTATCAAAAACTTTAAATTTAGAGCTGTTTACATTTAAAGATGTTGATGAATTTTTAGGACATGTACAGCTTATTAAAAAAGAAAATAACGAAGAAAATGGAAAGTCTTATTTTAATGAAGTTATAGGTGCTAAAGGAAGCTTAAAAGAACAGGTTAGGCAATGTGTTTCATCGATACTTTATCCAACCAATGGATTACCATGTCTTATTAGTGGAGAAACAGGGAGTGGTAAGAGTTATCTTGCTAATGTAATGTTTAAGGAGGCAAAGGCACTTGGAATAATAGGAGAGGAGGCGCCTTTTCTTACTTTAAATTGTGCACAATATGCAGATAATCCTGAACTTCTATCTGCTTTATTATTTGGATATAAAAAAGGTAGTTTTACAGGAGCAGATACAAATAGTATAGGGCTTATAGAAAAGGCTGATGGAGGATATTTATTTTTAGATGAGGTTCATAGATTAAGTGGAGAAGGTCAAGAAAAGTTATTTAGATTTCTAGATGAAGGTAAATATTTAAGAGTTGGAGATAATGATGAACGTTCATCTGTAGTTAGATTTATATTTGCCACATCTGAAAATTTAGAAGCAAGTTTTTTAATGACCTTTCTAAGAAGAATACCAATCATAGTAAAATTGCCAAATCTTAATGAAAGATCTTATAATGAAAGAAAAGCACTAATAACAACATTTATAAAGGATGAGGCAATAAAGTTAAATAAAACTATTAACATAACTAGAAATGTAATTGATATATTATTGAACACAAATTTTAAAGGGAATGTAGGTGAATTAAAAAATCTTATAAAGATTCTTTCTGCAAGTGCTTTAATTAATCAAGGGTATAATAATAAAGAACTAGAAATAAATATAAATCATATTCCACCTAAATACTTAGACATGCATATTGAGAATAACTTTGATAAGGCACTAGGGGTATCTGGTGATTTACGAATAACAGATAATTACGAAGTTGTTTATGAATATGACGAAGAAAATTTGAATTTTACTCATACAAGGAATCTTATTTACAATATGAAAAACAATCTTAAGCAGTACAAGCTAAATAGAAAGTCAAATGAATCATTAGATGAATATTTACATCATGAGATTAACACATTCATAGATAATATATTATTTAGGACTGAAGATGTGGAAATAGATATAAAGAGAAACTATATTAATAAGATAATAGTATTTATATCTTCCTTTTTAAAAGAAAAGCATAATATTATTTTTGACGGTGCATTAATACATATAATTTCACAGTATATATATTATCGTATAAATATTGAAATAAATGAAAATGAATTAGATGAAAGTCTTAAAGAGATAATTACAAAATTCATTCAAAGTAAGTATTCTTATGAATATAAAAATTCATCTAAATTGATAAAATTATTAAGCACTGAGCTAGATTTATCTTTAACTCTAATGGATGAATTATTAATTACTATAATGTATTCTATGTTTAAAAGTAAGAAGACTAATAAAATGCCTAAAGCCATTATATTAGCTCATGGTTATTCTACAGCTAGTAGTCTTGCGAATGTAGGAAATAGGTTGTTTGAGGATAATATTTTTGAAGCCTTTGATATGCCATTGGATTCTACGACAGAAGAGTTAGTAGCAGAGATCAAGCATTATATAAAATCTGTAGATACAAAAGAAGGACTAATTATAATGGTAGATATGGGTTCGTTAATGGAGATACATAATGAAATAAGAAAAGAGGTTGTAGGACCAGTTGCTCTGATTAACAATGTTTCTACTAGTATGGTGTTGAATGTTGCAAGTGAGCTACTTAGAGATACTTCGATAGAAGAAATTCTAGAAAAAATAAAAGAGAATACTATTATAAATTATAAACTTTTTTATCCAGAAAATAATAGAAAAAATGCGATTATTACAACCTGCGTTACAGGAATAGGTACAGCACAAAAAATAAAGGAATTGTTAGAAGAGGGATTTAAAGATGTCCAATTAGAAATAATTCCATATGATTATAAAAGACTAAAGTATAACGGAATAAATGATGAATGTTTTAAAGTATATAATATAGTAGGTATTGTAGGCACTATGAATCCTAATATAGAAGGCATTAAATTTTTATTTATTGAAGAAATATTAACAGAAGATGGAATAGAGGGCCTGAATAATATATTTAAGAACTTACTAAATCAAGAACAATTAAAGGTTTTAAATGATAATATAGTAAGGATGTTTTCTTTAAATAGAGTTATTAATTCAATAACCATTTTAAACGCAGAAAACGTTATAAAGCTGATAGAAAAAGCAATATTACAACTAGAAAATAAAATTGACTTAAAGATTAGTAATGGGACAAAGATTAGTTTATATATTCATATTAGTTGTATGATAGAAAGAATGGTAAGACAGTGTCCTATAAAAGAGTATGAAAACATCAATGATTTCAGAAAGTGTCACGAAAAGTTCCTTGAATTAGCGAAAGAATGCTTTAGTGTCATAGAAAGGACCTATAATATAGAGATAATTGACTCTGAATTAGCATATATTTATGATATATTAGCCAGTAAGATTAAAAAATTAGATATTTAGAAGAAAAATGTAGTAAAAACCATGTCAAATTAGAGGACACTAATTTTGGCATGGTTTTTGCTTTATTAATATACTGTAGAAATAAATAAGATAGAGGTGAGACTTTTGTTAAAGATTCTTATTGCAACTCATAGTAGATTTGCTTCTGGAATAAAAGACACAGCAGAATTTATAGTTGGAAAACAAAAATACTTACATAGCATTAATTGTTATGTAGATGGAGTTGATTTAAAAAAGGAAATAGAAGGGTTCTTTGATAATGTTATTGATGGAGACATTGTGGTATTAATGACAGATCTAATGGTTGGAAGTGTAAATCAGCAACTTATTAAATATATGAATAGACCAAAAACTTATTTAATAACAGGCTTCAATTTACCATTGTTATTAGAAATAGTAATGAGTGATGAAAGTATGATAGATGAGTCAGCTATTGAAGAAATGATAAACGCTTCAAAAGAACAAATAATATTAGTAAACAAATTTTCAGAGTTAAATATGTGTATAGGAGAAGATGAGGATGATTAAATTAGTTAGAATTGATGACAGATTATTACATGGACAAGTTGCTTTTGCATGGACAAGATCACTTAGTATAGAAACAATTATTATTGCAAATGATGCGGCAGTAAAAGATGAATTTACTAAGATGACATTGTCATTAGCAAAGCCTCAAGGGGTAAAGTTGCTAATTAAATCAGTTGGTAAAACTATAGATTACTTAAATGATGATAGTAAATGTAATAAGAATATTATGGTAATTATCAACTGTGTTGCAGATGCATTTAGATTACATGAGGGAGTATCTAAGATTGATAGTATAAACTTTGGCGGTATTAAGAAAAAAGATGGAGCAGAGCAAGTAAGTAATGCTATCTCATTAAAAAATGATGAAAAAGAGTTATGTAAAAAAATGATTAATGATGGAATTGAATTAGAAGTAAGACAAGTACCAGCAGAAGGAAAACAATTAATTAATAATTTAATATAAAGGGAGGAAATTTAAATGATTGTACAAGCATTGTTACTTGGATTAGTTACTGCATTTGGATATGCAGATGATTTCTTTGGAGCAAGTATGCTTCAAAGACCGATAGTATTAGCCCCATTAGTTGGATTGATTTTAGGAGATTTTCAACAAGGTATAATAATTGGAGCAAATTTAGAATTAATTTGGATGGGTGTAGTAATAGTAGGGGCAGCGATTCCTATGGATATAAAGACAGGAAGTGTATTAGGGACAGCCTTTGCAATAATGTCAGGTAGTGGGACAGAAGTTGCACTTGCACTAGCAGTTCCAATATCTTTATTAGCTCAAATAGTAGAAAACGGTATGTACGTTTTAAGAGCAGGGTTTATACATAAAGCTGATAGATATGCAGAAGAAGGAGATTGCGGTAAGATTGAAAGACTTCATATCGGATCATTTCTATTAATTATAGTGGCTATGGGGGCTATAACTACTGTATCTATTCTGTTAGGTGCTGATGTAATGAATGGATTTATAGATAAAATACCTCCTATTATATTAGATGCACTTCAAGCAGCTAGTAGTTTATTGCCTGCATTAGGATTTGCATTGTTAATGAGTTTAATTATTACAAAAAAATTAGCAGCTTTCTACTTCTTAGGATTTATAGCGGCAGTGTATGGAAATATTCCAGTTATAGCCGTTGCTGGTATAGGTGTAATAATAGCTATAATTCTTCACAATTTTGGAAACTATAATGATAAAAAATATGATGAAGATGAGGAGGATGAAGATGATGAATAAAGCAGATGCAATCGTAAATAATGTAAAAGATCAATATGATAGTAAGCAATTAAGTAAAAAAGATTTATTAAAAGTATTCTTTAGATCATTTACTCTTGAGGCTTCATTTAATTATGAGAGAATGCAATCACTAGGATTTGTATATTCTTTGATACCTGTAATTAAGAAATTATATAAGACAAAAGAGGAAAGAGCAGGTGCATTAAAGAGGCATTTAGAATTTTTCAATACAACTCCACATATAAGTACATTTATAATGGGAATAACTTCAGCTATGGAAGAGCAGAATGCAAAAAATGAAGATTTTAATGAAGAGTCCATAAATGCTGTAAAGGTTGGATTAATGGGACCACTAGCAGGGATTGGAGATTCATTATTCTGGGGTACATTCAGAGTAATAGCAGCAGGTGTAGGAACATCATTAGCAATGGAAGGAAAATTTTTAGGAGTAATATTATTCTTACTATTATTTAATGTACCACATTTACTAATTAGATATAATGCTACATTTATTGGTTATAATTTAGGAAATAAATTTTTGGCTAAAATGTATAAAAATAATCTATTAGAAAAAGCAACTACAATGGCATCAATTGTTGGACTTATGGTAATAGGTGCGATGACAGCAACAATGATAGAAGTATCAACAACATTGTCATTAGGAGTAGGTGAAAGTGTAGTTAATATACAAGAAATTTTAGATCAAATTTTACCAGGAATGCTTCCGCTAGCTATAACAGGATTAGCTTTCTGGATGGTAAAAAAGAATATGAAAACTATTCACATTATGATAATACTTATGGTAATCGGTGTTGTTGGTAGATTATTAGGAGTTATTTAGGGGGTAAGTAGTATGAATATGTTAGATTATATAAATGAGACTCAGCAAAGCTGCATAAATATAATAAAGAATAGAAAAGAGGTTACTAATAAAATAAGCACTGTATTATCAGACAAGAAGATAAACAGGATAGTTTTGGTAGCATCAGGATCATCCTTTAATGCAATGAACTCAGTTAAATTCTTTATAGAGGAATATCTTAAAGTTGAAGTTGTAATAGTAGTACCATATATGTTTGAACATTACGATAATTCTTTTAATGAAAACTCTATAGTTATAGGAGTATCCCAAAGCGGAAGAAGTACCTCAACTATTAATGCAATGAAGCTTGCAAAGAAGAAAGGTCTAATAACTTTTGTAATTACACTAAATACTAAAAGTGAAATTACTAAATATGTAGATAATGTAATTGATTTAGGATGTGGAGTTGAAACTGTAGAATACGTAACTAAGGGATATACAGCAACAGTTCTAAATATGATGCTTATAGCTTTAGAGGGAGCATTAGCAAGAGGGAGTATTACAGAAGAAGAATACAGTGAACTACTAAAACAAATTGAATTAACAGTATTAGGTATGCATAACATAATTGATAGATCTGAAGAGTTTTTTAAAAATAATAAAGATGATTTTAAAGATGCAGAGAGATTAATGGTTATAGGATATGGATCTAACTATGGTACTGCCTTAGAGGGAGCATTAAAAATTGGAGAAACTGTAAGAATTCCAGCGACAGGATACGAAGTTGAGGAGTTTATGCATGGACCATATTTAGAATTGACAGATAAGCATTTAGTTATATTTATTGACAGCAATGGAAGAGTAAAAGATAGAATATTACATTTAAATAACTATATTAATATGGTAACTGAAAAAGCCTATTTAATTAGTAATACATCTCAAGGAAAAATTGATAAAGAAATTATTGTAGACTTTGAAGGAAATGAATTTATAAATCCATTAGAACTAGCAATTCCATTTCAAGTATTTGCTTATAGAATGTGTGAAGCAAGAGGAATAGATTTAACAGTTGAGCCTTTAGCAGACTTTGAAAGAACATTAAAAAGCAAAGTGTTTTAAAAAGAATATATTAAAAAAATAGTTTAAAACAAATAAGAGAGTAGAGAATTACTCAAGGAAAAGAAAATAATGCACTTGCAATAAAAATTGTAAGTGCATTATTATTTTAGGAAGGGGAAGAAAGTTATTATTAGAAAATAGTTCTAAGATTAATCTAAACCCTCCAGAGTATTCAGTTGAAGAAGGAATTATAGTAATGAAGTATTCAAAGAGAAATGAATATGAACTTTCATTGGTAAAGGTTAAATAGTGATGGAGCGCTTTCATAAAGAAATTTTATAGATAAGTAAAGAATAAGGAGTATCTCTAAAGGTGCTTCTTTTTCTTTACTTTGAGTTTATTCCTAGTCAACATATAATAGGCAGGGATGATAATAATTGAATAAAAATGTAAAAACATGTATAATTAATAGATGAATTATGGGTTGAAGAGATAGATTTACTATGGATAAATAGGAGGGCGAATTATGGAAGATTTTAATGTTTTTACGGAGGCTTTTAATAAAATAGAGAGGGAATTAAACAATATGGATAAAGTAAATATACTTATTGTTGGGAAAACAGGAGCCGGGAAAAGTACATTAATTAATAGTGTTTTTAGAGCTGAAATGGCTGAAACAGGAATAGGAAGACCAGTTACTCAACATTTAAAGAAAATTAGTAAGGAAGGAATTCCTGTCAACTTATATGATACAAAGGGATTAGAATTAAGCGAAACTGTACAAGCTGAGATAAAAAAAGAGATTCTAGATGAAATAGATAAATGTAATAACTTATGTATGAAGAATGATAGCAAGTCAGAATTAATACATGCATGTTGGTATTGTATTGATGGCTCGGTGAGAAGATGTGAAGAGACTGATATTGAGTGGATTAATGATATTGCATTAAAGGTTCCAGTTATTGTAGTAGTAACTAAGGGATTCCCTAAGAAAGATGCAAGGGAGTTTAAGAAAAAGATTGAAAATCTTAATTTAAATTGTAGTTCTATAGTACCGGTATTAGCAGAGAAATATGAAGAGAGAGATGAAGAAGACGAGGATGATCAAGTAGTAGTAATACCTTCATATGGATTAGATAAATTAGTTGATGTAACTTTAGATCTCTTACCAGAAGGGGTTAAAAAAGCTTTCAATAATGCACAAAAGGTTAGTTTAGATAAAAAGGTTAGTGCCGCAAGAAGGTGGCTTACTGGATATGCAGCTACAACAGGAGCAATAGGGGCATCACCTATACCATTTTCAGATGCTCCACTATTAGTAGGAGCACAGTTATCAATGCTTGCACATATTACAGCTATTTTTGGATTGCCGATAGAAAAGGCTGTTTTAACAGCTATTATAAGTTCTGTTGCTGGAGTATCTGGAACTACAATAGGAGGAAAAACATTAGTTTCAAATTTATTAAAGTTTATTCCAGGAGTAGGAAGTGTAGCTGGTGGAGCAATAAGTGCTTCAGTAGCATCAATGATGACAATAGCATTAGGTCTAGCTTATATAAGTGTGTTAAAGTATATTGTTGAAGAAGAAAATAAAGGAAATGAAGTAAGTACGGAAGCTATAAAAGAGAAGATGAAAGAAGCTTATAAAAAGGAACTTATTATATCAAGAAAATAATTCTCCACCATGAAATCCACGGAAATCTAAATACTAGATTTTCGTGGATTTTTTATTTCAGATAGAGAGTTCATCATTCTGTTTTCTAAATTTCTATGTATCCTTTATTAGTGTAGCCCAATATAGGTTAAATAAATGTGTTCCTAGAGAAATCACTATATTTAAATGTAAGATATGAAAATTAGTAGCACAATAAAACCTTATGAATAATATATATTATGAAAAGCACTAAGGGATAGGTAATAAAAATGAAAATAAAGATAATAAGAGGAACAAATGTAGAAAAATTAGAATCTGAAATTAATGAGTTTATCAAAGATAAATGTATTATAAAAATAAATCATGAGATAGTAACTTCTAGGCTATATGACAGAAGTGTAAATATTTTAGTATTTATAATTTTATATGATGAATACAATCATTGTGGATATTTAGAGCTTGATTCAATACTAGATTTGAAAAATGACAAAACTAATTAAAATAAAAATATTGGAGGACAAAAGATGAAAGTTGTTATACTTGCTGGCGGAAGAGGAATTAGAATGAGTCAGCTAACAATGAATATTCCTAAACCTTTATGTGAGGTTGGGGATATGCCCATAGTATGGCACATAATGAAAATATATAGTCATTATGGATTTAATGATTTTATGTTTTTACTAGGCTATAAGGGGGAAAAAATAAAAGAATATTTTATAGATTATTCATGGAAGACAAGAAGTTTTCTTTTAGATATGAGAAGTGGGGAAATTAATATAGAGTCTGAGCCAGAGCCATGGAGGATAAACTTCATTGATACAGGTATTGAAACTATGACAGGTGGAAGATTAAAAAGGGTTCAAAAATATATTGGAAATGAAACCTTTATGTTAACTTATGGAGATGGATTAGCAGACATAAATATAGATGAATTATTAAAATTTCATAAAGAACAAGGTAAAATAGCAACAGTTACAGGCATATATAAGAAAAGTCAATATGGAATTTTAAGTGTAGAAGATGGATTAGCTAAATCTTTTGACGAAAAAAAGGTTACTGAAGGAATAATAAATGGTGGATTTTTTGTTTTTGAACCAGAAATATTTGATTATTTAGAGAATGATACAACATGCGTTTTAGAGCAAAATCCATTAAAAAAGTTAGTTCAAGATAATGAATTGGCAGTGTATGTTCATAATGGTTTTTGGACTGCTATGGACACTTTAAATGATATAAATAATGTAAATAAAATTTGGAACGAAGGAAAAGGAGTATGGAAGATATGGTAAAGGAATTTTGGAATAATAAAAATGTTTTTATAACTGGTGGTACTGGATTCTTAGGAAGTTATTTAGTTAAAAAATTAGTAAACTATGGTGCTAATGTAACTATGTTAGTAAGAGATTATATACCACAATCAAATATATATGTTGGAGAAGAATATAAAAAAGTTAATGTTGTACACGGTACTTTAGAAGATTATTTATTAATAGAAAGGACCCTTGGAGAATATGAAATAGATACAATATTTCATTTAGCTGCTCAGGCTATTGTTGGAGTTGCAAATAGAAATCCATTAGCAACTTTTACTTCTAATATACAAGGAACTTGGAATATACTTGAGGCGGCAAGAACAAGTCCATTAATTAAACAAGTAATAGTAGCATCTAGTGATAAAGCTTATGGTGACCAAGAAAAGCTTCCATATGATGAAAATATGCCACTTCAAGGAATGCACCCTTATGATGTTTCGAAAAGTTGTGCAGATCTAATTGCTCAAACTTATTATGAGACTTATAAGTTACCAGTATGCATTACAAGATGTGGAAATCTTTATGGTGGTGGAGACTTAAACTTCAATAGAATTATTCCACAAAGTATTAAATCTATATTAAATAATGAAGCTCCTGTAATAAGAAGTGATGGAAGCTTTATTCGTGATTATTTTTATATAGAGGATGCAGTAGATGCATATATTAATTTAGCTGAAAAAGTTGTAGACCTTAATTTAGGGGGACAAGCTTTTAATTTTAGTAATGAAATACAATTAACAGTTTTAGAACTGGTTAATAAAATATTGAAGATTATGGGCAGTGATATAAAACCTATAATATTAAATCAAGGAAGCAATGAAATAATACATCAATATTTATCTGCAAAGAAAGCAAGAACTGTATTAGGATGGAGTCCAAATTATACAATTGATGAAGGTCTAAGTAAAACTATAGAATGGTATAAAGAGTTCCTTAAAAAGGAGATATAAAAAATGCAAGAAAGTGCTTTTTGTATGGTAGTATCAAGGACTAGATTAATTCAAGCAATTGCATGTTTCTTATCTTTATATAAAACTATGGATAATTTTAAAGTATATATCCTTTGTGCAGATGAGGAAAGCTATAAGTTTCTTAAGGAAATTAATTTAGATAAAATAGTATTAGTAACAATTTCTGAATTAAATAGAAAAGATTTATTAGAAATCAAAGCTACAAGAAAATTTAATCAATATTGTTGGACATTAAAGCCTAGTTTTATTAAATATATCTTTACTTTAGATGACTCAATTAAAAGGGTAACTTATATAGATTCAGATTTATTCTTTTATCAAAATCCTAATGTAATATTTGAAAATCAACCAGATGCTTCCGTTTTACTATCTAGTGGAGAAATATTTTTGCCTATGTATTCGAAAGAGTTTAATCATACTATGCAAAATCTCACTGGAAATTTTAATTCGGGGTTTATTAGCTTTAAAAAAGATATTAATGGATTAGAGTGTGTTAATTGGTGGGATAAAATGTGTGTAGAAAGTTGTACTTCAAATCCTGAAGATAATAAATTTGGAGATCAAAAATATCTTGATGATATGCCATTTCTATTTAATAATGTTTACGAAATAACAACTCCAGGAATAAATATTGGACACTGGAATTATTTGAAATATAAGTTTACAGTTTCAAATGACAATATAGTGGTTAATAATAATAAATTGATATTTTATCATTTTAGTGGTTTTAGAATAATTAGTAAATATGATATTAGACAGGTTCATGAACAAGATAGAGTGAATATACCATTTATTTACCCAATATACAGAAGAGCATTGGAAAAAATAATTGATGATATTGAAAAGATAGATCCAGATTTTAAGGAATATATTACGGTTGCTGCTATTGATGATAATTAGAAAAGATTAAGGAAGGAAGAGAATAAATGAAAGCAAGTGTTATAATACCAGCGTATAATTCTAAAGAGCGATTATACTACAACCTTATATCCTTAAATAATCAAGATTGTGATTTCAATATTTTTGAAGTTATTGTAGTAGATAATGGGTCTAGTGATAATACTCTAGAAATGTTAGAAAATTTTAAAGCTAAATTTGCCTTTAAATTTGTGAGACTTGAAAAAAACAGAGGAATAGCGCGTGGGAGAAATGAAGGAATAAGAAGAGCCGTTGGAGACATTTTAATATTTCATGATAGTGACATGATAGCTAATAAAGATTTTATAACTAGACATTTAAAAAATCATGAAGAAAAAAATATAGTTGTATGTGGAATGCCGTGGAAAAGAATTTTTACTTTTTATTATAAGGAATTAGATTTAGGCATTAAGAATCATTTAGGTCAAACTGTGACTGAAGCAAATGAAAAGTCTAATATGACAGATAAGTATCCATTAATAGATGTTGAATCAATAATAGATGGGAGTTATATAAATAAATCATTTGATTTAGATGCAGAATTTATGCGGGGACTAAAAGAAATATTGAAAAATCACAATGGAGAATTAAAAGATTATCTTTTACCATGGAGATTTTTTATAACTAATAATGCTTCTGCAGAAAGAAACAGAGTTATAGAAGTAGGAATGTTTGATGAAAATATAGTTGGATATGGATTTGAAGACTATGACTTAGGAATAAGGCTATATAAATCTGGAAGCAAATTTATATTTGATAAAAATATATTAAATGTTCATCAAGAACATCCTACAAATATTAAGATATTAGAAGCTCGTGAAAATATAAATTATGTATGTAAAAAATACAATGATAGTTACTTTTTAGATGTAATATTAGTTTGTACCTGTGGTATAACATCAATTAATGATTATGATTTTAATGAATTAACTAAAGATATAAATAATATGATAGCTGTAAGCTATTTTAGGCCTCTTTTAGATATATTTTTAGAATTACTTCAGACATGTAGACGACGCTACATTATAGAAGGTGTTACAGATATAAATAAAGTTATGCCAACTATAGATATAGATGTAAACAAATTAATTATGGAAGTTAAAATTTTAAGAGATGTATTTGGAATTAAACACTTCACAGAAGCCATATTAGCTTTAATAAAAGACATTTATAATGTTTATTATTAAATTCTAAAAATGTACTGAAGAGGAGGATAACCATGAGCAAATATCATTTATCAATGATTTTATCGGAATCAAATTTATTTAAATTAATACCAATGTATGTTTCTTTAGAGAATTGTTATAGTGATTTTAAGTTATTCATTCTATGTATGAATGACTCTGTTTACAATATACTAAATAAAATAGCTTTTAAAAATATCATTTTAGTACAACTAAAGGATATAGAGGAAAATAATCATGATTTGCTTATAGCTAAGTCTAATAGAATATTTCATGAATATTGTTGGACACTAAAGCCTATTTTTTTATATTATGTTGTTAAGAAATATGACAATGCGAAATATTATGCACATGTAGATGCAGATTTATTCTTTTATTCTGATTTAGATAATATTTTTAATGAGAATCCAGAGGCATCAATTTTTCTTATAGATCATAGAAATTCAGAAGAGTTTAAGATGTATTATGAATTAAGCGGATTATATAATACAGGATTTGTAGGATTTAAGAATAATGATGAAGCAAAAGCTGCAGTGAGGCTTTGGGGAGATAGGTGCATAAAAAAATGTACTGTTGAATATGATGTAGCTAATAAAACTTTTGGAGACCAAAGGTATGTAGAAGACTGGCCTAATATATTTAAAAATGTTCATATAGTAAACTCTATTGGAGCAAATGCTGCATTGTGGAATATTAAAAATTATAAAGTTTCAAAAAAGAATAATGTTGTGTATCTAGATGATTCACCTCTAATATTTTACCACTTTTCTGGTTTAATAATATTGGGAACAAGAGAATTTGACTTATGTCCTTATTATCATATAGAGGATGAGAATTTAATAAATTATATATATGACCCTTATGTTAGATGGTTATCGCAATCAATAAAAAATGTAATTAAAGAATTTCCAAGGTTTAATGCAGGATTTGTTGATAGGGCTAATATTGTAAATTTGCATAACTATAAAATATAATTACTATAAATTAGAAAATTAAAATAGAAAAAAAGATAATTTTATTTAAGAATTAATAAAAGTGATAGTAGAGGGTACTAGTAGTTAAGATTAGCCTCCATAGTGAAGCCCAGTACAATACAGAAATGTTTTGTACTGGGTTATTATTTTAGAATTAAGAATAATGAACTGTATCAAAAGTGATGCTTTGAACTTTAATTTGGTCAGCAGAATTTTCACAGAGTGTAAGTAAATAAGGTTAATAGTCATGCTAGTGATAATACTTAGATAAGACCATTTTAATATATTAAATATCATATATTAAGTAATAAAAAGAAGAGAAATAATAGGTAATTAATTCCAAATATGCTATAATAATATATATGAGTATGCTTTATAAACCTACTGATACAGACATTAGGTTGGATTTTATAAAAAAATTCAAAGAGAAGTAGAGTGAAAGAGTTTAATTTTGGGAACTTTTAAAGTAGTTTGACTATAATTACAGCATAAAATAATAAATTTAAAGGAGAATTAAAATGAGCAAGTATGAAAATGCAATGAAACTTATGGAGGAACGTTGCGGAAATGGAAAAGAGGAAGTTATTGCCCTAGGGACAATATCACTATCATCGAATGCTGCAGGTAATCCTCGTCCTGCTGTCCGTATGGTATGCGCTTATTATGAGGACGGCGTATTTTATGTTTCTACTGACGCAAGAAAAAATAAAATGCTGCAAATTGAGAAGAATAACGAGGTTTCTGTTGGTGGATTAAGTTGGTACTCTTTACAAGGTAGGGCTGAAAATCTAGGCTGGGTAAAGGATGAGAAGAACGCAGAAATCAGAGGGAAATTTAAAAAGATTTTTGATTGGTTCGATGAAGTTGGCGACGAAGACAATCCAAACTCAATAGTTCCGCGTATCTCCCTCACAGAAGGTACCATTACTGACAACGAAAAAAAATATGGTGAACATCAGTATGAAGTTGATTTTATCAATAAAACGGCGAAATAAATATGTAAAGTCAATTTATATTTTTAAAAATAATATATAAATTTATTTTTATAGGATGTTAATTAATAATGAAGCATTAATTTATAATGAATGGGTGCTTCTTTTCTTTTCTTTTGCATTAACTTTCTGAACATAACCACCCATTAAGAAATTACTAAATAATATTTTAGAATAATACTAATTTAAATTAAATAATGACAAGTTAATAAATTGAAAAGATAGAAAGCCTTTGCTAAAATCTTTAGAATTTAAATGAAATCCTATTTTTTTAGAAAGGCTATGATGTAAGTAAATTATATGAGTCAATATAATATATTTTGATTTAACAAAGAACAATGATTTTATATGGAGTAGTTTGGGCAGGGATGCTAAATGTTGTGGAGCCATAAATAACAATTAAGTTTCTATTTCCAGAGTATCTATTAAAAATCTGATTATTTGTTAGAAATATCTCTGTAGATGGTGCAATGTTTAGTTTTAATTTTCCATCGCTACTTATAAGATCCCTATTAAAATAGTCTACAGTAACATTTTCAGATTCTGTGTTTTTAGCCATAACAATTCCGCGATATTGTGGAGGGTAAATAAGGGGAGTAGGTGCATTTGCATCGTAAAACCCAGTTACCTCATCACCTACTTTAATCACTTCATGATTTACAAAGTAAGTTTCCGGAGAGATTATAAAATTTACAATCCCCATGTCCACGTTTTCTAGCGACATAAATTTATAGCAGCCCATTGATGAATCATTTTGACCTGTGTAAAAATCTTCAATCATTGTAACTGTGCCACTAAAGGATGCAAATTTTTGTGCTGTATTTCTCCACGTTGAATTGGAGGAGAGATAAGCATCTTGATTCATGGGGTAGGGAAAAAAGAAAAATTGGTTATTATACATACGATACTCCTTTATATTTATACTGTTATAAGCCTAATCATTAGTATTATATTAGCAACAATGAGTAGTGTTACTTAGTAATGACATTTTTGAGATACTGTACTATTTAGTATAGAGAAGAATAAATGATTGTGAAGAATAGGTATTTAAGCGGCTTATGGAAGATAAATATATATATAAGAGCAAGTTCGTAATTTTTTAGAAGTAAGTTATATTAGTATACTGATAGAATGGTAAAAGATAATTGAAAAAATGCATTTACTTATGATACGCGGAAGCGTACCTATGGAGAACCAAAATTATTAGATCTTAGGTTTATTATTTTAATTCTTTGGTATATAATTAATTTATAAATTAAGTTCTAAAGGAGGATTATATGGATAATAAGTGTATTAATTTATATGATATTTTTTTAAAGTATTCCTATACTGATATTATGGAATTGCTTTTAAACTCAAAAACAAAAGAAGAACAAGATTTTTATGCGAATTTATCTAATATCCTATTACAAAGAGAACAAATGAAAGTTATAGGTAATTAATATGAAAAATTACACTATATTTGCAGGAGTTAATGGTGCAGGGAAAACTTCTATATATAAATCTATTTATTATAATGAAAATATAGGTGAAAAGAGAATAAATACTGATGAAATGGTTTCAAGGATAGGACATTGGCAAGATAATAATCTTCAAATTAAATGTGCTAGAGAAGCTGTAAAACTTATAAAAAAATATATAGTTGAAGGAATATCATTTAATCAAGAAACTACTTTATCAGGAAAAAGTATTATTAGTAATATAAAATTGGCAAAAGAAAAAGGATTTTATGTTACTATGAATTATATAGGGGTAAAAAGTGTTGATATTGCAAAAGAAAGAGTTGCAATACGAGTAAGAAAAGGTGGTCATGGAATACCAGATGAGGCTATAGAAAGAAGATACTTCGATTCTTTAGCAAATTTGAGTAAAGTCATTAATATATGTGACAAAATTAATATATACGATAATTCAGAAATGTTTAAATTAGTTATGGTTATTAAAGATGGTGAAGTTGTTTGGAAAGATAAGAAAACACCAAATTGGTTAAATATTAATTTGAAATAAGTAGTAGAATCTAGGTGGTTTTGCTACTTATTTTTTATAAAAATATAGTTAAAACTTGAATTTGAATTTATATTAATTATATTGTATATGGGGAAGTTTAAACTTTTTTTACTTACGGTGCGGTGAAGCGTATCATAAGTAAATGAGATTTTTACTAAAATTAGATTATGAAAAGATGGATAAGTAATGTTATCTTAATCATATATCATAAAGAGACTGTAAGTAGATATTTAAGCTACTTACAGTCTCTTAAACTATCTATAGGGTTAATAAGAAATAAAATTAATTGAGCTATGTAAGAGGTTAAGGGATAAATATGGGAAATAACATACAAAAATTTGACGACTATATCATTAATTGATATATTATATTTAATGATATATCAATTAATGATATATAAAAGTATGAAGGAGTAATTTATGGCAAGAAAAGATTCTATTGATATTGGGGAGCTAACAGACTCTGCTTTTTATATTCTAGCTAGTGTTATTGAGGAAAAGCACGGATACCTAATTATGAAAACTATTGAAAAGCTTACAGATGATAAAGTCACAATTGGTCCAGCATCACTTTATACAACACTGAAAAAGCTTTTAGCAGCAGGTTTAGTGGAGTTAAATACAGACATAGCTGAAAATAAAAAAGTATATAAAATAACAAATAAAGGACGAGAGATGCTAATTAAAGAGATTGAGCGTAAAAAACAAATGATTAGATTTGCTCAAAATTTTTTGGATTAGAAAAGGGGGATATTGATGAAAAGTAAATATATAATGATTAGTGGACTTGCATTTGATGAAGAAGGCGATATGGAAAAGTTAAAAAATTATGCGAGGCAAGGTTGGATTCTAGAGGGGATAACAGGAGGAGTTTTTTATAAATTAAAAAAAGATAAGCCTCAAG
This sequence comes from Clostridium tertium, assembly GCF_902652255.1. GTDB lineage: Bacteria > Bacillota > Clostridia > Clostridiales > Clostridiaceae > Clostridium > Clostridium tertium_A. Next base: position 29,452 of record NZ_CACRTO010000044.1, read on the forward strand.
AAGTAATATATAGCGTAGACTATCAAATAGGTGCAGATGAAGAATATTTTGCTATGTTTAAAGAAGCCGGATGGAAACTTGTTACTTCAGTAGGGGATGAAATATATATTTTTATGGCACAAGATGGAGCTAAACCTATTTATAGTGACTGTGAATCGGAAGTAAATAAGTACATAAATATGAGAAATAAAACAAAAAGGGGATCACTTTATTCTTCATTAGTAGCTGTAGCTCTGATTTGCTTGTTAATTGTTTCTATAATTGCTATAAAGCCTATCTTTCTTATTGTCTTAGGTTTATTAGTAATTGATATTTGTGTGTTTATTTTTAATTTTATGCCTTACTTAGCATATAACTATAGAATTAAGCAAATACAAAAATATGGTAAGTGTAAAGAAGAAGAAAACAAAATGACATGGAAATTATATATATTTGCAGGTGTTCTATTTTGTATTTTAGGAATACTATATTTGCTTGAGAAAAAATATTTTGCAATATTTTACATAATTTTAGGTATATTTAGTATTAGTTCAAGTTTAAAGTACTATAAGAAATATAAAAAGTCTCTATAAATTTATATACAAATTAAATAATATGAAAAAAGAGAGTTGAAATAGGAAAAATTAAATATCACCAATGGAATGAGTTTATTAAATATGAATATATAAATTAAACAAAGTGTAAGGGGATAATGAATAATTATTATTGAAATTATGGTATGCTTAATTGACTGAGTATATAAAGAAATCTAGGATAATTAAGAAGTTCACTTTATAGAAAGGGATATAGATTTAAGAAATACTATAATTAAGATAAAATGGAGGACTATTATATGGATGGAAAAATAATATTAAATTTAGCAATAAGTTTAGATGGTTATATATCAGATGAAAATGGTGGATATGATTGGATTGTTGGAGATGGCAACTCTGAATTGAATACAGAAAATAAATCGGATTTTGCGAAGTTTCTAGAAGGTATTGATGTTGTAGTTATGGGAAGAAATTGTTATGATCAAAATTTTCATAATGAATATAAGGAGAAAGATGTATATATAGCAACATCAGAAAATATAGATGACTATGAAAATTATCATTTTATAAGTGGTGATATATGCAAAACTATAAGTAATTTAAAAAGTGAAGGAAAAAATATATTTTTATTCGGTGGAGGAGTAATGATTGATAGCTTTGTTAAAGCCGATATTATAGATGAATATATTATAGGAATAATACCTACTATTTTAGGAAATGGAAGAAAGTTATTCTTAGAAAATAACCCTAAAATTGATTTAAGCCTTCAGGAATATTCAGTTGAAGATGGGATTATAGTAATGAAATATTCAAAGAGAAATAAATAATAGCTTTTTATTGTTTAAGGATGGAGAGGTATGTAGTACTTTTATAAAGAGCACTCAATTAAAAAGAGGTTGGTATCAAAAACTTTTAATACCAACCTCTTTTTATGTAAGGAAAATTAACTAAAAATAATTTTTAATGAGTATAAAAAAGTAGTTACATGATAGTAATAAATCGATATATTCAAATATATTATAAAATCTTCATAAAACCAACAAATAAGATTTATATAATATCACTTATCAGAAGGGGAGTGAATTCAGATGAAGTGGAGAAATATATTAATCGTATCAGTATGTGTAATTAGCATTATATTTGGTGGGATTAAAGTATTTGCTGAGGGAATTAATGAGACTAAAAGTGAAATAGAAGATTTAGAAAAAGTAAAAAGTGAAACTATTACTAAAACTTTTGATGGAAGTTATATGAGTCCGTTGATTACAGTTTCAGAGTACAAGCCTGAATTTAACATCAAATTAGAGGGTATTGATAAAGAAAGTGAATTAATACTTATAAATTCTTATTCTGGAGAAATGATTAAAATGGATTACGATAAAGATGGAAAATACATATTAAAAACTAGCTTAGAAAAGAACGTAGATTATGGAATTCTAGTTGACTTTAGATTAACAGGATCAATTAGAGTAGTTGATAATTTAAAAGAAGTAAATGATGAAGAAATTTACAAAGATATAATGAAAAGAATACAGTGTGGCTTATAAAAAGGAGAAATTTTAATTATGAATTATATACTATTATTTTTAGAAGGGATATTAACATTTATATCTCCATGTATCCTACCTATGGTACCTATATATGTATCATATTTCATGGGAAAGGATTCAGGTAACAAGAAAAATAGAGCATTGATAAATTCACTAGGATTTGTTTTAGGATTTTCAATTATATTTGTCTTATTAGGGGTTGGTGCAAGTGCACTTGGATTAAGTTTAAACAAATATATGCGAGAGATAAATATATTTTCAGGTATATTAATGATATTTATGGGTCTTAATTACCTAGGAATATTAAAGATAAATATACTTCAAAGAACCTTTAAACTTAAGAATAAAATTGATAAAAACAATGTTAGTTTAGCATCATCTATATTATTTGGGATGATATTCAGTATAGGATGGACACCATGTGTTGGACCATTTTTAGGATCAGCTTTAATGATGGCAACTAATTCAAGTCATATTATGGAAGGAGTACTAATGTTACTTACCTATAGCTTAGGATTTGGGATTCCATTTATATTATCTGCTTTATTGATTGATTCATTAAAGGGAACATTTAATTTTATAAAAAGAAACTACAAAATTATTAATATGATATCAGGTACGATCTTAATAATTGTAGGTGTAATGATGATGACTGGATATTTAAATAAATTATTGTCCATGTTAACTTTTGTATAAGTTAAATAAGTATAAAGGAAGATATAATATGAAAGAAATAATCAGTAAAAATATAAAAAAACTAAATATAAAAAAGCTTAGCAATTATCTAATGAATATAGGTATAGCATTAAGCATATTAAATTTTATTTTGATTTATTGGAACAGATCACGATTGCCAGAAGGGGTATGCCCTATTAATGAAAATTATAGTTTTATAATATTGTCAATTGGTATTTCAGCAATGGGATTAATTTTATCATTTTTTACTAGTGATAAAGAAAAATAGTTTGATTATGTAATTAATAAAGGAGATCAAAGATATGAAAAATAAAAAAATTATATTTATAATTATAATTGTAATGGGGCTGTTGATATTTATAGGGAAATTAGGGTATGATTATCTAACAAATGCTTATTTTGAAAAAGAAAATAACATCAGTAGTATAAATGGAAATAACTTTAGTGATGTAAATAAGGATAAGCCTTTAGAAAAAGCAAAAGATTTCACTGTTTATGATGAAGATAATAATGAAGTTAAATTATCAGACTATATTGGTAAAAAGAACGTAGTAGTAAACTTCTGGGCAAGCTGGTGTCCTCCATGTAAAGCAGAAATGCCATATTTTGATGAGGCTATGAAGAAATATAAAGATGAAAATGTAGAAATTTTAATGGTAAACCTTACTGATGGAATGAGAGAAACCAAAGAAACAGCAAAGGCATTTATAGACGAAGAAGGATATGATATGAATATAGTTTATGATATAGATAGTGATGCAGCTATGACATATTATTTAAATGCAGTTCCAAGAACTTTATTTATAGACATTGATGGAAATATATATTACGATCATTCTGGAATGATTAGTAATAGTGTTTTAAATAATAATATAGAAAATTTATTAAATAAATAAGAGGTGCTGTTGCACAATATAAAATTAAGAATGAAAAATTACAACATAATTATCTCATAGGCCCCCTCAGAATGTTGGACTATTACACTCAGTGTAATTATAATTAAAATAACTTACTTGAGGGGGAAAGAAATGAGTACGAGATTCATAAGAAAGTTTACTGAAGAAGAAAGAGTTGCT
>NZ_CACRTO010000045.1:0-542 GCF_902652255.1 Clostridium tertium
GGATCAAACTCTCAATAAAAAGTTTAATCTTTTGCTCAAATTACTTTGAGTCTTAATTTTAAGACTTAAAAGAATTGCTGGTTTATTTTACTTAACTTTATTCTGTTCAATTTTCAAAGACCATTTTTTGTACTTGGCTGTTTTCTTTGTTTCCGCCGAGCACATGACATATAATATCATGATAACTAGCATACCATCTATTCAAATATAGCTATATTCTAAATTTATGTATAAAATAATCTAAATTTCTTCTTTTTTCTCTCTTTTTCTATTATTGATACACCTGGATAAGTTAATTATAACTATTTTAAATATCTCTTTTATTTTTCTATTTTAATTGAATAATACAACTATTTCTCAGTGTATAAATACATTGAGAAAGTAAAAAAAATAAAACTCTTACAAGAGTTTTATCCAGTTTGTTGATAAACCCCCTGTTAAAAAACAGAGGGTTTTCTATATTGTATGTGCGTAATATTGCATATTTAAAATATTAGTATAAATAATCATAATATAATCTAAAAATAGCAAAGATAGTCTTG
>NZ_CACRTO010000046.1:0-118127 GCF_902652255.1 Clostridium tertium
ATGAGATTTCCCATAGCATAAGCTAGTAAGACCCCTTGAAGAACACAAGGTTGATAGGTCAGAGGTGTAAGTGTGGTAACATATTTAGCTGACTGATACTAATAGGTCGAGGGCTTGACCAATAAAAATTTGGAAATGTTAAAATTATTCATATGCAATTTTCAGAGAACACTCTGAAAAAAACAAATTAGAGATTTAGGATCTCACAGCATCTGGTGATGATGGCGTAGAGGAAACACTCCTTTCCATTCCGAACAGGAAAGTTAAGCTCTACAGCGTCGATGGTACTGCACGGGCGACTGTGTGGGAGAGTAGAACGTTGCCAGGTTGTAAGGCTCGATAGCTCAGTCGGTAGAGCAGAGGACTGAAAATCCTCGTGTCCCTGGTTCGATTCCTGGTCGAGCCACCAGAAAAAAAGCACTAACTCAAGTTAGTGCTTTTTTATATTATAATTTATTTAAAAATAGAAAAAGTAGAAGATAAACTTCTACTTAATAGTTTCAAGGACTTCTTCTATGTGACCTTTAACTTTGACTTTTCTAAATTCTTTTACTAAATTTCCATTTTCATCAATGATAAAAGTACTTCTTTCAATGCCTAAAGTTTTTTTGCCATACATATTTTTTTCTTTAATAACATCATATAATCCACATACGGTCTTATCTTCATCACTTAGTAAAACAAATGGAAGATTAAACTTTTCAATAAATTTATTATGTGAATTTAAGTTATCTTTACTTATTCCTAGTACAACTGCATTTAAGTCGTTAATTGTATTTATATTATCTCTAAAGTCACAAGCTTCTGTTGTACAACCAGGAGTATTATCTTTAGGGTAGAAATATAATATAACCTTTTTTCCTCTATAATCACTTAATTTATGATTTTTTCCATCAGATCCTGCTAAAGAAAAATCTGGAGCTAAGTTTCCTATTTCCATATAAAAAACCTCCTTTATATATTAACTTTATTATAATACTAATAATAATTATTATCAACAAATAATGTAATTTTGAGATTTTTATATTAATTATGCAAAGATAGTATATTTTATAGAAAACTTTGCTATAATGAATGAGATACTAAATTTATATTAAAAGGAGAATTATTGATGGAAGATAAGATTTTAGCTACGGTAGCTGGAAAAGAAATTAAGGAGTCAGATTTACAAAATGTGATTGCAAGATATCCTGAAGATAGAAGAGCATATTTTGCAACAGAAGAAGCAAAAAAGCAATTATTAGAACAATTAGTTTCATTTGAGCTAATCAATATATTAGGAAAAGAATTAAAGATAGACGAAACTGAAGAATATGCAGATAATGTAAAGCAAGCAGAAAAAGATATTTTAACTCAACTTACTTTAAATAAATTATTATTAGAAGTAACAGTTACTGAAGAAGATGCATTAAACTTCTACAATAACAACAAGCAATCATTTGCTAAGGCGCCTACAGTAACTGCTAAGCATATTTTAGTTGATGATAAAGAATTATGTGATCAAATTAAAAAGGAAATAGATTCAAATGAATTAACTTTTGAAGAAGCAGCTGTAAAATATTCAACATGTCCTTCAAAAGAAGAAGGTGGTAACTTAGGATCTTTCGGTAGAGGTATGATGGTTCCTGAATTCGAAGAAGCTGCATTTAATTTAGATTTAAATGTTGTTAGTGAACCAGTACAAACTCAATTTGGATATCATTTAATAAAGGTTGAAGGAAAGACTGAAGGAACTGAAAGTCCATTTGAAGAAGTTAAAGCTCAAATTATAAATAACTTATTACAAGAAGCACAACAAAGAAAATACTTAGATGTTGTTAAAGAACTAGAAAAGAAGCATGGTGTTACTAGAGCTTAGTTTATAGGATTTAATAGTATAAATATAATTGGGTTGTATCAAATTTAAAATAAATTTTGATACAACCCAATTAATTTTAATTAAAGTAATTCAGTAAAACTTTCTATATATCTATCAGATAGCTTTATTAAATCTTCTTTTTGGTTTTCTGAATGCTTATCATAAACAGAATAAACAGTCATTCCAGCAAGTTTAGCACCTTTAACTGCTTGTACAATATCTTCAAAAACTAAACAATCTTCTGGATTAACATTTAATTTCTTAGCTGATAATAAATAAATATCAGGATTATTTTTTGCTTTATTAACTTCTTCAGTAGTAGTTATAGCATCGAAATAGTCATATATTTTATTATTTCTTAAAACGGCTTCTAATAATGGAATTGAATTACTAGTTGCTAATGCAATTTTAATTCCTTTATTTTTTAAATGATTTAAATATGGAACAACACCATCTTTTAGTTTTATGGTATGTGAATAATGATTATGTGCCATTAGGTGCCAAGTATTAATTATGTCTTCTATCTTATCTTCTATTTTAAATCTTTCTTTAAAATATATTGCAGTCTCTGTAAGAGTAAGATGAGTTATTTCTTCTTGTAGATTTTTAGGAACTTCTAACCCAAAGTCATTTAAATACTCTTCATCTATTTGGGCCCATACGCCCATAGAATCAATTAAAGTTCCATCTAAGTCAAATATTACTGCCTTTATATTATTCATATATACTGCCTCCTTTTCGGTTGAATATTATTATAAGGATAAATCTATGTTAAAAGTCTTAAAAAGAATAACAATATCTCGCTATTTTCCATATAATGTTTTAAGGACGAATTATATGAAGGGGATAGGAGTTATGTGGATATTAATGTATTGTACGTATATTTCAATAATTCCAATTATATTAATTTTTTGTGATTCTATTGGAATTAACAATGAGTTTCAAGAATTTCATGATTATCTAGATTGTAAATAATATAATTTTATTTAATTCTTTAATAAGACAAGCTTATAATATATATATGGAATTATAAGAGCATAAGATTATGAAGTCTATAAAAGTAAAAAATCTTCTCAATAATTGAGAAGATTTTTTTTGTTTGGTCGGGGTGACAGGGATTGAACCTGCGACCTCATGGTCCCAAACCACGCGCGCTCCCATCTGCGCCACACCCCGAAGTACATTATAATTATAGTAACAATATCTAATTGTGTCAACACCTTAAAAGAAATTTGTTTTACATTATATCATAAAATTGATAAAATATTTTAAAATAAATGTTTAAAATATACAGATAAAGGCAAGTATTATAGTAGGAGGAAGAAGTGTGAAAATTACAAGCGTAGTTTTAATATTAGGTAGTTTAGGTTTCATATTAATGGGGTTAGTTTCATTATTAAGTAAGAAGATGAAAGATTACTTTAAAGAAAGTGGAGTGTATAATAACTCTAAAAAGTTTCTAGAATATAACGGCATATTTAATTTAATTATAGGAATTACAGGAGTTATATTTGGAATTCTAGATTATCTCCTATTAGATAAGTCTAGAATATTAATAATTTTGTACATAATAGTAATAGTAATTACATCGACAATTCAAAAAAAAGTATTAAAAAAGTATAGGAATTTTTAAATTAACCTTACTATATGAAAAATTTTGATATAAATTGAGGGCCATTAAAATATACTTAATTAAAGGAGTTTCCTTAAGATATCTTAATAAGGCGTATGAACTTAAATATGTATAGAATACATTTACATGCTCTAAATATCTCGATTTTTAAAAATTACCATTGTCCAAGCTTTTCATAAGTGTTATAATGGTAAAGTATCATATAGGGAGAGGGGGATGGTCGTCCAAGACCAATCATGTATGAAAAAGAAGATTTTATCAGTTGTTATTGCAGGAGCTTTAACATTAACTTCTATAACTCCAGTTTTTGCTACTCCTAATGAGGATGTTATAGAGAGCCAACAAAAGTATGACGAATTAAACGCAAAAATAGATGAAATACAAGGGAAGATATACAATCTAAATGAACAAATAGCTCCATTAGCGGAAGAGGTTCAAAATAACCAAAAAGAAATGGAGTCTATTAATGAAGAAGTTGAAAATACTAAGAAAGAAATCGAAGCTTCAAAAGTAGAGATTGAAGAAAAAGAAGAAGTATTAGGCAAAAGAGTAAGAGAGTTATATAAATCAGGTGGCCAAGGAAGTTACTTAACTCTATTATTTAGTGCTGAAAGCTTTAGCGATCTTATATCTAAAATTGATTCTGCTAGTAGACTTATTAATATTGATAAGAAAATAGTAGAGGAATTGGTTGATAATCAAGAAAAGCTAAATAAAAAGGTTGCATCATTACAAGAAAAATCAAATGAAATAGCTGAGCTTAATGAAAAAACTAATAAAGCATTAGCTGAATTTGAAGTAAAGAGGAAGGAACAAGAAAGCCTAATTGCAGAAGCTCAAGCTGAACAAAGTAAATTTGATGCAGAGTATTTATCTGTTGCTGAAAGAAGTTTAGTTGATCACCAAATGGGAATACTTGGATCTTCTGATGATCTTACAACCCTTCAAAGTGCTATAAGCCAATTAAGAAATATTAGAGATAATCAGCTTAAGAGCCCTATTGTTATTGAAGAAGTTAATAATGCTATAGAAAGTGCAAAAGTGAAAGTTGAAGATTTAAAAGCTCAACAACTAGCAGCTAGCACACCAAATAGAGGTCAAGGTTCTTCTGCTACAGGAAATGCTATAGTAGACTTTGCTTATGGATTAATTGGAACTCCATATGTTTATGGAGCAACTGGTCCAAATGCTTTTGACTGCTCAGGATTTACAAGTTATGTTTATAGACATGCAGCTGGGGTAGAGATAACAAGAACTACGTGGTCTCAATATTCTCAAGGAACACCAGTTTCATATGGTGAATTACAACCAGGAGATTTAGTATTTACTTATGGAGTAGATCACGTTGGAATATATGTTGGCGGTGGTCAATATATACATGCTCCTCAACCGGGTGACTCAGTAAAGGTATCACCTGTTCAAGGTTTCGTGGGTGCTAGAAGAGTACTTTAATTAAGAAGTTAATAATTAATTAAATATGAGCTCCGTCTTTTTGAGACGGAGTTCATTTTATGTTACAAGAATATTATGCTATAATTTAGTAAGATTTATTCATATAAAATAATATTTTTTATTTTTAAATTGTCTATAATAAAGATAAGTATAATTTAAATTTTAGAGGTAAATTATGAAGGAAAACATAGAGTTATTGCAAGATGAATCAATAGATGATTTACAGTTAGATAATTTATATCTAATTCAAAAAAAGCAAGGTTTCAGATTCGGAGTAGATGCAGTATTGCTTTCTAATTTCGCAAAAGTAAAGAATAAGCACAGGGTAGTTGATTTATGCACTGGAACAGGAATAGTTCCTTTTTTGACATATGGAAAGTATAAACCTAAAGAGATAGTAGGTATAGAAATACAAGAAGATATGGTAGATATGGCGTTAAGAAGTGCTAAGTACAATGAGATAGATGATATAGTAACTTTTAAGAATATAGATCTTAAAGATCTAAAAAGTTTAAGTGCTTTGGGAACTTTTGATGTATTAACTGTAAATCCACCATATAAGTTAAATAACTCTGGGATAGTGAATCCAGATGATAAACTAGCTATTGCAAGGCATGAAATAATGTGTACTTTAGAGGATGTTATAGCGGCATCTCGAAAGCTTTTGAAGGATAACAGTAGGATGTTTATAGTACATAGACCTGAAAGGTTAATTGATATATTTGAACTTATGAGAAAGTATAAAATTGAGCCTAAAAGAGTACAAATGGTTCAACCTAACATAAATAAATCTCCTAATATAGTATTAGTTGAAGGTCAAAGAGATGGTGGAGCATTTTTAAAGTGGGAAAAACCTATTTATGTTTATAATGAGGATGGATCCTATTCTGATGATATTAACAAGATATATGGAAGGGAGAGATAATTATGGAGTTAGGTAAGCTATATTTGGTTCCTACACCTATTGGTAACTTAAAGGATATAACTTTAAGAGCTTTAGAGGTTCTGGAGTCAGTAGATGAGATAGCAGCAGAAGATACAAGGCAAAGTTTAAAATTACTTAACCATTTTGATATTAAAAAATCGTTATTTAGCTATCATAAGCATAATGAGCAAGGTAAGAGTTCTAACATTATTGAGAAGTTAAAGAGTGGAACTAATATTGCTTTAATTACTGATGCAGGTACACCAGGTATATCTGATCCAGGAAGTGTTATAGTAGAGAAATGTATAGATGAAGGAATACCTTTTGAAGTTCTACCAGGAGCTACAGCTATAACAACAGCATTAGTTTATTCAGGTATCGATACTACGAAATTTATATTTAGAGGATTTCTGCCTAGAGAAAATAAAGATAGGGCTCCAGTTATAGAAGAAGTAAAGAGTGCTAGAGATACATTGATTTTCTATGAAGCTCCTCATAGATTAATTAACACGTTAAGTTACCTAGTGGAAAACTTAGGTGATAGAAGGATTGCAGTATGTAGAGAGCTTACGAAGCTTCATGAAGAGATTTTTAGAGGAACTATATCAGAATCTATAAATTATTTTACTGAAAATAGACCAAGAGGTGAGTTCGTTCTAGTAATTTCAGGTAGGTCAGATGAAGATATTAAAGCAGAAAAAGAATCTCAATGGATAGATTTAAGTATAAAAGAACACCTAATTAAGGTTATATCTGAAGGGATAGATAAAAAGGAAGCTATAAAGCTAGTAGCTAAAGAAAGAGGTTTAGCTAAAAAGGATGTTTACAAACACTCTATGGATTTATAGTGATGTTTACAGAAATATAATAATAAATATGTTGATTAAATTTTAAAACCCCTATAAATTAATTATTAGGGGTTTTAAGCTTGAAGTTATTATTTCTTTAATTCGTTAAGACAGTTCTTACAGATGTTCTTACCTTTGTAGTTAACAACATCTCTAGCGTCTCCACAGAATATACAAGCTGGTTCATATTTCTTTAATATGATTTGTTCACCATCTACATAGATTTCTAACGCATCTTTTTCTGCGATATCTAATGTTCTTCTTAATTCTATTGGAATAACAATTCTTCCAAGTTCATCTACTCTTCTTACAACTCCAGTTGATTTCATTACACATCCTCCTTAAAACAAGTTTCGACATCTTGCATCGTTAATATTACTAAAAATGTAATTTAAAGTCAATATAAATTCATAAATATTTTCAAAAAATACATATTTTTTAAAATTATTCATTTATAACTACAATATACTACCATAAATTAGAAAAGTCAAGACGATTCAATTAAATTTCCAAAAAAATAGCAAAAAAATGTAGAATGGCTTGTCTACTAATTTATAGCTCTTATCCTAATATAATAAGAGAATTATATTAAAAAATTATTGATAAAATAAGAAAAAAATGTAAATAATATTAATATAGCTGAGTTGTTAATAGTTTCTTAACAATTTTATTGAGAAAAAGTATTAAAATGGAATTATAGAGATAAATATAACTTGTAATAAGTTTATATATACTATATAATTTAATTAATAATATAAGTTTAGAGGTGAATATATATGGTAAAAAAAATAGATACTAACTATATAACTGAAGTAGCTGAAGAAATGTCTAATGGTAACATGGTAGGCTACGATGATTTGCCAAAGTATGATCTTTTTTTATCACAAGTTATAGATTTTTTAAATGATAAGTTTATTGAAGATAAATATACTAATAATATAGTTCAAAACTATATTAAAAGTGAAGTAATTAGTAAACCTGAAGACGGTAAAAAGAGAGGGTATACTAAAATACATTTAGTTCAATTAGTATTATTAAGCTATATGAGACCAGTCTTAACTACAGAAGAAATAAAGAAGGTCTTTAGCTTAGCTTTTAATGAAATCAATGATAGATCAGATGACATAATATCTTGGGAAAATGCTTATAAGATATTTTCAGAAACTCAAAGTGAAAGTTTTAAAGATTTTTTAAGCAAGCCAGTTGTTGATGAAGAAAAGCTAGACAATATAATTTCTGAATTAAAATTAAATGAAAAAGATGAGAATAGTATAAGAACGTTTGTAATAGTTATGTCTTTAATTGCTCAAGCTAGTGCAATAAAGAAGTTAGTTCAAAAGATAGTTAATGAATATCATTCAGAATAATTTTTGTAAGATCACTACTATAGCATATATAATTAGAGGGTGATTTTATGAATGAATTAGTTGAAGTAATATCTAATATAGGATTTCCTATAGCGATTTCTTTATATTTATTGATTAGAATAGAAGGAAAGCTAGAAAGTCTTACTACTAGTATTAACAACTTATCTCAAACCATTAACTCAATTAAGTAGTTAATTAAGAAGGAGCTTGGTATATATAATATGCATAGCTCCTTTTCTAATTTATAAAATAAAAATATTTATAGGGTCTGTTTGTAATGTGGTATTAAGTTTGATATTAGATTTATTTTAGTACAAGTAGATTTTATTTATCTAATATTAGCCTTATAATATACTTAAGTAAAAAGTAAGGAAAGAGCTTTATGAGTAAGAAGATAATAGTTAAAGAATCTGTTAGAGGGATAATTGAATATATTTTAAAAGCAGGAAGTATTGATGATAGATTTGTTGGAAGCACAAGAGCTGTTGAAGGTACTATTGCTCACCAAAAACTTCAAAGCAATAATGAGAAAATATATGATAACTATGAAAAGGAAGTAAGACTTAGTGAGGAATTTGAGATAGAAGATGTTACTTTAATAGTAGATGGAAGAGCTGATGGAATTATTATAGAAAATGGAGATGTCTACATTGAAGAAATAAAGTCTACAATGAGGTCACTTATTTTAATAGATGAAGATTATAACATGCTTCATTGGGCTCAAGCAAAGTTTTATGCCTATATTTATGCTTTTCAACATCAAATGGAAGAAATAAAGGTTAGATTAAGTTACTTTAATATAGAGACTGAAGAAGTAAAAAGCTTTAATAAAAGTTTCTCATTTGAAGAACTTAGGGAATATGTATTTTCTATTATTGAAGAATATAAAAAATGGGTTATTTTAAAATCTAAATTAGTAGCTGATAGAAATAAAAGCATAATGACATTGCAATTTCCGTTTGAAAAATATAGAGCAGGACAAAGGGAACTAGCAAAAGCTTGTTTTAATACAATAAGAGAAGGATCAGTATTATTTGCTCAGGCTCCAACAGGTATAGGCAAAACTATATCTACAATTTTTCCTGCTATTAAGGCATTAGGAGAAGATAGAGGAGAGCGTATAGTATATTTAACTGCAAAGACTATTACTAGAACTGTTGCTGAAGAGGCAATGAATAAACTTAAAAGTAAAGGACTCAATTGTAGGAACATTACTTTAACAGCAAAAGAAAAAATTTGTTTCAAAGATAAATCAATATGTAATCCTGAAAACTGTGAATATGCTTTGAATTATTATGATAAGGTTAATAACAGTATTTATAATATGTTAAAAGAAGAAGATACCTTCACTAGAGAGAATATAGAGAAATATGCAAGGAAAGATGAGCTATGTCCTTTTGAACTATCATTAGATTTAAGTCTATGGTGCGATGTAATAGTATGTGATTATAATTATGCTTTTGATCCAAGAGCAAAACTAAAAAGATTTTTCGATGAAGATGTTGATAAGAATATATTACTTGTGGATGAAGGACATAACCTTGTGGATAGATCAAGAAATATGTATAGTGCTGAAATTTATAAGGAAAAGATATTAAGTGCTAGCAAAGCAGTAAAGGGAAAGGCTCCTAAATTATATAAGAGCTTAAATTCAATAAATAAGTATCTTATAGAAGTAAGAAAGGAACTACAGGAAGCGGAAGTAAAGACTATTTATAAGAAAGATCAGTATAAGGATTTAAATAAGCTTTTAAGACTATTTATAAATGAGTGTGACGAATATCTAGTTAAATCAATAAATACTGAGGGCTATGAGGAGATAAGGGATTTATATTTTGAAATAAGATCATTTATAGCCATTTCTGAAATATATTCTTCCAAGGAATATGTAACATTAGTTGAAATTAATAAAAATGATGTGAAAGTAAAATTATTCTGTGTGAATCCATCTAAGAATCTATCTAAGATTATTCAAGGATCACACTCAACTACAGTTTTTTCTGCAACATTAACTCCGATAAAATACTATATTGATGTTCTAGGTGGAGATGACAAGAGTTATAGGATGAAGCTACCATCACCATTCAAAAAAGAACACCTAAAGGTGTATAGTAATCCTCTTAATATGAGATTTAGTCAAAGAGAAAATAATATAGATAAACTTTGCAGAATAATAAATAGATTTAAAGAAGAGGAATCAGGAAATTATATGGTATTCCTTCCTTCATATCAGTATTTAAATAAAATGTACTCAAGATATTGTGAACTTTATGGAGATAAAAATACTATATGTCAAAATGAAGTGTTAAAGGAAGAAGAAAGAGTTGAGTTTTTAAATAATTTTAAAGATGATAGTGAAGTATTAGCATTCTGTGTTATTGGAGGAGTCTTTTCAGAGGGGATAGACTTACCTGGAAAAAGGTTGATTGGATGTATAATAGTAGGAGTTGGATTCCCTAGGATATCAAATGAAGGAGACATAATAAGAGATTATTATGAAGAGAATGGATTTGATTATGCATATATATATCCAGGAATTAATAAAATTATGCAGGCTGCAGGACGAGTGATAAGAACAGAGGAAGATAAGGGAAGAATACTCCTTATAGATGATAGATATTCAACCATAAAGTATAAAAGTCTTTTACCTGCTGAGTGGGAACTTTAGTAATAAAATGCGAAGCATTTTATTAATTAAGAATTAAAAATTAAAAATGAAGAATTAAGGATGTTTTGCACAGCAAAACTTAAATTTAAATTGGTGCAAAGCACCTTTTATTCAAAACTCCTAAGGAGTTTTTTCCTCAATTCTTCATTCTTCATTATTAATTTTTCATTATTTTGCTTCGCAAAATTTTATTATTTAATGTATAAGTTGTAGCTTGCTTTGAATTCGCTTCCTATAGATAATTTTTCTATAGCTGATTTTTCTTTAATAGTACCTTTGAAATCTTCAAAGTCTGCATGGCCATACCAAGGTTCTATACATACAAAAGGAGCGCCAGTAGGCTTAGTCCATATTGCTAAGTAAGGGAATCCTGTAAAGTCCATAGATAATTCTCTATTATTTTTCTTAGATTTAAGAGTTATTAAATTAGAGTCTAAATTTTTAAATACTAGAGCATCATTTTTAAATAAATCTAAGGAAAGATTGATAGTATTTTCGTTATTTAAGCACTCAGATTCAGTATTTAAGAAATAACCTGTATTAGGATTTAAATTCATAGTTTTTTTAGATTCATTCTTATTAAATTCAAAGTAATAATCATCAAAGCTTTCATTTTCGAAGAATGGACACATAAAGGCTGGATGACCACCTATTGAGAAATAAATATCTTTATCATCTAAATTTTTAACAGAGTATCCTACCTTAACACCATTTTCTAAAAGTTCGTAAGAAAGCTTTAATGAAAATTTGTATGGATAAACTTTTAAAGTATCTTCTGACCATAATAGTTCAAATACCACATGGTTATCATCTTTCTCTACCATTTCAAATTCTCTAGTTCTCGCAAGACCATGTTGAGGAAGCTCATATTCTTTATTTTCAGCTAAATATTTTCCATCCTTAACTTTACCTACAATAGGGAAAAGAATAGGAGAGTGATATTTCCAATACTTTTCATCACCATTCCATAAAAATTCTACATTTTCTTTTTTACTTAAAAGACTATTAAGTTCTCCACCAAAGGTACTAGCAATAATTTTTATATCTTCATTTTCTAAAGTATATTTCATATAAAAAACTCCTTTCATACATACTAGCCTATTGAAAATTATACTATAATGGATATTAATTAGAAAGAATTTTAAATTAATTACAAGATGTTATATATGTATTTGAGATAATAAGAAACCATAAGTTGTAAAATATTAATAAAAAGATATAATAAATAGGTATCATATATAAAGTAATACGATATAGATTATAATAATAGTAATTAACTTAGATTAATAGAGATGTGGTGATTTAATGAATAATGAAAATATGAATAATAAATCTCTTTTAGATAAAATAGTATTTTTTATTGTAAAAGTAAATAATGATGATATTTTTGCTTTAGGGGCACAACTCGCATACTATTTAATGTTAGCATTTTTCCCATTTTTACTCTTTTTATTAACTGTAGTTGGGTTTAGTAAGCTTAATGCATCAGATATATTAGACGGTCTTAGCACTATTTTACCAACTAGTGTATATAGTTTAATAGATACAACTGTTGTAGAGGTAGTAGAAACACAAAATGCTGGATTATTAGGAGCTTCATTAGTACTTACAATTTGGTCTGCTTCTTCAGGTTTTAGGGCGGTTATAAAAGGTTTAAATAAAGCATATGATATTAAAGAGAAGAGAACCTTCATTAAAAGAGCGATTGTAGGAATTATTTTTACACTTGCTTTAGTTCTAGTAATAATGCTTACCTTGGCAATGCTGGTATTTGGAGAGATAATAGGAGAACACCTACTTAGGATTTTCCCATTTAAAGAAATAATAAAGAATATATGGAATATAAGCAGATATCTTATAGTAGTATTCATGATGGTGCTAATTTTTGCATCTATTTATAGATATACTCCTGCAAAAAAGATTCCATGGAGAGAAGTTTATCCTGGTGCGATAGTAAGTACATTAGGATGGATAATAGCATCTTTAGGATTTTCATATTATATAAACAATATAGCTAATTATTCAAGACTTTATGGAAGTGTAGGAGCTGTATTTATCCTGATGACATGGCTGTATATAACATCAATGATTCTTATTGTTGGAGCTGAAATTAATTCTGTATTTAAAATAGGAGTCAAAAAGTAATAAATTTTATAAAATATGAATAGAAAATACCTAACTGGATATAATCAAAGAAGAAATATTCAGGAGGTGTAATTTATGAATAAAATTGTATTATTAGGAAGATTAATAAGAGACCCTGAACTTAGAAGCCTTGAAGATAGTAATAAGGTTTTTACAAAGTTTATTATTGCTGTAGATAGAAACTTTAAGTCTCAAGATGGAACTAGAAAGGCAGATTTAATACCTGTTACCATTTGGGGAAGAAAGGCAGAAGTAGTATGTCAATATATGAAAAAAGGAAGCTATATTAGCTTAAGTGGAAGATTAAGAACAGGCAGCTATGAAGATAAGGATGGAAGTAAAAAGTATATTGCAGAAGTAGTGGCTGAAGATTTTAAATTTGTGGGAGCTAGAAGAACTGAAAAAGAAGAAAGCTCTTATGAAGAGGATATAAACACAACTGCAACTAATTAAGCTTAAAATATAAATTTAAATAAATAGTAAAAAAGGATTGTCTAATTATTAGGCAATCCTTTTTTATTATTTAATTATATTGTATAAGTGTAATTATTAAATTTATAGACATTACAAATAAAAAATTTAATCAAAGTAATTCTGAAAGGGTTGAATCACTCATTATCCATTATTAATTACTCATCTTACATTAAAAAGAAGCTGCCTAAGCAGCTTCTTTTAGATAGTTCCTTTACTTAAAACAGTAGCTTTATTTTCTCTGTTTTGTATACCTTGAATTATTTTAACAGAAGAAGTTATATCTCCTATCAAGATACCACCAACAAGGATACTGTTGTTAAAGAATAATTTAGCATATTTATTATTTAAGCTATCAACATAACCTATCTTTTCTAAAGCTGGGTCATCGAAGTTAACAGTACCAGCAGAGAATACTTGAGTATCCATTGCTTGGAATACTGTAGATGATACGAATTTTTCAAATTTAATATTATCACCAGTAGCATTAGCGCCTGCAACCTTACCCATCTCTATAGCGGCTGGCCAGTTACCATAGTAAACTCCATCGTATTCTGCAACGTCACCACAAGCAAATATATTATCTACATTTGTCTTCATGTATTGGTCAACTATAACACCTCTGTTACATTGAACACCTATAGGCTGAGCCAAGAATATATTAGATCTTACTCCTACTGAGAAGATTACAGTATCTGCTTCAATTACTTTACCACTCTTTAGTTTTACTGAACTAACACTATTAGAATCAGCAGTGATGTAATCAACAGCTTCGCCTAAAAGAACTTTAACAGGAGTCTTATTAACAAGGCTTTCAAATAAAGCAGATCCATCACTATCTAATTGTCGTGGAAGCATTCTTTCTGCTAATTCAACTACAGTAACATTGATGTTACGCTTTTGAACTTCCCAAGCAGCTTCTAAACCAAGTAAGCCTCCGCCAATAATTAATACATTCTTTGAATCAGTTAAGTCTTCTTTTAATGCCTTAACATCGCATAACTTCTTAATAGTATGGATTCCATTTACACCATTATAAGTCCAAGAGTTAATTTCAGTTTCTGAACCATCAATAACTACCTTAGTAGGAGGAACAAAGTTGTAACTTCCATTAGCTAGGATTAACTTATCATAGCGAATACCTTGTCCGTTATCTAATCTAACAGTCTTAGTTTCTCTATCAACAGTATTAACATTAGCACCTAAGATTTCTATAATATTATTTTCTTTATACCAATTAGATCTAGCTAAATAGAATGACTCTGTTATTTCTTCAGTGATTAAGTCTGAAAGCTGAGTTCTAACATAAGAGTGAGTATCTTCATTAGAAACTAATTTGATTATAGCACTAGCATTTCTTTCTTTAATTGCTTTAGCAGCATAGAATCCAGCAGCACCATTACCTATAATTACATAGGTTTCTTCTTTATCTATAGAGTAAGTAGTAACTTCTCTCTTAATTTCAACAAATTGATCACTACCAGCACCACATACTGGACAAATTTCTGGAACTGTTTCAGATTCGAATATTTCTCCGCATATTACGCATTTCCAAAGTTTTAATCCACCACCAGTTGAAGGTGTGATTTCTTCAGTTTTAGGAGCTTCATTTATAGGTTCTTTCTGACCTAATAGAACTTCTCCAAATCCTAATCCATATTCAAAAGCTTCATTTAATTCATCATCAGATGGTTTAAAATTAATTTTTAAGCTTGGACCATATGATTTCATATTTAATTCTTTTAGTCTAGCTTCCATTCTAGGAATAGCTTCACCACTCCATCCATATGAGCCAAAGGCAGCACATAATTTTCCACCATGAACTACTGGATTAAGTTTAGATAAAACATCACGAACAGGTTCTAATAATTCACCAACGATAGTAGGTGAACCACATAATAATCCTTCAGATTCTCCGATGCTATTTACTATATCACCAATTTCATGATGAATAATGTTAAATAATCTTACTTCTATGTTACCAGCAGCTTCAATACCTCTAGCTATCTCTTTCGCTAATGATTCAGTATATCCATAAGCTGAAACATATGGTATTGTAACAAATTTCTTAGCATCAGCTGGAACTTCTTCTGGAGTACTCCAGGTTCTGTAGTATTCTACAATTTCCCATGGATTTTCAACTAAAACTGGACCATGACCAGGTAAAATCATATCGATATCTAAATTTTCAATCTTTTTAATTGCTTTTAATACATATGGTTTGTATGGTCCGAAAATACAATCAAAGTAGTATTTCAGTGCATCCATATAATTTTCTTTGCTTTCTACCTTACTATTTATAATAGCTTCAGAAGAATAGTGAGATCCGAATGAATCACATGTAATTAATACATCATCCTCTGGAATATAAGTGTAAATAGAATCTGGCCAATGTAAGAATGGAGCTGAAATAAATTCAAGAGTCTTATTTCCTAAGCTTATTGTATCTCCATCACCTACAGTAATAGATTGAAAATCTCTATTTGCAATTTTTTTCATAAATCTTATTGCTGGAGCAGAACCTACAACTTTAGCATTTGGTGAAATTTCTAACAACTTAGCCACTGATCCGGCATGATCTGGTTCAGTATGGTCTACTACAATATAGTCAATTTTTGTTATATCTACATCTAAATTTTTTAATCTTTCTATATATTGATCAAAGAATTCAACCTTAACTGTTTCGAATACAGCTGTTTTTTTACTTCCCTTTACGACGTATGAGTTATAGCTTGTACCGTAAGGCGTATACATAATAATATCGAAAATTCTTAAGTTCGGGTCAAGAGCTCCGACCCAGTGAATATCTTTTTTTAACTCTAATGATTTCAAAACTAACACCTACCTTTAAATTAATATTAATTAATAACTATTATCATAAAATTATTATATGTCTAATTATTAACAATATCAATAATAATTTAAAATATTTTACAATTAATTTGTATATAATTAAGATTTTTTTTGAGAATATTTTCAATTTACTATTAAAACGAATACAAAAATCATATTTCAAAATAATGCATATATCCTTATCTTTCATAAAAGAATAAAAGCTTGATTTTACAATTTTTTATTTTAATCAGGCAATATATGTAAAAATGAAAATAGTTATAATAAAAAGTTTATATAAATTAAATATTTTAAGAAAAGAAATTATTAGAATGTGAATTTTGTAGAAATGTAAGGAAATATTTTTGCTGAAGTAAACCACAGTTTGACATAGTTTTAAGGTTTTCTGTGATATTGTTTTAAATATAGAGGGGAATAAGCATTATTTAAGAATTAACGATAGAAGGAGTGAATAATATGAAGGTTGTTAATAGTTTATACACTAGTTTGAAAAATGAGGACAAGGAAATAAAGTACTTATACAGACTTACTGAGGAATCCTATAGAGATGGACAAGCATTTGGTATTGAAGTAGAAAGACAAGATATTGTTGATGGTAATGTAATAACTATTGAAAGAGATTATATTGGGAAAATATCTACAATAGAAGATAAAGTAAGAGAGTTGTTATCATTAATTCATAATTATCAAGTATCTCCTGTCCACTTAGTTGACATATTAGGTGAATATGTTGACAATTACGTAATGGATTTTAATTAAGACTATAGGAAATGAAATCACAAATATAGTAAAATATATTAAAGGAGTGATTTTATGATTTTAGGAGTGGGGACAGATATTATTGAAATTGAAAGAATTAAAAATGCAGTAGAAAATACTAAGGGGTTTCTCGAGAGTATATTTACAGATAAAGAAGTTGAAATGTTTAAGTCAAGGGGGATGAGATTTGAAGTTATAGCTGGAAATTTTTCAGCTAAGGAAGCAATAAGTAAGACTTTAGGTACAGGTGTTAGAGGATTCTCACTAAAAGAAATTGAAGTTTTAAGAGATGAATTAGGAAAACCTGTAGTTTTATTAAGTGATAATATTAATAGCATAATAGGAAAGGACTATAAATTAAACTTATCTATATCGCATAATAGAAGTAATGCAATAGCTTTTGCTGTATTGGAGGAAGCTCTATGAGGATAATGTCGGTGGATAAGTGTAAGGAAATAGATAGATATACTATAGAAGAGGTTGGAATACCTGGACTAGTTTTAATGGAAAATGCAGCAGGTGAGGTATGTGGAAATATAATTAATTATGGGGATAAATTTTTAATATTTTGTGGAAATGGGAATAATGGTGGGGATGGATTAGCCATAGCTAGAAAGTTATTAATAGAGAATAAAGATGTAACTGTAGCTATAGTTAATAGTGATGATAATTATTCAAAGGATTTCTTGGTTAATTTAGATATTTTAAAAAAGCTTACTAATAGCATAATCTATATAAAAGAAGATGGGGACATAGAAAGTTTAAAGAATAGAATTGAAAAATATGATGTGGTAGTAGATTGTATTTTTGGGGTAGGGTTAAATAGGCCTCTAAATGATTTTTATATTAAATTAATTAATAATATAAATAAAGAATCAAGATGTATAGTTAGCGTAGATGTACCTTCTGGGCTAAATGCTAATTCAGGAGAGATAATGGGAGCCTCTATAGTAGCTGATATTACTTATACTTTTGAAGTGATAAAGAGAGGGTTTATAGAGTATAAGGCGTTAAGTTATTTAGGAAGGGTAGAGGTTTTGAAAATCGGTATTCCAGAGTTTGTTAAAAAAATTAATAGTGATGGTATAAATATACTAGATAAAAAAGATTATAAGGAAAAATTATTAAAGAGAAATGTATACGGTCATAAAGGAAGTTATGGAAGGGTTGCAATACTAGCAGGATCAAAGGGCTTTACTGGGGCTGCGTATATTTCAACTGAGGCTTGTGTGAAATCGGGGGTAGGACTAACTACATTAGTTACTAAAAATTATGTGCAAGATAAATTAAGTAGTAAGTTAATAGAAGCAATGACTTCAGATATAGAAGATCAAGAGGCAAGCGAAGAAGTGCTAAAGTCATCTAAAGTTATTGCAATAGGACCTGGGATTTCTAAAGAAAAAGTATATGTAGATACTTTTATGAAACTAATAAGCTATGGAGATAAATTCTTTGTAGTAGATGCAGGGGCTTTAGATATAGTAAAAGATAATGAGAGTATAATTAATGGTTTAAGAGGGAGAGCTGTGTTAACACCACATCCAGGGGAGATGGCAAGGCTTATAGGTAGATCAATAGACTATGTAGAGAAGAATAGAATAGATATAGCTAAAAATTATGCGAAAGAAAAAGGGATCATAATTTTATTAAAAGGATATAACACTGTAATAACTGATGGGGATAATGTTTACATAAATAATACGGGAAATAGTAAAATGGCATCTGGGGGTATGGGAGATTGCCTTACAGGAATTATTGCAGGATTATTAGCTCAAGGGCACTCACTTTTAGATTCTGCATTACTTGGAGCATATATTCATGGACTTGCAGGTGAGGAAGCATCAATAGATAAGTATTCTACTACAGCTTCTGAAGTGATAGAAAATATACCTAAGGTTATGAACTCTATGAATAAATGTTAATAAAAAGTAATATTAGTAATAATGAGTAATTTATAAGAGGAGCATTTATGAGAAAAAAATTATTACTAGTATTTTTAGTATCTATACCTGTAATCTTAATTTCTTTAGTGATTATATTAAGATTAACAGCAGAGCCGACTAATGAGGAAATAATAAAAGCTTTAAAAGAACTTAAAGCTTATAAAGCTAAGGTAGAATTTGTCGTTATTAACGCTAGAGACGAAGAAAGACAAGAGAATGTACAATATTACATAAAAGATACTGGTGGAAGAATTGACTTTGGGGAATATAGAACAAAAATATATAAGGATAATAAAGTTTTAGTTAAAGATAATATTTCAAATAAAGAATTCTATATGGAAGATAGAATGGACGACCTATATTCTTTAAGTTTTTTAAATAATCTTTTATCTTATCCTATTGATGAAGATGGAATAAAAGAAGGACAAGAAGAGTGGGGAGATACTGAATATATAGAATTCACAAGTGAACTATTTTTAAACAACTATAACTTAA
The DNA here is from genome assembly GCF_902652255.1 of Clostridium tertium. GTDB lineage: Bacteria > Bacillota > Clostridia > Clostridiales > Clostridiaceae > Clostridium > Clostridium tertium_A. The sequence continues at coordinate 19,418 of NZ_CACRTO010000046.1, forward strand.
ATAAAGTAAAGATTTTTATAGATAAAAATGAGAAGGTACCTATTGGAGCTATTGTCTACGATAGGAATGATAATGATAGAGTGAGAATAGTTTATAAAGATTTTGAAAAGTTAAAGCAATTAGATCAAGAATTAATAAATTAAAAATAACCAGTTCAATATTTAAAATTACTATAAAAATAAATTAAAAAAATGGTGTACATAAGCATGTAAGTTTTTATGAGAGGGATGGAAATGTTTAAATAGAAAAAATTATATAAATTAAATAAATAATCAAAAAATTAAACATAAGTTTTGACAAAGAGACGTAATTTGCAATATAATTTACTTATACATAGATCTTTTACTACCTGGAGGCAAATTATGTCTAAAAAAGTCAATAATATACGCTTTGTAAAAAAAGTCGTGGAAATTAAAAAAAACAGTCAATTTCTTGATTATTCTTTAATAGAATATAATGAAGATCAATTAAATATGGATATTTTAGAAGTTATGAAAGAAGGCTACGAAGAAATGGCTAAAATTAATTTAGAGCTTTCACAGCTTCCTTTTGAGTGCGAAAACGCAAATATTGATGAATATGAGAACTGGCTTTGCGGAGTGTGATATTTCTAATGACAAATATGGTAGTAAAAAGAGGGGATATTTTTTATGCAGATTTAAGCCCGGTAATAGGTTCAGAACAAGGTGGAATTAGACCAGTTATAATAATTCAGAATGACATTGGGAATAAATATAGCCCGACAGTAATTGTTGCAGCTATAACTTCTCAAATAAATAAAGCTAAATTACCAACTCATGTTGAAATTTCATCTGAGGAATATGGCTTAAATAGAGATTCAGTAGTATTATTAGAACAGTTAAGAACCTTAGACAAAAAAAGACTAAAAGAGAAAATAGGGCATATGACAGATTCAGATATGAAAAAAGTAAATAAAGCTCTATTAATTAGTTTGAGCTTAGCGTAAAAAGTAGTACTAATTAAAAATTTAGTTAATATTTGAGTATATTAAATACTTAAGAAACCCTTATAGGGTTTCTTTTATTATATAAACTTAAAAGTCAAAGTGATATACAATTAGTAAATAGTATAACACTTTTGATAAAAAAACCTTATTTTTAATAAAAATAAAGGTTAATAGTATATACAAATAAAAAATGTTGTGCTAAAATAAATTTAGTTAAAAAACGGCACACTATGTACTAGTAAATATAATCTTAGGAGGATGAAAGATGAGTAAAAATGTTGAAGAATTAAAGTCCATTGCTAAAACTATTCGTAAGGATATAGTTTCTATGTTGACAGAATCATGTTCAGGACACCCAGGTGGATCACTATCTGCGGCTGATATCCTAACTACATTATATTTTGGAGAAATGAATATTAATCCAGAAAATCCTAAGGACGAAAATAGAGATAGATTTGTACTATCAAAGGGACATGCAGCGCCAGTTTTATATAGCGTTTTAGCTAGAAAGGGATATTTCCCTGTAGAAGAATTAAATACATTAAGAAAAATTAACTCAAGATTACAAGGACATCCAAGTATGAAGTGTCTTCCAGGAGTAGATATGTCTACAGGATCACTAGGTCAAGGTATCTCATCAGCTGTAGGTATGGCTTTAGCAGGTAAGTTAGATAAGAAAGACTATAGAGTTTATACACTTTTAGGTGATGGAGAGCTTGAAGAAGGTCAAGTTTGGGAAGCAGCTATGTCAGCAGCTCATTATAAGCTTGATAATTTAACAGCTTTTGTAGATTTTAATGGACTTCAAATAGATGGAGATATAACTAAGGTTATGAATCCTTCACCAATTGACAAGAAATTCGAGGCTTTTGGTTGGAATGTACTAGTAATAGATGGACACAATATAGATGAAATATTAGATGCAATTGAAAAAGCAAAGAACTTCAAAGGTAAGCCAACAGTTGTTGTTTGTAATACTGTAAAAGGTAAGGGCGTTTCTTTCATGGAAAATCAAGCTTCATGGCATGGTACAGCTCCTAACAAGGAACAATGTGAACAAGCGTTAGCAGAAATTGGAGGGGATAAATAATGAGTAAGAAGATTGCAACAAGAGAAGCTTATGGAAAAGCATTAGCTGCTTTAGCTGATGTAAATAAAGATATAGTAGTTTTAGATGCTGACCTTTCAAAGTCAACAAAAACTGCAGATTTCAAGGCTGTTTGCGAAGAAAGATTCTTTAATATGGGAATTGCAGAAGGAAATATGATGGGTGTTGCTGCAGGTTTATCAACTTGTGGAAAGATACCATATGTTAGTACTTTTGCTATGTTTGCAGCAGGTAGAGCTTTCGAGCAAATAAGAAATTCAATTTGTTATCCTAAACTAAATGTTAAGGTATGTGCAACTCATGCTGGATTAACAGTAGGAGAAGATGGTGCTTCACACCAAGCTATAGAAGACTTATCATTAATGAGAAGTATTCCTAACATGACAGTAATATGTCCAGCTGATGCAGTTGAAACTGAAGCTGCAATTAAAGCTATATCTGAATATAATGGGCCTTGTTATGTAAGATTAGGTAGAGCGGCAGTAAATGTAATAAATGATGCAAATACTTATAAGTTTGAAATAGGAAAAGGTGTAACTTTATCAGAAGGAAATGATGTAACAATTGTTGCAACAGGAATAATGGTAGATGTTGCATTAGAAGCTAAGGAAGAGTTAAAGAAAGAAGGCATTAATGCAAGAGTAATTAACATACATACATTAAAGCCAATAGATAAAGATATATTAGTTAAAGCAGCTAAAGAAACAGGGGCTATAGTAACTGTTGAAGAGCACAGCATTATCGGTGGATTAGGATCTGCTGTAGCTGAAGTTTTAACTGAAGAAGTTCCAGTACCTGTATTAAAGGTTGGAGTTCAAGATGTATTTGGAGAAAGTGGATTACCAAATCAATTATTAGAGAAGTATGGATTAACATCTTCTAATGTAGTCCTAAAGGCAAAGAAAGCAATTTCTCTAAAAAAATAAATTAGTTTACTATATAAATTTAAATAAATCACTAGGAATAGCTATATTTACCATTAAGCTGTAGAATAATTTTCTACAGCTTTTTGCTTTAAAGTAAATACAACTAGTTAAAAAAATATTATAATATTTATAGACTAAGTACATATATTATGAGATTATAGTGGGATAGAAAAGTATAATTGAGGGAAAATAATAGAGATTCTCTATGAAAGGAGATTTATATGAGAGAAAATATTAAAGACTATTTACTAATAATTACTGGAGTTTTTTTAGTTGCTATATCATTAGAGTATTTTTTCATACCTAATAATATTGCTGCAGGGGGACTAACTGGTTTAGCTATAGTAATTAATCATTATATACCAGCAATTTCTACTGGGCCTTTAGTATTTATAATGGATTTATTCTTATTTATAATTGGATTTATTTTTCTTGGAAAAAATTTTGGAGTTAAGACAATAGTATCAAGTTTTAGTTTAGCAGGTATGATGACTATTATTGAGAAGTTTTTTGAACCAAAAGCAGTAACTAATGATTTGATGTTGGCTGCTATATTTGGTACTTTAATTACAGCAATTGGTATGGCTATTGTATTTAATGCGAATGCTTCAACAGGAGGAACAGACACTATAGCGAAGATATTGAATAAATTTTTTCATATAGATATAGGAAAGTCTTTATTAGCAGTCGATTTTATAGTAACCTTATTAGGGGCGATTACTTTTGGAATAAATATAGGTCTATATGGATTACTTTCAGTAATAATTAATGGAATTGCTATTGATAAAGTTATAGAAGGTTTCCATGTTTGTAAGGAAGTAACAATAATAAGTGCTAAGAGTGATGAAATTGGTAAATTCATAATGGATGAATTAGAGAGAGGATGTACTTTCTTGAAAGGAATCGGGGGATTCACAAGTAAAGATACTTATGTGTTATATACGGTTTTAGGGAGAAGTGAGTTTATTAAGCTTAAACAACATATTAGTAAAGTTGACCCTAATGCATTTATAACAGTTGGAGAGGTGCATGAAGTTATGGGAGAGGGATTTAAAAATATCCAATAACCTTTTAATATACTATCTATTTTAAGGAGAATAATATACATATGGAAAAATTAAAAGAATATTTTTTAGCTACTGTAGGAGTGGCGATAGTTGCTTTTGGATTAGAATATTTTTTCTTTCCATTAGATATAGCAGCAGGTGGAGTATCAGGATTAGCTTTAGCAATTAATCAGTTAATAGACATTAATCCAAGTATACTAGTTTTTATATTTAATATTTTATTATTTGCTCTAGCCTTTTTCTTAATAGGAGGTTCTTTTGGAGCAAAGAGTATTTATGCTACAGTAATGATGTCGGTAATAATGTGGATTTTTGAAAACTTTTTAAATCCAAGAGCTATAACAGATAATATGGTATTAGCTTGTGTATTTGGTTCAGCAGTATTAGCTTTTGGGACTGCAATTACTTTTTATCAAGATGCATCCACAGGTGGAACTAGCATAGTTGCTAAAATTATTAATAAATATTTTCATTTACCTATAGGCCAAGGATTGTTATTAGCAGATTGTACTGTAACTTTATTAGCTATTTATTCTTTTGGCGTTGAAAAGGGGCTTTTTGGACTTCTAAGTGCTATATTAATAGGGAACTTAGTAGATAAATTTATTGCAGGGATAAACCCTGTTAAACAAGTATTTATAATTACTAATAAAGAAAGGCTTGTGGTAGATTTTATTAATAATGGTATTGATAGAGGATGTACAATTTTAACTGGTAAAGGCGGATATACAAAAGAAAACATGACTGTAATATATACAGTTTTATCTTCTAAGCAGTTTATTACACTAAAGCAGTTTATAAAACATAATAATCCAGAGGCATTTTTAACTGTAAGTGAATCAACAGAAGCATTAGGGGAAGGATTTAAAGATTATTAAAATATTAAAAATATGGATTTAATTTAGAATAAAAGTAGAAAAAAGTTTTTCCTTAAGCTTTGTTATGCTATAATAACGCTATAGGTTTAATAGCTTTAAAAATACGCTTATGTGTGAGGTGTTAGAGAATGATAGAATTTAAAAACGTATCTAAGCTATATGATAATAATGTTAAAGCATTATCTGATGTAAATATTTCTATAGAATCTGGAGAATTTGTATTCTTAGTTGGGCCTTCTGGTGCAGGTAAATCAACTTTTATAAAAATGTTAATTAAGGAAACTGAGCCTACAGTTGGGGAAATTGTAGTTGCAGGTAAAAAGTTGAATAATGTAACAAGAAAACAAGTACCTTATTACAGAAGAAAGATAGGGATGGTTTTCCAAGACTTTAGACTTATTCCTACTTTAAACGTTTATGAAAATGTTGCTTTTGCTATGAGAGTTGTAGAGGCTCAGCCTAAGGAGATCAGAAAAAGAGTTCCTATGGTACTATCTCTAGTTGGACTTTCACATAAGTATAAGATGTTCCCAAATGAATTATCTGGTGGAGAACAACAAAGAGTAGCTTTAGCTAGAGCTATTGTAAACAACCCTTCAGTTTTAATATGTGATGAGCCAACAGGTAACTTAGATCCTGAGACTGCAAATGAAATAATGGATCTTTTAGAAGATATAAACAGAGCAGGAACTACTATTTTAATGGCTACGCATGCTAAAGACATAGTAAATAATATGAAGAAGAGAGTTATTGCTATTGAGAAGGGTGCTATAGCAAGAGATACAGCAAGGGGGATGTACGAAGATGAAGTTTAATACATTAAAGTACTTTTTTGTAGATGCATTTAAGAGTCTTAAGAGAAATAGAACCTTAAGTATTGCAGCGATGATAACTGTACTAATAACATTCTTTATATTTGGTACATTTATGCTTATTGGGCTTAACTTTAATAAGGCTATAGAAGATGTTGCTTCAAAAGTAGAAATTAAAGTTTATTTAAATGATGATATTAAATTAATAGATCAAAGAGAAGTAGAGCTTAAGTTAAATGAACAAGAAGGCGTTAAGGAAGTTGTTTATGAATCAAGAGAAGAAGCCTTCATAAATTTTAAGGAAAACTTAAAAGATAGTCCAGGATTATTGCAAGGGTTCGACTTACAAAACAATCCACTTCCAAGTGCATTTATAGTTAAATTAGAAGATCCTAGTTATGCTGAAGGGATTGGAGAAGCTGTAAATGAAATGTCTGGAGTTGAAAGTATATCCAATCAACAAGATATGATTGAGACTATAAGTTCATTTATAGATGGAGTTAGAATAGCTGGTTTAATTTTATTTGTAGTATTTATTGGAGTATCAATATTCTTAATAACTAATACTACTAAGATTACTGTTTATTCAAGAAGAAGAGAAGTTGGAATTATGAAGTTTGTAGGAGCTACAGACTGGTTTATCAGATGGCCTTTTATAATAGAAGGTATGATAATCGGATTTGTAGGATCATTATTGGCAAGCTTACTATTATACTTCCTATATAAAGGTATATTTGGTTATATAGTATCTACTATGTTCTTAGTATCACTAGTTCCACCAAGCTTTGTCTTAGGAATTTTAACTTGGGCATTCTTAGCAGGTGGTATAGTAATAGGTGCCTTAGGAAGTATAGTTGCTTTAAGAAAATTCTTGGATGTATAAAGTTATTAATAAAAAGAGAGAATAAATTATATACTTTAAGTGGAGAAATTTCTCCACTTAAAATATTATTAAGAGAAATTTTTACTGATTAGTTAGACTTTATGAAAGGAGATATCTGAGATGGAAGAGGAAAACAACTATAAGGGTAAAAATGCATTAAAAAAACCCTTAAATATAGCAATAATTGTGGGTATATTTGTACTTTCTAATTTAATGTTCTTTTACATGGGTACTTCATTTGCTCACGGAGGAATAATAAAATCAAAAAGTGTAAGTGAAGAAGTTGCTAAGGACATAAGTGAGATTAAGGATGTAAAAAAATATGATTTATTATTTCAGGTAAGGGAAACTTTACTTTCAAATTATAATGGGCAAATTGATGATAATGCTCTATTAGAAGCTGCTATAAAGGGCATGACTGACTCACTAAATGATCCATATACTATTTTTATGAATAGTGCTGAATATTCTTCTTTTGTTGAACAAAGTGAAGGGCATTTTGTAGGCATAGGAGTTCAAGTTGGAGTTAAAGATGATAAGGTTACTGTTATTGCACCTATAGAAGGATCACCAGCTGAAAAAGCAGGTTTAAAGGCTGGAGATGTTATTCTAAAGGTTGATGGTAATGAAATGCCAGAACCTAAGCTAGAAAATACAGTTTCTAAGATAAAGGGAGAAGAAGGTAAATCTGTAACTTTAACTATATCTAGAGGTGACGAAACTCTAGATGTTGAAATTGTAAGAGAAGAGATAAAGACTATTTCAGTTAGAGGAGAAATGCTTGAAGATAATGTGGGTTATATAAGATTGTCTTCTTTTGATGCAGATAGCGGTAAGCAAATTAAAGAAAAGATTCTTCAACTTAAAGGTGAAGGAATGAAGGGCTTAATTTTAGACTTAAGGGGAAATCCAGGTGGATATCTGCATGAAGCTAATAATATAGCATCAGAATTTATACCTAAGGGAGATGTTGTAACTTATACAATAGATAAGTATAATAATAAAAAAGAATACAAATCCACAGGTGGAGATTCACAAGGACTACCGTTAGTTGTTTTAATTGATGGTGGAAGTGCTTCAGCATCAGAGGTGCTTACAGGAGCATTAAGAGATTATAAATTAGCGACAATAATAGGAACTAAGAGTTTTGGTAAGGGTGTCGTACAACAATTATTTGATTTTAAAGATGGTAATGGTGGATTAAAGGTTACAACTTCTAAATATTATACTCCTAATGGAGAAAACATACACAAAGTTGGAATTACTCCTGATATAGAAGTGACTATTCCTGAAGAAAATTTAAATAAGGAATATGATAGAAGTATAGATACACAATTAATAAAGGGTATAGAAGTTATTAAGGAAAAGATAAAGTAGGAGGCTCATAGATGGAGTTAATACTATATACCTTAAGAACTGTAGCATATGCAATAATAGGACCGATGAATATAATTATGTTAGTAGTTTTAGGGGTAATGTTTTATTTAAAGAACAAAAGAATAGCAATAATGCAAAAAATGACCATTGGGGAGAGCATAAACTCCCCTTTGGAACTTACATTATCACAAATATGTTTAGGTATTATAGGCGGTATTATAATAAGTATAATGCTAACTATTTTTGGAATAGTATTTGATGAGAATTCAGGAATAGAAATTATGTTTATAATCTCTATTTTACTTCTCTTTGTTAAAAAGAGATTCATTTGCTTTTCTTATTCAGGAGCAGTACTAGGTGCATTAGGGATTATAGCTAGTTTATTAGCTAGTGCTACTAATTCACAATCATATATAAATATTAATATAGTGGCACTTATGACCTTCGTGGGATTAATGCATGTAGTTGAAGGTATTCTTGTTATGTTTGATGGAGGTAGAGGAGCTATACCTGTATTTTCTAATAAGGATAATAAGATAGTTGGAGGATTTGCTTATAGTAGATATTGGGCTTTACCTGTAGCAATTTTTATTGCAATTACTAGCAAAATATCTAGTGTTGGCACATCACCTATTGCAACTCCAGAATGGTGGCCATTAGTAAATAGGGCAGATACACTGCTATTATTAAGTACTGCTGTAATAATGAGCTTACCATTATACGGAGTAGTAGGGTATAATTCTGTTACCTTTACTAAAGATAAAAATAAAAAACCATTATATTCTGGTTTAGGAATTTTAATTTATGGTGTTTTACTAGCTTTAGTAGCACAAGTTGCTCAGTTTGGAATAATTGGACAAATTGTGGTAGTGATATTAGCACCTTTAGGACATGAAATAATGATAAAGATTCAAAATAAGAATGAGAATAGTGGTAATTACTTATATGTAACTGATGATGAAGGAGTGGCTGTACTCGAAGTAGCTCCAAATTCGCCAGCATACCAATCAGGAATAAGAAGAGGCGACAAAATTATTGAAGTAAATAAAAGTAGGGCTATGTCAGAAGTTGAAATATTTAAAGCAGTTAGGGAGAGTTTCAACGAAATATCTTTTAAAGTAAGAAAAATTTCCGGGGAAATAGTCGATTTAAGTGTTAAACCAATAAATAAAAAAGTCGGAATGTTAATAGTTCCTAAAATGGTAGATGTAGAGAGTACATTAAGTGTAGATAATGATGACTTTAAAAAAGTTCTAGAGGAAATGAAAAGAAAAAAATAGGATTTTAGTGCAGAAGGGGAACTTACTTTCTGTACTTTTTTTTACCAATTTGATATAATTTTCATCATAAGTTATAGCTTTATCCGATTACTAGCATTGCTAATAATCCAATTTTTTTTTAGTGGGAGCTAAGCACTGCACTCGCTTGGATTAGTTCTTCTAAGCTTCAGATGAAGTATTATATTCCTGCACTCTGTGAAAATGATTCACACAAAATGCAAGATTTTGGTTCTCTACTTTTTAAGAAAACTCCGTCTGAAGCTTAGAATCACTTTATAAAAAAGGGTATAATAAAAATATAGTAGAGAAGGAGGGATAAGATGCCTGAATTTAAAATAGTATCAAAGTTTAAACCAACAGGAGATCAGCCGAAGGCAATAGACAGTTTAGTAAAGTCTATTGAAAATGGAGATAGAGGGCAAACACTTTTAGGGGTAACTGGATCAGGAAAAACTTATACCATGGCTAATATTATAGAAAGGGTTCAAAAACCAACCTTAATATTAGCACATAATAAAACATTGGCAGCCCAGCTTTGCTCTGAATTTAAAGAGTTTTTCCCTAATAATATAGTTGAGTACTTTGTTTCGTATTATGATTACTACCAACCAGAAGCATATGTACCTCAAACTGATACTTTTATAGAAAAAGATGCAGCAATTAATGATGAAATAGACAAATTAAGACACTCAGCTACATCAGCATTGCTTGAAAGAAGAGATGTAATAATTGTAGCATCAGTATCTTGTATTTATGGGTTAGGTAATCCAGAAGAGTATAAGAAACTTACTATTTCTTTAAGACCCGGAATGATAAAGGATAGAGATGAAATAATTAAAAAATTAATAGAAATTCAATATGAAAGAAATGATATAGATTTTGCTAGAGGAAGTTTCAGAGTTAGAGGTGATTCTTTAGATATTATTCCAGCTTCATACTCTAATAAGGGAATTAGAGTAGAGTTCTTTGGAGATGAAATAGAGAGAATAAGAGAATTTGATGTTCTAACAGGAAATATTTTAGGGGAAAGAACTCATGTAGCTATTTCACCAGCTTCTCACTTTGCTGCGTCTTATGAAGTTTTAGAAAAAGCTATAGGGCAAATTGAAGATGAGCTTGAAGATAGACTTAAGGAGCTTAATAGTCAGGAAAAATTATTAGAGGCTCAAAGATTAAGACAAAGAACTAATTTCGATATAGAAATGATTAGAGAAATGGGATATTGTAGTGGGATAGAAAACTACTCAAGAATTTTAGATGGTAGAGCACCAGGAACTCCACCACAAACATTAATAGATTATTTTCCAGATGATTTCTTAATGTTTATAGATGAAAGCCATGTTACTCTACCTCAATGCAGGGCAATGTATGCTGGAGATAGATCGAGAAAAAATACTCTAGTAGATTATGGTTTTAGATTACCTTGTGCTTATGATAATAGACCATTAAAGTTTTCTGAATTTGAAGATAAGATAAATCAAATTGTATTTGTAAGTGCTACTCCAGGACAATATGAATTAGATAATTCAACTAATATTGCAGAGCAAGTAATTAGGCCAACAGGGTTATTAGATCCAGTTATAGAAATTAGACCAGTTAAGGGTCAAATTGATGATTTATATGCAGAAATCCAAAAGACTACAGCAAAAGGATTTAGAACATTAATAACTACATTAACTAAGAGAATGGCTGAAGATTTAACTAAGTATCTTAAAGACTTAGGCATAAAAACAACATATATGCATTCAGATATAGATACTATTGAGAGAATGAAGACTATAAGAGATTTAAGACTTGGTGAGTATGATGTATTAGTTGGTATTAACTTGCTTAGAGAAGGGTTAGATATACCAGAAGTTGCTTTAGTTGCTATATTAGATGCAGACAAAGAAGGATTCTTACGTTCTGAAACTTCATTAATACAAACTATAGGTAGAGCAGCTAGAAATTCAGAAAGTAGAGTAATAATGTATGCAGATAATATTACTAAGTCTATGGATAAGGCTATTAAGGAAACTGAAAGAAGAAGACAAATTCAAATTAAGTATAACGAAGATAATGGAATAACTCCTCAAACTATAATTAAAGAAGTAAGAGAATTAATAGAAGCAACTAAGGTTGCTGAGGAAGTAACTGAATATACTGCGAAGTCACCTGATTCTAAATTATCAGCAAAGGATAAGAAGAAATTAATTAAGAAATATACTGATGAAATGATGGATGCAGCTAAAAACTTACAGTTTGAAAGAGCAGCAGAACTTCGTGATATAATTAATGATTTAAAAAGTAAATAATTAAGATGATAGAGCTTTATAGATTAATAGAAGAGTTTTGTGAATTATTATAAGTAGACTCTTTATTATATTTATAAAGTTCTATTAATTATATAAAGTATCTTTGTATATTGTTGTTTTGAAAATAATATGGAATAATATAACTAAAATAATGCTTTATAAGGAGAAGGTTATGTCTAAGGGGTTAGGGAAAAAATATATAATTTTATTAATTACTTTAGTTTTGATTTTAGTAGCTTCTTTAGTTACGATTTTTATTAAGATAGGTTTATCTAGTTATGATGAGTTTATTAAAGATGAAGATATTAAATTAATTGAAGTTAAAACATCTTCTGAAAATAAAGAAGAGTTAAGTATAAATAGAGATTTAGATAGTGAGGAATTTAAGTCAGGATTATATGTCTATAGCGAAGGTGGACTATATGGATTTAAAAATGCCTATGGTGATATTGTTATAAAACCTAAATATGAAATGGCTGAAAGTTTTTCAGAAGGGCTAGCGGCTGTTTACGTAGAAGGAAGATATGGATATATTGATACTAATGAAAAGCTAGTAATTGAAGGAAAGTACAATGGAGCAAGAAGCTTTAAAAATGGAGTGGCAATAGTTGATTTAGATGATAGTACTCAAGCTGTTATAGATAAATCAGGGAAAGAATTATTTACTACTAAGGAATACGTGCTTTTGGATATAAAGGGTGACTATATATCAGCAGCTTATAAAAACAGTGTAGATGGAAGCATAGGTTACTTAAATAAGGAAGGCAAAAAAATAGGAGATTTAAAATATAATAGTCTAGAGGAGTTTAAAGATGGCTATGCTAAAGTAGAATTAGATGGTATGTATGGATTCATCGATGAAAAAGGTCAAGAGGTTATACCTTTAAAGTATAATAATATTAGTGGATTTTCAGAAGGATATGCAGTTCTAAGTGACTATAACAACTCCGTATTAATTGATAAGAACTTAAAAGAAGTAAAATTAGATAATATAAGTTTTGATAATTCATATTATAGTTTTATTAATGGAATAATTATAGGACAAGACCTGAACTCATTAGAGTTAGTAGCATTAGATAAGGACTTTAATGAAATATTTAGACTACCATTTGAATATTATTTTTCAGGATATTCTAAATCAAATATTTTAGTCTTTTATGATTTTAATGATAATCTTGTTTTGATAGATACTAATGGTAATATAAAGGGAGAGATAGAAAATTCAGATATAAATTATATTACATCAACAGTAGTTGGAGATTATTTTATAGTAGAAAATTTAAAGTCTAATAAACTTAAGGTAATAGATTTAAGTGGTAAGGAGATAATATCTAATAAGTATTCCAATATAGACGCTATGGATAATTTCTTTGTTTGTTATAAGAATGGTATTTTTAGTGAAAAGATTGATATTTATTATGAAGACAAAAAGATTACTGACAAAAGCATAAAATCAGACTATGTAAGTCTTGAAGGAAATGGACTTTTAAGTATAGATGAGGGCAATGATATTTATTATTTAAATAAATATGGTCAAAAGTTTTTAAATTACCTAGGGAGATAAGTATGGAGTTATTAGAAAGTTGTAAGTTATGTCCAAGAAATTGTGGCATAAATAGATTAAAAGATAAAACAGGATATTGTGGAGCTGGAAAGAATATAAGGGTGGCAAGAGCTGCCCTTCATTATTGGGAAGAACCTTGCATATCAGGTAATATTGGTTCAGGTACAGTATTTTTTTCTTACTGTACTTTAAAGTGTGTTTTTTGTCAAAACTATAATATAAGTCAATGCTCTTTTGGAAAAGAAATAACTATAGATAGATTAGCAGAAATTTTCTTAGAGCTACAGGGAAAAGGAGCTTTAAATATAAATTTAGTTACTCCAACACACTATGTACCTCAAATCATTGAAGCGTTAAAAATAGCAAAGGAAAAAGGGCTGAATCTTCCTATAATTTATAATAGTAGTGGTTATGAAAATATAGAAACTATAAAACTTTTAAAAGGATATATAGACGTTTATTTACCAGATATGAAGTACTTTAATAGTAAGTATTCAATGAAATACTCTAAAGCAAAAGATTACTTTTTATATGCTAAAGAAGCTATTGAAGAAATGGTAAATCAAGTTGGAGAAGTTAAATTTGATAAGAGTGGAATAATAAAAAAAGGGGTAATAATAAGACATCTTATGTTGCCAGGCTTGCTATTTGATTCAAAGAAAATAATAGACTATATTCACAATACATATGGAAATAAGGTTTATATTAGCATTATGAATCAGTACACACCTCTTGAGCACGTAAAGATCTACCCAGAACTAAATAAGCCATTAAATCAAAAACATTATGAAGCACTTATAGATTATGCTTTAAGTATAGGTGTTGAAAATGGATTTATACAAGAAGAGGGAACAGATAAGGAAAGCTTTATTCCTTTATTTGATTTTGAAGGGGTTTAGGCTACTATAGGTAGCCTAATTTTTTAATATTTAATTTAAACAAAAATACTTTCTTATTCGTCTATAAGGTATAGAGGGTAAATTAGGCTTGGGATTGGGGAGAAAAATATGTTTAAGAGATATAGGGAAAAGATTTTCGAAGAGTATATTGATATTAATAAGGAAAAATTATTTAAGATATCCTATGTTTATTTAAAAAATAAAGATGATGCTATGGATGTAATACATGAGAGTATAGTGAAAGCATACAATAAGCTTGGAAATGTAAAAGACTTAGATAATATTGATAATTGGTTTATAAGGCTTATGATAAATACAGCAATAGACTATATTAGAAAAAATTCTAGAACTGTATTGGTAGAAGATAAAGATATGGAAGTTTTAATTAATAAATCCAAAGTTCAAGGTGATGGTTTCAATTTATTAATTGAAAATTTAAATGAAGAACTTAGAGTAATAATTATACTAAAGTATTTTCATGGTTACAAAATAAGAGAAATCTCAGAAATATTAAATTTAAAGGAATCTCAAGTGAAAAATAAAATTCATAAAGCCTTAAATTTACTAAGAAAAGAAATTGAGGAGGAATAGTTATGAAGGATATATTTGAAAAAGAAAAAATAGCTTATAAAAATATTGAGACTCCAGAAGACTTAGATTTCTTAGTTAGTAAGTTTATTCATGAAGGTAAGAAGAAAAATAATAAAATAGGATTAATAGTTAAAATAGTTGCAGCTTCATTTATGTCTATTTTTCTTGTTTTAAATTTAGTGCCTAAGGTTTCAATAGTAGCTCAAAGTCTACCCATAATAGGGAAATTAGCTGAGCTTTTAACAATGGATAAGGGATTTAGTAATGCTGTAGAGGCAAATTTAGTTCAAAATATAGGATATGAAAATGAGATAAATGGAATTAAATTAAAGGTAAGCAATGTAGTTGGTGATTATAAAACTATATGGATAGAATATGAAGTAGAAGAAGAATATAATGTAAAAGTAGATTTATTAAATCAAAATGAGGAAGATAAAATAAGTGCATTTTATAGTCATACTACAGAGGCTTATGGCAAGAGTGGAAATTATATTCAATGTAATTTTGAAAAATTTGAGCAAGAATTTTTAATGATATTTAATATTTATAATAAGGATAGATCTGAAAGCCTAGCAGTTTTTAAGGTGCCAATAAAATTAGAAGATAAATTTGGAAAAGGTAAAAATGATATTGATATTAGTAATAATATAATCAAAACAGAAGTTGGAGATATTGAAATAAAAAGTATAAACTCTTCTAAGACAAGGACTAGTTTAAGTTTTAGTTTGAATAGTGATGAATATAATTTTGTAAGCTTTCAAAATCCAGTATTAATAGATGATAAAGGAATTGAGTATGAAATGTCAAACTTATTATCATATCCAAGTGGTGATAAAAGGATAGAATTTGAAGGTGAAGTTAAAGATAGCAATATTATATTTAAATGTGATGGTATTTTTTATGATAAAAAATATGGTAAAAAATTAATAGTAGATTTAAATAATAAACTAGTTCAAGATAATGAATATAATACTACATTTGAAAGTTATGAAAGTAATATATTACAATTAAAAACTGAAAATGTTGAAGATATAGAATTTGAAAGAGAATCAAAAGAATATGAGTTTATTAGTAAATCTGGTTTTGGAGAGAGTGTTAGTGAAAATTTATATAAGGGAAGTTCGATAATTACTAGTTTTGATATAGTTGATGAAGGTGATGGCATCATAGAAATAGATATAAATTTCATAGCTAAGGATAAAAGTGGTGGTTTTGAATTCGTAATTAATGAATAAAATTATTAAAGAATGTAATAAGTCTAGGGGAGGTTTATTACATTCTTTTTTAGTAAATACTTTAATATATAATTGACAATAAATATAATAAAATTTAGAATATAGTAAAGAACGCTTGTTCGAAGAATGAGTAAAATTAGAAGAGGTATTAGAAATGAAAGATAAAATTATAATAAAGGGTGCTAAGGTAAATAATTTAAAAAATGTTTCTTTAGAAATACCTAGAGATAAATTAGTAGTATTTACTGGACTATCTGGTTCAGGAAAGTCATCATTAGCATTTGATACCCTATATGCAGAGGGACAAAGAAGATATGTTGAATCTCTTTCATCTTATGCAAGACAATTCTTGGGTCAAATGGATAAGCCTGATGTAGAGTATATAGAAGGACTTTCACCAGCAATATCTATAGATCAAAAGACAACTAGTAAAAATCCACGTTCTACTGTAGGAACAGTAACTGAAATATATGATTATTTAAGATTATTATATGCAAGAGTTGGAAAGCCTTATTGTCCTAAATGTAAAATCCCAATAGAGCAACAAACTGTTGATCAAATTGTGGATAGTATTATGGCTCTTGGGGATAGAACTAAACTTCAAGTATTAGCTCCAGTTATTAGAGGCAAAAAAGGAACTCACGAGAAAGTTATAGATAGTATAAAAAGAAGTGGATTTGTAAGAGCAAGAATAGATGGTTCTATATATGAACTAACAGAAGAAGAAGTTAAATTAGAAAAGAATATAAAGCATAATATTGAAGCTGTTGTGGACAGAATAATTATTAAGGAAGGTATAGAAGGAAGATTATCTGATTCTATTGAAACTGCCTTAAAACTTGCAGAAGGTCTAGTAGTAATCAATATTATAGATGGAGAAGATATATTATTTAGTGAAAAATTTGCTTGTCCGGAATGTGGAATGAGCATAGATGAACTTGCTCCAAGATTATTCTCTTTTAACTCTCCTTTCGGTAAGTGTGACAGTTGTGATGGATTAGGAACACTAATGGAGATAGATGAAGATTTAGTTATTCCTAATAAGGATTTAAGTATATTAGAAGGAGCTATTGCTACTTGGGGTGAAGGAAGACTTAAGGATGATTCGTGGACTTTTGCTATATTAAAAGCTTTAAGTGAAGAATATGATATAGATTTAAGTAGGCCTGTAAAAGAGCTTAGTAGAAAGGCTTTAGATTTAATTTTATATGGAACAAATGGAAAGAAGATGAATGTTACTTATAAGAAGGAAGGAGTAACTTCACAATATCACTATGCTTATGATGGAGAAATTAATTCTCTAAAAAGAAGATATAGAGAGACTAATTCTGATTATATAAAAAATGAAATAGAACAGTATATGAGTAATAATCCATGTCCTAAATGTAAGGGTGCAAGACTTAAGAAAGAAGCCTTAGCAGTTAGAGTTGGAGATAAGAATATTAACGAGTTTACTAAGTTATCTATAAAAGAAGAATTAGAGTATATTTCATCAATAGACTTTTCAGAAAAAGATAAGATAATAAGTGATCAAATTATTAGGGAGATAAAAAACAGATTACAATTCTTAATAGATGTAGGACTAGATTATTTAAACTTATCTAGAAATTCAGGAACACTATCTGGTGGAGAAGCTCAAAGAATAAGACTTGCTACACAAATAGGTTCAGCGCTTATGGGCGTACTATACATCTTAGATGAGCCAAGTATCGGATTACATCAAAGAGATAATGATAAATTAATAGGTACTCTTAAAAATTTAAGAGATGTAGGAAATACTGTAATAGTTGTAGAGCATGATGAAGATACTATGAGAGAAGCTGATTTTATTGTTGATATTGGACCTAGAGCTGGTGAACATGGTGGAGAAGTAGTAGCTGCTGGAACTTTAGATGAAATTAAGAACACTAAAGAATCAATAACAGGACAATATTTATTAGGTAAAAAGAAGATAGATATTCCTACTGAAAGAAGAAAAGGAAATGGAAACTTTATAAAAGTTAAAGGGGCAAAGGAGAATAATCTTAAGAATGTAAGTATTGATATTCCTTTGGGAACTTTAACAACTGTAACAGGAGTATCAGGTTCAGGGAAAAGTACTCTAGTTAATGAAATCTTATATAAGGGATTAAATAGACTTGTTAATAGAAGTAAAAATCCAGTTGGAGAGCATAAAGAGATTCTTGGATATGAAAATATTGATAAAATAATAGATATAGATCAAAGTCCAATAGGAAGAACTCCAAGATCAAATCCAGCTACATATACAGGTGTATTTGATATTATAAGAGAGTTATTCTCAACAACACCAGAAGCTAAAATGAGAGGATATAAGCCGGGAAGATTTAGTTTCAATGTTAAAGGTGGAAGATGTGAAGCTTGTACTGGAGATGGAATAATTAAGATTGAAATGCAATTCTTATCAGATGTTTATGTACCTTGTGAGGTATGTAAAGGAAAGAGATATAATAGAGAAACTTTAGAAGTTAAATATAAGGGAAAATCAATAGATGATATCCTAAATATGACTGTTGAAGAAGGATTGAAGTTCTTTGAAAATCTTCCGAGAATAAAAAACAAGTTAGAAACATTATATGATGTAGGACTTGGATATATAAGACTAGGTCAACCATCAACACAATTATCAGGAGGAGAAGCTCAAAGAATAAAGCTTGCTTTTGAACTTTCAAAGAGAAGTACAGGAAAAACTTTATATATCTTAGATGAGCCAACTACAGGACTTCATATTGATGATGTGAGTAGATTAGTAGAGATTCTACAAAGATTAGTTAATGCGGGAAATACAGTGGTAGTAATTGAACATAACTTAGATATGATAAAATGTGCTGATTATATAATAGACTTAGGACCAGAAGGTGGAGATAAGGGAGGAACTATAGTTGCTACCGGAACACCAGAAGATATTGCAAAGGTGAAAAAATCTTATACAGGCCAATATCTTAAAAAGATGTTAAGATAATCCTTGTACTCTTGTTATTTTTGGCTATAAGTTTTAATATATAATGGTAATATAATAGTAATTTAGAGGTGGAATATGGGTTTTTCAGAACTAATGACATTTGTTTTTGGTGTGATTTTTATAATAATACTATACTTTATAATTTATTATGCATTAAAAATAATGTACAAGGATGTTAAGGGTGGCGGAAGAAGAAGACCATCTTCAGCAAAAAGAAATTTTGGAATAGAGGTACTAAGCGCTGGAGATAACTCAAACTTAGAAGAAGGATCAGTTTTATTATTAAATGATAGGTTAACTATTGGTAGAAAAGAAGGAAATAATATAAGATTAACTGATCAATATGTTTCAGGAAACCATGCTAAAATTATAGTTAAAAATAATGAAATAGAGATAGAGGATTTAAATAGTACTAATGGCGTCTTTATTAATGATGCTAAGGTAAAAGGACGTTGTAAGATTAAGGCTAATGACAATATAAGAATTGGAAGTGCAACTTTTAAGGTTATAAGAGCTGATAAAAAATAGAGGTGAGAATATGAATAAGACGTTAAAGCTAGAAAAAAGAGTTCTTAAATTAATTTATTTATTATGCTTACTTCTATTTACAAACCTAGGTTTATTACAAAAACCCTTTGATAAAAAGGCATTAATTATAGGAGTAGTTCTTTGCATTATAATAGGTTTTTCTCATTATCTAATTCGAAGATTTTATCCTGAAGGAGATAAGTTTTTATTAATTTTCTCAAGTATTCTTGCAGTAGTAGGAATAGCTGTATTATATAGAATAGATCCTAGTCTTGCATTAAAGCAATTAGTCTGGGTAGTTCTTGGGATAATAGCTTATATAACTATAGTTGTAGCTATGCCAGATTTAAAAAGCTTTGCTGGGTATAAGAAGATATATATGATATTAACCTTAGTGTTAATGCCTATGGGACTTATATTTGGATTAGTAACAGGAACAAGTACTAATGGAGCTATGAACTGGGTTTATTTAGGGCCAATTAGCTTTCAACCTTCTGAGTTTGGGAAAATAGCATTAGTTCTATATTTAGCATCTGCTTTAATTAAATATGAAAGTAAGAATGTTATCAAAGAAGATTTTAAGCAGCTTATAGAACCAGCATTAGTAGTAATGTTTTCATTAGTATGTATGGTTTTACAAACAGATCTTGGATCTACATTAATTTTCTTTGGTATATCAGTAACTATGCTTTACATAGCAACATCTAAGAAGAAATACGTATTTACTTGTTTAGGTCTTTCAGTAGTGGGAGCCTTAGGTGCTTATGGAGTATTTGGACACGTTCAGAGAAGGGTTAAGGTTTGGTTAGATCCATGGCAGTATGCCCATGATGAAGGGTATCAAATAGTTCAAGGGCTTTATGCAATAGCTTCTGGAGGATTGTCTGGAGTTGGACTTGGTAACGGATATCCTGATTTAATCTTCGCAAGTGAAAGTGATTTTATTTTTGCAGTAATATGTGAAGAGTTTGGAATAATATTTGCAGTTGGTTTAATGATAATATACTTCTTATTATTTTATAGAGGTATTAGAAATGCCTTTGTTACTAATGATGCATTTAGTCAATTAGTGGCAGTTGGATTCAGTACCATGATAGCCTGTCAAACTTTAGTTATTATAGGTGGGATTTTTACTGTAATACCTTTAACAGGTATAACTCTACCGCTTATTAGTTATGGTGGTAGTTCTATGTTAACTATGTTTTTTGCACTAGGCATATTACAAAAAATTTCTGAGGCCTAATAGGTGTTAGATATTATAATAAGGAGGAGCTATGAAAGAATTATCTAAGAGTGTAAGAAATGTTATGGTTATATTTCTATTTTGTTTTATAGCCCTAATATCTTATATAGCATATTTTCAAGTATTTAAAGGCCCTGATATAGCAAATGATACAGGTAACAAAAGACTTTGGGCAAAGAGAAATGAAGTCTTAAGAGGAACTATTTATTCAAGAGATGGAGAAGCATTAACTAAGAGTGTTAGGATAGATAAAGATAACCAAAGTAGGGAATATACTTATGGCGATTTATATGTCCACTCTTTAGGTTATATCGATGAAAGATTTGGTTTAACAGGTTTAGAGGAAGAATTTGACTCTGAACTTTCAAAATATAATAGCTTTGGTAATGGATTAAGAAGTTTCTTAAGTGATTTTGACATAAAGAAAGCTTTTGAAAATAGGGATGAGGAAAAAGTAGGTAATGGAATTGTAACTACTTTAGATCACGATTTACAGAAAGTTGCTTATGACGCTATGGGAGATTTAAAGGGAGCAGTAGTAGCATTGAATCCTAAGACAGGAGAGATTCTTGCAATGGTTTCTAAGCCTACTTATGATCCAAGTAATTTAGAGCAAGCAATAGAAAATGCTAACACAGGTGCAGATGAAGAATTTAGACTTTTAAATAGAGCGGTTGATGGTATGTATCCACCTGGATCTGTATTTAAAACAGTAACATTAGCAGCAGCACTAGAAAATGATCCGAGTATAGTAAATAGAACTTTTAGTGATACAGGAAAAATCACTTTCCCTGATGGAAGAGAATTAAATAACTATATGAAGCAAGCTCATGGAGATCTTAGTCTACAAATGGCATATAGAGTATCAAGTAATGTTGTTTTTGGTACATTAGCTATGGAAATGGGAAATGAAAAGCTTAAAGAAGTATCAGAAAGATTTGGATTTAATTCAAGAATTAATGGAATTGGCGTAAGCATGCCAGCAAGTAAATTCCCAACATTAAAGCCTGAAGAAATAGGTAATATTGCTCAAAGTGGTATAGGTCAAGGGAGTGTGCTAAGTACACCAATGCAAATGGCCATAGTAGCAGCAACAGTTGGTAATGATGGTGTTTTAATGCAACCTAAATTAGTAAATAAAATTGTAGATAAGGACGGAAACACTGTAAAGGAATATCCGAATAAAGCTTTAAAAGAAGATGTAATATCTAAAGATATTGCGGGGACTATTAAAGAATATATGGGGTACTTGGTTTCTAACAATATTTACAGATGGCCAGCTTTTGAAGGAACAAATGCTGGTGGAAAAACTGGTACAGCCGATTATATGTTGGAAGATGGATCTGAAGGAATACCTCATGGGTGGTTTATTTCTGTAGCTCCAGTAGATGATCCACAGATTGCAGTAGCTGTAATAGTTGAAGAAGGTGAAAA
Source organism: Clostridium tertium (assembly GCF_902652255.1). Classification (GTDB taxonomy): domain Bacteria; phylum Bacillota; class Clostridia; order Clostridiales; family Clostridiaceae; genus Clostridium; species Clostridium tertium_A. Next base: position 41,484 of record NZ_CACRTO010000046.1, read on the forward strand.
TGGAGCAGGCTCAGCAGCTGATATAGCCTCAAAGGTAGTTAGAATGGCAACATTAGGCTATTAGTAATGAAAAAATTAAAGAATGAAGAGTTAATAAGTAAGAATTAAGAATGAAAAATTGAAGATGTGATTTTTTCAAAATCACTGAAAATAAAGTTTCTTAGAAAGGTTGCTTTTGCAGCCTTTCTATATTTAATCTAAAAGCTGTCGAGGACGGCTTTTTTCATTAATTCTACATTCTACATTATTCATTCTACATTTTAAGTCCAGTAGTGTTCGGAAGTAATTTTTCTTCCATCCCAATCCAAGGTGGAACAAATCAATTAACCCTAAGCATATACTAAAATATGACTAAATTTTCAATACGAAAGGATAAAAGGAGACATTAGGTATGTTTAGGGTTAAGGGTTTAGAGGTAGAAGGTTGTTACTTAATTACACCAACAGTGGTTATGGACAGTACTTGTGATTTAATCAAAATTTTTAGTGAGAGTCAGTTTAATATATATGGATTAAGTACAGAATTTAAAGAAGAGTATTATGCAATAGCAAAACCAGGGACTGTAAGAGGGATGCATTTTCAGTTTCCTCCAGAAGGTCATGATAAGTTAATTACATGTATAGTTGGAGAAATAGAAGATGTAGTAATTGATTTAAGAAAGGAATCAAAGACTTTTGGAAAGTTTACTATGGTAAATCTCAATGAAGAAAACAAAAACTTAATATACGTACCATCAGGCTGTGCTCATGGATATTACATTAAGGGAAATAAGGAAGCATTAATTTATTATAAGGTAACAAAGCCATTTATAAGAAGATTGCGAGGTGGTGTTCACTGGAATTCATTAGGTATACCTTGGAGCTTTGATTATAATAAGGTTTTAGTGGAGAATGAAGACACAACCTGGCAGAAATTTGAAGATTTTACTTCGCCTTTTTAATGTATTGAGATTGATTTATTACTGTATTTTAAGGAGATAATAATTCTGTATGTAAATTATCTCCTTTTGAAGTACTTTGCTATTGTATTATTTAGTAGTAGTGATAAAATTAATCTTGCAAAATGATTATTTGGAGGAGTAATTTAAATGTTCGATTTTGAATACCATTTAAAAAACCTACCAGAAAAGCCAGGAGTCTACATAATGAAAAATAATCTTGGCGAAGTAATATATGTAGGTAAGGCGAAAATTTTAAAAAACAGAGTAAAAAGCTATTTTCAAAATTCAAAGAATCACTCTGAAAAAGTAAAAGTAATGGTAAAGAATATTTCTGAATTTGAGTATATAGTTACTGACTCTGAGATGGAAGCTTTAATTTTAGAATGTAATTTAATTAAAAAATATAGTCCTAGATATAATATTGCATTAAAGGATGATAAATTTTATCCGTTTATAAAAATAACTAATAATGATGATTTTCCTAGGGTATTTGTAACTAGGAAATATGCAAAAGATGGAGCTAAATACTTTGGACCATATACAAATGGAACAGCAGTTTATGAAACTATAAATTTAATTAATAAGATATTTCCTATAAGAACTTGCAAGATGTTAATTAATGAAAATAGTGATCCAGTTAGACCTTGTTTAAATTATCATATTAAAAAATGTGATGCTCCTTGTGCTGGATATGTTACAAAAGAAGAATATGGTAAAATGATAACTGATATTATGGATATACTTAATGGAAAAGATAAGACTATAGTAAATGCTCTTAAAAAGGAAATGGAAGATGCCTCTAAAGAATTAGAATTTGAGAAGGCAGCAAAGTTTAGAGATAAAATTCTTGCAATCGAAGCAATAGTTGAAAAACAAAAGATATTTAAGACTATGGAAGGTGATGAAGATTTTATCAATGTTTATGAAGATGAAAAGGATAGTTGTATTCAAGTTTTCTTCTCTAGGGATGGCAAGGTAATTGGTAGAGAGCATTTTATATTTGAAAATACTGCAGATGATGAAGTTAGTGAGGTATTAGAAGATTTTATTACGACCTTTTATGGTGGTACAGCTAAGGTCCCTAAAACAATTTATTTACCTTATGTAAATGACACTGAACTTATTGAAGAGTTCTTAACTATTAAAAGAGGGGCTAAGGCTTGGGTGAAGATACCTCAAAAGGGACAAAAGAAAGATATGCTTGAGATGGTTAAGAAAAATGCAAAAATTACCCTGGAGCAGTTTAAAGATAAGTATTTAAAAGAAAAAGAAATAAATAGGATTTCTCTACAAGAGCTTCAAGATATGCTAGATTTAGATGAACCACCTTTTAGGATAGAATCATATGATATATCCAATATTCAGGGGGTTGATTCTGTTGGAACTATGGTGGTATTTGAAGAAGGAAGAGCAAAAAATAGTGATTACAGAAGGTTCAAAATAAAATCTGTAAAGGGTGCTAATGATTATGATAGTATGAGAGAGATTCTAGAAAGAAGATTTAAGCATGGACTTGAAGAAATAAAGAAGATTCAAGAGAAGCAATTAAATTTTTCAAGTGGTAAATTCTCTAGTTTCCCAGATCTTATTATGATGGATGGTGGTAAGGGACAGGTAAATGTAGCTTTAGAAGTTTTAGATAGTCTAAATATAAGCATTCCTGTTTGTGGTTTAGTTAAAGATGGTAAGCACCAAACTAGGGGGATAATTTATAATAATAATGAGTTAATTATAAATAGAAGTTCAAATTTAATGCAAATGATTAGAAGAATACAAGATGAGGTTCATAGATTTGCAATTACATATCATAGAACCTTGAGAGATAAAAGAACACTACATTCTATATTAGAAGATATACCTAATGTTGGAGAAAGAAGAAGGAGAAATCTTTTAATGAAATTTGGAAGTGTTGAAAATATAAAGAATGCAACCTATGAAGAGCTCTTAGAAACTCCTAGTATAGACAGGAAAGCAGCTAATAGTATAATAAGCTACTTTAATGGTGAGGAGAAAAAGTAATAAAATGGTTACAAATATTTTATAATATTTAAATATGGCTTTTATGGGGTTGTTAATTAATAATTTTTAATTTATACTATGTAAGTATTACTGGTTATTTATAAGGAGTTAGGTATGAATCAATATAAAAAATTTGAAAGCTTGTTTAAAGAGTTTTATAAAAGCGAAAATGTTATAGTAGATGCAGAAATGAAAAATTATGTTCATTTTAGAGTAGGTGGCCCTGCAGATATTCTGTTGATTCCTGAGAAGAAAGATCAAGTTGTTAGAACTATAGAAATATGTAAAAATAATAACATACCTTACTTTGTAGTAGGAAATGGGTCAAACCTTTTAGTAAAAGATGGCGGAATTAAAGGTGTAGTAATTAAATTAAATGAAGTAAAAAACATTACAGTACAAGATGAAATAGTTGAAGCTGAATGTGGCGCTATGCTTAAAGATGTATCTAATGAAGCTTTAAAAAGTTCTTTAGCTGGTTTTGAATTTGCTTGTGGTATACCTGGAACTATAGGTGGAGCTGTTTTTATGAATGCAGGAGCCTATGATGGAGAAATTGCTCATATAATAGAGAGTGCTGAAGTTATAGATAACAACGGTGAAATAAAAGTTTTATCAAATGAAGAGCTTGAACTAGGCTATAGATCTTCAATAGTAATGAAGAAAAACTATATTGTTTTATCAGCTAGATTTAAGTTAAAACATGGTGAAGTTAGAAAAATAAAAGAAATAGTTGATGATTTAACTAATAAAAGAGAATCTAAACAACCTTTAGAGTATCCTTCTGCTGGAAGTACTTTTAAAAGACCAGTTGGATATTATGCTGGTAAGTTAATTCAAGATGCTGGGTTAAAAGGATATAGAATAGGTGGTGCAGCAGTTTCAGAAAAGCATTCAGGCTTTGTTATTAATAAAAACAATGCCACTGCTAAAGATATACTAGATTTAATAGCACATATTCAAAGTGAAGTTAAGAATAAATTCGATGTTGACCTTCACCCAGAAGTTAGAATAATTGGTGAAGATGAAAAATAAATAAATTTACACCCTATATTTAAGTGATGTATGGATTACTTAAATATAGGGTGTTTTGTTATTTATTTAGAAATTATAAAAGAGAGTATCCTATGAATAACTATTTATAAAGCTTACATATAAATAAAAATACTAAAAATAGTTGACATAGATTAAGTGGTATAATATACTATATTTAAAGGTAAAAATAAATATTTAGAGGTGAATTATATGAGAAGGCTTTATGTTAAGGAAAGGCTAATAGCTTTTGGAGCAAAATTTGATATTTATGATGAAAATGAAAATAAGGTTTTTATAGCAGAAGCGGATAAGTTTGATATAGGGAAAAATGTAAGCCTATATGATTTAAATAAGAGAAAAATATTATATTTAAAACAGAAGTTAAGAATAGGAGCTCATAAGTATATTGCATATGATGAAAATATGCAGGAAGTAGCTGTTATTGATAAAAGTTTTATGAATCCTGAGTATAATATATCAGGACAATATGGAAATATGGTAATGGAAAGTGCAAGTATTTGGGGAAGGCATTATGAAATAAAAGTAGCAGGAACAGTAGTAGGAAGGATAGATAAGGAATTTACTTTTGGAAGAGATAGATATTTTCTTGAAGTATTAGATGAAACTTATACAACATTTTTTGTTGGATTGCTTATTATGATAGATATGGTAAGATTCCACAGTGATAATTAAATATAAATAGGAGGATTAAAAATGGCACATGAAGTAGATTATGAAATTAAGGGGAATGAAATGCAGTTTGTTGAGATTGAGTTAGATCCAAGGGAAACTGTAGTTGCTGAATCGGGAGCAATGATGATGATGGATAATTTCATCGGTATGGATGCTATCTTTGGTGATGGTAGTGAAAAATCTCAAAGTGGAGGATTCTTTGGTAAACTTGGTAGTGCAGCGAAGAGAGTAATCACTGGTGAAAGTCTATTTATGACTGCGTTCACTAATACAGGAATGATAAAGCAAAAAGTAGCTTTTGCTGCTCCTTATCCGGGTAAAATATTACCTATGGATTTAAGAGCTTATGGTGGAAGATTAATTTGTCAAAAAGATTCTTTTTTATGTTGTGCTAAAGGTGTTAGTATAGGAATAGCTTTTGCTAAGAAATTAGGGACTGGATTCTTTGGTGGTGAAGGATTTATTCTACAAAAGCTTGAAGGTGATGGATTAGCATTTATTCATGCTGGTGGTACTATAGTAAAAAGAACACTTATGCCTGGAGAAACCTTAAAAATTGATACTGGTTGTTTAGTGGCAATGACACAAAATGTTAACTATGATATTCAATTTGTAGGTGGTATTAAAAATGCAGTTTTTGGTGGTGAAGGATTATTTTTTGCAACACTAACAGGCCCAGGAGAGGTTTGGATTCAAAGTTTACCTTTCAGTAAACTTGCATCTAGAGTATATGCCTCAGCACCTCAAAATATGGGAAGATCAGTGGATCAAGGTAGTGTATTAGGTTCTATTGGAAATATATTTGAAAGGTAAGGGTAGAAACTTTTATTTAACTTATATATAATTATAAGAAAAGTATATTACAATAAATAACAAAGGGGGTAGGGCTGCGCCAATGAACAATGAATAATGAAGAATGAACAATTAATGAAAAAACTCCTATGGAGTTTTGAAATGATTTTATTTTTTGTAATTCCGGTGGAATTACTTCAATAATTGTTAATTACTAATTGCCAATTGTTAATTACAAATAGCGCAGCGATGTAGGATGGAATATAAAGTTAGAGAAGAAGTGAAAAGACTTGGCAAGTACGTTGCAGGAAAGCCAATATCAGAAGTAAAGAGGGAGTATGGAATAGATAGAGTTGTAAAACTTGCATCTAATGAGAATCCATTAGGAACTTCTGAGAAGGTTAAGAAGCTTATGGTAGAGCTAGTTAATGAAATGAATATGTATCCGGATTCGGCTTCATATGATTTTAAAGAAGCATTAAGTAAGAAACTTAATGTAACAAGGGATATGATTTTCTGTGGGGCAGGTTCAGATTCCTTAATAAATGTACTATGTGAAGTTTTTTTAGATAAAGGTGATGAAAGTATAATGGCTGAAATTACCTTTCCGAGGTATGAAAGTAATACTTTACTTATGGGGGCAACTCCAGTTAAAGTACCACTAAAAGATAATGGGTTAGATATAGAATCAATGGTTTCATCAATTACAGATAAGACTAAAATAATTTGGTTCTGTAATCCAAATAATCCTACAGGTGGAATTTTTACTAAGTCAGATTTTGATAAGGTGGTAGGAAGAATTCCTAAGGATGTAATAATAGTAATGGATGAAGCTTATGGAGAGTATGTTACTTCAAAAGATTTTCCAGATTCTTTAGAATTATTAAAGGAATATCCTAATATGATAATATTAAAGACTTTATCAAAGGCTTATGGATTAGCGTCTTTAAGGTTTGGATACGGAATAGCTAATGAAGAGATAGTCGATTATATTAATAGAGTTATAAATGCTTTCGATGTTAACTTGTTTGCACAAAGAGCTGCATTAGTTGCAATTGAAGATGATGAGTTTATTAATAGAGTTAAGTTATATAATAGTGAACAAAGAGATTTATTATATGAATCATTTAAAGAAATAGGACTTAACTATATACATTCAGAGGCTAACTTCATAATGGTTAATGTAAACGGAGATGATAAGCCTATACATGAATATTTATTAAGAAATGGTTATATAATAAGACCAGGATACTTATTAGATATGCCAGGATGGATAAGGGTAAGTCTTGGAACTAAGGAGCAAAATATTGAGTTTGTTGATTTATTAAAGAAAGCTATTGAAAATAGAGATAAATAATATATTGGAGGAAAGTGAAGACTTTTCTCCTTTTTTAAGTATCGAAATTGTAGAACAATTAAAAATGAAGAATGAAAAAAGTAATGTGAAAGCTTCTTAATTATTCATTGTTAATTATTAATTGGGCTATCTTCTTTATGATGGACCAGTATGATATAATTTAAATATGAAATTCAAAGTTAAGGGAGGTAATTTTGGTGAGATTTATAATAGTAACAGGATTATCAGGAGCAGGTAAAACAGAAGCAACAAGAAGCTTAGAAGATATGGGATATTTTTGTGTAGATAACCTTCCTCCAAAGCTAATACCAAAATTTGCAGAAGCTTGTGTTCAAAGTCAAGGCAAAATAGATAAGGTTGCATTAGTTATAGATATTAGAGGTGGAATTTTCTTTGATGATTTATTTGAAAGTATCAATTATTTAAAAGAGCAAGAATTTAAATATGAAATATTATTTTTAGATGCCTCAGATGAGGTTTTAGTTAAGAGATTTAAGGAAAGTAGAAGAAGCCATCCATTAGCACCTGGAAGTAGAATTATTACAGGGATAAATGATGAAAGAAAGAGACTTAGAGAAGTTAAAGATAGAGCAGATATAATAATAGATACATCTAAATATGCTATTAAAGATTTAAGGGAAGAAATGAGTAAGAATTATGGAAACTCAAATCAGCCTGAAAAAGATCTTTCAATAACTGTTTTAAGCTTTGGTTTTAAATATGGAATTCCAGTAGATTCAGACTTAGTTTTTGATGTAAGATTTATTCCGAATCCTTTTTACATACCTACGCTTAAACCTTTCTCTGGCAAAGATGAACCAGTAAAGGACTATGTTTTAGCACAAGAGGAAACTAAGGGATTTATAAAAAGAACAGATGACTTATTAGAGTTTTTAATTCCTAATTATAAAAAAGAAGGAAAAAGACAATTAATTATATCTGTTGGATGTACAGGTGGAAGACATAGATCAGTTGCAATAGCAAATGCATTATATGAAACATTAGCAAAGAAAAATTACAATGTTTCTGTAGAACACAGAGATATAAGAGAGGATGTACATCAAGGAGCTAAAAAGCTATGAGAATTAGAGATTGGTTGAGGCCAGGAGTTAAGATAAAGCGGTGGTTATTCTTTGGAATATTTGGAATTCTACTAATTGCTTTTGGATTTACAGAACTTGCTGTAAGAAGAGTTTATGATATTTACTATAAGATATTTTATATATTCTTAAATATAACGGGTGTGCTAGTTATATATATTTCAGTTATTGAAAGTATGAAATCAATAATTGCCTTAAATAATAAAGGGTATATACAGTTATCAATAGATAGCAAAAAAATGGAGAATTTAATATATGAAAAAAGATTGTTAGTAAAAGGTCCTAAAATAGTAGTAATCGGTGGAGGAACAGGACTTTCAACTATGCTTAGAGGATTAAAGTATTATACATCTAATATAACAGCAATAGTAACAGTTGCTGATGATGGTGGTGGTTCTGGAGATTTAAGAGAAGACCTAGGTATGCTTCCTCCAGGAGATATAAGAAACTGTATTTTAGCATTAGCAGATACAGAACCTCTAATGGAAGAGTTATTACAATATAGATTTACGGATGGAAGATTGAAAAATCAAAGTTTTGGAAACTTATTCTTGGCCGCAATGGATGGTGTAAGTGAAAACTTTGAAGATGCTGTCCAAAAGATGAGTTCAGTACTAGCAGTTACAGGGAAGGTGCTTCCAGTTACTTTAGAAGATATGAAGCTTGTGGCTAAGCTTGAAAATGGTAACTTGGTTGAAGGAGAATCGCAAATACCAGAGGAAGCAATAAAGCAAAATGCTAGGATAAAAAGACTTATGATAGAGCCAAGTGATGCGAAACCTTTAAAGGATGCCTTAAAGGCTATAGAAGAAGCTGATGCGATAGTATTAGGACCTGGTAGTCTTTATACTAGTGTAATACCTAACCTTTTAGTTAAGGATATTTCAGAATATATTAGAAAAAGTGATGCTATTAAGATATATATATCTAATATTATGACTCAACCTGGAGAGACTCATGGATTTAAGGCTTCAGATCATATAAAAGTCTTAAAGAAGTATGGTGGTAGAGGAATAGTAAACTATGTAATAGCTAATAGAGGGGATATACCAGCTGATATTAAAGAAAAATATTTAGATGATGGTTCCCAATTAGTAGAGTTAGATAGTAAAGAGCTTAAAAGTCTAGGTGTGGAAGTTATCGAAGCCTCTTTAGCTAAAATTGAAAAAGGATATGTTAAGCATGACTCTGAATATTTAGCTGAGGTTCTAGTAGATACGATAATGGAAAAGAAATTACTATATGATAGAAAGAAAATTATTGAATATATGTATGTTTCTCAAAGAATAAAAGAAAGAGATAAAAAGAGTAAATAAATATTGAAAAAGATTGTAGAAAAATGGGATAATTTGTGTTTTCTACGATCTTTTTTATTTTTAAAAGTAATATTATTTGTTAAAATTCTACAATAATTATAAGTAATATAGCAAATTATATAAAAATTTGTTAAAATATAGTATATTAAGTAAAATTTTTAAAAAGTGGTTTTAATGCAAAGGGGAATTATAATTATGGTTGTTTTAATGATTTTTATTGAGATGATGCTGAATGTTATACTTTACAATGGTTTATTTAATAACGGAAAACTAAAAAATATACCAAAGTATTGTGTAGTTGTTGCTATTTGTAGTTATCTATTTTATAGATTGAGTGCAGTAAATATATTATTTGTTTATGTTATTCTGCTAGTTTTAGAAATAATTGCAATAGCTTATATAGACAAAAAGGATAAGAATGTGACTTTGACAGAAATGATTATTTGCGTAGTAGTTACTTTTGTTCTTCAAAATTCAATAGTTACTATTTTGTATTTATTTACTGGACTTACCAAAGAATTAAGATATATTCATCTATTAATATACGCTTTAGGTATATTAGTATTAATAATAGGTCTAAAAATATATAGGGAAAAGAAGGATGTAGACTTTGAAGAATATATAGAAAATAATCTTCTTATTTCTAATATAATAATTAATATTTTCATGTTCTTTATGATATTTAAGATAATTTATGATAGTGGTAAATTACCTAACCTTGTAATAATAGAGATTAATATGCTTATCTTTGTAAATATATTCTTAAATATAAGTTTTTATAAGAGTCTACATAAAACTATATTGAAAAATAAAAATCTTGAAGTTAAAAATGCTTATAATCCTTTGCTTGATGAGATAATTCAAAACATAAGAGCCAATGAGCATGAATATAAAAATCATATAAATATGTTATATTCTATGATACAAGTTTCTCAAAGTATTCCAGAAATGAAAGAGAGAGCAGGTAAATATGTTGTAAATATTCAAAATACAAATGACTTAAGTTCAATTTTAGAGATTGAAAGCACTGTAGTAAAGGCTGTTTTATATAGTAAGATAGTAGAATGTGAACAACATGAGGTAAGCTTTAAATATAATATAAAGTCAAATATAGATAATTCAGAATTAGATGATTCAGAAATTACTATTATTTTGAGTAATTTATTAAATAATGCGATTGAGGCAAGTAAGAATGCTTTAGAGAAGAATGTAATTATTAATATTACTAAACTTGAAAAGTACAGAATTGAGGTTAAAAATTCTGTTAAGGGCATTAATATTTCTAATGAAGATATTGAAGGATTCTTTAAAAAAGGATTTTCTAGTAAGGGAACTGGCAGAGGATATGGTCTATATAATGTAAAGAATATTGTTAAAAAGCACAAGGGGAATATTTATGGAAGGTTAATGGATAATTATTTAGTTATTGAAATTTTCATATAAAGTTAGGTAATAAATTCTTATAAATTTTTTGCCTATTTGTGTTATAATTATTTGATAGATTAGATAATAAGGAGAATAGGCAATATGTCATTTTCATCAAAAGTAAAAGGAGAAATATGTAGATATTCTGAATTAAGTAAGGAAGAAGCATTAGCTGAAATTTCGGCAATAATGAAAGTAAGCGGAACTATAGCTTTTAGTGGACTTGGTTTATCCTTTAGGATAACTACTGAGAATCCAGCTTCTGCTAGACATATATTTAGCTTACTTAAGGAGAATTTTAATATTCACTCTAAATTAATGGTTAAAAAAAGTAATTCTTTAAAAAAGAATAATATTTATATGGTTCTTATAGAGGAAGATATGGGAGTCAGAGATCTATTAAGAGATACTGGTATATTTGCTGAAGTTGATGGAGTATTAACTTTAAATTATAGAATAGATGAAAATATGGTTAGAGAAGATGAATTAAAAAGAGCGTATATAAGAGGCGCCTTTATTGGAGGGGGAAGTATAAGTAACCCTGAAAAAACTTACCATTTAGAATTTGTAACTCATAGTGAAGAATATGCTAAGGACTTATCTAGGCTAATTAACACTTATGGATTAAACTCTAAAGTTATTCAAAGAAAAAATAGCTTTATTATTTATATAAAGGAAGGCGAGCAAATATCGAATCTTTTAAGTATTATTGGAGCTCATACATCCTTACTAGAGCTTGAGAATATAAGAATAATGAAGGAAATGAGAAATAATGTTAATAGACTAGTAAACTGTGAAACTGCTAATTTAAGTAAGACGGTTAATGCAGCAGTAAGACAAGTCGAAAGCATAAAGTTAATTCAAAGGGAAATTGGACTTCAAAGGTTACCAAAGAATTTAAGGGAAATTGCTGAGCTTAGACTTAGCTATCCTGATGAATCTTTAAAAGAACTTGGAGAGATGCTTGAACCTCCAGTAGGAAAGTCAGGAGTCAATCATAGGCTAAGAAAAATAGAAAAAATAGCTGAAGAAATTAGATCAGGAACATATTAGGAATGAAAAATGAATAATGAAGAATGTAAAATGAAGGAGGAAACTCAGTAAACTGAGTTTCTAAAATTAGATTTTTTAGTAATTACGAAGGAATTACTTCCTCAATTCTTCATTTTTAATTCTTAATTTTTAATTGGGATTGCGAAGCAATCCAAGGGGGTGTTTATTTGGAGAAAAAATTTACTCATTTGCATCTTCATACAGAGTATAGCTTGTTAGATGGTTCTGGAAAAGTTAAAAAGATGATAAGTAGAGCTAAAGAGCTTGGTATGGATAGTATAGCTATTACGGATCATGGAGTTATGTATGGATGTGTTGCTTTTTATAAGGAAGCCAAGGAGCAGGGCATTAAGCCTATTATTGGTTGTGAAATATATGTAGCAGCAAAGTCTATGGATATTAAGGTTAATGATAAAGAAAATAGTACCCACCATTTAGTTTTATTAGTTAAAAATGAAGAAGGCTATAAAAATCTTATGAAAATAGTATCTGAAGCTTCTATAAGAGGATTCTACTATAAGCCAAGGGTAGATCATGATTTCCTAAGAGAGCATAGTAATGGTCTTATTGCCCTTAGTGCTTGTTTAGGTGGGGAAGTCCAACAGTGGCATCTTAAGGATAATTATGAAAGGGCAAAGGAAGTAGCGCTTTTATATAAGGATATTTTTAAGGATGGATTTTATCTTGAAATCCAAAATCACGGAATGGATGAACAAAGGAAGGTTACAGAAGCTAACATTAAGTTATCTAAAGAAACAGGAATACCTTTAGTTGCAACTAATGATGTTCATTACATAAATAAGAAGGATTCAGCATCTCACGATATATTAATGTGTATTCAGACTGCTAAAACTGTGGATGATCCTAATAGAAGAAGATATCCTTCTGATCAGTTTTACCTAAAGTCTCCAGAAGAGATGTGGGATATGTTTTCTTATATTCCAGAAGCCCTAGAGAATACTACTAAAATAGCTGGAGAATGCAACTTTGATTATGAATTTCACGTATCAAAGCTTCCTAAATTCCCAGTTCCAGATGGTATAGAGCCGTATGATTATTTAAGGCAGCAATGCTATTCTGGATTAATTGAAAGATATGAGGTATTTAAGGAGTTTATAAATAAACCACTTAATGTTGATGAATTTGTGGATTATTTTAAGGAAAATGAAGAAGCTTGTGGATATATTGAAAGATTAGAGTATGAACTTTCTGTTATTAAGCAGATGGGATATGTAGATTACTTCTTAATTACTTGGGATTTTATAAGATTTTCTAATGAAAATGGAATTCCAACAGGGCCTGGACGTGGATCGGCAGCAGGTTCAATTGTTGCATTTACATTAGGAATAACTAAGATAGATCCAATTAAGTATAGCTTGCTTTTTGAAAGGTTTTTAAATCCTGAGAGAGTAAGTATGCCAGATATAGATAGTGACTTCTGTTATGAAAGAAGGCAAGAAGTTATAGATTATGTAGTTGAGAAATATGGAGTAAATAACGTTTCTCAAATTGTAACTTTTGGTACGATGGCTCCAAGGCTTTGCATTAGAGATGTCGGTAGGGCAATGAATTATAGTTATGCTGAAGTTGATAGAATAGCTAAAATGATTCCTAATATGCTTGGAATAACTATAGATAAGGCTTTAGAAGTTAATCCGGAACTTAAGTCAGCGTATAATAATGAGGATAGAGTTAAGGAGCTAATTGATATAAGCAAGGATTTAGAAGGATTACCAAGGCATTGTTCGACACATGCAGCAGGTGTGGTTATTGCATCTAAGCCTTTAGTTGAATATGTACCGCTTCAAAAGAATGATGAATCTGTAGTAGCTCAGTTCGACATGACTACATTAGAAGAACTTGGACTTCTAAAAATGGATTTCCTTGGTCTTAGAACATTAACAGTTATGAATGATGCTGTTAAGATGATTAAAGAAAACCAAGGAATAGAAATTAATTTAGATAAAATAGATTTTGAAGATAAAGAAGTATATAAGATGATTGGTGAAGGAAAGACAGCAGGTGTATTCCAGTTAGAATCACCAGGAATGACTTCCTTTATGAAAGAATTAAAGCCAGATAGTCTTGAAGATATTATAGCGGGTATTTCCCTTTATAGACCAGGTCCAATGGCTGAAATCCCTAGATACGTAGAGTGTAAACAAAACCCAGATAAGGTTGAATACGTAGCGCCAGAGCTTGAAGATATACTTAATGTTACTTACGGAGTTATGGTATATCAGGAACAGGTTATGGAAATAGTAAGAAAACTTGCTGGTTACTCAATGGGAAGAAGTGACCTTGTAAGAAGAGCGATGTCTAAGAAAAAACACAAGGTTATGGAAGAGGAAAGAAAGAACTTCATTTATGGTGTAGTAGATGAAGATGGTAATATTGAAGTCCCAGGATGTAAGAGAAATGGAATTTCAGAAGAAGCTGCAAATAAGATTTTTGATCAAATGATGGACTTTGCTTCGTATGCATTTAACAAGTCCCACGCAGCGGCTTATGCAGTTATAGGATATCAAACTGCATATTTAATGAAATATTATCCTGTTGAAACTATTGCAGCAATGCTTAACTCAGTAATGGGAATAAGTGAAAAAGTAGCTCATTATATATCTTTTGCAGAGGGGTTAGGTATACAAGTTCTTCCTCCAGATATAAATGAAAGTTACTCTAAATTTACTGTTAAAGGTGATAAGATAAGATTCGGATTAGCAGCTATAAAGAATGTAGGGTATAATGTAGTTGAGGCAATAGTTAATTCAAGAATTAAAAAAGGTAACTTTGAATCTTTAATAGATTTTATAAATAAATTGGACCTATCAGCTGTTAATAAAAGGGCTATTGAAAGTTTGATTAAGGCTGGTGCTTTAGATAAATTTGATGTGTTTAGGTCTAAAATGCTTGCAGTTTATGAAAAACTAATGGATGGGATAGCTAACGAAAAGAGAAGAAATATAGATGGTCAAATTAGTCTCTTTGGATTAGAAGAAGAACTTGAGCTTCCGGAAGTTAATTATCCTAATATAAAAGAATTTCCAAAGAAGAATTTATTAGCTATGGAAAAAGAAATGACAGGATTATATTTATCAGGTCATCCATTAGATGAATATGCAGAAAGCTTAAAAGTTCAAACATCAACAAGTATCGAAAAAATTTATAAATCATATGAAATAATTAAAGAAAGCTTTAATCAGGAAGATTTACCAGAAGAAATTATTCATGATGATGAAAGAGTTATACTTGGTGGAATAATTGCTGAATATAATCAAAAAATAACTAGGAACAATACTATAATGGCATTCCTAAAACTTGAAGATTTAACTGGGGTAATAGAAGTGATAGTATTCCCAAAAACTTTAGATAAAATTAGAGACTCATTAAAAGAAGATGCTCTAGTAGTAATTAAAGGTAAGGTTAATATTAAGGAAGATGAATTACCTAAATTAATTTGTGAAAGTGTAGAGCCTTTAGAGAAAGTAAATACATCAAAAGTATATGTTAGAAGTAAAAACCTAGAAGAGGGTAAGAAATTAATGAAAGAGTTAAGAGCAATGCCTGATTACTTTAAAGGTGATACTACTGTATATTTATTTACTGAAGAAGATAGGAAGCAATATAGAATGACAAAAGATACATGGGTTAACTTAGAATCAGATGTATTAGAATATTTAAGAGAACTAGCTGGCGATGAAAATATAAAAGTTATATAAAATAAGACTTATAAGTATAATTAGGGCTGTTGTAAGACAGCCTAATTATATAAATAAAAAATATTTAAATTTATATAAAAATATTATTAATTTTTTATTTAATTTCAAATTTTTTAGAGTAAATTATAAAATATTTTATATCCATATAATGAAAAGTAAAAAATTAGCATGTAAAATTTACTTATTTTCATAAAAAGGCAAGTTAAATTAATAAAGAAATAAATGAAAAAATTTACAAAAGCAAAATAAGAAAAATTTAAAAATTAATCTATAATTATTATTTAATTAGGTTATAATATAAAATATAGTGAATAAAAAGTCGATAAAAATCGTAATATTGCACTTATTTTAGTTGCATAAAGTAAAAGTTGCAAGTAAAATAAATAAGGTGATAAAATTTAGTAAATAACAATAATTAATTAAGGTAGATAATTTTAAATTTATTATAGTAAATAAAAAAATGGATAATTCCACATAAAGTGGGACAACCTTTGTCCCGGTGGTGTTAAGGAGGAAACAACATGAAAAAAATAGCTATTTTAACTAGTGGTGGAGATGCTCCAGGAATGAATGCAGCAATAAGAGCTGTTGTAAGAACTGCTTTACATCATGGACTTGAAGTAGTAGGAGTTCAAAGAGGATATAGTGGTTTAATCAATGGTGAATTATTCAATATGGATAGATCTTCAGTATCAGATATTATCCATAGAGGTGGTACTATTTTAAGAACTGCTAGATGTTCTGAATTTAAGAAAGAAGAAGTAAGAATTAAAGCTACAAAAATTTTAAAAGCTTATGGAGTAGATGCTTTAGTAGTTATTGGTGGAGATGGATCATTTACAGGAGCTAAGTTATTATCAAAACTTGGTGTTAAGACTGTAGGATTACCAGGAACTATCGATAATGACTTAACTTATACTGATTATACAATTGGATTCGATACTGCATTAAATACAGTAATAGACGGAATAGACAAGATTAGAGATACATCAACATCCCATGAAAGAGTTTCAATAGTAGAAGTTATGGGAAGAGACTGTGGAGATTTAGCTTTATATGCAGGTATTGCAGGTGGAGCTGAATATATAATTACTCCAGAAAAAGGATACTCTAAGGAAGAACTATGTAAAGTAATATTAGAAGGAAAACAAAAGGGTAAGATTCATAACCTAGTGCTATTAGCTGAAGGTGTTGGTGGAGCTCAAGAATTAGCTGAATATGTTGAAAGTGTTACTGGAATTGAAACTAGAGCAACTGTTCTAGGACATATTCAAAGAGGTGGTAGCCCATCTGCTACTGACAGAGTTTTAGCATCAAGAATGGGTGCAAAAGCTGTTGAAGTATTATTAGAAGGAAAAACTTCAAGAGTTATTGGAATTAGAAATAATGAAATAATTGATGATGATATAGATGAAGCTTTAGCTTTAGATAGAAAATTTGATGAAAAGTTATTTGAAATGGCAAATGAAATATCATCATAATAATTTATAGAGTAAATATAAGAATTATTACTCTTAATACTTAATCAAATTGAGCTTTTAAATAAGCTGAAAATATTATATATAGAATTAAAGGAGTGTTAATTACATGAGAAAGACTAAGATGATCTGTACTATAGGACCAGCTAGTGAAAATCCAGAAATATTATCAAAGATAATAGAAGCAGGAATGAATGCATCAAGACACAATTTTTCACATGGAGATCATGCTGAACATGCAGGAAGAATAAATTTAGTTAAAGAATTATCTAAGAAATATAATAGAGAAATTGCTATAATGCTTGATACTAAAGGACCAGAAATAAGAACTGGTAAGTTTGAACCTAAGAAAGTTGAATTACAAGCTGGAGACAACTTTGTAATCTATGCTGGAGAAGAAGTAATTGGAGATACTACTAAGTGTACAGTTACATACGAAGGTTTAGCAAACGATGTTAAAGCAGGAGATACAATCTTAATAGATGACGGTTTAGTTGGATTAAAAGTTGAATCTATTGATGGAAATAAAATCAACTGTAAAGTTATGAACACTGGATTTGTTGGAACTCACAAAGGAGTTAACGTTCCTGGAGTATCAATTAAATTACCAGCATTAACTGAAAAAGATATATCTGACTTAAAATTCGGTTGTGAAATCGGAGTAAACTTAGTTGCTGCTTCATTTATAAGAAAAGCATCTGACGTTGAAGCTATAAGAAAAGTACTAGTTGAAAATGGTGGAGAAAATATTCAAATATTCTCTAAGATAGAAAACCAAGAAGGTGTTGATAATATAGATGCTATATTAGAAGCTTCTGATGGTATAATGGTAGCTAGAGGAGACCTAGGAGTTGAAATTCCTATGGAAAAACTTCCAGCTGTTCAAAAGATGATAATAGGAAAGTGTAACGAAGCTGGAAAGCCAGTTATAACTGCTACACAAATGTTAGATTCTATGATCAGAAATCCAAGACCAACAAGAGCAGAAGTATCAGACGTAGCTAACGCTATCTATGATGGAACAGATGCTATAATGTTATCAGGAGAATCAGCTAACGGAGATTGGCCAGTAGAAGCTGTTCAAACTATGGCTAAGATAGCTTTAGAAGCAGAAAACCAATTACACTATGAAATAGCTACTTCAAAGGCTAAGAAACATATACCTGCAATAGCAGGAGTTATTTCAAGAGCTGCTGCAAATGCTGCATTTGAATTACAAGCTTCAGCTATTATATCTTCAACTCAAAGTGGAGCAACAGCAGGAAGATTATCTCAATGTAGACCAGACTGTCCAATAGTTGCAGTAACTCCAAATGAACAAGTTGCTAAGAAATTAGCTTTATTCTTTGGTGTTTACCCAATAGTAGCTGGAAAGATGGAATCAACTGACCACATGATGGAAGAATCAGTTAAGGTTGCAGAATCAAACGGATTTGTTAATAAAGGTGATACTGTTGTAATAGCAGCAGGAGTTCCAGTAGATAAGATTGGAGCAACTAACCTATTAAGAGTAAGTGTTGTAGAATAATATAAAAAAAGGTTGCCTAAAGGCAACCTTTTTTCAATTAACAATTAGCAATTTAGGATGTAATTTGTTCCAAATTACTGAAAATAAATTAGGATATAATTTAAATTGTTACAGTAGAAATAAAGAATAATTTATTGTTTGCTTTTAATAAATTTCAGAAATTACTATTTAATTGATTATTGTTATCATTTAAAAATTATAAAAGTAATTTACAGTTAATTATTAGTATAAATATAGTTAGAAATATATATTAATACAGATAATTAACAAAATGTTCACATTTATATTGATAAAAGTTAAGTTATAATGTATATTATGATATGAATATTATAATAATATTAATATGGAATTAAGTGGCAACAAAATTCTGAACTTGGGCATCTGAAAAGATGCCATTTTTTTTATGTTTTTTTACTAGATAGCTCATGTTTAAAGTATTTGATTTAGGAAATTATCCAAGCAACTTATATAAAATAAAAGTTATATGCTTTCAATTTAGATAATTAACTAAATAAGGTTTAAAATTATAATTTTATAAGAATATAGATGAGATTATAATTAAGACATAGATAATAGAAAATTATAATTTTTTGTGCTATTATAAAGTGAAACTCTAGGAATAAACAAATTTATAAAGTTTACGAGGTGAGTAAATTGGTTGATAAAAATAAAGAATATATATTAGATATTATAAGCATAGGTTATGAAGGTGAAGGAATAGCTAAAATAGAAGGCTATCCTATATTTATAGAAGGAGCAATCTTAGGAGAAAAGGTTAAGGTATTAATTGTTAAGGTAAAGAAAAATTATGCCTATGGAAAATTACTAGAGGTAATAGAAGCTTCTCCAGAAAGAATTGAACCTAAATGTAGTATTTATAAAAGATGTGGTGGATGTACAGTTCAGCATATGAGTTATAAAAAGCAGTTAGATTATAAATTTGAAAGAGTTAAAGATTGCGTGACTAAAATAGGTGGATTATCAGAAAAATTAGTTAAGTATCCAATTGGAATGGATAATCCAGAAAGATATAGAAATAAGGTTCAATTACCAGTAGGAATGGTAAAGGGAGAACTTAATATAGGATTCTATGCTTCAAGAAGTCACAATATAATAGATTTAGACACTTGTTTAATACAAGATAAGGTAGCTGATAGAGTTACTAATATAGCAAGGCAATGGATGTTAAAATATAATATTCAGCCAGCAAGTGTTGATGGAGTTTTTAATAAAAAAGGTTTAATAAGACATATAATGATTAGAAAAGGATTCACAACAAATGAAGTAATGGTAGTGCTAGTATCTACTAAAGATAAAGTTCCATACATAAAGGAATTTATAGATGAAATAGTAGAAAAGATAGATGGAATTAAGAGCATAGTTTTAAATGTAAATAAAGAAAATACTAATGTAATATTAGGTCAGGAATGTATAACTCTATGGGGAGAGGATACAATAACAGATTACATAGATCACTTTAAGTTTAATATTTCACCACTATCATTCTTCCAAGTAAATCCTGTACAAACAGAAAAGCTTTATTCAAAGGCTTTAGAGTATGCAGGATTAACAGGAGAAGAAACAGTATTTGATGCCTATTGTGGAACTGGAACTATAACACTATTCCTATCTCAAAAAGCAAAGAAGGTATACGGAGTAGAGATAATAGAACCAGCTATAATAAATGCTAGAGAAAATGCAAGAATAAACAATATAAAAAATGCAGAATTCTTTGTAGGAAAATCAGAAGAAGTAATACCAGAATTAATTGAAAAAGGTATTGTACCAGAAATTATAGTAGTAGATCCACCAAGAAAAGGCTGCGATATAAAGCTACTAGAAGCTATAGGAAAAGCAAAGCCAAAGAAAGTAGTATATGTATCTTGTGATCCAAGCACTCTAGCAAGAGATTTAAAGATACTAGAAGAACAAGGCTATAAAACAGAAGAAGTTCAACCAGTAGACATGTTCCCTATGACTAGTCATGTTGAGACGGTAGTTAAACTCACAAGGAACAGAGTAAGGTTGTAAGTTTTTTACTACTGTTTAAGTAAGGGTTCACCAAGAAGGCTAAATTGTGAGGTCTGATTGGAAGAAATCTAATGCTGATGCTATAGTTAAGTTGTTTAGAAATTGAAATTTAAAGTTCTTGAAAGCTCATTTAAAATAGGTGCTTTCAAGAACTTTTTTATTTGAAGAATAATAGTATTAAAAATGGAGTGGATTTCCCAAAGGATTAAGGGGAGGAGAATCAAATGGTATTTAATTCAAAATAAGATGGAATTTGATAATCTGAAAAATTAGATTATAAGAAAAATATAGACTAATATAATAAGTAAGAAGAAAAGTACAAATTATAAATATGAAACTAAGGCTATAAATAGTGCTTTCGGAAAATATTCGGGGAAATTATTAATTAGATCAACAAAGTGATTTACTTGAGTTAATGAAATTTCTCACAGAATAGTTAATTCATCATGATTTAATAGAAGATAAGCAGTATGTAAGCATAGGTTAGAAATACTATAAACAATGCTACTTTTAAAAAGCTTTATTTAAGACCTTAACTTTTTTTAGATTAATTCTTAAATATGCATTTATAATATTTTGTAAGCTATTATTTTCTTTATAAAAAAATATAAATATAAATCACAATTGATCTAGTTTGTGAATAAGTATATAATATATATGACTATAAAAATATTTTTGGTCATATATATCGAAAGAGGTGATAGTATGCCTAAGGGGTTCACTGATGATGAGAAGAAAATAATTACTAATAAACTAATAGAAGAATGTAAATATAGTTGGCAGAGGTACGGATATAAAAAAACTAGTGTTGACGAACTGTGTAAAAACGTTGGGATTTCCAAAGGAGCTTTCTATATTTTCTTTAAAACTAAAGAAGAACTTTTTTATAATACACTAAAAGAAGTTCAAGAAAACTTATATCAAGTTGTTGAAGAAAAAATCGCTATGAATCCTAATAAAAATGGTGTAGCTGATGCGCTTAAAGAAATTTTTAGTGAGTATAACAATAGTAGTTTTATGTATGATACAAAGAGTGTAGATTTTCTAAGCTTCTTTAACAAATTAAGTGAAGAAGAAAGAAATGACTTATCTAATAAAAGTTATATTGGTGCAAAAGGTATGCTAGATAAGCCTTTTCTTAAATTAAAGATTGAAGAAGATTTAGCTATTTCTGTTTTATCGGCACTGTTAATTACTATAACTCAAAAGGATAGTATGTTATGTGATCCGATAAATGTATTTGACTTTATGATTGATAATCTTATAGATAGTATTTTTGAATAGGAGGACAATATGAAAACTATAAATTTAAAAGAACACAATAAAAAGTATATGGAAATTTCAAAGAAAGCAGCAGAAGGAATATATCCATCTAAGAAAGTCGCAAAGATTGGCTCTATTGCAGGATTAGGTATAGGTGGAGTATTAGTGTTAGGTGGAATATATGGATTAACACAAGGTGCAATATTTGGTACAGGTACAATAATCGCTGGTGTAATTACAGGGGTTTCTAATATTATTAATTTGAAAAGAATTGAATCTAAGTAAACTATAAGGAGCTGTGGCACAATGAAAAATTGAGAATGAATAATGAAAAATTAATGAAAAAACTCCTAAAGGAGCTTTGAAAAGAAGTTAATTTTAGTAATTCTGTAAGAATTACATCAATAATTCTTCATTTTTAATTTTTAATTCTTAATTTGAGCTGTTTGTACGACAGCTCTTTTTTTATTTCATTAATTCTTATTTAAAATGTAAACATAGTTGATAATTGCTATCATCATAGTTAAGAATTATTTTAAAATTATTCATAATTATTATTATTTAACATTAATTATCTATATATTTTAAACATTTAGGTATATAATAACATAAAAGTAATAATTTTAAGGAGAATATTGATGGTTTTATTTGAAGTAAATTATTTCTCAAATGCATTAGGTATTAATACTAATTTAAATGTTCTTATTCCTCAGAGGAAAACAGAGCAAATAGATGATAAGGATTATGATAATTATTATAAAGATGGATATCCAGTAATATATTTATTACATGGTCTAGGAAATGATGAAAGTATTTGGATGCGTAGAACCTCCATAGAAAGGTATGCATCACAGTATGGGTTTGCAGTAGTTATGCCAACGACTCAATTAGGAGGCTATAGAGATACTACTTATGGACCTAAATATTGGACATTTATTTCAGAAGAACTTCCGAGCTTTTGTAAGGAGCATTTTGCTAATATATCAGATAAAAAGGAAGATACATTTGTAGTGGGAGCATCTATGGGAGGACATGGAGCTTTTAAGTTAGCTTTATCCAAGCCAGAAAGATTTAAGGCAGCTGCATCATTATCGGGTCCATTAGAAATTGCAAGCGATTCAAATATTGAAAGATTTAAAAGTAGAAGACCTTTTTGGGAGGATATATTTGGAAGTCTTGAAGATATAAAAGGATCTGAAAGAGACTTAGTTTATCTTGCAGATTCTATATTAGAGAATAAGGAAATTAGAATTGAAGAAAGACCTAAGCTTTATTCATGGTGTGGAACAGAAGATTTTTTATATACTTGTAATTTGGAATTTGAGGATGAAATGAAGGCTATAGGAATGGATTTAGATGCTAATCATTCAGAGGGTGAACATAATTGGACATGCTGGGATAGAGAAATACAAAATGTGTTAAAATGGTTTAGTGATTTAAGAAATGAATAAAAAATATACTAACCTCTTATACTGTTTAAAAATCATAATAAGGATAATACATATATAAATTATCTTGGAGAAGTGTTGCCTTTTGCAGCAATAGGACTTTTAGTAATTTATTGTCTTAAGAATGTAAGTTTTACAAATCCTTTACTTTGGATTCCAGAGACTATAGCTATTACTTGCATTATTGGCCTTCATTATTGGAAAGAAAATACTCTGTTAAATATTGGTGCTGGTACAGTTATTTATATGTTTCTAGTTCAAGTAGTTTTTGTGTAAAGATATGTTAACTATTACCTATAGAATAAATTTATAGTAGAAGTATAAAGGGTATTAATTAATCTAATTATAGAATTAAGCTCTATTGAGAAGATACAAGTAAAATTTTATCTTCTTAATAGAGTTTTTTATTTTAAAGAATATATAACTTTAATAAAGAATTATATTTTACATAAAAAGAATAAAATGGTAGTATAGTTGGTAATCAAAATTTTAAAATAAAAAAGTTAATCTAAAATGGATTAATTATTTTAGATTTAGAAAGAAATAGAAGAGATATAAAATGTATAATTTATTACTTTAGTGAGGTGGAAAATATGGAAGAAAAAATTAAGGCATTAAAGGCAGCATTTCCATTAACTATTCCTGTTTTTACAGGTTTTATTTTTTTGAGTATTGCCTATGGTATATTAATGAATAGTAAGGGGTATGGCGTTGGTTGGACACTTTTAATGAGCTTAATTGTTTATGCTGGTTCAGCACAATTTGTAGCAGTTACTTTTCTTACTACTGCTTTTAATCCTATATACGCATTATTAATGACATTAATGATAAATGCCCGTCATTTGTTTTATGGTATTTCAATGTTGGACAAGTATAAGGATGCTGGGAAGTTAAAGCCATACCTTATATTTGGATTATGTGATGAGACATTTTCAATAGTATGTGCTAAGGAACCGCCAGAAGGAGTAAGTGGTAAGTGGTTTAGATTTTTTATAACTTTACTTAATTATACATATTGGGCTGTGGGATCTGTAATTGCTTCATTACTAGGTAATGTAGTTACATTTAATACTAAGGGATTAGATTTTGTTTTAACTGCATTGTTTGTAGTAATATTTGTTGGACAATGGAAAAGCAATAAGGATCATAAACCAGCTATCATTGGTATTTTATGTTCAGTAATCTCTTTAATTATATTCGGGCCAAGCAGTTTTATAATTCCTTCTATGATTGCAATTATAGCTGTATTATCAATAACCCAAAAGAGATTTGAGGAAGAGAAAAATCTAAAAGAGGAGGGAATTCAATGACTTTAACACCTATTCAAACATTAATTATAATTCTTATGGTAGTTATAGGGACAATGATTACTAGATTCTTACCTTTTATATTGTTTAAAAATCATAATAAAGATAATACATATATAAATTATCTTGGAGAAGTGTTGCCTTATGCAGCAATAGGACTTTTAGTAATTTATTGTCTTAAGAATGTAAGTTTTACAAACCCTTCACTTTGGATTCCTGAGGCTATAGCTATTACTTGCATTATTGGACTTCATTATTGGAAGGAAAATACTCTATTAAGTATTGGTGCTGGTACAGTTATTTATATGTTTCTAGTTCAGGTGGTTTTTGTTTAAGAATATGTTGACTCTTACCTATAGAGTAGATTGTATAATGGAAGTATAAAGAGTATTAATTAATCTAATTATAGAATTATTAGTTACAAATATAAAAGAATAGGTACTCTTATTATATATTTATAAAAATATTATATTACTATAATGAAAGAGAGGAAGAGAAATGGCATTTGATTACAAGAAAGAATATAAGGAATTTTATATGCCACCTAAGAAGCCTACTATAGTAGAAATTCCTAAAATGAACTTTATTGCTGTAAGGGGAGAGGGTAATCCTAATGAAGAAGATGGAGAGTATAGTAAAGCTATTGGATTACTTTATGGAATTGCCTTTACTTTAAAGATGAGTTATAAGGGAGAGTATAAAATTAAGGACTATTTTCAATATGTTGTACCGCCATTAGAAGGGTTTTGGTGGCAGGAAGGAATTAAGGGGGTTGACTATTCCAATAAGGATAGTTTTAAGTGGATATCAATTATTAGACTACCTGATTTTATTAGGAAAGAAGACTTTGATTGGGCTATAGAAGAGGCTACAAGAAAGAAGAAAATCGATTATTCTAAGGTTGAATTTTTAACATATAAAGAAGGTCTTGCTGTTCAATGTATGCATATTGGCCCTTATGATGATGAACCTAAAACTGTTGAAGCTATGTATAAGTTTGCTTTAGAAAATGGATATCAGATTGATATTAATGAAGAAAGATATCATCATGAAATTTATATAAGTGATCCAAGAAAATGTGATATAAGTAGGTTGAAGACGGTAGTTAGACATCCTATTAAAAAGATTGATTAAAAATATAAGAAAAAGTGTGTTGACTCTTACCTATACAGGAGAGGTTAAAGTATAGATAAGAGGAGGAGTAGACTATGTATAAGATTGGAGAATTTTCAAAAATAACTAACTTAACTATTAAAGCTTTGCACTATTATGATGATCAAAATATTTTAAAACCATCTTCAAAGAATGAGGCAAATTATAGATTTTATAGTGATGAAGATTTAAAGAAAGCAAGGCTAATAGTTCTTCTAAAAAACTTTTCTTTTTCTATTAAAGAAATTAAAGATGTCATAGACAACTATACATCAGAAGAAGACTTAAAGTATTTTCTTAATGAAAAAAGAGATGCAATTTTAGAAAATATAAAAAAAGAAAAAGAGTTAGTAAATCTAATTGATAGAAATATTCCTTCTACTTTATTTAAGGAGGAATATACTATGAATTATTTAGTAGAACGAAAAAATATTCAAAAGACTAATGTAATTACTTTTAGATTTAAGGGGAGATATTCTGATGTAGGAGAATATATTTCTAGCTTATATAAAGAAGCTAAATCTAATGGAACGGGACCTGTTTTAAATTTATATTATGATGAGGGATATGAAGAAGAAGCTGATATAGAAATATGTGTCCCTTTAAAGAAGAAGATCACATCATCTAAGTTTGAAGTTAAAGAACTACCAGAAATTCATGCTTTATCGACTATTCATAAGGGATCATATGATAATATAAATAATGCTTATAAGGCAATAATAGACTATGCTAAAGAAAATAATATTGAAATAAATGTACCATCAAGATTGATATATCATAAAGGACCAGGAATGATTTTTAAAGGAAATCCGGGAAATTATATTACAGAAGTAATTATTCCAATTGTAGGATTTTGTGAAGCAAAATAGTGAAAGAATGAAAGTGAAGAACTTTATGAAAAGCTACTTCATCCACATACAAAAGGAATTATTTCATCTATACCAATAGAAGCTAGAAAATTAGAAATATAAATAATAAAGAGAGATTTACCGAGTTCAATTAATATACTTTCAGGATATAGGTTTCACATTAGATGTTCATATGAAACAGAAAAATGTAGACAAGTTGAACCAAAAATGAAGGAGATAAGTGCTAATCATAAGGTAGAAGAAAAAAGGAGCATAGATTATTTATATTTTTATTAGTGATTATCAATTATTTTCAATAGCCAATTTATTATGTATTATGGATTTCATTATATAAAATATATCTATGTCATATAAAGCATATATAAAATAAAATAAAATAAAATATAAGACAAGCCCTTGACATTAATGTTAATAAGATGTAAACTTAGTGTAAATTTAATAAATACCTCACTTCATTGTGAGGTAGAGGCGCAAAATTTAACAGTCTTTAGTGGAGCTTGAGAACGCTATGAAGCTAAGGAGAAGGAGATTTTGCCGAAGTTTGTAATATTTCTCGGTATTACTTGCTGGGTCTGTAGTTAAGAGCTGCAGGACTGTCTTAATAAGCTTCCCGGTTTATTAAGTTGTGCTATCTCAAATGGGAAAGATGAGGGTTAAGTAATTATGAATTTAATATGAGCCCAAGGGCTCATTTGTTTTTATAGTATCTTATCTGATTATTTAAGATAGCACCAGCCTCATAGGGCTGGTATTTTTATTTTAAAAAATAAGGAGAGATTTATCATGAAGAAAAAATTATCATTATTACTTTTATTTATTGTTACTGCAGTGTTTACTTTAACAGGGTGTGGATCTAAGGAAGAAGAAGATGTTCTTAGAATCGGATTAGAAGCTGGATATGCACCATTTAACTGGACTCAATCAGATGACTCAAATGGAGCAGTTAAAATAGAAGGAAGTTCAGAATATGCAGGTGGATATGATATTCAAATTGCAAAGAAAATAGCAGATTCTTTAGGGAAAAAATTAGTTGTTGTTAAGACTGAATGGGACGGGCTAGTTCCTTCATTAGTATCAAATAAGATAGATGCAATTATTGCTGGTATGTCACCAACAGCAGAACGTAAGGAAACTATAGACTTTACAGACGTTTATTATAAATCAGACTTAGTTATGTTAGTTAAAAAAGGTGGAGCTTATGAAAATGCTCAAACATTAAAAGATTTTTCTGGAGCTAAGATAACAGGACAATTAAATACCTTCCACTATACAGTTGTAGATCAAATACCTAATGTTAATAAGCAACCAGCTATGAGTGATTTCCCAGCTATGAGAGTTGCTTTAGAATCAGGAGTTATTGATGGTTATGTAACTGAAAGACCAGAAGCATTAAGTGCTCAAATGGCAAATGATAACTTTAAAATGGTAGAATTTAAAGAAGGATTTGTTACTTCTGAAGAAGATAGTGCAATTGCTGTAGGATTACAAAAGGATAGTGAATTAAAAGATAAAATCAATGAAGCATTAAAAGGAATATCTGAAGAAGAAAGATTAGAAATAATGGATGAGGCTATTAAGAATCAACCAGCAGCACAATAATGAAAAATTAAGAATGAAGAATGAGAAATTAAGGAAAAAACTCTGCAGAAGTTTTTAATAAAAGGGCTTTGCACCACTTAAAATTTAAATTTTGCTGTGCAAAACATCCTTAATTCTTCATTTTTAATTTTTAATTCTTAATAAGTAAAATGCTTTGCATTTTACAACAATTATAAGTGGGGGTTTTATCGTGAGTTTAGATTGGATAGTTAGAATAGTTCAAGAGAATGGACCTATGTTTCTTCGAGGGGCATGGGTTACATTATATATATCTATAATAGGTACTTTAGTAGGTACTTTAATAGGACTTGTTATCGGTGTTATAAAGACTATACCAGTTCCGGAAAAGGGAGTAAAAAGAATAATTCTAAAAATAGTAAATGGAATTTTGTCAGCATATATAGAGTTTTTCCGTGGTACACCGATGATTGTGCAAGCTATGGTTATTTATTATGGATCTGCAGCAGCTTTTTCAATAGATATAAATAAAACATTTGCAGGGTTATTGATAGTTTCAATTAATACTGGGGCTTATATGGCTGAAATAGTTAGAGGTGGTATTATATCTGTAGATAAGGGACAATTTGAAGCAGCTCAAGCTATAGGTATGAATCATTTTCAAACTATGAGAAATATAGTTTTACCTCAAGTAGTAAGAAATATATTACCAGCTACAGGTAATGAGTTTGTTATAAATATTAAAGACACATCAGTATTAAATGTTATTGCTGTATCTGAATTATTCTTCCAAACTAAGTCAGTAGCAGGGAATAATTTTAGATATTTTGAGTCATTCTTCGTAGCATGTATTCTTTATTTTATAATGACATTTACAATTACAAGAATACTAAGATTTATAGAAAAGAAGATAGATGGACCAGAAAACTATATTATTGCAGGAAATCAAATGCAAGTAGCTAGGGCAGAAGATATAGTAAGAAAGGCTAAAGAAGTTTAGTACTTAAGGAGGAGATCAAATGGAAAATGTTATAGAAATAAAACATTTAAATAAGTTTTTTGGAGACCATGAAGTTTTAAAAGATATTAACTTTTCAGTTAAAAAAGGTGAAGTTGTATGTATTATAGGTTCATCTGGGTCAGGAAAATCAACTCTTTTAAGATGTGTAAACCTACTTGAAAAGCCTTCAGGTGGTGAAGTTATATATAATGGTGAAAATATATTAGATGATAATCACGATATATATAAGTATAGAACTAAACTAGGAATGGTATTCCAACAATTTAATTTATTTGATAATCATAATGTATTAAGTAATTGCGTTGTTGGGCAAATGAAGGTTTTAAAAAGAAGCAAATCAGAAGCAGAAGAAATTGCTATGAAGTTCTTAGATGTAGTTGGAATGGGAAAATATATAAATGCTAAGCCAAAACAGTTATCAGGGGGACAAAAGCAAAGAGTTGCAATAGCAAGGGCATTATCTATGGAACCAGACGTAATATTATTTGATGAACCAACTTCAGCTTTAGATCCTGAAATGGTAGGAGAAGTTCTAAAGGTAATGAAGGAACTTGCTCATACTGGGCTTACAATGCTTGTAGTTACACATGAAATGGAATTTGCAAGAGAAGTAGCAGATAGAGTAGTATTTATGAATGATGGAATAATAGAAGAAGAAGGAAGGCCTGAAGAAATCTTTAATAATCCTAAGAAGGAACGTACTCGTGAATTCCTAAAGAGAACATTAAAAAGTAATATATAAATGTTAATGGTATTTCTTTGCAGTAATTATAAAGAAATACCATTAACATTTAAAAGGGCTAAGTATTATAAAAAAGTACTAGGCTCTTTTTTATTTCTTTAATTAGAATATGGGTTAACTATAGTTAAAAGCTCTTAATCATTCTTTTTATCAACTATTCGAGCAATTGAAATTCTTTTATTTAAATTTAAATTATAGTTAGTGTTGAAATATATACTAAATAGAATATCGAAAATAAATCTCATAGAGTCTACAGTGGAGTAATTTGCAATTTTGGAATAAAGGTCTTCCTTAGTAGGTAAGTAAAGAGAAATATCACTAAGTTCACTTATTGGATTATCTTCTCTAGTCGTTATTGATAAAATTGGTACATTATTCTTCTTTAATATTGAAGTAGCATTAAGGACAGACTTAGTCCGACCACTATATGAAACTACTATAGCTAGATCTTTTTTATTTAATGTTCTTGCAATGTAACTCATTCCCATTTCATTTGAATTAGATACATGTTTACCTATTCTAATCATGCGATAACAGAAATCGGTACTAGTGATAAGAGAATAACCTTCTCCGAAAATATGTATATGATCTTGTGAACATAAAAGTTCTAGGGATTGTCTAAGTGTAGTTACATCAAGAAGGTTATAAGTATGACTTATTGTATCTTTTTTCATAATTTGAAGTTTATTTGCGATACTTAAAGGACTATCAGTTTCAGAAAAAGGAAAATTATAATCAACATTACTTAAAGTTACTTTTTCAATATTCAATTCTTTTAGAAAACTTAGTTTAAATTCATTCCATCCAGAGAAGCCAAGTTTCTGTGAGAATCTTGTTAATGTTGATTTAGATACAAAGTTTGATGATGCTATTTCATTTACAGTTAGACTCATTATATTTTCTTTCTGATTTAAAACATAATTTCTAATTATAAGTTCAGATTGGGAAAAAATATCATTATTCTCCATTGATTTTAGTAGATTCATAATAAATTTGTATGAAAATTACATAACTTTTTAGTGGTAAATTTCATAGCTCTCCTTTCTTTATTAGTATATTTATAAGGAAAAAAGCTAGTAAATTTTTAAAATATTATATCAAAAAACAAATTTATTGTAAATAAATTATGTCTTGTTTGAAACATAGTTCCAGTTTTAAATAGGAATAACTTTGAATTATAGGAACGATGATTTAAAGTGTTTTAGAGTTATTGAATTATGAATATAATCCGACATATACTTAAGTTAATCCTAGGAGCAAGACAGAATAAAAGGGAGGTAAGTATAGAGTGGAAAATTTTAGAGAAATTACACTTGAAATGAGCTTGAAACCATTTAAAGTAAATGAAGAAAGATATATTGAAAGTATTTGTTGTAATCTTTTTGAACAATGGAAACCCTTAGTTAAAGATTCAGATACAATTTGTGTATTATTATGGATTGGTGATGGAAGTGAGATACTAGAATATTCAGGGGAAGAAAATAAGAAAATAGAATGGGCAAAGTATATAGGAAGAGCAAATGAATTTCATGGAGACTGGGATGAAAAGAAAGATCCAGATAAATTAAGTCCACATGCAAGAAGATATTTGTATATAGATAACCCTCCTGAATTTACATATGGTGATATTAAGTCAATTATTTCTAAATTGAAAATTATAGGTAAAAGAATTACTGGGAAAAATATAAAGATAGGTGCAACTTTTGATCCAGGTCCTGAATTTGCGGTTTCTGAATTTAAATATAGTAGACATCCAGAAATTTGTACAGCTGGAACTATGGGAGACAAAAGCTTTGCAGTAAGTTACGAGACTCTACATAGAGATACTTTTAAGTACAAGGCTTATCCAAATGGAATAGAAGAAGGAACACCATTTGCAACTTTCTTAGGTAAGCAATCAAATGAATTTTTAAAAGATATGAATTTCGATTATATATGGTTTTCTAATGGTTTTGGATTTGGAGCTGAAAACTGGGCGACTACAGGAGCATTATTTGATGGTGAAAAATTTTGTGAGGATCTAGAAAGTGTTCAAGAAGTGAAGGAAAAAACATTGAACTTTTGGAGATTATTTAGAGAAGGATGTCCTAATTATGAAGTTCAAACTAGAGGAACTAACTTAAGTATAGGTATAGACTTTGCAACAGATGGTGTTGCTACAAAAGAGATATATAATGGAGATTTTAATATCGTACCACCTCCAAATTCACCTTGGGCAGCTTTAGATAAAAATTTTGGACTTGAGTTATCTGGGTATATGTCAAGAATCGCTGAATTACCAAAAGACAGAGGATATATGTATAGGTTTTACTTACATGATCCTTGGTGGGTTAATAGTCCTTGGTTTGATAGGTATGAAGGAGAGCCACATGATATTTATTTACCAATGGCTATTTCTAGAGTGTCGGATGATATGAAGATAGAAACACCGAGATATTTAAATTTATTAACAGTAGATACTTCATTTGGAGAAATGCCAGAAGAAGCTGTAAATACAATAACACCTCATATATTAAAGGCTCAAAAAATAAAGCCTGATAAAGTAGCACCTATTGTATGGGTATATCCCTTTAATGAGTATCAGAATATTGATAAATATGATGGGAAATATAACTTGCAAAAAGGCTTTTTTGAAGACTGGTATATAACTTCTGCCATAAATGGAGGGCTGCCAATAAGCACAGTTGTTTCAACAGAAATATTTGCAAAGCATATAAATAATAATGTTAAGATATATAATGGTTCAGTATTAGTAGTCCCTGTTCCTTATAGCAATTCAATATTTGAAGAGGCTTTAATAAAATATATAAAAGATGGAGGCAAAGTAATTATTTATGGCTCCCTAACTAAAGCTAGTAATAAAATCTTAGAATTACTAAACATTAAAATAGTAGAAGGAATTTCAGAAGATCTAACAGTGTATAATAAACTATTTAATGATTTTATTACAGAAAGAAAATCTGATAAGATACATCACAATATACACTTATCAGATGGATATATAGATACTGTTATTAAAGAAAAAGATGATAAGTCTGTAGTATTTTCAACAGTAACAGATGGCAAATCAGAAAGAGTATCAGGAATTTGTAGGGATATAGGTGGTAGA
Source organism: Clostridium tertium (assembly GCF_902652255.1). Taxonomy (GTDB): domain Bacteria; phylum Bacillota; class Clostridia; order Clostridiales; family Clostridiaceae; genus Clostridium; species Clostridium tertium_A. The sequence goes on from NZ_CACRTO010000046.1 coordinate 74,438, forward strand.
GTTATTTGGCTAAGAGGAAGTAATCCTAATAAGTTAAAAGAAGGAAGTAATTTATTAGTTCCATATTCACCAGAATTATACTTTAATAGTGCATTAGAACTTAGATATGCATTAAAGTATTTTGATTATCATATTGAATTTGAAAAGAAGAATATTAATTCAAATTTACCAGCATTAACAATTCATAGAAATAATAATGCGTTTATGTTTTCTGGATATTTTCCAGATACAACAGTTGCTGTAAAACTGAAATTCCCATTAGGAGTTCCTATCCTTATTGGGCATGAAGTTTATATTGAAGAAGGTTATGGTATATATAATTTTCCAAGATCTTTTAATCGTGAATGTAGAGTGTTTGTTAAGCAAGCTGAAAATGGACCGATTTCAATGAGTGAATATGGACCAGTTAGTATGGTAATGAAACGAAGAGTATTATTAGAAGGTCTTAAAAATGCAACTGTTTATGTGTTCCCAGAAGAAGGTAAGGAGTTTAAGTGTGAGTTACTTATGAATTCTACAAAACCTAATATAGTGGGAGAAGAAATTAACTATGAACTCATTGATACTGAATGGGGTAAGGCTTATAGAATAGAAAATGTAAGTGGTCATATTATGTATTCGACAGAATTTGATTCTGTAAATTACTTAGAAAAAAGGAGGAAAAATAATGAGTAATATTGTAGGACTAAGAGTAGATGAAAGATTAATTCATGGACAAGTAGCAACTGCATGGACAAATAGATTAGGTGCTGAAAGAATAATGGTTATAGATAATGATATTATAAAAAGTAGCATTGATAAGATGGCATTAAAAATGGCGTGTCCATCAAACTGTAAACTATCAATATTATCTATTGAAAAGGCTATTTTAAATTTATCTTCTGATAAATATGCAGATGAAAGAATTTTTATTGTATGTAAGAAACCAATATATTTTTTAAATTTGTTAGAGGGTAATATTAAATTTGAGCATCTTATATTAGGTAATATATCTGGAGATAAAAATTCAAGAAGACTAAGAAAATCTGTATCTGTTAATGAAGAGCAAATTGAAATTTTAAATAAGATTTGTGATTTTGGAGTTAAAGTAACATTACAAATGACACCAGGAGATACAAGTGAAGATTATAAAGAATTAATTTAATAATATAAAAGGGGGAATTATAATGGTATTAGAAGCATGGCAAATTACTGCACTTACACTATTTGCAGGGTTAAGTTATGTGGATGCTATGAGTTTTATGACAGGAGCATATCATAATGTAGTATTAACAGGAGTTGTAGCTGGGTTAATTGTAGGAGATTTTCAACTAGGATTAATGATAGGAGGTACATTCCAGCTATTAGCACTAGGAATGGCAGCAATAGGGGGTTCCTCTATACCAGAATATCGTTCTGCAACAATTCTTGTAATTGCACTAGCCTCAATTAGTGGTGGAGTGGATGTTGCTCAAGAATATGTAGTTACTTTTGGAATACCTGTAGCCGCACTTACAATTCAACTTGATGTTCTTGCAAAAATGTGTAATTCATTCTTCCAAGGTAGAATTGATAAGGCTGTAGAGCAAGGAGATTTTAAAGCTATTCAAAAATACAATCTATTAGGTGCAGTTCCTCTATTCTTAGGAAGAGCTATACCAGTTGCTTTAGGTTTAATAGTTGGACCAAGTTTAGTTGCTTTATTAGATACATATACACCACTTTGGTTAGTTAATGGATTTAAAATTGCGGGTGGTATGTTACCAATAGTAGGATTTGTTATATTACTAAAATATTTACCAACAAAAGAAAATATTCATTTTGTTTTATTAGGTTTCGCCTTATCTGCATATTTAGGATTAAATACAATAGGTATAGCTATCTTTGGTATTGTTATAGCTATGATAATATATAAGAATTCAACTAATACTAATCAGCTAGTAGTAAATCAGAATGTAGCTGATTTTGAAGGAGATGATTATGATGAGTAAGAAATTCACTAAGGAAGAGCTAAAAAAGATAAGTTGGAGATGGGTATTGATGGGGCAGCTTTGCATGAACTATGGAAAGATGCAAGGGTCAGGGTACTTAACAACAATGCTACCAGTTATTGAAAAGTTATATGGTGATGACAAAGAAGCAAAAGAAAAAGCATTAGTTGCTCATTCACAATTTTATAATTGTACTCCTCAAATGACGCATTTAATATTAGGTATGGATATTGCAATTGAAGAGCAAGAAGGAATTAAAGCTATTGATACAGTAAGTTCATTAAAGACATCTTTAATGGGACCTCTGTCAGGTATAGGAGATACAATTTTTGCAGTTATGAATTCAGTAGTTTTCGGAAGTATTGCAGCTACTATGGCAGCTGAAGGTAATCCCCTTGGATTAATTATCTGGGAAGTTTGGTATATGTTTGTACTATTTATTTTAAGACCATTTCTATTTAGATTAGGATATAAACAAGGAGCTAATCTAATTGGAGCATATAGTGATAAATTGAAATCTATAACAAAGGCTGTGTCTGTATTAGGATTAATAGTTGTAGGATCCATGTTAGCATCTATGGTTTCTATAAATCTTGGAACAATAAATATATTTTCAACACCGTTAGATTTACAGGCTGGTTTTTTTGATAAAATAATGCCTAAGTTACCACAAGCATTACTAGCATTTGCCCTTTATTGGTTAGCAGGAAGAAAAGGAATGACAACTACAAAACTTATTTTATTTGTAATTGCCATATCTATAATATTTTCAATGATGGGTGTACTAGTTGCATAACTTACAAAAATATTTCTACATAATAAGTGTGGAGAATGGAGCTGAGAGATGAATAGAGCTATATTACTAATTTCACATGGGAAATTAGCTAAAGAAATAAAAGAATCTATCAAGATGATTACTGGGACTATTGATGATATATATTACACTTGTTTAGAGAGTGGAGATCAGAGTGAAGAGTTTATTGATAAACTAAGAAATGAGATAGATAAGTTAAGTAAATATGAAGAGGTTATTGTATTTGCAGATTTATATGGGGGATCGCCTTGTAATAATGCAATGAAATACTTAGTTAACGATGATAAGTATCGAATAATTAGTGGCATGAATTTATCAATGGTTATATCAGCATCTTTAAATGAAGAGGAACATGTAGATAGCCTTTTAAATATTGGAAGAAATGCAATTATTGATGTAAAGGACATTTATAATAGCATGAAATATGACGATGAAGATTGAATAATTTAAATTATATAAACATCATTGAAGAATGAGAAATTTACTTCAATGATGTTTTTTGTTATTAAAAACTAGATAAATAAGAATATACTTAAGGACATTATTATTTTAAAATCTTTTAAATTTATTTGATATAAAGTGTGCTTATAGATTAAATTTAAACTTTAAAGTCATATTAATTGAGATATCTAAATTTTTCAGTTAATAACTTTATTAATATATATAAATTACATGTAAAGAAAAGTGAAATAATATTGAATTTTATATTAATTTTACGTAATAAGAAACGATAAATTAAATATAAACTAAATTATTTAAACTTAAGGAGGAAACAAATGAGCGAAAAAGAAATAAAGAAAAAAAGGATTTCTTTAAAAAGAGAAATAATTCATTTATTATTATTAACTTCAATAATACCAATTATCTTAATAGTTGGAGTAAATGCATATTTTTTAAATAGAAATATTATAAATGTAAATAACTCTGTTATTAATGGAAATATAAGCTTAATTAAAGAAGCGCTATCAATTGATCATAAGAATACTGAAAAAAACCTAGCATTTTTAGCCTCTGATGCTAATGCTAAAGGTTTTAAAGATAGTAAGAATAATGAGGCTCAGTGGTTTCAAAAGTCATTAGAGAATTTCTTAAATGCAAATGATGATGTAGCCAATGTTTATATGGCAAGTGAAAATGGTAGGTTTATAATAGCACCTAATGTTGAAACAGAAGAAGGATTTGATGCAAGGCAAAGGGAGTGGTATAAGAATGCTATAAATAACCCTGAAGAAGTTGTAGTATCACAGCCTTATATTGATGTAGTTAGTAAAAAAATAATGGTTCCTTATTCTAAGGCTGTCTTTAATGATAAGGGAGAGCTACAAGGAGTTATAGCTATAGATAAAAATTTAGAAAAGTTATCAGATACAGTTAAGAAGATAGATGATATAAATAATGCTTATGCAACTATTTTCACAAATGATGGAACAATAATAGCTGATGAAGATTCTAATATGATAGGAAAAAACGCTAATGATCTACCATGGATAGAAAAGGTTCTTAATATTGAGGATGGAAAAAGTGAGTATATTAAAATAAATGATTTAAATTACTCAGTAAATAAAGTTATTGAAAAGGAAAGTGGATATACAATTTGTGTATTTGTACAAAGTAAGGAACTTATATCTTTATATGTAAAAGAACTTGTAATACCTGCTATAATTTTAGTTTTAGCAATTGCAGTATTGATAATTTCTTCAAGAATATTTACAAGAAAATTAACGTCTCCAATTAAGGAAGTAGTTAAAATTATAAATAAAATAAAAGATGGTAATTTCACTGAATATGCAGAGATAAATGAGCATTATAATATAGAAGTAACATCTATGTTAGAAGGTGCTAATGCATTAGTACATGATATGGGAGTTTTATTATCTGGAGTTAAAGAAGCATCTGAAGGTGTTAATGAAGGTTGTAGCACATTATTTAATATAATATCTGAATCAAGTAATGTTGGAGAAGAAATTGCTAAATCTGTTCAAGAAATTGCACAAGGAGCAACTAACCAAGCAGCACAATTAGAAGAAGGGGTTAGAATTGTTGGTGGACTTGAAGAAGAAATTGATAAATCACTTGCAAGCTCTGAAAAAATGCTTAAAACTTCAAATGAAGTTAAGTCTTCTTCACAAGAAGGTATGATAGCTATTGAGGAATTAAGCGAAAAATATGCTCAAAATAAAGAAGCAAATGATAATATAGTTAATAAGGTTAATTTACTATCTGAAAAATCAAATCAGGTGGGACTTATAGTAGAAGTAATTAAATCAATTACTGAACAAACTAATCTTCTAGCTCTAAATGCAAGTATTGAAGCTGCTAGAGCTGGAGAAGTAGGTAAAGGATTTGCAGTTGTAGCTGAAGAAGTAAGAAAACTTGCAGAAGAATCAGCAAAATCAGCATCAGAAATTAATTTAGTAATAGATGAAATAAAGAGAAGTATAAGTGAATTAGATAGAGAGATATTGAAAACTAGCAAATTGAATGATGAAACTGGTGAAAGTTTAATTGCAACTAAAATTAAGTTTGAAGTAATTGATAAAATAATTAATGAATTAGAAACTAATATTGAAGAAGTAACGAATTCATTAGATATAATTACCATGAGCAAAGATAATGTTGTATTTAAAATTTCAGAAGTATCAGCTGTAGGAGAAGAAACAGCTGCAATTACAGAAGAGCTAAGCGCTGCTTCAGAAGAACAATCTTCAGGACTACAAGAAATAGCTAATGAGGCAGAAGGATTAAAGGATAATGCTAAAAATCTAAACGACATGATTAATAAATTTAAAGTTTAATATAATAAGATTTATATAATTACAAAATGACTATATCATAATAATTACAAGTGAATTATGATATAGTCATTTTTAATATAAAAAAATATGTGTCAAATCAACATAATTAATACATAGATCTTTTGATACTAATAAAGAATATTTATGAATTAATATTGGAATCTAAAATATAGATATATTAAGGCAGTAAATGTTTGGGGGAATTATTATGTCAAAAGGTTTTTATACATTTAATAATTACTTGAAGTCAAATATAGGAATTATTACAGCTTCAATGGAAGACTATATAGAAATGATTTATAGGTTATCACATGATAAGGGATTTACTAGGGTAGGGGATTTATCAAAAGAGCTCAATGTGAAACCTGCATCTACAACTAAGATGATAAGAAAATTAAATGAATTGAGTTTAGTTATTTATGAGAGATATGGTTATATACGATTAACTGAGGATGGGAATATATATGGAGAATATCTATTATATAGGCATAATACTGTGGAAAAGTTTTTAAATATTATTGGAGCTACTAAAAATGTATTAGAGGAAACTGAAAAAATAGAGCATGTATTAAGTAAGGATACCTTTGAAAGGATAGAAAATTTTATAGAGATAATAGATAATTATCCAATAATTAGAGAGAGATTAGGTAATACTAAATAATAAGAAAATATTATTATTTAGGAGTGATATTATGAAATCCATTTGGAGTGAAAGTTATGATATAAAAGGAAAGAATCAATTAAAGGGGTCAAAAGAGGTAGAGGTTTTAATTATAGGGGGAGGAATTGCAGGGTTACTTACTGCTTATAAACTTAAGGAAAAGGGAGTAGAGGCAATAGTAATAGATAGAGGTAAGGTTCTAAAAGGAAATACTATTAATACTACTGCAAAGATAACAATACAACATAACATTATATATGATAAATTAATTAAAGAGTATGGAGAAGAAAATGCTAAAAGATATGCAGATGCAAATAAACTTGCTCTAGAGAATTATGAAGAGATAATAAAAAAGAATAATATTGATTGTGAATTTGAAAAAGAAGATGCTTATGTTTATTCCTTAGATGATCCTAAAAAGATCATTAAAGAATATGAAGCCGCCATGAAATTAGGAATTGATGCTGAATTAGTAGATAAAACAGAGCTTCCATTTGAAGTTGCAAAGGCTGTTAAGTTTAAAAATCAAGCTAATTATAATCCTATAAAGTTTTTAAATTTTATAGCAAAGGATTTAACTATATATGAAAATACTACAGCTATAGAAGTTAAGGGAAATACAGTAATAACTGATAAGGGAGAAATTAAAGCTAAGCATATAGTAGTTGCAACTCATTTCCCAATTATAAATGTTCCAGGCTTTTATTTCTTAAGAATGCATCAAGAAAGAGAATATGTTATTGCTTTAAAAAATGCTCAGATATTAAATGGAATGTATATAGATGAAAAGGATGGAGGATATTCATTTAGAAGATACAAGGATTATTTAATACTTGGTGGGGCTGCTGGTAGAACTGGGAATAATGAAGTAGGTGGGTCATATGATAAGCTTAGAAATTTTGCTAAGAAGTTATATGAAAATTCAGTAGAAGAGTATCACTGGTCAGCTCAGGATTGCATTACTTCTGATGGGATTCCATTTATAGGATACTATTCAAAAGAAATGCCTAATGTATATGTAGCTACTGGATTTAATAAGTGGGGAATGACTTCATCTATGGTCTCTGCCATTATAATAAGTGGATTAATTACTGGTGAAGAATATGATTTTAATGAAATATTCTCCCCAAGTAGATTTGATTTTACTGCATCAATTAAAAACTTAGCAATAGATGGACTTGAAACTACATATAATTTTATAGCGGAAAAGATAAGACTACCATTAGCGACTATTGAAAATGTTAATAATGGAGAAGCGGATGTAATAATGTATGAAGGTAAAAAAGTAGGGATATATAAAACAGATAAGGGGGAAGTTCATACAGTATCTACAAAATGTCCTCATCTAGGTTGTGAACTAAAATGGAATAATGATGACTTATCTTGGGATTGTCCTTGTCATGGATCAAGGTTTGATTATAAAGGTAATTTATTAGATTCACCATCAATTAAAGAGTTAAAATATGAAGAATAAGTATGATTACGGCAATAAGAAAAGCTTTTTTGAAGGATGGTATTTTAAACATCAAATTCAGGATAAAAGTATTGCATTTATTCCTGGAGTCAACATAAGTAAAGATGGAACTGAGTATGCTTTCATTCAAATAATTACTGACGAAGAATCATATAATGTAAATTATGATTTTAGAGACTTTTCTATAAGTAAAGATAAGCTTACGATTAAGATAAAAGACAGTATATTTTCAACAAAAGGTCTGATTTTAAATATAAGAAATAAAGATATCAATATTAAGGGAAGGCTTATATATAGTGATATTACTCCAATTAGAGGTGATATTATGGGGCCTTTTGCATACTTTCCATTTATGGAGTGCTTCCATGGAGTCTTAAGTATGAAGCATAGAGTTAGTGGAAGTATAGTGGTAAATAGTAAAGAATTAATTTTTAATAATGGGATAGGATACATAGAAAAAGATTGGGGGAGGTCTTTCCCTAAGAGGTATTTATGGTTACAATGTAATGACTATTCTACAGAAGAAACTAGTATAATGGTATCTATTGCTGATATACCTTTTTTAGGTTTTGAATTTAAGGGATGTATAGCAGTAGTGTACTATAAAGGCAAGGAATATAGATTAGCTACATATAATGGAGTAAAGTTAATTTCTTATGATGAAAAGGGCTTAATAATAAAAAGAGGAATATACAGATTGGAAGTAAAAATAAAAGAAGTATCTCCTCAAAGCTTATTAGCTCCTAATGGTGGAGAAATGATAAGAACTATATATGAAAATATATCATGTAAAGCAAATTTCAAATTTTATAAAAATGAAGAGAAAATATTTGATTTAGATAGTGATAAGGCAAGTTTTGAGTGCGTAAACAGCTAAGTAAAGAATAATTAAAAGTGAATAATTGATAAAAAAACTCCTAAAAGAGTTTTCAAAATAAAATTAAAAGAACTGCCTTGAGGCAGTTCTTTTTTATATTACATTGATTTGTGGAATGTTCTGTTTATAACATCTAATTGTTGTTCTCTAGTTAACTTAATGAAGTTTACAGCATAACCTGAAACTCTTATAGTTAATTGAGGATATAATTCTGGATGTTCCATTGCATCTAATAAAGTTTCTCTATCAAATACATTAACATTTAAGTGATGAGCATCTTGGCCGAAATATCCATCCATTAATGCACTTAAGTTCTTAATTCTGTCTTCAGGAGATTTTCCTAAAGCATCAGGAATTATAGAGAATGTATTTGAAATACCATCTTGTGAATGTTCATATGGTAATTTAGCAACAGAGTTTAATGATGCTAATGAACCACTGCTATCTCTTCCGTGCATTGGGTTAGCACCTGGAGCAAATGGTTCTCCTGCTTTTCTTCCATCAGGAGTAGTTCCAGTTTTCTTACCATAAACAACATTTGAAGTTATAGTTAATATTGATTGAGTGTGGTATGCATTTCTGTAAGTCTTGTTTTGTCTGATCTTATTCATCATGTTTTCAACTAGATATACAGCTATATCATCAACTCTATCATCATCATTTCCGTATTTAGGGAAATCGCCTTCGATTTCGAAATCAATAGCAACTCCTTCTTCATTTCTTATTGGCTTAACTTTAGCATATTTAATAGCTGAAAGTGAGTCAGCACAAACTGAAAGTCCTGCTATACCACAAGCCATTGTTCTAAATACATCTCTGTCATGTAAAGCCATTTGTAATTTTTCATATGAATACTTATCATGCATGTAGTGGATAACATTTAAAGTATTAACATAAAGGTTAGCTAACCAATCTGTCATTATTTCGAATTTTTCCATTACTTCATCATAATTTAAGTATTCGCTAGTGATAGGAGCTAGTTTTGGTCCTACTTGCATTCCGTACTTTTCATCTTTACCACCGTTTATAGCGTAAAGTAAAGTTTTAGCTAAGTTAACTCTAGCACCGAAGAATTGCATTTGCTTACCAACTCTCATTGCAGATACACAACAAGCAATTGCATAATCATCTCCCCAGTATGGAGCCATTAAATCATCATTTTCATATTGAACTGAGCTTGTATCAATAGAAACCTTTGAACAGAAATCTTTAAATCCTTGAGGTAATCTAGTTGACCAAAGTACAGTTAGGTTTGGTTCAGGTGATGGTCCTAAAGTATATAGTGTGTTAAGAATTCTGAAAGAGTTCTTAGTAACTAAAGTTCTTCCATCTAATCCCATACCACCGATTGATTCAGTAACCCAAGTTGGATCTCCTGAGAATAAATCGTTGTATTCTGGAGTTCTTAAGAATTTAACAAGTCTTAATTTCATAACGAAATGGTCAACTAATTCTTGAGCTTCTTCTTCTGTAATTAATCCAGCTTTTAAATCTCTTTCTATATATATATCTAAGAAAGTAGAAGTTCTTCCAAGAGACATAGCAGCACCGTTTTGGTCTTTTATAGCTCCAAGGAATCCAAAGTATAACCATTGGATAGCTTCTTTAGCATTAGTTGCTGGCTTAGAAATGTCAAATCCGTAAGTTTCAGCTAGGCCTTTTAATTCTTTTAAAGCTAGGATTTGATCAGAGATTTCTTCTCTTAATCTAATAATATCTTCATCTATGCATTTAACTTCTAAACTCTTCTTTTGAGCAATTTTATCTTCAATTAATCTATCTACTCCATATAGAGCAACTCTTCTGTAATCACCTATGATTCTTCCTCTACCATAAGCATCTGGAAGACCAGTGATAACACCAGATTTTCTTGCAAGTCTCATTTCATCTGTGTAAGCATCGAAAACACCTTGGTTGTGTGTTTTTCTATATTTAGTGAATATTTCTGAAATCTTAGGGCTTACTTCATAGCCATATGATTTTGCAGCATTTTCAGCCATTCTTATTCCACCAAAAGGCATAACGGCTCTTTTTAATGGAGCATCAGTTTGAACCCCAACTATTTTTTCAAAAGCTTGATCTATATATCCAGCTTTATATGCATTTATTCCTGAAACAGTTTCAGTATCTAAATCTAAAATACCGTTTTCTCTTTCTTTTTTAAATAGTTCACTTACTTCATCCCATAATTTTTTAGTTGCATCAGTAGCTCCAGCTAAAAAGCTGTCGTCACCTTTATATTCTGTGTAGTTAAGTTGGATAAAGTTTCTAACATCAATAGATTTAGTCCATTGACCTTCTTTAAAGTTGATCCATTCTTGCTTCATGCATTGCACCCCTTTTTTTAAAATTATTAGCACTAAAGGCTTGAAAATAGCTCTCAACAAATAATGCTTATCATTTAAATTGTACCATTAATAAAATGTAATTGCAAGAAAAATGTTTAAAATTTAACAATATAATATACATTCTAAATGCAAAATATCTTGATTATAAATTATCATACCTTTATAATTATATAGAAAATTTAAAAAATATAAAGGTGTATTACAAAAAAAGTTGGAGGTTTTTTATGGCTAGGGGAATAAAAATTTGTAGATGTAGAGATGTTAGCTATTTAGAGATAAGAAATGCAATGGTGGAGGGAGCTAGAAGTTTAGAGGATATTATGGAAATTACAGGTGCTGCCACTTGCTGTGGAGGGTGTACAAGCCAAGTTATTGGAATATTAGAATCTGTATGTAGATGTAATGATGTTTCGATGAAAGAAGTTGAAGAAATTATTAAAAATGGTGCAGATACTGTTGAAAAGGTAGGCAAATTAACTAAAGCTGGAACTACTTGTGGAAGGTGTAGGCCGTTAATAGATAGTGTAATAAAATATAAAAGATAACATAATAATAAATAAAAAAGTCATTTTAGATCACTAAAATGACTTTTTTTTAACTAATTATTTTCTCATTTGGAAAAGTGAGGATATTAAAAATAGTTGTGATTATTTATAGATGTTTTTAAATATGGTTGACTTATTCTAAGTGGAAATGGTTGGGTTTAAGTGAGAACCATTGTATTATATATACAGGAAGTTTTATTTATGTTAACAGATGAAACATCTAAAATTATTTTAGCAGAGAAATTAAAATTTAATTAAATAGGTTGCATAGCTTTTGGCGAAATAGATGAAGCTATTATAATAATTACTAGGTTAGAGGATTCAAGATATTTTAATAAAACAGAAATTGTGAGGTGTAAAACTATGATTTATACTATAACTTTTAATCCAGCTTTAGATTATATAGTTAGAGTTAAGAATCTAAAGATTGGAGAAGTAAATAGAACAGATTTTGAGGAATTTTATGCTGGAGGGAAAGGGATTAATGTTTCGATAGTATTAAATAATCTAGGAATTGATAATGTAGCGTTAGGATATATTGCTGGATTTACTGGTGATGAAATTGAGAGAAGAGTTAAGTCTTTGGGATGTAAAACTGACTTTATAAAGCTTGAAAAGGGAATGTCAAGAATCAATATTAAGATGAAATCTAAAGAAGAATCGGAAATAAATGCTCAAGGACCTGAGATAAGCGCTAATAATTTAACTAAGTTATATGAAAAATTAGATTTTCTTAAGGATGGAGACATTCTAGTTTTAGCTGGAAGTATACCAAATACATTATCTGAAGATATATATGAAGATATTATGGAGAGATTATCAAATAGAGGGATTAAATTTATTGTTGATACAACAGGAAATCTATTATTAAGAGTTCTTAAGTATAAGCCTTTTTTAATTAAGCCTAATCACCATGAATTAGGAGAATTATTCAATACTAAATTGAATAGCCAAGAAGAAATAATAATATATGCTAAAAAACTTAGAGAAATGGGAGCTAGGAATGTATTAGTATCTATGGCTGGTGATGGAGCTATATTTATAAATGAAGATGAAGAAGTTATTAAATCAAATACCCCAAAAGGAAAATTAATTAACTCTGTTGGGGCAGGAGATTCAATGGTAGCCGGATTTATAGCTGGATACTTAAAAAGTAATTCTTTAAAGGAAGCTTTTAAAATGGGAGTAGCTACTGGAAGTGCTAGTGCATTTTCAGAAGGACTTGCCGTAAAAGATAAAGTTTATGAATTATTAAATCAATTATAAAATAAGTTAAAATTGAGGGATCCTTAATAAAAGTAAATATGAGTAAGTAAAATGAAATAAATTGATGCAATATTTGAACGATTCATATTAATTGTAAATTTAGACTTTGAAAATAAGGATAAACTGTAATATAATAGAAACATAGGAAGTTTAGTATAAAATCAAATTATATTATAGGAGTGTGATAGAATGAAAAGTCTAAAAGGTACAAAAACAGCAGAAAATCTTATGAAATCATTTGCAGGTGAATGTCAAGCTAGAACTAGATATACTTATTATTCAAGTGTAGCTAAGAAAGAAGGCTTTGTTCAAATTTCAAACATATTTATGGAAACAGCTGAACAAGAAAAAGAGCATGCAAAGAGATTCTATAAATTCTTAAAAGATGAATTTGCAGGTGAAGCTATTGAAATAAATGCAGCTTATCCAGTAGGATTATATGAAAGCACTGCAGATAATTTAAGAGCAGCAGCTGCTGGAGAACATGAAGAATGGTCTCACGATTATCCTGAGTTTGCTAGAATAGCAAGAGAAGAAGGATTCCCAGCAGTAGCAGCAGCTTATGATAAAATAAGTGAAGTAGAAAATATGCATGAAAGAAGATATAATGCATTATTAAAGAATGTTGAAGATGGAACTGTATTTAAGAAAGAAGAAGTAGTTCTTTGGAAATGTGGAAATTGTGGATTTATTTTTGAAGGAAAAGAAGCTCCAGAATTATGTCCAGCATGTTTACATCCAAAAGCTTACTTTGAATTATACACTGAAAGATATTAATAGTTTTCAAGGGGTTGTCGTTGGCAGCCCCTAATTTATACTTAACAGCTAAAAATATGTTGATAATAAAACTCTTTTAAGAGTTTTTTTTATTTTCTTTAACTTTTATATTGTGAATTTCACATTGTAGGACAGAATTTTTTATTTATAGTTTATATCTATAATAAATACATATAGATTAATAAGTAAAATAAGATATATAATTAATATAATATTAGAAATGCATGAAAGGGTATTATTATGTTTAAATCTTTGAAAAAAAAGTTTACATCAATCTATCTTGCATTAGTTTTACTTATAATTTTTGTAGGAGTAGCATCAACAATCAGCACATATTCAATAAGGAATTATATAAATGGGTTTATAAGCAATAACTATAAAAGCATAGATTCTGTAAATAATATGATAAATGCTATAAACAATCAAGATAAAGCTATATTAATTTATCTTCAAGGAAATAAAGAAGAAGCGTTGAATTTATTTCATACTAATGATGATGAGTTTTATAAGTGGTTCTATATTGAAAAAAGTAATATTACTGAAGATGGAGAACTGGATGTTGTAGATGAAATTAATACTCAATATATTGAATTTGGCAAATTATTTTCATCTCTTCAGGATATTAGCAATGGTAGCAATCATGAGGAAATAGTAGAGTATTATTATAATAAAATAGTACCTCAATTCAAAGTTATAAATACTTCCTTAGAGAAACTATCAGATTTAAATGAAGAGATTATGTTTAGCAAGAAAGAAAGCTTAAAAAGCATGTCAAAGACAGCTATCATTATAGTTGGGTTTATTGCTATAATTGTTTCTTTGGTAGGAGGATCTATTGCAATGTTTCTAACTAATAGATATTTTAATCCTATTAATTTATTATTAGATGCGATAAAGTCAGTTAAAGAAGGAAACTTAAATAAGAAGGCTCCTATAGTTTATAATGATGAGATAGGAGAGTTAGCTTTAGAATTCAACAATATGATAAATAGACTTTATGAGTATGAAATAGAATCTAAAGGTAGCTTGCAAGCAGAAAAAGATAAATCTATAAATATAATTAAGAGTATATCAGATCCTATTATATTATTAGATAATAGTTTTAAGATAAAATTTATTAATGACAAAGGAAAGAAATTTTTCAATATTTATAATGATACCTATAAGGATAAGAATTTCTTAGAGGTTATTCCGATTCCAGAAGCTTTTAAATTTATTAAGGGTAGCCTAGAGGATGATAATAAAACAAAGATTATAGAATTTACTAAAAATAATAAAAAGTATTTCTTTAACTTAACTATTAATGCAATAAAAATAAGTGGTGAAGATGTTCAGGAATTATCTGTTCTATTTAAAGATGTTACAGATTTAAAGGAACTTGAAGCTGTGAAAACAGAGTTTATTGGAGCTGTTTCTCATGAGTTAAAAACACCTCTTACATCAATTATGATGGGTATAGGGTTAATAAATAATAACAATATTGGTGAATTAAATAAGAAGCAGAAAGACATAGTTAAGACAATTGGAGAAGATGTTCAGAACTTAAATGAACTCGTTTCTAATTTGTTAAAAATATCAGAAATTCAAGGGAATAAATATAGCTTTAATATTAAGGAAAATGATATGAAAAAGCTATTGAATGATGTAGTTTTGAATTTTGTTAATCAAGCCGAGGAAAAAAATATTGAATTAAAATTAGATATTAATGAAGACCTTCCTCTAGTCATGATTGATAGGGAAAAAATAAAATGGGTTCTTAATAATTTAATATCTAATGCAATAAGGTATACAGAAGTAGGACAAGTAATAGTTAGTTCTTATAAAAAATCAGATAAAATATATGTGCAAGTAGCTGATACAGGTAGGGGGATTCCTAATAACTATTTAACAAAGATATTTGAAAGATTTGTTAGGGTAGAGGAATTTGAGATTCCTGAAGAGAGTACAGGATTAGGGCTTTCTATTGCAAAGGATATAGTTGAAATTAATGGCGGAGAAATATGGTGTGAAAGTGAAGTTGGAGTTGGAAGTAAATTCATATTTACAATACCAATTTCTCCCGAGGATAACTAGGAGATGAAGTTGATGAAGAGAATATTAGTTGTTGATGATACTAAGAATATTAGAGTTTTATTAAGTACATGCCTTGAGCTTAGGGGCTATGAGGTAATTACAGCGGATAATGGTGCAGAAGCATTAGATATAATTAACGATAAAAATCAAAATATAGATCTAATATTTTTAGATATAAGAATGCCTGGAATAAGTGGTACTGAATTACTGAAAAACATAAAATACATAAGAAGTAACTGTCCAGTAGTTATTATGACTGCATTTGCAACAGTGAAAAATGCAGTAGAATGTACTAAGTTAGGAGCTTTGATATATCTTCAAAAACCTTTTTCTCCTGAAAGAATAAATTTGGTTTTAGATGAAATTGAAAATAAGAGAGCAATAGAAAATAAAAATGAAGATATAGATTCCATATTAGATGAAGTAAGGAGTTTACTACAAAGCGAAGAAAATATAAATAGAGCTCATGACTTATTAAAAAAAGCGCTTAGTATGAATCCTTATTATAAAGAAATATATTTATTAATAAGTAAAGTAAATAAGATTCTAGGAAATGAAGCTGAAATGCTTAGATTTAGAGAGATATACAAGCTGTTTGAATAGAGTAAAGAGAAATTTGTAGAATATTTGAACAAATAGGCTAAAAAATTAACATATAGCATATTTAAAATTGATAATAACTAATATATAATTATATTATAATAAAATTTTATGATAATAGGAGATTATGAAATATGTTTTTAAAGGAATTGAGTAAGGAAGAGGCAAATGCATTTTTAAATTTAGTATCAATATTTGCAAAAATTGATAATGAATTTGCAAAAGAGGAAAAGGCGCTTTTAGATGAATACAAAGAAGAATTAGGCTTAGTAGGTTCTGAGATTAAAGAGATAGGATATGAAGATGTTATCCAAAACTTAAAATCCTCAAGCGAAAGAGCAAGGAGAATAATATATTTTGAACTAGTTGGCTTAGCTTTAGTAGATGGAGAGTATGAAGAAGAAGAAGTAGATTTCTTAGAAAAAATAGCATCTGAGTTTAACATTCCTAGAGCTAAAAGAATTGCAATAGCGAACTATTTCTATAATTTCACAGATGTATATAATTTTACTACTGTTGATGCAGAAAATAATATTGAACTTTTAAAAGAGCAAGCGGAAATGATTTTATAAATATATAGTTTAGGAATACATAGTATTCCTATTTTTTTATCTTTAAATAAACGAATTAAAGAATTTTAATTGAGCAAAATAACACCATAAAGTATAGGAGGTGCTATTTTGGAAAATAAAAATGACAATATGCTTGGAGGATTACCTGTAAATATTAATAAAGAGGTGCCTACAGCAAAGGATAATGCACATTCAATAAAAGCATTAATAAAAAAATCTGGGGAAGTAGTAGGATATGAACTAGAGAGTGGTGAAAGAATATCTAAGGAAGAAGGAGTAAAGATGGCTAGAGAAGGAGAGATTTCCGGAGTTGCTATTGGAGTTTCTAAAAAGGGAGAAGAATACTTAAGAAGCCTTCCAGATCAAAGTGAAAATAATAATTTAAGTTCACTACCAACAGTAGAATAGTAAAATTAAATTTATATAAG
Organism: Clostridium tertium; assembly: GCF_902652255.1. Lineage (GTDB taxonomy): Bacteria > Bacillota > Clostridia > Clostridiales > Clostridiaceae > Clostridium > Clostridium tertium_A. Next base: position 91,638 of record NZ_CACRTO010000046.1, read on the forward strand.
AGTACTCGAAAGTAATATGATTATTTCTGTAGTACTCTTTTTTATTTTATGATGAAAATATAAATAATCTATACTATGAGTAATTTTTGTTGTTTTCTTCCTATAGCTCCATGAGGAAGATGTATAAGTTTTGTATGACCTGGTGCATAGCTAATGAATAAGAAGGTTTTTATATATGGCTAATTTAATGTTTTAAATTTTAGTGAATAATTCATAAATAGTTTACTTTTTCTATGACATAGTTTTATTGAAAGCTACTAACTTATTATGTAGAATTAAATTGGATTAAGGAACTATGAAAACATAAGGGAGATAAAAAATAATTATGACATTAGTATTAGTATTAGTGCTATCAGTTTTTGCATCATTTAAATTAGCAGAAGAAAAAGGGCAAAATAAGATTATATGGGCAGCTGTAACAGTTTTTCTAGGACCAACTGTTTTAGCAGTTCAATATTTACTATCATGCTATAAAAATAAATATGCAATTAAATAATATTTAAATAAATTAATGAGTGATTGTCGTGGACATCCCATCGTTAATAAATAAAAAAACTCTTTTAATAATCTTAAAAGAGTTTTTTTATTTAACTTTTAATTATGATTTTAAATTGAAAATTTCTGGCTTTTTTATTCTGATATATTTAAGTCTCCATGTACAGTTTTAATATTGACTTTACCAGATCCATTTCCAAAGGTTAAGGTAGTATCAGTATCTACATAATCTGAATTATTATCAGAAGAGTCCCTGTATAAGCTACCATTTATAGTAGAGTAAGTTAAAGTTAAATTAGAATCTTTTTCGATTGATAAATTAACATCTCCAGAAGTAGAATTTATAGTTAAATTACTTAAATTACTAGATATTAATGCAGATATATATCCATTTATAGTTGAAATAGAGCTATTAGAAAAATTATCTGTAGAAGAAATACTTCCATCAGTAGTATTTAGAGCTAATTCTTTAGAGTTAAGCCCATTAGTTACAATATTTCCACTAGTAGTAGAAATGGTAGTTGATTCAGCATTAAGATTATTAATTAAAACATCTGAATTAGTGGATTTAATATTTAAGTTCTTTAAGTTTAAATTAGTTAAATCAATATTTCCATTAGAGTTATTAATATTTACACTATTTGAGTATGAATAAGGTATTTTTATTAGGAAACTTATATTGTTTCTATATTCATTTACTGACAATATATTTTGAGAAGGTGTAACTTTTAATACTTTATTGTCTATTGAGTTAGAAAGTAATTCAATTTGTTTATTTTGAGCAGAAGATGAATTATACTTCGAGTAAATTGAAATACTTAAGTTATCACCAGGATAGCTTTGAACAATAGTAGTATAATTATCAAAATTTATATTAACAGTATCAATGTCTTTTAAATCGATAGATTTCGAATAAATCTCGTCACCATTTAAAACATTTGAATCCATACCTAAACTCAGAGTATTGTTATAATATTGACTTACATCAAAATAGTTATCAATTTTAAAATCGCTATAGTAGAGTTGAATAAAGGCAGTAGTAAAGCAAATAATAGATGAAAGTAATAGAAAAGCCATAAATATCTTCATCTTATTACTAATTATTTTTCTTTTTTCCATTATCTTTCCTCCTTTATTTTATTAGATAAGGATTTAAATATCTTTTTAGATAGATGTATTAAAAGTTTTATGAAGTAGTACAATAATAAAATTGAAAAGATAAATAAAAATATACTCCCTAAAACTGAAAAAGCTAATACAGAATTAGGAAAATCTAAAATGAATTTAGGTAGGACTGTTAAGCCGATGTTAGTTATAACTTTTCCTATTAGAACTATAATACCAGATACTGATAAAGAAAAAGAAGAAACTACTATAGCTAAAAATATACTTCCAACTACGCCTACTAATCCTATAATAAAGGGACCAAACAACACACAAGAAAGAATAATAATAAGTAAAGTAACTATAAAATTATTAGAATTATTTCTTTTCTTCTTTCTATTATAGGAGTTTATATTATAATTATCTGCTCCATTGTAGTTATTATTATTTCTTGAATTACTTCCTGATTCATTATTAATATTACCTGGTATTATTAATTGGTTTGAAGTAAGATTTTCTTTATTATATCTATATTTTTTAACAATATCATGTGGATCACCTAATTCATTTATAATTTCATCGTAGGTTTTTCCCTGTTCATTTGCTAGATCAAAGTAGTCTTTATAATAAAACAATATATCTATAAGCTCTCCTTCTGGAAAGTCACTTAAACCGTTTTTTAGTATTCCTAAAAAGGTTTCTTTATTCATAAAAATTCTCCTTTATATTAAAAAATAAATTGGTTTATAATACTGTAATGTTGATTTAAGTATAAAAAATACTATTTAGCAATACAATAGATTTATATGTCCTTTAAGGAAATTTTAAGGTGTAGATAAGTAAAAATTAAGAAGTGATTAATGTTAAAATTGTGGAAAGTTATCCACAAAATGTGGACAACTATTAAAAACTGTTGAAAACTTTAAAAAAAATATTGACACAATATATATGGAGTGAATATATGTTTGTAACAATATGATGATATATGGAGAATAATATTAGTATATGATGTAATATAGAAAGTAATAAAAATACACTTTTAAAAGTTGTTTATAAAGTTATGCACAGTTTGTACTGATTGTGGATAAAAAGTGTGGATAATGTTACAATATTACAGTAAATGACGAAAAATTCATAGGTTTTAAGAATTAACCTGTGGAAAACTTTATTATATCAAGTGGATAAAATTAAAAAAATTGTTGAATAATTAGATTATTTTTAATAGATAAGGAGAAATTATGGAATTTGATAAGAAAATTTATGAAGGAATATTCATAGAGAGACCTAATAGGTTTAATGCAAAAGTGTTATTAGATGGTGAAGAGCTAGTAGTACACGTTCCTAATACAGGTAGATGTAGAGAAATTTTAAAGGAAGGAACTAAGATATTTTTAAGGGAAGAATTGAATCCAACTAGGAAGACTAAATATGATTTAATTGCAGCTATGAAAGGGGATATATTAATAAATATAGATTCACAAATACCTAATAAGGTAGTTAATGAAGCTTTATTAAATAAAAAAATTGATACTTTACATAAATATAGTAAAATAAATAGAGAGAAGACTTATGGAAAAAGTAGATTTGATTTTAAGCTATCCACTGAGGATGAGAAAGAAATTTATTATTTAGAAGTTAAGGGGGTAACCCTAGAGGATAATGGTCATTGTATGTTTCCCGATGCACCTACAGAAAGGGGAGCAAGGCATATACTAGAATTAATAGATGCAAAAAAGGAAGGATATGGCGCTGGGATACTTTTTTTAGTACAATTAGATAATGTAGATACATTTTCTCCAAATGATGAAAGAGATCCAGAGTTCGGAAGAGCTTTAAGATTAGCAAGAGAAAATGATGTTGATATAATGGCATATAACTGTAAGGTAGAAAAAAATATGATTGAAATTAATAAAAAGGTTGATATAATATTGTAATTAAGCCAGGTTTTGCTAAGTGAGAGGTGAATTATGAAGTGTAGATTTTGTCCTATATGCGGAAGAAGACTAGAGGAAAAGTATAGCTGGGATGAGGGCGGAGTGCCTTATTGTTCCCATGATGATATGATGTTTTTTGATATACCTAAACCATGTATTATGGTAGCGATAATTAAAGAAGATGAAATTCTATTATTAAAACAAAGCTATATATATGAAAATTCTAAAGTTCTTTTAACTGGATATGTTGGAATTAATGAAACAGCTGAAGAGGCTGTATATAGAGAAGTCAAAGAAGAAGCCGGAATAGATATTACGAATATAGAGTATCTTGGATCTGACTATGTAAAAGATAAGGAAATATTAATGATTACCTTTATGGCTGAATATGTTAGTGGTGAAATTCAAAAGTCATGTGAAGTTGAAGGTATGGGATGGACCAAGCTATCAAAGGCATTAGAAGAAATGAAAGAAGATGTTATTGGTACAAAAGTAGTGAAGAAAGCATTAGATAAAATATCAAAAAAATAAGTCATAGAGGAGCTGTCATAAGACAGCTCCTTATATTTTTTGAGGTTTAAAGGTTTTCAGAATCGGTACTAATAACATTGCTACGAAACCAGCACCCAGACCGTTATTATATAAGTTTAATCCACCATGAAGGTATCCAATATTACTAACCATATTTACATGAAGTACACCAGCTAATATACCTGCTAGCCAGCCAAATTTCCCTGCTATAGGAGCAAGAGCTGTTGAGAATAGTATTGATAATATTAAGGATGGAGAATTTATAGGATTAATATTAATATAGGCTCCAATTAAAGCTCCTATAATAACTGGGATAACATTAAGCATGTGTTTACCGAAGGCTCCGAATCCGATAATAGTGAAAATTCCAGAGATAGTTGGTCCATTTAAGTCACCATTAATAATTAATACTAAGGATGTGGATAGTAAACCTAATATGCCCATATTGAAGTAAGATGTTCTACCAAAACTTTCATAAAAATCAGTAGAGAGAATTCCAGAACTTTTAAAAATATTTTTCATATCTGTAACTAGATTTTTATTTTTATATGAACCAATAATAATTAGAAAAATTGATATAGAAAATAATAAGATAGAGAATTCAAGATTTGAACCTACATTCCATATTAATCTTGAAGGGAATTCAATACCTAAAGCACGTAATATTGCCATTAATAAGGTGGCAAATAATCCAGCAGCAAAGCCTACATTATATAGGTTGTACCCACTATGAGCATTAAAACAATAACTAGCAATAGGTGATAATATAAAGCCAGTTAATATGCCAAGGGAATAACCTAAAATTATTCCTGAATAATTTGGGAAATGTCCCGTGTAACTAAATTGACTTACTGTTGGAGCAAGTGTTGTCGAAAGAAGAGCAACTAATATATAATTTGAAAAAGGTTCCTTCTTATATTTTGAATATAAATATACGCCTATCATAATAGGCCAAATATTTAGAATGTTTTTCCCGAAGAAAGCGAATCCTTTTATGAGCCATAGTGACATTATAATAGATCCTGTGGGTTTAACTTTTAAAAGAATTAATATTATCATAGGAATGAAACTTGTGAGACTAGAGTTAATTAGTGCAGCACCAATACCCCCAAGTTCAACATAATCAGTAATAAGGATATCTGGGCTTTTAAGTATAGTTGTAAGTCCAGATAAAATTTCCCTTGGAGAATCTAAGATAAAAGCAGTTAAGAAAAATAATAAATTAATTATAGATATTACAATATAGGGGGGATAAAATCTCCTCTCTTTTATATAAATCACCTCTCAATAATAATTAAAGATATATGTTGTAATAAATATTCTATATAGTTAATCGAATTATAATTAAAACTAATAATTTTAATTAATTTTAGTATTTTATAAAGTTATATAAGAAATTAATTAGTATATATCCTTTCAATTTTGATATTTTATTAAAATAATTATATTAATTTTTAATTTCTAATTTTATAATAACATAACTATGTAGATTATTAATCGAAAGATACATATTTTTTTATAAAAAAATATTGATTATATTATTACTATTTTATAAAATATTCTAGTTATGTATACCGTAAAGAAATATAAAAGTAGTATAATATTATTAAACGTAAAAAAGCATAATATATAAAAACTAATAGGAGGAGTTTTATATGGATGGGAAGAAAATCAAACATGTACCAGAGATAAAGGGCGCATTAAGAAGCCATGTAATAGAAGTTCCATCTTGCATAAGAGAGTGTAGCGGAATAAAAATTTTCGGAAAAAGAATTAAGTCATTATTATTCACTACAGATGTTGCAATTATAAAAAATACAAATGCTGATGCTATTATAGCAGTTTATCCTTTTACTCCTCAACCCATTATAACTCAAGCTCTAGTAATGGCTGCGGATATACCAGTCTTTTGTGGAGTAGGTGGTGGAATCACTCAAGGGAAAAGAGTAGTTAACTTAGCCTTAGATGCAGAGTTTAAAGGGGCTATGGGAGTGGTAGTAAATGCACCTACATCAAATGAAATAATAGAAAATGTTAGAGAAGTAATAGATATACCTGTAATAGTTACTATAGTATCTGAGTGTGAAAGTATTGCAGATAGAATTGCAGCAGGAGCTACTATATTAAATGTATCAGGAGGTAAACATACACCAGCAATTGTAAGAAAGATAAGAGAAGAGTTTCCTACTTTCCCTATTATTGCAACTGGAGGTCCTACTGAAGAAAGCATAATGAGAACTATTGAAGCAGGAGCTAATGCTATTACTTATACCCCACCACTATCTGGAGATATTATGGGAGATTTAATGGATAAATATAGAGGCGAAAATTAGAAAATAAATTTTTAAAATTATAGAATAATTCTGAAAAAAAGTGTATAATAATATATATATAAATAAACTGTTAAGTTAAAATAACCACTATGGAATTCCATAGTGGTTTTATTATATAAGTTGCAATAAGATTCTACACTTTATTAAGTTATATTTAGCGTTAAAAGTATTTAATAGTATGAAGTTATCTTAACAACTTATGTATAAATATAAAATATTTGGAGGTTGTTTTATGAAGTTATTTGGGGCGAGCAAGATAGAAGGAAGTGACTTATATATTGGAGGAATTAAGGCGACTAGCCTTGCGGAACAATATGGGACTCCGTTATATGTTATGGATGAACAGCTTTTATTAGATAATTGTAGGGGCTATATAAATGCATTTAGAGCAAAAGAAGAGAATAATAGAGTTGCATTTGCAGGAAAAGCTTTTTTAACTGTAGAAATGTGTAAACTTATTGATAGAGAAGGTCTATATTTAGATGTAGTTTCAGGTGGGGAATTATATACTGCATATAAGGCTGATTTCCCTATGGAAAAGATATATTTTCATGGGAACAACAAAACAATAGATGAAATAGATTTAGGCATAAAATTAGGGGTAGGAAGATTTATTGTAGATAATTCGTGGGAAATGTCTAAAATAAATGAGATAGCAGAAAAATATAATAAAAAACAAGATATATATTTAAGATTAACACCTGGAATAGAAGCCCATACTCATGATTATATTAAGACCGGTCAAATAGATTCCAAATTTGGCTTTGCGCCTGTTGGAAACATAATTTTAGATGCGGTAAAGCAAGGGCTATTATTAGAAAATGTTAATTTAGTTGGATTGCACTGTCATATCGGCTCTCAAATATTTGAAACTACACCTTTTAGAGACGCCGCAGAAGTTATGTTAAAATTTATAAATGAAATAAAGCAAGAAACAGGACATTTAATAGAGGAATTAGATTTAGGAGGAGGTTTTGGAATATATTATTCTGAAGGAGATAAACCTAAATCAATTGAAGAGTATTGTAATGTTATATTAGATAGAGTTGATGAAGTATGTAATGAGTTAGGACTAAAAAGACCTATATTAACTATAGAACCAGGTAGATCTATAGTAGCAAATGCAGGAACTACATTATATACAGTAGGTTCTATCAAGGAAATACCGGAAATAAGAAAATACGTAGCTGTAGATGGTGGTATGACTGATAATATAAGACCTGCCCTTTATGGTGCAAAATATGAAGCATTTATAGCGAATAAGGCAAACTCTCCTGCTAACGATAAGGTTACTATAGCAGGTAAGTGTTGTGAATCTGGTGATATACTGATTAATGATATAGAAATTCAAAAAGCAGAGAGTGGAGATATTTTAGCCGTTTTATCTACAGGAGCTTATGGATTCTCAATGGCAAGTGGATATAATAGAATATTAAGACCAGCTGTAGTATTTGTTAGAAATAGTGAAGCAAGAATAGTAGCAAAGAGACAAAGTTACGAGGATTTAGTAAAAGATGAAGTTTAAAATGTATAATGTAGAATGAATGAAAAAATTCCTATGGAGTTTTTGAAAAAATTACTTCCTCAGTTTTTCATTTTCAATTTTTCATTCTTAATTCCTGAAGGGTTGTTGTTTTATAACAACTCTTTTTTGTTTATAAATTTCGAGTTATGTCTGATGTATTTTAATTATTATTCTATTTAAAATTGCTATAAATATGATATACTATAATATAAGCTAAAAAAGAGAGGTGATATTTAGTACTACGATGAAAGAAATGTTTTACATAGTAGATAGAATAGAAGGTAACAATGCAATATTAGAGGATAAAGAAGGTAATATAATTAACGTAGAAATTACTAATATAAGAGGAAATTTAAAAGAGGGCAGTGTTCTTTATAAAAAGGATTCCCTATACTTTATAGATGAAGAAGCAACTAGAATAAGAAGTGAAGAAATAAATAATTTATTGAAAGGATTATGGGAAGATTAATGGAAATTGATGAAAAGGAAGAGGTTACTAAAAAAAGCTTTATTAGTGAATGGGGAATTCCAATAATTTCTGCAATTATAATAGCTTTTCTTATAAATAAGTTCTTATTGTTTAAAGTAATAATTCCATCAGAATCTATGGTACCTACATTAAACGTTGATGATAGATTATTTGTAACAAGAGTTTATAATTTGGATAAGTTAAAAAGAGGAGATATTGTAGTATTTTATTCAGAAGAGCTTCAAGCAGATTTAATAAAGAGATTAATAGGCTTACCAGGAGATAAAATAAAGATTGAAAACGGAATAGTTTCAGTAAATGGAGAAGTTTTAAAAGAAGATTATATTGGAGCATCTGATAATTTTAGTGGAGAATATGAAGTTCCAGAAGGAAAGTATTTCTTCTTAGGAGATAATAGACTTTGGTCAAAAGATTCAAGGTATTGGATTAATCCTTATATTGATGGTGACGATATAAGTGGAAAGGCTCAAATTAAAGTATTTCCTTTTGATGAAATAGGAAGTGTAAAGTAGATTGATATAGAAAGGAAGAAATATGGATAATAAAAATACCGAAGAAAACAACAATAATGGAAAAAAACAGAATAGTATATGGTATATAATTTTAGCATTTTTATTTTTATATGCATTTACATCTGCCAAAAGTTTTATGACTACTGAAGAAATAACATATAATAAGTTTCTTTCTATGATAGAAGAAAAACAAGTAGAAAGTGTTATCATATCATCAGGAGAAATAAAGATTTTACCTAAAGAAAATGAGGAAAATGCATCTGGTAGAAAGATATTATATACAGGTAATGTAGATGACCCTAATTTAATAAATTTATTAAATGAAGCAGGTGTAGAGTATAAAGCTGAAGCGGTTCAAAATAACTTTATGTCTGAATTTATATTTAATTGGGTTATCATGCCTTTAATATTATTTAGTATATTTAGATTTTTATTCGGAAGACTAGGTAAGAAAATGGGTATGGGCGGACCTATGATGGGCATGGGGAAAAGTAATGCCAAAGTATATAGAGAAAATGATATAAAAATTACATTTAATGATGTTGCAGGTCAAGATGAGGCTAAAGAATCATTAAAAGAGATAATAGATTATTTAAATCACGCAGAAAAATACATAGATATAGGAGCAAAGTTGCCTAAGGGAGCCTTATTAGTTGGACCTCCAGGAACAGGGAAAACATTACTTGCAAAAGCGGTTGCAGGTGAAGCAAATGTACCATTTTTATCAATTTCAGGTTCAAACTTTGTTGAAATGTTTGCTGGAATGGGAGCTGCAAAAGTAAGAGACTTATTCCAAGAAGCAGAAAAGAATGCTCCTTGTATAATATTTATAGACGAAGTAGACTCTATAGGTAAAAGTAGAGATTCTCAGATTCAAACTAATGATGAAAGAGAACAAACTTTAAATCAATTATTAACTCAAATGGATGGTTTTGATTCTACAAAGGCTATAGTAGTATTAGCAGCTACTAATAGACCTGAAATATTAGATAAAGCATTATTAAGACCAGGTAGATTTGATAGAAGGGTAATAGTTGATAGACCAGACTTAAAGGGAAGAGTAGATATACTGAAAGTACATTCTAAGGGAGTAAAGCTTGGTGATGATGTAGATCTTGAAGAAATTGCAAAGAGTACTCCAGGAGCTGTGGGAGCAGACTTAGCTAACATAGTTAATGAAGGTGCATTAGCTGCTGTTAAAAATGGTAGAGAATATGTAATGCAAGAAGACCTAAGAGAAGCTGTTGAAGTAATAATAGCAGGTAAAGAAAAGAAGGACAGAATTCTATCTCCTTTAGAGAAGAGAATAGTTGCCTTCCATGAAGTTGGGCATGCTCTTGTAGCAGCTCTTTTAGATAATACTGATCCTGTTCATAAGATAACTATTGTTCCAAGAACTATGGGAGCGTTAGGTTATACAATGCAGCTTCCAGAAGAAGAAAAGTACTTAGTATCTAGAGAAGAGCTAACTAATCAAATAATGGTTATGTTAGGGGGAAGATCAGCAGAGGAAGAAGTATTCAACTTAGTTTCAACTGGGGCATCTAACGATATAGAAAGAGCTACTAAGACTGCAAGAAGTATGGTAACAGTATATGGTATGACAGATAAGTTTGATATGATGGCTTTAGAATCAGTACAAAATAGATATCTAGATGGTAGAGCTGTTAGAGAATGTAGTGATCAGACTTCTACATTAATAGATGAAGAAGTACTAGGAATCATTAGAACTTGTCATGAAAATACTAGAAAGCTTTTAAGAGATAATAGAGATTTATTAGATAAGATTTCTGAATACTTATTAGAAAAAGAAACAATATTTGGTGATGAGTTCATGGAATTTGTATTTGAAAAATATCCAGAGCTTAAATTGAAAAAAAGAAAGAAAGTAGAATCAGATAAATCTAATAAGGAAAATATTATTATTGATGTTGATATAGAAGAAAATAATAATGTTGAAAATATAAACGCTAATGAAGAGAGTATAGAATATAAGAGTAATGACTCTAATTCTGAAGATATATAAGTTAGAGTAAATATTTTACAGTTAATTAAATTATATTTTATTAATAGTGTTTAAGTAATACTATTGATTAAGAGACTTATATAGAATTAATCAAAACATAGACTATAAAAGTTTAAAATTTAAAAGTCAGTCAATACTAAGAGAGAGTGTACAGAGTTTTGTTACACTCTTTCTTTAGTAAATGTTAAGGGGGAGTTACCTTGGATAGAATTGAATTATTGATGGAAGAAGAAAATTTAGAGAAGACTTTAGATATACTAAATCAGGAAACTTTAAATTATATAGAAAAAAGAAAAGCTATAGCTGATTATATATTAGATTATAGAAAAAAATATATTGAGGAATATAGAGATGATGAAGATAAACTTGTAGAATATTTTGATCATGAAAGATATATAAAGGAAGAAAGTTATAAAACTATAGATAGAAAGCTAGGTGAGTTCGTTAAACTTAAAGAATCACCTTACTTTGGAAAAGTTAATTTTGTTGATGATGATATAGCTGAAAGTCTATATATAGGTAGATATGGATTAACACCAGAAGGTAGCTATGATCCAGTGATAGTGGATTGGAGAGCTCCAGTAGCATCATTATTTTATAAGGGAATGGTAGGAGAAACTTCTTATACAACACCGAATGGAGAAATACCTGTAGATATAATAGGAAGAAGACAGCTTATCGTAAAGAAGGCTAAGCTTGAAGGTTTCTTTGATTCAGATATTAATATTCAGGATGAAATATTACAAATGGTATTATCATCTAACTCAGGAGAAAAGCTAAAAGATATAGTTAATACTATTCAAAAAGAACAAGATGAAATAATAAGAGCTGATAGAAGTAAAGCTGTAGTTGTTAATGGAGTAGCAGGTTCAGGGAAAACAACTATTGCTCTTCATAGAGTTGCATACCTTTTATATAATTATAGAAAACAGTTAACAGATAAAGTTTTAATCTTAGGACCTAACGATATTTTTATGGATTATATTTCTGAAGTTTTACCTAACTTAGGAGAAACGGCTGTTAAGAATGAAACATTCTTATCTTTTGCTTATAAAGAAATTAATTTAGAAGAAGAAGTTTCCGACATTACATCTTATTTAGAAGAGGTGTTAAAAGGAAACAATAAAATAATAGATGAAATTAAATATAAATCTTCTAAAGAATTTATAGATTTCTTAGATAATAAAGCAAACGAAATAGAAGAGGGATATTTCAAATTAAGATCTGTTAATTTCTTAGATGAAGAAGTTGTATCTAAAGAAGAAGTTGAAGAATTATTTAATAAGCATTATAAATACATGCCTATCTTTAGAAGAAGTCAAAAGGTAAAAAGAATATTAGTTTCTAAGATAAAAGATAAAAGAGATGAGGCTGTAAGGCTAATAAACTTAAAAGCAAAAGAGGAAAGAGAAGCCTTATCTCCTGAAGAGCTTCAAATTGAAGAAAATAATATTGAATTTAGAAGAAGACTTGCTATAAGAGATGTTGTAAGAGAAGTAATGAAAGTTAAGTCTGAAATAGAAGAGTGGATAGAAAATGAGTCTATTGTTGATATTTATAAGGAAATTTTAAATATTGAAAAACTATCATATTTAGATCTAGCTGGTATATTATATCTAATGATTAAGCTTGATGGCAAGAAGTCTAGTTACGAAATAAAACACGTAGTTATTGATGAAGCACAAGATTATAATATGCTTCAATTCATGGTTATAAAAGAACTTACTGGATGTAGAAGTTATACTATTGTTGGAGATTCAAATCAAAGATTAGTAAAGGCAGAAGAAGTACCTGCTATGCTTAGACTTAAAGAAATCTTTGGTGGATTCTTTGAACTATTTGAATTAAAGAAGAGCTATAGATCTACGTATCAAATAATGGAGTATGCAAGTAAGTTATTAGACGAAGATGCAGTAGTTCCATTTGTAAGAAAAGGTGAGTTTGATGTGTTAGAAACTACAGTTCCAAAAGATAATATGGATGAGTTAGTAGATGTTATATTAAACTTATTAGAAGATTATCAAGAAGAAAAGTACGAAAATATAGCTGTTATTACAAAGGATAAGGAAGAGTTAAATAAAATAGCTCCTGAAATTAAAAAATATACTAATATACTAGCATTTAATAAATCTGAAATAGTGTATAAAGGTGGAAAAGTTATGGTTCCTTCTTATTATGCAAAGGGATTAGAATTTGATGGAGTTATTATAGTAGATTTTGATGAGAATACTGATAATTTAATTAAGTATATTATGAGTACAAGAGCGCTTCATAGATTATCTGTAGTAAAGGTAAGATAAATACTTATATTTAATTAAGACATGGTATTTAAAAAATGATAATTTAAAACTATTAATGTAATTCTGTTAGGATTACCTGAAATACTTTAAAATAAAAAACTCCAAAAGGAGTTTTTTATTTTAATTTTCAATATAAAAAGTAAGCTTTTAAATTACTTTTTATCTGAATAATTTTTTTCTGCTTGTTTCCAATTAACTACATTCCACCAATTATCTATATAATCCCCTCTTCTATTTTGATATTTTAGATAGTAAGCATGTTCCCATACATCTATACCAATAATAGGGGTTAAGCCTTTAGAAATAGGTGAATCTTGATTAGCTGTAGATATGATAGATAATTTTCCATCTTTATCTTTAACAAGAAAAGCCCAGCCTGAGCCAAATCTTCCTAAAGCAGCATCTTTCAATTTAGTTTTGAAATTATCAAAGGATTGAAAATCTCTGTTTATGGCCTTTAATAATTCTCCTGATGGAGCTTGGTTTTTCTCAGGCGACATTATAGACCAGAAAAATTCGTGGTTATACACACCACCAGCGTTGTTTTTAACAGTTTCTCTTATATCTTCAGGTACTGAATTTAGATTTTTTAGCATTCCTTCTATACCCATTTTATATAGTTCTGGATACTTAGAAATAGCTTTATTAAGATTATCCAAATATGCTTTTTCATGCTTATCATGATGAAGCATCATTGTTTCCTTATCTATGTATGGTTCAAGAGCGTCATAAGCATAAGGTAATGGCTTAAGCTCAAATTGTGAATCGCTTAATTTACTACTCTTTGCAGATATATTAGGAATTAATGTGATGAATGTTATTATAGATAAAGTTGCTAATAAAAGTATTGAATATTTTTTCTTCATAAAATACACCTCCTTTATTATTATTTACAATTGGAAGGAAATTTATTAATAAATACTAAAAATGTTATAATAAAATAAGTATATAAGTTTTAAGAAAAAATCTACTTTATATAAAATTGCTTTTTGAGTTAGAAATATTTAAGATAGATAGGTATCTTAATAACTTATATAGAATTTAAAGAACTATGATTTCGATGAAGATAATTTAATAAAAATATTTTAATCTGTAATTTTATAAGATTATATATGTAGGTTATTAATTGAGACATAGATTATTTATTTGGAGGAAATTCAGAGATGGATGTAGAAAAATATGTAAGTGATAATTTAATAAGTATAGTTTACTTTAGCGGATCTATTTGTGGAGCATGTGATGTTATTAGAGATAAAGTTAAGAGACTTATTAAAGATTATGAAAAGATTAATTTCTTAGAAATTAATGCAGTTGAAAATAAGGAAATAGCAGCAAAATATGATGTTTTTACGTTGCCAATATTAATTTTATTTGTAGAGGGTAAAGAAGTATTAAGATTTGGAAGGTATTTTGATATTCTAGAGTTTAAAAATTCTATAGATAGATATTACAATATGATTTTTTAAGAATTCCTTAAGAATTTTGATAGAAACTTTGTAACTTATTTAATTTAATATCATCAGTATAGGAAGTTACTTAAACTACATTTAAATACTACAGTTAATAGGGGAGGATATATGAATAAGTACAATATCTTAGTGGTAGATGATGATAAGGAAATAACTGAAGCAATAGAGATATATCTTTTAAATGAAGGATATAAGGTATTTGTAGCTTATGATGGAATGGAAGCGCTAGATACTATAAGAAAGGAAGATATTCATTTAGTAATTATGGATATAATGATGCCTAATCTTAATGGAACTAGAGCAACTATGGAAATAAGAAAGGAAAAGGAAATACCGATAATAATGTTATCAGCTAAGTCTGAGGACTCTGATATTATACTAGGACTAAATTTAGGGGCAGACGATTATTTAACAAAGCCTTTTAATCCTTTAGAACTTATTGCTAGGGTAAATTCTCAAATTAGAAGATATACTAGATTTTCATCATTAAACAGCTTAAATAATAATGACAACATAATTACAGTAGGAGCTTTAGAGTTAGATAAGGAAAGTAAAAGTGTAACTGTAGATAACAAAGAAGTTAAATTAACTCCATTAGAATTTAAGATATTAAGCTTATTAATGAATAATCTAGGTAGGGTATTTTCGATAGAAGAGATTTATGAAAGAGTTTGGAACGAAGCACCTTATAATGTAGATACAGTAACTGTCCATATTAGGAGGATAAGGGAGAAGATAGAAGTAGATCCTAGAAATCCTCAATATTTAAAGGTGGTGTGGGGAATTGGATACAAAGTCGACAAAAAATAAGATTATCAAAGATTTGGGGATAATAGCTTTAGTTACTTTAGTTATATGTTTTGCTATTTCATTGAAAAACACTTTAACTGAGTATAGTAGGTTAGAAAGAGATTTCAGTAACAATTATTTAAATGATAGTTACTTGATAAAGGATATACAGTATGCAGATGTTTACTTTACTGAATATGCTGATAACTATAAGGATATAGATGGAAATATAAAAGAAGATGTCTATAATAAGCAAGTAGAAGAATATAAGAAGAATCAAGAGGAAAATATTAAAGAGGCTGAAAAAAGTATAAGAGAAAGAGGAAAAGAAGAAAACTTATCAGAAGAAGAAATAAATAAACAAGTAGAAGAGGCAAAAAAAATAATATTAAGTAGTGAAAGTTATGTAGATGAAAATTTTGAAGAGGTTAAAAATAGATTTAAAAGCTTTTTAAGTACTTATATTAATTTAGAATTTTTCTTTAAGGATAGTGAAGGGAATATAGTAACTAATATTAAAGATTATAATATTGAAGATATAATAAATAATAAATCCTTTATTAATGATGAAAATTACTATTATGTATATTTTCCAAATGAAAAACCAATTGGAAATAAAGATCTTTATTCAGATGGCTTAGAGAATTTATATACTGCATTAAGTAGTAATGATAAAGAAATACTAAGGTTCTATAGGATGCCTAAAAATCCAGTTCAAGGAGATCACTTATATGAGATATGGTCTTATAGGGAAATGAATATTAAATCTATTTACAAAAATATAGCTAAATCATCAGTATATGGAATTCTTATATTAGCTATAGTATTTATTCTTTATAAAAAGAGAAAAGATAATGAAATGACTATAATAGAGAAATTATATATTAAAGTACCGATAGATATTAGAGCAATAATTTTTATATATAGTATAAGTCATATCAAAAAAATAATCTTTAATATAATTCCTTACTTTAGTTTTGAAGAATATAGTGTAAGTGGTGTTATATATGCAGTACCATTAATAGTATTAGATTTATACTTAATTAAGGATGTAATCTTAATCTTAGAAGGGAAAAGGAAATTAGGTCAAGTTTCTATATTTAATTTATACAATTTTATAAAAAATAATGCTAAAATTACTAATTTTATAAAGAGTAATAAATTTAAAATTTCCTTTATTATTATAATGTCTATACTTGCGTTGATTTCATTATGGGTATATAAGTATATGTATTGGTATACTATGCTCACGATTGTTGCTGGCACATTTCTAGCCTTCTATATAATAATGACAGTGATTATTTTTATAGTGCTTATCTTTGATATAAGTAAGCTTGATTCAAAAACATTTGAAATATCTAAGGGGAATTACGATAATAAAAATGAAAGTAAGACTGTAATGTTAAAAAGCATAGAAAATAATCTTATTACAATAGAGGATGGATTAAAAGATGCTATAGATAAGGCGGTTGTTAGTGAGAAGATGAAGAGTGAGTTAATTACTAATGTTTCTCATGATTTAAAGACCCCTTTAACTTCAATAATTAATTATATTAATTTACTTAAGGATGATGTAAGTGATGAAAAGAAAGCTAGATATATAGAAGTTTTAGATACTAAGGCGAAGAGACTAAAGGTATTAATAGAAGATTTATTTGAAGCTTCAAAAGCAGCTTCTGGAAATATGAATTTTCAAAAAGAAGACTTAAATATAACAGCTCTATTAAGACAAGTATTAGGTGAATTAGAAGAGAAAATTTCAAAAGCTAATTTAAATATAGTAACTAAATGGCCTGAAGATAAAGTGATTTTATACTTAGATGGTAGAAAAACTTATAGGGTTTATGAAAATTTAGTAAATAATATAATTAAGTATTCAATGAAAAACTCAAGAGTTTATATTGAAGTAGTAGATGATGAAAAATATGTTACTGTTGTAATGAAAAATATTTCAGCATATCAAATTGACTTTACATCAGAAGAAATAGTTGAAAGATTTAAAAGAGGAGATCAATCAAGAACTACTGAAGGATCAGGATTAGGTCTTTCCATTGCAAAAAGCATAGTAGAATTACAAGGTGGGGTATTTAATATAGAAATAGATGGAGATTTATTTAAGGTAAGTACAAAATTCAAAAAATCTAATAATTAATAATAAAAAAAGAAAACTCTTGTATGAGTTTTCTTTTTTTATTAACAATTTGGAAAAAATTGCAACCTTAATTATTTATTTTTCATTATCTGTATTTTCATCTATCAAATCATCTAAGCTAAGTAAATCTTCATCAGTGTTTTCCATAAGAGAATTATTATTTTTATATGTAATTTGATTTATAGCTTGATAGATCTTTTCTAAAAGATAATTTTCTATTCTCTTAGTCTTATAGTATTTATAAAAAATTATAAAAGACCATATTCCTATAATAGCAAATGTCAGCATAAATAAAGCGCCAATGCTATAAAAAATTATTTGAAAAATTTTAACTGCTAAATCCATAAAACCATCCTCCCAAACACTATATAAAAATATTATAGCATAGAAAAACAATTATTTAGTATAAATTTAAAAAGTCAATATTTTTATCTAGAGTGATTACTAATTTATCTATATGGATATAATTTTAGAGGATATTAAATATAAGGAGAAGCATATTATGAAGAAAATTATAACTACTATAGTATTAGCATTATGCTTAATTCTATTTTTAATAGTATTTATAGATGTTGTAGAACCACAGAAAAAAGAAGGTGGTAAGGAGTTTGTGTACTCTATACCAGAAATAAAATACAATCTAAAGTCCGTTGGAAACTTAGATAAGAGGATGCAAGATATAGTTAATGCAACTAGCAGAGGTCTTGTTGAGTTAAATTCTAATAATGAAATAGAACCATCATTATCTGAAAGTGTAGAAGTTAAAGATGATGGGTTAGAATATGATTTTAAATTACGTGAAGATATATATTGGAGTGATGGAAGTAAAATTACTCCTTTAGATATAGCAACTTTTTTTAGGGAGATATTAACTGAAGAAGAAGAGGAAAACATTCCAGCTTTACTCAATGTATATGGAGCTAAAACATATAGGGGAGGAACTGGTTCTTTCTTAAAGGATGTTGGAATTAGTTATGGCGAAAATAATATAGTTTTTAGATTAAATTCTAAAGATGATAAATTCATTGAAGAACTTACTATGCCTCAGTATAGAATAAGAAAGAATGTTTTGTTATGGGAAGATATAAATAATAATTATAGCTCATTAATATATTCAGGTAATTATACTATTGCTGGTATGTCATTATCAGAAATTGACCTTGAGAAGAATGATTACATAAACTTAAATATTGTTAATAATATTAAAGTGATAATTGATGAGGGTGAAGAGGTCGCTATGGCAGCTTTTGAAATAGGGGATAGAGATATAGTTATAAATCCGCCTAAGAGTCAGCTCGATAGATTAAACAATGAAGAAAGGTTAATAAATTTAAAGGCTAACAAGGCGATGTATCTTGCCTTCAATCCGAAGGATGATAGGCTTCAGTTAGAAGGAAGAAAGGAAATATATAGGCTTTTTAATGAAGCTTTTGAAAATTATCAATTAGATAATAGTTTATATGTAGAGCTGGCTGAGGGAAGCTATTTTAGAACAGATAAAGAAGATTTATCAAAATTACAGGCTAGAAAAGTAATGAGTGTGGGGGAAGGTGAATGGAAGAAACCAGAAGTTATCCATCTTATAGCCGAAGAAAGCAGCGAAAATAAAGAAATATGTGAGTATTTAGTGAAATGGTTTGAAAATAACTCTGATATATACTTAATTTATGATTTAGTAAATTTATCAGACTTAGAGAATATAGATAAAGAAAATTATTATGATATGGCATTAATTAGTGGAAGCTTAACATTATCTGATGAAGTATCAATATATAATGATATAATTAAATTTCTAGATTCTTCAAATAAAGAAGAGTTTATGAATTTAAAAACTGAAGGAGAGAGAATTGAAAGTTTTTTAAAGATTGAAGATGAGCTCTTTAATAATTATAAGATATTACCGATAATGTTTTATAATGATAATATTGCTGTTAATAATAAATTTAGAAATATAAATTTAGATGGAAACGGGAATATTGACTTTAGTAAAATAGAAAATGATAAAGATTGAGTTTATACTCAATCTTTATGATTTTAAGTCATCTTCTAATATAGAAATATCTATATTAGAAGATATTTCTTCTTCTAACTTACTTTCTTCTTTTGCTATAGATTCAATATTTATATTAGACTCATCTATTTCAAGATCATCTGTATTCCTTAGTTGAGCTTCTAATTTAATTAAGCTAACTTCTTTTAGAAAATCATCTCTAAATAGAAAAATTATCAATTGATATATAAATAAATTTTTGAAGCTATCAAAAGAAGAACTTGAATTAGAAAAAGTATTCTTCTTTTTAGAATAAGATATATTTCTTCTAAATATAGGGGCAACACCTAAGCTAGATGGTGTTGGAGTAGTGGTAGTTCTAAAGAACCCTTCATCAAGCATATCAGAAGAACTGAAGGTTAGGCCTCTGTATCTTTCTGCTTCATCTAAAGTTGGAGCATCAGGCCAAGAAGTAATCAAGCCTGAGTTTATAAAATATTTTTTATATAATGAAGATATCATAGTCTTATATTCATTCTCTCTATTATCTTCTTTTGAGTAAGTATAAATTGCTAAAAAGTAAAATGCTATATCAAAGCATGAATATTTTAATTCTTTTTTACTAGAAAGCTTAAGGAAAACTTCTTTTTCATCATCATATAAGGAAGATAACTTATTATTTATTTCCTTAGATTTATCCTTAAATGTAAAGATATTAGTATTTTTATAAGATAGTATCAAGTTAATTGAAAAAAGGGATGTATAATCTAAAGATTCAACATAATAATCTTTCTCATCAAATTTATTAATTAAAAAATCAGTTAGATCTATTATTAGTATCTGTGCATCTTTATTTTTTGAATTACTATAAAATATATTAATAGCAAAAAGAATCTTACAGACTTCCTCAAAAGAAGATTCATAAATTTTCTCTTTAAATTCTATAAGAGTTTGTAATATCTCTAACGAGAATTTTTTATAATCCTCAGATATATCATCTTCTTCATATAATATTGAATATAAATTATAAGCTACCATCATAAAAGCCTGATCAGAAAATTTAAACTTATTGTTTTTATCAACTAAATTAAAGCCTTTATAATTATTTTCAGATAGATTTCTTTTTTCAATAAAAACTCCCTCATTACTTCTTAAGTTTTCAGAGTAAAATTCTAGCTGATTTCTAGCCAAAGTTTTATAAGCTTTTGAGTATGAATATAATTTCTCATCTACACCGTAAAAACGAGAATAATAATTAGATAAATTAAGTACACTAGTAGTCAGTAAAGCATTTGTTATAGGTGAAATATCTTTTTTGAAAGATTCTTCATCAAAACCATTATAATTTTTACTATGAATATAGTTAGGAGACGATTTTCTATATATACATAGTAGTGGAGAAAAATTACTGGATGTGGTAATATCAATGGTGGATGATAGTTTTTTATAATTTTTTATAGAATCTACTAATCCACATTTTGATTCTAGAACCAAGGTTCTAATGGCTTCTTTTGATAAGTGGAAAAGTTGGCCATTAATTTCTTTACAAGATAATTTGTTCATTCTAAAATATGGTCCAATATATCGCAAAATTGTCACCTCTTCATTAATCCTTATATTAATAATATGAGTTTAATGTTAAAATAGTGCATAATTTTTAATAATATTAAGAGTGGAGGCTGGATTATGAGAATAGATGGAAGAAAAAACGACCAAGTAAGAAGTACTAAGATAACTAGAGGATACACAAAATACGCAGAAGGATCTGTTTTGATAGAAGTTGGGGATACTAAGGTAATATGTACAGCTTCTATTGAAGATAAAGTACCTCCTTTTCTAAAAGGGCAAGGAGAAGGATGGATCACAGCGGAGTATAATATGCTTCCTAGATCAACTGGCACTAGAAAAGTTAGGGATATTGCTAAACTTAAAATAGACGGAAGAACTATGGAAATCCAGAGGTTAATAGGTAGAGCTTTAAGGTCTGTTATGGATTTAAAAGCTTTAGGAGAAAGAACAATTTGGATAGATTGTGATGTTATACAAGCAGATGGAGGAACTAGAACTACATCTATAACAGGAGCTTTTGTTGCATTAGTAGATGCAGTAAATAAACTTCACAAAGAGAAGCCTTTTAATGTATATCCTATTAGAAAATTTGTTAGTGCAACAAGTGTTGGAGTTTTAAATGGTGAGAAAATATTAGATCTTTGTTACGAAGAAGACTCTAAGGCAAAGGTAGATATGAATATTATAGCTACTGATGAAGGTGAATTTATAGAGATACAAGGTACTGGCGAAGAAGCACCTTTTAATAGAGATGAATTAAATGAACTATTAGATTTAGCTCAAAAGGGAATTAAGCAAATGACACAATTGCAGAAGGATGCATTAAAAATGGATGCATTATGGATAGGCACTGGGGGAAATTAAATATGAAGAGGTTAGTATTAGCAAGCAATAACAAAGGAAAAATAGTAGAAATAAAAAAGCTATTAGAGAAGTTTCCTATTGAAGTATTTTCTCTAAAGGATATGGGAATAGATATAGATGTAGTAGAAGATGGTTTAACTTTTGAAGAAAATGCCAAAAAGAAAAGCGTAGAAATTTATAAAGAGCTTATTAAAAGAGGGGAAACAGATTTTATTGTTATGTCTGATGACTCTGGATTAGAAGTAGATTATTTAAATGGAGAACCTGGGGTTTTTTCAGCTAGATATGCAGGTGAGCATGGAAATGATAAGAAAAATAATGAGAAGCTTCTTAATAAGCTAAGTGGAGTAAAAAAAGATGATAGAAAAGCTAGATTTGTATGTGAGCTAGCTTTAATAAATGACAAAAATGAATACTTTAATGTAAAGGGACATGTAGAAGGAATCATATTAGAAAAAGAATCAGGAGATAGTGGGTTTGGTTATGATCCTTTATTCTTATATGAACCATTTAATAAGAGCTTTGCAGAAATGAGTATGGAAGAAAAAAATAAAATATCTCATAGAGGAATAGCTCTACAAAAGGCTGTTAGAATATTAGAAAGTTTAATATAGGAGGCAATGATGAAAATAGCTGTAATAAGTGATTCTCATTATGATGCCTCATCCATAAAACTAGTAAAGAAATATCTTTGTGATGTAGATGTATTAATTCATTGTGGGGATGGGGCAGAAGATACGAAGTTATTAGAACAAGATTTTAAGGGTGAAATATATGCTGTTAGAGGAAACTGTGATATTAGTAATAAATATCCTAAAGAGAGACTTTTAGATATTATAGGTACTAAAATATTTGTTACCCATGGGCATATGTATAATGTAAAAAGTGAGTATAATACTATTTTTTATAAAGGAAAAGAATCAGAAGCTGATATAGTGCTTTTTGGACATTCTCATAAAGCTATGGTAGCTAATCAGGATAATATGATATTAATGAATCCTGGAAGTGTAACTTTGCCTTATGGTGGAGCTAAAAAAACTATGGGATTTATAGAGTTAACTGAAGGTAAGAGGCCTTATGTATATTTGAAGGAAATAGTCTAATATAAGAAGTTAACTGTGGTTGCAATCCATCAATATATTTTTGCTATAATATGGCATTAAATTTATGGCAAGTATTTTAAAAAAATATATTGACGGATTCGCATTCCTATTGTAGAATAAACATTGTCGCTGAGAGATGTTAGTGTTTCGGGGTGTGGCGCAGATGGGAGCGCGCGTGGTTTGGGACCATGAGGTCGCAGGTTCAATCCCTGTCACCCCGACCAATTAAATCCTTATATGCGGGTGTAGCTCAATGGTAGAGCCCTTGCCTTCCAAGCAAGTTACGTGAGTTCGATTCTCATCACCCGCTCCAAAAAAGGGTTTAAAAAAATGTTGACATTTAAGCGGTAATGATATAAAATAATTTATGTTCTTTACGAGAATATGCGTGTTTAGCTCAGCTGGATAGAGCAACGCCCTTCTAAGGCGTGGGCCAGGAGTTCGAATCTCTTAACACGCACCATAATCTCGGGGTGTGGCGCAGATGGGAGCGCGCGTGGTTTGGGACCATGAGGTCGCAGGTTCAATCCCTGTCACCCCGACCATTTAAAACTTAATATGCGGGTGTAGCTCAATGGTAGAGCCCTTGCCTTCCAAGCAAGTTACGTGAGTTCGATTCTCATCACCCGCTCCATTAAACATAATAAATTAATGGTTATTACGCGTGTTTAGCTCAGCTGGATAGAGCAACGCCCTTCTAAGGCGTGGGCCAGGAGTTCGAATCTCTTAACACGCACCATATATGCGTTATTAGCTCAGTTGGTAGAGCACCTGACTCTTAATCAGGGTGTCCCGGGTTCGATCCCCTGATAACGCACCATTAATGGTGAACGTAGTTCAGTTGGTAGAGCGCCAGTTTGTGGCACTGGTTGTCGTGGGTTCGAGTCCCATCGTTCACCCCATACGCTGGGATATCGCCAAGCGGTAAGGCACCGCACTTTGACTGCGGTATTCGTAGGTTCGAATCCTGCTATCCCAGCCAACTTTGGTTTACTAGCTCAATCGGTAGAGCACTTGACTTTTAATCAAGGTGTACCGGGTTCGATTCCCGGGTAAGCCACCATAATATATATGCAGATGTGGCGGAATTGGCAGACGCACTAGACTTAGGATCTAGCGCCATTGGCGTGGGGGTTCGACTCCCTTCATCTGCACCATATATATTATAAAAATATAAAAAATAAGCGGAAGTGGCTCAATGGTAGAGCGTCACCTTGCCAAGGTGAATGTTGCGGGTTCGAGTCCCGTCTTTCGCTCCATAATATGCGGGTGTAGCTCAATGGTAGAGCCCTTGCCTTCCAAGCAAGTTACGTGAGTTCGATTCTCATCACCCGCTCCATTTTAATGTAATATGCGTGTTTAGCTCAGCTGGATAGAGCAACGCCCTTCTAAGGCGTGGGCCAGGAGTTCGAATCTCTTAACACGCACCATTAATGGTGAACGTAGTTCAGTTGGTAGAGCGCCAGTTTGTGGCACTGGTTGTCGTGGGTTCGAGTCCCATCGTTCACCCCATACGCTGGGATATCGCCAAGCGGTAAGGCACCGCACTTTGACTGCGGTATTCGTAGGTTCAAATCCTGCTATCCCAGCCAACTTTGGTTTACTAGCTCAATCGGTAGAGCACTTGACTTTTAATCAAGGTGTACCGGGTTCGATTCCCGGGTAAGCCACCATAATATATATGCAGATGTGGCGGAATTGGCAGACGCACTAGACTTAGGATCTAGCGCCATTGGCGTGGGGGTTCGACTCCCTTCATCTGCACCATATATATTATAAAAATATAAAAAATAAGCGGAAGTGGCTCAATGGTAGAGCGTCACCTTGCCAAGGTGAATGTTGCGGGTTCGAGTCCCGTCTTTCGCTCCATAATATGCGGGTGTAGCTCAATGGTAGAGCCCTTGCCTTCCAAGCAAGTTACGTGAGTTCGATTCTCATCACCCGCTCCAATAAATTAAGACTAAGTAAAATTTACTTAGTCTTTTTGCTTTGTTGAAAAAAACTTAAAATATCATTGTATATCTTTTAAAAACTTTCATTACTTGCTTATAGAGAAAAAAGCAACATAGCCTATTTGCATTGAAGGGACTAGCTGCTTTATATGTGTTAATCAAATTTGTTTATCTCACTTTAGCTCCAAATAACTCTCATTATTTTAGCATAATCTTCTTCTAAATTTTTCAGTATATTATTAGACAATGCTATAAGTAGTTCAGGATTAAACTCTTCATCTGTAGAAATGAATGGCACGCTGAAATCAATATAATCATCATCAGTTAATACAAATTTGTTAGCTTTGTAATTACAATTAAGTTGGTTTAACAAATATAACATTTTTTCTCTTTTGCAGGATTGTTTAATTTCATTAATCTACATTGAAGTGTAGTAAATAATGAATCGTCCATGCTAATAGTAATTAAAAATATTACTTTTACAGATTAAAACATCCAAAGATTAACAAGCCTGTAGAGTTATTAGGTAAAACTGTTAAAGGGTTAGAATAAAAAGTAAATAAGAAAAAGAAAGAATTAGATAATGAAATTAAAAATAATAAATAAAGTTTTGGAGTGTTTCTTATAGAATGGCTTTTTAATACTAAATTCATTAAGTGCAAACCATCTACAAAAGAAAGGGATGAGGGTATATAGAGAAATTATATTAAAAATAGTAGTATCTATAATAAAAAGATAAAAGATTTAAAATTATAGAGATTTAAGATCATTATATGGAGAAAACAAAAAAACTAGAAACTCGGTTAGATTCTAGCTTTTTGGTGCACCTAGAGGGGCTCGAACCCCCGACCACTGGATTCGAAGTCCAACGCTCTATCCAACTGAGCTATAGATGCTTAAAATATTTTAGGTATATTATAATATTATTACAATAAAATTGCTAGCTTATATAAAATGATTTACAAATATTAGATAAGTATTTATTTAATTAATATAAACTTATCCTTGTGTATCAATATGTATAAATTAAAGAAAAATCTATAAATATTAAGTAATATATACATAATTTTAAATAAATAAAGCAAAACTATATTTATTAAACTAAAGCTGTGATACAATAGTCAATGTTCTTGAGGGAAGGTTGTCAAAGAAATCAAAAAAATGTATTGACAAGAAAAACTCAAGGTGATAATATATAGAAGTCGCTTGAAGGCGACAAAGAAATTGGTCTTTGAAAATTGAACAGAATAAAGTTAAGTAAAATAAACCAGCAATTCTTTTAAGTCTTAAAATTAAGACTCAAAGTAATTTGAGCAAAAGATTAAACTTTTTATTGAGAGTTTGATCCTGGC
>NZ_CACRTO010000047.1:0-88972 GCF_902652255.1 Clostridium tertium
TGGTACTTTTATTTCTTTCATTTGGAATCCTCCTTTTAATTATAAGAATATTATTCCAAATCTACCACTTAAAAATACATAAAAGGATGTAGTAGATTTGCTTTTACACAAATCTTTCTACATCCTCGCTTTTTAAAGAATTTATCACTATAAGTTTAGCTGCTGCCCTTTTTGTAGCATCTCTGTACATAGCGCACAAATACCTTCTCCACAACACATTTTTGTATTATTACAGCAAGATAAATCAATTTTATTTTTATCTATTTCATTTAAGTAATCTATAGTATTTACAGTTAATATATCAGCTCCTGCTATATGGATGTAATTTATATCATTATCATCTATTAATTTTTTAACAATCACTTTTGCCTCATCACTTAATTTACCCTTATCTAAAAGTGATACTTCTTTTAATTCTACATTATAATTCTCTAGATATTCTTTTACATAAATTTCTTTATAAGGTTCCTTATCTAATAACAAAATTATTTTATTATTACTAAAAGATAATTTTCTAATTACTGGCATCATTGGTGCCATACCAATCCCTCTAGCTAATACTAAAACATTTTTGTCTTTTTGCTTATTAAGATTGCTAATTCCAAATACACCATTCCAATAAGCACCTCTTATAGTGATTTCTTCACCTTCATTTATACTTAATAATTGCTTTGTCTTTATTCCTCTAATTTCGATCATTATTGATACTATATTCTCATTAATATCTGACTCTAAAATTGAAATAGGAACATCATAATATATATTTTCACTAGTTCTAATGAAAATAAAGCTTCCAGGCTTAACTAAATCAATAGCTAATTTATGTGGAACTTCAAACTTAATTACTACAATATCCTCTTCTAATACTTCCTTTTTAACAACTAAACAATTGTAGGTCCTTCTGCCTTCCTTTGCCTTTGAACCATTATTAATAAATTCATGGTAAATACATACTCCCTTCCAATTTAAACAATCGCAAAGACAATCCCCCTGAAGCTGAGAACAAATAATACACTCCCCGCTTTCAGCTAATTTACAAGGACAAAACTCCGTTCCAACATCAATGCATTCAACAATTTCTTTCATTAAATAATCTCCCCCAGGATTTCTTATACAATATTAACTTATTTTCTATTTTTCTTTTTGTTACAACATTTTTAGAAGGATGAGTACTGTCGCAGATTGTAATTTAATATTAATTAAACTATATTTTGCACACTTAAATTTTTAATTATAACATTTTTATACAATGCTATTTACTTGTATTATAATTATTTATAATTTAATAATTCTAAATAAAAAAGGGCAGTTTATATCTGCCCAATCTTCTTATATCAATTTATTAAATATTGTATTATCAATATAAATCTCCACTATAACTAATAAATACTAATTATTAGGAATCTTTTATTTAATAGTATTTCTAATAATAATATTTTATTTCTCTACTATTTTAACACTAAAAAGTTTTATCTCTACATTAGCTGCATATTTTAATTCATAAGTAGGCATTCCTAAACTAATAGCCTCACTTATCTCTTCAATTTCTTTTATTATGTCTTCTTTGTCTAGATACCACCCTAGAACAGTTTTATGTTCTCCCCAAAATGTAACTTTATCAACCCCATATAATATAAATTTAGGGTCATTTTCCTTAGCTGATGAAACTTTTGAAGTAGTTACCTTATTACAAGTAACTATATTAGTTCCATCAAAGGTTCGTATTGATATCTTCCCTGAAGATATTATAACTTTATTTTTATCTTCATCTTTTATATTATCTTCTAAATTTACTTCATCAAGCAATAAATAGTCTATTGATACATTTAATGCTTTCGATATTAAAATCAATTTCTCTGTTTCAGGATAACCATTACCTGATTCCCATTTTGAAACTGCTTGTCTCGATACATCTAACATTTCTGCTAATTGTTCTTGTGATATATTTTTTGTCTTTCTAGTATTTTTAAATTTTCAGCAAAACTCATAAATATATCCCTATTTCTTTTTCCTATTTATAAGACATATTATATAAATTCAGTTAGTAATATAACACCAACACTGATTTGCGTTTATGCTACTTTAAGTTGCATTTATATTTTTATATAAAATTTTTTGATATAATTTAAAATTACCAAATCTCAATAGTTTCAGTAAAAATAGGTTTTCCATCTTGCTTTGCTATAATAGTTAAT
Organism: Clostridium tertium; assembly: GCF_902652255.1. Lineage (GTDB taxonomy): Bacteria > Bacillota > Clostridia > Clostridiales > Clostridiaceae > Clostridium > Clostridium tertium_A. Next base: position 2,196 of record NZ_CACRTO010000047.1, read on the forward strand.
TTTGATGGAACAAAACTTTTTTCTTTATATTCAGGACTGCAACTATAACCATTAACCTTTCCTTGAACTAATAGTTCTTCAACTATATCATCGTATCTATCCTTTAATTCAACTACAACTTGTGGAACAAACAATCTGTTTCTTTCTGATTCCTCTCCATTAAATCTTAATGGCATTAAATATAATGGTTTTAGAATATTCTTATTTGCTAATTCAATTACTTTCTCTATGGAATCAACTTCATAAAAGTTTGGTTTAGTTTCACCTTTCTTTTTAAATTTATTAAATATTCCCATCTTATTTCCCCCCACATAAATTTATACCAGTTATTTTTTTAAATATTACTTTATATATTTATTTTACGTATATAAATACTTTACTACTTCCCCATAACAATAAGATCTCCTAAGACTTTAAAGCCATTTTTTTTATAAAAACTACAAGAAGGATATTCTCTTTCTGTGTTTAATATCATTCCTTCAACTTTTTCATGTTTTAATAACTCTTCTAGAGTTTTTATAAATATGCTACCTATACCTTTTCCTTGGAATTCATAACCTATACAAAATTCATCTATGTAATACTCCATCCCATAAATCCACGGCTTTTTCATTCCTATACTTAAAGCTACCACCTTATTATCTATTAATCCTATATATCCTAGAAAGTAATTGTTTTTCATATGGTTTATAAAAAAATCCCTTACCTGTTCCCTCGAATCATATACATCATTCCAAGGTTCTCTAGAAAATGTATCAATAAATAAATTAGTACATTCTTCTATATATTCTTCTGATAACTTAATCACATTAAATCCCATTTAATCACCTACTTCTCATTTATAATAAACTTATTACACACTTTTTAGCTCTATTCATAATCTTATATATACTCATTAAACCACTTTTCTAATTGCTTCAAATATTTTTCCTCTGTAAAATAGTGTTCTGCACCTTCAATAACTGTTAAATTAGCAGAATACTTATCTACAAAATTAGATACTGTTGTTTTATCAGTTAATCCATCCTTTGAAGGATATAGGATATAAGTATTAGAGTTCCATTTAATAATAGGATTTTCCTTTGTGTAAATCCAATAGTCATAATATAATGTTTCCCCTATAGGTGTTTCAATTACTTTTTCGCTCTTTAACTGCTCTTCAGTTATATTAAACCAGCTCATCATATTACTAATTAGATTTTCCATATCTAAAACTGGACATTGAAATAAAGATTTTTTTAAATCAAGATCTTTATAAGCTAAAAGACTAAAATATGCACCAAGACTACACGCATACAAGCTTATTTCTTTCCACTTATTAGTTACATAATTACTAATAGATTTTAAATCCTTAACCCCATTCCATACCAGGATTTGATAGTTTTCATTTTTTCTTTCTCCATGCTCTGGCAAATCGAAGCTTACTACCTGATACCCTCTTGAAATTGCATTTTCAGCGAAACTCTCTGCATTTTCTTTACATCCCATTTTTCCATGAACGTATATATAAACTTTATCTGAATCTGGACCCCAAATTAGCGCTGGGATACCTTCTATTAAAACTCTTAATTTATCTGCCATCTTTTCTTCATCTACTCCTATTTTCTATAATGATTGTTTTAACACTTAATTATTATTTTTAATAAAAATGCGTAGTTAAATTAACTAAAATCTTACTACGCATTAATTAAAATAATAATATCTAATTAGTTGTATCTTTTCTTTTATCTAGTAACAGGCCAATAGCAACACCCAAACCTAATCCTAAAGCCAGATTGTCAAATACGATTCCAAATGTAAGTCCTAATCCCATAAATATAGGTAGATTATAGGAATCTTTCTTTTTCTTCTCATTCTCTTCCATAAACTCTTCACTCCTACTTCATATAGTTGTTGACTAACTCATAACATCTTTCTTTAGTGCTTTTAGCCATACTATCTATTCTTAAAAAAGGAGCAATTGATCCATCTTCGTACCCATCATCGGCTGCATCTCGCTTTTCGTCTCTAGTCTGAATCCAATTAAGCTCTTCCTGAGTTAACTTGTCCATTTCATCTTCTGATAACTGTTCTTTTAATTTAAAATAAACTTCATTTAACATATCATCCCATTTTTCATATTCTTCAGAAGCAGCCTCTACCATTTCAAGAGTTACTCCACTATCATACTTAGCTTTTAAGGATGTATCTAAATTAGCTTGTAGTTCATTTAATTTATCTAGATAGATTTGCTTAATTGATTCATAATCATTGTTTCTGGTAGACTCATCTTCTTTTGCTGTACCTGAATCTTGTCTATTATTTGAATCATCTTGCTTATTATTTTTATCCTCTGAAGATGTTATAATAGTATCGCTATTCTTATCTTCATTTTTATTAGATGTAGAGTTACTACATCCAGATAGAAATAATATACTAGCACTAGCAATACAAAGAATAACTTTTGTAATCTTGCTCATTGTTATCTCCCCTATTTTTGTGTATTTTTTAACATATATAAATATAGAAGATCATTTATACTTATTAATACATTATAAAACTTTTTACCTATAATATACTATTAATATAAAATTATACTTCTAATTAAAATTATACCATAATTATTATAGATTTATAATTATTTGTAAATTTCGCCTCATTTATATATAATCATGGAAGTTTGAGTCTTAAAAATATAAACTATTATTTCTTCTTTTTCTTTAACTTGACTTTTATTATTTATTTGTAGTCTATTATAAGAAAATAGTTTAGTGCATATTTCGCTACACTTTAATCTATATTATCTATAAGAAATTAATTACTATATTAACAAGAAATTCACGTACTCTTTTATTAATAAAAATTCCTAATATAATTAGTAACACTCCTGAAGTTGTTATAAAATAACCTAACAAATCATCAAAAAGATAAATATATTCAATTCCAAGTAAAAGCAGTCCTATTATAAAACTTGAATAAGAAACAGATTTCAAATTAACACCTCCTAAATGATATAAATTAAATTTTTCTTTCCATAATGAAAAGTCACCTGGCAAATTTTCATTTATCCATGCTGGATATTTATCAATTTTTTTATAACAAATTCACTTTCTATACCAGAATTAAAGTCATATAATTATAGAAACATCTTATTTATGTAATCACTACTAGTAAAAATACTATTTCTCATAGTTGCATTATATATTATACCATATTTTTCATAGTTTTATAATTAATGTATCTAAATTAGTATTCACTTATTAAAAAATTAAATTCATATAAAAACTTTCTTTAAAACCACTCTTCTTAATCATTAAATTTATTTATAAATAATATATTTTCTAATAAATAAAATAAGGAGTTAGCTCATAGCTTCCCCCTTTTCATTACTCTTTTAAACATTTTTATCCTGTTCTGGCTGATATATATCTTCTACCAGTTATTTCCTGATGTTAAAATATAATAATCTAATTTAGATTCCACTTCAATTTAGAATTGTTTTTTAAGCAAACAATAGACATTGGCTTTACTCCTATAGTATTGGCTACAAGATTGCACTTTGCCAAATATCAGACATATAGTACATTACTACTTATTCTTCTAAGCTTATTACCTTGAATAAAAACTAGAGTATCCCTAAAAGAAATATTTATCTTTTCAATGTCCTGCTTATCAAATAAATGATCTAGACTAAACCTTATATTATCCTGAATTAATTCTCTATCTGATTTTTCATCTATTTCAATGTAAATTTCAATATTTGTTAAGCTTTGTTGGAAGGCTTGATAACTTATAATCTCTTCACTGCTACTAATTATAGCTCGTCTTATAAAATCAGGGAAAATAATAACTTCATCACCCTTTTTATTTATAAATTTAAAAATATCATCACTTCTACCTTCAATCTTTTCAATGCAAGTACTAACAGAACCACAAGGACATTTTTCTTTTTTCTCTATTAGAATATCATTAAGCTTGTACCTTATTATCGGTTGAGTTTTTCTTTCAAAGTCAGTAATTATAGGGTAAAATCTCTCTTCATCTATATATTCTCTTTCGAAGATTACAAAGTCTTCATTTAAATGGAGATTCCCATATTTACATGTAATTCCCAAAAACCCTTCTGTTGCCTGGTATATTTGATGAATCTTTTTATTAAATACCTTTTCTAAGTACTCCTTGTCTTTGTCTTCTAATATTTCAGCTACAGAATATATTATTTTAGGTGAAATGTTTAATCTATTCCATTCCATTTCTTTTGCTAACAATATTAGCATTGATGGTGGAGCTATTAAGAAGCTTGGCTGATATTTATTTAATCTTTTTGCATTCTCATTCAAGGGATGCAATAAATCAAAAAATTCAAACTTAATATGATTGCTTTTTACTGATTCATATAAATTACTATTAGCTCTTAAAAAGAAGGCTACTCTTTGCCTTTTTAATATACTTTCCTTTAGAGCCTTAGCTAAAATAGTTCCTGTCCACTTACTTTTATCTTCTTCTGAAACTAAGAATAAACCTCTATTACCACTAGTTCCTGATGATAGCCCAATAATATTACCATTTATCATAGGTGAAAAATCACGACTATTTTCTGCCTTAAATGCTATTTCAAAGCATTGGTCTTTTTTTAATCCTACTGTATTTAATAAATCAAAATTGTCCATCATAATCTTTTTATCTATACAAGGTAAGCTACTTAGATTATTTATATTATACCCTTTATAATATTCTTTATAAAATATAGAGTTCTTCATTACATACTTAATATGTTCTTTAAATTTATCCTTTTGAAATCTCTCTAGTTCTTCTCTACTTTTAAATTTATAGTTATATTTTCTATCCAAATAATATCTAAATAATTTTATTTTTTCTTTCATATCACACCTATTTTAAGTATTCCCAATTTTTATTTGCTATTTTGTAATATATCTTTTTAGGCATCCTAGTTAACAGTACATATAAGAATTTATTTAATATCCCTGGTATTAAAATCACCTTATTTTTATTAATATTTTTAATAGTATAGCTAGCTATTTCGTCAGTAGTCATCCATCTTAGTACCCCTTTATTTTTAAGTAACTTTTTATCTATATTTATACCGTCATAAAAACTACTACTAACAAAACCTGGACAAAGGCACTTGATATTAATATTACTGCCTAGATTCTCTAAATAGATAGTTTCCATAAATATATTTAAAAATGCTTTAGTAGCACAATAAATTCCTAGGTTCGGAAAAGCCCCAAATCCTACTATTGAACTTACGGTAAGAACTGCTCCCTTATTTTTCATCTTAAATCTATTTAATATATTATGAGTTAACATAATTACACTTGTATTATGAGTAATTTCCATGTCCATATTAAAAGATAAATCATGATCTGCAAAAGATTTATATCCACCAAATCCAGCATTATTAATAAGCATGTCTATCTCATAACCATCTATGTTTTCAATTAGACTATTAATCTCATCTAGCTTACTTAAATTTATCCTAAAGGTTACAATATCAATATTAAACTTAAGTTCTAAACTTTCTTTTAGTTCTTTTAATAAGTCCTCACTTCTAGCAACTAAAATTAAGTTTTTATTCTCTCCTGCTAGTCTTTTCGCAAAAGCTTTACCTATCCCCTTTGTAGCACCTGTTATTAAGACATAGCCCATTATCTCACCTCATTTCATGGGTTGCTACTATTTGAAATTCATTATTCGTTTCCTTAGAAAACTTCACAATTTTTTGTAATGTCTTAATAAACTCTTTATAATCATCCATAATAAGTCTAGTTAATTTACTCGGATAATCTCCCTCTAAATAATTTTCCTTAACCCAAGCTGAATCTGAAATTAAAAAATATTTCTTTTCATCATTAATAATTAAACCTAATGTATTTTTACTATGTCCTGGTAATTCAACCACAAGCAACTTCCCATCATCAAATAAATCATATACCTTAGTAAAAACAGAGTTCTTAATTGGATTTTTACTTACCTCTAAATCTTCAATATACTTTACTCTATCTTCATAATCACTTGGTAGAAGATTTGGTATAAATCCTTCTTTTAATGCTTTGAAGTTCTTCTTATTCTTTAAGTGAAAATACTCTTTTTTAGAGCATATTATAGGTATATTAGGGAAATCTTTAAGCCCAGCTATATGATCTGCATGAAAGTGAGATAGTAAAATCAAATCTATTTTTTTACCCTTTAAGACATTTGTTGCATACTCCTCTTCTTTAACTGTGCAAGGAGTTAATAACCCATATAAATTATATGGAAACTTCTTAACAGATTCATAAAAATGCTTAGAATATCCTGTATCAAATAAAACATTTCCCCTTGGATGTTCTATATAAACAGTTAATGCTGGAAATCTAATTTTTTTAAGCTTACCCTTTTTTCTAACTAATCTTTCAATATTGCTACAATATCCACAATCTATAAATCTAACCTTCAATCACTTTCCCTCCTTTAAATACCATTCAGCATATTTATTTAATCCCTCTTTAATTGTGAATAATGGTTTATAATTTAACTGATTTTTTATTTTACTTATATCTAAAGTTTGGCTTTTCGATAGTACCGTAACTGTGTATCTATTTAAGGTGCAATCCACACTTAACTTTTCTGATACCCATTCTATTATCCTTCCAGTTGTAAACATAATCCTATATGGTAATTTAATATATTTAGGCCTAATATCTAAAGCTTCAAATAACATTTCTAAAACTTCTCTTAGTTCTAAAGCTTCATCATTATTGACGTTGTAACATTCACCAATGTATTTATCCTCACAATTTACCGCTAAATAAATAGCTTGTACTACATTCTCTACATAAGTAACATCAACTAAACAACTTCCATTATTTATCATAGGCAAAAAGCCTTTCTTAGCCGCATTAACTAAACTAGGTACAATAGATGTATCATATTCACCAAAGATAGCTCGTGGACGAATAATTATATATGGCAAGCTACTAGCTATAACTTCTTTTTCCCCTAAATACTTAGTTTTAGCATAATTATTTAAAAAGTTTTTTGTTATAGGATCACTTTCCTTAACATTTACTCTTTCCTCAGAACCTGAATAAATACTCGGTGTTGATATATGAATAAACCTTTTTAAATTTTTATTTTCTTCAGCAAAAGCTATCATATTTTTAGTTCCATTTACATTAACCTTATAAAATTCGTCATATCTTCCACTGGATTTAGATAATGCAGCTGAATGTATAATAACATCGTAATCATGCTCCAATTCATCTAAAGAATCTGTAATATCTATTCTCTTAAATTCAACATCTAACTCCGTTAACTTCCCCTCATTTTTTCTTCCTATAGCAGTTACCAAATAACCTTCATTTAAAAACCTTTTAACTACGTGGTATCCTAAAAAACCAGTAGCTCCAGTTACTAAAATCTTCATCTTCTCTCCTTAAAAATCCTTCTCCATAATAAGCTTTAATATCCTTTTACTATTTAAAATGGATAGTAATTTATATGGCATCTTTCTATAAAAACCAAGATGCTCATTGTAATAGTAAATATATTCTATATCCTTTTTGCTTCCCCTAAGCTTTTTAAACTTTCCAACACCAGAACTCCTATGTAAATTACAATTTAGCTCTTCTCCAAGTTTATTAATCATAGAAGTTAACATTCTGTATAAGTTTATATCTTTAGATGTGTCATAGCCTAGAATGGGAGTAGTTAAAGTATTATTTACAACAAAGCACCCAATAATACCAATTAGCTTCTTATCTTCATCAATCAGACCTTTGAAAATAAACTTATCATTTTTTATTAGAAATTCCACAAAAGTCTTTTTAATCATTGGATTTGACTTTGAATATTTATCAATGTAAAGCATATTGTATAACTTCACAATTTCAGTTGAATACATAGTTTCTTTTATATCTATAATATTTAATTTATTTTTCCATATTAATTTATAATCTTGATTTATCTTTTTTCTAGCACTTTTATTTAAAGTATCACTTTTCTTCAATAAATATACTTGTCTACTAGGTAGTTTCTTAAAATTTAATTTTTCCAAAGAAGCAGATATGGCAGAATAAAAATAATTATTTAAACTTCTAAATACTATGCTGCTTTTAGGATAGTTTTTAATTAAATATTTTTTTATTTCCTCTAACTCCTTAAAAGATAAATTGTTAATTAAATTTGTTGATAACATTAAACTATTTACAATAACTATATTATTAATTCTACAACCCTTAAAAAGTAGTCCAAGTAAATATATTATAGGACTTAATACAAACTCTAAAATCTTATTATTTAAACAATATAATTCATCATAACAATAAGTTATAAAATGACTAAAAGGTGACACTGTATAAGTATTAGAGTATTCCTTTTTGTTTATAGTTATAATTATTTCTCTTCCCGTTGATAGCACTAGGACCTTAACATTAGTTTTAAGATTCGATATTAAATTTTCACTAGCAAATGCGAGAAATGGATATGCATATTCATATACAAATTCGTCCTTATGCTTTTGTTTATATTCATCTAAATTATTTTCATCAAAAACCTTTACCATAGCGCCCCTAATCTCCGTTATACTCAATATCAAATGTTGTTATACCAGTAATACTTTTTCTATATATTAAGCTTAAGATAAGAAAATAAAGCACTACCCAAAACTGATTTAAAAAGGGCATTTTGTCTTTACCATCATATACAATATCCCTAGAGTTTTTATAATCATTTCTGTATTCTTTATTTAAAAACTTCCCTTTAAATATTCCATGCAAAAACATATTAGTTTTCATAGAAGTTATATTAAACTTATCAACTTTAATTTTCTCTCCATTTATGAAGGCTCCTATTATGTCAGTATCATAAGGTATTAAAGTAAGTCCACTAGTTGATCTAGGATTACATTCTATAGGATAAAAGTCATTATCAAACTTTATAAAATCAAAAGCAACTTGTCCTGAAAGATTTAATTCTTTAACTATTTTAGATACTATATCTTTTAGTCTATTACTCTCACAATATTCATAATAGATACTTGTCCCCATTCCAATAGCATGTTTAGTTTTATAGTTTACATGTAACAATATGTTCCCCTCTTTAACTAAAGAAAAAGTACAATACTGCTGACCTTTAATAAATTCCTGAATTATATACTTATTATCCTCATTAATAACTATTTCATTAGTATTATTAATCACTTTTACAAATGTTCCAAACCTTGAAAATATAGGCTTAATAATACTTTTATTAGTTATTTTTATAAAAGCATCTTTTCTATAAATTTCTGTTTTAGGTGTTTTGAGCCCTAACATATCGCATAGCTTAATGAATTCATACTTATTATGAAGAGTTAGTATTTTTTGAAAGTCGTCTACTAAAACCTTACATTGCAATTTATCCCTTATCATTGATATATAAATAGTTTCTTCACATGTTGGTATTACTATATCAATTTTATTTTTATTAATAATACCGTTAATTTCTTTTAAATAACCTTCTATATTCTTATTAGGTTTACTCACTATCTTTAAACTTTCTTTTATAGCCATACTATTCTTAGCTAAGCTAACCCTATCTGCTATATAAACACTATGCATGGATAAAATTCTAGCTAAATGTACTGCTACAGGAGCCCTTCCCCCAAGAATCAAAATATTCATATCATCCCTCAATTAAATTAATCAGTACTCTAAAATTACACCACCAATTGAAAGTCCAGCTGATGTACCCATAAGTAATACTTTATTTCCTCTTTTAATTTTGCCCTCTTTAACAGCTATATAAAAAGCCATAGGGATTGATGCAGCAATCATATTACCCATCTTTTCGATAATAACCATAAACTTTTCTTCAGGAATATTTAATTTCTTTCTAATTAACCTCATAGCACTAGTTGATGCTTGATGTGGACATACCATATCAATGTCTTTTAAAGTTAAATTAGATTTTCCTAATAGGTCTTCTAAGAATTTAGGTATTTTTTGAAAAGATAACTTTAATAATTTTTTACCATCCATATGAAATTTAAACTGATCTTCACTTTCCTTTGTTACAGATTTAGTAGTAGGTGGAATTTTACTTCCACCTGCAAGGATTGAACAAAGGTCTGCTCCATCACCATAGGTTCTATGCATTGCATTAATAATTCTTGCCCTCTCATTTTCAGAGGCTTTCCCTATAATCATTGCAACAGCTCCATCTCCAAAAAGGGCAAAAGATTCTGGCTCCTTTGGATTAATTGCTGCAGATGCCTTTTCACTAGCAATAATAACAACATTTTTATATCTACCAGCTTCAATTAGATAGCTTAAATTATCAAGTGCTGAAAGAAAGCTTAAACATGTTGAGTTAATATCAAAACAAGATATTCCACTATCACCCAATCCAAGATGTCTTTGAATCAAACAAGCTGTAGATGGGATAATTTGTTCAACAGAGGCTCCAGCATAACAAATTGCATCTAAATCATCTAATGACATAGAGGCATCCTTTAAGGCATCTAAAATAGCATTTTTCCCCATTATCGATACAGTTTCTTCATTATTTGCATACCTTCTCTCCTTTACACCAACATAATTACTTGTCCAGCCTATTTTTTTACCAATGATTTCATCTACCTCTTCCCCTGTGACTACTCTCTTAGGTAAATATATTCCCATTCCTTTGACTTTAATCTTCATTTTCTTGCCTCCTTATAAAAATAATATCTTCCCCAAAGCACTCGCTCTCCTTTGAGGTATTCCTGTTTTATAATTTTAGCATAAAAGTAATTTTATTCCAAATAATTAACTAAAGGTCGAAAAGAAAAAACTCCCTAAGGAGTTTTTAAATCAATTGTTACTTTTTAATTGTACTAGTTTCCCATTATTATATTTTCTAACTCTTCTTTGCTAATATCTATGTTGCTTATTAAAGGGAATTTAAACTTTTCAAATGTCTTATCTTTAACAGATATCTTTCCAAGTATATCACCTTGATTTATCTTATTATTGTTGAATACTTCTACTTCAACTGCATCTGTTTCTTTATAGCCATAGGTTATATCTTCTTCTTGAATTACATCTCCAAGTCCAGCTAGTTTTTCTTCTTTTAATATGTCTTTATTATTTTTTGTGATAAATTCATTATTTGCAATGACATAATTATATATATTTTCAGTTACATTCCATCTATCAACACAATTAAGTACAACTATTATAATATTTCTACCATTATGATTTACTGATGATACTAAGCACTTTCCTGCCCCTCCAGTATAACCAGTTTTAACACCATTAGCTTCAGGTATTCTATAAAGTATTTTATTTATATTACTGTAATCTCTAGTAAAATTATACTTATCCTTACTTATAGTTTTTTCTCCAACACATTCTCTAAACTCTGGGTATTCCATTGCCTTAGATGTTAAGATAGCTAAATCATAAGCTGAAGAATAATGCTTAGCACTATCAAGTCCATGAGGTGACTCAAAATGTGAATCTAATATCCCAACGGATTTTGCAAAATCATTCATTATATTTGAAAAACCTTCGATAGATCCACCTATATCTTCGGCAATTGCTATAGCTGCATCATTACCTGATCTAAACATTAATCCAAATAGCAATTCTCTCATTGACACTTCTTCACCAGGTCTAAATCCTACTGTTGAACCTCTAATAGATGCTGCATTTTTACTGATGGTTACTTTTCTATCCAAATCTCCATAATTTATTGCTATTAAGCAAGTTAATATTTTTGTTGTACTAGCCATAGGAACAATTTCATATCCATTTTGATCCCATAATACTTCCATAGTTTTCGCATCTAATGCTATTGCATTTCTAGCAGATACTCTTAGAGGCTTACTAGGATTTATTTCTTCTAATGAAATATCACTTACATCTTCGACTATATCTAAGGTTTCAAAATCTGAATCTATATCGTCATCTGTGAACGCATTAACTGTATTAACATTTATATTTATTGTCAATAATACTAATAAAAAGACTATTGATAATTTTTTATTAATTTTCATAATATCACCCTCTATAATAACCATCTATGAGTAGTTTGTTCCAAAAGAAATTTTTTAAACATTTTTTTTACTTTTTTCTTAAAATGTCAGATATGATTACGATTTAAAGAAAGGATTGCATATGATATTTCTATTTATTTTATCTCTTATTATATTATTAATTATTTTTCCAATACCAATAAAAATAGAAGTTAGTTTTATTGATAATATCTTATTCTTTAAATTGTTCAATAAACTTATTTTTACTTCAAAAGATGGCATACAACTTAAACTTCTAAGAAAATTCCTTGAAAGTAAAAGTAAAAAGAATAATATTGATCATTCTTATAAGGAAAAAGAAAACCCTAAGAAAGAAAGAATAAAAGCTAAGAAAAGGTCAAGAAAAATAGCCTTTATCAAATTATATAACTATATAAGTAATAATAAATTCAAACCATTAATAAAGATAAAAGGATATTTAGATTATGGATTTGAAGATGCAGCCCTTTGTGCTCTTCTTTATGGAATTTTAAATATATTACCCGGTTTTCTTTATTTTATTTTATCTATAGTTTTTGATGTTACTAATTTAGGACTTAATATTAATCCTAGATTTAATAAAACCCATTTATCTTTTGGCATAACTGGTATATTTTATTTTAATCTTGCCAATATTATATATATATTATTCTTATTTTATAAATCTTTAGAATATAAGGAGGTGACTCCCTAATTTAGGGAGAAAACTATGACAAACCAACATCCTATTGAAAATTTAATGAAAAGTACTATGGAAAATCTAAAAGATATGATAGATGTTAATACTGTAATTGGAGATGCTGTTGAAACTAAAGACGGAAGCTACATTATTCCAATTTCAAAATTAACATTTGGTTTTGTTTCTGGTGGAAGTGAATTTGGTCACGAATGTAAAGCACCACTTGAAGAAGTTACTAAACATCCTTTTGGTGGAGGTTCAGGAGCTGGTATTACTGTAAAGCCTGTTGCATTCTTAGTGTTAAGAAATGATGCAGTAAGGCTACTTCCTGTAGACCAAAATTCTACATATGATAGAATTGTAGATTCAGTTCCTCAAGTTATTGATATGATAAAAGGATTTTTCAATGAAGATAAGAAAAAAGGAAGCACATCATCTTCAAATACTGATTTAGATGATTGTGATTCCTCTTCTGGTAATATACATTAATAATTTAAAACTATTCTTTACTCTCTAATTCTTTATCTTCCTTGCCTTGCACTATATTGCTCATTTCTTCAATTATTGAATTGTCTTCATTGTTATATATATCTAGTGAAGGCAATTCATTTAATTCTCTTAAACCAAATTGTCTTAAGAATTCTTCTGTAGTTCCAAATAACATTGGTCTACCTGGAACTTCCAATCTTCCAACTTCCTTAATTAAGTCTTTTTCAATAAGTCTGTTAATCGCACTCTCAGACTTAACTCCTCTTATTTCGTCTATATCAACCCTCGTTATCGGTTGCTTATAAGCAATTATAGCTAAGCTTTCTAAAGAAGCTTGTGATAATGATTGTCTCTTATTCTTTTTTAATAATTTTTGTACAAAGTCACTATTTTCGGCCTTAGTTACTAGTTGATATTCACCATTTATTGAAATAAGCTTAATACCTCTTTTTTCACTATCATACTCTAGAACCATTTCATCTAATACTTCTTTAACTAACTTTATGTTTGACTCTAAAGCATTAGTTATATCTTTTATTGAAAGAGGATCACCACTTACAAAAAGTAATGATTCAATTGCAGACTTTATTCTTGGCTTATTTGATAATTCTTCAAATTCATATTGTCCAATTTCTAATTTACTCATTTCCTCTTCTCCTTTCAATTAAGATATCATCAAAGCTTTCATCTTGATATACCTTTACAATTCTTATCTTTATAAGTTCTAGAAGTGCTAGAAATGTTACTACAGCTTCTAATTTACATTCACTTGCATCAATTATTTCCTTAAATTTTATAATTGATTCATTTTCTACTCTCTCTGCTAACTCATTCATTTTATCTTCAATTTTGTACTTATCAATATATATCTTTCTTTGAATTACATTAGCCTTATTTTGTTTCATTAGAAAATTCTCTATTAGACTATTATATAAATTATATAAATCTAATAAAGTGGTGTTTTTAAATAAATCGTCTTCTTTACTATTATTCTTAACATCTTCTATTATTTCAGGCTTCTTAGTATAAATATCACCTGATTCTATAAACCTATCTCTTAAAAATAATGCAGCACCCTTTATCTTTCTATATTCAATAAGCCTTTCCATAAGACGTTTTTCTATATCTTCTTCATTTTCTTCATCTACTTTAACTACAGGTAAAAGCTTCTTAGACTTTATTTCAATTAAAGTTGCAGCAACTACTATAAATTCTGAAGTTATTTCAAGATCCATAACCTTCATTTCATCTAGATGTTTTAAATATTGATTAGTTATTTTATATATTTCTACATTATAAATATCCATCTCATTCTTTTTAATTAAATGTAGTAATAAATCAAAGGGTCCTTCAAAATTATTTAGTTTTACTTGTGGCATTTCCATTATAATCATCCACCTCTATTTTATAAAGTGATTCTTATCTTCAGGTGGAGTTTTCTTAACAGGAATACCCCGTGCTCCATCTGAAGGCTATAGAAGAACTAATCCATGCGCGTAGCAGTGCTTAGCTCTCACTTATAGAAGGAGGGAGTGTTAGCAATGGTAGCGATGGGATAAACTTTCTTCCCAATATATAATAACAAGATTGAGATTAAAGGACAACCTTTTTAAACAAAATGACTGTCCTAAAGACAGTCATTTTATTTTTAAATTTCTCTATTATTAATTCTATATACTAGATTTTTAATTTTTTCTTCTATAGTATTAATTACCTTAATAAACTCCTCATCACTTTTCCCAGTAGGATCTTCTAATCCCCAATCCTCTATATGCTCTGCAAATACTGTAGGACATATAACATTACATCCCATTTTTATAGCAATATCTACCTCTGGTATTTCTGTCAACAGTTTAGATTTTTGAGTTTTATTCATATCAATATTATATATATCCTTAACAATTCTAACTGCATCTTGGTTTATTTGTGGCTTAGTTTCTGTTCCTGCTGAGTAACTTTCAAAAACTTCACTACCATATAATTTACCTAATGCCTCTGCTATTTGTGATCTACAAGAGTTATGAACACATATAAACGCCACTTTCTTTTTCACTTTTAATCTCTCCTTAGTTTAATCTCATATGAAATATTAGAAAATTATTTCCTTGCTCATCAAGGTCTGATCTTTCAAAAACTTCAAACCTCATATGTTTATAAAATTCTACTGCTTGAATATTTTGCTCATTTACATCTACATACATTACATTTAAAATCTTTATTGCATATTCTATTAGTTTTTTACCGATACCCATGCCCCTGTAATCATCACTTATAAATAACATCTCGATTTTATTATTATGTACTCCCATAAAAGCTTTAATAATTCCGTTATCATTTCTTACACATAAAAGGTCATTAACATAATTAGCACCTTCTACAACATTGGGTATAAGTGATACTATATCTTCTTCACTTAAAAAGTTATGGGTTTGCTCTAACTGATGACTCCCATACTTTCAGTATATTTTTTATATCATCTTCATTTACATTATTTAACTTTTCCACTTATTGTATTATAATTATACATATTTATTGTGTTATGTGTCTATACCTTATTTTCAATAATACTTTAGATATTATAAATAGCACAGGTAATTCTATTAATGGTCCAATTATTAGTGCTAACGCGATTAAAGGTTTATCTTGAAAAGTAGCAACAGCTATAGCTAATGCTATAGGAGAATTTCTCGCTAATGTTGTTAAGTTTAAAGATACACTATCTTCATAACTTAAATTTAATTTTCCTCCTATAAACCTACCCACCATAAAATTAATAAAGAAAAATAGTAATATAGGAATTAATAGTATAAGTAATGTATTTAAATTACTTAAAAGTACCTTCCCCTGTGAGGCAAACATAGCTATAATTGCTATATTTAAGAAATACCCTTGGTAGTCACAAGCCTTGCTCATTAGTTTACCAATAAGTTCATTACTTTTTACCCTTCTCATAATAATAAATCTACATATAATTGCAAGAAATAGTGGTATTATTAAACTATAAATAACTCCTTTACCTAAGCTAATAGCATCTATTTCAATACTTGTCCCACCAAATATAAATATATATACTGGTAATAATATTAATTGAAGTATTAAATTAAGTGGCAATATGGAGGAACTTAATGCAACATTTCCCTTAGCTATTCCTGTAAAAATTAAATACCAATCAGTACAAGGTGTTACCATTAGCATTATAAAGCCAATTAATAATTCAGGTTTATTCTTTAAAAATAATCTTCCTAATATAAATATTAATATTGGAGTCCATATAAAATTAATAGTAATTGAAGTTATAGTAAACTTCAAATTCTTAAAAGACTTACCTATTTCTTTTATAGGTATTTGTATAAATACTAAAAATAACATTATCATAAGTGATGGCATTATTAAGTATTCAGAATATATACTAATAAAATCTATTTGACCAATTAATATTCCTAAACTAACCATACCTAGTATTATAAAGCTTTGTAACTTATTTATATTTTCCATTAAATTCATCCTTTTCATTTATGTAGTGATAATAATTTTCAATCACTAGTATATCATAATAAGTATCTCATTTATAATGAATTTAACATTTATGAATATTAGTCTTAAATATCTTGTAATATTTATCTAATTATACCCTTAATATAAGGTTTATACTCTTAATATAAGGTTCATTTCTATTTTAAATAGCAGCATTATATTTGTGAATTTATACAACTAATTATTCTTAATTTTAATAAAAGGTAACAATAATAAAAATAAGCAAGAAAAAAGTGCCTATAATTCAATAAATAGTAGCACTTTTCTATATTTAATATTATATTATTCAACTATATATGCACTTACAATTTCACCATAATAAGCTATATGATAATCCCTATTTGCCCCATGGAATGATCCATCTACATCTTGAGGATAATATTTAGTTTTATTTTCTTCTAAAATTTCATTTTTATCTTGCATTTGTTTATATATAACTTTACATTCAAGGGTAAGTGGAAGCTCCTTAATAGCTGGTACTGAAATTTCATTAGGTGATTCAAGGGTTAAATTTAAGTCTTTTATTTTATCAACTAAATGTCCAGACTTTGTACCACAAACTCCTAATATCTTTTTATTAAAGTCCCCTACTGGTATATTAATAGTAAACTCTGGATTCTTTTCTAGCTGATACTTTGTAAATCTATTTTCTCTCACAAAGACTGTAAAAATAGGTTTCCCCCACTCTATTCCTAATGACCCCCAAGATATAGTCATAGAATTAACTTTATCATCTGCTTTTGTAGTTAATAAAACTCCATTCTTTAGAGCCTTCATTATAACATTTGCATAATCAAATACTTCTATTTCTTTTTTCATTATATCTCCTCCTAGATTCCTTCTTATCTTTATGATAAGTTAAAATATATTTACTAGCAAGTACACACTTTTTGTTAGATACTCTCTAAAAGGAAAGTAGAACTTAATAATGAAATAGTAAAGTTCAATAATTACAAAATTAATTTTTATTCACTCTAACTTTTTTATTTACTAAACTTATACTTAATAAAATAGATGCAAAGAGCATAAATATCCTCCAATATATTTTATATATTTACTATAAATATAAAAAACTAGGCTTAACCTAGTTTAATCCTTTATTATTCATTATTCATTTTTAATTCTTAATTATAAAAAGCTGCCTTTAAGCAGCTCTTTATACTAAACACCTTTTCTAAACATATTTTTCATATTGAACTTAAAGTTTTCAAAGATACCACCTAGTTTAATATCTCTGTCTGAATATAGTAGAACTTCTCCTATCTTATCTTCACCAGAGTAAACTTCGCATTTACCTACAATATCTCCTGCTTTATATTCCTTCTTAATTTCATCCATAACTATCTTCTTTTCAATTTCCTTGTTTTCTCCCTTAGGAACTACAGCTACTAAATCATCTTTTGCTTTGGCTACTAAGAATTTATCTGTATTTTTACTTAAGTACACATTTTCTACATCTTCATCTTTAGTTAAAATTTTCTTGCCTTCGTACTTAGAGAAACCAAAGTTAAGTAACATTCCTGCATCTCTATTTCTAACTTTATATGTAGGAGCTCCCATAATAACTGAAAGCATTCTTACTCCATTTCTAGTTGCAGTTGCAGAAATACAATATTTAGCTTCTTGTGTGAATCCAGTTTTTAAGCCATCACAACCTTCAAAGAATCTTACTAATTTATTATGGTTAACTAATTCTATTGGTGATTTTCTACCTTCAGATATAGTTTCCATATATATTCCTGAATACTTTAAAATAGTTGGATGTTTTAATAATTCAAGTGACATAGTGGCTATATCTCTTGCTGTAGATAAGTGACCATCCTTAGGTAGTCCATTACTATTCTTATAAGTAGTATTTGTCATACCAAGCTCTTGTGCTCTTTTATTCATAAGTTCAACAAAAGCCTCTTCAGTACCAGCTATATATTCTGCCAAAGCTACTGCTGCATCATTACCTGAAGCAATTGCTAGCCCTTTTAAAAGTTCTTCTACAGTTCTAACTTCTCCAGTATCTAGGAGCATAGTACTTCCACCCATTTTCTTTGCATTTTCACTACAAGTTACTTTATCTTGAAGTGATATCTTATTGCTATCTATAGCCTCCATTACAAGTAACATTGTCATTATTTTAGTAACAGATGCTGGTGCAAACTTTTCATCAGGATTTTTTTCATACAAAACCTTACCGCTAATAGGTTCAATCAAAAGTGCAGACTTAGCATCTACATTTATCCCCTCTTCACTAAAGGTTTCTACTGACCATTCTTCATATTCCTCATATTCTTGATATGTCTCTTCTTCTTCATCTAAAGTATTTGCTTTCGTAGGTATAGATATCATAAATAATAAACTTAAAGTAAGTGCAATTGTTTGAAACATCGATTTTTTATTCATAACCGTTCCTCCTTTCAAGCTTATTATTTCCATAAAAAATAAAAATATGATAAAAAGAAATAAATTCTTCTTATCATATTTAAATTATTCTACTACATCATATATTAAAGGAAGTTTTTCTGAAGGTTCTTTAGTAATTACAATATTGTTTAAGATTTTTTCTTTAGCTCTTTCAATATTATTTCTATCATTACTATGAATGTAAGCTAGTACATCCCCCTCTTGAACTTTTTCTTCCCTCTTTTTATTTAATACTATACCAACAGCAAGATCTATGTTACTTTCTTTAGTTTCTCTTCCTGCACCTAATTCCATAGCAATTAATCCAAAGGCTTCAGCATGAATTTTCTTTATATATCCACTTTCTTTAGCCCTAACTTCTTCTATAAAATTCGCTTTTGGTAATTTATCAGTATCATTAATAAAGGAGTCATCTCCACCTTGAGCCTTTACAAAATCTTTAAGTTTCTCTAGGCCTTTTCCATTTTCTATATTCTTCATTAGAAGTTCTTTTCCTTCTTCAAAAGTCTTAGCTTTATTGCTACAAACAAGCATATAACTTCCTAAAGTTAAAGTTAATTCTAATAAGTCCTTTGGTCCATTTCCTTTTAGTAAATCAATAGCTTCCTTTACTTCTAGGGCATTTCCTATTGCATATCCTAAAGGTTGGTCCATATCTGATATTACACCTATAGTTTTTCTTCCTACAGATGTTCCTATATCAACCATTTCTTTTGCAAGTAATTTTGCATCTTCAGGAGTCTTCATAAATGCTCCATCTCCAACTTTTACATCTAGAACTATTGCATCTGCTCCTGAAGCAATTTTCTTACTCATAATACTTGATGCTATAAGAGACATATTATCTACTGTAGCTGTAACATCTCTTAAAGCATAAAGTTTTTTATCTGCAGGTGCTATGTTACCAGTTTGACCTGTTAATGCAATTCCTACATTATTTGCATTATTTATAAAATCTTCTTCAGATAATTCTACAGAAAAGCCTTTAAAAGCTTCAAGCTTGTCAATAGTTCCTCCAGTATGTCCTAAACCTCTTCCTGACATTTTCGCAACTGGAACACCTAAAGAAGCAACTAATGGAGTTAAACATATACTAGTTTTATCTCCAACGCCTCCTGTAGAGTGTTTATCTACCTTTACTCCATTAATTGATGATAAATCAATTCTATCACCTGAGTTTACCATAGCCATAGTTAAATCAGCAGTTTCTCTCTTGTTCATTTTATTAAAAAATATTGCCATAAGTAATGCTGATGCTTGATAATCAGGAATTTCCCCCTTCGTAAACCCTTGTACGAAGAATTCAATTTCCTCTTTAGTCAATTCAATACCTTTTCTCTTTTTAAGAATAATGTCATACATCCTCATTGGATTATAGACCTCCTATTAACGTAGTATATTGTTTAAAAAACTTTCTCCATCAATGCTGTTATCAATATTAAAATAATCTAAAATAGTCTTACTTATATCAGTAAAGCTCTTTCTTGTTCCTATATTGGTAGGCTTAATATTTTCCCCATAAACTAATAGTGGAATATATTCTCTTGAGTGATCTGTACTTTCAGTAGTTGGGTCACAACCATGGTCAGCTGTTAACATAAGAATATCATCCTTACCCATCTTGTTATAGATTTCTTGTAATCTATTATCAAAATCTTCTATAGCTTTTCCATAACCCTTTGGATCATTTCTATGGCCATAAAGCATATCAAAATCTACTAAATTAGTAAATATTAATCCTTCTTTTACTTCGTCCATATACTTAAGAGTAGCATCTACTCCATCCATATTGTTTTTAGTATGAACAGCCTTAGTTACACCTTTTTTATTATATATATCTTCTATTTTACCAACAGCAGCTACTTCTTTTCCGTCTTCATACATGTATTCAAGCATAGTTTTTGAGAATGGATCTAAAGCATAATCTCTTCTATTTGAAGTTCTCTTATACTCACCATTTGCACCGATAAAAGGTCTTGCTATAACTCTTCCAACAATATTTTCACCAACTAGCATTTCTCTTGCTATGCTACACATATTATATAACTCATCAAGAGGAATTACATTTTCATGAGCTGCAATTTGGAAAACGCTATCTGCTGAAGTATAAACTATTGGATATCCAGTCTTAACATGCTCGTCTCCAAGTCTTTCAATTATTTCAGTACCTGAGGCAACACAGTTACCTAGAACTCCCTTTTTATTTACTCTTTTTAGGAATTCATCAATAATTTCCTTAGAAAAACCATTCGGATAAGTGTTTAATGGAGTATCTAATATAACTCCCCCAATTTCCCAGTGTCCTGTTACTGTATCTTTCCCCTTAGATCTTTCCATAAGTTTTCCATATGCTCCGATATGATCATTTACTTTATTTAAATATTTAACCCCTTCAATGTTACCAAATCCTAATTTTTCAAGATTATCAATCTTTAATCCCCCACAGGCTTTATAGGTATTATCTAGTGTATGACTACCAACGTCACCATAAAGATTTGCATCTGGCAATTCACCTACGCCTAGACTATCCATTACTACTAATATAACTCTTTTCATTTAATCTTCTCCTTTCGTATTATAAAGCCTAGAATTAACTTCTATATTATTATGCTCTAGGATGGGAGTTTTTATATACAATATTTATTTTATCATTGTTTATGATTTCATAATATGTGTCCATATAAGTTAAAACTTGATTACCTAATAACTTTTGAACAGCTCGTACATTTGCTCCATTTTGTAAAAGATGAACTGCAAATGAATGTCTAAAAGTGTTTAAATTGACTTCTTTTTTGATTCCAGCCTTATGTGAATACTCTTTAACTATTCTCCATACACCTTGCCTTGTTAGTTGATTTCCATTTAAATTTACAAATAAATTATCAACTCCAGCAGATGCAACTCTATCTCTAATTTCAAAGTATTCTTTTAAAGCTACTACAGCACTTCTTCCAATAGGAATTAATCTTTCAAGGTTCTTATTATCTAGACATTTTACGAAATCTAGCTCTAAATTAACATCATATACTTTAATATTAATTACTTCAGAAACTTTCATTCCAGTTGCATACATAAGTTCCAACAAAGCATTATCTCTAATACCTTTATTACAGTCTTTATCTACAATTTTAATTATTCTGTCTACCTCTTCTATAGTTAAAATCTCAGGTAACTTCTTAGTAGTTATAGTATTCTTATAATAAATCTTAGGTATTTCCCTTACAACATCTTGGTCCTTTAAGTAATTATAAAAACTTCTTAAACTAATAACTATTCTATTAATAGATCTTTCAGATTTCCCTTCACTTAAAAGGTGTTGTATATAACCAAGAACTGAAACATTATCAGTTTCATCAATATTAATATTTTTATTATTCAAATACTTAACATAAAGGTTCACATCTGTTACATATGCATAAACAGTATTTTCGCTTTTATGACTTTGCAATAAAGCTTCCTTATAATTATTAACAATTTCTTTCATAATTCTCCCCTATCCTAATATAATATTTATTCGACAAATAACTTATTATTCCTTCTTTATTTTCATTGGATTAGGTTAATTTATAAGCTTTCGTGACTACTAACCTAATTAATCCTGGACTTACATAACATTCAATAATGACCCCAATAACAAATATAATTAAAAAAATTCCATATTTAACCAAACTCCCCTTAAGCATTACTTTATTCATCCTAGATCCATTAAAAAATTTCTCCTTCATTTTCGAAAAAGAAAGATCTAATGAAATAATACTTATCCCTACAAAAAATGGTATATACAATAAATTTTGTGGGATTGTTGTTGCTAAAGCTACCCAGATTCCTTTTCCTTCAAATGTAGTTAATAGAAAGCTAAAGGTATATCCCAAGGTAAATCCCTTTATTAAGTCGATTAAAAGAATTATTGGTGCTCCAAAGGTTGTATATCCTAAGGCAATAATTAATAAAATAAAAAATATATTCTTCGTAAGCACATTTATAATTAAATCTTTAGTTAAAACTTCTTTAGTATTAATAGTTTGTAAGAATCCTGTAAAATAATCTGATAAATCCTTTGCATCTACTCTATCCATATATTTTATGGTGTATGCACCCAGTAGTATACCTACAAAGAAAAATGTTAATACGAGTAAATAAAATAATTTATTTTCCTTAAAATTTGAGTTTAGCTTTTCCATTAAGTTCATATTATTCCTCCTACATAGTTGCTATAGAACATAATATGATTAAAGTTCCATCATTATTCATAATTGAATATATGTAAATTTTATTTTTGATAAAAAAATAAAAGGAGCTATATCTAAAATAGTATGCTCCTTAAATCTATAATATTTTTTAAATTTTTATTATAATTTATAATGGTAGTATTATTGCTAAGAATCCTTATAATTATAATCTCGGATTCTTTATTTCATAAGATGGATGATATAATCCAGTTGGTTCATAAAAATTATCACCTATATAGTGAAATCCTAATCTTAACAAAATATTTTTTGATGCGTTGTTCTTAGGGTGATGGCCAGCGTAAAGTTTTTTGACTTTTAATTCATTTAAGCAATAATTAATTACAGCTTTAGAAGCTTCAAAAGCATATCCTTTTCCCCAATATTTTTTGCAAAGGTGAAATCCAATTTCATATGTATTATATTCTGATATAAACGGACGTACACCACAACATCCTATTAAGTCATAAGATAACAACTCAAATATAGGCCAATATTGAACATTATATTTTTTATTATTATTAACTTCAGTTTCTAATCTTTTACTAATATCCTCATCTGTAAATTCTCCTGTAGCACAGATAAACTTTGTTACATCCTTATCTCCCCATAATTGAATTGCAAGTTCTATATCATCTTCAGTCCAATTTGAAAATCCTACACGCTCAGTTTCCATAAAAAAATCTCTCATTCTCTTCACTTCCTGTTTCAAAACATTATAATTCTCTTATAGAATATTATACATAATTTATTGATTACACTCACATATATATACAAATTTAATTTTTAGGAATCCTAATGAGTTTACACCTTTCAAAATTAACACATAGCCTTATATTTAATGCTATAAAATAAAAAGCACCTCCAATAACAGAATTTAATCTTGTATTATTGGAAGCACTTTTATATAAGTACAGATAAATTATAAGAAAGCAAAAGCACTTAAAGTTTTACAATCTATAATTTCACCCTTCTTTATCATTTCTTTTACTCTATTTATATTTACTATTTTAACATTAGTAAATTCATCTTCATCCTCATGTTTTTCACCAAGAGTTAAGTTCTTAGCTTTATAAATATAAATTATCTCATCGCAAAAACCTGGAGCTGTAGCAATCTTACCTAAATACTCTATGTCCCCAGCTTTGTAGCCTGTCTCTTCTTCTAGTTCTCTTATTGCACATACCTTAGGATCTTCATTTTTATCTAATTTACCTGCTGGTATTTCAATCATAACTTGCTTTAAAGCTAATCTATACTGCTCAACTAAGATAATATTTTCATCATCTAAGAAAGCTAAAACAGCTGCTGCACCTGGATGTTTAACAACATCTCTATTAGCTTTTTCCTTATTAGGAAGCTCTACATCTACATTAACAAATTCTAAGAAATTACCTTTATGAATTAATTTTTCTTCTAAAACCTTTTCTTCTAAATCCATACTTACACCCTCTAATTCTTTTTTGTTTTAATTTAAATATATCACTTATTAAAATCTAAAACAATATTACTAGCAGTAAAGTAAAAATGTCTATCTTGTAAAATTGCTATATAAAAAAATAAGTATTCTATAATTATAATAAATATTTTTATACACCTATTTATCTTTTAAATCTTGTAACAATTCTATAACTTCAGCCAAGCCCTTAAACATAGGAGCAGATAAGAGACAAATAGTTGTTATTATTGCACATAAAATTATACTAGATACTGATTTATCCCCCTTAACAAGAACATAGGCTGGACAAAATACCATAGAAAAATATCCGAAGGATGAACATAAAGTTCCAATAAATGAAACTCTATCTGCAACCTCATTTTTATAAACTTAGTAATTTATTGTAATTAGCTATTCTCTCTTGAACATCATTAACTATTTTGTTATTATCTATTTACGGGTTAAAGATCTCCAAGAGGGATTGATACTTAAAAGCAATACATTTGTTGCAGATAGGAGCTACTGGCATAGCTCCTTTTTTATTTTTCTTTATCAACCCTAAATAAATAATCCCCATTTACAAACATATCAGTAAGCAAACAGGAGATTAGATTAGATTAGATTGTATTTATTTCATATATTTTTAAAAACATTATCTTACTAATAATGAACTATTTTATATTTATCTAAAAGCACTTCATATTCTTCCATTAAATTATTATATATATTTAATATTTTTTCTGTATTTATTCTTACTTTATTCATTATATAATCATAATTATTTATTACTAAATTGCTAATTTCACTATCAATTTTATTATTTAATGCCATATCAGATAAAATTGATATAACTTTCTCTTTAGAGTATTCATCCTTATAACTCCTTCTATTAACAAGAGCACTAACTACATCCGCTATTGCTACTATTCTTACTTCTAAGGAAATCTCATCTCCCTTTAATCCAAAAGGATATCCTGACCCATCTAATTTTTCATGATGTAATGTAGCAATATCCCTTAAATCATCTACTCCTAAGTCACTTAATATTTTATATCCAATTATAGCATGATCTTTTATCTTCTCATATTCTTCATCGATTAACTTCCCTGTCTTTTCTAATATACTTACAGGTATTACTATTTTACCTATATCATGTACCATAGAAGCAATTTTAATTTTTCTTGTTGTATCTCCATCTATATTAAGCATTTTAGCTATTTGAGCGCTTATTTCTTCTACTGCTATTGTATGTACTACTGTTGATTCACTTCTAAAATCAATAGCATAAGTTAACATCCTTATAAAACCTATTATTTCTTCTCTTGTTAAAAAAATTTCATCAAAAATCTCATATAGCTCTTCTAAATAACTATTATCCATAATATTTTCTAATAACTTATACTCTGTACAAGCTATCTCAATAAGTTTCTTATGCTCTGGAAGTACCTTATCACCAAATTTCTCAATTATCCAGTTTTTATCAATTTTTTCACAATTTATCTTTAGAATTGAAATATAATCAGCAATATGTAATAATAGTGCCTCTTTAGGAATAAATTTATTCTTTTCATCTTCTAAATCTTTTGGATACATGTGATGCCCTAAAATCACTGGTGCTAAATCAGATAATGGTGAAAAGTATTTAATAAATAAGGATCCATATATAGCGTGATTCATCGGAGTAATGGAATCAATATCTAAGAGCTGATCTCTTTCTTCAACTTTATATGCTCCTATATCATGAAACATTGCAATTTCCATTAGTCTAACTATTTCATTATCATTATAGTTATTAGATGCTTTCAATAATTTATACATTATATATGCTACTTCTTCTCCGTGTCCTAGCATCCTATTATCCATAGAAGCTAAAGCTTTTTGTATTACAAGTAAAACCTTCTTCAAACTTACTTTTTGCATTTTTACCTCTAAAATAATATTAATTTATATTATATTAATAAAATATATTTAATATAATTAGCATTCTATACATCAAAATATTCTAAATTATATTTGCTTACTATTCAAGATTTAGAGGATAAAATTATTAGCTAAATTCATCTTATAATTAATTATTTAATGAATACATAAGAAAATTCCTTATCATAATTTTAAATTATTTATGAATTTACTAACTCACCTCCATTAATATGAATGGTTTCTCCAGTAATAAAACTAGCTCCTTCACTAGCTAAAAAAACATAAGCCTCAGCTATTTCTATAGGTTGAGCTGCTCTTTTCATAGGATTATCTTGACCAAACATTGAAACTTGAAATTCATCGAAAGATGATGGTATAAGTGGAGTCCAAACTGGTCCTGGTGCTACTGCATTTACTCTAATTCCTTTATTAATTAAATTCAAAGCTAATGAACGAGTAAATGATGTTAGTGCTCCTTTAGTCATAGAATAATCTATAAGTTTTTCATTTCCTTTATATGCTGTTATAGAAGTTGTATTAATTATGCAATCTCCATAAGATAAATGTTTAAGCGCTTCTTTTGTGATATAAAAAGCACCAAAAACATTAGTTTGAAAAGTTTGTTGAAATTGTTCGGTAGTTATATCCATTAAATCATTACATACATGTTGCTCTGCTGAGTTGTTAATTATAATATTAACTTTATTAAACTTACTTTTAACAGTATTAATTGCAGATATACAAAACTGCTCATTACCAATATCTCCACTAATTAAAATGCATTCAGATCCCAAAGATTCTACTTCATTTTTTGTTACTTCAGCATCATTATGTTCATTTAAATAAATAATAGCTATTTTGGCTCCCTCTTTAGCATAGGCAATTGCAATAGCTCTTCCTATCCCACTGTCTCCTCCAGTAATTATAGCAACCTTATCTTTAAGTTTGCCTTGATTTAATAAAGTATCATTTTTATAAATTGGTCTAGGTTTCATATCTTTCTCAATTCCAGGTTGTACAGCTTGCTTTTGAGCTGGAAATTTATTAGGATAAGTATTATTCATGTTTATCCTCCTTAAAACTATATTCCCCTTCTAATCTATTTTCTTTTATACTTTCTAAGTAATTTGTTTTATTTACTATATTGCTTTCAAACTTTTCAACTGCTAATTTTGTGAAATTTCCAATATTATTACCTTCAATTAATGATTTATCCATATTTATCTCTCCTTTCTGTCTACATTCTTATTGTTGTATTATTATAAAAAAATATACTTTTTAACTCTTAATAGTTTTACTTTTAATAATTTTAAATATAAAAATCACTCCTAATCATAAATTTTACCTATGAAATAGGAGTGATATATTTATATATTTATATATTTATATATTCATTGCTTGAAAGCTCCTTTTTTACTATCTTTTTTTAATGTAAAAAAACTCCTATCTACTGACTAATCAATAGATAGGAGCACTTTGTTTATGAGATTTTTAAAGAATTAACATTTTAAACTTTTACATTATATTATAAATTAATTAAGACACCTTATTCTTAAGTCTTAACTTATCAGCAATTATAGCAATAAATTCTGAATTTGTTGGTTTACCTTTTTCATTATGAATAGTATACCCAAATAATCTATTTATTGCATCAACTTGTCCTCTACCCCAAGCTACTTCAATAGCATGTCTTATTGCCCTTTCTACTCTTGAAGCTGTGGTATTATATTTCTTAGCAATTGATGGATATAATTCTTTTGTAACTGCTGATAGTAATTCCATATCTTTTACTACCATAGTTATAGCTTCTCTTAAATACATATACCCTTTAATATGTGCTGGTACACCTATTTCATGAATTATATTAGTTATTTCTGTTTCTAAATCCATAGGGCCTTTTGATTGTGGCTTACTTTCTGTTTCAACGACTACTGATGCTGTTCTCTTAACAACTTCTGATGATGATCCATTAAACATTTCTCTGATTCTCTTTGTAAATACATCCATATCAAATGGCTTTACTACATAGTAATCCGCACCTAATGTTATAGCTCTTTGTGTAATTTTATCTTGACCTACAGCTGATAACACTATTATTCTTGGCATTTTTTCAATATTCATAGAGTTTAATTTTTCTAAAACACCTAATCCATCTAAATGTGGCATAATAATATCTAAAACAACTAAATCTGGTTGTTTTTCCTCTATTAATTCTAAGGCTTCCCTTCCGTCCTTAGCCACAGCAGTAACTATAATATCACGTTGGTTTAACAAGTAGTCATTTAATATACTGCAAAATTCTTTATTGTCGTCAGCGATTAAAACAGAAATTTTTGAATCATTCATACTTTTCTCCCCCATCTTCCCATATTACATCAATTAAATATTTGGTATTTTATATGTTTATCCTTAAAAAATCACGTATATGCGTTATTTATAGACATTCCTTTAAATAACTATGACTTTATAATCAATTTAATATCATTATATCACAAATTATTTAAAGAAAATAGCTTTTTTACATTTTTTTGAAAATTTTATATATAAATCATATACTCCTTTATATCCCTTATTTTAATTAATTATACCAGCATCCTTTAACATCCATTCTATATATATTCCATATCCTACATCTGGTTTATTAATCAAAACGTGTGTAACCGCACCAATTAGCATATCATCTTGAATTATAGGACTTCCACTCATACCTTGAACTATCCCTCCAGTTTTTTCTAATAATTCTTCATCTGTAACTCTAATTACCATGCTTTTAGGACCTGGTTTATCTTGAGGCAACAATTTTATTATCTCAATATCATATAATTTGGGTCCATGTTCATCTATTGTAGTTATAATTTTTGCTGGACCTTCCTTTATCTGATTTCTAAAAGCTACTTTTAAAGGCTTGTTATAAACTGGATTTATTAATTTATCATTTCCTTCTCCAAATATACCAGTTTCAGTATTCTTTTCTATCTTTCCAAGGCTATCTTTCTCATTAACAAATAAACCTTTTAGTTCTCCTGGGGAACCTTTTTCACCTTTTCTTACGCTAATTACTGAAGAATTTAAAAGTTCTCCTTCACTTATAATAAATGGCCTCTCTGTATCTCCATCAGTAATTGGATGACCCAATGCTCCAAATTGCATAGTATTCTTGTCATAGAAAGTCAAAGTCCCAATTCCCGCTGTAGAGTCTCTTACCCACAATCCTAATTTATACTCATCATTTTCTTTCAATAAATTAACTTCTTTATTTTCAATTACACCATTTCTGATATATTCTATTTCTATTTTTCCCTTTCCAATTTTCTTTATTTTAGTAGATAGATCTTGGGAACTCTCTATATTTTCACCGTTGATTTTTACTATTACATCTCCAAGCTCTATACCTGATGTTTTGGCTGGACTTTCTATCCTTTGGTTATTTTCTTCTATATCTGAGTGTCCGACTACTAAAACTCCCTTAGTATTAATTTTTATACCAATATTTACACCTCCAGGATAGACTTCTAAGTCTTTAACTTTTGAAACTGGAATAGATTTTATTGGTATAAGCCCTAATAATCTTAATTCTAATTTATCTTTATTAGAACTGCTATCTTTTATAAAAAAGCTGTTTGATACTTTAATACTAGAGTTATTACCACCTTCATTTATGTAAATTTTCTCAGGTAGTTTAAATATATTTACGTAGGTTATTAAACTCAGAATCAACATTGGAGCTAATATAGTAGCAATTAATATAGTTTTTTTCTTTTTCATTTATCTCTCCTCCTTTGCTTCTGTATTTAACTTTCCCTCATCAAAAAACTTATATGCTGTTATAACATTGTTAAAGATTTTAATTTTTAATATATATAACTTTAAAAATATAAAAGACTAAAATCATGGTAATAAACCATGATTTTAGTCTGTTCATAATTTTATTAACTTATGTATTAATCATAAGCATTTTTTTAATTTCTTCTTTTTTCAAATCTGCAAAGGCTACCATTTCTGAAGCATTTTCCAGTGTAACATCACTGACATCATCACCACTAGTCATCTTTGCTATTTCTTTTATTTTTTCATACTTATTCAAAGTTCTGATTTTAGTATATGTTTTCCCATCTTCTACATCTTTTGATACAAAATAATGGCAATCAGAAAGAGCTGAAATTTGTGGCAAGTGAGTAATACATAGTACTTGATGCTTAACTGAAACCTCATACATTTTTTCTCCAACACGCTTTGCTATAGTTCCACTTATACCAGTGTCAATTTCATCAAATATTAATGTTGGAATTCTGTCCTTGTCCACAAAAACACACTTAATTGCAAGCATAATTCTAGATAATTCACCGCCAGAAACTACTTTTTCTAATACCTTTAATGGTTCACCAGGATTAGTTGAAATCATAAATGTTACATCATCAAAACCTCTTTGATTAAAAGAATTTGATTTTTCAATTAAAATTTTAATTTCAGCCTTTTCCATACCTACATAATTTAGTTCTGACTTTATCTTTTCTTCTAAGAACAAAGCTTTCTCTTTTCTTATATTATGCATTACTTCTGAAATGCTATTCATTTCTTCTTCTATCTTGATTTTTTTATTATTTAATTCATTAATTATTTCTTCAGAATTTATAAGCTCATCATATTGATTTTTCAACTTATCTAAATACTTAAGTATATCTTCAATAGACTCACCATATTTTTTCTTATATATACTTATCTCATAAATTCTAGAATTAATTTTTTCTAATTCAAATTCATCATAATATATTTCTGAAGACATATCTCTAAGTTCCCTTGATATTTCTTCTAAATTATATAATGACTCTTCTACCTTTTCTCTCTTTTCTTTTATCTTATCTAAATGTTCCTCAACCTTTGATAGTTCATTTACTACTTTAGCTATTCCTTCTACAACAGAAATTCCTTCCATAGGGCTTTCTAAAATACCATAAGACTTACTTAAAGCTAAAGAGATTTTTTCAGCATTAGAAAGTAAATTAAATTCTTCTTTTAAATTTTCTTCTTCATCAATTTTCAAATTTGCTTTTTCAATATCATCTATTTGAAACTTAACATAATCTATTAATTTTTCTCTATCTGTGTTTCCGTTTAACTCTTTAATCTTTTCATTTATAGAGTTATACTCACTTTGCAACTCTTGAAAAATCTTTAAATTATGATTTAATTCATTACCTATAAAATCATCTAAATATAAAATATGATAAGCTTTATTTAATAAATTTTGATTTTGATGTTGTCCATGTATATCTAATAATTTCTCTCTTATTCTTTTTAAATATGAAAGAACTATAGATTTACCATTTAACTTAACTATACTCTTGCCTGAAATAGTAGTTTCTCTAGATATAATTAATATATCATCTGTTATTTCTAATTCATTTAGAACTTCATAAATATCTTCATTTTCAATAGAAAAAACTGCTTCAACAAAAGTTTTATCTTCACCATATCTTATTAAGTCTTTAGAAAATTTACCTCCCAAAACATAGTCAATAGTATCTATTAATATAGATTTACCAGCACCAGTTTCACCAGATAATATATTAAATCCTTCTTTAAAATCAATAGACAATTCCCTGATTAATGCAAAATTCTTTATATTTAATTGCAATAACATAAAATATCACCTTATTTATAAAATCATTTTTCTTACTTTATCAACAAGCTCTTCTGCCTTATCTAAGCTTCTAGCTAAAATAAATATAGTATTATCTCCTGCAATAGTTCCTGCAACTTCAGTATCAAATAAAGTATCAATTGCTTCTGCAGCAGCTGATGCAGATCCTGTTAAAGTTTTTACTACAACAAAATTATCTACATTTTCTACAGAAACTGCAGCATTAGCTAATATACTAGATAGCTTATCATTTATGTCTTTAGATTCTTTAGATGAAGCTACATATTTATAGTTACCTGATGCCCCTTGCATCTTTATTAACTTTAAAATCTTAATGTCTCTAGAAACGGTTGCTTGGGTCACATCAAAACCGGCTCTTTTTAATTCATCAGCTAAATCTTCTTGAGTCTCTACATCCTTTTCACTTATAATTTCTAGTATCTTTGTATGTCTTTTTGATTTCAAATTAATCACCTTCACAATCTTTCCAATTATTTATAATTTTTGCCCTTAAGACCTTAAAATAATCATAGTCATCAAATAAAATAATGTTTGCATGTTCTTCTGCTTTTTTAATGCATATAGTTGCTTCATTGACATATCTTATTGCTTTTTGACCATCAAAAATTATATTAAATTCTTCTTCATTGTTTTCTACCTTAACTTCTATATTAGAGTTGCTGTTTAATACTATTGGCTGAATTCCAGTAGTATGAGCACATATAGGTGTTAAGGTAATTGCGTCTACAGTAGGATAAACAAAAGGACCTCCAGCAGAAAAAGAATATGCAGTTGATCCTGTAGGAGTAGCTACTATTAAGCCATCACCCTTAAAATTATAATATCTCTTACCATCAATGAAAATTTGAAATCTTATCATTCGTGATAAGCTTCCTCTAGATATAACTATATCATTTAATGCTAATGATTGACCTTTATTAATCTCCTTTGGAATATTAGATGTTAATAGAATTCTCTCTTGAATACTATACTCTGAAGCTTTTAGTTTCTTAAAAGCTAAATCAATATCTGAAAGTTCTATACTAGATAAAAACCCCAAATTCCCTATGTTAATACCTAAAATTGGAACATCTAGTTTTCCATTAATTCCTCTGGCTACACTTAATATAGTTCCGTCCCCACCAAGAACTATAATAAGATCTAATAAATGTTTAAACTCATAATTCATAATGTTATAACTATCTAGCATTAATATTTCTATATTTCCAAAATATTCTATAAGCTTTTCTTTTACCTTAATAGCATTTTTACTATTTTTATCTTTAGCCAAGTTAATTGCAATGGCAACGCTTCTCATAATCATGCCCCCTATACTTTATCTTCGCAAACTCTTAGCTCAATTAACAATTAATAATTAAAATTTGTAGATATATTTTATGCAAATTACTTTAATAGAATTATATTTGCATTATTGATAATTTTAATTGTATGAAAGCTATTTCTACAATAAATTGTGAGATTGCTCTACTATTGTATCTATATCACTAATATCGAAATTAGATTCTTTATTTTTATCTTTACTAAAATAAACTAAGTATTCGATATTTCCTTCAGGTCCCTTTATTGGCGAGTAGCTTACAGCAAGTATATTTAAGTTTTCTTTTATTAAAGCATCTACTATATCTGTAACTACTTCTTTATGAACAGCAATATCTCTAACTACGCCTTTTTTACCTACTTTTTCTCTTCCAGCTTCAAATTGAGGCTTAATTAGAGCAACTACTTCTCCATCATCCTTTAAAAGATTTAGTGTAGCAGGCATTATTTTCTTTAAAGAAATAAAGGAAACATCAATAGATGCAAAGTCAACTTTCTCTCCAATGTCTTCAGTAGTAACATATCTTATATTAGTTCTTTCCATACATACTACTCTTGGATCTGTCCTTAGTTTCCAAGCAAATTGTCCATATCCTACATCTATTGAAAATACCTTCGTAGCATGATTTTGTAACATACAATCTGTAAATCCACCTGTAGATGCTCCTATATCCATGCACACCTTATCTTCTAAAGATAGCCCAAATTCCTTTATTGCCTTTTCAAGCTTTAATCCACCTCTGCTTACATAAGGAATTTCCTGACCTTTAAAAATTATATCTGCATCTATAGAAACTTTTTCTCCGGCTTTATCAACTCTTTGCCCATCAACAAAAATTTTCCCAGCCATAATACTAGTCTTAGCTCTTTCTCTTGATGTAAATATTCCTTTTTCAACTAATAGTATATCAAGTCTTTCTTTTTTCCCAGACATCTTTATCTCCTTTATTTATTCAGTTCTATAATAGCTCTTGCTATCCCTTCAGGATCTAAATTATTTTCTTTATATAATAAGTTAACATCACCTTGATGAACAAACT
Organism: Clostridium tertium; assembly: GCF_902652255.1. GTDB lineage: Bacteria > Bacillota > Clostridia > Clostridiales > Clostridiaceae > Clostridium > Clostridium tertium_A. The sequence continues at coordinate 36,935 of NZ_CACRTO010000047.1, forward strand.
TATTTATATACCCCATAGCCTTAAATTTATTTTTAAATCCATTTTCATAAAGATTCATTAAAACATAGCTACCAAAACCACCATTTGTAACATTATCTTCAATAGTAACTACAGCATTATCACTCGATGCAATTTCCTTTAACATTTCTATGTCTAATGGTTTAATAAATGTAGCATTTATTATAGTTGGATTAATTCCTTCTTTTAGAAGAATTTCCTTAGCTAATAAAGTATGTTGTAACATTTTACCTGTAGCTATTATAGTTATTTTTTCACCTGAATTTATCTTTTCCCACTTGCCATAATTTATTTCCTTTAAAGGAGTAATATCATTATAGCTATCTCCACCTCTAGGGTATCTTAGAGCAACTGGTCCATTTTGTTTTAATGCAAATTCTAGCATTGGCTTTACTTCATCTGTATGCTTCGGTGCAAGTATAGTCATATTTGGAATTTGTGATAAATATGATATATCAAATATTCCTTGATGAGTTTCCCCATCATCTCCTACTAATCCTGCTCTATCAATAGCAAATACTACTGGCATATTTTGAATACATACATCATGTATAACTTGGTCAAAAGCTCTTTGTAAAAATGTTGAATATACAGCAAAAACAGGCTTCATATTAGCAGCTGCTAAACCTGCTGCAAATGTAGTTGCATGTTGCTCAGCTATTCCAACATCAAAGAATCTATCTTTATAAATACTTGCAAACTCTTTAAGTCCTGTTCCATCTGGCATTGCTGCTGTTATAGCAACAACTCTTTCATCTTCCTTAGCTATTTCAATCATAGCATTTCCAAAGGCTTTTGAATAATTCATCTTGCTTGATGTATTGGATTCTCCACTTTCTAAGTCAAAAGGACTTACTCCATGGTATTTATTAGGATTCTTCTCTGCAAGCTCATATCCTTTTCCTTTACTTGTAACTACGTGTATAATAACAGGCCCATCTATTTCTTTCGCCTTTTCTAACACTTCGTTCATTGTCTCTATATTATGTCCATCAATAGGACCTATATATTTCAATCCCATATCTTCAAATAACATTGAAGGAACTACAAATTGCTTAACACTATCTTTAAATCTTGAAATATAATCAGCAAGCTTTTCACCTGCTTTTGATGTTTTTAAAGTTTCATTTATATTTGATTTTAACTTATTATATCTAGGCTCCATCCTTAGCTTATTTAAATGTGTTGATAATCCCCCAACATTATTAGCTATGGACATTTGATTATCATTCAAAATAATTATAACTTTAGTCTTTTTATCTCCTACGTCATTTAAAGCTTCTAAAGCCATTCCACCTGTTAAGGCTCCATCACCTATTACAGCAATGACTTCATTTTTTTCCTTTCGTATATCTCTTGCTCTAGCCATACCTAGGGCTGCAGATATAGAAGTACTACTATGCCCAGTATCGAAGGCATCATACTTACTTTCACATCTCTTTGGGAATCCACTTAAGCCATTATATTTTCTTAAGCTTACAAATTTGTCTTTTCTTCCAGTTAAGATTTTATGAATATAACATTGATGTCCAACATCCCATATTATTTTGTCTTTATCTAAGTCAAAACTTTTAAACAAGCTTATAGTTAGTTCTACAACTCCTAGATTAGAAGCTAAATGTCCACCAGTTTTTGATACACTCTCAATTAAGAATTCTCTTACCTCTGATGCTAATACTTCTAATTCAACGTTTGTTAAATCTTTTACTCCTAAAGGAGAGGTAATATTATCTAATATTCTACCCATACTTAAACCTTTCTTTCTGTTAAAATTCCCTATTTAATAAATCTATAGTTAATTCCTTTAATTCTAAAGCTTCTACAGAAAGGCTGTCTAACAACTCTATACATTCATTGGTCAAATTAACACATTCTCTTTCACAATATTCTAATCCAAAAAGAGAAATGAAGTTTGACTTATTCTTATTCTCATCACAATTTATGTTTTTGCCTAATTTTTCTACGTCACCAACAACATCTAAAATATCATCCTTTATTTGGAAAGCTAATCCAAGCTTTAATCCAAAATTATTTAGAATTTCAATATCTTCCTTAGGAGCATTAGCAAAAATTGCTGCTGCTACTATTGAAACCCTAATTAATTCACCTGTTTTTTTACTATGCATATATAAAAGCTCTTCTTTAGATATTGCTTTATCTTCATTTATTATATCTACAATTTGACCACCAATCATACCTTCAGGTCCTGCTGCTTCAGCAATTTCCCTTGAAGCAAGTAAAGCTCTTTCACCATTATTTAAAGAAAACTTCATAAGTAAGCTCATTGCTTCATTTAATAAAGTATCTCCAGCCAAAACAGCTATATTTTCTCCAAATTTTTTATGATTAGTTGGCATACCTCTTCTTAAATCATCATCATCCATACATGGCAAATCATCATGAATTAGAGAATAAGTGTGAATCATTTCTATTGCTGCTGCCATTTCTATTACATCTTTATAACTATTATTATATAACTCTGAAGTTAATAAAAATAATAATGGTCTAACTCTCTTACCACCTATTATTAAACTATAACTTGCTGAATCATATATAATCTTATTATAACTTCCTTTGTCATTAAAATACAAATTTAAATATTCATTAATATAATCTCTATATAATTTAACTTTATTACTCATTCTTTAGCTCCACTTCCATATTTTCTTTAATTACAGTGATTTTTCCTTCTAAAGAATTCAGTGTCTTATATAATTTATTAATTAATTTTATTCCACTTTCGTATTCCTTCATTAACTCTTCAAGAGGTAACTCGTTTTTTTCCATTTTATCTAATGTTTCCTGAATACTAATTAACATATCTTCATAACTTTCTTTTTTAGCCATAAATAATCTACTCCCTTTATATATATGTTTCAATAAATATATTAAATCAATGTAAGTTCTATAAATTAAAATAAGAAAAACTCATAAACTAAAATATCATAATTGAAAGCATATATTATTTAAATATTATTAGTAATTTTAGCTTTTACCTTACCATCTTTAAACATTATTTGAATTTCATCATTTTCGTTAACACTTTCTTTTGATGAAATAATATTTCCTCTGTCATCCTCTACAATTGTATATCCTTTTTTTAATACATTTAAAGGATTGTGAGCTTCCAATAAATCATTTAATGCCTTAATTTTAAGCTTTTCTCTCTCTATTCTATTACTAACTATTTTTTTCATTTTTTCATGAGTTCTATCAATTTCTAAAAAGGAATTAGATATTAAAACTTCAGGACTATTTAAATTTAAAATTCTTTTGATATTTAATAACTTTTCCCTTTGATAATCTATTTCACTATTGACTATATTATTTATTTTATCAAAGCTATCTTTAACATAATTTCTAATATCGCTTTCAAGTGGTACAGCTACTTCTGCTGCTTGAGAAGGTGTAGCTGCTCTAAAATCGCTAACAAAATCAGAAATAGTATAATCTACTTCATGACCAACTGCTGATATTATAGGTAGCTTAGAATTAAATATCTCTTTTGCAAGTTTCTCTTCATTAAAGTTCCAAAGTTCTTCTAAAGAACCTCCACCTCTACCTATAATTATAGTATCAACATTTTTTTCTTTATTAAAATACTTTATTCCTTCAATTATTGTATTATAAGCTCCCTCTCCTTGAACTACTGCAGGATATAGCACAATGTCAACTAGCGAATTTCTTCTTTTAGTTACATTAATTATATCCCTAATAACAGCTCCAGTTTCTGAAGTTACAACACCTATTCTATTTGGGAACCTAGGTATAGGCTTTTTATTAATTAAGTCAAAGTACCCTTCTTTTTCGAGCTTCTTCTTTAATTCTTCAAACTTAATATGAAGTTCACCTAAACCCTCTTTTTGTAAGCTATCTATATATAATTGAAGAGATCCAGTACCTTGATAAATAGAACATCTAGCTCTAGCAACAACTTGCATACCATCCTCTAATTTAAAATCTAAAGAATAAGCATTTCCCTTAAACATCACACAGTTTATCTTACTTGTTGTATCTTTTAAAGAAAAATAAATATGTCCACTACTATGATACTTTAAGTTAGATATTTCACCTTTTATAACAAGGTTACTTAAAATGAAGTCATTATCTAATATCTTTTTTATATAATTATTAACTTCACTAACGGTTAAAGCTTTAATTTTCATTATTTTCTAACGCCTCACAAGAATTTTTAATAAGTAATGTTGTAGTTAACGCTCCAACACCACCTGGTACTGGTGTTATCATTTTCACTTTGTCAGAAACTCTTTCAAAGTTTACATCTCCAGTAATTTTTCCATTTAATGATGATGTTCCTACATCTATAACTATAGAATTTTCATTAACAAAGTCTTCATTTAAATAATTTGCTCTTCCTATAGCCACTACTATTACATCTGCATTTTTGCATATCTCTTGAAGATTCTTAGTTCTAGAGTGACAAATAGTTACTGTAGCATTCTTATTTAATAGTAGTTGAGCAACTGGCTTACCTACAATATTACTTCTACCAATTACCACTACATTCTTACCTTCTAGTTTAATTTCGTACTTATCTAATAAGGTTACTACTGAATTAGGAGTACAAGGTAAAAATACTTTTTCACCACAGTATAGCTTACCTTGGTTTTCATATGTTAAACAATCAATATCTTTATAAGATGATATAGTGTTAATTACTTTCTTTTCATTCATTCCCTTTGGCAAAGGTAATTGAAGGATTATTCCATCTACATTATCATCATTGTTTAATCTTTCTATTTCATTAATTAAATGATCTTCTGAAATATTTTCTTCTAATAATAACTTTTTAAAATCTACCCCAAGTGAAGTTGCTATCTTTTCTTGATTGTTAATGTAAAATACTGAACCACCATCATTACCAACTAGAATTGAAACTATACTTGGAACTCTAAGTCCATTGTTTTTTCTCATATTTACAAAATTTCTTATTTCTTCTTTAACCTCTAAGGCTACTTTTTTCCCATCTATAATCATTCCCATAAAATCGCCCCCATTATCTTTACTATAAACTTTTAAGTACTTTATCTAATACTGCATTAATAAAAGAAACACTCTTTTCATCTGAATATTTCTTAGTAATTTCTATTGCTTCGTTAATTGCAACGCTTCCTGGTACATCATCTAAGTATAACATTTCTGCAATTGATAATCTTAATATTGAAAGATTAACCTTTGATATTCTTTCAAACTTCCAATTAGTTAAGGCTCCTTCAATTTTCTTGTCTATTACAGCTTTATTTTCTTCTACTTTAGATAATATTTCATTTATATATTCTAAATCTATAGTGCTTAACTTCATTTCATAGTCTTCTTTAAATGTAGAAATAGTTTCTTCTAATGTGTTTTTACTTAATGTCATTCCAAATAATAATTCCATTGCTATTTCTCTAGATTTTTTTCTATTCATTATATCCTCCTAAGTGTTGTTAATAATAGTATTATTAATTATTAACCTTTTAAAACTTTCTAATCATAAATATACTACAACAAATTTATTTAAAGTACAAGAAAATACCCTCTGAAAAATCAGAGGGTTAAATTAATTTTCTTTTCTGTCTTCTTTCTCAGTTTTCGGTACAAAAATGCTTTGAACATTTATATTAACTGAAGAAACTTTTAATCCCGTCATAGTTTCAACCGTTCTCTTAACATTTTCTTGAACTGCTCCTACAACTTCAGGTATCTTAACACCATATTCAACTGCTAAGTTTAAATCAATTATAGCATAATCTTCATTTAGTGTTACTCTTACGTTTTTTCCTAGGTTTTTCTTACCTTTTAATAATTGTGATATGTTGCTACCAACTAGGTGCTGTAAATCTTCTACACCATTTATTTCTTCTGCTGCGATTCCAGCTATAACACTAACAACTTCATCAGAAATTTTAACAATTCCTAAGTTTTCATCATAGTTCATATTATTCATACTAATACCTCCTAAGTGTTTCAAAACCGAAACTCTTTCATATGTTAATTATAACAAAGCAAAGTTTATATTACAATGTATTTATTTTTTAGATTCTATTATTACGTCACTTATTCCTGATATATTTTCAGCAATTTCTTGGATTGAAGCTGTATCTGAATCTGTAAGTTCTTCTGCTTTTACTACTATTCTTACATTATTACCTTCTATTGAACATAATACATCTTCATAGCCCTTATTTTTAACACTTACTTCTATTCTTCCTTCTTTGTCCATTGACATTGTCTTTTCTAATCTTTCATTAGTTGCAAGATCTTTTGCTTCTTGTGAAGTTTTTTCATCTCCAATTAATGCATCTAAATTTTGTATAGTGATTGCATCCTTTTGATCTTTTTCACTTCTTAATCCAAAGAAATAATCTTGGCTACCTAAAGTTTCCTTATCCTTGTCCTTATCTTTATCCTTTTCTTCTTCAGTTCCTTGCTGAGAAATTACTTGACTGAAATCTGTTGGATCATTTAGTCCAGTCTTATTTATTCTTGCTGCTATAACCCCTACACAAACTATAAGAGCCATAAGTGTAAAAATAATTCCAAATTGTTTTTTTGTCATAAAATCTTCCCTCCATCTATTTTACATTTTATTATATGCTAGCTTTTCATTGGATATACATTCACTTTATCTATAGATATTCCATAAAGACTAGATACTGCAACTTGTATATCATACTTAACCTTAGCACTACTAGCACCATCTGCAACTATTAATACCCCTGTAATTTCAGGTTTATTAACTTGAAGAATATATGGTTCATTTTTAGAGCCATCACCAGCCATTACTACTTTACTTCCTCCATTCTGTGTTTCATTAGTTCTTTTTCCGCCTTGACTATCTGTTTCTTCTGTAATAGTTTCTTGTGTAGTTTTTTCTGTCGCAGGTACTTTTACATCTCCACTTTTGAAATAAATCATTACATCTACTTCACCAACATTATCTATATTAGAAAGTAGTTTCTTAAGTTCATCTTTTTCATTTTCTTCATAGCTATTGATTGTTGACTCTGCTTTTTTCTCTAGTTCATTACTAGCATTACTGCTTACCTTAGTACTTGTATCTTCAGCTGATTGCTTCTTTCTTGTATTAGTTAAAAAACTAATAGCTAGTAATACAAAAGCTAAAATTAAAACTATAACTACAATATTTAAGAATTTTTTATCATTAACTATTTTAGCTATATCTTTTTTAAGATCACCATTACCCATTTTCTCACTCCCATTAATTTAATCTATATACCAGTATCTTATCTTCAGAAATTTTAAGTGTTTCTTTTAAATATTCAATTATTTCTTTCTTATTTTTAACATTTTCACTATTTGAAGAAACCTCTGTGCTTTCTTCTTCATTAATTATTATCTGCTCTACCTTAAGTATTCCTTTATCTTTTACACCAACATCAATCTTATAAATGGAGTATTCTATATTATCCATATCTACTTCACCTTGAATTTTAACCTTAAATTCAGAATCACTATATTTTTCCTTTAATAGTCTATTTAAATTATCTTCTATATTTTTCATTACAACCTTATTTCTATTATCTTTATTACTTTCAAAAGTACTAGAAACACTTACATCTTCTTTTGGCATTGAAATATAGTTATTTATTGTACTTGTAAGCTCTTCTTCTCCTTTTCCTATTAATTTTATTAATGGAGAAATCATAACAGCTATTAAAATACTTCCAAGTACAAATCTAATATATTTTTTCATACCATTATCAGGAGAAATCAATTCTATTGCAGATATTAATATAAGCATAGTAACTAGGGTTATAACAAAACCTTTTATTTCTTCCAATGATTATCAACCTCCTACTACAAACTTTCCTGCAGATGCCATAATTGCTAATAGTACAAAAAACATTAGACTTACTGAAAGTACACATGACATAATAAGTACTAATGAATCTCCCGCAGATGCTATAGAACTTGTTATCCTTTTATCACTAATAGGTTCAATTACAGCTGCTGTTAACTTATAAACAAAGGAAATTAATAAAAGCTTTATTACTGGATATAACATCATCAAAACAATCACTAATAACCCTATAGAACTAATTGCATTTTTAATAATTAATGAATAACCAGCAACAGAAGAAATAGCATCGGAAAAGGCTTTCCCTACTATAGGTATAAAATTATCTATTGCAAATTTAGCAGTCTTTAAAGTAACTACATCTATAGTCGATGAGGTTATTCCTCTTACTGTAAGTAATCCAATAAATAGGGTTAAAATTATTCCTTGAAGCCATATAGTTATTTGTTTTGTTAATTTGCATAAGTTACTAATTTTATGTTCTGTTGAAATATTATTTGTAAATTCTAATACGAAATTAATTAATATTAATGGAATAATTATACTCATATATATTCTAGGCACAAAAATTGTTGCTCCTAAAATAATAGGATCCATCGTTGCTGCTTGTGTAAATCCTCCTATAGTGCCAAGCATCATTACCAATACAGGCATTATAGCTCCCATAAAGTCCGATAAGCTCTTAATTATATCAACAGCTATTGAAATAGAAACAATAAAGCTTTTTGACAAAATAATTATCAGTATGGAATAGCAAGCAAAAAAAGCAACATTTGATATACTTTCATTTGAGAAAGCTGATTGTAAATTTTTAAGAAGTGAACATATAATTGCTATTACTATTATACTTATTGATAAAGCAAGTACAGTTTTTACTTCTTTAAACATAAAACTTATTAATGCATTACTTATTTCTTTTACAGATATACTACTTTCACCATTTTTTATATATTCTTTAATGTATTGAACTGGATCTAAGTCGTTCATTATCTCTGTATCAGACTTAATATTATTTATATAATTGTATAAATTATTTAGCTTATTAGTAGTTTGTTCATCTTGAATAAAACTTTCATCATTTAAACCTTGACTATTTTCACTATTATTTCCACCTTCAATAGCTAAAACTTCTTTAAATCCTATATTAATAAAAATTATACAGGTAAAAATGAAGATGCAAATTAATTTACTACCTTGTCCCCTCTTTAACATATCTCCTCCTATAATATTTGTAATATAGATTGAAGAACAGCCATTAAGATAGGTATCGCTAAGGTTAATATTAATATTTTAGCTGAAAATTCAACCTTACTTGCTATACTACTAGCCCCTGCATCTTTACATATCTCACTACAAAAAGTTGCTAAATATGATATAGCAAGTATCTTTATGACTAAACCAATATATACAATATCTACATTTGCCTTATTTGATATATCTTTTATAAAGTTTAAAACATCACTAATACTTGACGTAATAAATAAAAATAAAAGAATACCAGCTGCCAATGATACAAGAATAGCTACATCATGTCTTCTATCCTTCAGCATAAGAAATAAAAATAAGGCAACTAAGGCAAAAGATACAATTTTAATTATTTCCATATCATCACCTAAAACATAAACATAGTTCTTACAGAATTAAATAAATCAGTTATTAGCCCAATAACTGTGATTAATATAATTACAATTCCTGCTATATTAGTTATCACTGCTATATCATCTTTGCCACTTGCCTTTAAAACCTTGTCAATTACAATTAGTAAAACACCCATAGCCCCAATCTTAAATAATATACTTATGTCTAGCATTTATTCCCCTCCTAATTAAATGAAAAAAATTGATATCATTGCTCCTACACACATACCTATAACCCTGTACATTTTTGAATTCTTCTTTGATAGCTCTTCAGCTATATTACAATTTATTTTTAAATTCTCTATAGTTAAGTTAAAAATCTTATCTTGACCATATACTCCTGTTTCTCCTAGTCCCTTAAAGAAATCCTTTATAATAGCCTTATCCTCATCCTTTAAGAAATACTGCTGTCTATTATTTCTATACTCATTTTCAAATGCAGAGTAAACACTCTCTACTTCATTATTGTTAAGTCTAGAAGATACATTATTTAATGTTAATTTAATAGGATCTTCGACTTTTTGAGATATATAGCTTAAGGCTTCAGGCAATGGAGTATTTGCATAAATCACTTCATTATTTAAGAAAAGAAGTGCCTTTAATATTTCTTTAAGTTGTTTACTTCTCTTTTTAAAGGTTTCTCCATAATAATATCCAATGAAACTACTACAAAAGAATATAATAATTACGGCTATTATTTTAAGCATTTTACATCACCACTTCCTTCTACTGAATAAATATTTTCTATAGTACCTGGACCTCTTCTGTTGCTTAATACTATTATTCTATCTAAGATAGAATTTTCAAGTAAATCTTTAAATACAGCCCTTTTATATACATCATCAATGCTATATCCATGAATAGTTACAATAATATTTACTCCTGAATTAAAAGCCATATTTAATGCTTCTATCTCACCATATGTTCCAATTTCATCACATATTATTATTTCAGGTGATAAACTTCTTATAGCCATTATCATTCCATCTTTCTTAAAACAATTGTCTAATATATCTGTTCTCATCCCTATATCTAATTGGGGTACCCCATTAAAACAAGAAGCTATCTCACTTCTCTCATCTATTATAGAAACTTTCTTTCCCTTTAAGTTGTTAATAGCCATTCCATTAGATATATTTCTAGCTATATCCCTTAGAATTGTTGTCTTCCCACATTTAGGTGGTGATACAATTAAAGTATTTAAAATACTATTATTTTTAGTAATATATCTCATTACTTCATTAGAGCATCCTTTTACTTCATGGCAAATCCTTATATTTAATGAAGATATATTTCTAATAGTCCTTACTTCACCTTTATTTAACACACATTCACCAGCAATACCTATTCTATGTCCGCCCTTAATTGTGATATAACCTTGCCTAATTTCCTCTTCATATGCATATAAAGAATAATTAGAAATCCTCACTAATATTTGTTTTAAATCATCTATACTAGGAATAAATCTTAATATTATTTCCTTATCAGATAGGTTTACTATAACCGGTTTATTTGCTTTTATCCTTATCTCTTGAACTGCTAAGTTATTTAAAAAAGTATCCTTTAGTTCATCTACTAAATTTAAAGGTAGTAACTTTAATACTTCCTCCTGATTTTTCAAACTTTATCACTTCCTTTTCTATAGTTATATTTAAGATTATTTCTATCTATCAAATAATATTCATACATTTATTTAAATATGTAAAATATTTAATTTTAATTTAAATAAAAAAGCTTCAAATAATATTAGTCAACTCTACATTAAATCTCTTCAAAGTAAATTAGACTATATTATTCAAAGCTTTATTAAGCAATCTTTAATATTATTTTTGAAATGAAAAGGAGCTGTAACCGACAGATCTTATCTGACAATTACAACTCAAAAAATCATTTCAGCAATTTCAATCTAATTGCTACATAAAAATTGTTAATTCTTAATTTTAACTCCTATTTCTCAATGGCATTTTTATTACAGAAAGGACACGGTATACTATTGCTATTGCTTATAGTAGATCCTTCTACAAATAAAGGTTTATTGCAGTTTTTACATTTAATTTCTACATACTCTTCTTCAATTTCCATTAAATCTTCAATAGATACTTCTTCAAAAAGTTCATCTTGTAAACCAATAATATCTTCATCAATATACTTAACATTTTCTTCTAAAGAATCTTGTCTATCAGATAGATTACTTACTTCTTCGGATAGTATGTTTATTAAAGATAGAATACTGTTAAAAACTTCCTTATTCTTGTTGTCTTCAATATTAGAAACTTCTTTTCTTAATAATTCAATTTTATTTTTTATATCTTTCATTTCTTCACATCCTTAAAATAGAACTATTTTATCTAATTATACCTTAATAATTAAATTAAATAAAATCAATCTATGTTAAAACTATGTTCTTTAATATAAAATAAGTGGAAGCATTAATACTTCCACTCTTTAAACATTAAGAATTAATCTTATTATGTAAGATTATACTCTTTCCATGTACTCTCCAGTTCTAGTATCTACTCTGATTACATCTCCTTCATTAACAAACATAGGAACATTTACAACTGCTCCTGTTTCTAATGTAGCAGGCTTCATAGCATTAGTAGCTGTGTTTCCTTTTATTCCTGGATCAGCTTGAGTAATTAATAATTCAACAAAGTTAGGAGCTTCAACTGAGAAAGCTTCACCCTTATAAAACTTAATTACGGCAAACATATTTTCTTTAATAAACTTAATAGCATCTTCAACTTTCTCATAATTTAGTGGAATTTGTTCAAAAGTTTCTTGATCCATGAAGTAGTATAATTCTCCATCTGAATAAAGGTATTGCATTTCTTTTCTTTCTATTACAGCTTCTTGTAATTTAGTAGTTGGGTTAAAAGTAGTATCAGTAACACCACCAGAAATTACGTTTCTTAACTTAGTTCTTACGAATGCTGCTCCTTTTCCAGGTTTAACATGTAAGAAGTCTATTACTGTAAAAACTTGTCCTTCATACTCGAATGTAGTACCTTTTCTTAAATCTCCTGCTGATATCATTAAATATCCCTCCAAAAACTTTATTCCATATTTAGGATAACATTTATTCACCTAAATAGTCATAATCTTAACATTGATTATGATATAACAAAAATATTTTATCAAAATTCACAAATAAATGCAATTCTTTATATAAACTTATCCTAATTTATATTATCTATATTTACTTGTTTACTAAATCCAATTCGAGAAATATTTTTTCATTACTATATTTCAAATTATAATTTTCAACATTATAGCTAGATAAGCTATTTAAGGCATACTGAATCTCATCTTTCTTACCAGAAACTTCTGCTTTAATTCTCCATTTATTATCTTCCTTGCTATAGTTTAATATTTCTATATTTTTAATTAGGTTAAATTCATTCTCTATTTCTTTAATATATTTTGCATTTTTCACTTCTGTTATACTAGTTTCTAAAGTTTCATTTTTATTTATTTCTGTTAATTTTCTATTATTAAATAATAGAATACATTGAATAACTGTAAAAAATAAAATTACTGAATATATAAGTTCTCTTTTTTTCATATACTACCCTCAACTATATATGATTCTTCACTAATTTTTTTAATAGAATTAATTTTAAAATTACTATCCTCTTCTAAGTAATATATTATTTCTTTATTTTTCACTTCTATAGAAGCAGATCCATTACTAAAACTAAGCGATATGATGTCATCATTTAAATAATCGATAAACTTCAATATATCATCTTTTTTTTGATCTTTAACTTCTATATTAGTACTTATAACCTCTACTGACTGATTTTTATTTAGATTATCTCTTAAAGTTTCTATTGATTTTGGTAAAGCTATAAAATTAATAATTAATAATAGTAAAATATACGCACTATTTCTATATCTTTCCTTATTTTTCTTTTCATTTATATATTCTCTTGGAATAAAATCTTTATTTTTTATATATCTTCTCATATATACCCTCGACTAAATTAATGCTATATACTTTAAAGCTTTCGCTTAATCCTAAAGACAACTCTTCATTTACTGTATTATCTATTATTAATATATTCACATCATTTAGTAACTTAATATTTTCATAGATTTCCTCTTTATTCGTAACTATTATAGAGTTTTCTATATATCCTTCTTTCAATAAAATCATATGAAATATACTGTTAATCTTAAATACTATAATAGAGTTTTTTAAGTTTTTATTTTTTCTTATTACTTTATTTTTAATGTAAAACTGAATAGAATCTACAGTTAATTCTTTAGTATTATTACATAGTAGCCCTACATTATTATTTCTAATGGAATACAAATAGACAATCCTATCTTTTTTGTTATACTCATAATTAAACAAAAAATTTTCTATATCAGAAAAATCTTCATCAATCTTCTTTTCGATAAAATCTTCTATCTTTACTTTATTAGAATTCAAACTATATTTTTTAATTAATAATATCTGTGATAAAAATACTATATTTCTTTTGTTCAAAAGCTTATCTACTAGTTCTTTACAGTTATTTTTCTTATACTCATTCCCTTTATAAATATAATTATCTTTATATATTCCAATATTGCTAACCATTAGCTTCCTCCATAAATATACTGAGTTTTATAAGTTGATGGAGAAAAAAGATATTCCTTATCTCTATTTTCATCTAAACCTATATATATTTTTGAACTATTTTTAGTTTTTGTAATGTAATATTTATTATTTACCTTTTCTAAGGCATATTTTTTAAGACTTGAATCAATTTCCTTTATTTCTTTATTCAGATTCTGTATATCATTTAATACTTCAGAATTATTTTTTACTTTTACATTCAATATGTCTAAATAAGCTTCATCATCAATACTTAAAGACTTTACATCTGAATATGTATAGTATTGCTGTGATCTTAAATAATTGTTTAAAATAAACTTTAAAGATATGTTTGATATTACAATTATCAGCATAAATATAATTATTGTTTCTACTAAGGAAAATCCCTTTTTCTTTTTCATTACTTTTATATGCATATTATTCTTTCTTCACCTTTTACATCGGTTATTTTTAAATAGTTTATATTTTCTTTTTTATAGACTTCAAAATTTGATACTTTTCTCATAAGTACATTTACACCATTACCTAAATAACCATTAGTAATAATTACTATATTATCGCCTCTTAACATAATCTTTTTTTCAATAGTACTTTCTTGAAAATGATTTATCTTATATTTTATTATTATTTCATCACTAATAGCATTATCTACTACATCAATAGACGTAATCATATCTGTTTTCAATAATCTATCTAAGTTTAAAAGTGCATCATCAAAGGCATTGTTGTATTTTATGTTCTCTATTAGTTTATTGTAATTATTATAGGCAGCCTTTATTGTATTAGAAGCTATAGTTAAAATAATAAGATGGATAAACAAAGATATCATTACTTCAACAAGTGTCATAGCCTTCTTATTTTTTCTCCATCCAATAAGACTTAATAAATTCCCTTTCAGCTAAAACACCTCCATTATCATCCTTAACCTTAATAGAGTACTTATATATTAGAGTTTTATCCTCACTATCTTCTTTAGTTATATCATTTATTCTTTTAAGAATTATATCATCTCCTCTTTCTAAAGCAGTAAGAGGTTCCTGAATTAATATATTTAAAATATCCTTTGAATATCTAAAAGTTAACTCTTCACCTAAATCTCTAAAATTATTATTATATTTAGCTTCATTTTCTATAGCATAAGCTATTCTTTCAGCTTCTTCTTTCACTTTTCTTTTATTTAACGCTTTAGTACTCATTATTATAATTTGGCTTACAATAGTTAGAGCCATCAAAATAATTGCAAGTGAAACAATAACTTCTACTAAAGTATTACCTTTTTTCAATCTATAATATCTCCTTCATTCTTATCACTAACCCTTATAATATCATTTCCTACTGATACCTTTATTTCAAAAAATTTATTATTAAAATTATTTCTAATATTAATAGTACCTGCTTTTGTAATAAATCCCTCTTCATTGACAGTATTATTTCCTCCAAAATTGCTTCCTATTTCAAGACTATCTTCAAGCTCAATAACTTTTTTAATAGGAGCTTTTCTATTATCTACTGTAAAAGTTATACTTTTTCTATCACTAGCAACTATAAGATTCCCATATATCTTATTTTTCCTACAATAAGCCTTACTAAAGCTTAATAAATCCCTTACTTCTAAGACCGTGCTATTTAACTTCATCTCTTCTAATGAACTCTTATAAAATTTATATCCTAAAGTAGATAAACTAGTTAAAACTATAATTATAGATAATACAACTATTAATTCAACTAAGGTGTACCCCTTCTTCATTGAAACCCTCCATCAAGTAAGGCTCCAAATAAAGGCATTATAAAAATGAGCATGAAGATAACTACAAAACCGCCCATGATAATTACAGAAACTGGTTGCAGTATAGCCATATACCTATTAATCCTTGAAATCAATCTTTTCTCTAGGTACATACTTAAAGATTCAAGTCTTTCGTCCATAGATCCACCCTCTTCCCCAAGTTTAATTATAGATTTAGTATAGTTTGAATACTCTCCTTTCCTTTTGATAGTATCTGATATACTTTCACCTTTTAAAATACTTGAATTCAGAAAGATGAATCTATCTTTTAAATCTCTATTCTTAAAACTTGTAGATGAATAAACTAACCCATTAGATAAATTTACTCCACTTTTTATAATTATTGATAAAATAGATATAAAGACAAATTCGATAAACTCCTTATATATTCCAATACTATTTAATAAAATAATTATCTTATTTTTAAGTAATGATTTATAAATTAAATAAGGTATTATTATTCCCCAACACAGAAAATATATTATAAATATAAGAGGCTCCCTCTTTATAAAATTAGAAAAATCATAACACAACTTAGATATTAAAGGCTCAACTATATTTAAGCTTATATAAAATTCATGAAGACTTGGAATAGTATATAGAATCATAAAGATAACTACTAAAATAGTAGCTACAAATAGAAAAGTGGGATATGATAAAGTATTCTTCGTAGTATTTCTTATAAAACTAATTTTATCATAGTACTTTTCTAATCCTATTAATACTTCATAGAGATTGCCACTCTTTTCTCCCAATGCTATCATTCCTATAAAGAACTCTGGATACAATTCACTATAATCTTTAAATGCATCACTTAATGATTTGCCCTCTAATACTGAAACTTTAATTTTATCTAAACTCTTCAAGTAATTTTTATTTAAAGGAAGCTCTTTAAGCAAATCAAATATTAAAATCAAAGAAATACCTTCTTTATGTAAAAGAGCCATATTGCTAGCTATTAAACATAAATTACTATAGCTTACTTTATTAAATGATAATTTTATTTTCCTCATAGTTTAGTCCTTCTTCTAATAAAAAATTATTATAATCCAGATAGGTAATATCTCCTTTTATAAATAAGTCCTCTAAATTGCTTATCATTTCATAATTACTAAGCTCGATTATTTCCTGGTAAATATTTGAAATTATTTTCTTAATTTTATCATCTATATAAACTACAGAACTTACAACAGTCCTTCCTTTATAGCCAGTATAGTTACATAACTTACAACCCTTTTTCTTAAAAGCCTTTACTTTCCTATTCCTAAATATTAATTCTTTATCTACTTCCTTACACTCATTACATAATACTCTAATTAATCTCTGAGAAATTATACCGACTATAGAGTCCTTTATTAAATATTGCTTTATTCCCATATCTTCTAGCCTATAATAAACTTCCCTAGGCGTTTTAGTATGAATAGTTGAGTAAACTTTATGCCCTGTTAACGAAGCTGTAACTACCAAACTTGCCGTTTCTTCATCCCTTATTTCACCTATCATCAAAATATCTGGATCTTGTCTTAATATACTTCTAAGTCCATTAGCAAAAGTAATATTAGCCTTCCTATTTAAACTTACTTGATTAACTCCTTTAATCAAAACTTCAACTGGATCCTCTAAAGTTGTGATATTTACTTCACCTCGATTAATTTCCTTCAAAATAGAATACAAAGTTGTTGATTTACCACTTCCAGTTGGACCATTAACCAATACTAAGCCATTTTTTAAAGCTATAATTTTATTAAGCCTTTCTCTTTGGTCCATAGTCATATTTAAAGTTTTTAAGTCATGACAAAACACTTCTCCATATAATATCCTTATTACTAGCTTTTCTCCATAAGTTATAGGTATTGTTGATATTCTTAAGTCATACACCTTACTTATTATTGTAATTGTTGATTTTCCATCTTGAGGACGCCTTCTTTCTGTTATATCCATATTACCTAGCACTTTAATCCTAGATAAAAGCCTTTGATATTCTAATTCTGTTATCTTTCCATATGAAATTAAAATCCCATCAATTCTTATTCTAATTAGAATATCATTCTTTTGAGGCTCAAAATGAATATCAGAGGCATTAGTCATTATTGCTTCTTCCACTATCTTATCTAATAAATTTTCATCTTCACCTAGAAAAACATTATTTATTAGGTTAACAACATAGTCTTTATCACTAATAATTGCTTTAATCTTTTTATTATATAGAAACTCCAGTTCGTTTTTATTTAATTTACTATCTTCACTTGAAGCTACTAATACTATTACTTCATCTCCTTCTATATACAGAGGAAGAATACAGTTTTCCATAGCCTTAAGTTTATTAATTTTTCTAGTTACACTTAAATCAATTTTATTTATATCCAATTTTTTCATTACATCACCATTAAAATTCTGTCCATTATTAAGGCTTTTAAACAGGTCTTTATAATTTAAATCCAATTATTTATATAAATATTTATATTAAAATATAGGACTCTAATACAAATATCTAGCTTACATATCTTAAATAAATTATCTAAAAGAATTTTAATAATTATTTTAGTTTCTAGTTTATATCTATTTATATTAAATTCTATATAAATAAAAGAGCTGCATTAATGCAGCTCTTTTAATCAATTAATTAAAATCTATAAAATAATATTTTCCTTCACTAGCTTCAAGTGATGATATAGTTTCATCTACAGAAACATATAGTTTTTCTGTATCACCATCATCTCCTCCTACAAATATTATATTTCCATCATTATCTCTTGATAATCCTTTTTCAAGATTAATTAATTTAGGAAAATCATAAATTAATCTTTTAATAGAATTATTACTATATTTGTACAAGGAGTAATTATTGTTTTCAAGTTTTCCTAAAATATATATACCATATTTACTAACTTCAACATCACTTACTTCAACTATCTTATCAATTGTTTCTACTAATTCACCTTGATTGTTTATTACTTTTAAATATCTTTCCTTATTATCTTTTTCTTGAACTATAATTAAATTCTCCTCAATAGCTTTTAGGTACTCTACATAACCTAGGTCTAATTTAAATAATAAGCTTTCTTTTTTTTCAGATATATTATATGTAAAAATCCCATTATTTTTATTATCATCTATCCCATAGTATACTAATGTATCTTCATCTAGCCAATCTAGTAACTCTCCAGATATTACAACATTACTATTAAAATCAACATAGCTACCACTTTCTATATCTTTTATTTTTAAATCTAAATATCCATCTTTTATAAAGTAAGAAAGATATTTCCCTCCTACAGATATCTTGGATGATACAATAGCTTCACCTTCTTCAATAGCATATTCTTTTGATGAACTATGAACCTTCACAACGCCATTGTCATTAAAAACAAAAGTACCAGAGATTTCATCAAAATAAGTTATAATATAATCTGTTTCTAAAATCTCATACTTATTATCCTTTAAATTATATATCTTATACTCACCAGAGTTTTCTATAGCAATTGCACCTTTAGAAATCTCTATCGTAGGTTCCTCAACCACAGTACTGTTCTTACAACCTAAAATAGAAATATTCATTAAAATAATAAACCCACTAAGGAAAACTTTTTTTCTCCTTCTTTTATTCATTTTATCCCTCTTTAAATTAATACTATCCCACTACAAATAAATGTTGCTTCACCAGTCATAAAAACATAGCCATTTATTATTTCTACTATCAGATTTCCACCTAATGTAGTTATTTTAGCTTTAGATTCACATAGCCCAAGTCTATTTAAAGCTACTAAAGATGCACAACAGCCAGTTCCACAAGCAAGAGTAGCTCCAGCCCCTCTTTCCCACGTCTTTACTTCTATGCTTTCCTTATTATTTATTTTAACTAAATTGACATTAGTATTTTCTCTAAATAAACTAGACTTTTCTATTATTTTTCCATCGTCCATAGAATATTCATCATTATTATTAATTAATATTGTATGAGGTACTCCCATTAGTAAGGAAGTTAATTTATATTCTTTATCATTAATCTTTACAACTTCATTAATTAACTGCTCTTTATTATCTAACTTAACGTCTTCACCTTTAAAACTAGGTTTTCCCATATTAACTCTTACTAAATCAACTTTATCATCTTCATTTATAAATAACTCAGCAATCTTAACTCCATCACCAGTTTCAATGCTTATATTATCCTTTTTAATAATTCCTCGCTCATATAAATATTTAGCAAAACATCTAATAGCATTTCCACACATATTAGCTCTTGAACCATCACTATTTATAATTATCATCTTGGCATCAGCTATTTCAGAGTTTCTGATAATAACTAGACCATCTGCACCTATTCCAAATCTTCTATCGCAGACCTTTTTAGCTATTTCTAGTTCATCTTTTAGGTAATTTTCTTCTTTATCCATTATAAAAATAAAATCATTTCCTAAGCCTTGCATCTTTATAAAATTCATAAAACCCCTCCTATTAGCTTTATATGCCATTGAAAAATCTAATTACTAAATGTTATACTATCATTATGTTATTACCAAAGAAAGGATGATACTTATGGCATTAGATGGTATCTACTTATATAGTTTAGTATATGATTTTAAAAAATCAATATTAAATTCAAAAATAGATAAAATAAATCAACCAGAAAAAGATGAAATAATTTTAACATTAAGAAAGGGAAGAGAGAATATTAAGCTTCTAATCTCTGCATCTTCAAAATTCCCTAGAATTCATATTACTAATATAAGTAAACCAAACCCACTTCAAGCACCCATGTTTGCAATGGTAATGAGAAAATACTTAATTGGTGGTAAAATAACTGATATAGTTCAATTAAATGGTGATAGAATTATAGAAATTCATATAGAATCTACAGATGAGCTTGGATTTGATAGCAAATATGTCTTAGTTGTAGAAATTATGGGGAGACATAGTAATATAACCCTTGTAAGAGACAGAGATAAAAAGGTTATGGAATGTATTAAACACTTATCACTAGATAAAAATACTTACAGAGTATTATATCCAGGAGTGGAATATGTATATCCTCCAATATCAACTAAGTTAAATCCCTTTGATTTTTCTTATGAAAACTATAACTCATATATTTTAAACAATGATATTTCTATTAATGAAAATATTTTTTCTAATATTTTTACTGGTATAAGTAAATCATTATCTAAGAATCTATACAAAAAATTCTCTTATGATAATAATACCATAAATAAGGAATTTTTTTATAATTCCTTTAAAAATTTTATAGAAAATATTGAAAATATTTTTTCGTATAAAATTTATAAGGATGACAAATCAGTTAAGGATTTTCATTGTGTAAATTTATTTAATTTAGATAAAGAATACGAGGAAGTTGAATTTAATGATCCGAATACTCTACTTGATAAGTACTTTGCTGCTAAGGATAAGCAAGATAGACTTCAAAGTAGAAGTGTTGATATGCAAAGACTTATTACTACTAATATAGATAGATGCATTAATAAGGAAAAGAAGCTAAAGGATATTTTAAAAGAATGTTCAAAAAAAGATTCATATAAAATAAATGGTGATTTATTAACTTCATATATTTACATGATTAATAAAGGTCAAAAAAATATAGAAGTATTGAATTTCTATAATGAAGAAAAAGAAGAATATCTTAATATCAAATTAGATGAAAATAAAAGTCCTTCTGAAAATATACAATATTATTATAAAAAATATAATAAGTTAAAAAAATCAGAAGAATCTGCTATAGAGCAACTTGAAAAAAACAATGAAGAATTAGAGTATTTAAACTCAGTTTTAACTAACATATTAAACTGCGATAGTTATGATGAAATTGATGAGATAAAAAAAGAATTAGTTGAGACTGGATACTTAAGGTTTAAAGGAAATAATAAAAATAATAAAAAGACTAAGACTTCAAAACCTATTCATTTAAAATCCTCAGATGGTATCGATATATATATTGGTAAAAATAATATTCAAAACGATAACTTAACTTTAAAGTTTGCTAATAAAAATCACTACTGGCTTCATACTAAGAATATACCTGGTTCTCATGTTATTTTATGTAGTGATAACCCTTCTGATAGATCTTTAGAAGAGGCAGCAGTTTTAGCCGCATATTATAGCAAGGCTAAAAACTCTACTAAGGTACCAGTTGACTATACAAAGGTTAAGAATATTAAAAAGCCAAATGGTTCAAAACCTGGTATGGTTATTTATCATACAAACTATACTTTATATGTAGAGCCAAGTCTTTATGAAGATTTAAATCTAGAAATACAATAAAAGAATATATAACAATAAAGTTTCCAATAATATAATTTCCTCTTCACTGCAGCCTTCCAGTCGAATAATTTATATTATTTGGAAACTTTATCTCTTAATAACACTTGTATTTATACTTCTAACAAAATATTTTTAATATTAATTATTTATTCATCTAAATGTGGTTTATTAACATATCACCATTATTTTTTATTAGTTCATTATCAAAATATTGATAATAGTAACATTTTAATTTCCCATTATATAATTTTCTATTCTTACTTGATTTTATATCAAAAGGGCTTTCAAAGTTTTCATATGAAGTTAGGATATTAAAGTCCCAATTAGATAATCTCTTTTTATATCCACCAAATATCTTGTATAGCTCTTCTACTTCTTTCTTTTCTCCTAATCTTTCACCATAAGGAGGATTAGAAATTATAAATCCATATTTTTCAGAACTAGAAAACTCTTTAAAGTCTCTTTTATGGAATTCTATATAGTTTGAAACTCCTGCTTTTTCAGCATTTCTTCTAGCTACTTTAAGTATTCTTCCATCAATATCATATCCTAAGAGTTTAATATCTTTGTGCTTTATAGCCCTTTCTGCACCGTCTCTTACTTGTTCGAAGATTTCTTCATCCATACTAGGCCATGTTTCACAAGTAAAAGATCTACACATTCCTGGCGCAATATTTTGCATTATCATTGCAGCTTCTATTAAGATAGTTCCTGAACCGCAAAATGGATCTACTAAAGCAAAGTCTTCTTTCCATCTAGAAATTAGCACCATAGCTGCAGCTAAAGTTTCTTTTAATGGGGCAGCTCCAGCCTCTTCTCTATACCCTCTTTTATGAAGTCCTGGACCTGATGTATCTATAGTTAAAGTTACAACATCCTTAAGAATAGCTACTTCTATCTTATATAATGGTCCATCTTCAGAAAAATGTGAAACTCCGTAATCTGCACTCATACTGTCTACTATAGCCTTTTTTACTATAGATTGACAGTCTGGAACACTATGTAGAGTTGATTTTACTGACTTACCATTAACATGCATTATTCCATTTACAGGTATAAGCTCACTCCATTTTACATTTTTTGTTCCTTGAAATAATTCTTCAAAACTTCTTGCTTCAAATTCAGCCATTTTTATTAAAACTCTATCTGCTGTTCTTAAATGTATATTCGCTATTGCTATATCCATTTCATCACCAGAAAAATAGACTTTTCCATTTTCAGTCCTTAAATCTTCATAGCCTAAAGCCTTTAGTTCTTTTGCAGTAATTCCTTCAAGCCCAAAGGTAGTGGTTGCTATTAAATCATATTCCATATATATCTCCTTACATCATTCGTATATCTTTACTGAGTCATTATTATCTATTTCTTCAATTTCTACTGCTATTATCTCACTCTTTGAAGTAGGAATGTTTTTACCAACAAAGTCTGCTCTTATTGGTAATTCTTTATGTCCTCTATCAATCAATACAGCTAATTGAATTTGAGCTGGTCTTCCACTGTCAATTATTGCATCAATTGCAGCTCTTACAGTTCTACATGTATATAATACATCATCAACTAATATTATTTTCTTTCCTATTACCTCAACACCAAGATTTAAACTGTTAACTTCAGGTGAATCTTGTAGCTCAGTAATATCATCTCTATAAAGAGTAATATCTACATAACCAACTGGTATTTTTACTCCCTCAATACTTTCGATATTTTTAGCTATTCTCTTTGCAATAGGATAACCTCTTCTTTTTATACCTATTAATACAATATCTTCTATACCTTTGTTTTTTTCAATTATTTCGTGAGAAATTCTTATTAAACTTCTTTTAATAGCTTTTTCGTCTAATAGATTTGCCTTTAATTTCACTTATAACACCTCTACTTTCTTAATGATTCCAATAACTTTTCAAAATAATCAGGTAGTTCTGAGTCAAACTCCATATATTCTTTACTTCTTGGGTGAATAAATCCTAATGATTTAGCATGTAAAACCTGACCATTTAATTTAAACTTTTGCTTTTTAAGACCATATAAAGGATCTCCAACTAATGGGTGTCCAATAGATGCCATATGAACTCTAATTTGATGAGTTCTACCAGTTTCTAAGTTACATTTTACTAATGTAGTCCCATTATTATAAGACTCTAAAACCTTATAATGAGTAACAGCTCGTTTCCCATCTTCAATTATTGCCATCTTAAGTCTATCTTTTTTATTTCTACCTAATGGTTTATCAACTATACCTTCATCTTTAGAGAATTTTCCTTCTACTAAAGCATAATACTCTCTTTTTATACTGTGCTCTTTAAATTGTTCTGATAAAAAGTTATGAGCTTCATCATTCTTAGCAATAACCAAGATTCCAGAAGTATCTTTGTCTATCCTATGAACTATACCAGGTCTAATTACTCCGTTAATTCCTGATAGATCTTTACAATGATATAATAATCCATTAACTAAAGTACCAGTATAGTTTCCTGGTGCTGGATGTACCACCATCCCCTGTGGCTTATTTATTACTATTAAATCTTCATCTTCATATACTATATTTAAATCTATATCCTCAGGAATCACATTTAACTCAATTGGTTCTTTCATTAAAACTGTAACGTTATCATTTAATCTTAATTTATAATTGCTTTTTACATTTTTATTATTAACAAAAACATTTTTTTCATCTATTAGACCTTGAATAAAAGATCTAGATTTATCTTCTATTTTCTTAGATAAGTATTTATCTATTCTATCACCGATATTTTCTTCTTCAGTTATTATAAAATTTATATTATCCATATGTTAACTCCATTTATCCATGTTTCAATTAATTATTTATATTAATATTATTTTAAAATTGAAAGTCATAAAAATTATTTAAATTTATAATATTCATTAAAACTTATATAATTCTATGCACATTATAATATATTGCTAGTTTGCACTCAATAGATAGACTGAAAGATTTTATATTTTAGATAAAAAATATATTTAAATACAATACATAATTGAAACTAAAGAAAAAACTCCCTAAGGAGTTTTAAAATCAAACTATTATTAGTAATGCTAAATATATTACATCATAATTTCCCAACTTTTTTATTAACTGTACTGCCTATAAATCAGTTTTTCTTATTCTTCTGCATTAGCAAAAAAACTTTTTATTTCATCCATATCATCATTATATGATTCTTCAATTTCCTCAACATTTTTACTAGATAAATCTATACTTTTTTCTTCAATCATCTTTTCTAATGGCTCAGAAATACTATAGTTCTTAGTTAAATCTTTTTCAAGCTCATCAAAAGTTTCTGTTTGAGCATTCATAAAGTTTCTGAACTTAGCTCTAAACTTAATAAACTCTTGCTTAACCTTCTCATATTCGTCATTAATTAATATTACATCGTTATGTGCTTTATCTAATATCTTCTGAGCAGATTCATTAGCCTTAGAGAGAATAATTTCAGCTTCCTTTTGTGAAGTTTCTCTAGCTTGTTCTGCAGCATTTTGAGCTAATAGTAATGTGTTTTGAATAGTATTTTCAATTTTAACATAATGCTCAAGCTTTTCATTTACTCTAGATAAATTTTCTTTTAATCTTGAATTATCCTTATAAAGCTCTTCATAATTATCTATAATCTCATTTATAAATTCATCTACCTCTTCACTATCATAACCCCTAAATCCTTTTTTAAATTCTTTGTTACTTATGTCCATTGGAGTAAGCTTCATAAAATCACCTCTAATTTAAATATATTTTTTAATTCTCACCTTTTGCTTCCCACTTCTAGTTTCGCCTACAATATCCCCTACTAAATACTTTCCACTACCTCTAATAGTAAGCCTAGAGCCCTTTATAATCTCTTGACTCTTATCTTTAGCTTTAACATAATCTATTAGTACTTTACCTGAATCTAATTCCTCAATAGCTTTTGATCTAGATAAATTGCAAAGTTTTGCTACTATACTATCAATTCTTAATGAAGAAACATTTATTACCATCTCTTCAAAATCTACTTGTGGCATTTCATCTAAAGTATTTAATATAGTAACTTCAACTGGAGATTTTCCTATATAAGATAAATTACTTAAAATATAATTACTAATATCATTAATCACAGGTAAATAAGCAGTATTATCTTTTACTACTATATCACCTATTTTATTTCTTTCTATTCCTAATGATAAAATACCACCAAGAAAATCCTTATGCTTTAAATTAGAAAAATTAGATTTATTCATAACTTTAATTATGTCAATAGGAAAATCCATTCCATAATTATTATTAAATGAAATCATCCTTCTTTCAGCCTCTTGGAAAAGACCATTGCTTTCTACTAAAAAAATATTGCTATTTAAATTCTTTTCAAAATAACTCCATATATTCGGTGGATAAAAACCATTACTGAATACAGTAATATCTTTTTCATAGGCTAACTTATATTTTTCATAAATCTTAGTAGCATCTATAATATCTTCATCCGTAAAAACATTAAGGAGTTTTTCCTTAGATAGCATTAAAACAACTCCTTAAAAAATTAATATTCTTATTTATTAAAATTAAATAATGCTCTAGAGCTTAATTCATTTTTTAATTCATTAGTTACTTCTACATTTGATGGTGAAAGTAAGTACACTCTTTGTTCAATTTCTTGTAGTGTTGCCCCTAATACGAAGCAAGAACCACTTATAAAATCAACTAATCTTTGAGCTACTTTAGTTTCTAATGTAGTTGCATTAACTAAAACAATTTTTCTAGCCTTAATAGCATCTGCTATATCTCTTGCATCATCATAATTAACTGGCTTTGTAACCATAACTTTAGCTGTTGATGAGGTATGTATATTTACTACTTTATTAGCTTTTTGTCTAGTTCCAATAGTAACTACTTCCTCTTCTTCTTCCTCTTCTAATTCCTCATCATTTATATCATCATATTCCTCTTCGTACTCGCCAAGGCCAATTATTTCTTTTAATTTTCCAAACATATTACTCATTAAAATCTCCTCCTAAATAATTTCTTTTTCCAAATATTCCTTCCCCAACTCTAATTAAATTAGATCCTTCTTCAATAGCAATCTTATAGTCATGAGTCATTCCCATTGATAATATTTCCATAGATATATTTTTATACTTATTTTTACTAATTTCATCAAAAATAGCTTTCATTTTATTAAAATAATACCTATTTTCTTCATCATTACCTTTTGGTATAACTGTCATAAGACCTTTTACTTTACAATATTCGCATTTTTCTACTTCTTCTATCATTTTAGGAAGTTCTTCTTCTAATATGCCACCCTTGCTTTCTTCTTTTCCTATGTTTATTTGAATTAAGAGATTTGCATAAACTTTATCTTTAGAAAATTCCTTCTCAATTTTTTGAAGTAATTTTATGCTAGATAATGAGTGTATTAGGTGAACTTTTCCAACTATATATTTTACTTTATTAGTTTGCAAGTTACCTATAAAATGCCATCTAATATCTTTTGGAAGAACTTCTACTTTATGTATAAGTTCTTGAACTTTATTTTCTCCAAAATCTCTTTGGTTTGCTTTATAAGCTAGTTCAATATCTTCTATGGGCTTAGTCTTTGATACGGCTACTAAAGTTACATTATTTGGTATAGTTTTTGCTATTTCTGCTATATTTTCTCCTATATTCAAGACATTACCTCCTATCAAAGTATCTAGTTAGCAATTTACATAATGTATTAATTCTCCAAGAAGTCTTAAAATCCTTCAAAATATTAATATTTTTTTTAATTTATTTGATATCATATCTTTCCATGTACTGAGGTTCAACTATTTGTTTAGTTGCAGGAATTATTATTTCATCTTTTTCCTCTATTTCAACCTTAATTCCTCTTATTAGTAATGTTTGAATAAAGCTATTCTCTGATAATAAATGAGCCTTCATTTCCTCAGGATTACCTATTGCGTATACATAAAAAGGAGCTATAGTACTAGAATCATCTTCAAAACCTATAGAAACCCACCTACAACTTACTGCTGTTTTTGGTATTACTCTATGGTCATTTATTGATATAGATTGAGCTCCAGCATGTCTGAGTTCATTAATAGTTCTTGCAAAATCATCTTCATGAAATAATTTCATATTCACTTGAAAGCTTGTATCTAAGATTTTATCAATATCAGCATCTTGAATTTTAATAATTAATCCTGGCCCCTTTACATCAGATATACCACTTAGTCTTCCATAGTCAACAAGTTGACTTTTCATATTTTCAATTAACTTTTTCTTTTGTTCAGGATCAGTTCCCTTAAACTCATTTATCTTATATTCATACTCAATATTTTGACTTTGAATATCCTCAATTTCTTTATAAAGCTTATTTCTTTCTTCAACTGCCTTTTTATAGTCAACAGCATTTAATGAAGCAATATTTTTAGGAGTACTGTTTATATTAATAGTTTTAATAATTAAAAATCCAGTAAAAACAGATGCAATTAAAATGAAAACTTTTCCTTTTAAATTTTTCATTTATTCACCTCTTTTATGATTCTTTAATTTCTCAATTACTAACCTTCTTATTACAGCAAAGTTATCAAATATTCTGCCTCCAAATACTATTACAGCTGCTATATATACAGGAATCCCAAGTTTATCTCCTAAATATGCAAGACCTGCTGCTAATAAAGCATTACCAAAGAAGCCTGATATAAAAATATCTGCTTTAAAATTTTTAGATATTGAAGCTCTTACTGCTCCAAAAACTGAATCTAAACAAGCAAGTATTGCAACAGACATATAGGGAGATAACGTATCCGGTATGTTAATATCTAATAATAATCCTAATACTATTCCAAGTAATAGTCCTATAAGTGCTATCATTTCTAATCCTCCCTTAGTTTACTGGTTTTGTATACTCATTTTTTAATGATTGAGTAGTTTTATTAATAATGATTTCATCGCTTTCCTTTATTTCATGTTCATAATTTAGTAGTGACCCATAATCTAAAGTACCAACAAAGGTAGCTGCAGCATTTAACACTTTTGGATCACCAATGGCTTTAATAACTATTTTACTTTTAGGATCTACTTTACCTTCTGTCCCTACCCATATAGATGTCCCTGAGTTTTTAATACCACTCTGAGGAGTTACTCTAATATCATTAACTGATATTGCTTCGGCTTTTACAAATCTTAACGAATTAACTATATGAACTATTTCATCTTCACTCACTGGACTAAAGGAATCGCTATTTGTACCAAAAATATTAGACTTTGGAGTAAGAGTTATTGTTATACCAGGACCCTTAACGTCTAATAATCCTAAGTTCATTCTGGCATTGTCTAGTTGCTTTTTAATTTCAGCTTCAACTGCCCCTTCAGCAGCTGCAGTTTCTTCTAATTTTTTAAGTTCTTCAGATAAAGAGTTATTGGCATTAACTAAAGCTTCCTTTTCCTTCTTAAGAGATTCTATTTCAGATACAATATCTAAATTTTGATTAGGTATATTAACTTTATTCTTCTCGTTTAATAGTTTGAATTGATGAGCAAGTAAAAAACCTAATAATGCACATACAATTGCTACAAATATTTGTGATGTAACTTTCTTCATATAGCTATCTCCCTTCATTTACTAATATTAATTACTGGTGGTCCATCAAAACTCATATCTATGTACCCTTTAGCGATAGTTCCTTGATTAATTAAATTAAGTGCTAAGTTTATCTTATCCATAAGATTTTCTCTATCGCCAACTCTTATTTCAACATTTCCTATAAAACAAATAATATTATTAATATTATCTAAATTTATTTGAGTAAAATTTTGACCTTCTGGCATATTTTCAATAAGAATATAAAAGTCATCTAATACTTTAGGTAATTCTGTATTCTCCGATATTAAGTCACCCACTTTTTTGCTAGAAATATCTATATTGGATGAAATTTTCACTAGTTTTCTATCAGATATATCATTTGTATCTTCAACAATTATTCCATCATTATTAATTACTCTAAAAATTCCATTACTTTCAATGTAATATGCAACTTTACTTTCAGTAATATTAATATTAATCTTATTAATTCCTTTTTTGGTTATTTTGACATCCTTAATATAAGGATTTTCCTTTAACTTACTAATTATATCGTTATAATTTAAAGTAAAAATATTTTCTCCAATATTATATTTAAGTTTTTCTTGTAGACTATCATTACTTATTGTAACTAATCCACTTATTCCTATTTCCTTCAAATTAAATAAAGGTGCTTTATATACAAATATAATAATTCCAATTATGAAAACAAATAAACCTAATATAATCCTTTTTATTAACTTTTTCTTTTTTTTCTTCTTTACAAATTGATTTACCTTATTATTCATAACAAACCTACTTTTACATAATTTTTATCTAGTATAATAATATCACTTTTTGGGTATTTTTTCATTACTATTTTTACTAAATTTAAATTTTTTATAATAATTTAATATTTAAAGCTTATTTTTTCTTTTAAACAATTAAAAAGAGTGAAATTTTTTAAAACCTCACTCTTAAAACTTATATTTCTTTTCCTTGTGTCTGTCTCGATATGTTTAAAAGTATTCCCATAGCCAGCATATTAATTACCAAGGATGTACCACCATAACTTATAAAAGGCATTGGCACTCCTGTTACTGGCATTGATCCAGTAACAACTGCGATATTAATAATCGCTTGAACAGCTATTATTGAAGTTATTCCAATTGCTAAAAGAGTTCCATAAGTATCTTTAGCTTTTAAAGCAACTTTTATTCCTCTCCAAATAAAGAATACAAATATACTAACAATAATTAAACACCCTATCAATCCAAGTTCCTCACCTATTATTGAAAAAATAAAATCATTATGAGGTTCAGGCATATATAGAGTCTTTTGCCTAGATTGACCTAGTCCAAGGCCAGTTACTCCACCTGCTCCTAAAGCATAAAAAGACTGAATTAATTGATATCCATCTCCTGCTGGATCCTGCCATGGATTTAGAAAATTAAGCATTCTTGCTCTTCTATAATCTTCACCGAATATAAAGAACATTACTGCTATTAATAGCGCAGGAGCAACTTTCCCAAATAAGTCCTGTAATCTTCCCCCTGATACAAATAACATAATAAATGTTACTATCATTATTATAGCTGCAATACTTAAGTTTTTTTCTGCTAATATCATAGCTGCAAAAAATCCTGAAACACCTAAGTAAGGAACTATGCCGGTCCAAAACTTTTTAACACCATCTCCCTTAATGTCTAAACTCATTGCTAAAAACATTACCACAACATATTTAGTTAACTCTGATGGTTGAAAAGATAATGGTCCAAGTTGAATCCATCTTTTTGCACCGTTAACTGCTGGGAAAAAGAATACTGCAATTAACAAAGGAACTGTAACAATTAGTAAATATGGTGTGAATTTTCTAAGTTTATGATAATCAAACCTAGAAATCAATCCCATTCCTAATAACCCAGTAACAGCCCAAATTAATTGCTTTTTCAAGTAAACCATGCTATCGCCTTCCTTAAACATAGCATAGTAAGAACTAGCTGAGTATATCATTATTACTCCAATAGCTAGTAAAAGTACAACAGCATAGAATATACCATAATCAAATTCATTAGCCTTAACCCTTGGCTTTGCTGTTCTCATAAAAACTCCTCCAATCAACGATTAAAGGGCTATAAATCCTATAAAGCATAATAAAACAGTAATTATAGAAAATACAGTTACTATTTTAGTTTCGCTCCATCCTTCTTGCTCAAAATGATGGTGAATTGGCGCCATCTTAAATAATCTTTTACCTCTTAATTTATATGATGAAACTTGTAATATAACAGATATAGTTTCAAACACATAGATTCCACCAACTATAAATAATATAATTGGTAATTCTAATATTAATGCAATAGTGGCAATAGCTCCACCTATGGCAAGGGATCCAGTATCTCCCATAAACACTTTAGCTGGGTAAGCATTGAATTTAAGGAATCCTAGAAGTCCTCCTGCTAAAACGAAAGAAAATACTGATAATGATTCATGTCCCATTGTAAATGAAACTACACCAAAGAAAGTTAATACTAGAATACTAACTGTTGATGCTAATCCATCAAGTCCATCAGTTAGGTTTACTGCATTAGTCGCACCTGCATAGTAAACTATAACGAAAGGTATATAAAGTATTCCAAGCGGAATTTTAGTTCCTATAAAAGGTATCACTAAACTTGTACCCAACTTTACACTTCCATAAACTGCAATTGCAGTAGAAAAAATAATTAATAATAACATTTTTTGCCAAGCTTTTAAGCCTTCATTTTGTTTCTTGATGATTTTTAAGAAATCATCTAAAAATCCAATAAACCCAAAAGCAAGTAATGAGTAAAGCGCAATCATTGCTTCATCTGTAGGATTATATCTCATTACCACCATTACTATTAAAGTTGATATAATAAATATTAAACCACCAATAGTTGGCGTTCCTGCCTTTTTAAGATGGCTTTGAGGCCCTTCTTTTCTTATATTTTGCCCAAATTTAAGTTTTTGTAGCATTGGAATTATGATAGGACCTAGTATAATCGAAATTATAAAAGATACAACAAGACCAATTGCTATTTTTGATGTTAATATTTCTACTAATTTATCCCCCATTTTTACTGCCTAAAATCGGCAGTTCACCTCCTTTGTTATATGTCTGCCTCTTCTAATGAATTTACTACTTCTTCAAACTTCATACCTCTTGAAGCCTTAACTAAAATTACATCATTTTCTTTAATTATAGTTTTTATATTATCGATAAATTCTTCTTTTTCTTCAAATGTAACTATACTGTCTAAAGAATATCCACTTTTAAAACATTCTTTATAGCTTCCTATAGCTATTAATAAATCAACCTTATCTTTAGCATAGCTTCCAACTTCAGTGTGTGCATTTACAGCCTCATCACCTAGTTCGTTCATAGTTCCAAGTATAGCAACTTTTCTTCCTTTTTTATAAGTAGTAAGTACATCCATAGAAGATTTCATTGAATCAGGACTTGCATTATAACAATCGTTAATTATTGTTATCTTATCTTTTTTTATAACTTCTAATCTCATAGAAGTAGCTTCTAAATTATTTATACCTTTCTTCATTTCATCAAAAGACACATTTAACTTTTTAGCTACTGCTATAGCAAGCATTGAATTTAAAATATTATGTTTTCCTGCCATAGGTATATTAAAGATTATTTCCTGATCATTCTCTTTTATAGAAAAGGTAGTATTGTCCTCCATTAGTATAATATTAAAAGCATAAACATCATATTCATGATTATAGCCAATTCTTAAAATTTCAAAACATTTATCATTAATTCTTAATAAGTTTTTATCTTCTCCATTAATTATTAATGTATTACTTTCGTCAAAGTAATTAAATATCTCAGATTTAGCTTTTAAAATATTATCTTGAGTCTTTAAGTTTTCAATATGAGATAATCCTATGTTTGTTATAACTGCTATATCTGGCCTTGCACAATTAGCAAGTACATCTATTTCTCCTAAATCACTCATTCCCATTTCTAGAACAGCCACATCATAAGTACTATCTAATTCTAATATCATAAGTGGTAAACCTATTTGATTATTAAAATTACCTTTTGTCTTAAAAACCTTATATTTTTCACTTAAGAAAGCTGCAATTAAATCCTTGGTTGATGTCTTACCGCAAGATCCAGTTACACCAATAACTTTTAATCCTAATTTTTTTCTATAAAAACTAGCTAAATCTAATAGTGCTTTTTCAGTATTATCAACTAAAATTACTGTTTCTAACTCTTTAGAATTTTCAATATCAAATAATATCTCACTTACTATTGCAATAGAAGCACCTTTTTTGAAAGCATCTATTACAAATTCATTACCATTAAATCTTTCTCCCTTAATAGCAATATAAATATTATCTTTTTGAATTTTTCTTGTATCTATACAAACATCGTTAAAAATTTCTCTTCCATTAACGATAACTCTACCATTAATTGCTTCAACTATTTCTTTAAAAGATAATTCCACCTTATACACCTCTAATTTTTTCTTTTATCTGCTAAAATTTCATCAACAACTTCTCTTTCATCAAAGTGTATTACACCCTCATTAGTTATTTGATAATTTTCATGTCCTTTTCCTGCTAAAACTACAACATCGCCTTCTTCAGCCATATTTAATGCTAACTTTATAGCTTCTGATCTGTTTTCAATAGCTAAATAATTTGACTTTGTTATTCCTGCAATTATTTCTTTTATAATTGCCATTGGGTCCTCTTCTCTTGGATTATCTGAAGTTATTATTGCTAAATCAGCAAGTTCTGTTCCAATGCGTCCAAGTTCAGCTCTCTTTACTTTATCTCTATCTCCACCACAGCCATAAACTGCAATTAGTCTATTCTTTGTAAATCCTTTTAGTGTTTCTAAAATATTTTTAAGTCCATCTGGTGTATGTGCAAAATCAATTATAATATCATATGGCACATCATATTTGTATCCAATTCTTTCACATCTACCAGGAACTACAACATCTAATAATCCCTTTTTAATAGATTCAGTACTTACACCTAAAATATTCACTGCAGCTATTGCTCCTAAAGCATTATATACATTATATTCACCTGGTAATACTGAATTATAGCTTTCTCCATTAATATCAAAATGGATATCACCTTCTTTTAAAGCTACATTTCTTGCTTTAAAATCACTTTCCTCTCTAATTGAGTAAGTTCTTATCATTCTATTATCTAAGTTCTCAACATCTTTTAAAACTCTATATCCATAATCATCATCTACATTAATTACGCTAGCCTTACTTCTTTCAAAAAGTTTAAACTTAGCATTATAATAATTTTCAAAAGACTTATGGAAGTCTAAATGATCTCTAGTCAAGTTAGTAAATATACCCACTTCAAATTCACAGCCATATACTCTATCTAATTGTAATGAGTGAGATGACACTTCCATTACGCAATATTCACAGCCCTCATCTGCCATATCTTTAAATAACTTTTGTAATTCTAAAGATTCTGGTGTAGTTCTTTCTGATTTAATTTTCCTATCTCCAATATAATTTGCTATTGTTCCTACAAGTCCAACTTTTTTACCTTCTTTTTCAAGCATTGATTTTAATAAATAAACTGTAGTTGTTTTTCCATTTGTACCAGTAACTCCAATTAGCTTTAATTTCTTAGTTGGATGGTCATAGTAATTAGCAGACATTGTAGCTAAAGCTTTTCTGCCTTCTTGTACTAATAAAACTGTTACTTCTTTATCTGTCACAGTTATTTCTTTTTCACATAGAATTACTTTTGCTCCATTTTCTATAGCACTATTCACAAAATTATGTCCATCTACTTCAAAACCTGTAAGACATACAAAAAGATCTCCGTCTTTTATCTTTCTACTATCATATTGAATATGATTTATTTCCTTATCAATACTTCCATTTTTAAGTTCATAATTTACCCCTTGTAATAAATCTACTAACTTCATTTAATCATCTCCTTAATTATTTAAATGAACTCCCTGTCTTTTGAATATAAATTTAGCATGTGAGTGTCCCACATGCTAATGTTAAGGGATATTCTATCTTAATCTCCATATTCTTCCTGTAATACTATTTTTACATTTGTCCCCTTTGTTATGACTTCACCTTTAGGTATGCTTTGCTTAGCTACCGCCCCTTGCCCTTCATAAGTATAAGATATACCTAAACTATCTAGAAGTTTAGTTGCTGAATCTAAAGAATAACCTCCTAAATCAGGCATAACAACATTTTTATTATAAGACTCTGAGTCCCCAATGTCTATATTTATCTTAGAATTTTCTTTTACTGTATATCCTGGATAAGGTTTAACATCTGTTATTATAGACCCATTTCCAGTAATATTATACTCTAAATTATGCTCTTTTAATATTTTTTTAGCATCATTTACATCTAATCCTCTTATTTCAGGAATAACTACTTCTTTTACTATACTCTCTATATCATCTTTGGGCATATCTTCGCTCATATAATTAAAGATATCAGTAAATAATATATTAGCTAAAGGAGCCACTATTTGTCCCGCATAATAAGTCCCTGTTCCAGGCTCATCTATTGAAATAAATACAGTTGCTTTAGGATTATCTACTGGTGCGAATCCAGCTAAAGACGAAATATACTTACCAGACTCATACCCGCCCCCTCTTGGGTTAACCTTTTGAGCTGTACCAGTTTTAGCTCCAACATGATATCCTTCTACATATGCTTTACTTGATCCACCATAAGAAACTGTTCTCTCTAAATAATCCCTAAGAATAGCTGTTTTTTCTTCACTTAATACATCAGTTACCTTTGGTTCAAATGATTTTTCTACTACAGATTTCCCATCAGAATCATTATAAGTTATATCTTTCATAATATGTGGTTGAATTAAATTCCCACCATTAATAATGCTATTATAAGCTGTCATATATTGAACGGCATTTACAGTATTAGTTTGACCAAAAGAAATAGTTGCAAGGTCAGCTTCATTTATATTTTCAGTTTTCTTAATTATCCCTTTTGCTTCTCCAGGTAAATCAACTCCACTTACTTGCCCAAATCCTAATTTCTTAATATATTCATTTAACCCTTCTTTTCCTATTCTCTTTCCTATTTCCATAAAGCCTACGTTACATGAGTTTTGGAGTATTTCAGGTAATGTTAGAGTCCCATGACCTGATGTCTTCCAGCACTTAATTGTATGTGGTCCTACTTTCAAACTACCATTACAATGGAAAGTATCTGACTCATTAACTAAGTTTTCTTCTAAATTACCAATCATAGTCACTACCTTGAATATTGATCCTGGTTCAAATGTATCATTAACTAAGTGATTTCTCCACATCTTTTGAACCTTCTCAGCTAAATTAGCACCTTCATAATTTTCTACTCCTTCATAAGGATAGTTAGGATCAAAATCTGGCTTATTAACCATAGCTAGTATTTCTCCATTATTAGGATCCATAATAATTATAGATACTTGCTTGGCTAAATTGTCTTTATAACCTTTTTCTGCTACTTTTTCTGCAAAAGCTTGCAGATTAGCATCTATAGTCAGTACTACATCTTTTCCATCTACTGGTGGTGTAAACTTAGAAATTGTATATGGTAGCTCATCATTATATTTACTAAGTTCAGATATTCTAAGTCCAGGTGTTCCTGATAAATATTCATTATATTCAAGTTCAACTCCAGTTAAACCTTGCCCATCTATGTTAGTACTTCCTAAAACATGAGCTAAAAAATTTCCATTTGGATAATATCTTTTGGTGTCTGGAGATACTATAACACCAGGTATGTTTAAATTCTTAACCTTGTCTGCAGGCTCTTTTTCTATTCTTCTTAATAAAGTAGCTGCTCCTGCATCAGCTCCACTTGGAAGTTTGGTATTAAGCTTATCTAATATCTTCTTTTCATCCATTTCCAAAGCTTCTGCAACCTTTTTTGCTATCTCTTCATTTGTGGTATTTTCTTTTCTTAAATGCGCTCTTATAGAATTTAAATCAAAATCTATTCTATAAACATTAGCTGAAATAGCTAGTTCTATACCATTTCTATCTAATATCCTTCCTCTTCTCGCATCTATCTTAACTTCACTTGTCCATTGTTCTTCAGCCTTAGCTGAATACTCTTCACGTTTAACTATCATTATGTAAGACAGTCTAATCATTAAAAGAGCAAATATACATAATAATGCGGTAAGCGCTAATGACATTCTTTTTTTCATTAGCGCTTTATCCCTATAACTTTTCTTATTCACATCAATGCCTCCATGTATTAAATTAAAAACATGTAAAGTATA
This sequence comes from Clostridium tertium, assembly GCF_902652255.1. Classification (GTDB taxonomy): domain Bacteria; phylum Bacillota; class Clostridia; order Clostridiales; family Clostridiaceae; genus Clostridium; species Clostridium tertium_A. The sequence goes on from NZ_CACRTO010000047.1 coordinate 74,913, forward strand.
TATATACTTTTTATCCGGCAAGTGTATTATTCTCTAAAATATGTTACTCTCTAATATTCGCAAAATAGTCAGTTGTAATATCTACTGTAATTGTATCATCCTTAGTAGGCATCTTCATTCCAGATTCACTGGCAATAGTTCTAACTTTATCGATTGCCTCATAATTATATAACTCTGCTTTTAATGCATTACCTTCTTCTATTGCAAGATTAATTTCACTTCTAACTTTAGATAGGTCTTTTTGTAACCCATAGACCTTTCCATTTCTAGCAATGGTTAATACTCCAAAAATTAATGCAACTAAAGCTACATGTAATATATTTTTTACAACTTGCTTTTTAGCGTTCTTTTCTCTTCTAAGTCTTTCTCGTCTTTCTCTTTCTTGTTTTTCCTTCTGAATTCTTCTATCAATTTCGTCATATTTTCTTTTAGGATTTAAAGCTGTATTTCCTCTAATATAATCATATTCCTTATTAACCATTTTATTACTTCCCCCGTATTATTTTCACATAATTTCTTCTAGAGCTTCTCAATAACTCTTAATTTTGCACTTCTACTTCTTGGGTTTTCTAAAACTTCTTCTTCAGAAGGTTCAATTGCTTTTCTAGAAATTAACTTTACTTTTGCTTTTCCCCCGCAAACACATATAGGAAATTCTTTTGGACACGTACAAGACGTTGCCAACTCTTTAAATTTAAGCTTTACTATTCTATCTTCTAAAGAATGGAAGGTAATTATAGCCATCCTACCACCTTTATTCAGTCTATTGACCCCATCTTCAATAGCTTTATTTAAAATAGATAATTCACTGTTAACTTCAATTCTAATTGCTTGGAAAGTTCTCTTAGCTGGATGAGGTCCCTCTCTTCTAGCCTTTGCTGGTATAGCAGCCTTTATAATTTCAACAAGCTCTAATGTAGTCTTAATAGGCTCCTTTTCTCTTCTTTCGACTATAAATTTTGCTATCCTTTTTGCAAACTTTTCTTCGCCATAATCTTTTATAATCCTAAATATCTCTTCTTCTGAGTAATCATTTACTACTTCATATGCAGATAAATCATTTTCTCTGTTCATTCTCATATCTAGTGGTGCATCTTGCATATAACTAAAGCCTCTGTCACCTGTATCTAATTGATATGATGAAACTCCAAGATCCATAAGCATTCCATCTATCTTTTCTATATTTAAATCACTTAAAACTCTATCAATATTATAGAAATTACTATGAACATACTTTACATTATTAAAATCTTGTAACCTTAAACTCGCTGCTTTTAATGCATCTTGATCTTGATCTATTCCAATTAATATTCCTTCACTAGATAAATTCTTCAGTATTTCTAGAGAATGTCCCCCTCCTCCTAAAGTGCCATCTACGTATATTCCATTTTCTTTTATATTTAATCCCTCAATACACTCATTTAATAAAACTGATACATGTTTGAATTCCATAATAATTCTCCTTATATTCCTAAATCACTCATTTTTTCTGCAATGGAGTCAAAATCCATATCTGCCTCATTATATTCTTTCCATTTTTCTTTACTCCAAATTTCAACCCTAGTTAGTACACCTATACTTACTATTTCCTTTTCTATACATGCATATTCCTTTAAGTTTTGAGGAATTAAGCCTCTACCTTGCTTGTCTACTTCAACTTCACAAGCACCAGAAAAAAAGAATCTTACAAATGCTCTGGCATCTTTATTGGTTAGTGGTAATGATTTCAGCTTTGCTTCTAAAGCCTTCCATTCTTCCATAGGGTACGCATAAAGACATCCATCTAAGCCCTTAGTAATAACGAATCTATTTCCTAATCCGTCTCTAAGCTTTGCAGGAACTATCATTCTGTTTTTAGCATCTAATGCATGTTGATATTCTCCTATAAACATCTTTACCCCTACCTTTAATAATTCTCCTCCACTTTTAACCACTTTCAACCACTCTATACTCTTATTTTAGTATTTTTATCATAATACTTCAAGAATTATTTATAATTAATTTCCTTTTTTCTATAAAAGTTAAATTTTTGAAGCAATAATATATAAAAACAAAGCTTCTAATAATATATTGTCATCTCTAGACACTATTTTTTAAGTCCATTAGCCTTATATTAATAGAAGCTATTATATTTTATAATTACTTCCTATACATTACTAAATAAAAAAACTAGACAAAGTCTAGTTTTTAAAAAAGTATCTCTATAAACTACTTAATATGTTAAAGTGGTTATCCCACAAAGGATATTTTTTAGCTAAAATTAAGATGAATGCTAAATAACTCTATATAATAAATTTATTATTAGTACTTTATTCAAATCACTTTCTAAATCTCTTCGATTTTTCTTTATTAATTAAAAAAGCTGCCTTAAGGCAGCTTTTATACTATACGTTAAATCTAAAGTTAACTACATCTCCATCTTTCATTACATAGTCCTTACCTTCTAATCTGTAAAGACCTTTTTCCTTAGCTGCTGCCTCAGATCCACAATTAAGTAAATCATCATATGAAACAACTTCCGCTCTTATAAATCCTCTCTCTATATCAGAGTGAATCTTTCCTGCAGCTTGTGGAGCCTTTGTTCCTTCTTTAATAGTCCATGCTCTTACTTCTTGAACTCCAGCAGTTAAATAACTTATTAGACCTAATAATGAATAACTAGCTCTAATTAACTTATCTAAACCAGACTCTTCTAAACCGTACTCACTTAGCATTTCTAATTTTTCATCATCTTCTAAACCTGATAATTCCTCTTCTAACTTAGCACACACTACAACTACTTCTGAATTTTCACCTTCAGCATGAGCTCTAACTTTTTGAACATATTCATTGTTAGTATTTCCTTCCATCATATCATCTTCTGATATGTTGCAAGCATAAAGTACAGGTTTTGAAGTTATTAAGAATAATCCCTTAATTAATTCTTCTTCTTCTTCTGTTACTTCTAAAGTTCTTATTGGAAGATTTTTTTCTAAATGTGCTTTAACTTTTTCCATTACAGCATATTCTTCTTTAGCTTTCTTATCTCCAGATCTTACTTGCTTTATTCCTCTTTCCATTCTTCTTTCAAGAACTTCTAAATCAGCAAATATAAGCTCTAGGTTAATAGTTTCAATATCTCTAATTGGATCAACAGAACCTTCTACGTGAACTACATTTCCATCATCAAAACATCTTACTACATGAACTATAGCTGAAACTTCTCTTATATGTGATAAGAACTTATTTCCAAGTCCTTCACCTTTTGAAGCTCCCTTTACAAGACCTGCTATATCATAAAATTCTACTGCTGTATAAACTTTCTTTTTTGTATTATACATTTTTTCTAAAACATCTAATCTCTTATCTGGTACACTTACTACTCCAACGTTTGGTTCAATTGTACAAAAAGGATAGTTTGCTGATTCAGCTCCCGCCTTTGTAATTGCATTAAATAAAGTACTTTTACCTACATTAGGTAAACCAACTATTCCTAAATTCATCTATGTACATTCCTTTCTAATCTTAATCACATCTTTAAAATTATACTCTACTTATTCAATTATTTCAACATTTTAAGACTTACCGTAATTTATAACTATTACACTTTTAATTTCCAGTGTAAAAGAAATAAAATAGATAAAAATAACTTAAGGAGGTGGAGTAATGAAAAGTTTTAAAAAAATACTTTCTTTATCGTTAGTTATCTTAAATATATTTATTTCCGTTCCTTTTGCATTAACTAATGATAACTTAGAGTTAAATTGGTACTTTGTAAAAAGAGAACAAGGGAAAACACCAGAAGCTCCTAAAGAGTCTATTTCCTTCCTTAAAGATTGTGATGGATTTTATGTTGGAGACACTAACTCAAAGGTAGTATATTTAACCTTTGATCAAGGTTATGAAAGTGGAAATACTAATATTATATTAGATACATTGAAAGAAGAAGATGTTAAAGCAGCATTTTTCGTTGTAAAACCCTATATTAAGCAAGAAGGTGAAATTGTTAAAAGAATGGTTGATGAAGGACATCTAGTATGTAACCACTCATCACATCATCCTTCTATGGCAAGTATTAGGGATAAAGATAAATTCAAGTTAGAATTTACTGAAGTTGAAGAAGAATTTAAAAATTTAACTGGCAAAGATATGCCTAAATATTTTAGACCACCAATGGGTAAGTATTCTAAATACTCTTTAAACGAAACTAAAAACTTAGGTTATAAAACTATATTTTGGAGTTTTGCATATAAAGATTGGTTAAGAGATGATCAACCTTCTGAAAGCTATGCAACTGAAAAAATATTAAATGGAGTTCATCCTGGTGCAATAATATTACTACATTCAGTATCTTCTACTAACACTAAAATCTTAAAAAATATAATTACAGAATTAAAAAATCAAGGATATGAATTTAAGACATTAGATGAGCTTCCAACCACTTAAATAATTATTAATTATGAAAAAAACTACTTACGGAGCCTTGAAAAATAAATAAAGGGGCTGTCACAAAGATAGCTCCCTTATATCTAATAACATAAAAAAATCGTCTTTAAAATAATTTGGAATAAATTTAAAGCTTAATTCTACATAATGTATTATACATTATTATTTGTATATTATTTTATTAACTTTTTCTAATAATTCATTTTTTAATGAATTAGATTTACTTAAAATACTTTCAAGAGTATCTTCTACTTCTTTATAATTATATTCACTCTTAACAAAGCTTAAATTAACTTTAACATTAATTGCTGCACTTTCTATAGCTGAATGTAATAGAGAAGCTGCAACTCCAGCATCAGAAACTAGATTTTTATTTCCAAATTCAACTGCAAAGTCAATATTATTATAAAAATCAAGACATGCTTTTGCCAATCTCAAAGGAGTTTCCATTGCCTTTATAGTACATTTATTAATATTTTTTTTCCTTAAAGCAATCTCCTCTTCAGTATTTTTAGAAAGCTTATAACAATCCATTAAAACTAGAAAATCTCTTCTATCTTCTTCCATAAATTCTTGTGATACCTTAATAAATTTAGAAGTTTCTTCTTTAAGTTTTATCATCTTATTTTGATTTTCTTTGTCTAAATTTTCAAAAGCTTTCTTTCCAACAGTTAATGAATAAACCATAGAATTTAAACTACCTGCTAGAGCGGCAACTAAAGCTGCAGTACTTCCACCTCCTGGTGAAGGTGCATCAGAAGATAGCTCTTCTAAAAAATAGTCAACAGTATAATCTTTAAATAACATATTTATTCCTCTTTTCCTAATATCCTCTTATATACATCTATAACTTCATTAATTATTTTTTCTTTAGAAAATCTAACTACACACTCATTTCTTATATCTTGCTTATTATAAAAATCTATATGCTCTGATAAATAAACCATAGCATCACCTAATGACTTAGTATCATTCTTATTAACTAATAACCCATTTTTGTCATTAATAATATCCTCTGCCCCACCATTATATGTTCCTATTACCGGTTTACCTGAAGCTAAAGCTTCAATATATACTACACCAAAGGTTTCATGTAATGATGCAAGTACAAAAGTATCACAAAGACTCATATACTTAGCTACTTCTTCTCTAGATAAAGCGCCTAAAAATTCTACTTGTTCTTTTACTCCAAGATTATTAGCAAGATTCATCAAATCACCCTTTTGACTTCCTTCTCCACCAATAATCAGCTTATATTTTTTCCCTTTAAATTTTTCACTAAATGCTTTAATTAAAATATCCATTCCCTTTTCGCCCTCTAAAAAGGCTAGTGAAAAGAAAGTAAAGTCTTCATTAGCATTTTCACTTATATAAAAATTATCTACAGGAATTAAATTATGTATTACTTTAATATTTTCTCTTCCTGAAAACTCAGCTAATTCTTTTTTTAGTCCATTACCAACTACAATTAGCTCATCACATTCAACATATGATCTTTTCACTAAAGGTTTATAGCTTTCTTTAATATATATAGCTTTTTCAATAGATGAATGTTCTGTAATAACTAATGGAATATTATACTTTTTAGATATATAATTTGCACTTATTCCAGCCCAAAGAGAGGAATGACAGTGAATTATATCTATCTTTCCTTCTTTTTTCACTATTTCTAAATAAAGTTTTTCTAATCTTTTATTAAAACTCTCAAACATCTTTGGATTCTTAGGTATATAATTAAAATCTTTATATCTATATGTCCTTAATCCATCTTCAGTATCGAAGGTTAAACCTCTTTTCTCCTTAACCTTAAACATAAGAGTTAATGGCCATATTTCATTATAAGCTACAGTAACCTTAATACTAGCATCCTGAAGAGCCATTGCTTGCTCCTTAAAGAAGCTTCCATGAACCAAGTTCCTTTTATTATTATACCAAGAAGGAATAAACATAACATGCATATTAATACCCCCTTAAAATAGAATCCAGTCTTCTAGATATATTTTCCCATTCATATTCTTTAATTAAATAAGATTTTTGTCCATTTTCAATAAGACTAGATAAATATTTAATAGATTCATTTATCTCTTCATCTTCATTTAAAGAAATTTTACATTTATCAATACCTTTTATCACTTCAATAATAGGATCTTCTTCATCACCTAAAACAACTAGTATATAACCATAACATCCAAAATAATCATAAATTTTAGCAGGTATTTGTTTAGAATTTTTATTTCCAAAAAGCAGTAAGATATCAGCATTTATCATATAACTTAATGCTTCATTATAAGGTATCCTATTAGAAACTTTAACATTCTTTATTTTCATAAGATTATATTTAATTTCTTCATTATCAATATTTCCAAAGAACAAAATATTCAGCTTGTTAAATAATTCTTCATTTTCTCTCTCTAATTTATTTAAAGCTGAAATAAATGGTCTTAGATCTCTTAATTTTGAAAATATTTCACCTGTATACACTATGTTGATTTTGTTTTCATTAATTAATTTTGGTGGTTCTTCATTTAATATTTCATTATATACTTTACTATCATATCCCCTAGTTATAATGAAAGTATCCTCTTCTTTTAAATTATAAGTATTAATATAATCATTTCTATTAGCCTTAGTTACAAATATATGTTTATCAGCTAACTCCACAATATTCTTTTCATATCTTCCTTCAAAGGATTTTCTGATATAACTTGACCCTTCTCTAGTAGAATCCTTTAGCCATGGATCACTCCAATATGCTATCCATCTTAGATTTTTATAATTCTTTTTAATATTATAAGCACATATATGACTTGATGGAGGCTCATGCATAGAAAACATCACATCAAAATTTTCCTTCGCCATAAGATCTTTACCATACTTACTTGCCTTATATGCCCAATATAAATACATATCTGGAATCGCCAATATTTTTTTAGCTTTCTTTAATAAAGGCTTTACTCTATTAGTTTTTGGCTTATCTACTATATTAACTAAATCGGTACTCTTCTTTGGCATAATTGCTTCAAATAGCTTACCACCAGATATAATATGAAGCTTTATATTTTTATCTAACATACTAAAAATGTACTCATCATAATAAATTGAATTATGAGGAAAATTAACTGTTAATAAATGAATTTCATTTCCATCTATCTTCGCTAAATTATTTAAATATTGAAGTGTCTCAATAGATGCCGAATTATTAATTAACGGCGAATAACATGCTATAAATAGAATTTTCATTTTACACCTTCCTCCTTTAATTCTTTTTATTTTTAAATACTAATAATAAAAATTTAGGTATACTCCCAAGCCTCTTAATTCTAAATGGTTCCTTTGCTACTCTATAAAGCCATTCAAGTCCTAGTTTTATCATCCATCTAGGAGCCCTGTTTACTTTTTCAGCTATTACATCAAAGCTTCCACCTACCCCCATAAAAATATTACAAGGTAGTTCATTCATATACTTAACTATAAATCTTTCTTGCCTTGGACATCCCATCGCAACAAATACTGCATAAGGTTTTTTATTTTTTATATCTTCTAATATTCCTTTAGGATTATCTAAATCAAAATACCCATTTTTATATCCAGCAATATTAACACCTGGATAAGCCACTAAAAGATTAGCAACGCATGCATTTAAATTATCGTCAGTAGTGCCTATAAGATAAATTGATTTGTTTTCTTTTGTTGCCTTTTCAATAATTGCCTTCATTAATTCTATTCCAGCTACTTTCTCTTTAACTGGAGTTTTTAAATATTTAGCTGCAATTTGAATTCCAACACCATCCGGAATAATAAATGCTTTATCAGAAGTAAAATTTTCAAATAAGTCTTTATCGTTTAATCCAGTGTACAAAACCTCAGGATTTCCAGATACTATATGAACCTTTTCATATTTTTTTATATGTTCAATGGCATCAGATAATCCTTCCTTAAATATCTTATACCCTAATATATTTATAAAATTACTATCATTCATATTTTCTCCTAAACTTTCATTGTAGACTATCCTAATAATACCATATTATGTTATGTTACTAAAGACTTTTAATACAATGATTTACGGCTTAATTTAATCCTCACTCTTTACTCTTTACTTAAAATATTATCTAATTCTCTTACTATCTCATCATCAGAGTTTAGCTTTTTAGCAATATCTAGATGTAGCTTTGCCTCTTCCATTTTTCCTAAATTCATATAACACATTACTATGTTAGTACACACCTCAACTTCTCTATTTGCTTCAAAAGCTTTTTTAAAGTACTTTAACGCTGACTCATAATCGCTAATGCATGCATAATTTATTCCTAGTTCAACTATAACCTCATAAATACCACTTTCTCTTATAATGCTTTCATTTAGATAGTAAATGGCTTTTTCATAATTTTCTAGTTTTCTATACGCAACTCCCAAATAATAGTAAATTAATGGATTGGAATCAAACTCTTCTAATAATCCTAGTAAAATCTTTATAGTTTTAGATGGATCTTCATTAATGCTTTCCACTGCTATTTCATAACTAGATACATTATTAATATCTTTAATTATAATATTAATTTCATCATTAACCTTTCCATCTAAGTTTAAATATTCATTAATAGCAACCTTAGCTGCTTTAAAATCTCCATCATCTTTTAAAATTAATGCCTTATATAAATGAGCCTCTGGAACTTTTAATAAGTTATCTATACAGTACTCAATATCCTTTAATAATATCTCTTTAAAAGCTTTATCTTTTTCTCTTATGCTCTCTCCTACTAAAAGTAGTTTTTTCATTATATCTATATCTTTTGAAAACTTATAGAAGCCTTTTAAAAGTAAATAAGCATCTTCTAATTTATCATCTTTTATTTTCTTAGAAATTAAACCCTTTATACAATTTTCTGTATCTTTATAATAACTTAATATAATTTCATAATCATCATTAAATCTTAAAGTTTCATCTGCTCCCATAGCAAGAAACATACCTTCAACAAAATAATAAATAGGCAAATTTTTTATTTTGATTTCATTATTAATATTACTAGTTATATATTCTGGAGAAATAGGCAAATATAAATCTTTATTATTAAATTCAACAGCTCCAGGAATATTTATAATTTTCTTAAATCCTTCTTTATCTATTTCTAAAAATAATAGTTTTCCTAACTTTTCTTTAAATATTGAATTATAATCCAATTTTATTCCTCCTTAAATTAGCTTATTATAAATAATACTACATATTTCTATAGCTTTCAAATAAATTAATTAGGGCTACCTTTCGGTAGCCCACTAACTTTATTAATTTAATTTTGAGTTAATTAATTTAACTATTTCTTCTTTAAATCCTTGAAGTTTTTCTTCTGAATCTTTAAGTCCATTACCTTGAACTGCAACATAAGCTTTCATCTTAGGTTCAGTACCTGAAGGCCTTACAACAAACCAAAAATCATTATCACATACAAATTTTAATACATTAGATTTTGGTAAGTTAATTTCTTTTTTGTCTCCAGTTAAAGCATCTTCTTCAATACTTAATTTATAATCATACTTTTTAACTATCTTGTGTCCATTAATTTCTGTTATAGTTTCATTTCTTAATGAATCAATGCAGTTAGCAATCTTTTCTGCACCTTCTTTACCTTTTAATTCAAAGGATACTAATGTTTCTTTGAAATATCCATACTTTTCGTATAAATCAATTAATCCATCATAAAGGCTCTTTCCTTGCTCCTTATAGAATAATGTCATTTCCGCTATTAACATAGCTGAAATTACAGCATCCTTATCTCTAACAAAGTCTCCTGCTAAATATCCATAGCTTTCTTCAAATCCAAAGATGTAAGTCTTATCATTTTTATCTTTAAACTCTTGAATCTTTTCTCCAATATACTTAAATCCAGTTAAAACTTCCATAAGTTCAACATTATAATCTTCAGCTATTTTCTTAGCTCCATCTGTTGTAACTATTGTCTTAATTACCACACCATTTTCTTTAAGCTTCTTTTCTTCTTTTAAAGCATCTAAAATGTATTTAGTAAGTAATAGTCCTGTTTGGTTACCAGTTAATACTCTATATTCGCCTTCGCTATCTTTAACTACAACACCTATTCTGTCAGCATCAGGATCTGTTGCAAAAATAACATCTGGATTTTCTTCCTTTGCCATTTCTAAAGCTAACTTAAATACTGCTGGTTCTTCTGGATTAGGATAAGATGCAGTTGGGAAATTTCCATCTGGCTTTTCTTGTTCCTTTACTACTGATACCCCTGTATATCCAAGTTCACTTAATACTCTTCTTACTGGCATATTACCTGATCCATGAATTGGAGTGTAAATAACCTTTAGGTCCTTAGCTTTATCTTTAACTAGATCTTTTCTTATAGTTAATTCCTTTACTGATTCTATATAAGCTTTATCAACATCTTCACCAATAGAAATTAATAAACCATTTTTTATAGCAACTTCTTCATCTATGTTTTTAATCATATCAAAGCTTGAAATACTATTAACTTTATTAATAATTATGTTAGCCTTTTCATCAGTTACTTGACCACCAAATTCATCATAAACCTTATATCCATTGTATTCCTTAGGGTTATGTGAAGCTGTTACTACTATTCCACCTTTGCAATCTAAATGCCTTACAGCAAAAGATAACATTGGAGTAGGTCTTAAACTTTCATATAAATATACCTTGATGTTATTTGCACATAAAGTCAAAGCAGCTGCTTTTGAAAACTCTCTTGACATGTTTCTTGAATCATAAGCTATAGCAACTGAAGGTTCTTCGAAATTTTCGTTTAAATACTCTGCAAAACCTTGAGTAGCTTTGGCTACAGTATATATGTTCATTCTATTACTTCCAGCACCTATTACTCCTCTAAGTCCACCAGTACCGAATTCAAGATCCTTATAAAATCTATCTTCAATTTCCTTATCATCAGTAATGTTTCTTAATTCTTCTTTCATTTCTTCATTTATTACAGTAGAATTTAACCAATCATTATATTTATCGTTATATTGCATACTATCCCTCCTCAACTAACAATCAGGTAATATTATACACTAAAGTAACAACTTTTGGAATAAAAAAATGTAAAGAGATTAATATAACCTCTCTACATGCATCTTTATATTTTACTTTTTTTCCTCATTTTCCTTTTCTATTATTTCCATTTCATCACTTACTGTTTTTCTTTCATATGTTACTGAGGCTATTACAGTATTTATATCATCGATAATTGATAGTTCAGATGCAACTTCTAAATCACTTACTCTATATACATAGCCATTATCACTGCTATTAATATCTATCTTTATTGATCTTGGTAATTTATCTGCAGTACATTCAACTTTAATACTATCTCTTTCCTTTTGAAGTACCATACCTCTTTTACTAAGATATCCCTCTCCTTCAAAGGAAATTGGAACACTAGATACTATTTTTTCATTTTCATTAAGCTCTTCAAGATCTAAATGAATAATCTTATGTGTAACTGGATCTCTTTGAACATCTTTAATTAAAGCCTCATGACATTCCCCATTGCAGTCTAAACTCAATATTCCATGTTCTCCATTTTTTGATATTTCTCGACATAATTCAAGTTCTCCAACTTCAAACATTAATTCATTTACTTTCTTACCATAAAGTATTCCAGGAACTTTGCCTTCTCTTCTTAATTTCTTAGCATTATTAGAGATTGTAGTATCTCTCTTATTGACACTTAAACTATTCAAAGTGATTCCTCCTAAATTTCTTTTTCTTTTGATATTCTTAGCATTATTTCTAATATTTATTCAAAAATAATTTATTAAGTATTTTTAAAATAATTTAATTATTTTATTGCATACTTTATACTTATAAAATATAATATTTATGTTTGTAAGAAAATAATAATCAAACCAAATTATTGTTATAAGAAAGAGGGTGTTTTTAGTGTATAAAATGAATCAAAATGAAACTCCACTATTTGATGCTTTAATGGAATATGTAAATAGAGATACTTTGCCATTCCACGTACCTGGACATAAGAAAGGGATAGGAATCGATCCTAAATTTAAAGAGTTTATTGGCGAAAATCCATTTAAAATAGATGTTACAGTATTTAAGTTAGTTGATAGCCTACATCATCCTAATGGACCAATAAAAAAAGCTCAAGAGCTAGCTGCTGATGCTTATGGCTCAAAGGCTTCATTCTTCTCTATACATGGAACTTCTGGAGCTATACAAGCAATGATTTTAGCTGTAGTTAAGGATGGAGATAAGATAATAGTACCTAGAAATGTGCATAAATCAGTTACATCAGGCATTATACTAAGCGGTGCAATTCCAGTTTTTGTTGAACCAGAAATAGATAAAAAACTTGGAATAGCTCATGGAGTAACACCTGAAACTATTGAACAATCTTTAAAAGAAAATCCAGATGCTAAGGCTGTACTTATTATTAATCCTACTTATTATGGTGTTGCAACAGATATAAAGAAAATTGCAGATATAGTTCATAGCTATAATATACCTTTAATAGTAGACGAAGCTCATGGCCCACATTTAGCTTTTTCAAATAAATTACCAATGTCTGCTATAGACGCTGGTGCAGATATTTGTGCACAAAGCACACACAAAATAATTGGCTCATTAACTCAAGGTTCTTTATTACATATTAATAGTAAATATGTTGATCCTAAAAAGGTTCAGCAAATTTTAAATTTATTACAAACTACTTCTCCTTCATATATTTTAATGGCATCATTAGATTGTGCAAGAAGACAAATCGCCTTAGAAGGTAAAGAACTACTTGGTAAAGCCATAGAACTATGTAAATATACTAGAAATGAAATCAATAAGATTCCTGGTTTCTACTGCTTTGGCGAAGAAGTTTTAGGTAAACCTGGATCATATGCTTTTGATCCTACTAAATTAACTATTTCTTCAAGAGAGTTAGGTATAACAGGATTTGAATTAGATACAATTTTAGCTGATAAATATCATATTCAAATGGAACTTTCTGACTTCTATAATGTATTAGCTGTTGGTTCCTTTGGAGATACTAAAGAAGGAATGGATAAATTACTTAATGCTTTAAGAGAAATTTCCGATGAGTACTATGGTAAAAGAGAACCTATTCAAGACTTCTTAGATATACCTAATATCCCAAAGAAAATATTGAATCCAAGAGAAGCCTTTTATAGTAATAAAGTTTCTATTGCACTTAAGGAAAGTATAGGAAAAATATCTGGTGAATTCTTATTAGCTTATCCACCAGGAATTCCAGTTTTATGTCCTGGAGAAGAAATAACTAAGGAAGTTATAGAATACGTTAATGATTTAAAGAGAGCTAATTTATATGTTCAAGGAACAGAAGACACAAATGTTGAACACATAAAAATTGTATCAAAATAAGAATTATGCTAAAATACAATTTTTAATGAAGAGTTAAAAGTTAAGAATAAAAATTAATAATATAATTCTTTCAGAATTAGTAAATTAATAAAAAAACACCTCTGTGATACAGAGGTGTTTTTTTCAGTTTGTTGATAAACCCCCTGTTAAAAAACAGAGGGTTTTCTATATTGTATGTGCGTAATATTGCATATTTAAAATATTAGTATAAATAATCATAATATAATCTAAAAATAGCAAAGATAGTCTT
>NZ_CACRTO010000048.1:0-174684 GCF_902652255.1 Clostridium tertium
TTGATTTTGTGATTCTTTTCTTTCGTTTATCATTAGTAAACTCCTATGTAATAAATTAAAATATTTATTATTATATTACATATATGTATAAAATTAAAGACTGCTGACACTTTGTCAGCAGTCTGAATAAAACTCTTACAAGAGTTTTATCATAAATTATTTGTAGTAATTTGGATCAAATTATCTTCTATTATTTATTTTTATTATTAATTAAGGGGGAAGCCTCACGACTTCCCCTCCTTAATTACTTATATTGAATTACTTCTTTAATTCAGCTTTTACAGCATCAGCAACGAATTGTACGTTTGTTCCAACTATAACTTGGATGTTGCCTTTTCCTGGTCTTATAACCCCTCTAGCACCTAAAGCTGTTAATTTCTTATCTACGATTATAGCGTTATCTTTAACACCTAATCTTAATCTAGTTACACAGTTATCAACTGATACTATATTGTCTCTTCCACCTAAAGCTTCAATATAAGCCTTAGCTAATTCTCCCATATCTCCAGAGATTGCAGAATTGTCGCTGAATTCTTCATCGTCATCATCTTCTCTACCTGGAGTCTTTAAGTTGAATTTAGTGATAGCAAATCTAAATGTTACATAATAGATTAATGCAAATACTAAACCTATTGGTATTATTAATAGTGGGTTTTCTGCCATTGGTGCTTTAAAGCTTAAGAACCAATCAACGAAACCAGCACTGAAGTTAAATCCAGCTCTTACTGGCAACAATGTACAAACTATTGCAGATATACCTGTTAAACCTGCGTGTAATACATATAGTCCTGGTGCTAAGAACATGAATGCGAATTCTAATGGTTCTGTAACTCCTGTAAAGAATGAAGATAATGCAGCTGCTAATAATAATCCATATACAGCTTTTTTCTTATTTTCTTTAGCTGTATGATACATAGCTAAAGCTCCAGCTGGTAAACCGAACATCATAACTGGGAAGAATCCTGTCATGTACATACCTGTTTGACCTTGAACTCCTGTACCACCCCAGAAGTTAGCTATATCGTTAATTCCTGCAACGTCGAACCAGAATACTGAGTTAAGTGCATGATGTAATCCTGTAGGTATTAATAATCTGTTAAAGAATGCATATATACCTGCTCCAATAGCATCTGTAGCTATAATTGCTTTACCAAATGATACTAGCGCATTATAAACTACTGGCCATACAAAGAATAATACAAGTGCTGCAACTAATGATGCTAAAGATGTCATAATTGCAACTGATCTCTTACCACTAAAGAATCCTAAAGCATCTGGTAACTTTGTTCCCTTAAATTTGTTGTAACAAGTTGCACCTATTAAACCTGCAACTATACCAACGAATTGAGTTTGGATTTTACTGAATGCTGCTGGAACTTCCGCAACATCAATTCCCTTAAACATAGCAACAACTGCTGGGCTTAATAATGTTGTAATCATAAGCCATGAAACTAGACCTGCAAGTCCTGCTGTTCCATCGTTGTCATCTGACATACCTACTGCTACCCCGATAGCAAATAGTATTGCCATATTATCTATTAACGCTCCACCAGCTTTTAATAAGAAAGCTGCTGCTACATTATTTGCTCCCCAACCTGATGGGTCAATCCAGTAACCTATACCCATTAGAATACTTGCAACTGGTAAAGCTGCAACTGGAAGCATTAATGATTTTCCTAGTCTTTGAAGATACTTCATCATAATAATAATTCCTCCTTGTTTTTTTATGTACAAATCTAAACTCTTAGATAAATAATTCCGGTAAAATATAAAGAGCCGAAAAGGATATTATAATATAATAATTCCTTTTCGGCTCATGCTCAACTAATTGATAACACGCCTAAACTTGTACACATATTTAACTTACAATGTCATTGTATCACCATATGTTATTGTTTTCAATAGTTTTTTTAAATTTTTTTATTTTTTTATTTTAAACTTCTAAATGCCTCGAATTTATTATGTTTTAATTCGTACTATAATTTCTTTAATAATTACATTCAAAAATATGCATATTTATTAGCATAAACTGTATTGTTTTTTCATATATTTTATTGACAATTATAAATAATTACAGATATAATCATACTATAAGACGTGTTACTGTTAAATCAGGCATGAGTCCACAGTTATAATACAGGACTTATGCCTTTTGTTTTCATATAATTATTAAGTTATATCAGTGTATTTATTTTTAATTTTAAATAAATACTATCTATATATACTAGTAAATACTATTTGTATACACTAGATTAAAATATGAAATAGAAAGGATGTGGATTCCTGACTATTCAGGAAGTACTATGTTTAAGTTTTTTAAAAACCTATTTAATTCAGAAGAAAATAAAGAAGAAGTTGTAGTTGCTAAAGCTAATACTTTAGTTGCACCAGTTTCAGGTAAGGCAATGCCATTATCTGAGGTTCCAGATCCAGTTTTTGCTGAAAAGCTTGCAGGTGATGGAATGGCTATTATGGCTGAAGGAGAAACTATAGTTGCTCCTGCTGATGGAGAGGTTACTTTAATATTTAAGACTAAGCACGCTTTTGCTATGACATTAGAAAATGGCTTAGAAATTTTAGTTCATATTGGTTTAGAAACAGTTTCTCTAGATGGAGAAGGTTTTGAGCAATTAGTTGAACAAGGAACAAAAGTTAAGGCTGGTACTCCATTAATCAAAATAAATAAAGAGTTAATCTTAAGCAAAGGATTATCTCTTGCAACTCCAGTTCTAATAACAAATGTTGATGCAGCTAAATCAATATCAGCTGTTGAATCTGGCAATGTAGTAGCTGGAGAAACTACAGTAGTAAATTTTGAAGTGTAATAAATACATCAGAAAAAATAAGAATCAGTCTTAAATGACTGATTCTTATTTTTTTATATTATTTTTCAAGTGAAACTCTAAACCTTTCAATATGCATAGCTAGATAAGCTACTTCATCTTCTGATATCTCTTTTATATTTAAAGTCTTACATATAATCTTTCTTGTTTCTTCAGCGATTTTATAGGATAGTCTATATTTTTTCTTAATTACATCTACTAAATCATTCTTTATTGGACTATTTGTAATAATTCTCTCAATAGCAAATCTTATATGAGTTAAAAACCTAGCATAATCTAAAGATTTTCTATCTATTTCAATATTAAGTCTATCTTCAACATGCTCAATGATAGAATTACTTAAAAAGCTATACTTTATAGTATTTGAAAGTTTACCATTATTTCTAGCTGAATGTATATGAAGTGCAATAAATCCCTTTTCACCTTCTGGGATTTCAACTCCTAGCTCCACTCTAATTCTGTTAGCTAATCTGCAAGCCATTGCAAACTCTCTACTATAAAGCGTTTCTATTTCTACTAAAAATGGATTTTGTATTTCTTCATTATCTTCTAATCTTTTTATAGCATAGAATAAATGATCTACCAATCCTATATGAATGTTTTCATTAAGCTCTTCTCCTAGCTCATCTGATATTTCAGCAATAACTTCTTCAACTATAGCAATTAACTTTGTATCAACTCTATCTAATATTTCATTGAAATTTCTTTGATTATCCTTATCTTCAATGATAAATACTTTTTCTACTATTGTGCCCTTATTTATAATGTCACCTGGTTTTTTCCCAAATCCAATGCCTTTTTGGAAAAGAATCTTTTCTTGTCCCTCTTCTCTAACAAGCAAAATGTTATTATTAAAAGATTTTATAACGCTAGCATTGCTGTTCAATGTAATCTTATACATATTACTCCTACCTTTTCTTAAAATAATATTAGTCCACGAAATATTAGAAATCTTCTAATATCCTATAAAACGTTAAGTGATCTCTCCATGCCCCATTAATAAATAAATATTTTTCATTTAAGCCAACTTCTTTAAATCCACAACCAATTAATACATTTTTAGATCTTTCATTATCAACTAAAACAGAAGCCTCTAATCTATGCAATTCAAGTTCATCCTTAGCATATTTTAATACCAATTTTAAAGCTTCCTTCATATAGCCTTTGCCTTGATAATCCTTATCCATTGAGTAACCTACTATTCCGCTTTTAAATACACCATATACTATATTAGATATTTTTACCTTACCTATAAGAATCTCATCACTATATATCCCAAAGTCTACACACTTACCAGTCATTAAGCCTTTATAACTTTCTAAAAGAACTTCTCTTTGTGCTTCAACTGTATAAAAACTATTATCTCTACTCGGCTCATAATTTCTTAGGTGATCTTCGTTTCTTATATAATACTCTAATAAACTTTCCGCATCATCAGGTGCAAGATTCCTTAAAGTAATATTTTTCCCTTTGAGTCTCACAATATAATTCCTTTGTATATTGTTAAAGTCGTTTCTATTAATCCCAAAGCTAAGTTCATCTAGAAAAATTCCATTTGAAAATAAGTTCTCAGATAATATACCTTCTAAGGTAAATCCTAAATCTAAGAATACCTTATAATTTATATTTTCATCTACTAAAATATTAACCTTATATGTATTGTTATCCTTAAAAATAGCTCTTAATATACTTATTACTGCTTCTCTTAGTAAATTATGCTTATCATCTTTAAAAAATTTTAATTTAACATTGCACTTTTTACTTTCTTTATCTAATTCAGCAATAGTAAATCTTCCTAATAAAATACTGTCTTTATCTTTAATAATATAATCATTAATATTTCCCTTTGATTGATTAATAAATATTACTTTACTTTCGCTCATATCAAATCTCCTAAGTAAATTATCATTACATAACTATTATTATACAGATAAACACCTTACTTACACAACATTATTTTATAATCTATTTTTTTAATGTAATTATAAAATATGTTATTCTTCTAATAATATTAAAACATAGTTATTTTAATGATATCAATAAAAAAATAGTTATTTTGTTAAATATTTTAGATTTTTCAAAATATTTATACTCTTTATTATAATATAACCACTTAATATAAATAATAATTTTAATAATGATATTTTTAGATGTATAATATATATAAATTATTACCAATAAAAGGAGTGATAAAAATGAAAAAGATTGTCTTTGCCGGAGGTTGCTTCTGGGGAGTAGAGGAATTCTTATCTAGAATCTCAGGCGTTACAAATACTGAAGTTGGATATGCTAATGGAAGAACTGAAAATCCAACTTATGAAGATGTCTGCTATAAAAATACTTACTTTGCTGAAGTATGTGCAGTTGAATATGATGAAAGCAAGGTTACTTTAGAAACATTACTTAAAGAATACTGGTCTATAGTAGATCCAACAACTTTGAATAGACAAGGTCCAGATTTGGGTAGTCAATATAGGACTGGAATATACTATTTAGATGAAAATGACATACCTACTATAATTAGTAGTAAAGATGAAAATCAAAAAAAATACGAAAAGAAAATTGTTACAGAAGTTCTTCCACTAACAAATTATTATAAAGCTGAGGAATATCATCAAAAATATTTAAAGAAGAATCCTAATGGATATTGCCATATTAAACTATAGTAATAAAATGCGAAGCATTTTATTAATGAAAGAATGAAAAAATTAAAAAATGAAAGAATGCATATAAAAAATCTTTACAGATTTTTTTAAGGTAATCTTTAAAACAAAGGAGGTTTTGCATAGCAAAACCTCTTCCTTCATTTTTTCATTCTTTCATTATCTCCATTTTTTCATATTAAAATGCTTCGCATTTTAAAACGATTGTTTTATTCTTCAATTCCTAGGATAGACTTAACTACTACTCCACCTAGTATCATTCCAGCTACTGGAGGTACGAAAGATATACTTCCTGGTATCTGTCTTTTAGATGCACACTTCTTAGTTCCACCTGTACAAATACAGCCAGTTTTACAAGTTACCACATCTTCTTCCTTAGGTTTTCTTGGTTTTTCTTCTGAGTAAACTACCTTAAGCTTCTTTACTCCTCTTTTTCTAAGTTCATATCTCATAACTTTAGCTAGTGGACATACCTTAGTGTCATATATATCTGCAACCTTAAATTGAGTAGGATCCACTTTATTTCCTGTACCCATTGAAGCAATTATATTAATTCCTTTTTCATAACAATACTGCGCTAATGCAATCTTTGCAGAAACTGTATCTATAGCATCAATTACGAAATCAACATCATCAGGGATTAAGTCGCTTAAGTTCTCAGGTGTTACAAATATTTGATGAGTAATTACATTACACTTCTTATTAATAGAAAGTATTCTTTCCTTCATTACCTCTACTTTTACTTTACTTACAGTTTGATATGTTGCATGTATTTGTCTATTTAAATTAGTTAGACATACTGTATCATCATCTACTAATATTAGAGTTCCAACTCCAGCTCTAGTTAAAGCTTCTACAGCGAAACTTCCTACACCACCAACACCAAAAACCATAACTTTAGCATTCTTTAGCTTTCCTAGTCCATCATTCCCTATAAGTAATTCTGTTCTAGATAATGGATGTTGTATCATTTATGTTTCTCTCCTTTTTATCTACCTTTAAAATATATAAATATAATATATCTTATTTTAGACTATTATAATACTTTAAACAACAATATTTTTCTTTTAAAATTTGTAAATTCAGTAAACAACATAAACTTATATTATGTTTAAATGAGTTAGATAATATGGTAATATATTAAAAGATTATGTTTTACATACATAAACTTTAAGGAGGAAAATTTATGATTTTAGGTATTGTAAGTGCTATGCAAGAAGAATTAGATCTTCTTCTAAAAGATATGACTATAAATGAAGAAACTAAAAAAGCAAATATGACTTTTTACAAAGGTACATTAGATAACAAGGACATTATAGCTGTAGTCTGCGGAATTGGTAAAGTTAATGCAGCTGTTTGCTCTCAAATTTTAATCTCTGAATTTAATGTAACTTCTATAATTAATGTTGGAGTTGCAGGTGGAATCGGTAAAGATATATATCCAGGAGATGTGGTAGTTGCTACTAACTTAGTTCAACATGATATGGATACAACAGTTTTCGGAGATCCTCATGGTCAAATTCCAAGATTAGATACTTTTGATTTTAAATGTGATGAAACTTTAGTTAAAACTTCTTTAGATGCTTGTGAAGAAATAAAAGAAATTAATACTTTCTCAGGTAGAATAATTTCTGGAGATCAATTTATATCAAGTGTTGAAAAAATCCAATGGTTTGAAAAAGAATTTAATGCTATGGCTTGTGAAATGGAAGGAGCAAGTATTGCTCAAGTTTGTTACTTAAACAATATTCCTTTTGTAGTTATTAGATCTATTTCTGATAATGCTAATAACGGAGCTCATATGGATTATGAAAAATTCATTCCTATAGCTGTTAGAAATTCAACAATATTACTTAAAAATATAATACAAAGATTATAATAAAAAATACATATTATCTTACATACGAACTACCAAGATCCAAAATACTGTAAGATAATATGTATTTTATTATTTTTAGAGATTCTTTTTTTCCTTATATAATTGATAGGTTTTTTTAACTAAAAACCCTTAAATTTATCCTTACTAACACCACAAATAGGACATTTCTCTACTTGATCCCCTATTTCAGTAAAGCCGCATATCGGACAAATATAAATAGTTTCGCTACCTATATCCTCACCCTTTTTAGCCTTATCTTGAGCTTCTTTAAATAATTTAGCATGTATTTT
Source organism: Clostridium tertium (assembly GCF_902652255.1). Classification (GTDB taxonomy): domain Bacteria; phylum Bacillota; class Clostridia; order Clostridiales; family Clostridiaceae; genus Clostridium; species Clostridium tertium_A. The sequence continues at coordinate 7,676 of NZ_CACRTO010000048.1, forward strand.
CTCTGCTTCTAAAGCATAATGGAATGTTCTTTGTGCATCCTTCTCATCTTGAAACTTAGCTGCTTCTAAGTACACTGGATACATTTGATCAACTTCATGTAATTCACCATCGATAGCACCTTGAAGATTTTCAACTGTATTAGTATGACCAAATACCGCTCCTGCAGTTACAGTCTTATCTTCAATAGGTTTATTTAAAGCATTAAAATGATTATTAGCATGACACCACTCAGCGTAAGCTATACCCCTAAATAGTCTAGCTATATTAGGAAACTTCTCTTTTTCAGCAGCATTTGCCCATATGGTATATCTCATATGAGCCATACTTTCTCCGCCATAAGCTGAACATAAAAAATCTACTGTCATTGCATTATTTACTGACATTTTTAAACACATCCTTTCAAAAAATATATATGTTTCAATAAATAATATACATCTTAATTATTCCATAAAAGGTAAATTTAATTCACTTATTCATAAATTTCTTATAAATAAAAAAAGAAACTCAGTTAAACTGAGTTTCTAATAATTCTTTTATTTAAGCTTATGAATAAATAATCCACTTCTAAGCTTTGGTTCAAACCAAGTAGACTTTGGTGGCATAACTTGATTTGTATCAGCAACATTCATTATATCGCTAACTTCTGTTGCATACATTGAAAATGCAATTTTCATATCTTTGTGAACTCTTCTTTCAAGTTCTTTTATACCTCTAATTCCACCTATAAAATCTATTCTATCTGATGTTCTAACATCTTCAATACCTAAAATCGGTGTTAAGACATTATTTTGTAATATAGCAACATCTAAGCTATCTATTGGATCTTCAGCATTATAGCTTCCTTCTTTAGCTTCAAGTAGATACCACTTATTTTCTAAATACATACCAAAAGTATGCTTATTAACAGGTTTTACTTGTTCATCTTTTTCTGTTATCACAAACTTTTCGCTTACTTTATTTAAGAACTCTTCTTCAGTAAGTCCATTTAAGTCCTTAACTACTCTATTATAATCCATAACCATAAGATCATTATCTGGGAATGCAACTGCTAAGAAATAATTGAATTCCTCATCACCTGTATAATTTGGATTTTCTTCTCTTCTCATAAGTCCAACCTTAACTGCTGAAGCTGATCTATGATGACCATCTGCAATATATAGGTTTTCTATTTCTCCAAATAATTCTACGATTTCTTTTACTATTATTTCATTATCTATTACCCATACTTGATGTCCTATTCCATCTTCTGAAACAAAATCATATACAGGTTTTCTCTTAGTTCCTTCTTTAGACCATTCTTTAATAACTTCTGAAGTTACTTCATCTTCTCTATAAGTTAAGAAAATTGGACCTGTATTAGCATCACAATAATCTACATGGTTTATTCTATCTTGTTCTTTATCAGCTCTAGTAAACTCATGCTTCTTTATTGTATTATTTATATAATCATCTATTGATGCACAAAATACTAATCCAGTTTGAGCTCTGCCATTCATTATTTGTCTATAAATATATAAACATGGTTTTTCGTCTTGAATAAGTTGCTTTTCTTCAATCATTTTATCAAGATTTTCTCTAGCTTTCTCATATACCTTTTTATCATGCACATCTATAGAAGGATCTAGATCTATTTCAGCTTTATCTATATGAAGAAATGAATATGGATTACCCTCTACCATTTCTCTTGCTTCTTCACTATTCATAACGTCATAAGGAAGTGCTGCAATTTTTGAAGCTAATTCCTCAATCGGTCTTATACCTTTAAAAGGTCTAATTGTCGCCATCTAAATTCCTCCTGTTTATCTCTAGCTTACTTAAAAAAATTTTTTATTACTGAAACTACTTCATCACCAATTCTATCTTGAGCTTCAATTGTTGATGCACCAATATGAGGTGTGCAACTTACTCTTGGATGATTTACTAAAGCTTCATTTGTATTAGGTTCAATTTCGAATACATCTATCCCTGCGCCTGCAATCTTACCGCTGTTTAAAGCTTCAAGTAAAGCTTCTTCATCTACTACTTTACCTCTTGCACAGTTAATAATATATGCCCCATCCTTCATTATGTTTAATTGTTCTTTTCCTATTAAAGAACCTGCTTCTTTATTATATGGTACATGTAAAGAAATAAAGTCAGATACTTTTAATAACTCATCAAGCTCTAAGAATTCATAAGCTAAATCATCTTGCTTACCAAACATATCATTATAAACTACAGTCATTCCTAAAGCTGTAGCCTTATTGGCTAAAGATCTTCCGATTCTACCCATTCCTATAATTCCAAGAGTCTTTCCGCCAATTTCAATACCTTCGTATTTCTTCTTATTCCATTCACCATTTCTCATAGTATAGTTAGAAGTACCAACAAATCTTGCAACGGCAAACATGTGAGCTAAAGCTAATTCAGCAACTGAGTCTGAACTTGCATTTGGAGTATTTCTTACTTCAATTCCAGCTTCACTTGCAGCTGCTACATCGATATTATCTATACCAACCCCAGCTCTAACAACTAATTTTAACTTTCCGCCTTTAGTAGCTTCTACAACTTCCTTTGTAAGCTTAGTTGCTGATCTAACTACAAGTGCATCGAAATCCTTAAGTACTTCCCCTAAAACTTCTTTATCGTAATGCTTGTTTTCGACTTCAAAACCTAAGTCAACCAAATTTTTAATAGCTTTTTCTTGTAAGCCATCACTTGCTAATATTCTATACATTTTTTTGCCCCCTATTTTTTTAAATCATTATTTTGTTAATATAATAAGAGCTTAGACCTTAATCTAAACTCTTATTTATATATCATTGTCCAAACTCCCTGTGATAGTAATACTTAAATTTAAGATATACTATTCTAAACCTAAAATGTCATTAATGTTGCTTAATAGCTCTTGAATATCTTCTATTTGACAGTCAGCCATATGAGCAATTCTAAATGTCTTTCCTTTTAAGCTACCGTATCCGTTAGAAATTTGGAAACCTCTTTCTCCTAATTCTTTATTTAATGCAGCAACATCTATATCTCTAGTATTCTTAATTGTTGTTACAGTGTTTGATAAATATTTATCTTCTGGTAATAATTCAAAATACTTTCTACCCCATGCTCTTACAACTTCAGCCATTTCAATATGTCTTGCAAATCTATTTTCTAAACCTTCTTTATTAAGAATATAATCTAGTTGATAGTCTAATGCATACATATGTGGAATAGATGGTGTTGAAGGATATTGATAGTCCTTCTTTTGAATAAAGTTATATAAAGATAATAAGTCTAAATAGAATCCTCTATTTGGAACTTTTTCAGCTCTTTCTTTAGCCTTATTAGAAAAAGTACATATTGCAAGTCCTGGAGGCAATCCTAGTGCCTTTTGTGATGAAGTTATACATACATCAATTCCCCAATTGTCTACTTCAATCTTAGTACCTGCTGCTGAACTTACTGTATCAACTATAAATACTACTTCTGGATACTTCTTAACTACTTCACCTATTTCTTTAACAGGATTCATTACTCCTGTAGATGTTTCATTATGAGTTACTGCAACTAAGTCATATTTGCCAGTTGCTAATTCTTTATCAACCATTTCTGGTGTTATAGCTTGTCCTAATTCTACTTCAAATATATCTGCAGGAACGTTATTGGATATAGCCATTTCATACCATCTCTTTCCGAATGCCCCAACGGAAAATACAGCTGCTCTTTTTGCTGTACAAGATCTTATGGCTCCTTCCATAAGTCCACTACCTGAAGTAGTAGATAATAATATTTCGCTTTTAGTAAAGAAGACTTTTCTTAAATTATCGCTTATTCTTCTTTGAAGCGCTGAAGCTTCTTTGCTTCTATGACCTATCATAGGTCTTGCAAGTTGTTCTAAGACATCAGGTCTTACTTCAACTGGTCCTGGAATAAATAGCTTTTTATGCATAGTGTTTCTCCCCCATTTAATATTTTTTATTGCTTATTAATTGCTTATTTTATTGTTAATTTTACTACTTTTTCATATCATTAACAACCACTTTGTTAAAAGTTTTGAAAGAATATTCAAAATTCAACAATAATTCTACTATTAATACACTATTTTCCATCTAAAAAGCACTATTTTAACAGTTTTATGTTAACTAAACTTCAACTTTATCTTCTTTTTTACTATCTCTTAATATATCTCTTATTTCTGTTAATAGTACTTGCTCAGCAGTTAACTCAACTTCAGCAGGCACTTCTTCAGTTACGTCTTCATCTTTCTTTCTGTTTAACTTAGCTACAACCTTAATAAATACAAATATAGAAAAAGCTATAATAATAAAATCTACTACACTTTGAATGAATATCCCATATTTTATCTCAGCTTTACCTAACCCTGAACTAAAGGTATAAGTTAACTCCTCGAATTTCACCCCACCTATTAAAAATCCTACTATAGGCATTATTATATTTTCTACTAATGAAGAAACTATCTTATTGAAAGCTCCCCCCATAACTACCCCAATTGCTAAATCTAGTACATTACCTTTCATAGCAAATTCTTTAAACTCTTGTATAAACTTTTTTCCTTTTTCCTTCATTTTAAATCCTCCTTACTTATAATCCTCATCGAAAACGAGAATAGACTCTGTCTCTCTACAATATTTAACACACATGCATTGTCCAAGATGTCTTGGACACTTATAGCATAAACAACTTTTATCATCTCCATTACAGCTTTTCCCATAATAAGGGCAATATTTGCAATTAACTCCATTACCAGCTGGCATAACACATTTCTCCTTCTTTCGTTTTTAAATAATATTCTTTTAATAAAAACATTTTACCATATTTGGATAAATTAGTAGTAACTAATTTTCATCTTTTTCATATTGTATTTGTATAAGAAGCTTTTCACTTGTTGGTATAAAAACTTCTAACTCCCATCTATATAGACTAATGCTGTTGAAAATGAATATTCATTATACAACAGCTTTTTCTATTTATCTGAATCAAATTTAATGTTTAAATCTTAAGCAAAAGAAAAAACTCCAATAGGAGTTTTTTATAAAATAACTTTAAAATCTATTTATTAACTATAATCTTTATATAAACAGCTATTTCCCATTCTATAAAAATAGCTGAAATATAACTAAGAAAATCACTCCTGGTACTCCTAAAAATCCTGCTATTAATGCAGTTATCCAATTTATCGCTACTGTAAATCCAAAGTATGAACCAAGAACATTAGCTAAGTATAAAAGTACTATTCCAATTACACCATTTATCAATATTTTTAATGGCCATTTTAAAAGCTTAATCACTAAATAAAGTAACACTAAACCTATTAACCCATATAATATTAAATTAATATCCACAATAATCCCCCCTAATTTATATTATTCTTTAGTATAACATATTATTCTATCTTTCTTAACTCACGTCTTTTTGCAACACTTATTAAATAATCATATCTTGTTTTCGCTGCATCTTCAGTATAAATAGCTAGCTCAACTAACTTTGGATCACTTACAGAATCAAATAATGCCCTAGCTACTTCCATCTCTGATATAGTCTCTTTTATATTATTTAGTAAGGCTATATCCTCTTCACTATACTCTTTTTTATTTTTATCTGTACTTTTAATTAATAACTCTAAAATTATATTCTTATTCATTCCTATCCTCCTAAATATTATATATTTAAGTACTATCCACTTTAAGGATAAATATTCAAAGGATAACAACTTTTAACTTAGTTTTCATATTAATTAAAGGTTATTTCAAAAATACTTATGATAACTATAATAAAGGTGCAAAAACTCTAATTACTGCTGCCAATAATTTCTTGTACCATTTTTCATTATAACAATCTTCTAAGGTCATTAATTGACATTTATCTAATGTATCTAAAAAGTCTTTCTTTATTTCCATTACTGACTTAGTTTTATATAAAAATACTCCACATTCAAAATGCAAATAAAGGCTTCTATAATCCATATTAATAGAACCAACTACGCCTATCTTATCATCTGATACAAAGGTCTTTGAATGTATAAAGCCTGGTGTATATTCATATATCTTTATACCCACTTCAATTAACTGAGCATAGTAAGCTCTAGTAACTAAGTGAACATACCACTTATCTTCGATATGAGGAGTAACTATTATTACCTCAACTCCACTTTTAGCAGCTAATGTTAAGGCAGTTACTAATTCATTGTCTACTATTAAATAAGGTGTATTTATATAAATATAATCCTTAGCCTTATTTATAATATTTAAATAAACATATTCACCTACAGTTTCATCATCTAAAGGACTATCTCCATAAGGTTGAACATATCCATCATCTTCAAAAGTTCCTTCATAATTAACATATGGTTTATATTTATTATAATCTTCTTTTTCTCCACAGTTAAATTCCCACGCCTCTAAAAACATCACAGTAAGATTCCAAACTGCTTCGCCTTTTAAAACAATAGATGCATCTTTCCAGTGTCCAAATCTAACAATTTCATTTATATATTCATCCGCTAAATTTATCCCACCTGTGAAGGCTGTATGTCCATCTATTATAGTTATTTTTCTATGGTCTCTATGGTTCATAATAACTGATAAAAATGGTACAAAAGGATTAAATACTAAACACTTAATGCCCATTTTCCTTAGTTTTTCATAATACTTATAAGGTAATGTCCTAAGACATCCCATATCATCGTATATAAGCCTTACATCTACGCCTTCCTTCACCTTTTCTTCAAGGATTTCCAGGATGCTATCCCACATCTTTCCTTCTCGAATTATGAAGTATTCCATAAATATATACTTCTTAGCTTTTCTAAGTTCTCTTTTTAGTTCTTCAAAAAATTCTTCTCCAGGTGACAAGTATTTAGTATAGGTATTTTTGTATATTGGAGCTACTGCATACTTATTTAAATATTTTACTTGATTAGAAATTGATTTATCCTCGTCTTCAATTTCCTTAAACACCTGAGGATCTTGTTCTAAATATTTAAACCCTTCCGTATGAATCTTATTTATTCTTCTTCTGAATCTCTTTGTTGTTCTTCTCAATCCAAAAATTAAATAGAATAATCCTCCAAAAACAGGTACTAGCAATACAGGTATTGCCCATGCTAACTTAAAAGATGGATTATCTTTTTTACTCATTATATATATCACAACTATTACGCTAAGAGCTGTAAATAACACATATAAGTAAAGAAAAGATTCTGATAACTTCCAAATAGTGAAAGTTAGTATACCTATCTGAATAAGTATTAGTAGTCCTACAATTACCATTCTGCTAAATAAAAATTTCAATATTTTGCTCATATATTCACCTTTTACCTATATTTCTTTTCTCCCTTCAAGGGCCTTAGATAAAGTTACTTCGTCAGCATATTCTAAGTCTCCACCAACAGGTATTCCTGATGCTATTCTAGTTACTTTAATGTCTAAAGGCTTTAAAATTCTTGAAATATACATAGCTGTTGCTTCACCTTCGATATTAGGATTTGTTGCAATAATAACTTCTTTCACATCAGCACTCATCCTTGCAACTAACTCTCTAATTCTTATATCTTGTGGACCTCTTCCTTGCATAGGAGATAAGTTTCCATGAAGCACATGGTATGTACCATTATATTCCTTAACCTTTTCCATAGTCATTATGTCCTTTGGTTGCTCTACAACGCAAATAATATCCTTTTCTCTACTAGGATTAGCACATATTGCACATGGATCTGAGTCAGTAAAATTCCCACATATTGAACAATACTTTATTGTTCCCCTTGCTTTAACTAAAGCATCTGCAAATTCCCTAACTTCATCAGCCGGAAGATTTAAAACATGTAACGCAAGTCTTTGAGCAGTCTTCTGTCCAATACTAGGTAACTTTGCAAACTCTTCAATAAGCTTTTCTATAGCTACTGGATAAAAATCCATATAATCACCCTTTCTGTAAATTAAATATATAAAATGTAATATCGCACAATGAAAAATTAAGAATGAATAATAAAAATTTAATGAAAAAACTCCCGAAGGAGTTTTGAAAAGAAATTAATTTTAGTAATTCTGTACGAATTACATCAATAATTCTTCATTTTAAATTTTAAATCCTTAATTTGGGCTGTTTGTGCGACAGCCCTTTTTATGGAACTATATTAAACTTAATAGCAGAATAATATAATATCCTGTTTGTAATTTCACTTATCTAATGAAACTAGAATAATCCAGGTATATTCATACCGCCAGTTAATTTACCCATTTTTTCTGCACTTTCTTCGTCAGACTTTCTTAATGCTTCATTAACTGCGCTAAGAACTAAATCCTCTAGCATTTCAACATCATCTGCATCTACTACTTCAGGCTTTATATTAATAGAAACAACTTCTTTCTTTCCATTTGCTTTTACAACTACAGCTCCGCCACCTACTGAAACCTCATACTCTTTTGTTTCTAGGTCCTTTTGCATTTGCTCCATTTCCCTTTGAAGTTTTTGAGCTTGCTTCATTAGGTTATTCATGTTTCCTCCCCCAAATCCGCCTGGGAATCCTCCTCTTGCCATAAAAACATCCTCCTTATTATAAAAATCTATTTTTAATTATATAGTATTTTCTTTGATTTTACTATATTTATAACATTTTTAATTTCTTTTTTATTATTCTTATTTAAGCGTTTTTTTATGTGGTTTACTCATCCAATATGTCTACCATATCAGAACCTAAAGTTTCTAATAACATATCTGCAGTTGATTTTTCATCACTATTTTCTTCTTCTACTGTGAATACTATTTTAATATCCTCTCTGAATATCTCAGCAAGGATTTCTTGAAGTAATGCTTTGTATTCAGGTTTTTCTAATCTATCTTTGTTAAACTTATATTGTTCTTCATATTCTATAGTTAAAATTCCTTTTTTACAATCTACAGGTTTTCCAGTAATTAAAGATGCATAAACAATCATTGCTCTTCTACCTTTAATTCTTTCTAGTATATCCTTCCAAGATTTTTGAATATCATTTAATGATACCTTTGAAGAATCATTTCCAGAAATATTATGTGAAACTTCTCTTCTTACTTCCTTCTTTATTTCCTTAACAGCTGAATCTTTTTTAACTTTTCCATCTGGTGCAATTTCTGCTTGAACCTTTATACTTCCATTCTTTAGCGCTTCCTCTAGCTTATTTAATCTACTTAAAATAACTTCATTAGAAGTATCATATTCTATCTTGCACATTTTTACTATGGCTAATTCTAAATATAATCTTGCTTGCTTACTTATCTTTGCATTTCCTTCTGCTTCTTGAAGAATTCTTATATATCTCATAACTTCTTCTGCTCTTAGCTTACTACCCTGTTCCTTAATTAAAATTATGTTTTCTTCAGACATATCTAATACTTCTTCAGGGTTATTAGTAACCTTAGCCATAAGAATATTTCTATAGTGGCTTATAAGGTCTTTAATAAAAAGATATATATCTTTTCCTGCATAAACAACTTCATCTATTATACCTATAGATTTTTCTACATTTCTTTGGCTAACTGCATTTGTTAAAGTAAATAAATGATCATTAGTTACAAGTCCAAGCATATTTATAAGAGTATCATATTCTACTGTACCATTACCCATTGAAATAGCTTGATCTAATATACTTAAGGCATCTCTCATAGCTCCATCAGAAACTCTTGCAATAAGGCTTAAACTTTTGTCATCTGCTATTGCATTTTGATCATCTACTATTTTTCTAAGCCTACCTATAATTTCATTATTATTTATTCTTTTAAAATCGAATCTTTGACATCTTGAAAGAATAGTAATAGGTAACTTTTGTTGATCTGTTGTTGCCAAAATAAATATTACGTTCTTTGGAGGCTCTTCTAGTGTTTTTAAGAAAGCATTTACTGCACCAGTAGATAACATATGAACTTCGTCCATAATATAGACTTTATATCTACCTTCTTGAGGTGGATACTTAACATCATCTATTATATCTCTAATCTTATCAACACCATTGTTAGAAGCAGCATCTAATTCTGTAACATCTATTGCTAATCCTTCATCTATCTTCTTACACATCTCACACTTATTACAAGGCTCTCCATCATGTAAGTCAAGACAGTTTAAAGCCTTAGCAAATACTTTAGCTGTTGTAGTTTTACCAGTTCCTCTAGTACCACAGAAAAGATAAGCATGTGCTATTCTATCATTTAATATTTGATTTTTAACAGTTGTAGTTATATGTTCTTGACCAACAATATCATAAAAATTTTGCGGTCTCCATTCTCTATATAAAGCTGTATATCCCATAATATCATTCCTTATTTTTATCATTTATTTATATTATAGACTAAAGAATAAAATTAAAAAAGCACAAAGACTTTTAAATAAAAAATTATAGATGAAAAACATTATAACATTAAATAAAGATCTGTTTCAGAATTAAAAATGCATAATTTAAAATTGGGCTGTTTTTTGCAACAACCTTCTCTAAAGAGTTTATTTACCTTGCTTTTTTCTTTATAGCTAATAGTTCAATAATAGTAATTAATATTCCTATCACCCCAATTAACTTAAAAGATATTTCCAAGGAAATAGTATCTCCTATATATCCGCACAAAGGGAATAATATAATCATCATCAAAGAGTAAAACATACTTTCAACTGAAATTATAGTTGCCCTTTGTTTTGATTCAACACTAGAATTTATTAATTTACTACTAATAGGTTGAAGTATAGATGTTAAGAATCCTATAGATACAAAAATCAATATTGATGTTTCTTTACTTGAATACCCCATAAATATTATTAGCAAACTAATTGTCATGGATATAGAAATCCAACCAATTGTCTTAAATTTCTTATATATCTTATCACTTAGGATAGCTCCTAAAGATGAAAGTATTCCATTAAATAAAAATATTATTGAAATATTAACTCTAGAATAACCTACATCACTTAAGAATTGTTGCCCATAAAAATATATTATTGCTGAGAATGTATATATTAATGGGAAGTACATTAATATATTTAAAAGCTTTCTATTGCTTTTTAATATATTTATAGATGTTTTGAAATGATTTATTAAGGTAACTCTCTCTTCATGCTCTTCTCTTATATCAATTTCTGTAAAATTGAATGAAACAGTTAATGAAAATATACCTATAACTATTGCAGTAATATAGCTAATTGAAAAATCAATTTGCGAAAGAAGTCCACCTATAAATACTGCTAATCCTTGTGAAATTTCTATTATTAGATTTAACCTACCATTAATTTTTAAATACTCATCTTCCTTATTTAATGTTTTCAAAGTATCGTATATTAATGCTTCTTCAGATCCTGAGTTTAGATTATATCCCCAAGCTGATAATATAAATCCAATAGCAAAACCAATAAATGAATTTGAAAACAGCATTATAATTGCTGATATTAATGATGTTATCCTTCCAATTATCATGATTCTTCGTCTACCAAATAAATCTGCTAAAGCTCCAGTTGGTATTTCTGAAATAAATCCAGTAATATGAAATATTCCTTCAAGCAATCCTATTTGTGCTAAATTCATACCTTTATATCCTAGATATAATACCCAGATAGCAGATGTTATATCAAAAGATGAAAGGAATCTATATAAATAATCATTTTTAATATTCTTTTTTATTTTATTCATTTGAATCAACTCCAATTTTAGTAATTATTTTTTTGCATAATAAAAGACCTAAGATAATTAATCTAGGTCTAATTGGAGTTACTATATTGCAATTTAAGAAATAGATTTTCTCAAATTTCCCCTAAAAAAGGGCATAGTAATCCAATTTTCAAAAAATACGCATGTTTTTGACAGTGCACTACTAGATAAAACTTCATATTTAATCTTTCTTACAGGAAATCTCATAGCTCTATTTCTCCTTTCTTTCCAAAATAATCTATCTACATATTATATTATTTCTCAAATATTTACAAGTATTTATTTATATATATTTTTTTATAAAATATACCATATAATTCTCATCACTTTTTAATGCGTTAAGCCCTAGTTTCTAAAAACTATCATCATAGCCGCTTCTTATTTCTCTTATCATCATCATCCTCTCTCCCCTTTGAAATACCAATAATTCCAAAATTTAAACTTATCTTAATTCTATCATTTATACTTATTTTGTTTATCTTTATTATTATTTTATAGTACAATAAATTTAAATGATATTAAGGAGGGATATAATTTGAGTTTATACGATAAGAAATACTTATCTATAGTTAAAGACATCTTAGACAATGGTTATTATGATAACAATAGAACTGGGATGCCTACATACAAGCTACCTCATCAAATTATGCAATTTAATTTACAAAAGGAATTTCCTATACTAACTACTAAAAAAGTTGCATTTAAAACTGCCATAAAGGAAATGCTATGGATATATAGGGATCAATCAAATGATGTTACTAAGCTTCAAGAGCAAAATGTCCATATCTGGGATGAATGGGTAGACGAAAATAATACAATAGGTAAGGCTTATGGATATCAAATAGCAAAGTTTAATCAAGTAGATAAGCTTATTGAGTCCTTAAAAAACAATCCTCAAGACAGAAGAATGATTATGTCTATGTGGAATATAGAAGACCTACCAGAAATGACATTACAACCATGTTGTTATCAAACTCTATGGGATGTAACAGATGGTTACTTAAATTGCATGTTAATCCAGCGCAGTGGGGACGTGCCTCTCGGGGTTCCATTTAATACCAGTCAATATGCTGTATTAGTCCATTTAATAGCACAAGTAACTAATCTTAAACCTGGATTATTTACTCATGTGATTAATAATGCACATATTTATGAAAATCAAGTTGACGGAATGAAACTTCAATTAAGTAGAGAAAATGAAGATTTTGATGCACCAAAGCTTTGGATAAATCCAGAAATAACGAACTTCTATGATTTCACAGCTGATGATGTTAAGCTAATAGATTATAAGCACCATGATCCTATCAAAATGGAGGTAAGTGTATAATGTTATCTATTATAGTTGCAAAAGCTGCTAATGATGTAATAGGTGGAGATAATAAGCTTTTATGGCATATATCTGAAGATCTAAAAAGATTTAAAGCTATTACATCAGGTAACACCATTATAATGGGTAGAAAGACTTTTGAATCTTTACCTAAGGTTTTACCTAACAGACATCATATTGTAATTACAAGAGATAAAAATTTTAAAGTTGATTCATCTGAAGTAGAAATAGTTAATGATATAAATTCTATTATTGATAGATTTGAAAACTCTACTGAAGAAGCTTTTATTATAGGTGGAGGCGAAATATATAAATCTCTTTTACCTAATACAAATAAGCTATACTTAACTAGAGTTTATAAAGATTTTAGTGGAGATACAAAATTCCCTGAAATAGATCTAGATAATTGGACTGTTGATTATAAATCTGAAATTTTAATAAATGAAAAAGATAATTTAAATTTTGATTTTATTAATTTAATAAGAAAATAGAAAACGAGGGTATTCCTATAAGGAATGCCCTCGCTTTCTTTGTCCTATTGTATGTTAATCCTATTGAAGAGTAACCTATAAATAATTATTTTATTAATTACATATAAACATTAAAAAAACCCTTCTTGCTAGAAAGGCCTAAAAATAAAACCGTGCACCCAGCTTCGACAGTAGTCTATAGACGTTACTATGTAGTTAGCTCTGGTAAGATTTATCCATATCACACGCAGTAATCACTTATCGCTGCTTCCTTCCGGACCTGACGAGGTTCATGCACTTACGTCGTATGGGACCTTACCATCAACACCACTTGCATAGGCAGGCTCTACAGACTAAAGCCTAGACCGGGAATTCAATCCTGCTATAGCGGATTGCAGGTTATAGGGCACCGCTAACTCCCCATCTAGCACGGCCATGGCGGAGAGAAGGGGATTTGAACCCCTGATAGAGTTTCCCCTATACACGCTTTCCAGGCGTGCTCCTTCGACCACTCGGACATCTCTCCATATCAGACTAGTAATACCAATAGTTTAAGCATTTTATGCCTTCACTAGCACTCAAGATATATACTACTCTACTTTACTTTTTTACTCTCCCATTCTAACATAGGGTAGCTTACCTGTCAATTAAGTATTTACTGTATAATAAAAAAGAAGACTTAATCTAGCTCTACGCCCTGTAAATACTAGTATAGCCCATTGTATTGTATATTCTGTATAATATGCTTTTTGCTTCCTTATATCTATATTTATCATCAAAAAAAACTTTCTCGCATATACTTAAAAGTCTTTGTTAATGAAACTATTCCATTAACTATAAGTCCAATTGCTCAAGATATTATCAACATCATCTCAATATAAAGATGATGTTATTTATGGTGAGATGAATTTACTAATTAAAGAATTAGATTATACTTAAAAATTCAATTCTTTTTCCGGTAAAATTGAAATTTTAAAATAATAAGATATTAAAAAAAGACTAAGATAATTCTTAGTCTTTTTTGATTGCTTATTTAATTAGTAATATTAACTGATATTCCATTTCCAAAGTTTTTAATAGTAACTGTTCTACCATCCATCTTTAATGTTTGGTCGCTAAATGGACTTGAAACCATACTATATAATTGACCACCTTTCGTTGGTAATAGCATATTGAAACAATTTTTTATTACACTATTAAATGAAGCAGAGTTTTGCTCTAATGCAAAGTATGCTCCCCCACCATCGGCTGAAACTGTTCCCATGTAAGTACCATTTTCATAGTAGTTACCTGAACCATCAAACCCCATTCCAGATAATTTTCCTGCAAATGTACTAAATGACATACCAGATGGTTGTTCTGGCTTAGGTTCTTCTGGTTTTGGGTCTGGAGTTGGAGTTGGGTCTGGTTTAGGTGTTGGTGTTGTGTTTCCACCATTTCCGTTGTTCCCACTATTCCCATTGTTTCCACCATTATTAGAAGAACCACTGTTACCAGAGTTATTTGAACCACTATTAGAGTTGTCGTTACCTGTATTAGTATCTTCTTTTTCATCTTCTTTAGGTGTTTCTACAACGATACCTTCTTCACTACCTTTAATACCTAAACTTTTTTCCACTACGAACATTGGTATTAAGAACCCGTCCCCCTCTTTTGCAGGTGTTTGCATTACAGGAAAATTATATTCTAACCCATCTGCACTAATAACTTCTGTTTTTAATACAGTTATTTTGCCGTCAATAAATATATATGGTGCTTCTTCATAAACAGTAACTAATTTACCATCAAAAGTAATTTTATAGCCTTTTCCATAAACTTCATGAGTTGCTTCTGATACTTGTCCACCTTTTAGTCTTGCTAACTCTACAATATTTACACATTTCACTCCATCTACATCTTTATATGAAAGCGTCGTATCTGCACTTGCTATCATTACATTGTTAGGTATTATCATTATTATAGCTATTACTATTATAGTCATAAATAATTTATTAATATTTCTCATATTCAACTTACCTCCTATTCTAAGATTTTCAATTCTTTTTCTACCGCAACTAAAATTTCTTCTATCTGAGTATTATATAAATATCCTTTGTTATTTTCACTATTTGTTGTTAATTTTATACTTTTTATATCTTTATCACTATTCGTATCTAAGAATAACTTTACATATGTCTTCATTCTCTTCATTACTTCTTCTTTGCTTAATTCTTCTAAATTCATATCAATTTCAATTTCAAGATTACTATCTTTTGCTGATATTAATTTATTATTAGAATAATTACCTATTTCATCTCCAGCCTCAACATTTTTAACTTCATTTACAGATTTTATTGTATATGTTCCCTTTTCCAAATATATATCTACATTAAAAGCCATATTCTCATCAATAGCTTCTACAAAATCTTTATTTTCTCCCTCTTTATATACATTTAATATAACTTCTTTTTCTTTTATCTTATCTTGTTTTGATTTAGAATAAATTTCTTTTACTATACTGTCTACAGATTCTCTACTTAAGTTTCCTGTTAAGTTAGCTTTTATTACTTCTTCATTATTCTCAAAAGCTGAAACACTATATTCTTCATCAATAATATTTTCGATAAAATCCTTTTCGATACTTTTACTACTACATCCCATTAAAGTAATTCCTAATAACATTATTGTTATTAAAACACTTATTATTTTTTTGTTTTTCATATCTTTCCCCCTATTTTTTTCATTTGATTTCACTTTTCCATTTAACATTTATAGCATAATATTACAATTTATATTCTAATATTTACAAATTTACTTGTCAATTAATGATTTTTTTTACAATATTTTTAATAACACTTTCTTTCTCATATTCATTCATCCTAAAACTATTTTTTAGTATTTTACATTTTAATTTTTGGTATCAAAAAAGGAACACTATTATTTGATTTTTACTCAAACAATAGTGTCCCATACATCCATCTTATTAAATATTATGCTTGTTTTTTATTCATTCTATTGACCCAAATAATAAGTCCTATACCAAATACTATTCCTAATAGACTTACTATTTGAGCAGTTCTTAATCCCATAAACATTAAGCTATCAGTTCTTAAACCTTCAATGAAGAATCTTCCTATGGAATAAAGAATCATATATCCACCAAGGATAACTCCATCTTTTCCTTCCTTCTTTTTTAGAAGGATATAAACTAATATAATACAAACTAATAAGTTCCATATGGATTCATATAAGAAAGTTGGATGATAATAAGTACCTCTAATCAACATACCTTGTTGTATAAACTCAGGGAATTTACTTATAAATTCTTGAGTTACAGGTCCACCATGAGCCTCTTGGTTCATAAAGTTTCCCCATCTACCTATAGCTTGTGCTAAAATAACACCTGGCATTATTACATCAACATACTTTAAGAAATTAATCTTTTTATATTTAGCAAATATATATCCTGATATTAATGCTGCTATTACTCCACCATGAATGGCCATTCCACCATTTCTAATATTTATCATATCCATAAATGAATTAAAGTTTTCAAATTCAAAGGCTACATAGTATAATCTTGCCCCTATTATTGATATTGGAAATGTAACTAAAAACGCATCTATTATAGTATCATAATTTAGATCTTTCTTTTTAGCTAACATATATATTAACAGCATAGCTGCAATAACTCCCATTGAAATTATTACTCCATACCATCTTATTTCTAAACCAAATACATCAAATGCTACTGGATTCATCTAATCCCTCCTTATATCTCTTTTAATTTTAAAAAATTTTGTTAATAAATTACTGCATTCCTCATTATAACACCATTTTACATCAACTTTCCAATTAAAAATATCATAATCTAATAAGTTTACAGTAGATCCACAGGCCCCCATGTCCTTATTAAAGGTTCCTATATATAATTTCGATATCCTACTTTGAGCTATTGCAGCTGCACACATGGGACAAGGTTCTAATGTAACATACATTTCACATCCTGATAATCTCCAGTTATTAAGTTTTTTCGATGCCTCTTCAATAGCTAATATCTCTGCATGAGCAATAGTTAAATTTAAACCTTCTTTTAAATTATGTTTCCTAGCTATTACTTCCCCATCTTTAACTATAACAGCTCCAACAGGTACTTCCCCCTTATTAAAAGCTTTATTTGCTTCTTCTAATGCAATCTCCATAAAATCCATTACAATACCTCTTATTATATTATTGTATAAATCACTTGTTTTTTAAAGTGATTTTATTACATATTAAAATTAAAGATTAGCAATCTATAGTATTGCTAATCTTTAATTTAAATTATTATATAAGTAACTAAGTAAATATTCTAACCTTTTTAATTCTATTCTTATCTATTTCTTCTACTATAAACTTAATATTATTTATCTTTACTTCCTCATCTTGTTCTGGGAATCTTCCAAGCTCACCAATAACTAATCCACCTACTGAATCAAATTCTTCTGATTCCATAGTGACTCCTATTAACTCACCGATATGATCAAGCCTTGCGCTTCCATCTACAATATATTCATCTTCTTTAACTACTATGATTTCATCGTCAACTTCATCATCATATTCATCTTCAATTTCACCAACTACTTCTTCTATTAAGTCTTCAATAGTAACTATACCAACATTTCCGCCATATTCATCTAATACTACTGCCATATGGTTTCTTGTATTCTTCATTTCATTAAATAACTCAGTAATCCTCTTAAACTCATAAGTATAATAAGGCTCTCTCATATAATCTGAAACCTTAAAGTTTTCCTTACTTTCAAAAGCTATTATCAAGTCTTTTACATTTAAAATACCAATAACATCATCTATAGTTTGATTATAAACTGGTATTCTTGAAAATTGCTCAGTCTTTATTATATCTATTACTTCATCATAGGTAGCATTCATGTCAACTGCAACTACATCTACTCTCTGTACCATTACATCCTTAACTTGGGCATCTGCAAACTCAAAAACATTAAATATCATTTCTTTTTCAACATCTTCAAGTACGCCTTCCTCTTCACTAACACCAACCATTGTCTTTAATTCTTCTTCTGTAATAAATGGTTCTGTAGCCTTAGGGTCCCCTCCTAAAAGCCTAATAAACAAACTAGATATAGCAGTAAATATAAATATAAATGGTCTAAAAATCTTAACTACTATATTTATAATCTTACTTACTCTTAATGCAACTTTTTCTGAGTTCTGCTTAGCTATTGACTTAGGAGTAATCTCACCAAATATTAAAACTAAAATAGTCATAATAACAGTAACTAACCCAACTCCACTCTCTCCAATAGTTTTAACTGCAATTGATGTTGCAAGTGCAGATGCACCTATATTAACTATGTTATTACCTATTAATATTGCTCCTAATAATCTACTTGGATCTTCAGTTAACTTCTCAACTAACTTAGCTCCCTTAACTCCCTCATCTACCATATGTCTTATTCTAATTTTACTTAGTGCCATTAAGGCTGTTTCTGACATAGAGAAAAATCCTGACATAACTAATAATATTACTAATAATATTATCTGCCACGTATAACTCTCCAAATTAATTCACCATCCTAATTTTTTAATAATTTTATTTTTCTATTATATCATATAAAAAATTCAAAAAATTAATTTTAATAAAATTTTAAATTAGTTGATATTAATTTTTAAGCTGTTTGACATTCTTCTACTACGTTTTTTATCCATTTTCCTGATTTTAATCTACTTCTTTCAAAGATTATTTTTATAAACTCCTCTGAGCAGATTAAGAAATATACTGATGTTACTGGCAATGATAATACTGTTGCTCCAATGAAAGCCATAGGTACTGCATAGAACCAAACTGTTCCTAGTTGTACTAATGTAGAGTAAAGAGTATCTCCACCGCCTCTAAATATTCCTACTATCATAACTACATTATAAGATCTAATAGGACATATTAAAGCCATTATTCTTAACACAGTTACAGTTGCCTTAAAAGTCTCAGCTTCTACATTAAAAGGCATTACTATAACAGGTGCTAATATCCACACTGCTATACCTATGATTAAACCTAAAACAGGTGAAACCTTTCCTATTTTATGAGAATAATCTACTGCTACCTCTTCTTCACCAGCTCCAATTTTATTTCCTACCATAATGGCAGCTGCTGAAGCTAGTCCTATACAAAGTACCATGAACATGTTATTTAACGTTGTGGCGATTTGCATAGTAGCTACTGCACTTGTCCCTATTTGAGCATATGCAATAGAAAATGCAGTCATTCCTAATGACCATAATAATTCATTTGCTATAACTGCTGTAGAAGTCTTAAAGTAAACCTTTATGAAGTTTAAATCAAAGTCAAATAGTTCCTTAATCTTTGAAGCTATCACATTATTCTTCATATAAACCATATATACTATATATGCTAATTCTAAAGTACGAGCTATTGAAGTTGCTAAAGCAGCTCCCGCTACTCCCATTGGTTTTGCCCCTAAGTTACCAAATATAAATACCCAGTTTAAAAATGCATTACAAACTACTCCTATTAAACTTGCATACATTGGAACCTTAGGCTGTTCTGAACTTCTTAATGCTGATGAAAAACCTTGAGTAAAGTTAGTAAATATAAAAGTAATTGCTATTATTCTTAAGTATTGACTTCCAAGTTCTATTACCATTATATCTCTAGATAATAATCCCATTATTTGTTCAGCTAAAATAAGTGCAGCTCCACCAAATATTATAGATGCTATAAATCCTATACTTAAGTCTAATCCTAATACCTTCTTTATACTCTTAACATCTTTTCTTCCCCAATATTGAGACATAAATACACTTGCTCCAGCATTTATACCTGAAAGGCATAGAGTAAAAATAAAGAAGTATTGATTTGCTAATCCAACTGCAGCAATGGCTTCCTCTCCTAATCTTCCAATCATTAAGTTATCTACTAAGTTTAATGATGATGTTATAAAGCTTTGAAGAGTAATTGGTAATGCTAGTGTAAGCATAGTAGTTATAAAAGCTTTATCTTTAAATATTTTTCTCATGATTTCCTCCTATGTCTATTATTTGATTTTTTACGAAATAAAAAAGAGCAAATGGGTAGTCAAGCCGCCCATCTGCTCTTTACTTACATATAATTTCTCTTGATATTTTCTTATAATAAAAAGCTTTTGTCAAGATAATAGTTCCTAACTTAGTCTTAGCAATATAATTTCGACCTCATTTATTTTTAGCACTACTTTCACCGACTTATAACCTTTTATATTTAAAATTTTAAACATATATAAATGATATAATTAAAACTATAAGTGAAAAGCTCACAAACCTAGAATCAACTTGGTTTGTGAGCCTTTACTGGTATCCCCAACAGGGATCGAACCTGTATCTGTCCCTTAGGAGGGGACTGTTCTATCCATTGAACTATGGAGACATATACCATTAAAATTGTATAATAACATTATACTCATGTCAACATTGTGAGTAAATAAAAACTTTTATAAGTTATTACTTTGTTATATACTTAATTGTGGAATTATTTTTATTTATTGAAAGGATTTGATTACATGCTTAGATCTATTGTTTGGTATATTGTCTTCTTTGGAACTATAATTTTAACCATACCTGCATTAATTAGAACTAAAATGTTAGATAAAAAAGGTGAAGTTGAAAAAAGAGATGCCTTAGTTTATAAAGTTACTACAACATGGGCTAGAACCCTTTTAAAAGTAGCTGGAGTTAAGGTAAATGTTCACGGTGTAGAAAATATACCTAAAGATAAAAATGTATTATATATAGGAAATCATCAAGGAAATTTTGATATTCCAATTTACATGAGCCAAATACCTGGATTAAAAGGCTTTGTTTCTAAAATTGAAGTAAAAAAAATACCAGGGGTAAGAACTTGGATGGAATACATGTACTGTGTATTTATGGATAGAAGTAATATTAGAAAAGCTGGAGAGGCTATTGTTAATGGTATTAATATCCTTAAAGCTGGTCATTCCCTAGTTATCTTCCCAGAAGGGACTAGAAGTAAAGGAAATGATATGGGGGAATTTAAAGCTGGAAGCTTTAAGCTTGCAACTAAGTCAAAATGCCCTATAGTTCCAGTTACTATGGATGGGTCTTATAGAATTATGGAAACTAATAAGAGAAAATGGACTCTAAAACCAGCGACTGTTAATCTTTATATACATCCAGCAATTGAAACAGCTAACTTAAGTAAAGAAGAACAAGATGCATTACCTAAGAAGGTTTATGAAGTTATTAAGAATCAACTTCCTAAAGCTTAAAATAAATTCATAATAAAACTGTAAAAGAAAAGTCGGCATTGATTGCCGACTTTTCTTAATTTATATTTTTTACTATAACCTGCTAAAATCATGGTTTATTATTTCTAGCAACTTAAACTCTTCATTCTCAAATTCAAATTTTAGTATGCAACAATTATTTAGCCTTTCTTCTTGGTTAATATCACTATTATGTTCCCAATGCCTCATAAATTGACGACAAGCAGCTCCATGAGATACAGCTAAAACTGTATGGTGATCTTCATTTTTCATAATTGAACTAAGGGTTTCTACTACTCTGTTTCTCAATTCAAATTCATCTTCACCACCATACTTAACAAAAAAATCTCTGTAGGGTAATGGTGGATTTAAGTCTTCGCTTTCCCCTTCAAAGGTTCCAAAATTCCATTCTTTAAGTCCCTTTACTCTTTTATATGGAATCTTCGAAACATATTCTAATGTATCACAAGCTCTTTCAGATGTAGATGAATATGCATGATCAAAAGTTATGTTATTTCTTTTAAAATATTCACCTGCAATGATAGCTTGTTCAATTCCCACCTTAGTTAATGGAGAATCACACCACCCTTGAACTTTTCTTCTAAAATTAAAAAGTGTTTGTCCATGTCTCATTAAGTATAATGTCTTTTTCATAATATCTCCCCCTATCTAGCAAGATTTGCTAACATTTCTACTGATGATGCCTCTTGATGATTGAAGAAAGAACTTTCTTTTTTATCTAAAGAAGCTATTTTTTTCATATCATCTTCATTTAACTCAAAATTAAAAATATCCATATTCTGTATCATTCTTTCCTTATTAACTGTTTTAGCTAATGGAACAATCCCTCTTTGAAGTAACCATCTTAAAATAACTTGCGCAACTGATTTATTATATTTATCTCCTATCGTTTTTAAATCCTGATTTTCAAACATTCCATTTTTCCCCTCAGCAAAAGGAGCCCATGCTTGTAGTTGCACATTATATTTTTGATTAAATGTCTGTGCATCTAATTGTTGGTGAAATGGATTAATCTCAATCTGATTTACTGCTGGTTTTACCTCATTAAATAAAGCTAAATCAACTAAACGATCTGGATAAAAATTTGATACTCCTATTGCTTTGATTTTTCCTTCTTTATATAAATCTTGCATAGCTCTATAAGTTCCATAGTAATCATTTACTGGTTGATGAATTAATACTAAATCCAAATAATCTAATTTCATTTTCTTTAAAGAAGATTCAATAGATGCTTTGGCTTTTTCATAGCCACTATTACTAATCCATACTTTAGTTGTTATAAATAGCTCTTCCCTAGGCACTGATGACTTAATGATAGCCTCTCCAACAGCTTCTTCGTTACCATAAGCTTGTGCTGTATCAATTAAACGGTAACCTACATCAATAGCATCTAATACAACTCTAACACATTCCTCTTTATCTGTGATTTGAAAAACTCCAAATCCAACCGCTGGCATTTTCACACCATTATTTAATCTTAGATATTCCATTTTAATTTCTCCTTTATTTTTATTATTTTTAATCTTATAATAATGTTAACAGTAGGTAGTTACTACCTAGCAAGAGTTTTTTATTTTTTAAATTAGGAGGTAATTTCATGTATACAACTAAAGAGGCATGTGAACTCGTTGGAATATCTTATGAAACATTAAAATTTTATTGCAAAGAAGGTCTAGTACCTAATGTCCAAAGGGATAAAAATAATTATCGTAAATTTAATGAAAAAAATATCGCATGGATAAAAGGACTACAATGTCTAAGAAAATGTGGAATGACTATTAAAGATATGAAGTTATATATGAATTACTGTATAGAAGGACCTTCTACAATTCCAGAAAGAAAAGAGATGCTTGACAAATCAAAGGAATCCTTATTAAACAGAATTAAAGAACTTAATGAATGTATTGATTTTATTGATAATAAACAATCTTTTTATGATGATGTATTAACTGGCAAGACAGAATATATTAGTAATTTAATTGATGTTGAAAATTGATATATTATCCTAAGGAAATATTACTAATCTTATATTGGGCTGTGACACAAACAGCCCAAACTAACTTTTCATTACTCATTCTTAATTTTTCATTGTGCGACAGCGCCTATATATTTATATATTCCTTGTTACTTTTTTCAAAATTAAGAAGCTTCTCTTGAATGTCAGTATGATTTCCTGCATATCCAATTAACTTTTTATTCTTACCTATAACTCTATGGCAAGGTATTATTATTGGAATTGGATTAGATTTATTTGCCTGACCTATAGCTCTTACTGCTTTATCTTTACCTATGGCTTTTGCTATATCACTATAGCTTCTTGATTCTCCATAAGGTATTTTCATTAATTCTTTCCAAACCATTTGTCTAAATTCCGTTCCCGATACATCTATTTTTATATCAAATGTCTTTCTTTCGCCATTAAAGTATTCATTAATTTGATTTACTACATCTCTACACTCTTCTAGACTTTCAATTAGATTAATTTCATTTGATTCACAATAATTTTTAAACTTTTCGAAGGAACCTTCAATTATTTCAATTTTTCTTAATCCATTCTCACTTTTTACTATTATTATTTCCCCAATAATTTCAGTATTTAATTCGCAATAGTATAAATTCTCCATTAATTTACTCATAATTTACTTCTCCTAAAAGGTTTACTTATTAATTTTTTTAAAAATATATTAAAATAACTTAATTTACTAATAAATAATACGAGCATATTTTTCAATTATAGTGTATACTAAGTTAGTTAGAGTAAAAAAATATATAATAATATTTATGTTAATTATAAATTATTTTTAGGAAATAGAAAGAGGATTTTGAATGAACGAAATAAAATTTAGTAACTTAGGGCTTAAGGATACCTTATTAAAATCAATTACTGATTTAGGGTTTGATAAGCCATCACAAATCCAGGTTGAAGCTATACCTGTCGCTATACAAGGATATGACCTTATAGGGCAAGCTCAAACTGGTACTGGAAAAACTGCTGCTTTTGGATGTGGAATAATTAATAATATATCAAAAAGAGATGGACTTAATGCGATAATATTAGCGCCAACTAGAGAATTGGCTATTCAAGTTAATGATGAACTTAAAAGATTATCTAAATATGATGAGTTAAATATCTTACCTGTATATGGTGGAGACCCAATAAACAATCAAATTAGAGCTTTAAAAAGAAATGTTAACATTGTTGTTGGAACTCCTGGTAGAGTTTTAGACCATATTAAAAGAGGAACTTTAAAATTAGATAAAATTAAATTTTTAGTTTTAGATGAAGCTGATGAAATGTTAAATATGGGTTTCATTGATGATTTAGAGGATATAATAAAACAACTTCCAAGTGAAAGACAAACACTTTTATTCTCTGCAACAATGCCAGAGCAAATAAAGAAACTTGCTAAGAGATATATGAAAGCTGATGCAAAACATATTGCTATAAAGAAAACTTCAATGACTGTATCAAAAATAAGTCAAAGTTTCTATGAGGTATCTCATAAAACTAGATTTGAAGCACTTTGTAGAGTTTTAGATTATGATACTCCTGCTTCTGCAATTATATTTTGCAGAACTAAAAAGGGCGTTGATGAATTAGTTGAAGGAATGCAATCAAGAGGTTAC
Organism: Clostridium tertium; assembly: GCF_902652255.1. Taxonomy (GTDB): domain Bacteria; phylum Bacillota; class Clostridia; order Clostridiales; family Clostridiaceae; genus Clostridium; species Clostridium tertium_A. The sequence continues at coordinate 33,055 of NZ_CACRTO010000048.1, forward strand.
ATAGTTGAGGGAATGCACGGAGACATGTCACAAGCTCATAGATTAAGAACTTTAAAGAAATTTAAAGAAGGCGCTCTAAACTTCTTAGTTGCAACAGATGTAGCTGCAAGAGGAATAGATGTAGAAGGAATTACTCATGTAATTAACTACGATTTACCTCAAGATGTAGAAAGCTATGTTCATAGAATAGGAAGAACTGGTAGAGCTAATAGAGAAGGAACTGCTTATTCTTTAGTTTCTCCAAAAGAATATTCAATGCTTAAGCAAATAAAATCAGTAACTAAGGGAGATATAACCAGAAGACCTATTCCTACAGTTAATGATATATTTAGCAGCAAATCAGAATCTATATTAAAGGATGTAACTAATACTATTAATGATTCAGATTACGATAAATTTCTTCCTGTAGCTAAAGAGCTAACAGAAAAATTTGATTCTGTTGAAATAATTGCAGCATTAATTAAGAGCAAATTCAACAGTGAACTTATGGAAAGTTATTCTTCTGATGTATTAGAAGCTCCAAAGTCTGAAGATGTACGTCTATTCTTATCTGTAGGTAGAAGAGATGGAATTAATCCTAAATCTTTAGTTAATTTCATTAAAGATACTGCAAGAATTAAACCTTCATCAATAGGAGATATTGATATATTAGAAAACTTCTCATTTGTGAATATAGCTCCAGACGTTAAAGATAAAGTTATCGATAAATGTATGGGACTTAAGTTAAATAAGAGAAAAGTTAATATAGAAGTCGCAAATAGAAATAAGAAAAGAAGATAGTTAAAAAGCTGCCAAAGGCAGCTTTTTTTATTTACACTTCTTTTTTATCCCATCATATAAATATTTAAGGTATTCCATATCAGTGCCTTCTTTTTCTAAAATATCCATTCTAGCTTCTACTCTCTTTATAGTTTCCTTAGCTTCATCAAAGTCTTTTTGACGAATACATACGCTAGTATATTCTAATAAATAATCTATCTTAAGTACTATCTCTGCTAAGTCTTCTCTATCATCATTAACTAAATCCACTAATAATGAATATATCTTTGGAGAGGTATCTTTTCTAACACTACTAAGTAAATCATTATTCTTACTAGTTTTTCTTCCCAAGTTCTCCACCTTCTTTCACTTTCATAATTTATGTGCAAAATACTTATTTATTATAATTTATCATATTTTTATTATATACCCAATACATTTTAAGTGTATAAGAAAAATAGGAGGCTTTATTATGCAGCAATACGTTTGTGTTCCTTGTACTTATGTTTATGATCCAGAATACGGTGATCCTGATAATGGAATAGATCCCGATACTCCTTTTGAGGACTTACCTGATGATTGGGTTTGCCCTGTTTGTGGGGCTACTAAAGATGAATTTGATTTATTAGATGATTAGAGAATAAAAAATTAGCTGTATCAGAATTATATATAATTTTGATACAGCAATTTTTATTTTATAAATTCTTAAGTTCTTTTAACTAGCTCCGCTTTAAATTCCATTATATATTTTACACTTTCATCTGATATCTTAGCTACATTATTTACAATCTTATCAATAGTAGTTAATATATCACTAATATCCTTCTTTTCAATAGCGTATTGATAGGCCTTTTCCCCTAGCTTAGCTAAACTATTCTTTTCATCCTTATTAAAATTTAATTGTGGTATTCTAGAGACATATCCTGATGTTATCATATTTGTTCTAAGTAATACACCTCTAACAAAATAAGTTACTAAGCTAGAATTCAAATAGGCCAATAACCAGAATAAATTATCATCTTCACAAACTATACATGTATTTACTCCAAAGGTGCTACCTTCAGGCATTCTTGAGGCAGTAAATTCAACTCCCATAGATGAGCAAATAATTCCCTCTTTATATAGCAACTCCTTATTCCTAACTATAAAATTAGGAGAAGCCTTAGATATCTCTAAAAAATCCTTATTAATATATACAAATTTATCAGTAAAGAATCTATCTTTTCCTGGATTTTTATAAAAAGGCATAGTGAAAGGCTCAGTTTTTTCCTTAGATAAGAATTTCTTATCATTACCAGTAGATATACCAGTTATACAATTAAATTTACTTCCTAATCTAGAAAGCTTAAATAATTCTTTTACATCCTTAGGGCAATTGATTATAAATTCTTTATTATCATTTTCATCATCTAAAATAATATCTTCTAACTTAAACATCTTATTACTTTTAGTTAAATTATCCTTAAGCTCTAAAATATTAACACTTCTATTATTAGCTATAATATTTCCTTGGAAATTAACACCTTTTTGTAAAATTATTATACTGGTTCTAACATCTGCTCCCTGATTTATAAAAAGACTAGTAGGACACATAGTTATTTCATGAATAGAGCAAGTCCTTAATATCTTTTCTCTAAGTGCAGCATAGCTCTTAGATGTTAAAAATGAATCTTGAGTTATTATGCCTATAACAGCTCCTTCTTTAGCTAAATCAATAACAGCTGAAATAAACATTCCATACATATTATGAATCCCAACATCATTAAAAATAGACTTTAACTTATCTCTATTTTCTCTTATATACTGTACTTCATGACAGTTATATGGAGGATTTAAAACATAATAGTCATAATCTAATCCATCAAACTTACTAACTTCATTAATTTTATTATAAAAAAACCTTATAAAATCTATATTTTGAAAATTACAGTTATAATCATTTTTATATTTTATTATATCTATTCCATAAGATTTAATATTCTCTTTCAAGAAAGGTATAAGCATTTCTTCCCTACCACAGCAAGGATCCAATACCATCCTACCATTACTATTTATTTCAATTAATCTATCTTTAATATATTCACATATAAAACTTGGAGTTGAATAATATCCAACTAACCTCTTATCTATATATTCTTCATTTACTATTTTTTCTGCTAATACCTTTTCTTTTCTTCCCATAAATTTTCTCCAATTTATCGGCTAATTAATAAGCTATCAAAATTATTAGCTGCTAAAACCAACGTATCACCTTTCTTAATTATAGTTGATCCTTTTGGTACTATAACCTCATCCTCACGTTTTATCATTACTACTAAAACTTCATCAGGTATATCAGAATCCATAATACTTTTGTTAACCCACTTATTATCCTCATCTATATTCAATTCTAATATTTTAGTGCTTTTATCTTCTTTATAGTCATTAAAAGTTCTTAATACAGGTGAATTATCATCTACTAAATTTAACTTTCTTGCAACTGCAGGGATTAATGTACCTTGTATTCCTACTGAGAATAAAGCTATAAAGAATATTATATGAAATAAATCATTTGCTATACTAACTCCATATGTTACAGAATAAATTGCAAAGGCAATAGATGCTGCACCTCTAAGTCCAACCCATGATATAAATACTTTTTCTTTATTTGAATAATTAAACTTACTTAAAATTACAAAAGTAGCTATTGGTCTTGCAATAAACATCATAAATAATGATATAGCTATAGATACCCCTAAGACTTGAGGCAATTTAGATGGGAATGATAAAAGTCCCAAAATAAAGAATAATCCTATTTGCATTATCCAAGACACTCCATCAAAGAAGTGAACTAAGCTCTTTTTATGCGGTATTTTACTATTTCCCATAATAATACCAGCCATATAAACACTTAAGAATCCATTACCACCAAAATATTCACTGATGGCAAATGATAAAATTGCTATAGCAGTTGCAAATATAGTATAAAAGCTCTCTACTTCAAAGTTAGCTTTTCTCATAATATAAACTGATACCACTGCTAATATACTTCCCACTAAAACTCCAAATATTATTTGCTTTATTAACATTGGAATAATTAATGATATTCCCCCATTGGACATTAAAGTTAATATAATAATTGTAAGCATATATGCTATTGGGTCATTACTTCCACTTTCTATTTCTAATAATGGTGCTAATGTTCCTTTTAAATTAAGCTTTTGAGAACGTAAAATTGAAAACACTGAAGCTGCATCTGTTGATCCAACAACAGCTCCTATTAAAAGTCCTTCTAGCAAACTAGTACCTAGTACTAAGTAACAAAATAGTCCTGTAAGCCCAGCAGTTATAATAACTCCAAAACTGGACATTAATATTGATGGTACTGCAGACCTCTTAGCAATGTTCCAATTAGTACCGAAACCACCATAAAACATAATAAATACTAACGCTAAAGAACATATCATACTAGTTAAGTCATAGTTGTCAAAATATATTCCTACTAGTCCGTCCGATCCAAATATCATCCCCAGCACTATAAATATTAATAACATTGGAACCCCAAACTTATATAATATCTTACTGGACGATATGCAGATTAGTAAAATCAATCCGCAAGCAATCATTAATTCTACCATATAACCCTCCTCTTCTTATAATAATATATATCTATATTATATGCTAAAAAAGAAATAGTTGCAAAAACAACAATTTTCACAACTATATATTATTACAAAATTTACTTTGTAACTAATATTCTAAAACAATATAATCCATCAAATAAATCAGAATAAATGCTATTATTGTATCTTGTTAAATCTAAGTTACCTTTTATTACTAAACCAGCTTCATATATTAATTCTATTAATCTCTCTATATCTATTGTTGGTATGTCTACAGTAATAACTATTAGCCCCTTATTTTTAAGAACTCTTCTCAGCTCCATTAGAACTAATAATAAGGAAACCTCACTTAATAAGTGAAGAACAGATATACAAAATATCTTATCAAAGGTTTCATCTTCATAGCTTAACGAAGATAAATTTTCATTTCTGAAAGTTATCTTATCTAAATATTCTATAGCCATGGATTCACTTGAATCTCCAAAGTAACTTTTATGTTCTAATAATAGCTCATCCTCATTAATTATTCTTTCATCTGCATCTACTCCATGAACTTCTTTACATACATCAGCTAAATAATATTTAAATGGATGAATAATTCCACAACCCGCATCTAGAACTGTATCCTCTTTTTTTACAAAGTTAGCTGCCCATCCATATTCATAAAACCTACTCCACCATTCCTTAGGTATATCAAAAATAGTTTTGTACATAATATCATCAGTTCTTAATATATATCTAGATTCGTAATTATCTAAACTTTTATAACTGTTATTTACATCTTCTGAATATATCTTTACATCTTTCATTAATACTTCTCTATCCAAAATCATTTCTTCAAAGTTAATTTTAAAACTGTCATTATTAGAATAAATTCTTGATAACTCTTTTTGTCCATAGGCTCCATATTGACTTCTGAGTCCTAGTAAATTCTTTTCAAAATCTCTATTAAAGTCTTCCACCTTGCTTCTTTGCCCAATAGTTTTATGATAAACGCAAGACTTATAATAAATCTTTGGTACCCAATTTTCTTTAGTACCCATATAGTAGTTATATCCTAATACTATGCTATCATCTTCATATCCTTGTTTACCTGTTAAAAATCTTACATCATATGCATTGATTTTCTTTAATGCCTTAAATCTATGAATAGCTGGATGAACAAAGCCATAATCAACCTTATTATCACAAAGCGATTCCATAAATTTTATTTTATCATCCAATACTTCAGGGAAATTAACACTTTCCTTTTCTCCTGTTACTTTATACTCATTGTCTAGATAGTAAACTATTCTAGGGGATACTATAGGCTCCTTAGTCCTTTCTAAAAAGCCAATTAAAGGTTTCTCCCAATTAGGAGTAAATATCATGTCTAAATGTACTTCAGCTACATATTTAGTATCACTATGATTTTCTTCTATATAATTAATCATGGAGTATCTTGAGAAAGTGATACCATCATTTATACCATTGCCAATAATCTTATGTTTGATATTAAATTTAGATAAGTAGTATCCTAATTCTTCATTACTAAAACATCCTTGGTTATAAATTAAAATTAATTTGTGGTCACATTTTTCTAAGCTCTTAAAAAAGTCATCAGACATTTTTAAATCAAAGATAAAATCACTTCCATCTGTATTCAAAAAAAATGGAAGCATATAAATAATATCCATAACATGCTCCTTAAAATACTTCTATATTATTTTATTCAAAACATAAAAATTTTGTGTAGCCTAATATCAGTATATAAGCATAATCTAGAAAATAATGTGCAGATATAGAATGTATAGTCTAGAATAAAAAAAGAAAACTCTAAAAGAGCTTTCTTAAAAAATCATTATCCTATTGAGTCATAGTTAGATAAATTCATCTTCCTTAACTATTTAACTCTATCGTATACTATTGGTTCTTCAGATCCAGAAACTATTTCTCCGTTCTTTCTGAATATTTCTGTTACATACATCTTACCATCTAAGTTCTTTTGCTTTGCAGTAAATATAACTTCTGGTGCGAACTCAGCTTCACTTTCTGCAATAAATCCTCCATCTTCTTCCTTAAACACTATTGGATTAAATTTGCTGTTCTTCTCTAACTTATTATAGTCAAAAGTTAACTTATCATTATTATTTACAAAGTCCTTATATTCTATTTCTTTTGGTAAATCATAAGAAGTTAAAACAACTTGATTATTTTCGTTTAATGTATATAAAAATAAATGATGTAATTCTGTTACCTTATCTCCATGATTATAATAAGTTTCATCTATCATAAAGTAACCATTAAAGTCCTTTGGTAGATTTTGAATTTTATCATTGCATACTTCAGCTATATGCTTAGCTTCAGGTGTTCTCACTTCACCAGTTGCAGCCTTCTCTTCTTTTATTTGATTGTCATTATTAAAAGTACCCTTTGAGTAACTTATAAATTTATTTAATTTTTCCATTTCTTCACCTCATAATATAATTTTAATATCTATTTAAGCACGTTACATAAGCATATTTATAACTAAATTATACCACCACTTTTCAATTTGTAATTTATGTAAAATAGCTTTTTTAGGCATTTAAACCTTATTTAAAATGATTATCTCTCTCATTATATTATTTTCGAGGTTTTATTAAATTTTACCTTATATGAATATAATCCCCTTAATCATATTGCTAATTATTCTTAATTAATTTTCCTAAATAAAAAAGAGTAGGATGTCCTTAAGCTTTGTACTTAAATAGCATCCTACACTGTTTACTCTAACCTTAATTATTTATTATAGCATTAATAGTTATCTGCATCTTCTTGCTTAGCTCTTCATCTTTTAGAAGTACCATAGATATTAAATCTAGAAGATACATAGCTGAGAACTGACTATTTATAAATTTACTTCTATCTACAAATTTCGGATTATATACTACAAACTCTATATCTGAATACTTACTTATGCTGCTTCCCTCAAAACCAGTAATAGAAATTATACTTGCTCCATTTTCCTTTGCCTTTCTAAGAGAATGCACCACTTCCTCAGTTTCTCCAGAAATAGATATCCCAATTACTAAATCATCCTTCCTTACTATTGAACTATTAATTATCATCATATGTGAATCTGAAATACAATGAACATTAAAGCCCATTCTTAAGAGCCTATGCATCATTTCCTTACATGTTAGCCCTGAACTACCTACTCCATGAATATATATATTTCTAGCCTTCTTTATCTCACTTACCGCCTTAAATATAGCATCTTTATCTATTAACATCTTAGTTCTTTCAATAACTTCATTATAATATTGATAAGCATAAGAGAATATTTCATCTTCATCATCATCTAATTTTTCCACCTTATTAGAACCAAGCTTAATTTTCATATCCACAAAACTTTCACAGCCTATTTTCTTGGCAAATCTAGTTATAGTTGCTCCTGATGTCCCTATTTCCTTCGCTAAATCAGTAATGTTTATATTCTTAATTTTATCCCCATACTGCATTATGTAATTAGCTATATCTTTTTCTTTATCTGAAAAACTATTATATATTTTCTGTATCTCACATAAGATATCCACTTTACCCCTCCAAACAACTGCAAATAATTTTTTATTTATATTTAGAATATCATTAATCTAAAATAAATAAAAGAGCTTATGCCAATGTAGAATTAAGGAAAAAACTCCTTGAGGAGTTTTGAATTTAAATCGATTTTAGTAATTCCGTAGGAATTACATCCTTTATTGTTAATTGTTCATTATTAATTATTCATTGTAAAAAAAGCTGCCCTTACGGCAGCTTATTTTACTATAATGCTTTTAACACTTCATCATTAAACTTTTTAGTTATTAATTGTGGTCTTGTTATTGCTCCACCAACTACAACTGCATATGCTCCCTTTTCTAAAGAAAGTTTTGCTTTTTCTGGTGTGTCAAAGTTTCCTTCTGCAATAACTTTTGCTTTACAATCCTTTATTAAAGCTTCTAAAACTTCAAAGTTATTAGTACCTTTAGAATGATCCGTATAACCAACTAAAGTAGTACCTACATAATGGAACCCAAGCTCTCCAGCCCTTAATCCTTCTTCTACAGTAGATATATCAGCCATAAAAGCTTGATTTGGATATTTCTTAAATATACTCTTTAAGAACTCTTCATCTTGATCTATAGTTGCATCTAGTGCAATTATATCTACTCCTGCTTCTACTAAGGCATCTACTTCCTTCATAGTAGGAGTTATATATGGCTTCATATTTTCATAATCTATTTTTATTATACCTATTATAGGTAAATCTACTTCCTTTTTTATGGCAATTATGTCCTCAGTACTATTTGCTCTTATTCCTATAGCACCGCCTTCTTTGGCTGCTACTGCCATTCTACTCATTATATAAGAGCTATGAAGTGGTTCGTTTTCTAGTGCTTGACATGATACAATTAATCCTCTATTTATCTCTTTCACTCTTATTAATCTCTCCCTATAATTTCATTTATTTTTTGCTTTAATGGATCTGCCTTAGCTCCAAATATCGCTTGTATTCCTCCCTTAACTTCTAATACAGCTGTAGCTCCTAAAGATTTAATCTTAGCCTTATCTACTTTGCTTACATCTTTAACTGCTACTCTAAGTCTTGTGATACAAGCGTCAACATCATCTAAGTTTTCAGCTCCACCAAGTGCTGCTAAAATTTCTTCAGCAACTTCATTTAAGCTATCTTTAGTAACAACTTTAACATCTTCCCCCTCAACTTCTCTACCAGGAGTCATAACGTTAAACTTAGTTATTAAGAATCTAAATGTGAAGTAGTATAGTGCAAACCAAACTGCTCCAACTACTAATACAAGTATCCAGTTAGTTTTATCATTTCCTTGAAGAACTCCAAATAATGTAAAGTCTATTAATCCACCTGAGAATGTATTACCAATTGATATATTTAATATATCTGCAATGAAGAATGATAATCCATCAAATACTGCATGAACTACGTATAACCATGGTGCTACGAATAAGAACATAAATTCAATTGGTTCTGTAATACCAGTAACAAATGAAGTTATTGCTGCTCCTAAGAATAATCCACCAACTAGTTTCCTTCTTTCTTTAGGAACACAGTGATACATAGCTAAACATGCTGCTGGTAAACCAAACATCATAGTTGCAAAACGTCCAGCGAAGAATCTTGTTCCTTCTGTAAATAATCCAGTGTGATTTGGATCAGCTAATTGAGCAAAGAATATATTTTGTGCGCCAGTAATAGTTTGTCCTGCTACAGTTGCAACTCCACCTAATTCTGTATACCAGAATAATGGGTAAATCATGTGGTGTAATCCTACTGCACCTGTTAATCTTAATAAGAATCCATAAAGGAATGTTCCTATTGGTCCTAAACCTGCTATTGCATTACCTGCTGAAACTAACCATCCTTGGAATGTTGGCCATATTAAGAAGAATACTCCTCCGATAAATATAGCTGCAAAAGATGATACTATTGGTACAAATCTTGATCCACCGAAGAATCCTAAAACTGCTGGTAATTGAATGTTTCCATATTTATTATGTAAGAATGATACTGTTAAACCAATTACTATAGCTCCTACAACACCTGTATCTATTGATTCAACTGCTGGATTAAAAGCTGTTATCATTCCACTAATTGCTGCATTCATAACTAAGAATGAAACTGCACCTGCAAGTCCTGCAGTACCCTTATCCTTCTTGGCTAAACCTACTGAAAGACCTATACACATAATAAGTGCTAAATTAGCAAAAACAACATTTCCTGCTGATGACATAATTGAGAATATGCCTTGTAACCATGCAACATCTAAGAATGGATAAGCTTGAACTGTATTAGGATTTGATAATGCACCTCCAATACCTAGTAATAAACCTGCTGCTGGTAAAATCGCTATTGGTAACATAAAGGACTTACCTATTTTTTGTAGCTGCTTAAACAAAATAATTCCTCCCTCACTTAAATTAAAATTATTTTCACTTCTTATTCCTTGTAAAAATTATTTTCTTCTGAATACATTTACATATTACCATGAAAATAATTTTATCGCAAGTATTTTTATTAAAATTATTTTCATTTTTTAGTAGTTAATTTTTAGAAATAAAAAAAGTATTGCAACACTAATTTATAAATAGTGTTGCAATACTAAGTGAATCTATTCTTAATTCTTAAATATATCTCTATAATTACATAATTCTATATTATTTTCTTTAAGGAAACTCTTTAATTCTATGGATGTAAGTATTTTTAGTTCCTCTATTCTCTTTATGTTATATGAACTGTTTTCCATAATAAAACTATCTAAGTATGCAGGATGTGACATAGTTTCTAATACATCATATTTATCAAGTTTATCTTTAAGATTCCTAAATGCATCTATACTTACTGTTTCTTCGTAAAATATTCCTTCATAAGGAAGAACTTTTTCATAATCTAATTTATATTCAAGCCCTCCCCTTATTGGATAAGGATACGTCTTAATAATTCTTTCCATAACAGGCCTTAATGCTTCAAAAGTATGAACATGATGATGGGAGTCTAAATGAGTTATATCTATACCACTAGCTTTTACCTTTTCAATTTGTGCACAAAACTCATTATAAACTTCTTCTATATCAATATTTTTAGCTACTTCAGGTGTTATTTTTTTATAGAAATATCCATTTTCATCCACTATTGTCTTATGAGTATTTAATACTGGCTTATATGCAGATAAAGTTAAATGAACTCCACAGCCTAAACCATTACAACCCTTTAATAGTTCTACTGCATGCTCATATCCCGGCATTCCTGCCATTATTGATGTGCTTCTTATTACACCATTCTTAAAAGCATCCACTATACCATAGTTTGCCCCTCTGCTATAACCAAAATCATCAGCATTTACTATTAACTTCATATTTTTCCCCTCTCTCTAGTAAAGTGTATAAATTCCCATTATATATTGCTATACACTTTATATAATTTATTTTTTAATTACCCATCACTTAAATTATATTCCTTAAAATCCATATATTTTTTCATTAATTAAAAAAATTGTAGTTATATTTAAACTATAATTCTAATTTATATTATGTTTGAATTATTTTTATAATATGTTACTTAATTTGAATAAACTATGTCCATATATCTAATCCTATTAGATATAAATTAATATTAATAATGTGAGGTAGTTTTATGAAAAAATTTTTTAATGTTATCCTACGTATTTCTTTAGTTACTTTTTGTATATCATTATGTATATTTAATTCCCCCATGGCATTATCTGATGTAAATCTAAAAGAGAATGCTCCTAATAATAATACTCTACCCCATCACTTTCGTATGACTACTGATATTAAATCTCTATCAAAGGATAAAGATATTAATTTAACTGGCTTAGATAAATTAAATATCTCTGGGAGTGCGCAATTTTCTGAATCTGGCCTTTCTTTAATAAAAAGCTCTATACCTAATAATTTTGATTTAATAGACGTAGATTTAAGACAAGAATCTCATGGATTTATAAATGGAATAGGTGTAAGCTGGGAAAATGCTAAGAATAATGCTAATAAGGGATTAACCTTACCTAAAGTAATATCTACTGAAAATAAACTATTAGAATCTATTAAAATAAATACTCCATTAACTTTCTATAATACGAAAGTAACTATAGTACCAGAGTATGTTCAAAATGAGTCTACTCTTGCAGCTTCAAAAGATATTGGATATCTACGTATCCCTGTAACAGATGGATCTACACCAAATGATGAAATGGTTGATTACTTTATCGATATCGTTAAGAATACACCTGAAAACACTTGGTACCACTTTCATTGTAAAGAAGGTATAGGTAGAACAACTACCTTTATGATAATGTACGATATTATGAAAAATTATAAAGAAGTAAGCTTAAATGATATTATTAAACGTCAAGTATTGCTATCTGGAATTAAAGAAAAAGATGCTAAAGATTTTTATAGTGGGAATCACTTTAACTTTTTAAATGACTTTTATAATAAAGTTACTTCTAAATCTACCACTTCAATATCTTATGGAAATTTAAATTCTAATGATTGTTATATTAAAAATTCTAATATACCTAAACACCTTTATGTTATTTCTGATAATTATATGAGTAAAGAAGAGCAGACAATGGTTACTGCTCTTCAAGGTATTATCTCCACCAAATCTGATGAACAAATTTATATTCTAAGTAATGATGAGCCAGATTATAAAATATGGCTTGAAGATTTAAATACTAATTATAATATTTCTTATGAGAATATATCAGATCCATGGCTTCTATTAGATATGTTCAAATCATCATTAAATGGGTACATACTGTACAGCAATACAAATCCCTCATCTATTAATAATGCTTTTTCCCTTTCATCATTAAATAACTCATTACCTATAGAAGAATCTTTAGAAACAAAGCTTAAAGAGCTTGGTATAAATAACTTAGTTAAAGATTGTAGAACTACAGATAAGTATTGGGCATATAAAAATCTATGGAATTCTGGTTTAAATCACACCACAGTAATACAATTATCTCCTGAAAAATCTATGGCCTTAAGAGATTATGCAATAATGTCAAAATCTCTTATTTTTTATGAAGAAGATATAAAAGACTTTTCATTAAGGAAGAAAATATTTAAATCCATGGATAAAACAGCTCGTTGCTTAGGTTGGGGGCCAGATGAGTATAACAACGTAAGTATCGCCTCTAAATATGGAGTAGATATTATAGCAGCTGATTGGTCTTATAATCTATCTGTATTAAGTTCATTCCCTACTATTGTACAAACTCAAAAATCTCGTAATGAAGTCCATACTGAAAACAATGTCCACTATGTAACTTTTATTATGTCTGATGGAGATAATCAACAATGGTTAATTGGAAGTAATTATGGCTCAGAAAAATGGTATGGATCTAAAAATAGAGGTAACTTTGATTTAGGTTGGTCACTAAGCCCTTCTCTTTATTATTTAGCACCTACTGTTTTCAATAAATATTATGAAAGTGCAAGCTCAGAGAAGTATTCAGATTACTATATAGTTTCTCCCTCTGGTAATGGATATATCTATCCCAGTATGTATCCAGAAAACAAATTAAATACCTATACAAAAAGATTGAATGAATATATGAAAAAAGTAGATCAAAAATATGTATTGATTATTGATGATGATGCATTTTATAAAACTAACTTATGGGATAAATATACTGAGAATTCCAATATAGATGGACTTTTTTATTTAGATTATAAGAAAAATAATAATTATAATGGAGAAATAGTTTGGTCTAATAATAAACCAGTAGTCTCATGTCGTGATTTACTCTGGGGTGGATTAGAGGATGCAAATCAACTAATTGACAATATAAATTCTAGAACTAATGTTAATTTTATAGATATTACTAAAGAAGATGCATATACTTTTGTTTATCTTCATGTATGGAGTAATGATATGAATATTCTTCAAGATGTAGTTAATGAATTAAATAAGAATCCTAAAGTTAGAATAGTAACTCCAGATATTTTTATGAAATTAATTAAAGATAATATTAATCCTAAATAATAGAATTATACTTATGGAGTTCTTGCTGAAGTATTTATAGATGTAGAAAAGAATATATATTCTTCAAAATAAACAAAAAAGATGAAATTCAATTTTGCTGAATTTCATCTTTTTTATCTACATATTTCTATTTTGCATATTTAACAATTATATCTCTTAATGTTTCTACTACTAACTTACCAGCTTTATCATTATAATACTTTGCAAATCTTTCATCTGCTACATACATTTCTGCTAAACCAGCATGAGCTTCCTTAGAGTAACTAGGCCATGAGAAGCAAAGCCATTTCTTATGATTTCCATAAACTTTTTTAGCTTCTTCTGAATCTAAATCACCACTGTCAGATACCTTTAATAGATTATCGAACATTTCAGATTCTAGCCTTTGCATTTCGTTAAAATCTTCCTCACTTAAATTCATGAATTTTTTATTAGATGCTTCTACAGTCTCTTTACCATATTTATCTCTAATTTCTTTTCCATACTTTTCTTCGTTTTCTCTTAATTTTTCTTTTTTGAAACCTTCAAACTTTTCCTTATTAGACATACTTATTTCCCCTTTCTTATATTCAATAGTCTTTTCTACAGTTAAAATCAATTGATCAAGTTGATTTCTCCTAGAAATGAGGCTTTCACGATGTTCAATTAATGATTGGCAAATGTTGAAATTAGGATTAGTAATTATATCTTGAATATCTTCAAGCTTAATATCCATAGATCTATAGAGTAAAATTTGCTGTAATAAATCTATTTCTTTTTCTCCATAGATTCTATATCCTGAAGAATTAACTCTGCAAGGTTTCAATAAACCAATCTCATCATAATATCTAAGGGTTCTAGTACTTACACCTGCCATTTCAGCTAGCTTTTTAATTGTATATTCCATCTTCATTCCTCCTTACAATTTAATAATAAGGCTTTACGCTGCGTTAATGTCAACAAGTTTTTTAAAATTTATTTTAAAATAAAAAATAAACTTTCATCTATTGAAATTATTATCATAAATAAAGATGATATACTAAACTTACAAATAATACGGTAAGGGAGATATATTATGAAAAAAATTGATCTGCATATGCATTCATATTTCAGTGATGACGGAGAATTTAGTGCTGAAGCAATAATAGATAAAGCTATTAAAAATAATTTAGATGTTATCTCAATTACGGACCATAACTCTGTAAAAGCTAATCCTATTGCCTTGGAATATACTAAAGATAAAAATATTTCATATATACCAGGAATAGAAATTGACTGTCAACATAATGGATTAAATTTGCATCTTTTAGGGTACAATTTTGATTTTACTAAAAATTGCTTTGCTGATTTAGAAGAAAATATAATAAGACAAGAGCAAGAAGCTGGTATAAAGAGATTACAAAAAATTAAAGAAGTAACTAATTTATATTTAGAAGATGAAGATGTATTAAATAAAGCTCCAAATGGAATAATACCCGGTGAATTAATAGCAGAAGTCCTATTAGCCGATGAAAGAAATAAGGATTCAGAGATATTATCTCCTTATAGAAAAGGTGGAACAAGAAGTGATATGCCTTATGTTAATTTTTACTGGGATTACTTTTCACAAGGGAAACCTGCTTATGTTCACATAAAATATATTAGTTTATCAGATGCTATTAAAATGATAAAAGATAATGGTGGTATATCAATAATAGCTCACCCGGGAAATAATCTAAAAAATGATTTGAATGTTATTGACGATTTAATAAAAGAAGGAATTGATGGTATTGAAGTCTTTAGTTCATATCACTCAAAAGATACAATAGATTTTTTCTATAATAAAGCTATAAATAATAAGTTGCTTATTACATGTGGAACAGATTTTCATGGGAAAAATAAACCTAATATAGAGATTGGCAAATTTGGCTATGAAATAGATAGCGATTTAATTTGGAGTCCAAATTTCATATTGAGTAATTAGAAATTACTCATTTTACTTTAGAATAAAGAATTTCCTTTAAAAAGATTCCTTGTAACAGCATTTTAATAGTGTTATAATAAAAATCCACTTATTGTGTATACTTTTAAAGTGAATTATATTTTTAATAATTATTAAAGAAAGTGTCAGGTGAAATTTATGATTAATGCAAAACTATTAGTTGAAAAAGCTTATGAAGCTCAAAAATTTGCTTATACTCCTTACTCTAACTTTAATGTTGGTGCGGCATTACTTGGTACAAACGGTAAGATATATTTAGGTTGTAATGTAGAAAACGCTGCTTTCACCCCAACAAACTGTGCTGAAAGAACTGCATTTTTCAAGGCTGTATCAGAAGGTCAAAAAGAATTTCTTGCAATTGCAATAGTAGGAAATAAGGCAGATGCAGAAGAAACAGATTATTGTGCTCCTTGTGGAGTATGCAGACAAGTAATTGCTGAGTTCTGTGATCCGAAAACCTTCAAAATCTATTTAGCTAAAAATAAAGATGAGTTTAAAGAATATACATTAGAAGAGCTTTTACCATTGGGCTTTACAGGCAAGGATTTGGATTAATATAAATTTTTATGACTATATAAAATAATGGCAGGGTATTAATTACTCTGCCTTTTTAAAAATATCTTTTATTTTTTTCTTTATAATTTCTATATACTTTTATTAATTAAAATTATTAGAAAAATAACTTACTAAATCAACAATCCAATTTTTTATATTAGGATATTCTTCTTTAATTACTCTTTTAATTTCTTCCTTAGATGAATCTAGTGATAAAGTCTTCAATCCCTCTACTTTATTTCCTATAGCTATATTTGCTTTTGCATAATCACCTACTGCTATATCTGAAGCTATCGCTCCACCTCCTACAGCATACTTACCAATAGCTAATGCCCCAGATGAGAAGATACCTATGGATATAGCTCCTATTGAAAAAGTTCCAATTGCAATAGCCCCTACTCCAAGAAGTAATCCTATAGCGATAACAGCAAAACTTAAAAATCCTACTGATAGTAAACCAAAACTAAAAATCCCAAAAGATAAAAATCCTGCAGATATTATTCCGTAAGATATATTACCTATAGCAACTATTCCCTTTGCTTTCTTAATTCCTCTTCCAAGATTTATATGAACTAAAGGTAATCCAAATAAAGTTCTTTTACTTTTATATTCATACTCTATCCTACTTGAATGCAAATTAATTACTATTTGAGTATTTTTATTCTCACTATTATTTATATTTTTTACATCTTCATTTTCATAACTACTATTTTCTGATGAGCTTTGTAATATATCATACTCATCACTATCCTTAACTAAACTATCAATTGTAACATTATAAATTTCTGATAATAGTATAAGCTTATTTAAATCAGGTGTTGATTGTCCAGATTCCCATTTAGAAATTGCCTGCCTAGATATCCCTAATCTGTCTGCTAATTCTTCTTGAGATAAACCATTTTTCTTTCTTAACAATTGTAATTTCCCTGATAAATTCATTTGCCCCACCTCCTATACAAATTATATAAAAGTGGGGCAATTTTATCTACCAACTAGCCATTTCTTTTTGTCAACTAACAGTTGCAACTGGCTAAAATCCTATATTTTAAACAATTTATTTTTATGTAAGTGAAATATAATTTCCCACTTCATAAAAAGCATGAATTCTATGAGTTGGTGATGTAAATATCTCCTTACTATTATTTTTCTCCCTAATATTCCATTGAATTTATATTAATTATTTCTAATACTACATCTGAATCTTTTATATATTGTTAAAATGGGTAAAATGGGAAAAATGGAAATACTATTGGAAATACTCTTCTAATGCCATGGAATGGAAAACCCTTACGTCTAAATCTTCTATGCCTTCTCATTTTAGGATTACCAAATTGCCTATGCATACTTTGCATATATTCATCTTCATCACTTATCATATCCTCACCAGCTAACATATTGATTCCGTTTGAATCAACGTTATCAATAATTCCGTCTACTGAACTTCCATCTTTCATAACTACGATAATATGAAAGCCCATTAAATTTTTGCATTCATCCATTAAATTCTGTACGTTCATGTTGTCATCAGATCTCTCATAATTCATTTTTATCACGTCCTTTCTAGTAGCATAATATTCTTTAATACTAGAAAGGGTACTATTGATTATAAATTTAGATAATGAATTGCTTAAGACTAGCTTCATTAGTTATTAATTAATATCTATATCAAAATTCTGTTGTACCAAATTTATCATTTCTAAGGTCTTCATAAGCTTGATATAACTCTTCTCTAGTATTCATTACAAATGGACCATATGATTCAATCGGTTCATCTATAGGTTCACCACTTAATACAATAAATAATGAATCCTCAGTAACTGATTCAACTAGAATATTTCCTTCTTCATTATTAAATATAACAAAGTCTCTTTCCTTAGCTAACTTTTCTCCATTTACCTTAACATCTCCCTTTAATACCATTATTCCAGTATTAAAGTTACTAGGTTCATCTAATATCATTTTCCCTTTATTTTTTAGGTTTACATTATAAAGATTTATTTTAGTAAATGTGCTAGCTGGTCCTTTAACACCCTTAACTTCTCCAGCAATAATGCTTACTTCACCTTGGTTATCTTCTAATTTTAAAGCTCCCATTTGTTCTTTTAATAAAGGTTGATATTTAGGTTCGCTCATCTTCTTATCTGATGGTAGGTTAACCCAAAGCTGAATCATGTGAAGAGTTCCACCATTTTTGCTAAATTCAGCTTCATGATACTCTTTATGCATAATACCTGATGCAGCTGTCATCCACTGAACATCTCCAGGTCCTATAATTCCATGATTTCCTTTGTTATCATGATGCTCAACCTTTCCATCATAAGCAATTGTCACAGTTTCAAAACCTCTATGGGGATGAGCTCCAACTCCACGTCTAACTTGTGATGGTTCATAGTAATGAGGTGCATGATAATCTAAAAGGAAAAATGGTGATAATCTAGCCAGACTACTTACTCCAGCTGGCAAGTATTGTGCTACCTTAAATCCATCTCCAACCATATGAGGCATTGGACCTCTAAATATATTTTCTATTGATCTATATTGTTTCATTATAAACATTCCTCTCTTTTTTAATTATTGATAGTTAAAAATATCACTAATTAGTGATATTTGTCTAAAAAAATTTTTGTTTTTTAGATATTCTTAAATTTTTTTAATATATTTTTCAAAGTAATTTTTTCTTCATCAGTTAAAACATCAAAAATATTTTTAATATTATTAATGTGATTTGGTAAAATACCCTCTATTGTTTCTATTCCCTTATCAGTTATTGATATTATACAAGATCTCTTATCTTCAGGGTCTATATTTCTTTTTATAAATCCATCCTTTTCTAAGTTTTTTATAACTACTGTTATATTGCCTGATGTCGTTAATATTTTTTCTATTAACTCACATATTCTTAAGTCACCTTTATTATATAGAGCTTCTAAAACTCCAAATTGAGATATAGTTAATCCACTTTCCTTAATTGTTTCATATTCACGTTTATGAATTGCATTTTCTGCCCTTGTAAAAACAACTAAAGTAGATAAAGTTAATTTATTTTCATCAAGTAAATCTTTTATCTTATCCATGAATAAAATATATCACTAATTAGTGATATTGTCAAATGAGATATTTTTTCATTTGGGTTTACTAAATAATATCAAAGGAGTATGCTTAAATTATTAAAGATACTATTTTTTGGATTTACTTTATAAATAATAAAATATTCACTATTATAAAAGAAGATATTAAAGCTGATGCTGTATCTATAATGGATACTAAAAATATATTAGCTTATATTAGCATTGGAAAAGAATATTATGATATTGGACATGAAATTATAACTATTGAAACAAAGGAAGCAATTATATTGTAAATGTTAATAAATAAGAGAAATAATGCCTTGGTTCAATAATACTTATAATTTAAAACTTAAAGATATTGATAATTAAGTTCCTGTAAGTAGGGGTAATTTAAAATTATTCAGGTAACTCATCCGCATAAAAAGTGCATTTTATATAATCTTATTTGTATTCCATTCATAAAATACTAATTTTATATTTTACCCATTTATAATTAATCCATAAAAATTTTGTCAATATAAAAACATATGAAAATGCTATATTTACAAAATATAATTAGAGGTGAATGAAATGAAAAAAATATCAAAAAATCGTTGGTTAATAGTCTTAGGAACAGTAGTAGCTCAACTAGGATTAGGAACTATTTATACTTGGAGTTTATTTAACCAACCCTTAGTAAATAAATTTGGTTTCGAATTGAATAAGGTTTCCATAACCTTTTCAATAACTAGTTTTGCCTTAGCTATATCTACATTAGCTGCTGGTAAACTTCAAGACAAACTAGGAATAAAAAAACTTACTTCAATTGCAGGTTTAGTATTAGGACTTGGTTTAATATTAACATCAGTAACTTCTTCATTACCTATGCTTTACATTACAGCAGGGGTAATAGTTGGAGCAGCAGATGGTATTGCATATATTACTACACTTTCAAATTGTATTAAATGGTTTCCTGATAAAAAAGGCCTAATTTCAGGCATTTCAGTAGGAGCTTATGGTACAGGAAGTTTAATTTTCAAATATATAAACGGTAGTTTAATTAGTAATAAAGGAGTTTCACAAGCATTTTTATACTGGGGATTAATAGCTATGGCTTTAATCTTAATAGGTGCTCAATTTTTAAAGGATGCTCCATTAATAAGTGATTATTCTAAAAATATTAAAGATGCAAATGAATTTTCAGTTAAGGAAATGCTTAAAACAAAGGAAGCTTATACTTTATTTCTAATATTCTTTTCTGCATCTATGAGTGGCCTATATTTAATAGGAATAGTTAACGATATTGGCATTCAACTTGTTGGACTTACCCCTGAGGTAGCAGCAAATGCAGTGGCCATGGTAGCAATATTTAATACAGCTGGTAGAATTCTATTAGGTACTTTATCAGATAAGCTTGGTAGATTAAAGGTGGTAATTTTATCACTTTCAGTTACAGCTATATCAGTATTCATATTAAGCTTTATACAATTAAATTTTGCGATCTTCTTTACTTGTGTTGCTTCAATTGCATTTTGCTTTGGAGGAAATATTACAGTATTCCCCGCTATTGTAGGAGATTTCTTTGGTACTAAAAATCAAACTAAAAATTATGGAATTATATATCAAGGATTTGGTTTAGGAGCAATTTCAGGGTCACTAATATCATCACTAGTTGGAGGATTTAAACCTACATTTATAATTATTGGAGCTTTATGTTTAATATCAATAGCTTTAGCTTCTACAATACAATCTGTAAAATCACATAAAAACATTAAACACCATAATAAATTAATAGAAAAAGTTGCTTAATTATTTCTTTTAAAAGTCTTTTTCTATATAAGTAAATCAAAAAGAGTATCTTCAAAATTTAAAGATACTCTTTTTATTTTTTAAGATTTCCAAGCCAAATATAAATTATTTTATATTGAATTCTTTCTTATTTTCCTTAATGCCTTTTTAGAGCCACGACTTATATCATGCTCTAATTTTCTTTCCTTATAGCTTGTAAACAGCTGATTTAAATCATATCCTTCTGGGTATAATTCACTTGCGCTTACATCTAACTTTACTCTTTTATAATTTACTTCAATAAAATCATTTTTATAAAGAACTACTAAATTATTTAGTTCATCTACTTCTTTATACACTATAGCACTTTCATTTTTGTCTAAAAGAATTACTCTATCACCAACAGAATAACTATATCTTGAATCTAAAGCCTGTATTTCTTCTTTCTTTTTACTTACTTTATTGGCTTTAATCATTTCATAATTATACTCTTTGTTTTCTATATATTTTCTAGTTCTCTCTATTATAGAATCTGAAATCCCCATCTTCTTTGATATATATAAGGCATTACTATCCCCACTTTTACCAATATGAAGTTTATATAATGGTTCAAGAGTGTCCTTTTTAAATTCCATAGCTGCATTTTGAAAATCAGGATGCTCCTCAGAGAAATTCTTTATCTCTCCATAATGAGTAGTTGCTATTGTAATGCACCCTTTATGATATAACTCTTCTAAAATAGCTATGGCAAGTGCTGCTCCTTCATTAGGTTCCGTTCCACTTCCTATTTCATCAAATAGTAATAAAGTAGATTTTGTGCTTTGCTTAATAATCTCGGCCAAATTCTTTACATGAGAAGAAAATGTACTTAAAGCATTTTCAATACTTTGGTTATCTCCTATATCAACAAAAACATTATTAAATACTGAAATCTCAGTTCCTTCCTTTGCTGCTATATGAAATCCTGATTGTACTGCAAGAGTTAAAATCCCTACAGTTTTCAATACTACTGTCTTACCGCCTGCATTTGGTCCTGTTATTATTAATGCTCTATAATTATCTCCAATTTCAAAGTTAAGAGGTACAGTATTCTTAATTAAAGGATATTTCCCATCTACTATTTTTATATATCCATGATCATTTAATTTTGGTTTTATACCTGAAATTTCATTGCTATATTTTGCTTTAGCCCAAATCATATCATATTCAGCTATTACTTCTATATTAATTTTTAAGTCTCTTATTCTTTCATTAATCATTTCGGTAAGCATAGCTAATATCTTATATTCCTCTATGCTTTCTTCAATTTTTAAAGTAGATAAATCTGCAGTATATCTAGATATTACATCTGGTTCCATAAATACTGTTGACCCTTTTGAAGAAGCCTCAATAACAGTTCCTTGAACGTACTTTTTGTAGGCTGACTTTATAGGAATAGTATATCTTCCATTCCTCTTACTTATAAATGTCTCTTGAATATATTTTTTATTTTCACTATTCTTTAAAAACTTATCTAACCTCTCTCTTATCTTCTCTTCACATTCATCTATACGCCTTCTTATTTTTTTAAGTTCTTTGCTAGCATTAGAATCTACTACAGATCCCCTTATGCATCTATTAATCTCCTCTTCTATATAACTTAAATCTGTTATACTTTCTCCATAACTACATAAGGTTGGAGCATATCCTTCCTTATCCTTAACAAACAACTTAATTTTTCTGCATCCTCTTAAAAAGTCACTCATCATAGTTAAATCCTCTGGATCTAAAGATGCACCTTTTTCTATCTTTTCTATATGAGGAGTTATATTAAATATTCCTGCCAAAGGTATATGATAAGATGCTTCAAGAAGTCTTCTTCCTTCTGATGTTTCATCTAATCTTTTGCTTACAACCTTTAAGTTACTACTTGGTTCAAGCTTATCAATTAATGCTTTTCCTAATCCACTTATACAATATCCTTTTACTATTTCTTTTAACTCAAAATAATTTAATTTTTCTAATGTTGTTTTATCCATTTTAATATTCCTTTCTTGTATCAGATACATACAAGTCACGAAACCTAGATAGATTTCATAATATAGACTCATAAAAACAAAAAAGCTGTGGATACTTCCACAGCTAAAATTCAATCATAAAAAGGTATAGTATACCCCTTGTAATTTCGTTCGCGGACTTGTATCAATATAGTTTAATTAATCCCACAACAAATAAAGGTTACAAAAACCCGATTTTTAGGAATTAATATTCAATTAACTATTTGATACTAAACACTCACAAACTTCCCTCACTTTTCTTGAAATCTATCTTCTTTAATATATTCTATAAACTACTATATTGTCAATTATTTTTATATACCAATTTTGTATAAGCCCCTATTTAATTAAGTATTAATTAGAACTCTACTAATACCCTAGCTGGCCATGCATCTATACCTTCAACTTTAATTGGTAAGCAATATACCTTAAAGTTAGACTCCGGTATCCTATCTAGGTTAGTTAGATTTTCTATAGAGTATTTACCTTCTTTACCTAAAAACCTATCTATCTCTCCATGCATTCTTCCCTTAGCTAATCCTAAAGCATCTATACCTATCATATTAACATTTTTACTAGCTAAATATTCTATAACACTAAAAGATATATCAGGATGATTATTATATTTTTCATCATCTTCTAAATACTTATCCCAGTTAGTTTGGAAGAAAACATAAACGCCTTCCTTAACTATAGATAAATCTAAGTCTTCTAATGTAACTTCTCTATCAGTAATATGAGACACATCAAATTTTATTCCTTCAGCTACTAGTCTATCTTCACTTACATATGCCTCTGCTGACATTACATCTATATGAGTTCCCATATTATGAACATCACAAGAAAAATTAATAGTACTGTATGAACTCCCGCTTTTACTCTTTCTAGTTACTTTCTCAACCTTTAAAGGTGCAGAACCATCCCTATATTCTTTACCTATTCTAGTTACTTGAGTAATATCCACTATCATTTTTCGTCCCCCTTTTATTTATTATCACTTATTCTACTACTTTTATTGGGACAAATAAATCATAATATTTTACTTCATAAATATTTCTACTAGCTTTATTTCTTTATCAAAAGAAAAAATGAATTGAACATTTCTTTTTTCAAACTTTGCTATTGATACAACAACAGCATATCCATTCTTTTCTTGGAAGGACATTTTATCTATTGAATCAAATTCACCTGCTGATTCTTTTATGCTATCATATGCTTTTTTTATAACTTCTGAGTTTTCATCATTTTTAATTGTATCTCCAGCATTATCAACTATTTCATTATATTCTTCATTATTAAGCTGATCTATTATTACTTGAGAAGCTTCTCTTAATACATCCTCATTATAATCTTCACTTAAAGTTTTTGGTCCACAGCCTATTAAAAATAATCCACAAATTGCTGTTAATAAAACTCTAATAATATTCTTCATACATCCTCCTGGATTTTAGTTAGTTGGAATAACTATATTAACTTTAAAATGGTTATCATCAAAGTCAATTCTTAATGTTCCCTCATATTTTTCTATTGCCATTTTCACATTCTGTAATCCTAAGCCTTCATGATTCTTCTTTGTTGTTTTTAACTCAGAATCAACCTTTACAACCTTAGATTTTAACTTGTTAGTTACATTTATAACTATAAATTCATTGAATTTATCTACCTTAACAAATATCTCTTTATCTTGTTTAAATTCCTTTACCTCATCGATTGCATTATCTAAAAGATTTGAAAATATAGTCGTTACATCAATATCTCTTATCTTTTCTAAGTTTACATCTCCTACTTTACAATCAATAGTAATTCCATATTTTTTAGCTTTTTCACATTTGTCGTTTAGAATAATATTTAAAACTTTATTATAGGTATAATACTTTTGTTCCAATCTATTAAACATCTTATATAAATCGTCTTTATATAAATCGTCTTTATATAATTCAGCTTTCTCAAACTCATTACCTTTATATAAGTTTTCAATAGTTTGTATATGATTTTTTATATCATGAATAACTTTTCTAGAATCCTTGTACTTTGCTTCAAGTGAATTGTAGTACTCATACTCCATATTAGCCTGATTTTCATAAAGGCTAATTTTATTTTTCATTTCATTATTTTTAGATATCTCTTGAAAAATATTTGTAATAAATATATTTAAAAATATAATTGAAGCTATATTAAAGACTAATAATAAGTTATCTGAGGTAGAAACAAAGGTCTCCATATACATCATTAGAGTAATAATATAGAATATGCTTACTATTGGTAAAATTAAAAAGTTAAAAAACTGTACTTTTGTAAAATTAGTTATACTCTTTTGCTTGTACCAATTTATAAATAGTCTTGATGCTATTAAACTACCAAACTGCATTACTATTGATGTTGCTAGTGATAAGGCATTTATATCATAAAAATTAATTAATCCTATAACATATATAAAATTAAATATATAACTTATAACAACTTGAAATATAGTTAATATAACAATAAACAAACTATAGTATAAAATATAAATTTTTTTATCATTATATAGAAAATGTCCTACAATAACTGTTAATACTAAACTTAATAATATATTGATTACTTGGCTTTTTATAATACTGTAAGATATTATAAGTGCTAATGTAAAAATAACATAAGCTACTATATAAACTTTTCTTTTATAAAATTTATTTCTATCTATCTTACTCATAAAATCAAATACTATATAACTAGATAAAAATGAAAGCAAATAGCTTATACCTATTAATATAGTCTCAGGAAAGATATACAAAAATAAAACCTCCTTTCCTTTAACTTAAAATACGTTTTTCTAAGTACATATTAAATTTATCTCTAAATTCAGTTGATTTTTTTTGTGATAGTGGAATAAGGCTTCCATCCATCATAAAAATGTCGTAGCCTTTTATAGACTTTACATGAAATAAATTCACTGTAAAACTTTGATGAGGCATAACAAAATCATATTTTGCCATATCTTTTGCTATTGCAGTTATTCTACCTTTTAAAGAATAACTATAATCCTTAGTTTTTATAACTACCTTTCTATCAATATACTCAAAATAATATATTTCTTTAGGTGCTAACCTTACTATTCCATCGGTAGTTACAAATTCTAACTTTTCCTGCACCTCTTCTTCCTTAAAATAACTTATTGCTTCAGATATCTGACTATGTATTTGTTCTTCGCTAATTGGTTTATTTAAATATCCAAATGCATGTACACTAAATGCTATATTTAAATAATCAGTATAACTTGTAACATAAATTATCTTAACAGCCTTATCATACTCTCTTATTTTCTTTGCTGCTTTTATTCCATCTATTCCATCCATATCAATATCAAGGAATATTACATTAAACTTATCTTTATTCTCTATAAGATCTTCTCCACTATTAAATAAGCTTATCTCAAATGAAGCTCCATTATAACTTTCAATATACCTTTTTATATCATTTACTATATTTTTATCATCATCACAAATTGCAACTTTAATCATTACCCATCTCCATAAATCCTTATTGTTCATGAATATTATATAATCTACTCAGATTTATGACAATGTTTTCACAAAGCTTTTATTATTTTAGTTGAGAACTTCTTATTGAATATCCTATAATAGAAATGATTATTATAGCTAAACCTATTAAATATGATGCCCCTATTGTACTTACATTATTTATAGTTGCTTCTGTAACAGAATATTGAATATATCCAAATAACATAATTATTTCTAACCCTAAAACCTTTATAAATGTTTTAGCTAAGCCATATTGTCTTTCTCTATTTTCATTTGTAATTTTAACTTTTGTCATTTTAAGCTTCTCAACTATAACCCTTGGATACAATGATAAAGCTGAAGTTGTTAAAAACATTACAATTCCTATTCCAATATAAACAAATATTGCATATTTACTTGTAACAAAGGATTCAAGATTACCATTTAATCCAAAATATATAGGAACATTTTCCGGTAACTTACTATAACTTAAAATAGTAGTTGTAATAACAGCTGCTACTATAGCCATTGAAGTAAAATCTATAATTCTTTGTAATTTTGTTCTTTTCTTTTCCATTATAATAACCCTCTCTCATCTTGAATTTACTAATTATCATATTTTCAATTTCTATTTGTCCCTAGGTTGACTTCATTATATATCCCTTATTTTCTCCCCACAATATACTTTGCATAATGTACAGATTTTAGTGCTTAATATACATATTTTATATATTTCCCGAAAAATAAATAGGAGCAATTATTGTACTTTCATACAATAATTACCCTTAAAAATTATAATTAAATTATATATGTCTTTTTGACTATCTTTTTAAATCTTCTTAAATGTCAGAACAACCCCATTTTACAGGCTATTCGGGCATTTTGCTTTCGTGGTAAACCTCACATATTTAGGTCTATCTTCTTATATTTTCCCTATCAATCGTGGTTGAAATCGTTGTAAATACTTCTTATACGATTATATGCTGAACCTCTGATTTTGCGGTATCTATGGACGCATGAGCATACCAGTTCATTGTGATACTGATATTTGAATGTCCCATGATATACTGTAAATCTTTTGCTTTCATGTTCTTGCTTGCCAGCCTTGTGCAGAACGTACGGCATAGCGTATGTGGTGTGATATGTGGCAAGGGGTTGTCCTCTGTCTTTCTTGCGTCACCCGACACATAAATATCTCCAATCTCCCAGCGTATCTGATACGTCTTAAACTTGACCGTTGCAGGATAGACATTAAAAATGTCGGTCGGTAAATCTAAAATGTGCGTGATAACATTTTCGGCGGTTGCTGTTTCAAATACACTGCTGATGTAATCAATCTTAACGGATAAATTTTCGTGTGTTGCGATAATACATTTCTCCTTTCGTACTTCCCGATTTTTTTCGGGGTATAAACTCTATTTTTTCCTTTATTTATCACAGTTTCTAGGTACTATGACATGTATACGTAGGGCGGTGTTACATATACAGAAGAAACAACATTCCAAACACTTCGCCGGAATTAGATTTTGATGAAATGGGCTTTTAAGAATATTTAAAAGATAAATGGAACAGAGGAATTTAATTTCTCCTCTTGCATGGAAGATACACCAAATAAAAAGCCCGATCAAGAGTGCGAAGCACCACCAATGGTGGCAAGCTCTTGACAAGGCTTTTTCTTTTCTATGTTAGATAATCAAGAGGAAGAAAGGGAAAGTCTGCATTTTTAAAGATTAGAAAAATGACAAGGATATGTTGATTTTTATTGTAGCGGATATATGTAACTGTTATAATATGGATGTGAAGAAATTAACAAATTTGAATTTGTAGGAGTGTGAATATATGAAACAATCTAGAATAGTTCAAGTACGAACACATGATAACTACAATCTTGATGTTAAAATAGATTATCCTGTAAATAGTGAAACTGTTATTATTTTTTGTCATGGTACAGGTGCTAACACTTATGAAAACCATAGAGAAATCGCAGGGAAACATTTTAATTATTTTGATTTGTTTGTTGATGAATTTTGCAAGCGTAATATTGCTTTTTGTCGTTGGAATACAAGGGGGTGCAGTATATCAGATGTTCCTCCAGATTTTGTATCTATCAACATTAAGGAATACGCAACTTATTGCCCGTCAACATCTATTCAAGATATTATAGCTGTGAAAAATTATATTAAGACATTACCGCAGTTTAAAAACTCTAAAATATTGCTAATGGGTATTAGTGAGGGGGCTACTCTTGCTCCATTTGCAGCTGCACAATGTAATGATATTGAAGGATTACTACTTTTAGGGTTCTCTTATGAAAATATGAAGGATACTCTTTATTGGCAATTAAGTGGTGGCAGTTCAATGGTTAATATGTGTAAGTATTTCGATTGTAGAGAAAAAGGATTTATAGAAAAATCAGATTTTATTAATGACAAACTAAATGTTCGTCCTATTCTTTTTCAAGATATTGAATTTGAAGATTTAGACATAGATAAGGACGGTAAACTTACGCAGAACGATTTTTCATTACAAATGGAAGATTACAGAAATCAAGTGTTTCAAGCTATAGAAGATAACGATGATGAATGGTTAAAAAATAATTATTCTGTTCAAATAACCTCAAAGTGGTGTAAAGAACATTTCGCCTTGCCTGATATATCGCCC
The DNA here is from genome assembly GCF_902652255.1 of Clostridium tertium. Classification (GTDB taxonomy): domain Bacteria; phylum Bacillota; class Clostridia; order Clostridiales; family Clostridiaceae; genus Clostridium; species Clostridium tertium_A. Next base: position 62,513 of record NZ_CACRTO010000048.1, read on the forward strand.
ATAATATGCTCGCTTACAATGCCAATTTATATTTTTCAAGGTGAAGATGACGCAAATATTTCTATCTCTGATATTGATAAAATTCGCAATGATTTCAAGAAGAAAAATAAATCTAATTTGCGTATCTTTACTTTTCCAAAACATGACCATGATTTGAATTATTTGCAGTATATTTTTTCTGGTATTATATCTGAAGGATTAAGAAAAGTTTTTGATATAGCACAGTCATTCTGAAAATTCCAGTTTAATAATTTCATATCCATACACACAAAGCAGTTAGTCTTAGGATTGACTGCTTTTCAGTAGAAAGACACCTTTTGAGGTGTCTTGTTGTCTAATTTATATTGTCATATCAAGGCTCATTCAATGATGGTTAAATCGTGGTAAAATGAGTGTTTTTCTATACCTCAAAATGCTTGAAAGTATAGTGTTTATGCGGATAATCGGAAATTAGATATAAAATTTTATCAAATTATCTATATTTAATTAACAAATACAAGTTTTTCTCTTCTTCCCAACTCTATTCATAGACATTACTTTTTCTATATAATCCTCTGCTACTGGAACTTTACACCCTTTAGTTCCTAGCTCAACTTGAACCTTACCTATATTCCTAGCAACTTCTAGAGCTATATCATTTAATTCTTTTATGTATGAACCTACACTTATTACAAAAGAATTCATATTATATCTAACTCTATTTTTGCTATTATGAATATTTGCTTCAACTATATTTAAAAGTTCTTTTATTTCCTCTATATCAATTAACTCATCATCAGTAATTGATATATAATTTGATATTGTACTCCATCCACAGCACTCAATAATCTCGTTATCTTGCTGTATCCACTTTCTTGCAAGTTCTAATGCAAAATCACTTTCTGCAGTTATATTAGAAACTATTGATGTAGCAATAGCTATACAATATGCCTTATCTAACCATCCTTCTAATTCATCTTTACTCATACTTTTAGGATTTATTGATAATCCTGCTAAATACATAGCATCATAATTCCCTGTATTATATAATTCCTTTGCTAACTCATCATTTTTCTTAACATACTTAACTAACTTTTTAAGATCACCTATCTTAGTTCCAAAGAAGGGCTCTTGTATTCCATGCTTAATTAATACATTTTTAATTGATTCGGAGCCTAATTCTTTTAATTTTCCCATAATTATATCTAAACTAATATCAGCCTTATCCAGCTTATTTTTATTCTCATTAATATTAATAATAACACCTCTTTTCAATAAATAATTTACATCTTGTAGTTATATAAAATCTTATTATAATTTACATACTATTTAATTATTGGGTAGGAATACTGAAAATGTTGATCCCTTACTACTAGATTTCACTTTAATATATCCACCTTGATTTGATATTATTTCTCTTGTTAGATATAGTCCTATTCCTATCCCCTCTATATCTCTAGAATTTTCACCTCTATAAAATCTAGCAAATATCTTAGGTAACTCTTCTTCTTTTATGCCAACTCCATTATCTTTTATATCTACTCTAGTAAACATTTCATAACCTTGAATTTTCACCTTAATTACTCCATTTTCACTAGTGTACTTAACTGCATTTTCTAATATATTAAAGAAAGCCTCTCTAACCCAGTTCTTATCATGAATTATTGAAATCTTATCTACTTCTTCTAATTGAATTTCTATACTTTTCATTTTAGCCTTCTTCTGTACCTCACTTATTGCAAGTATTACAGTATCATTTAAATCATTTCTCTGAGGCTTTAGTTGAATCACTCCACTTTCTAATCTAGACATTTTTATCATACTCTCAATTAAAAAGCTTAACCGATCTAATGATATCATAATAATATCATTAAATTCTTTTCTTTCTTCTTCACTTAAATCTTCATCCTGTAGAAATTCACCATACATCTTTAAGTTAGTTAATGGAGTTTTTAGTTGATGTGCTATATCTGAAATTAATGACTTAATTTCATTCTTATCTTTTTCTATTTGCTTATTTTTATCTTTTAATATATTAGTTAATTTAATAGTTTGATGCTGTAATTTAGATAATAAAGTATCTTCCATAGTAGAAAACACTTCTTCATCCCTCATATCTATAATAGTTGAAAGCATATCTGATAGCCTTATAAAAACTTCTTCCATATAACTTTTATATAATTTCTCATAAATAAACATCCCTGAGATTATAATTGTGGAAAATATTATTAAAGCTATAGATACCCTCTTGTTTACTTCCATAATATAAACATAAAAATTTATAAATATAGTTAATATTATTGTAATAACCTTGAAAGCTACATTTACTTTATTAAAATTAAGTTTCATAAACTACTCCCCCAAAGTATATCCTATACCAAACACAGTTATTATATATTTAGGATTTTTAGAATCCTCCTCTATTTTCTTTCTAAGCCTTCTAATATTCACGCTTAATGTATTTTCATCAACGAAATTTCCGTTATTATCCCATAGCTTCTCTAAAAGAATTTCTTTCGTAACAACTTTGCCTTTATTTATTGCAAGCAATTCTAAAAGCTTATATTCTGTTGCAGTTAAACTAACTTCGTTCCCTAAAATATCTACTGACATTCTATCAAAATCTATTCTTAACCCATTATACTCAAATAAATTTTTATTAACCATTTTATTTCTCTTGAGAATTGCATTAATCTTATGTCTTAATAGTTCTACAGAGAAAGGCTTTGCTATATAATCATCACACCCAGTTTCAAATCCCTTAACCATATCCTCTTCTGTATCATTAGCTGTAAAAAACACTATTGGAATATTAGCTCTATCTCTAACTTCTCTGCAAAGGTCTAATCCATTACCGTCAGGTAAGTTAATATCTAAAAGCAAAAAATCTATCTTATCCTTTAATATTATCTGCTTCCCTTCATTCTTGGAATATGCAGATACTACCTCATACCCCTCTTTTTTTAAAGCAAATGCTACTCCTTTATTAAGTATCTTATCATCTTCAACTATTAATATTCTTGCCATAATGCTCACCTCGTCCACTTAATAAATTAATTATATCAAAAAGATAAGTTCCATAATTAATCTTTTTATTTATTAATGAAAAGATAATTAATTTCTAAACTAGACAAAGTCTTGTTTTTTCCTTTAGTCTTTGCTTAATTAAAATAATAATAAAATACAAAGCCTCCATATAATATAATCAAATCGACTTGGAGCAAGCGACGTAGATAAGCTTATATTATTGGAAGCTTTGTTCATATATCTTATTTACTTTTCTATTTCTCTAATTCTTTCAGTTATACTTCTTTTTGATGATTCTTTAAATACAATACTTGGAGTAATTAAACATACCGCAAATATAAATATGATTAGTAGTATTAGTGGTACTGTTGGGAATACAAACACTGCGTAATCTGCTATTTGCTTAGTAAGTACTGATATTCCATAAATAATAGCAATTCCTATTGTTAATATAAATGTAGTAGTAAGTCCTGCATAATATAGCCCTTCAAATGTTAACATCTTCTTGATTTGCTTCTTAGTCATACCTATACTTTCCATTATAGCAAGCTCTTTCAATCTAACATTTACTCCTGTTATCATTACATTTATAAAGTTAATTACGCCTATTAATATTAATATCATTGATATACCACTACCAAGTATATTCATTACCATTTGTGAACTATTAAACTCTTCTGTCTTATCGCTCTTAGATTCAAACCATAATCCACGACTTTCACTAATAGTCTTTAATTCAGATTCAATTTGTTCTTCATATTTATCATCAACATCTACATATAATAAATAATTTTCTGCATTGCTATCTAATTCTTCTAAAACAGAATTACTAATATATATTGTTGGTATTCCTAAAGGTGTTGCTAATCCTGATGGTAATAATGATGAATTATCCTTTATTATTTTAACATCAAAGATTTTTGATGAATCATTATTAGAATTTTTTATAGTTAAGTTACCCTTTATATTCTTATAATCATCTCCATAGCTCCATGCATCAGCTATAACAAATTCTCCTCTTTTAAATGCTTCTATATCTATTTTTTCTTTTAAGTCCTTATTAACCCTTTCTATAAGATCATCATCTATTCCCATAACAGAGGATGATAATACGCTTGGATCTTCCTTAACTAGATTTAAAAATTGGTTTAATTCCTCATCTGATAATCCAAACCTCTTATAACTTTCCTTTAATGATGGCATAAGTATATCTTCGCTCATTTCTAATTGTAGGGTACTTGACTTGCTTAAGTTTATTGAATTTACACCCTTCATAGATTTGATTTTATCTATCATATCATCATCTATTTTATCCGCTTGAGCCTCTACATTTTGTATTTCAAAATCATTTTTTACATATCTATTAATATAATTATCTACACTTAAGCTACTTAAAAATGTATTTACACTTAAGAAGGTTATAATCCCCATAAATAATGATAGAAATACTATTATAGCTCTCTTCTTCTCTCTAAAAACATTGTACCACGCCATTTTATATAGCTTTCCACCATTAGTAGACTTTCTGTCTTTCTTTTGCTTTTTAGGCTTACTTCCTGTGTAACGTAAAGCTTCTGTTGGTGAAATACTTCCTGCAATTTTAGCTGGTTTTCTACAACTTAAACTAACTGTTAATAATGAAAATAGTGCTGAACCTATAAATATTATTGGATTAAAAGAAACATCTACAGGCATTGCACTTGCTTGAGCTCCTGCGAATAATGTCCCCATTGCTAATGGTACAATTACGAATGAAACTATTGCACCTAATGTTAATCCTAACGGTATTCCAATTATAGATAATCTAAAAGCTTGACCTTTTACTATCTTTTTAATTTGTCTTGGTGATGCTCCTATAGTTTTAAGTAATCCATAAAAATTAATATCTTTAGTTACTGCTATATATAGGATGTTGTAAATAAGAAGATATCCACTAAGAACTATAAATAAAGCTATAATTACTATTAATACTACTGTAATTAATGCTGTATTGGAAAATTCTTCTGTAGGGTCATAGCTATATACAAACTTTTGGTTTTCATTAAGAGAAACTTCCTCTTCTAACTTGCTTTCTGCCACACCTTTTAAATCTTGCTTTAAAGTCATAAGAAGTGTTCCGTTATTCTCTAAAGTTAAGTTGTTCTCCTCTACAAACTTTTCTGAAACTAATAAATATCCTATATCTTGCACTACTCCATAAGTAGTATAATATCCACTTAATATAAATTCCTTATTTGTTATTTCTCCATTTATATTTACTGGAGCTTCAATTTTATCTCCTATTTTAGCATCACTTTTTCCTAAGAACTCTAAAGCTTTCTTGGATGCCATTATTTCATTTTCTTTTTCTGGATAGTTTCCTTTAATATCACTTATACATGGAGTTAACTGTTTTTCAAAATTTTCTTTATCACTATATTTAACACTTATACTTGTTCTATTATTTGTTAAACTATCAAGAGCTACTTTCCCAACATTAACTTCATAACCCATGCTATCTAATAAGTCTAATGACTTTATTTTATCTATTTGTTTATCTGTAGGATTAGCTAATGCAACAGTTGATGTAGTGCCTTGTAACCTTAAATTCATTGTTTTATAGTTTTTAGCAAAGCTTATTCCTATACTAAATACAGAAGATATCATAAAAGTTGTAAGTACTATTGCTATAATGGCGAATACATTTCTTATCTTATTTTTCTTTAGCGATCCTTTAGTTATCTTTTTAATAACTTCCTTGTTGTTATTTTCAAATTTCATTACTCATCACCTCTAACTGCAACCTTACCGTCTTCAATTCTTATAATTCTATCTGCTAGTTGAGCTATTTCCTCATTATGTGTAATCATAACCATAGTTTGATTGAACTTCTTGCTAGTTATCTTTAATAATCCTATTACATCCATACTTGTCTTACTATCAAGGTTTCCTGTAGGTTCATCTGCTAATATAATAGCAGGCTTAGTAGCTAGTGCTCTTGCTATTGCTACCCTTTGCTGTTGTCCTCCAGAAAGGTTATTGGGCATATTAGTTAATTTTTCTTTTAATCCTAAAGTATTAATAATTGAATCTACATATTCTTTATCTATCTTTACTCCATCTAACTCTATAGGTAAAACTATATTTTCATAAACATTTAAAATAGGAACTAAATTATAATTTTGAAATATAAAGCCTATATTTCTTCTTCTAAATATAGTAAGCTCTTCATCTTTCATTTTACTTATATTTTTATCACCTATAATTGTTTCTCCACTAGTTGGCTTATCTAATCCACCTAACATATTTAATAATGTTGATTTTCCACTTCCTGATGTACCTATTATGGCAACAAATTCACCTTCATTAATTTCTATACTGACATTATCTAATGCCCTAACTTCATTAGCCTCTTCCCCATATATCTTCACTAAACTCTCTGTTTTTAAAATACTCATATAACTCCACCTCAAAAATTTTATTTACTATACTTTGTATTTTACATATAACTTCTTACAATCTTCTGACAGAACTTAAGTATTTTTAAAATTATTTTAATATAATATAGCATTAATTATTTTTTTATAGATTACTTTTTTAAACTATGCTAAACTTATATAATTAATAATAATTACACAGGAGGGATACTTATGTTACTCATTGATAATATTGAAAAATATCTAAGAGATCATGGAATTAGTCCATCCTATCAAAGAAAGAGAATCTTTGAATATTTATATAATAGTAAAGAACATCCAAGCGTAAATGAAATATATTCTGTTTTAATAGATGAAATTCCGACATTATCAAAAACAACTGTATATAATACTTTAAATCTTTTTATTGAAAAGAGAATTGTAGAAGCTATTATAATTGATGAAAATGAACTTAGATATCAAATATTGGATGTGAAGAAACATGGACACTTTAAATGTGAGTCTTGCCATACTCTTTACGATATAAAAATTGATTTAGATAGCCTAAATATAGATTCTTTAAAGGACTTTGATATCCATGAGCAATCTTTTTATTTTAAAGGCATCTGTAAAAAATGTAAAAAGATAAATTAAAGATAGTTTTATGAAAGTAATATAAAACATAGTTCACAACTAACTAAAATGTGAACTATGTTTTTTTATATATTAAATTTTGGAAATAGTATTGACATTTCCTAAATTTAGTATTATTATAATATTGTAATCATTACAAATTTGAAATTAATATAAATTGTAGGAGGTAATATTTATGAATAATAATTATATAGGCTTAGAAAATAATAAAATTGAAGGTGTAGTAAAATCACTTAATGACTACCTTGCAAATCTTAACTTATTATATGTTAAAATTCACAACTTGCATTGGAATATCGAAGGTAAAGCTTTCTTCCAATTACACAGCGTATTTGAAGGATATTATGAAGCAATGGCTAAGTCATTAGATGAAGTTGCTGAAAGAATTCTTATTTTAGGTCATAGACCAGCAGCTTCAATGAAGGAATACTTAAATCTTGCTTCTTTAAAAGAATTAGATAGTAAAGGCTTATCTGCAGAAGAATCAATAAATATCTTAGAAGGGGATTTTTCAAGTATGCTTAATCAATCAAGATTAATCTTATCTTTAGCAGAAGAAGCTAAAGACCAAGGTACAGTTGATTTAATGGCTGGATTTATATCAGAATATGAAAAGGCCCTTTGGATGATTAGATCATATATGGCAAAATAATAGAAAAATAGAATTAGAATATATAATATTTATTTTAATTTATACAACTAAACATAGAAAAGGAAGTTCATATTCGAACTTCCTTTTTTAATAAAATAATCTTTCAATTTTATCTTTTTTATAATTCTTGTCTATAATTTATATCATAATTTTCAATTGCTTTGATAATATCTGAAAACTCACTATAACACAGATGAGTATAAATTGATGCTTCTAATTCTCATACAATAAAAAGTTTAATAGTGATGTATTGATCTTATCATTATTTCTTATACTTTCTATATTATTAGGTTCAGTTTCTCCACATACATCGATACCTATAATATCAAATTTTAAAATAATACTATGTAAAATTCTCTTTAGAAGATCAAAGTTCATTTTTCCTTGATCCCAAGATGTCTTAACAACATCTTCACTTAAAACATCTTTATCTATTGAAATATAAACTGGATATTTATCATCTATAAATCTATATATATCCTCTTTATTGAGTTGTATGAAATCATTATCTGAAATACATACTACCTTATCTAGATATTTGCTTGGAATAGTTTCTTTTTGCTCTTCACTTAAGCCAATTATTACTACCCTTTTTATATATTTATTTTTATCAACCTCGTCCATTATCCAAGAACCACAAGATAGTATATTCCCAAAACTAGGTCTTGTCATATCTGAATGATGATCGAAAACTACAAGTGTAAAATCTTCTTCTATTTTATTTATCCATAATTCACTTACATAATGATAGTTTCCTGAATCTATAAAATGAATACCCTCTGGGCTTAAGGACTTAGTCTTATCCTGTAAAATATGAAATGCAGTCTTATCGCAATATCCATTAGTTCCTCTAACTTTAGTACAGTCAATCCATCTATATTCCTCATCTAAAAAGAACTTCTCCTTTTCATATACATGAGAAAAATTCATTACTGTTAAAAGTTTTTCCACAAAACCCCCTCCTTGCTTACAAAACTTCCATATTCATATTTTACCATATAATTTTTTATAGTTCTAATTTAGCCCTTATGTTATCATCATTCAATATTGCATTTTATTTTGGTAATTTACTTATTCTATAAAACATATCACCTAATATAGCATCTCTATCTAAATACATTACTACTCTTATAGGATGACGATTTTCTGTTAATTCCCATGTATCATCATCTTTTAATATAGGAGAACTTACTAATTGACTTTTTGTCCACAATGGATTAACTAAAAATGCTATTACAGCTATGTCCCATATTATTTTACTTTTAGCTTTTGGGGATATTATTACTTCATATTCAGATTCATCATAATCACTTAAATTTCTTAAATATGGCTTTCCACTTTCATTAGTAAGTTTCTTTAATCCACCATCACCCTTTTTTAATATTTCCTCCATAAAATCAGAGACACATTTTCTTAAGTATTCTCCACTTTTACTGGTATCCTTAAGATAATGATCTAATTCAAAGCTAGTAGTTGACAGCCTAGAAGCTACTGACATAGTTGGTATTAAAACTAAAGGTACTCCACAATCTAATACATGTCTTGAAGCAATTTTATCTTGACTTAAATTAAATTCAAAAGCAGTAGACCAATATAAAGGCTGTCCTCCAAGCCAAATTACTACTATTTTCTCTGCAATACTTGGATCTTTAATTAAAGCTGAAGCAACATTTGTAATGGCACCAGTTGCTATTACGTAAAGAAGCTCCCCATCCATACTATTAGCTCTTCTTATTAAGTCATCTACAGCATCAGAGTTAATAGGTGTATTCTCTTCTGTTAAAAAACCTGTACTACCCTTATATACAGGATATTTATTTGGTATCCCTGCCATATCCATTATAGTATGTACTTCTTTATAACTTCTTAGCATCCCATCTTCAGGACCATCACATCTTTCATTATTAAATGGGGCAGCATAAATCGCTTGGATATCTAATTTCTCAGAATGAGTAAATGCCCAAGTAATCTCAAATTGATCGTCAACTTCATTATAAGCATCTGCATCTAACACTACCTTTACCCTTCCCTTTGGCGGTAAAAGCCTTTTTTTAATTTCTTCATTACTTAACATAATAACCTCCTAAGTTAATCTAAGATTTGTAAACAACTTTTATTTTCTTCTTCATAGTATTTTATTTAATCCTATATTTTATATGTGTAACCGGTTATATATAATTGTATAATCAAACTTTTAACATTGCAATATTTTTCTAAAAATTACGATAATAATATAAATAAAAAAGGAGGCTCTAATATTTAGATGCCTCCCATTTATTTATTAACCTAAGCTACCTCTTAACTTTCCTAGCTTAACAATCCATTCTTTTAATATCTTCATTTCTTCTTCAACATCATCGAACATTTCTTCTTCCTTGCCCATTAAGTGAAGTAAAATTGGTCTTACAGATTTTAATAGAGTATGATAGAATTCTTCTTCTGGATAATCTTTAGCTAGAATCCCTAATATATCACAAGCTAAGCTGAAATCTTCTTTGTAAGTTGCTCTGCTCTCCTCATTAACAATTCCCTTAGATATTTTTGTATTTGTATATCTAGCTGCAAATGTTAAATCATCTATTAAACTTGGATAGAATTCTAATAATTTATCTATACCTTCTTGTCCATACTTTTCTTTAATTTCCCTTAATCCTCTTCCAACTCCTAAGAATTCTGGAGTAATTCCTGCTGTGTACATTGATGCCGTAAATGTTATTGCACGTGGTACTGAACAATTAACATCTGTATTTAGGCTTAAAAGTTCTTCCTTAAGTTTTGGATCCTTAACTAGTTCTACTACTTCTGTTACATCAATAGCTTCTCTTACATATTGTAATCCTGACTTTGAACTTGCTAATCTATCCCTATTCTTTGGTATAAACTTAGAAATACCATCTATATCTTGAATTACTCTAGTGAATATATCTATATAATGCTTAGAGAATACTCCTATATACTCACTCATAAGATCCATTTCTTCCTCAGAAAGTATCTTAAAGTTTTCCATATAATCATGGCTCTTAAGTTTATTTACCACTTCTCTAGTTTCCTCTGTTCCATGGTCATACTTTAACCCTGATTGAATAGTAAATGTCTTTATTCCTGCATATGTCTTGAATGTATTTTCTATATTATTCGCTGATAAGTGCCCTCTAAATGGTAGTGATCCACACCCTAAAATAGGAGCTATCTCAACATCATTCTCTTGTCCCCATTTATGAATCTTACTAATAGCCATCCTAACAGCTAAAACTGATGATACTACACCATAGGACATAGCTGAATCTGATCTAGCAATCATTACTCTTAGATCCCTTAATTTATAATCTTTGCTACAAAGGTGCTTATAATATTTATCAATAATCTTATCTATATTTACTAAAGAAGGTATTCCTTCCATTAGTGGAATTAGCTTAATGCTATTTAAAGGGAATTTTATGTCATAGTTTTTGTTTCCAAGATCAATTATTGAATTAACTCTTTCTTGAATTCTTATTAATTCCTCTCCTGACTCAATCATCGGAATAATAGTTTCAATAATAGCTTGTTTACCTGTTTGTTGATAAGCTAACATATTAGTTTCGACCAATGACATTATACTCATTAACTGTCTAAATACAGGTTCCTTTATAGCATTTGGAATTCTCGGTGTTACAAATACATCCTCACCTGGAGTAAATCCCTCATTAATTAATCCCAATGTTATTTGTGAAGTTTGATGGTATGGTGTAAGCTTTCCTTCAAAATCAACCATCACTTCTTCGATTCCTAGCCCACCTTTTTCTTGCAAGTTTAAATCTCTTACTGCTTCTTCTGGTTCTTGTTGTATTGTTATATACTTTTGTGAATTATCTGGATGTTGTGTTGCCATACAACTTGGATATCTTCTCATTTATTTGCCCCCAATATTTATTAAATTGTTACTTCATATTTTTTCTAATTGTGTTAAAATTATAAAATACATTTTTGAATTATGCAAGTATTTATTTTCAAAATTGCAAAATCATTATTTTTATTTAAAATGATATGCTTTTCTAAACAATTTATATATCAATAAATTTTTAGTTTATTATTTAAATAATAAAAAATGTAGAAGACAACAAGATTTTCAATCCTACTGTCTTCTACAATTAAATATCTAGTTATATTTCCCTAGAAATATAACTTACTTATTCTGTGGTAAAAATACTGTTATTCTCGTTCCTATTTCTTTTCTACTTAAGACACTAAAATATCCCTTATGATTATCAATAATCCACTTAGCTATTGATAAACCTAATCCTGTCCCCCCATTTTTTCTAACCCTAGCTGTATCAGCTCTAAAGAAACGTTCAAAAATGTGTGGTATATCTGATTCATCCATACCTATGCCGTTATCTTGAATAGAAAAGAAAGGCACACCTTCATTATTTCTTCCTGCCCTCAATATTATCTCTTCACCTTCTGCAGTATATTTAGCTGCATTTTCAACTAATATTCTTGCAGTTTGTTTTAGCAAGCCTATGTCTCCATATACTTTTATATCTTCGGATTTAATATATCTATACCCATGATTATTATCTATCATTTTAGATTCCTCTAAAACTTCATTCATCATATCATCAAGTGAAAACTCTATTATTGTAAGTTGAGTTTTTCCATTAATACCTCTAGCTAAGAATAATAACTGCTCTACTAAGTTCTTCATATTTTCAGATTCACTTTTTATTGCTGATATAGACTCTTCTAATACACTAGCATCATCTTTTCCCCATCTATCTAGCATATTTGCATAACCTTGTATTACTGAAATTGGTGTCCTAAGCTCATGAGATGCATCTGAAACAAACCTTGCTTGTTGCATATAAGAATCTCTCATCCTATCTAAAAGTTTATTAATGGCATTCTCTAACCCCTGAAGTTCACTATCTCCAATGTGAACTCTTTCATTAGATGCTACAGGACTTATTTTAGATATAGCATCTTCTAGGTTTTGAAACTTTTCTTCATCAAATTCCATATTACTAAGCCTATTAGTTGTTTCTGCTATCTCATCAATAGGCTTTAAAATATGTCTAGTTTTTGCAGTACCAAATATTATTTCTTGTAATAAGAATATTCCTTCTACTACTCCAACAGGAATTATTATTTTTTTTAAATTAACTAAAAATGAGCTAAATTCTATAAGTAATGTTTTACCGTCACTCCAATTAACTGTATAACTGGCTTCTTCAATAGGAAATAGCTGTATTGATCTTTGAGCACTTTGAATAAACTCTCCATAATAATTCACTTCTCTTTCAATACTCCAAAGTATAATTAAAACAAGAATTAGAATTATATCAATTACAAGAAATTTAAAAAATAAATTTCTTACGAATACGGAGTTAATTTTTATTGCAATAGATGTAACATTTTTTGATTTATTTTTCTTACTCATCTTTTATTACATATCCCACACCACGAACAGTAGTAATAATCTTTGTCTTAAAGGTATCATCTATTTTAGTTCTTAAATATCTTATATAAACATCTATTACATTTGTTTCTCCAAAATAATCGTAACCACATACTTTTTCAATAAGCACATCTCTAGTCAATACAATGTTTTTATTTTCCATTAATATTTGCAATAAAGTGAACTCTCTATTAGTTAACTCAATTTCTGTATCATTGTACACTACCTTATGCCTCTTTTTATCTAATGATAATAACCCACAACTTAGTACATCTATGTCCTTTTTCTCAGTAACTACTCTCTTTTTAAGAGCTGTTCTTATTCTTGCTAATAATTCCTCAATAGCAAAAGGCTTTGTAACGTAATCATCAGCACCTGCATCAAGACCTGATACTTTATCCATAACAGCATCTCTAGCAGTAAGCATTATAATAGGAATATCTGAAACTTTTCTAATTCTTCTTAGTACTTCAAGTCCATTAATTTCAGGAAGCATTACATCAAGGATAACTAAATCCACTTCCCCCTTCTCTGCAATTTCAAGCCCCATCCTACCATTATTAGCTTTTAATATTTCATAACCTTCATGTATTAACTCAAGTTCTAGAAATCTTGCAATTTTCTCTTCATCTTCAACTATTAAAATCTTAACCATTATTAAACCTCTTCTTAATTTTTTCTTTTAAATCTCTTATACTTTTTGATATATCGCTAAGTACCTTATTAATCTTATCTGCATTTACTTTTTTAGCTGATATATAAAATTCTATATCAAAGAATAATCCTACTATTATTACAGGTATCGTTATCCAAAATGTAAATAATAAAAGTAGAATAACTACTGTTAGTGGTATCCTTAAAATTACTGTATTCTTTCTTATTATCTCAATCAAAATATTATTGCAACTATCTATATATTTACATACAGCTTCAAAGATCCCTTCAAAATTATTTTTACCTCTAGACTTTTCCCCTTTTTTATTATCAGTAATATTAACCATTTCAGTTCTCTCTTCATAAGACTCTTTATAATCGTTAGTATAAAATACACTTACAGAAGGCTTTTTAACTCTTCCTATCTCCTCTAAATAAATCATAGAGTCTAAAATATCCCAATTATTTTCCTCTAAAATAGTCTTAGCTTCTTCATAGCTAATATTTGCTTTATCTTTTAATTTATCTACAAGCCTAAATCTCTCCATAGATAATCCTCCATATTCATGACACAAAAATTCCATTTATATCCCTACCCTTAATTATTAAATTATACCATCTATCTTTCTATCTTTATAATAAAAAAAGAAGATATCATTAAAAAGAATTCATATTCTAAAGGTAATCACTAATACCAACCATAAAGAAAAAACCTCTGTTTTTTAACAGGGGCTTTCAATATATTCATAAGAACTCTTTAAAATGTTTAGTAATTCTATTTAAATAATTTGGAACAAATTATCTCCTTAATTGCTAATTACCAATTGTTAACTGTTAATTATTCTCATATCCTTCTTTAAAATCTTTTTTAATAGTATCTGCTGATTCTGATACCTTATCAAAAATATCATTTACTCCATCATAATTAATGTTAGGACCAGAAATTGAGTATTTATATCCACAGAATAAACCTACTATTAATAATATTAAACTAGGTATAAATAAGAATATTAATAAAATTGCTGATATTGTTAAAGATATTCTAATAGGTTTTTCATTTTCTTTTTTAATTTCAAAGTGATTTTCATTTCCTTTTCTTAAAACTTTACCTACAAACTTAAATATTCTTCCAACCATTTCTCCAATACCACCGCATTTTTCGTCTTTATTTTTGTATTCTTTTTTCTTTTCTTCCTTTTGATTCTCTGCTGCTACTTCAATTATAGTTGTAGTTTCATTATTTTCCACTTTTCCTCTTCTTTCTAAATAAATAACAGCATCTAGAAGATCCCAATTACAATTTTCTAATGCTTCTGTAGCCTCTTCTTTAGTAACATTAACCTTTCCCATTAAAACTTCAATAATTTCATTTCTTTCCATTATAATTACCTCCATAGCTTTTATTTTGATTTCCTCATCTACTATGGTTATATAATACTTTTAGAAAATTAATCTAAAATATAAGAAAGATTAAAATTAGATTAAAAATAAATTATTTTAATTAATAAAATTAAGTTGCTCTTATATCCCTTTAATTAATCATAAAAAAATACTATACTTAAGTAAGACTCTAAATCTGCGATTTAGCTAGTCGAACTTACTCATTCGAACGTATGTGAGAAGGAGTTTCCCCTAAGACTCTAAATCTTTGATTTAGCTAGTGTCCCTTACCTCATGAGAATGTATTTGAGTGGGACCTTCCTCTGTTACTCTAAATCCTTGATTTAGCTTAAATGAAATATTATATTAAGAGGTTTATATATGAGAAAAAAAGATATACTTGAACTAAAAAAGCGTTTGAAGAAAGATCACTGCACTTTCACTAAAATGTGTGGTTGTTATGTTAATGGAGAAAAACATGTTATCTTAAAATTTAGAGAAACATTTTTAAATTTAGATGAAGATGAATACTTTAAGTACTTAGAAATTGCTAAGAAAGTTCTTTCTGGTACTATAGGAAATAATATTTTAGAACTTAACTTTCCATTTAATGATGACCTTATAAATGAAAAGCAAGTTTCTCTTATGCAATTAAAAAACAGTCAACTTAAGGATGACTCTCTATTAGAGGATTTTTATCAATCTATTATTGAAAGCTATGATTATACTAGTAACTATTTAATACTTATTTTTCATGATGCTTATGATGTTATCACAAAGACAAAAGATAACCTAAAGCTAGATGAATCTGAAGAAGTATATGAATATGTATTATGTGCAATTTGCCCTGTTTCACTTTCAGATCCTGGTCTTAGATACTTTGAAGAAGAAAATAAAATAAAAGCACGTATAAGAGATTGGGTAGTTGAGAATCCAACTAATGGCTTTATATTCCCTGCATTTATCAATCGTAGTTCAGATGTTAACTCCATTATGTATTACACAAAGAATGCTAAGGATACTCATCCAGAATTAATGGAAAATGCTTTAGGCTGCTACTCAAGACAAACTGCTGCTATTCAAAAGGATACCTTCCAATCAATTATTAAGGATTCCTTCGGTGCTGATGAACAAAAAGCAGATAAAATATTTATGGAAGTACAAGATAATTTAAATAATATTATTGATGAATATAATGCAATATACGATGACCCAGATTCAGAACCTATAACATTAACAAATAAGGATATCCAAAACCTTTTAATAGAAAGTGGAATCCCAGAAGAGCTTACTTCTAAGATAGAAAAGTCTTATGTTGAATGTTTTGGTGATGACCTTCCTTTAGCAGAAAACTTAATTGATACAAAAGTACTTAAGGCAAATGAGCAAAGAAAAAGAGAAGAAAGACTTGAAAAGCAAGTTGAGATTTTACAAAATAGACTTGAGAAGGTTAAGCAAGAAGTCGCTATAGATAAGGAATCTACTCCTTTATCAGATAACAATGATGACTCTGCTTTAGCAGATTCCATTGAATCTAATTTGGATCAATCTATAGATGCTAACTTGGAAGATCCTAAAGATAATGATTTAGAAGAAACAGTAGAAACTGTTACAAATGAAACTAATAATGAAATTCTGGCAGACGATAAGGCTAATTCTGAATATGATGTTATACTTCAAGTAAAGCCTGAAAAAATACCTCAAATAAAATCTCAAATGATTGATGGGCAAAAATGTATAGTTATTCCTATCAATGAGAATGAACAAACTACAGTAAATGGATTAGATGATTTAATTTAAGCTATAACAGATATGGAGCTGTCTTTAAGATAGTTCCTTTTTTGTTTATGATTCTAAATATCCAATTAATTTGATGTAATAATTTAGTTTTGGTATAATATTGTAAAAGGGTAGGAGGTAATAATATGTTTGAAAAAAACAGTTATATAGAAGATATACAGAAATTTAAAAAGATACTTTCTTCAGAAGCAGATAAGTTACTGTCTACTGAAGATTTATCTGTAGTTTATATAGGTAGAGGAACTTGTCCGTTTTGTCGTAAATTTGCTAAGAAATTAAGTGGATTAACTGATAAAATCAATACAACTATTTATTACGTAGATAGCGAAGATTTTTCAGATGCCAATGTTAGAGCATTTAGATCAAAATATAATATAGTAACTGTACCTGGTTTTATTGTTAGAAAAAATAATGAAGTAGAAGTTCGTTGCGATTCTTCAACTCCAGAAGATGAGATATTAGATATGTTAAATAAATAATATCCTAACTTTTAATACAACATATATGGGGCTGTCGCACAAACAGCCCAAATTAAGAATTAATAATGAGAAATTAATTCTTAATTTTTCATTGTACGACAGCTCCTTTAACTTTAATTAACTACTATTTTTTATTTGCTTCTGTTGATGAATATATTATAGACTCAAAATCATTAAAACAATTGCAATTCTTTACTATATTTCCAATTGAATTATCTGTAAATAGAGCTATTAAAGCTTCATATAATTCTCTGAATATTTTTTTGTCGATTTTGTTAATAGCAATCATTAATACTATATTCACATGGCTTTCTCCCCATCGAAATCCATTTTTACTAATAACAACAGCTATTGTAGTTTTAATTGCATTCATATGTACACTATGAGGTATTGCGATGTTACCAAATGCAGTTGAACTTGCTTTTTCTCGTTCCAAAACTTTCTGTGAAAAATCATCGTTAACACAACCTTGTTCTTGCATCAATTTTGAAATATTTTTTATTAAGTCCTCTTTTGATGATTCAACAGGATCTAAAAAAAACAAATCTTTATTAAAGAAATAATGAAAGTTTTTTCTCAATATGCAATTTTTCGCATTTTGTTGTATTTCATCAAGAACATTGTACATCTCTTTTTTATTAATCTGAATTGCAAAAGGGGAAATAGTAAAAATTTTATAATTAGGGTTTTCATCGACCTTAATTGTAGTAATTAATAAATCAAATTTTAAGGCTTCAAGTTGGTATGGAAATGAAACTACTGCAACTATATTTAAATGATTACTAAAATTAATTAATATTTCATTATATAACTTTGTCTGCATTCCCATATATTCTGGACATAAGATAACACAGCGAATTTTCTCATCATTGACTTTTTTTCGTTCGATTTCTGCCCCTATATGTAAAGCAATAAAAGCAATCTCATCTTCAGGAATTTCCATTTTATTTAATTCTTTTAGTCGAATTGATATATAAATACCAATATCATAAATAGTCGGACATTGTTTCCTAATATTTTCTACCATAGGATTTTTGGTAAAACTATTATTTTTGCTTCTTTCAAAAAGATTTTTCAAATGCAAAGCAAAAGGGATTAAGAATGTATCATTTAATAAATCAAGCAAGTACACTTCATTAACAGAAGTAATAATTTTATGAGTGATATTTAAAATATCATCCCCTACAATTTTTTTTAAATCACTCATATTTTTAGATAAAGATTGATTTGCATTTGTTTTGAAAAGCATATATATTTCGAATTTTTCGTTTTCATTTAAACATAGATTAAAAGTACTTTCTAAGCTCTCACTGATATCATTCACAAGAGCTCTTTCTATCTCATCCTCAATTGTAATGTTGTTATTTGACTGGATAGAATTCCCATATAAAACACGATCAATTAATATCATTAAATGTAAAATTATATTTGATAATGAAAAGTCATTTATATAGTAGTTATATTTTTTAAATATAGAATGGATAATTTGATTTAGTTCATCAACTCCATCTTCTTGAAAACAACTTTTTAAAACTGTTAAATCTATAAATTTATGATTTGCTTCCTCAAATAAAAAATGACTAATTAATTTACGTTTATGTTTTTCTTCACCCAATATTCTAAGCTGATCATTTTTACAAACAAAACTAATATGAAAATTAGAATAAGCTTGATTCATTTTTGTAATGTCAAGCTTTAGTGTTGAGTAAGATATATACAATGTTTCACATAATTCATATAAATCTAAATATGGTATATGTTCAATTAATAGTTTTTTAATAATATAAAATGAGCGATCTAAATAATTTTGAGGAATATCACTCTTTTCACTCATCAGTAGCTGTTTTGCAAGTTCTCGATTGACTTGATATCCAGAATTAGTAGATAAGATTACCTTAGTTTTACCCTGTAAATTAATTTCATTAACATAGTTTTTTATTGTTCGAACACTAATTTGCAGTTGCTTAGCCAATACTGTTGAGGTAACGGGATTATTTTGTTTTAATAAATAAGATACTAATTTTATTTGATTCGGTTTCATAGGTTGTCTCCTTTTTAATCTTCGGTAATAAATCATTCTACTATAATTATATAAAATATAAATAAATAAATCATTCTACTATAATTATATAATAAACTGTTATTTTTTCACTTTAAGAATTACACTGAGCGGTGCAAAACATAAATTGCACACTAAAAAAAAAAGATGCATAATGAAACTGTCGAAAGACACAAATGTTTAAAAGGGAGTGTTAATATGAAAGAATTGAAAATTTTATTATGTTGTGGAGCTGGAATGTCAAGTGGATTTCTTGCTCAACGTACAAGAGGTGTCGCAAAAAAAAGAAATCTTTCTGTAAATATTGAAGCAAGAAGCGCTTCAGATATAGCAAGCTACATGGATTCAATTGATATTTTAATGGTAGGCCCACACTATGAAAATGAAAAAGCTAGTTTTGAAGAAATGGCAAGACCTTATAATGTCCCAGTTGTTATAATTCCACAAACAATATATGCAACTTTAAATGGAGACGCATTATTAGATTTAGCACTATCAACAATTAACGGATAATTACTTAAAAATCAAAAAAAAAAGCTAAGATACCACCCCTAGCTTTGAAAAGATATAAATCTTATCAAATATATTATACATCATTTGATAAAATAATAAAAGAATTAATTATTATAGAGAGGAAAATTTATTATGAAAAAGTTTATGGATTGGCTTTCAAATTCCTTTGCTCCAAGTATGAATAAAATTTGTAGTAAACCTTGGATTGCTGCAGTTTCATCTTCTATGCAAAAGGTAATACCATTTATCTTAACAGGTTCAGTAATTTATTTTTATAATGTATTTAGATCTTATATACCTCAATTACCAGATTTGGGGATGATTGCAGACTATAGTTTTGGACTAATTTCATTAATTATTGCATTTATGGTAGCACAACAAGTTATGGAGAAACTAGGAAAACCATTCTATACTACAAATTGTGGATTGGTTGCCATTGCAGTACTGATCATGTTCGTTATGCCTACATATGATGAAGCTGGAAATATGATTATTACTGGCGGAAGATTAGGAGCAACTGGTATTGCAGTTGGTATTTTTGCTGGATTATTTACAGCCATAATTTTTAATCTTTATTCTAAATTACATGTGTTAGAAAACTCAACAAAAATTCCTGACTTTGTAACAGGATGGATAAACTACATTATTCCTACTTTAATTACATTAGGAATTGGAATGATCCTTACAAAAGATTTAGGAATGGATATTTTTGAAATGGTATTATGGGTATTCTCCCCATTACAAAGTTTTGCACAAACTTGGTATGGATTAATCTTACTTTGTTTTATTCCTGCATTCTTATATACAATGGGTGTATCTTCTTGGTTATTTGGAGCCGTTTCAACACCAATATACTTAGCTGGTATACAAGCAAATATTGAAGCAGTTGCAAATGGCCTTGCACCAACAAATATTGCTACTACTGAAACCGTATTCACAGCTGCACTAATTACAATGGGTGGTATGGGAGCAACTCTTGGCCTGAATGTACTTATGACATTCTCAAAATCATCTCGTTTAAAAACATTAGGAAGAATTTTCATTGGGCCTTCTATTTTCAATATAAATGAACCAATTATGTTTGGAGCTCCAGTTGTATTTAATCCAATATTAATGTTACCTATGTGGATTAATGCAATCGTTGGACCAGCAATTGTATATTTTATTATGAGAGTTGGTTGGTTAAATATACCAGCAACATTAAATCAAGTTGGACAGGTACCAGTGCCTATTTCAACAGTTATGATTACACAAGATATGAGAGGAATTCTTTGGGCTGTTGTATTATTCATTGTATACTTAATGATTTGGTTCCCATTCTTTAAGGTATATGAAAAGCAATGTATGATTGAAGATGGTGAATTACAAGAAAACTAAATTAAAATAAGCAAAAAAATTGAAGGTAGGGTTAAATTATGTCTAAAATAGTAGAAGAATTTGAAGAAAATGAACTAGTTTCTGTTGCAATGCAAATTATTTTGCATGCTGGAGATGCTCGTTTAAATGCAGAAAAATCACTTGCACATGCTAAGAAATTTGAATTTGATAAAGCTAGAGAAGAACTTGCGAAAGCAAAAGAAAATATTCGTTTAGCTCATGTATCCCAAACAAATGTCATTCAAAATGAAAGTAGAGGGATATCATATTCATACAGTTTATTATTTACTCATGCACAAGATACACTAATGACTATCAATAGTGAAGTACGTATCGCAAGTGAACTAATTGATATCTTGGATATAATAAAAAATAAATAGCTCATTAATTAACACACTAATTATAAAGTGCATAAGCAGAAATGTTTGTGCACTTTCTTTATTTTCTAGTGAAAGTTTGAGCTACTCTTCTTTCCCCTCTTTAATATCTAATTTCTATGCTGAATCAAATAAAATATTAATCCGTAAATCTAATTACTTTCACCATAAAGTGCAAAACATGAGTTGAGAGAATATTCAAATATGTCTCATAATATAGATATAAATTTAAACATAACATTCTATGAACGTATTTTCCTCGAATGGCAGTTTAATTTATTAAATAATTAAAAAGAAAGAGGAGGATTAAATTTATGACAAGCAAACAATTTCCTGAAAATTTCCTATGGGGAGCAGCAACAAGTGCCTATCAAGTAGAAGGTGCAGCTTATGAAGATGGAAAAAAAGCTTCACAACAAGACATTATCAACAAAGAGAACTACAAGAAAAGAGGCTTTGCAACAGCTGATATTTCAAGTGATCATTATCATCACTATAAAGAAGACGTTGCTTTAATGAAAGAAATGGGATTTAATACTTACCGTTTCTCAATATCATGGTCTCGTGTATTCCCAGATGGTGTGGGAGAAGTAAATGAAAAAGGAATTCAATTCTACCGTGATTTAATCGACGAGCTAATCAAAAATGGTATTGAACCAATTATTACATTATATCATTACGACTTACCTTGGGCATTAGTTGAAAAATATAATGGATGGATTAGTAGAGAAGTTGTAAAAGATTTTGAATACTATGCTAGATATATAATTAATGAATTTAAAGATAAAGTAAAATATTGGACAACAATAAACGAACAAAGCATAATCGTTCAATACTGGACACAAAAATGTTTTATTCCAGAAAGTATGAGAGATAATAATCAATTACGTTATCAAATTAACCATCATATGAACTTAGCACATGCTATTGCTTGTAAATTAGTACACGAGCTAGTTCCTGGAGGATTAGTAGGAGCTGCTCTTGGATATGCACCAGTTTATCCACTAACAAGTAAACCAGAAGATGTAATGGCAGCACAAAATGCACATGATTTAAGAAATGCATATTATTTAGATATTTATTTCAAAGGATTCTATACAAAATCCGCTCAAATTTATTTAGAGCAACATGGATTAGCGCCTGTAATTGAAGATGGTGATATGGAATTAATTAAAGAAGGATATTCTGATTTCTTAGCATTAAACTACTATGCAAGTGAGTGTGCTAAAGCATGTCCAGAAGATGAAGCAATCCGTTGGTCAGGAGTAAACTGGTCAGGTAAAAAAGGAGCCATTGATGGATTTGAAACACATCCAGGATTCTACCAAATGTGTAAAAACCCTGAACTAGATACAACAGATTGGGATTGGGCAATAGATTCAACTGGATTAGAATATATTTTCCGTGATATCTACACACGTTACAATAAACCACTTATGATAACCGAGAATGGATTAGGTGCATTTGATACATTAACTGAAGATGGAAAAATTCACGATGACTATCGTATCAATTACCTAAGAGATCATGTAAAAGCAATGAAAAGAGCCATTGATTATGGTGTAGAAGTATTAGCTTACTGTCCTTGGTCTGCTATTGACTTATTATCTACAAGCAACGGTGTGAAAAAGCGTTATGGATTTATTTATGTAGATAGAACAGATGATGATCCAAAGGAATGTAAAAGAATTCGTAAAGATTCTTTCTACTGGTATCAAAAATTAATCAAATCAAATGGAGAAGATTTAGTATAAAAAGGAGTAAATTATATGAAAAGAACAACAGGATTTCCAAATCACATGCTTTGGGGTGGCGCATCAGCTGCATGTCAAAGCGAAGGAGAATTTGATAAAGACGGAAGAGGATTATCTACATCAGATATTCATGCATATGATAAGAACATCAACCGTGCAAAAATAACTAAAGAAGGTGGCGGAACACTAGAAGGAATTAAAAAATTAATTGCTGATAAAGAAAGTTATTTCCCAAAACGTTATGGAATTAATTTCTATCATACGTATAAAGAAGACTTAGCATTACTTCAAGAAATGGGCTTTCAAACATTCCGTACAAGTATTTCATGGTCAAGAATTTTCCCAAAAGGAGATGAATTAGAACCAAATGAAGAAGGCTTAAAGTTTTATGATCGTCTAATTGATGAAATCATTAAAGATGGAATGGAACCAATTATCACTATGTCACATTACGATATTCCTCTTCATTTAGTAACTGAATATGGCGGATTCGCAAATCGTAAAGTAATTGATTTCTTTGTACGCTATGCCAAAGTATTATTAGATCGTTTTAAAGGCAGAGTAAAATATTGGATAGTTTGTAACCAAGTAAATTTAGTACCTACTGTACAGTTCGGATCACTAGGAATTTATGAAGATCAAGCAGAAAATATGGAAGAATTAATGTATCAAGCAGTACACAATCAATTTGTAGCTTGTGCTAAAATCAAACAATTGTCTCAAGAAGTTGATCCTGAAGCAAAAATAGGTACAATGTTAGCAGACTGCACATTCTATCCAGCATCTTGTAAACCAGCAGATGTTGTATTCACAATGAAACGTAACCGTATGCAATACTTCTTCTCAGATGTGCAATTACGTGGTGAATACCCTGGATATGCTCTTCGTTATTTTAAAGAAAACAATATTGATATTAAAATGGAAGATGGGGATTTAGATTTATTAAGAGAAAACAAGATGGAGTTTTTAGCAATCAGTTATTACTA
The DNA here is from genome assembly GCF_902652255.1 of Clostridium tertium. Lineage (GTDB taxonomy): Bacteria > Bacillota > Clostridia > Clostridiales > Clostridiaceae > Clostridium > Clostridium tertium_A. The sequence goes on from NZ_CACRTO010000048.1 coordinate 87,036, forward strand.
CTCTAGAATTCTTGATGCTGAAAAATGCACTATGAATCCAACTGATGCGCTACAAAATCCAAATCTAGAACCTACACCATGGGAATGGCGTATGGATCCATTAGGATTTTACAACTGTTTATCTCAATATTGGGATCGCTATCAAGTGCCTTTAATGATCGGTGAAAACGGATTTGGAGCACTTGACACCGTAGAAGAAGATGGAAAAATCCATGATCCATATAGAATTGACTTCTATAGAAAACATATTGAGCAAATCAATGAATGTTTAAAAGATGGAGTTGAGATCTTCGCATATTGTGCATGGGGACCAATTGATATTGTAAGTTCATCTAGCGCAGAAATGAGCAAACGCTATGGATTTGTTTACGTTGATCGTGATGATTTAGGAAACGGAACACAAAAAAGAATTAAAAAAGATTCTTTTGAATGGTATAAAAAAGTCATTGCTAGTGATGGAAAGGACTTAGAATAATTTATAAAAATTAGTATATATTTTAATTATAGAGAGAATAGATACTTATCTATTCTCTCTATTCTTTCATTAATTATTCATTAAGATATATTCTCATTCATAAACTTGTTTTTTAGTATTACAGCTCTAATAGCTTCATATTTAATATAGTCTGGCAAACTCTTTTTAATAACTTGAATTTTATCTATTCCATTTTTATTAATAGAGTTTAATATTATATCTTCATTTTCTTTATCATAGTACTTATCTAGGTCTATCTTAATACTATAATCTCCTGTTGCTTTTATATAATCTGTAACATATCCTAATATAGTTGAAATTGATATTTCCATATCCTCTGATATATCCTCTATCTCCTCCCCCATATTAAGTCTATCTAAAGCTATTTCAGAAGACGATCTAGTTTCTCCATCTATAATAAGCTTTTTCCTCTTCTTTTCTTTCCAAGTAGGTTCAATACCCTTTTCAATAATATAATTATTAACTTCTTCAACTATTGGCTGACCATAGCCTTCAATCTTCTTTGGCCCAATTCCGCCTATATCTTTAAGTTTATCTAAATTATCAGGATATCTTCCACTTATTTCTTTTAATGTACTCTTACTTAAAACCATTGATACAGGTAGGTTAAGCTTTTTAGCTAATTCTTCTCTTATTTTTATAAGTCTTTCTAAAAGCTCATTATCACTATTCACTTCAAAGTAATCACCTTCTATTTCTTCTAATTGTACTTCCTCTATTGCTACTTCCTTCTTAATATTATTTGTAACTACATAGTCTCTAACGATTTCTATAAACCTTTCACCATATCTCTCATACTTAACCTCTCCAACTCCTGATACTTGAAGGATTTCATCCTTATTTATAGGATACTTTATACTCATCTCTCTTAAAGTACCATCACCAAATATCATATATGGAGCCTTCTTTTCTTCTTCAGCTATTTCACGTCTTAAGTATTTTAATTTATCAAATAAGTCATTATTCTCTACTTTATTGCTTTCAATATTAACTTCCTTAAGTAAAACTTCAACCTCACCTTTTATAACTTTAAAAGATATATTATTTAAAGCTACAGTTGAAAATTCCTCATTTACATCTAAGTAGCCATGAGCAATTAATATATTTATAAATTCTTTTAATCCATCACTTGAATATTCTTTCATAATCCCATAAGTGCTTATTTCATCAAAACCAAAGTTTAAAAGTTTCTTATTTTTAGACCCCCTAAGGACATCTACAATCATGCCTACTCCAAAGCTTCTCTTCATCTTATAAATACAAGACATAACCTTTTGAGCATCTATAGTTTTATCCTTAACCTCACCTTTACTTAAGCAATTACTACAATTATTACATTCCCCTTCATAAGAATCTCCAAAGTAATTTAAAATGTATTTTCTATAACAACTATTTATATAAACTAAGCTTGTCATTTGTTGAAGCTTCTTATATTGATTATTCTTTCTTATTGGATCTTCAGTACTAACTTCTATTAAGTATTTTTGAGTAATAACATCTGCTGGTGAAAAAAGCATAATACATTCACTGGCTTCACCATCTCTCCCAGCTCTACCTATCTCTTGATAATATCCTTCTACATTTTTAGGCATATTATAATGAAGGACATATCTTATATTAGGTTTATCAATACCCATTCCAAAAGCATTAGTTGCAACTATAACAGTAATTTCATCATTTATAAACTTCTCTTGATTTTTAATTCTCTCATCATTAGAAAGGCCTGCATGATATTTTCCTACATTAATCTTATTTTTCTTTAATAAATCATATATACTTTCTACTTCTTTCCTTGTTGCTGCATATATTATTCCAGAGTCATTAATATTATTTTTTATATAGTTAACTAAAAACTTCTTTTTCTCTATACCTTTAACTATATTAATCCTTAAGTTTTCTCTATCAAAACCCGTTACAAATACCTTAGGCGAATTAAGCTTTAATAAATTTACAATATCACTTCTTACTTCTTCTGATGCTGTTGCAGTAAAAGCTGTGATAATTGGTCTTTCTATAAGCTTATCAATAAATATTGCAATTCCTTTATAACTTACCCTAAAGTCATGTCCCCACTGAGATACACAGTGAGCCTCATCAATTGCTATTTGTGATATCTTAATCTTAGTAATTGCTGTAATAAACTCATTTGAAAGAAGTCTTTCAGGTGCAACATAAATTATCCTATATTTATTATTCTCAATACCATTCATTATTTCATTAAACTCATACATAGATAATGAACTATTTAAAAATGCAGAGTTAATTCCAGTAGAATTTAAGGTATCAACTTGATCTTTCATAAGTGATATAAGTGGTGAAATTACTATTGTTACTCCATCTAAAATTAAGGATGGAATCTGATAACAAATAGACTTTCCCCCTCCTGTTGGCATAATTGCAAGAACATCTCTACCATTAATTATTTCATCTATTATCTCTTCTTGCCCTCTTCTAAAGCTCTTATATCCAAAATACTTTTCTAAAACTTCTAATTTATCAACTGACAATGCTACTCTCCTTATTTATCCTTCTATTTTATTATCTTAATTATAGCACTGTATCTCTAAATATATTCATTAGTATTAAAAAAACCGTACTATCTTCAGTACGGTTGTCCCTATTTATGTTAAAGCCTCTCATAATAATAAATATCTTTTTCTAATCTACTTAATATTAAAATAAAAGATAATCCCCATAACACTCCATATTAATAATGAAATCATTGATTCTTTTCCTAACCCTGCTGGAGACATAGGTAGTAATAATAATAAAATAAATAGTATGCTAATAAGTACTCCTAAAACAGAGAATACCTTGCCACTCTTATTCTTAACCTTTCTGTAAGAAATATATGAAACATAAAGATATGCTACTGCTGCCCCAAGAGACGACATATCTACAATCCATATTATAACTTCCCTACCAAACCAAGGTGCTATTAAACTTATAGATGTTAAAAATAGTATTGCATTTTTATATACTCCACTTTTATTTACCTTCCCCATTTTATCTGGCAACATCTTATATCTAGCTACAGAGCCTAGTAGCTTTGAGCTACAAATCATAAATCCGTTAATTCCACTCCATACTGCACCACATAATGCCATTATAAGCATAAAGAATGCTACTTTTCCTAATGTGCTTAATACAGCACTACCTGTTGCCCACTCAAGTGCCACTGCTTGTTCAGGTGTATAAGCTAAAGCTGTTATTATATTTAATATATTGTATATTAACGTTCCTATAATAAGCCCCGTTACAGCAACTATTGATGCCTTTTTAGTTGAAAATTTATATTCATTACTTAACTGAGGAATAGCATCAAATCCAATAAAAGCAAAAGGTGTTATAGCAAATACCATAGCTATTGCCTTTATATCAAATGAGTATTCTGCAATATAAGTTTGAACAAAAGCTTCTCTTTCTCCCTTAAATATCATTCCTATAAAAACTAAAATCACCATCGATATTAGTATTGCTATTATAATATTCTGTATCCTAGTAGACTCCTTTAATCCTCTTATATTAAAATAGGCAAAGATCAAAATAATAATGCTAGCTGCAAGTATTTCACCTATATACACATTATATCCTGCAACATTATACAGATATCCAAATTCTAAAACTCCACCTACTAACTTCTTTATAACTAATGGAAATGCAGTAGCATTTAGAGGAATCATTGTAAAGTAAGCTAATGTAAGGAACCATCCAACAATAAACCCATGCTTTTTGCCTAAATTATTATATGTAAAGGCAAACTCTCCCCCCTCTTCATTTTGATTTGCCATCATAACTTCATAGTTTCTTTCAATTACAATAATACATAATGCTCCTAGTATAAGTCCTATGGCTGTATTTATTACTCCAGCTTCCTTTAAAAATTTAGTTCCTGGTAGCATAAATGATCCCCAACCGATAATACCACCTACAACAATAGAAAATACATCTAATCTATTAAGATATTTTTTCATACTTTTTTTCCTTTCTATTTTTCTTTAGCAACAAAACCTATGCAGAATTACCTGCATAGGCTTATAAAATATTTCCCCTATTATATTATCATGTTATTGCTATCTATGCAGGTATATTAAATTTCTTAACTAATTTAACTCCTAATAGACCACCAACAACAAGTGTTACTAAAAATACCCAACCAGATAGTGAAAGATTTGCTATACCTGAGAATAAAGCTCCAACATTACATCCACCTGCAAGCTTTGCTCCATATCCCATTAATATACCACCTAACCCATAGAATACAACATCCTTAGCTTTAAAGTTCACAGTTAGCTTCCATCTTCCAGCTAATAACATACAGATAGCAGCTCCTAAAATAATACCTATATTTCTTACTGAAACTGGATCATTTAATATTCCTTTACTAACTACCCCAACACTTCCTTTAAATGCTTCTATTGCTCCAAAGTCTATACCTAGTTTACTAAATAACCATACTCCCCAATGAGTATATGGACCTGATGCACCCCAACTTGAATTAGTTGTATTAATTATAAATATAAATAATATTGCTATTAATGCAGCTCCTGTAAAGAAAGACCATCTTTCAACAAAAAGCTTATGATATGTTTTATTGCTTAAAACTTTATATTCATTATCTTCTTCAATTGCCTTTTCCCATTCAGAATATTCTTCTAGCTTAAAAGTTCCAGCCTTTTTTCTCTTATTTTCATATATCTTAACTATAAAATATAATCCTAAAAGTAGTAATAATGATACTAATACTGCACCAACATATCCAAAAGTATCTGGTAAATAAACAGTTAATGAATTCTTATATAAGAATGTTTTCTTTAATGAAGGTAAATTCCAAGTACCAAGCATTCCTCCTATACAGAAGAAGAAAAGAACTATTAAACCTCTTACTGATCCTTCACCAGTATCTGATAATGTACCTGAAGCACATCCTCCGCCTAGTACCATACCAATTCCAAATAATATTCCACCAATTATAAATCCTAATGAAATTGCAGATACACTTCCTGTACCAGGGATAGTAGCAACATCTTTAGCAGCTCTAAAAGCAGCTTCAGCTCCAGCTTGTGCTCCTGCATAATGAATTCCAGCTGCTCCAATTACACTTATAGCAAATAAGAATAATAACGCTTTGCTTAGCTTTCCATCACCAGTCATAGCTATCTTTCTAACTCCACCAGCAAATCCAAATCTAGATCTTTGTAATACATAACCTAACATTAATCCTGTAATTAGAAATAATGCTAACTTACTTTGATCCGCATACTTAGTCATAATAAATGCAGTAATTGTAGCAATAATTCCAAATCCTATAAATATTTGTCCTTTTTTCATGATATCCTCCTATGTTACTTAAATTTATATTAAAGTTTATAAACCCCTATTTTTATTCAGAGGCTGCTTTACAAACAGCCTCATCAAAAATTAAACTTGTCCCAAAGTATTTTTTATTAATCAAAGTTGTAATCTGTAACTACCTTTTCTCTTCCGCTTATCATATCATTATAGTATTCATAGAAACTAATTCCCATAAATCCACCTGAAATGTTATATATATTATCAAAACCTAAATGTCCTAGAGCTAGTGCTGCATTATAACTTCTTTGTGCACTTCTACAATGTAAATATACTGGTACATTCTTAGGTATTTCATTAACTCTATCTCTTAATTGACTTAATGGAACATTCTTTGCTCCCTTGATATGACTTAATTCATACTCATCTTCTTCTCTTACATCTATGATATAAGCTCCACTTTCTACTAAATCTCTTACTTCATGTACATAAACTTGTTTAAATGTTCCTTGAAGAAGATTAGTTGCAACTAATGCTGCATGGTTAACAACATCTTTTGCAGTTCCAAATGGTGGTGCATAGCAAAGTTCTAAATCTGCTAAATCATAAACTGTACCATTAAACTTAATTAATGTAGCAATTACATCAACTCTCTTATCTGCATTTCCTCTACCTATTGCTTGTGCTCCTAATACTCTTCCTGTTGGTACTTCAAATATCAATTTAAAATGAAGTGGTTCACTTCCTGGCATTAATCCTACTTTATCCTGAGGTATTACCCTAACAACTTCATAATTAATATTTAAGTTAAGAGCTTTAATTTGACCTTCTGTTAAACCAGTAGATGCTCCATTATAATCGAACACTTGGATACATGATGAACCAATAAATCCAGTATTTCTAACTGGTAATCCATTAATGTGATCTGCAACTGCTCTTGCTTGCTTTTGAGCTGGTCCTGCAAGTGGAAGCTTAGTTATGCTATTTGTTAATGCATGATGAACTTCTATTGCATCTCCCACAGCATATATATCTTTATCATTAGTCATATAATTAGTGTTTACTTTTATAGCACCTGTTTGTCCTATTTCTAATCCAGCTTCTCTAGCTAAGTCTGTCTCTGGAATAACTCCAATTGCCATAACTACTGCATCTGATATTATCTTCTTTCCTGATTCTAAAACTACTGTATCTTTTTCAAATGAACTTACCTTATCCCCAACTATAAGGTTAACTCCATTGTCATACATAGCTTTATGTAAAACTTGTACCATATCATAGTCAAATGGCTTCATTATTTGATCCATTGCTTCAACTAAAGTAACGTTATATCCTGCTTCTTTTAAATTTTCAGCAACTTCAACTCCTATAAATCCTCCACCGATTACAGTAATGTTTTTACTTCTATTTTCTTTAATAAATACATTTAGTTTAGCTATATCTACTACATTTCTTACTGTAAATAAATTTACCTCATCAATACCTTTTATAGGTGGAACTATTGCTTTAGCTCCTGGTGAAAGTACTAGCTTATCATAGCTTTCAACATACTCTTTTCCATTAACAACATTTCTTACTGTAACTTCTTTCTTTTCCCTATCAATTCTAACTACTTCACTAAATACTCTTGCATCTATTCTATATTGGCTAAAGAATTTTTCTGGTTTCATTAAAACTAAATCTTCATGATCTTCAACTTTACCACTTAGATGATATGGTAAACAACAATTTGAAAATGAAACGTGTGGACCTCTTTCAAACATTATTATTTCAGCATTCTCATCTAATCTTCTTAATCTAGCTGCAGTTGATGCTCCCCCAGCAACCCCTCCAACGATAACTACTTTTTTACTCATACGATTACTCTCCTATCTATATTAAACAATTAATTTGACTAATCAGTATAGATTGTTAAATTTTTATCCTTCTTTAGGATAACATATAATAACTCATTATGTGTAATAAGTATTCCTTATCTACAATAAGCAAATGTTATACACACTAAAAAAGTATATTTTATACATCTTCAACGCAAGTTTTATATATCTTCAAAATTTGACATATATTATATGGTTAATATAGAATATAAGAACTATGAAATTTAGAGGAAGTGAATAAATGAATCTAACTTACTTACGTGCTTTTTATATAACTGTAAAGTGTAATAGTATCTCTAAAGCTGCTAAACAGCTACATTTAACTCAACCTGGACTTAGTATGCAATTGCAAAGCTTAGAAAATGATATCGGTGAAAACCTTTTAAGCAGAAGTAATAAGGGCGTTACCTTAACTGAAGAAGGTAAGGTGGTATTTGAATATGCTGAAAGTATGCTTTCATTACAGGACAACCTTGAGCGTAATTTAAAAAATCTAAGAAATAAAAAGTCTAAACTATTTATTTCTTCATGTAAAAGCATTGGTGAACATATATTACCTTGTAGCATTTATACCTTTAAAGAAATACACTTCAATATAGATATATCAATGGAAATAGATAATTCATCAAATGTTATAAAAAACCTTATAAACCATGCTACTAATATTGCTATTATTCAAGATATGGATGTTCCTGATAATATTAGTACAACTCCTATAATGCCTGATAAACTAATCTTAGTTGGAGGTAGAAATATTACTAAAAGTTCTATTTCTATAGAGGAGCTTACTAAATTACCTTTAGTTTTAAGGGAAGAAGGTTCAGGAATCCTTGCTTTACTAGAAAAATCTCTTCAAAGCAAATTAGTTTCATTAGATGACTTAAATATATTAATTTCTTTAAACTCCCTTGAGTCTATAAAATCATCAGTGGCTTCTGGTAGAGGATACTCCTTCCTTCCAGAATCAGTAGTTACTCACGAACTTAGGACAGGTACCTTAAGAAAAATTACTATTGAAGGCTTAGAAATTCCATATAATTACTATATAGCCTTTAGAAAAAACTATAATTTTACAGATCATGAAGAAAAGTTTGTTCAATTTTTAACATCAAATAAGAGATGTTTTTGTTATTAGATATAACTAAAGGAGCTGTTTTTCAAACAGCTCCTTTAGCTTTTTTATTACTCATTATTTACTTTATATTGTGATATATTATCTTCTCTATTTTTCTACTTTATTTTTCTAATTAAGAATATACCTGCTAAGCTAAGGAAAGCTGCTAATACTGGGAATATAACATTTGTTTCATCAGAAGTTTGTGGAACTGTTGTATTATCTTCAGTATTATTAGTATTATTATTATCAGTATTATTGTCCCCTATAGACCCTTCTTCTGACTTATAAGGTTTATTCTTAAATGCTTCTTCCCATTCTTTTATCTCTGAAGCTATTATTGAAATTTCTCCGTTATCTTTAACTACTAACTTTCTAGTAGCATCTGATTTTATATAGCCCTTTGGTGCTGATTTTTCACGTACTATATATTCTCCTGGAAGTATATTTTCAAATCTTACAACTCCATTTTTATCAGAAATAGAAATTGCTATAACCTCTGTCCCCTTAAGAAGTTCAAAGGTTGCATTACTTAAAACAGAGTTTTCATCGCTATATTTAATAAACTGAATTGAGTTTTCCACCTTATTAATAAATAGAGTTTCTGCTTCAACCTTTGCTTCTCCAGTAAGAGAGCTTATTCCGTTATCATCAACTGTAACATCTATGACTTTATCAGAAGTCTTAAAATATTTACTATGTGAACTTACTTCTCTAATCTTATATTCACCTGGCTTAACATTCAAGAATATTACTAAACCATTTGCATCTGAGAATACTGTTGATCCATATCTCTCACCATTCATTAATAACTCAAACTCTGCACCTGTAAGAGTACTCTTCTTATCATTAATATATTTTGTAAAGCTAATATCACCTAAAATTAATTTATTTACATATAATAAATCTAACTCTTTCTCTGTTTTAACTACACCATTTTTCTTAAAAGTAATTTTCCCATCACTGTCTACTATTACTTCTACCTCTATCTTAGAAATTTCATAACCATTTGGTGCTTTTGTCTCTTTTAATGTATAAGTTCCTTGTTCTATATCATTAAAAGCTACTACTCCTGTATCTTTAGAAATTGTAGTATATTTTTTACCGTCTTTATATAGTTCAAATTCAGCTCCTTTAACTAAGTTACCGTGGTTGTCCTTCTTGTTAAATTGGAAGGATCCTAATTTTTCATCAACATTTTCATCAATCTTCTCATTTTCAATTTTAGTAAGAGTAGCTCCATCAATAAATGATGCACCTTCTTTTGTAACATTTATTGTCCAAGGTCCTGCTTCTTTATAACCACTTGGAGTAGTCTCTACTAAAGTGTAAGTTCCTAATTCAATATTTTCAAAACTTACAATACCATTCTCATCAGATATAGCTTTAGCGATTTCCTCATTACCTTGCACTAATTTAAATTCTACATTTGAAATAGCTGCATTTGTTCCATTCTCTACCTTATTAAAACCAAAGTCTACTTTTGTTTCAATAATATTATTTACGTAAAGTGAATCTAACTCTGCTAATTCTTTATATTGTCCATCTAATTTAAATGTAACCTTCCCATCTTTATCTACTGTTACTTCTAATTCTGTATTAGATATTTCATATCCATTTGGCGCATCAGTTTCTTTTAATGTGTAACTTCCTTCTTTTATATTATTGAAAGATACTAATCCATTATCTGTAGAAGTTGAATTATACTTTTCTACTCCATCTTGGAATAAAGCAAATCTAGCTTCTTTAACAACTTTTTCATGATTATCTAACTTATTAAATTGGAAGTTTCCTATAACTTCAACATTCTCAATTTTTATAAGCTCTGTTGTTGAATTTTCATTAACAACGAATGCTCCCTTTTCAGTAACTTTTATTTCTACTGGTTTTAACTCCTTGTATCCAAATGGTCTTGTTTCTACCAAAGTATACGTTCCTAATTCAATACCCTTGAATGTTACAACACCATTTGCATTAGATCTTTCTGTATCAATTAATTTATCTCCTTGTAGCAATTTAAATTCTACACCTTCAATACCTATGTCCGTTCCAGATATAACTTTATTGAAGTTAAAGTCTACTTTGCTAACATTGTTTACAAAGATTTCACTTAAGTCTGCTAAAGTTATCTCCTTACCATCTATCTGAAATATAACTACTCCATCCTTATCTACTGTTACTTCTACTTCTGAAGTAGATATATCAAATCCTTCTGGTGCATTTGTTTCTTTCAATGTGTAGGTTCCTTGCTTTATTCCATTAAAAGATACTATTCCATCACTTGTTTTATTTTCTCCTGTTATAGTAGCTTTAAATAACTTGAAAGTATTCGCAATAGTTATTTTCCCAGTAGAAGTTGAAGTATATTTTTCTTCTCCATTTTGGTATAATCCAAAAATTGCTCCTTTAACTGTCAATCCATGATTATCTTTCTTATTAAATTGGAAAGCTCCTGTTTTTTCAACGATCTTCTTATTTTCAATCTTCTTAAGTGGCTTGCCATCTATACTTGCACCATCTTTTGTAACATTTACCATCCAAGGTCCTGCTTCTTCGTAACCACTTGGTGTTATTTCTTCTAGAGTATAATTTCCTAATTCTATATTTTCAAAACTTACAATTCCATCTACACTAGATTTCCCTTTAACTATTTTATTATCACTGCTCTTTAAGTTAAATTCTACATTTGGAATAGCTGTGCTTGTCCCTGATATTACTTTATTAAAACTAAAGTTTGTAGTACTTACATTATTTATGAACAATGTATCTAAATTTTCTTCTGTCTTATCAACTCCACTCTCTTCAAAAGTAACTGTTCCATCATTTGTTACTGTTACTTCTACTTCTGAAGTAGATACTTCATATCCTTCAGGGGCTTTTGTTTCTTTTAATTTATAAGTTCCTTCTTTTATATTGTTGAAAGCTACTGATCCCTTATCTGTAGAAGTTGTATTATACACTTTACTTCCTTGATACAATGTAAACTCCGCACCTTTAAGTAAGTTTCCATGATTGTCTTTCTTATTAAACTTAAATGACCCTGTTTTTTCAACAACCCTTGTATTTTCAATTTTCTCAAGTGGTTTACCATCTATACTTGCACCATCTTTTGTAACATTTACTTTCCAAGGTCCTGCTTTTTCATAGCCACTTGGTGTTATTTCTTCTAGAGTATAATTTCCTAATTCTATATTTTCAAAACTTACAATTCCATCTACACCAGATTTCCCTTTAACTATTTTATTATCACTGCTCTTTAAGTTAAATTCCACATTTGGAATAGCTGTACTTGTTCCAGCTTCCACCTTAGCGAAGCTAAAGTTTACTGTACTCACTTTATTAATAAATAGTGCCTCTATATCTGCCTGTGTTTTTACTGCATCATTTTTTTTGAAAGTAACTGTTCCTTCATTTGATACTATTACTTCTACTTCTGCTTCAGAAATATCATATCCATTTGGAGCTGCCTTCTCTTTTAAAGTATATAATCCTGCTTCTATATCAGTAAATGATACTAATCCATTTTCATCAGAAGTTGAATTTATTTTTTCTTCATTTCCTTGATATAGTGCAAATTCTGCACCCTTAACTGCATCTCCATGGTCATCCTTTTTATTAAACTCAAATCTCCCTGTATTATTAATAGGTGAACTTCCTAATTTACCTTTGAAAGGTCCAACCCAGTGTAATTCTGAACTAGTACCTGAACCATCCAACCCATTTGCTATAATAGTACCATTAATAGCACTGTATCCATCTGCACTAAATGTAATATCCGCATTTGGAGCAAGTAATGAGCCACATAGTCTAGTACTTTTTATTTCAATATTCTTTATTGCTGGATCGAATGTCCATATAACACGATTTGCAAGACTATCTGTATTTTTATCATAAAATTGAATATTTTTAATAAAAGTATCATTATACTTTATAGTATTCCCTTTTACCTTAATAACAATTGTGCAATCTTCTGCACCCTTAGGATAATCAAAATTAATACTTTTACCTGTTAAAGAAGAAAAATCGATCTCAAAAATATTAATTCCCTTGACACAATTCAATGTAATTACATTATTAGCATCTACTATTTCTGCTGTATTCTTCCTATTCCATAAATCTTCGTTTAATTTTACAAGATCCGCCTTTGCTTCTTTTAAAAAGCTATCTATTTGTTGCTGCTTTTTGTAAACTGCTCCATGTCCCATATCTAAATTGTTTGTATCTACGCCTGTCCCTACTACAGCATCACCATTAGTAATTACCGTTTTCTTTCCAAGTACACTTTCTTGGGACATTACTCCTACATTAAATTCTGGGATTATAATATCACTAAACTGATTTATAGCAGGGCTTGTGCCAGCTTCAAAAGTAATAATACCAACCTTATCAATTTTCTTAGCTGCAACTGGTCCTCCAGTCTCATTAAAGTTTTTAAACTCATTAAATATTATACCGCTAAAATCATCTGCCCCACCTAATTGATCCTTATCAGATACTGGAGTCCACAGCAATTTATTAGCATTAATTCTTTGTGTATTATTATCTCTAGGTGGAATTGTTGATCCCTCTATTACTTCAATTGTATAAGTTCTAGTTGCTTCCCCCCATATTTCAAGAGACACAGTTGTAATACCTATGTTTTTTCCCTCAACTATAACTTTCCATTTACCATCAGTATCTGCCTTATAACTAATACTCGCTATATTTTCATCAGCTATTTTCATAGTTGGTGTAGAACTCGGTTGCTCCAAAATTACAATTTTTTCTCCTATACCTACCTTAATCGTACTAGACTGTTCAGTAGCCATTACTATATTAGTCATATTCAACAGCATCAGCAAAGCTGATAAAGTAAATGCCATTATTCTTTTTAATCTCATAATCATACCCCCTTATTTATATACATACTTACTTATTTTACATTTATCTTACACTTTTTATTATACAATATCTAGTAATTTAGGTAAATATAATTATTGATGTTATATTTAAGTAAAGGTTGTCAGGAAGATTTTTTAATATTAATTGTAATCTTAAGTTGAACTTAATTCCATCTAATGTTAATCCTCATATAATACGACTTAGATTTCTTCTATTTTTATATTTTTTTCCTTTTCTTATGTAGCCTTACTTTAATCGGTAAACTTCAACTTTTAACATTCAACATTTAACATATTATTTATTTTAAAGAAAACGTCAAAAAAGGTTGTAGTTTAAACTACAACCTTCAACAATCTAAAATTATCTTCTATTTTGTTCTTTTTTAGCTCTTCTACAAGATACACATCTTGTTGGCTCATTTTCGAATCCTTTTTCTTTGTAGAATTCTTGTTCTCCTACTGTAAATACGAATTCGCTTCCGCAATCTCTGCATGTTATTGTTTTATCTGACATAACTTCCTCCTAAAATTAAAGATTCTAAATTGATACAATAATCTCTAATTTACGAGAAACTATTTACCTAAATGAAACTTTTTTTGTTAGCAACTTTGCTACTCATTTATAATAACATAATATTTATCAAATTGCAACCTTTTTTAATTATTTATTTAAAATAATTAAAATTATTACAATATTTTGTAATAACAACATTGTATATAAGTAAAATTACATTGCTTAAACTGCATCTACTCTATAATCTAAATTCAAATCTATAAATTTTAATATACTTTTTAATTAGTTGCCTAATTTAATTGTTAACATTCCTTTTAAAAGAATAATATGTTCCTATAAAATAACATATATAAACACTAATCATCAAGGCAACTCCAAAAATCACACTTAAAATAAATGTAGTATCACCAACGAAAACAGTAATTACATCCTTATAATATATATAAAAGTTGTATATAAATATTGAAACACCAACTATGGCTATACCTATAGGAATTATAAAATACAATGAAACCTGCTTTAATATAATCTTATTTATCTCCTTACCTTCAACCCCTAACTTTTTAAGCACATTAAATCTATCTTCATGCTCAATAGAGTCAGAAAGTTGGCTAAGTGATAGTATAGTTAAGCTTATCATAAGAAGTACTACGCCTAAATATATTCCCAGAATCCTCATAGCTAAAGTTGTAACTAAAATATTATTAGTTTCTAATGAATTAATTCTCGTATCAATTACCCTATATGTTATATCTCGCTCAGCACTATATTTTTTAACGAATTCAGAATTATTATTTCTAAACCAATCATTTACATAGTTAATTTTAAAATCACCAGCATCTTCATAACTCATTTTATTTTTAATATTAGCTACAAAATTAGTTTCTACAAAATCAAGTTTCTCAAGTACTTTATCTGGTAAAATTATAATATTTTCTGTATTGTAGTAAAATCCTTCTCCGATGGATTCTTTATAGGATGAATTTTCACTAATATTATATGTTTCTTCCTCAATAACAATTTGAGAATTTTTATCTACATACTCATTTATTCTTTCATCTGTAGAAGCACTATACCATTGTGTAGTAAATTCATTATCTTCAAGTTCTATTTCTTTATATCCTAGCATTGCTCTTAATTTATTAAAATCACTTAATTTTATTGCTAGCTCTTGTGTACTCTTATCATCAGCTTTTATGATATATTTTTCTACCTGGCAGTAGTTCTTTATATCATAGCCCTTATCATTTAAGTAATCTATAACCTCACTATAATCTAATTTAGGCAGCTCTTTAATGTTACTTATATTAGCTTCTTCTAAAAATCTTGAATTATAATTATTTCTTATATCTATATCATAAGGAACTCTCATATCTAAATATCCAAGGGCCCATTGAGCCATTACAAGTGTTATTATAAAACTTATCATAGCCCCTAAAAAAGTCATTGATATTGTAGCCATTAGTATTGGTGCTGTCTTTATTTTAGATACTATTGATCCTATTAAAAATAAATTTGTCCCTTCATATTTAAAATTAATCCACTTGTCCTTTATGTGTACCATTATATAGGAAATAGAATAAAATAATGCATAAGTTGCAATTATAAAAGTAATTAATGATACCCCTATATATATCAGTGACTCAATACTGTAATCAATTTTTGAATTTAATATTTTAATAGTACAACTACCACAAATAGCATATAAAATTATTGATAATGCAAATATTACACTATATGCTTTGCCACTTCTTTTAAACTGAAACTCAACTTGTTTATGCGCATTTAACATATCTATAAGCTTTATTTTTTTTAAAACCATAAAATTATATAATCCTATTATGCAAAACATAGATATAAAAAATGTAAATGTAACTCCTAATGTATCCATATATAACTTCATACTAAATGTTACTTCTTGTTTTGCACTTATTAAAACTATGGCTGTAATTGCTTGAGAAAATAAAGTTCCTACAAATATTCCTGCTATTATAGCTAAAACTCCAATTACAAGTGTTTCAACAAAAAACATAAGTGCTACACTTTTTTGTTCTGCTCCAAGTAATACATATGTTGCAAACTCCCTTTGGCGCCTTCTTATCATATATTTGTTTACGTAAGATATAAGTATAATAAGAATAGCTGTAATTATATAAGTTGAATATTGTAATATTAACTTTAAGGCTTTAAAGTTATAAGAATCCTCAGTAATTAGTTCATAACTGGAACTAGAAAGTGATGTAATGGCATAAAATAAGCTTACACATATTGTTATAGTTATAAAATAAATTAGATAATCTTTAATAGACTTTTTTGCATTACCTATAGCTAGCTTAGCGTACATCTCTAACATCACCACCTAATAATGCTACTACATCTAATATCTTATTAAAAAATTGTCTTCTTGTATTTTCACCTTTCAATAATTCTGTGAATATCTTCCCATCCTTAATAAATAGTATCCTATCACAATAACTAGCTGTAAAAGAATCATGAGTCACCATTAATATTGTTGCATCTAAATCTTTATTTAAATTTGATATCATTTCTATTAACATTTGAGCTGATTTTGAATCAAGTGCTCCTGTTGGTTCATCAGCTAATATTAACTTAGGATTAGTTACTAATGCTCTTGCACAAGCAGTTCTTTGCTTTTGTCCTCCTGATACCTCATAAGGATATTTTGAAAGCAAATCTTCTATTCCTAGTTCTCTTGCAACGCTTAAAACCTTATTATCTATTTCACTTTTTTTAGTTTTATTTATAGTAAGAGCTAAGGCTATGTTTTCATGAATAGTCAATGTGTCTAAAAGGTTAAAATCTTGAAAAATAAACCCTAAATTTTCTCTTCTAAATTTCGCTATATTCTTTTGATTTATTTCCGTTAAATCTTTTCCATCTAAAAAAACATTCCCAGAACTAACATCATCAATTGTTGCTATAAGATTTAAAAGAGTTGTCTTACCTGAACCAGAGGGCCCCATAACACCCACAAATTCACCTTTATATACATCAAAACTAATATCATCTACAGCTTTGACTACGTTCCCCTTATTTCCATAATATTTTTCAACGTTTTTTAAGCTTAATATATTTTCCATTTATCTCACCTCAATAGGATTGTACATCATTTATACCCTATCTAATTCGATTTAATATTACTTTAATGTTACAATGTTGTCACCTTATATGTTTCTACTTATCTCACCACAAAACTCCCTTTTGGAAATGTGATTATAACCTTTGTATATAAGCTTTCCTTAGACTCTATATTTATTAGTAATCCTAACTTATTACATAACTTTTTACATAAATATAAACCTATTCCTGTAGATTTATTATGTATCCTGCCTTTGCTACCTGTAAATCCCTTTTCAAAGACTCTATTTATCTCTTCTTCAGGTATTCCAACTCCATTGTCCTCAATTATAAGCTGAACTCCATTTTTAACGTTATAAGTATATATTCTTACTCTTGGATTTTCTAAATTTCTATATTTTATAGCATTAATAACAATTTGATTAATTATAAACTCAAGCCATTTACTATCACAATATACATTCTTATCTACATTTTCTATTTCAACATCTATATTATTAAAAATAAATATTTGCTTATTTTTTATTATGATTTTATTTATACATTCTTCTAATGACATTTCCTTTATTAAATAATCTTTTTCTACCTCTTCACTTCTAGCATAGAATAAAGCTTGTTCCACATATCTATCTAAACTTTCAAGTTCCTGTAAAACACTTCTTGATGTAATTGTCTTATTATTTTCTTCTATAAGCTTAATAGAGGCTATTGGTGTTTTAACTTCATGTATCCACTGTTCTATGTATTCCTTATATTCTCGCCTGCTATTTTTAATAGAATTTATCTCTTCTCTCATTGACTTGCTAGCCTTTTTTAATAAGTGATAATAAGGTTCTGCCTCTAAATACCTTGGCTTATCGATAACCTCACTTATTAAGTATTTTTTATCTAAGTTATCTATACTCTTTAAAATATTATTGTAAAAATCTTTTCTATTTTTATATTGAAAAAATAGATAAACTCCAAGCACTATAATCCATGTAGCTGATATAACCTTTAAAGTATCTAAGGTATTTCCAACACTAAAAAGAAAAATTAATAAAGTTATTAAGCTAATTGAGTTTAAAAATATAACCAAAATTCTACTTTTTAAGAAATCACCTAAACTCATACCAAATAACCCTGCCCTCTTTTAGTTTTTATATAATCCTTTACTCCGATTTCCTCAATCTTGCTTCTTATCCTACCTATATTAACTGTAAGAGTATTATCATTTACAAATATTGAATTATCCCAAAGATATTCCATAATATCTACTCTAGAAACTATCTTTCCTTTATTGATTAATAGATAATGTAATATCTTAAACTCATTTTTAGTAAGCTCAATAGATCTTCCATTACACTCTGCTGTGCTTGATAAAATATTTATCTTAACTCCATTATGCTCAATTACATCACTACTTCCTTTGCCTGGATAAGCTCTTTTTAAAAGAGAACTTATTCTTGCCAATAAAATTTGAGTATTATATGGTTTGGTTATAAAATCATCTCCACCTAAAGTAATTCCCATAAGTTCATCTATATTTGTATTTCTACTTGTTATAAAAATTATAGGTATCTTTGAGAAACTACGTATCTCTGTACATATTTGAAACCCATCATAATTCGGTAAATTTATATCTAATAAAATTAAATCAGGATTATTTTCTTTTACTACTTGAGGTATCTTATCAAAAGCCTTTGGCTTATTAATGGAATATCCATTGCTAACTAGCAAATTTCCAATCTCATTTTGCAGCTTCTCATTATCATCAATTATCATTATAGTGTACATACTCATCAAACCCTCATTCTAAATTATTCTCAATATCTATTATACATTATTTGAATATAGTAAGTTTTATAAAAAGCCACATTTAACTTATTATGCGGTTCTCCGTATCTGTATTAAGTAAGGTTTTTATCTATCATGAAACCTGGAATTTGTCTTAGTCTCAATACTTGAAATCATATCCATCTTCCGGTTCACCAACAGAATAACCTAATACAGCAGTCAATTTATCTTTTAAAAGTATTAACCACTCACTCCATTCTTCTTGCGGCAGTTCCGCATATAGTTGCAGTCCGCTTGGTTCTAATGAAGCTTCAATCCGTCTACCATCTTCACCTCACCATTGTGGACATCCATTTATGAATCCTTTCCAATATGGCATTTCAACATAAACTTATTTCACTTTTTAATAATACTTTAATTTTCTCAAATAAAAAAATAACACCTTAAAGTTACAATCTTCATACTGTAACTTTAAGGTGTTATGATTAGAAAATGCCTGTGTTAATACTAATATATTGTAATTACATCTATATTCTCACTAATAACTGAAGTTTTATTTCATGTCAGATATTATGAGTAATATCTACAATCAATAATTTTTATAAACTAAATTATATTACTACTGTTAATAAATCTTCTTTAAAATCTATTTGTTTTTTATCGATTTCTACAACATCTAAATAATTATCTGAGTTTGTTATGATTACTGGTGTGATTAAAGAATATCCTTCTTTTTCAATTGCTTTAATATCAAACTCTACTAAAGTCTGTCCTTTTTTAATTATGTCTCCTTGTTTAGCTTTTAATGTGAAATGTTTTCCTTCTAATTTTACAGTATCCATACCAATATGTATTAATATTTCTGCTCCATTATTAGTTGTAATTCCCATAGCGTGTCCTGTTGGGAATAGTGTTGTAAGTATTCCATCTGCTGGAGCTACAACTTTCCCCTCTGTTGGCATTATCGCTATACCTTTACCTAATGCACCACAAGCAAAAGCTTCATCTTCAACATTTTTTAGCTCTGTTAATTCTCCTTTTAATGGGCTTGAAATAACTTCTTGTTTAACTAATATATTTTCACCATTTTGTGAACCATCTGTATTAGAATTATCATCTTCCATATCCTTTGGATCTAATTTTACAAATAACATTACTAAAAATCCTAAAATTAAACCTGCTGCCATTGCTATAACAACTCCATAGAATCCCTTGTCAAGTCCATTTGGTCCTATAAAATTCGGTAAAACAAATATTCCTAAACCACCTGGCGTATATTTTTTAGATTCAAAGAAACCAATGATACCTCCTGTAACTGCACCTATTATACAGCTTACTATAAATGGTTTTTTTCTTGGTAATGTAATACCATAAATTGCTGGTTCAGTAACACCAAAGATTCCTGAAATGATTGATGGAACACATAATGATTTTAATTTCTTATTTTTTGCTTTTAATGCTATTGCTAAAACTACACCTGTTTGTGCAAAACATATTGCAACTGAAGTAGCTACAATTGGGTCGTATCCTAAAACTGCGAAATTGTTCATTGCTATTGGAGTTAATCCCCAATGTAAACCAAACATAATAAATATTTGATAGAATCCACCGATAAATAAACCTGCTATAGTTGAGTTTAAATTATAAATTGCTAATGTTATATTTCCTAATATTTCACTAGCATATGATGCTACTGGTCCTATAGCTAAAAAAGTAACAGGAACTACTACTACTAAAGTTAACATTGGAACAATAAAAGTTTTAACAATATCTGGAACAATTTTCTTAAATAACTTTTCAACATAAGATGCAAATACAATTGAAATTATAACTGGAATAACAGTTGAAGCATAACCACCTGAAGGCATTATAACTGGAATACCAAAGAATTCAATTGTCTTACCTGCAATGCCTGTTATTGTAGGATGAACAAGAGATGCACCTATTGCCATAGCTACAAATTGATTTACATTAAACTTCTTAGCTGTTGTAAATCCTAAGAACATTGGAAAGAAATAAAATAAGCTGTCTCCAATTGATTGTAGTATAGTGTAAGCACCACTTTCAGTACTTAACCATCCCAAAGCAACAAACATTGATAAAAATCCTTTAATCATACCAGTTGCAGCTAATACTCCAAGTACTGGTTGAAAAACTCCTGATATAATATCAATTAATTTATCGAAAGTCTTCATCTTTTCTGAAGAATTATTTCCTGAACCTTCAGAAAGTCCTGCAACGGCAACTACATCTGCATAAACATCTGGAACATGATTTCCTATAACTACTTGATACTGTCCACTACTTTGAACAACTGTAACTACACCATCCATATTTTTCAATACATCTGTGTTGGCCTTTTTTTCATCTTTTAACTTAAAACGTAATCTAGTTATACAATGAGTTAAACTGCTAACGTTTTCTTTACCTCCAACATTTTTAATTATTTCTTTTGCAAGATTTTCGTATTTCATAAGCAATCGCTCCTTTTAAATTAATCATAATCTTATATATAAAAAAGCAAGACCTAAAGTTTAATAATACTAAAATTACTTTTGTATTTTTAAACCTATGGTCTTGCCTGATTCAACAGTAACAATCCTAAATATTTAATTATTTCTATATTATCTATTAACAATACGCTTAATATGAAGTGTCAAATAAAGCTGTTCTTCATAACTTAACTCTATATTTAAATATTTTTGTATCTTAAGCATACATTTATAAGCATCTTTATATTTTTCCTTTACTTGTTGTAAAAGAAAGTCTTCATTTTCATTTCTATACTGTGTTTTATTATTAAGTCTTTTAAAGAAAAATCTTAAATGAGTAATAAACCTTTCATAGTTTAAAGATTGTTCATCTAATTCAATATCAAATGTATATTTTACAATATTTAGTATATCCTGAATCTTTTTGGTCATACTATAAGCAATGTCAGTTTTATCGCTTTTTCCATTAATCTGCGCTGTTATCAAGTGAAGTGCAATATTTCCGGCTTCTTCTTCATTAATCTTTTTACCAAACTCACTTTCAATAAACTCTAAAGCCTTTAATCCAATATTATATTCTTTAGGATAAAACTTTTTTATTTCCCAAATCAATATATTTGGTCTTTCTATTCCTTCATCAAATAATTTTAATGTATAACTTATATGATCAGTTAACGTTACATAAATATAATCATTAAGTTCACAGTTTAACATGTTCTTAGCATATTCCACAATATCATAGCACAATGATATTTGTTCTGTAGGTATGTGTTCTAAAATCATTTTAAACTTTTCTAAAGTATCCTTTTCCTTTAAAATAAAAGTTTTTTCTATTAATGATTCATCTACTTCATCGCCAACTTTTTTTCTAAATGCAAGTCCACATCCAATGATAACAGAATCTCTTCCATTGTCTTCTTTAACCATAACTGCATTGTTGTTAAAAATTTTATCTATCTTCAATGCATATCACCTCATACTCTATTCTATACTTGACTATATTAAAAAATAAAAACCTTAATTAATTAAAAGAAATAAATATAATATTCCTTCTACTTAATTAAGGTATAGCCTGATCGAATCAGTAACAATCCCAAGTTAATGTAACCGTTTATTTTCAATTTCATCATACTTTTTTTATGATAACTTGTCAATACTTTTTTTTAATTTATATACTTTAATCAAAAGCTTCCAAAACTCGATTTTGTTTTGCATTAAATAATTTATTCTTCATTTTTAAATCAGATTTTAAAATATAATAGAATTAATATTAAGTAAGTTATAGTTCTTCTCCATTAGTTTTTATTACATTTTTATACCATTCAAATGATTTTTTCTTCTTTCTGTCTAATGTACCTTCTCCAGCATTATCCTTATCTACATAAATGAAGCCATATCTCTTTTCCATTTCACCAGTACTTGCACTTACAAGATCAATGCATCCCCAAGGAGTATATCCAATTAAGTCTACTCCATCTTTAACAGCTTCCTTCATTTGAATTATATGATCCTTTAAATATTCAATACGATAATCATCATTAATTGAGCCGTCTTCCTCAACTTTATCAAAAGCACCAAGACCATTTTCAACTACCATAAGTGGTATATTGTACCTTCCATACAACTTATTTAAAACATATCTTAATCCTTTAGGATCAATCTGCCATCCCCAATCACTTGCTTTAAGATATGGGTTTTTAATTCCACTAACTAAATTTCCTGAAACTTTGTCTTTTCCACCCTCTGATGATTCACAGTTACTCATATAATAACTGAATGTATAATAATCTACTGTTCCTTCTTTTAAAATCTTCTTATCTTCTTCAGTTATATCTAAAACAATATTATTTTCTTCAAAATATCTCTTAGCAAAGAAAGGATATTCACCTCTAACATGTACATCTCCACAAAGATCATTTGCCACTTGATCCATCTTCTGTGTAAGTAATATATCATTCGGATTACATGTATAAGGATATTTTGTCATATAAGCAATCATACAGCCTATTTTAAAATCCTTATTAATACCATGACCAAGCTTTATTGCTTTTGCACTTGCTACAAATTGATGGTGAAGTGCTTGAAAACGAATCTGCTTGTTATCATTTTGGTGTAATAAATCTTCTGTGCCTTCATTTAAAATACCAAGACTAAGATATCCTCCTACTGGCTTTGTACCGCAATTAATTTCATTAAATGTAAGCCAGTATTTAACTTTATCCTTATATCTGTTAAATATTACGTTACAGTAGTTAACAAAAATATCTATTACCTCTCTTGAAGCCCATCCATTATATTTTTTAGTTAAATTAAAAGGCATCTCATAATGTGAAATAGTAACTAATGGCTCTATATTATATTTTTTTAATTCATCAAAAACGTCATCATAAAACTTTAATCCTGCTTCATTGGGCTCTTTATCATCACCATTAGGGAATATACGTGTCCATGCTATAGACATTCTAAATACCTTAAATCCCATTTCTGCAAATAACTTAATATCCTCTTTATATCTGTGATAAAAATCAATACCTTCATGACTTGGATAATTTAATCCATCAATAGTTTCTCTAGTAATTTTACGTGAAGTAGTGTGAGTTCCTGCTGTCAGCATATCACTTGTACTTACACCTTTCCCATCTAAATTCCATCCACCTTCAAATTGGTTAGCAGCTGTAGCACCGCCCCATAAAAAATCTTTACTAAATCCCATAGAATGTTCCTCCTTAGATTTACAAATTAGAATTATTTATTAAAAAAATAAAAGACCCATCTGTAGAGATATAAGCAATTGAACAAAATACAATCCTTATAAACTCATACAAATAGGTCTAGCTTGTCTTTTAACAATAACCATCCAATTTTTATATTCACATTATAAAACAATCTAAACACTCTGTCAACGATTTCACTTATTTATCTTTTATACCTTTCCATTAAAAAACCTTCTCATAAATATTATTCTTAGTATCTATATTAAATAAAATATAGATTTATACTTAATGTTATATTTCTCTTTATTTATTTGACTCCCCTTAAATTGCTTGTTTTAAAAATCTCTAATATTTTTTAGGCTTTTTCGTCTTCTACCGTCTCTATTAATTTATTAGGTTTTGTAGTTATATTTAACTATTCTTTAATTTTAATCTTATTGAATCACATATTCAATATCACCTAACAATGAAATTTATTTCACCATATTTATACAAAACCATCTGAATTATTCAAATAAAAACAACTGAATTAAATTCAGCTGCTCTTTTAAGACTTAATACATTATATTTTTAATTATATTTCCTAATAATTTTGGTTCTCCGCAGATATGCTTCTCAGTAACTACTATAAATGAGGTTTTTCCATTTTATTCTTGTGTATATATTCTACATAAATATGGTATAATTCTAAAGTATTATTTATAAATTCCGTAGTGGATGGCTACGGGGGTTTTGAATGTTTTATCCCCCTTGGACTATTTGGTGATACTTCATCATAGTTAGGGGGTGGTATTGGATATGCTAGAATTAATTATAAAGAACTTTGTTGTTATTTATATAATTAGATTAGTTTTAAAACATAATCTTTTTGTTCATTATTTAAAGATTTCAGTAAAATTTATTGGTCTTGATATTGAAATTAAAAGCAAACAAAAAGATGCTCCATCCCGCAAAGATTAGCATCATTTTGTTTATATAACCAATTATATTTCCAATAGCCCTAAAACAAAATAAATGTTCTAAGGATTGCTTAGTGTTGTCGCACTAAGTTTTTCTTATTTAGCCTTGCATTAGCTCGATTTACTAAATCAAAAATTTAGAATCTCACTTATATTATATCAAATTTTTATAAAAAATAAACCTATATAATTTTTTCTATTTAAAAGTCTTAATATCACCACTATAAATTATAACTTATTTAATAAACGTCTTTGCTTCCTTTAATATTCTTTTTGAACTATCAAATTGAAGTACATTCATTGTTTCTTCATATTTCATTAAATAAGCGCCTTCTAATTCATCTTCTTGATAACATAGCTTTTGCTTATCATACTCTGCAACAAAATATATTATTCTTTTAATAACATCTTTCTTATTTGGAATTAGATATTCATCTATTGTTCTAAATCCTTTAATAATATGTGCTCTTACACCTATTTCTTCATATATCTCCCTTAATGCAGCCTCTTCTTCAGTTTCATTTGCTTCAATATGCCCTTTTGGAAATCCATAATATCCTTCTAAAGATTTTACAATCGCAAAATAAATATTATTTTCTTTACGCGTAAATACTACCGCTCCGCTTGATATCTCATATTTCATAACTAACCTATTCAAATTCATTTATAATTATTTCTGATATTATACTATGTAAAAGCTTATTCTATCGCTCTCTAGTTTCACTTTCTTCTAGAACTTTGGTGAACCTCTCTAAGATACTCTTTTTTTAATTCGATCTTACTTCTGATACGGTATTTTCACAAGCAAAAACATTGTTAACCATTGAAAACACTAGCTTAATAGTACTTCCTCACTTACTTGTGGTACGGTTCTCCGTATCAATGGTAAGTGAGGTTTTTCATGCTTTATTATAATGCTTAATAAAAAAGATTATTGTTAGATTTCATTATAGCTTAGTGGTAATCTTATCTCAAAAATAGTTTTATTTTCATCACTACTTGCTGAAATAAAGCCACAGTGCAACTCAATAATACTTTTTGTTATTGCTAACCCTAATCCTGTCCCTCCCATTTCCCTATTCCTAGATTTTTCAACTCTATAAAATCTATCAAATATATAAGGTAAATCTATTTCAGGTATAGCTTCCCCATAATTTATAATTTGTACAACAGCCATTGAATCTTCAACTTTTGTTATAATATCAATGTAATATCCATCCTTTCCATATTTAATTGAATTAGATAATAGATTTTCAAATGCCCTAACCAATTTTCTTGCATCCCCATAAATTATTAACTTATCCTCTGAAAAATTAATTCTTTCCTTCATATTTGCTTTTTCAAACTCATATTTAAAATAAACTACTAATTCTCCTAATAAGTCTACCAAATTTATTTGTGATTTTTCTAAAACAATATTGCTATTTTGCATTTTGGTTATTTCAAATAAATCATTTATAAGGAAACTTAAATCTTTAGATTTTTTATATGCTATATCAACATAATATCTAAGTTCTAATTCATCTTTATATTTATCCGAATCAATAAATTCTAGATAGCCTATTATTGATGTTAATGGAGTTCTTAAATCATGAGAAACATTAGTTATTAAATCATTTTTGGTTTTCTGAGCTCTTCTTTCCTCTATCATCATTTTTTTTAGTTGCATTGACATATTATTTATATTATCTACTAAACTTTTAATATATCCATATGATTTAATATCTATTAACCTATCTAAATTTCCCTTTGCCATTATTTGTGTTTCTTCTATAATTGTAGCTAAATCTTTATTTCTTTTATAGGTTATACCATAATTTATTAATAAAAATAAAGGTAATCCTACAATTATATACAAATATCTCCCAATATCCTCATATTGCAATGCATTCCATATATTGTATATAGCGATGATAAGTTTAATATTTGTGTATCTATATAATAAAATTATTATTTCTCTAATTAAACTTGCTATTATATATGTTACTAATGCTGATATTCCCATATCACCTATTGGTCTTATCCAACAATGAATAATTATATTATTTTTCAATTTTATATCCAACTCCCCATACCGTATGTATTATTTTATCTCCATATGAGTTTTGTTCTAATTTTTCTCTTAATCTGCTCATATGCACCATAACTGTGTTATTGGATTGATAATACTTCTCTTTCCAAACTTTTTCAAAAATTTCCTCTGCACTAAAAACCCTTCCTCTATTAGTAGCTAATAAATATAAAATTTCAAATTCCTTAGCAGTAAGTACTACTTCTTTTTCATTGACCGCAACTTTATGCTTTCTCTTATCTATAATCATATTATTAATATTAATAATATCATCAGAAATTTCTATTTTAGAATTTAAAAAGTACGACCTCCTAATTAATGCTCTTATTCTAACTATTAATTCTAAACTCTTAAAAGGCTTACATATATAATCATCTGCTCCAGTCATTATTCCTTGTATCTTATCCATATCCTCACTCTTTGCACTTAACATTAAAATAGGAATATTACTATTTTCTCTTAACTTCTTACAAACTTCCAATCCATCCATATCTGGCATCATAATATCTAATACTACTAAATCAATCTCTTCTCTATTTAATATTTCTAAAGCTTCTTTTCCACAACTAGCTTTAAATACAATATATCCTTCACTTCTAAGGTTTATTTCTAATAAATCTCTTATTTCTTTTTCATCATCTACTACAAGAATATTATTATACTTCATATTATCTCCTCACTTTACATTCTAAGTATTCTTCCAATGTAATTTTGTTCTCATAAATATATTGTGCCACATCTTTTCCCACATATCTAATATGCCATGGCTCATATTCTATTCCGGTGATATCTTTTTTATACTTAGGATATCTTATAATAAATCCAAATTTACTACAGTTTTTTTCAAGCCATTCAGCCTCTACTGTTCCTTCTACAAAGTACCTACCTTCATTTGTAATATCTATACATAACCCAGTTTGATGCTCACTAAATCCTGGTTTAGCTACATATGCATCTGCACTTTTTTTACCTTCTGTTCTTACTCTATTGTTATATAAAATCTTCTGAGAACTATAAGACCTGTATCCCGAATTACCCATTAAAGTTATTCCTTCTTTTTTAGCTGCATTTATTAACTCTTCCAGTGGTTCTTTCATAACACCTGCTACATGCATTTCTTCATCTGTTACCCCATAAGAAAATGGTATTTCGGGTATGCTTAAATCCTTTGGTATATAATTTTTATCTAATCCATTTTTTCTATTTACTAAAACTAAAATATTATTTATATTACTATTGATTTCTTGTCCATGATTATAGCTTGTAATATCCACTGCATACAAAAATAATAACACTATTATTATAAAACCTAAAATTGATTTAAATACTCTTTTCATATCCTCTACTCCTTTTTGTTTATCTCAACTTCATTATAGAAGATATAATTTACATCAATTTAAAAAAATCCTTACGAAATCTTAAGTTTATTTATATTTTTACTAACTAATATAATATTAACACTCTAAATGTTCTAATTAACTCATCTAACTAAAATCCCCCCTTTGACGTAGCATTTGTGAAAATCACAGATATACTATATAAATACTTTTCTTTATTTATTATATAGTAATATCCAAATTCAATACACTCATTCCAACATTTCTTAGCATAAAAGAAGAAGGAGTATCCTTTATAGACACTCCTTCTTCTTTACTTATATAGTCAACCAAGCTATCATTTATTTTTAGTTTTATTGAATCTATTTCTCTTGTTTCATTTATAGTTATTTCTGATATTATCATATGAAGTAACTTCTTCTGTTGTTCTCTTGTTGCACTTTCTGTTAGAACTTTACTGAAATTCTCTAATATACTCTTTATGAATTCATACGGTATTTCTTCACTTATGTCATCTGAAAGTGTAACTAGCAATGGTTCTTTTTCCTCTTGAAGACTTTTAGCTCTCTTGTTTAGCTCATCTTTTCTCTCCTTGAACTCTTCCTTAGATATTATCTCTTCTTCATATGCTTCAAAAAGCTTAGTTTTCTTCCTATCTATCCTTTCAAGCTCCTTATCTATTCTTTCTAGCTCTTTCTTAGCTGGACTTATCTTTTTATGTCTTTCTTTATTAATGTTATTTACTATAGATTTAACCATTTTCTCATTAGAAAGTAATTCTGAAATCCTATTGAATACATACTCATTAGCTTTATCAACTCTTATTGTATTAGAATTACATACGCTTGTACCTTTATTCTTCCATGCTCCACAACAGTAGTAAGCTATTCTCTTCTTAGTTCCATCAGCTAACTTATTAGTAGTTCTTGAAATCACCATACCAGCCCCACACTTAGGACACTTTAGTATTCCTGTTAGTGGATACTCACCATCATATATTCTTGAAGGCTTACCTTTCTTACTTTCCATGATTGATTGTACCTTATCCCATAGCTTTTCATCAATTATTGCTTCATGTATTCCATCTGTTATTATTGGATTAGCATTTATATTTCTTCTTCTCTTTTCTGACCAGTTCTGTCTTACATTGTATCTAACTTTTCCTATGTATACTGGGTTAGTTAGAATTTCTCGTATTGAACCTACTGAAAAATCATTCCCTTTCTTAGTCTTATAACATAGCTTATTCAGTTGATTAGTAATAGCTTTATATCCCTTCCCATTAACATATTCATTGAAAATAAACCTAACTGCTTCTGCTTCTTTCTCATTTATTGTTAGTCTATTCTTTCTTCTTTTAGCTCCTTCTTGATTCTCAACAGGAACTAGGTCATACCCTAAAACTCTACCTCCACACCATTCTCCTGATTTTGCTTTTGCACACATCCCCATCTTTACATTTTGAGCTATTGTTCCTCTCTCAAACTCTCCTATCAATGCCATCATCTGGAATTGCATTTTTCCTGCTGGTGTACTATTGTCGAATTGCTCTGAATAAGAATTGAAAGCTATATTATTCTGCTCCAGTATATCTACTATCCTTAGAACATCTGAAAGCTTTCTACTTATCCTATTAATCTTCCAAGAAATCACCATCTGAAACTTTCTTTCCTCTGCATCCTTTAGAAGTTCCTTTAGTGCTGGTCTATTTTTTACCTCTTTACCACTTATTCCTCTATCTGAATATACCTTATAAACTGAGTAATTCATCCTATTACACCAATCTCTTAGAAGTCTTTCTTGTTCATCTATACTATATCCTTCTTCTGCTTGTTCTATTGTACTTACTCTACAGTATATAGCAACCTGTTCTATCTTATTTACTTTATCTATATTCATTTTTATTCTCCTATAATCATTAACTTATTTCTACTGAAAATATCGACACTATCGGTACTACGGTTATGACGATATTTTCTATTACAATTATTCTTTGATAGTAAGGGGTAAAGGTAGATAAGTAGATAAAAAGTTTTATTTATAAAAAATAAATTTTTATTTTTTAA
Source organism: Clostridium tertium (assembly GCF_902652255.1). Taxonomy (GTDB): domain Bacteria; phylum Bacillota; class Clostridia; order Clostridiales; family Clostridiaceae; genus Clostridium; species Clostridium tertium_A. The sequence goes on from NZ_CACRTO010000048.1 coordinate 117,723, forward strand.
TTTTATTTAGCCCTACTACTTTGCCCCCTTTCCCCCAATCATTTATTACGCTCTTATTATTGGATTCATCTTGCTTCCCCGTTTTTCCCGTAATCCCGTAAGATTTTATTATTGTTATAAAAACTTATTTATTTTTAGTTCTCTTTTCTATTTATTATAGACCTATTATTTTTTTATGGGTTTGCGGGATTTACGGGAATTATACATCTTGGTGTTGATTCTGGTTCTATTTAGGACTTATTACCTTTTTCTTCAATTATTGATTTCATTGCTCTTGGACGTATGGTCGCATAGAGCTTTCACTCTTTTCTTACTTACATTCTCTTTTTATGTAACTCTTTTTACCTCTATTTAGAAATTTAATATGTCCTTACGTCCAACTTATTGATTTTCTTTACTGCTATTCAACCTAAATTAGACCTACTTACAACCTCTATCAATCCAATACTACTTTAACTAAATTCAATCTTATTTAACATCTTCCTCAACCAATTAGTTGTGTAATCTAGCTTCTTAGATAATTCTTTCAAGTTCTTACCATTATAATTTTTTATAAGATATTCTTCTATATACTCTTTAGAATATAATCTCATTGGAAAGTTTACTTGTTGACCTCTGAAATATTTATGTATTTTTAATGTATTTTCTAATCCTAGTAATTCGACTAACTCTTCGTATACTCCATTATAATCTGACTTATTCATATCTACTCCTCCTAAAATATAAAAAGAGTTAATGCTTCTTTTATTAGAAACATTAACTCTTCAATCAGATTTATAATATATATTTCACTACATCAATTAAAACAGTTGATTTAGTCTTTCTTTGTTGTTTTTATTTTGAGTGCTATTATTTATTCTCACTTTCTGAAATCTCTGTTTTCTAGTATGTTATTGTTGCTTTCTGATGTATTTCTCTTTATTTGTAGATTAGATTTTTATCTCTATCTATTGTTATGATTTTATTATCTATTGTAACTTTATTAGATTTTCTTAATTCTATTGATGTCAATTATTATAGTTATTATAACTTCTTATTATATTTAGTTCTTATCAACTTATTGAAAATAACTTATCTACTCTTTTTTATTTTTATTCTTATTGTTTATTATTACTTATAACATCTTGGTTATTCTATATGCTTTCTTTTATATTACATTTATAACGCCTTCTATTATTATCTATTATTTATTGGATTTTCTTAATTCTATTAGTATTAATTGATATAGTTATTATATCTTCTTTATTATTCAGTAACTTTAATTGTTATAATCTTTTATTTATTACTTATTATTATTGAAATTTATTAATCATTTATTTTTATTTATAATTATTCTTAATTATTTTATTATTGTATTTACTTATTCTTATTATATTTACCTCTTATTATTTATTTTATTTTTTATTGAAATAGACTTTTATTAATCTATTTCAATTCTTATTTTTTTATAAGGCTTTAGCCCCCCTATCCCCCCGTTACTCTTTCCAAGTCCCAAGTCCTTAGTTCCTATTCCCTAGTTCCAAGTTCCATTATTTTTATGTTTTATCATTTCAATTCTTTTTATTTTTGAGTGAATTTAGATTTTTCCTGTACATATTATATGTTATGACTTATCCTTGATTTCAAGTGGAATTATTGAGCCTAGGATTTCCTATGACTTCACCATCTCATAGTCTTTCATGCCTTGTTATCCTCGCTTGTATAGTTATGAAGCTATTATTTACTGATTTATCTTTATTGCTTACCATCTTATTTAGAAAACATTCAATTTATCCTCTCTTCGCAGTTTTTCATTCCTATGGCTACATTTATTCACATTTTCTAAAATATCTGTTTTCTGATGTGTTAACGTTGCTTTTTAGATGTACTTAGATTGATTGTAGTTACAGTTTTTCTATTTACCCTACGTTCAAGATAAATTACATCTTTACTTGGACTTCTTCTATTCTTTCTCCTCAATCTTATTCTCACTGAAAATATCGTCACTATCGTTACATCGACACTACTATTACAACGATATTTTCTAGTAGTTTATTATTGTTATAAAAAAAATTAGCTTATTGTTATAATATCATCACAATTAATTTATTATTCTTATTAATTGTGATGATACCTTATTTAATACTACTTCTTAGTTGTTGCTTCTATTGAAGTTGCTACAACTGTTAATACTGTTCCAAGCACCTTTATTACTGTTACTATATCCATGACTTTCTCCTCATTATCATTAATATTCCCAAGGAAATAATATAATACTTCCTTCAACTCCGTTATCTATTACATATAACTTAATCTCATCATCTATCTGAATATCTTCTAGCTCTATTTCATATGTGTATGAATATTCAGGAACTTCTTGACTTTGATTTATTACAATCTTATTACCATCTTTTCTTATCTTGAAAATTTGTAAGTAATCCAGTTCAACATTTCCTTCATCTTTTAGCTTATCAAGCATAGACCATATCATTAGTTGCAACCTTATATCTACTTCTTCATTTACCTCTCTTGTTACATATCTATTGTCTTTCTTGAACATCTTTAGTTCTCTCCTTATTATTAGTTTTTCATCTTTATCTAAAAAGTAAAAAGGTTATACCTTATTAACTAAGATATAACCTCTTAAAAATCTATTTCAGAATATAAATATTTATTATATTCATCTTCATATATGGTTTCTGGAACAAGCCCTAATAGTTCTTCAATATTATTTCCTCTAATTAAGTCATCTATTACCTCTTCTTTACTTGTTTGCTCTATCCAATATTCAACTAGTGAGTCCTTATCTATTAAGGCATCAACATGAATTGCATCATCAAGCATATCATCTAATAATTCTATTGCAATATCTTTTAGATTAGCTGAACTTTTATAAATTATGCTATAATCATCAATCATTACATAACCTTGTTCATCTAACTCATTACACCAATTAATAACATGACCTATTGATAATTCTTCTAATCCATTACATTTTAGATTTTGATACATAGAAATTATCCTGTCATCAACTTCATTTTCTCCAATTTCTTTTGCTATTTTTAATGACATACTCCAATCATTTAGGAATTCTTCCATTAATTCTTCATTGCTTATGCTGTTTATTAATTTTTCTACACTACTTATTTCTTCTGTTACTATACTCTTGTATTTATCTAATACCTTCTTAATTTCTCTTATTATATATTGCTGAATTATTGAAGAAACTTCTTCATTAACTGCAATGAATACATTATCTTTATTAAACATTTATACTCCCTCTTTCTATACTTTTATTTAAATGCAAAAAGTCTTAATCACTATTCTTATAGCAATTAAGACTTTTAGATTTTACTTATTTCTTGTTTTAACATTTCAATGAATTCTTCTGAAAATACTTTCTCTCTTATTGACTCTTTTATCAGTTCTATTAGCTCTAGCTCTGTTACATCAAGACTTCTTGGAATGTATGTTTCATCACCTCTTCTAGTTGCTTTGTATACACAGAACCTTACTTCATCTCGCTTTAGTTCTTTGATGTAGATTTTCTCTATTGAGTATGTATACTCTCCTGCTCCAACTTTTACTTGGTTTCTTATCTTGCAATATTTAGTTTCCTTTATTATCTTTTCTTCACTCTTCTTACTCATGTTATTGAACCTCCCTGTCTTATTCTATTAGAAACTTAGAAAGTTCTTCTGTTGTTACTACTACAATTGAAAAATCACTAGAAAGTAAAAATAGTGAAGAAGTCCAATTAACTCCTTCACTACACTCAATTATATCAGTATATTCTGGTATTAACCCTTGTAACTTATCTTGTTTCAGTATTTCGATATCTACGATATTTTCTGCTATAAGTACATATCCACCTAAGTCAGCTTCTATATCTCTATTTTCTCCATAATTTTCATTTAGTACTCCAATTGTTTCTCTAATACTTTCAATTACTTCCGATGGTATATTATTAACTTCTAGTAATTGATTTTTCTTATAAATTTTCTTCATCATTAACCCTCCTTAAAATATAAAAACTTCTATATGTAATCTAATTACATGTAGAAGTTTCTTAACTATAATATATATTTATATATTAAGCAGTTTTACTTTCTTAGCACCTTTTAACAAAAAACCTTTTATAAAATTTTTATTAACTCTTCAAACCATTTAAGATTCACTAAATGATGAGAAAGTGAATTTTCCATCATCTTTTTAAAATACATCTGAACACTATTATCATTTTTAATAGACTCTTCTAGTAAAAAAATTTTTTCCTTAGTTTGCTCTATTTGAATTTCTATTATTTTTTCTAAGTTCTCTTTTTTATATTCATCAAAAAATAACATTGCCCCATAAAAAGGTAAATTTATATACTCAGTTTTAGAACCATACTTAAACATTAACTTTTCAAATTCTTTATTCCCTAGTTCGGTTATAATATAATTTTGAGTTTCTCTAACATTATCTAACCTATCAACTCTTTTAATATATTTTTTTTCCTCTAATTTTTGAAGATTATAATAAAAAGACCCCTTAGTAAAATTAACTATATATTTGTAATGTCTCTCTTCCATTAATGATAATAATTCATATCCATAAGAACCTGGATTTTGTTTTATTAAACCTAAAATTAATAATGGTATCAAAATATTATCTCCTTTATATTTTTACTTTATAGTATACTACTTTTTTATCTATATTTAGTCATTATTAATTAGTGTAACTTGTGCTAAAAATTCATCATATGTTAGTTTCCCTAATGCAAAATCCATACTTTTTATATATATTTTTTCTGTCTTAGTAGGTACTCTTGAACAAATTGAATTTTCTAAATCACTTTCATTCATTAATGGCTCTAATACATGCTTTTTATTAGAAAAAGCTTCAAAATATCTTAATCCAAATTTTCTTTGAGAAATTGCATTAATATGAATACCATCAGGATTAGATGTTAAACCAGATGCAGTAACAAAATAGCAATTATCCTGTTCTAAAGCAAATCTTTCTAATTCTTTATTAATAAGATTATATTCAGTACAACTTTTTCCAAACCCTTCTTTTCCTAAAAAATCTGGTAATCCTCCAATGATAACTGGAATATTTGGGATATTTAATTCTTTTCTAAGAGCTTGAATTATTAAAAGTAATTTTTCATAATATACTTTGTAATTTCCATTATGACTATCACTTTCTCCTTGATGCCATAATACTCCTATTAATTCACTGATTTCCATAGCGAATTTAGCTTCATTTATCGCATGTCTAAAAAGTACCTTATCTGTAGCCCATTCATCTATTGAACTTCCACCTTCAGCACAAGGAATCAATCCAATAACATCATTTTGATTCTTACAGCACCATGTTTCTGCAAATGAACCTGCTAAACTTATTCCAGAAACAGGTCTATCATAATTAATAGGTTCAGTCATCATTTGCCATCTACCATTACGTAACATTTGTATTCTTTCATTATAAATTGGAGGAACTTCATTAATAAAACCTCTTCCTGCCATATTGGACTGACCTAACATTAAAACTGATTTAATCACTTTTTTCATCCTTTCTTTTATTTATCTAAAACTAACGTAATTAATAATAGTCTAATTAGACTGTTTACAATTAATTATTATAGTATAATTAGACTATATGTCAATTAAATTTCTCATATAAGTAGATATTCCTATATACCCCTACTTATATATAATTACTTTACTTAAATAAAAACTCCCACCTATATATGAATATAAGTAAGAGTCTTAATTCTTATAATAAAATTTACCTATTTACAATTTCAGTAAAAACCTCATTTATTTATGATACGGTTCACCTTTCATTATTCTAAAGCCTCTATAGATTTGTTCTAAAAGCATAACTCTAAATAATTGATGTGGGAATGTCATTTTTGAAAAGCAGAGCTTATAATTTGCCCTTTTTAATACTTTTTCAGAAAGACCTAAACTTCCACCTATAATAAAGGCTATATTGGAGTTTCCCATAACTCCACAATTTTCTATGTATGCTGCAAATTTTTCTGAAGTTAGATTTTCACCCTTCAAGTCCATAGCAATTACATACATATTATCTTTTATTTTAGATAATATGCTTTCTCCTTCTTTATCTTTAATTTGCAGCTCTTCTTTTTCAGAAGCATTATCAGGTGTCTTTTCATCCTGAAGTTCAATTATCTCTAATTTACAATATCTACTTAATCTTTTTGAATATTCATCTATTGCTTGTTTTAAATATTTTTCTTTTAGCTTCCCAACAGATATTATTGTAATATTCATAATTTCTCCTCATCAGTTTAATATTTTTGTATTATATTTAATCTTCTAGCTACTACTAAAAGAATACTTAATATAAATTTTAACCCTATATCACAAGAAGTAATTTGGAACAAATTACTTCTTTCACTATTTTTTATTATTAATTTATATAGCTATCTACATCTATAATGGTAGTACCCTTATCTACTTCCGGTTTCTTTTTCAAGTAGATTCTTAATACATCTGAATTATAAACAGCTTGTATTCTAGCTAGATCTACATTTGGAACAAAAAAATTCTTCTCTACATAATTTTTTTCTTCTAATATATTTATAGTCCTACATCTATCTTCTAGGGCATCTCTTTTTACCTTAATACTTATATGCTCATTATCATAATCAATATCTATATCTTTTTTTTCTACCCCTTCAATGGCTCCCTCAATTAAATATCTATCACCATAATCTTTAAATTCTAGATTTAATACTTCACTCTTTTCTTGACTTTCCTCTGCCTCAATAATAGTACTAATAACTTCATTATTTAAAACAGTGTCTACTATATTATTAACTAGGTCTTCATTTGATGCTAAGGTATTAAAAACTTGATTGAAAATACTAGCAAAAGCTTCTCCAAAGCCACCAATTGTACCACCAATAACATTATTGCTATTTATATTTGGAGTCCCTTGAAAGCTACCATTAAAGTTACTACTAAAGCTTCCACTAAAGCTACTACTAAAAACTCCATAAATATTATTTTCATCTGAATAAGTATTATATTGATAATTATTCATATTATTATTTGGATTTATATTTCTATTAGTAGGATTATTTAATTTGTTTAATGTATTAAATAAATCATTATTAGGAGCATTATTTAAATTATTATTTAATCCATTAACATTAGTATTATTCCCCAGCAAATTATTCATCAAAAATGGCAATATATCAAACATTATACTCTCCTATTATATTAATTCCTATATAATATAATTATTTGATATTATAATTTTTGATACAAAAACATTTTATTAATATCCTAATTCTTCATTAACAAAGATAACATGCATTCTATCCTTATCACCTTGACTTGATATAATAGTAAACTCTCTACAAATCCTATCACTTGTTCTGCAATCCATACAATACCCCACCTTTGTACAAGGTGTTAGTTTATTTAGCCTCTTTGCATTTGCTGGTCCAGATACTTGTCTATTTCTATTTACAGCTTCATCAATATTTTTTACTATTTTGTTTACTCCAGCTATTATAATTACTTTATCAGGCCCGTATAGCATAGCTGCTACTCTATTCCCATTTCCATCAACATTATATAGGTGTCCATCCTCTGTTATTGCATTACTACTTGCAAAGTAAGCATCTGCAAAAAAGCTTTCTCTAAAAACATTTTTTATTTCCTCTTTACTTAACCCTTCTTTATACCTATCTAAGAAGTTATATCTACCACTTCTTAAATGATCTATTACTCCACATTCAAATAAAGACATAGATCCTCCACAAGCAACTGTATCACCTTCATTGACTAGCTCACAAATCTTATTTATAATATCTTCCCTAGTTTCTACTAGATATCCATTCATATTATTACTTTCTAATGCTTCAATAGTTCTAAGAATTCTTTGTTCATTAACCCATTTTAAATTTTGATCCATAATTTATCTCCCCCAGATTTATTATGATTTATATATATTGATATTTCTAACAATTTTATGATATCTTATTTTAATTATTATTCTATATTGAACTTATATTTCATTAATTATCTATATAAAGTAAATAAGTGGAATGTAATCTTATATAAATTATACTGTCTTACATTCCACCTTTATTATTTTCTATTTACTTTCCACAACACTTTTTGTACTTTTTACCGCTTCCACATGTGCAAGGATCGTTTCTACCAATTTTATTTTCATTTCTTACTATTATAGATTCTCTATATTTCTTTTGAATTTCTTTTCTCTTTTCTGGTGAGAAAATTCCATCCCATTGAGATAAAGTATATAAGTATTCAGCCTTAGCATCTAACATATTGAAATAAAGCTTTTCTAAATCAACTTCTAATGTAATTTCTTCATCAGCTGTTAATGCTTCTAAATCTAAAGGATTTTTTAAACTATCATTAATTCCATCAATAAATCCCATTATAAACTCTTCAGTAGTATTTTGATTGCTAGCTAAATCCTTAATTGTACAAGTTAACTTTTCAGTATGCTTTCCTAGGATCTCTTTATATAGAGCTGTTTCTATCTTCATATATTCATCCCAAAAAGCCTCTTCTCCTCTTGCTTTTACATATTCAACTACCATATCTGTCCATTGTTTATATAAGCTCATGTTCATTCTCCTTTTTACGTGGTATATAAATTTATATAATTGATTATAATACTATAACTTCACTTGGGCTATGCCTATTTGCCATAGTTAAATCAATATCTACATTTTGCTGTATGTTATGTTCCCTTAGAACTCCGATAACAGTTTCTAAAGCTAAATCTGGATGATTATTAGTACCGCTTAAATGACCCAGGATTATTTTTTTATTTTGCTTATATCTAATTAAGTCTACTACAGCCTTACCACAATCTTCATTTGATAAATGACCTACTTCACTTAATATTCTTCTTTTTAAAGCATATGGATAAGGTCCAAATTTCAACATATTAATATCATGATTGCTTTCAAGCAATATAACTTCTGAATCCTTAATATTGTCTCTTATCTCTTCAGTATATATTCCAAAATCAGTAGTTACACTAGCCTTCTTGCCATTACTATGAATAGTATATCCAACTGGTGCTACTGCATCATGAGGAATATTAAAAGAAATTACATCTATATCTTTAATAGAAATAGTAGACCTTCTATCCATAATTTTAATATTATGTTCCTTTATTTTACCTATGCTACCTTCCATTGCAGACCAAGTATCAGCATTAGTAAAAATAGGAATATCATATTTACGAGATAATACTCCTATTCCTTTTATATGGTCTGAATGTTCATGAGTAACAAATATTCCATCTATTTTACTTGGGTCTTCCCCAATATTCTTCAGCGCTTCATCTATCTTTTTACCTGGTAGACCTGCGTCTATTAGTACTTTTGCATTATCAGAAGCAATAAAAATACTATTTCCACTACTTCCACTGTATAATGGACAAAACTTCATCTTATTATCCCCCATCAGATACTACTCTTCTACTACTCTTGTAATATCTGCTCCTAAGCTAGAGAACTTATTTTCAATATGAGGATATCCTCTGTCTATATGCTCAATTTCTGATATTTCAGTAACTCCATCTGCAACTAGACCTGCGATAACCATTGCTGCTCCAGCTCTTAAATCAGTTGCAATAACTTTGGCTCCAACTAGTTTTTCACTACCTTCTATTATTGCTGTTCTTCCTTGAACCTTTATTGTTGCGCCCATCTTCTTTAACTCATCTATATGTTTATGTCTGTTTTCCCAGATACTTTCTGCTATTAAACTCTTTCCTGGTACTGTACTTAGTAGAGCTGACATAGGTTGTTGAACATCTGTTGGGAATCCAGGATATGGAGCTGTTTTAACATTAACTCCTTTTAAATCTCCCTCAACATATACTCTAACGCTATCGTCTCCCTCTTCCACTATAGCTCCCATTTCAATTAGTTTAGCTGCTATAGATTCTAAGTGCTTAGGTATTACATTTTTTATAGTAACATCACCTTTAGTTGCTGCAGCTGCAATCATGAAAGTTCCAGCTTCAATTTGATCTGGAATAACACTATAATTACAACCTTTAAGCTTTTCAACACCTCTTACTCTTATAACATCTGTTCCTGCACCTTTAATATCTGCACCCATAGAGTTTAAGAAGTTAGCAACATCTACAACATGAGGTTCCTTTGCTACATTTTCTAATATAGTAGTTCCTTCAGCTAAAGTAGCTGCTATCATTACATTTATAGTAGCTCCAACTGTAACTACATCAAAGAATATATTTGCTCCATGAAGATTTTCTGCTTCAACAGTAACAGCACCATGCTCTATTGTTACTTTTGCACCTAATGCTTCAAATCCTTTTATATGTTGATCTATAGGTCTAACCCCTATAGGGCATCCCCCTGGAAGTTCTACTCTAGCTTTTTTAAATCTTGATAATAAAGCTCCTATAAAATAATAAGAAGCTCTCATTCTCCTAACATCATCAGTACAAGCCTCAACTCTTGTAACATCACTTGCGTCTATTTCTAAAGTATTGTTATCTATTTTATTAACTGAACATCCAAGACTAGCCAAGATTCTTTCAAGACAATGAACATCTTCAATATCTGGCACATTGTCAATAATGCACTTTCCTTCACTAGCCATTATAGCCGCTGGCAATATAGCAACCGCTGAGTTCTTTGCACCATTAATATCGACAGAACCTTTTAATGCTTTTCCTCCATTTATAACTAACTTTTCCATCCGTTTCACCCTTATCACTATTTATATATATTAATATTTCCTTTTATTTCAACTATTATCCATTGTTGTGTAACATTCTAAAAAACTTACAATAATCATTATAACATAAAATATATTTATTTAAATAGAGTTTTTTCTTCCAATAAGGCTTTTTTACTGCATCTTGTAAGAAAAGTTTTCATTATATAATCTTTCTTAATTTTCTGTAATATGTTATAATTTATAAAAAGTTTATATATGAGTAAATTTCGTATATTAATATTGATATGAGAGGCCAAAACTATGAAGTATTACTTAGTTGCATTATTTGATGATGAATCATATAAGCATTTAACTCCTATTCAAAGGAATTTATCTAAAAAATTTAGAGCAAATAGAAATTCTCCAACGCCTTATATACCATTAGAAGTCATAGAAAATCCTAATATAGATAAACTAGATGTTGTAGTGGATAAAATAGTTAAGCCTTATAAGAATTTTAAGGTTCAATTATCTCCTCATCTTTCAGTATCTGAAGCTCAAAAAACATTGAACATGAAAATAGAAGACGTTGGATATATCAAAAGATTAAATAGACTAATGAGTGATACATTAAAACTATATGGTTTTAATGTACCTGAAGAAACTGAGGAAAACCAAATGCATATTTCTCTTGCCAACCTTAATTTTATCCCAAAGGATTCTAAAAAGTTAGATGGAGAAATAAATTTAAAAGAAAAATGCGAAACTTTAAAAGTAGATAGAATTGAATTATGGAAATTCTCAAATAATAAAAGAGAAACACTAATTAAGAGCTATCCTTTAAAGAAGAACTTATACTTGTAAATATAATAAATTAACTTTATTTATGTATAATCTTAGTTACTATAGTGTATCTAAGATTATTTTTTAAAATATTTTTAAAATTATTTTCTGTATTCGTTTTCCCTCACTTTTCAATTTCAAAATATTTTTGTAAAATATAATATAGTAAATCCTTAAAAACAGGGGGATATTTATGAACATTAAAGCTTTTTTTGAAGCTCAAAGAGAAAGAAACAGTAAGATAATAATCGATGAAAGTTTAAGTGAGTACAAAATTTCAGCTAGAAAACATCTGGAATTACACACAAAACTAAGTCATCTAGCTGCTAACACAAAATGCTACAAATATTGGATTGATGAAGATATTAATTTTGATAAGGATAGTACCTTTTTAAGATATATAGATTGTTTTTCCAATATAATCTCTATTGGTATTGATAAAGGTTATGATAATGTTATTGAAGTTCCAATAAAACCAAATGATTATTGTTTAAGTGACCAATTTTTAAATTTATTTATAGATCTAAATGATTTAATAATTTCACCTTCTGAAGATCATTACATAACTCTACTTGAAGATTTTATTAGCTTAGGAATTACACTAGGATATTCAGATTCTAAAATTAGTAATGGATTTATAAATATGTAATAGAAAAGCCTTCAATGTTGAAGGCTTTTTTATTTTTATAAATAAAGTATTCTTACTATTTTATTTATAACATTTTATTATATTAACAAAAGAACACCCATTAATATACTATATACTGTAATCAATTTTAGGAGTATAGTATGTTTTCTTTTAATAAAAAACTTGAACAAAATCTGAAAGAATGTATTAAAGCGAATCCTTATAATAATTATAGGATTCTTATAAAATATAAAAGATTTCAAGATAGTATAATAAAAAAAATATCTTCTTATAAAGGAAAAGTAATTAATCACATAGAACCTTGTCTATTAATATCAGCACTCTTGAATTCAAAAGGCATTAATAGACTCTTAGAATATCCAGAAATTGAGTATATATGTTTCGATGAGTACTTATTTTTATGCGGTATAAGTGTCACTACTGCAAATAAAGCTAAACTAAATAACAAAAATATAAAGAATAAAGGAAGAGGAATAGGAGTTGCTATAATAGATTCTGGTGTTTACCCTCATCATGATTTAATAAGTCCCTATAATAGAATAGCTTCTTTTATAGATTTAGTTAATTATTATAAATATCCTTATGATGATAATGGACATGGTACTTCAATAGCTGGAATAATAGCTGCTAATGGCAATAAATCTAATGGACTTTACACAGGAATAGCACCAGAAAGTAAAATATATTCGTATAAAGCCTTTGATCAAAGTGGAAAAGGATATATTTCAGACATATTGTATGCTATGAAACTAATTTTAAATGAAGGAGAAAAAGGCAATGTAAAAGTCCTTTGCATGCCCTTCGAGCTATTAAAGTATAATTCTTTTATACAAAATATATTCAATAATATGGTTACATTAATAAATAATAAAAATATTACTTGCATTATACCTAGTGGAAGTAATATTAATCTAGATGGATCCATAACAGGCATAGCCCTTAACAATAACTGCATTACAGTTTCAGGTTATGATTCAACAGCAAATGTAAAATCATATTTATATTCATCAGTCGGACCAACAAAAAAAAGCACAAAACCTAACTTTTGTGCCGCTTGTGTAAATATAGTTTCTTTGAATAGTGATACAAATTATATATCAGAGAAAGATGGAAATAAATTATATCCTTCAAAATTAGATACTTCTTATAGTTCTTTTACAGGTACATCCTTAGCAGCAGCCTTTGTAGCTGGAGTATGTGCTTTAATATATTCAGATAATGAAAGTTTAACACCTAAAGATGTATCATCACTATTAAAAGTTTCCTGCGAACCTATAGATATTCCTAAAAATCATCAAGGTGATGGAGTCATTAATATTAAATCTATTATAAAATAAATAGGTAAATATTATATTTTATTTACTTAGTGTAACCTTAAGTATGAATATAATATTTACCTAATTTTTTATTGAACTATATAACTTGTTGGATCTACAGGTTCATCACTTACTCTAAGTTCAAAGTGTAAATGGGGACCAGTACTAAATCCAGTGTTTCCAACAGCAGCAATAATATCACCTTTTTTAATTTTGTCTCCAACTTCTACATAGCTTTCGCTTAAATGACCATAATATGTTTCCATATCATCTTCATGCTTAACTATTATTAAATTTCCATATCCTCCGTCGTTATATTGTGAATATATTACTTCACCATCCATGGCAGCAATAACATCATCTCCTATGTCTCCTGCAATATCAATTCCCTTATGGAATGAGTTCCATCTCTCTCCATAACCTGAAGTCATATATCCTCCTCTTGTAGGATGAGATAAAAAGGCCACCCCGTATTCATAAGGGTTTCTAGTACCTCTATAAATTCTCTTACTAACTTCTTCTTTTAATACTGATTGTTTTATTATTTTACTTTGTATCTCTTTATCTATATCTGCAGTAACTTCTTTTGTTATTTTATTTAATCCATTAGTACCTTCTTCTACCTTACTCTCTCCTAAGTATAAGTTGTCACTTGGGATTATTAAAGTACTTGGTTTAATCTCTAAAACATCTTCTTTAATATACTTTACAGTAATATTAATTATATCTTTGTCTTTTTTAGCTATATCATATAAAAATTTTACCACTTCATCATTAGTTTGAAGTAATTCTACATCAAATCTATTCCTCTTTAACTCTAAATTCATATTTACTTCATAAGATATAATACTATCTCTTTTTATACCCTTTTCGTTTATATACTCATTTAAAATTGATTCTTTTATATCATTTAAATTATTTTCAATAAAGGTATATCCAATTCTATCATCATTTAAAATCACTTCATATCCAAAAACCTTCCCTGTTAATGCAACTACTAAATTATCTAATATATTATCATCAGCTTTATTTTCTAAAAAGATTATATTATTAGACTTTACATCTGTATTATCATTAACCATAGCATTAACTTTTAAAGAGTTGTAGTTTAAAGTAATGATTATTGTTATTAAACTTAAGGCTATAAATTTTAAAAATTTAAAATGCCTTTCCGAGTCTTCCTTTATATTCATAATATCTCCTTTTTTTCTTAGTTAAGCAATCCATTTATTAGTTTTACCAAAAATACAAATAATATTCCTTTTTATATTTATCTAGTTATGTTGAGGCTCACCTTCCACTTTGCTATAATTAACTTATTGTAATATTACTTTTAGAAAGGTAAATGTATTTATGAGTACTTTTATGTTTAAATCTAAGCCTCTTGATTTTACTCCTGTTAGCAATATTTTCTTAGAAAAATACATGCCAAAGGCTAGAGGCGAATTTATTAAGGTCTATTTATTAATGCTTAAATATAATTTTGCAAGTGAATTTGGAGTTAACGCTCAAGTATTAGCTACTTCTTTAGACCTGTTAGAATCAGATATTATTAATGCAATAAATTACTGGCAAGAAGAAGGGATAGTTAAACTAGTCCCAATAGATAAAATGGGTAATTTTCATATAGAGTTTGTAGACTTAACTAATGATGATACTACAAAGATAGAAAAATTTGACTTAGTTGAAGAATTAACTGATTCATCCAATAGTGGTATGCTTAAAGATATTAGCCAACTTCTCGGAAGACCACTATCCCCTAGCGAAGTTGAAATATATATTAGTTGGAAAAAAGATTATAAATTCTCACCTGAGTTAATACTATTATTAATTGAATTCTGCTTATCTAAAGGAAAAAATAATTTTAGATATATAGAAAAGGTCGCATTAGCTTGGAAAGAGATGAATATTACTACTATTGAAGCAGCTCAAAGTTATATAAGGAAAAATGAAGACAAATGGGTTACTTATAGAGAAATATTAAAATTCCTAGGAATTCGAAATACAGATATTATGAAGCCTCAAGAAGATATGCTTGAAAAATGGACTTCAACTTATAATTATTCCTTAGACATAATAAAGAAAGCCTGTGATATTTGCTTCCAAAGACTAAACAGAGCTGACTTTAAGTATATAGATGGAATTTTATCAAGTTGGAACAAAGACAATTTAAGAACTATGCAAGATATAGAAAAGAAAGAAGCTTCATTTAAAAATTCATCTGCAAAGAAAAACTATAATAACCAAAAGACAAATAGTAAACCAAAACTAAGGTTCGATAACTTTAAAGGTCGTGACTATGATTATGATGCCTTAGAAAAGAAATTATTAGGATGGGATAATGATGATTAAAGGATATGAAAAAGAACTATCATTAATTTATGAAAAAATAAGAAACGATGAAAAAACTAATTTAGAAAATAGAAGAAAAGAAATAGAAAGACTTCATCCTGAAATATTAGAACTAGATAATTCAATTCAGAAAAAATCTCTTAAATTATCCCTAGATATTTTAAGAGGTATGGATGAGTCTACATTAAATAAGTACAGAGATGAAATTACGGAATTAAGATTTAAAAAATGTGAAGCCTTAGTTGAAAATGGTTATAACCAAGATTATCTAAATCTTCACTATAGATGTTCTAAATGTAAAGATGAGGGCTATATCGGAATAAATAGATGCTCATGTTATAAACAGAAATTAGTTAACCTTTATTATAAAGATTCTGACTTAAAATCATCATTACTAAATAACAACTTCGATAATTTTAATATTTCATTATTTTCTACTCACAAATTAAATGAGCAAGATAAATTCTCCCCAAGAAAGAATATGGAGAATATACTTAAATACTTAACTCAAGAATATCTTCCTAACTTCAAAAATTCAGATGATAATTTATTGTTTTATGGTAATTCTGGAACAGGTAAAACTTTTTTAAGTTGCTGTGTTTCTAAAAGCTTATTAGATTCAGGATATTTAGTAGTTTACAGAACTGTTGATGAGTTAATGAAAAATTTAAGAGAGATTAAATTAGAAAATAACTCTGTATTAGAAGATTTACTCTTAAATTGCGATTTACTAGTTATTGATGACTTAGGTACTGAGCAAATTACTGAATTTACTGCAACTGAATTCTTTAACTTCTTAAATAAAAAATTGCTTAAGAAAAGAAAAATGATTATTTCTACAAATCTTAGCTTAAATGAAATAAGTGTTACTTATACAGAAAGAATAGCTTCTAGATTAATAGGAAATTTCAAATTATATAAATTCTATAATGAAGATATTAGAATACAATCAAATTTAAGAAGAAGATAAAATGTAGGATTTTATATGTTACTTATATAAACTCAAGTTTTTTAGCTTGAGTTTATATTTTTATATTAAAATATATAATAAAAAAAAGCTTTAGAATAATCTAAAGCTTTTTTGGAGCTGGCAATAGGAATCGAACCTACAACCTGCTGATTACAAGTCAGCTGCTCTACCGTTGAGCCATGCCAGCGTAAAGTAAATTAATAAATTTAAATGGCGACTCAGAAGGGGCTCGAACCCTCGACCTCCGGCGTGACAGGCCGGCACTCTAACCAACTGAGCTACTGAGCCAATATTGGTGGAAACAACAGGGATCGAACCTGTGACCCTCTGCTTGTAAGGCAGATGCTCTCCCAGCTGAGCTATGCTTCCATATTTGGTGACTCCTAGGGGAATCGAACCCCTGTTACCACCGTGAAAGGGTGGTGTCTTAACCGCTTGACCAAGGAGCCATGAAATTTTGGAGCTGGCAATAGGAATCGAACCTACAACCTGCTGATTACAAGTCAGCTGCTCTACCGTTGAGCCATGCCAGCACAATGTAAAGTTTAAATTTTAAAATGGCGACTCAGAAGGGGCTCGAACCCTCGACCTCCGGCGTGACAGGCCGGCACTCTAACCAACTGAGCTACTGAGCCAATATGGTGGAAACAACAGGGATCGAACCTGTGACCCTCTGCTTGTAAGGCAGATGCTCTCCCAGCTGAGCTATGCTTCCATACTTGGTGACTCCTAGGGGAATCGAACCCCTGTTACCACCGTGAAAGGGTGGTGTCTTAACCGCTTGACCAAGGAGCCATATTTGTTTTTTAAAATTTAAAGTGGCGACTCAGAAGGGGCTCGAACCCTCGACCTCCGGCGTGACAGGCCGGCACTCTAACCAACTGAGCTACTGAGCCAATATGGTGGAAACAACAGGGATCGAACCTGTGACCCTCTGCTTGTAAGGCAGATGCTCTCCCAGCTGAGCTATGCTTCCGTACTTGGTGACTCCTAGGGGAATCGAACCCCTGTTACCACCGTGAAAGGGTGGTGTCTTAACCGCTTGACCAAGGAGCCATATTTATTTTCTCACAGGTTTGTTCCCGCGAGCACATTAACTATAATACATAAATTTTAATATAGTGTCAACACTTTTTAATAACTTTTTTTTTATTTTTAAATTACATTGCTATTATCCTTAGAAAACCTAGTAAAATAATCAATTTATACTAAATTAAAATCCTTAATTATTTAGTTGAAATATATTATAATCTATTATATCACAATAATAAACGCAAGTTTATCTTTATAAGGAGATTTATTTATGATTCATCATGATTTAATTATAGTTGGTGGTGGTGCATCCGGATTATTTGCTGCAATTACTGCAAAGGATCTTGGATTAGATGTAGCAATTATTGAAGGTAATGATAGAGTAGGCAAAAAAATTCTTACTACTGGTAATGGTAGATGTAATATTTCAAATAACACTATTTCATTTCCTTTCTTTAATTATCACAGTGAAAATTCTGGTTTCTTTACTAAAGCTTTATCTTCTCTTTCCGTGGAAGATACTAAAAACTTTTTTCTATCATTAGGTTTACCTATTGTTGAATTAAAAAACGGGAAATTATATCCTAAGTCACTTCAATCTTCTTCAGTAGTTGATATCCTAAGACTATCTCTAGAAGATAGAGGTATTCCTTTATACACAGAATGTAAAGTGAAAACTATCCACAAGGACAAAAAATTTAAATTATCCACAAATAATGAAGAAAAAAAGTTATTCACATGTAATAAATTACTTTTATCTTGTGGTGGAAAATCTGCTGTAAAAACAGGTTCAGATGGTTCTGGATATAACCTTGCAAAATCTTTAGGTCATTCAATAATAAATACTGTACCGGGCATAGTACAATTAAAATTAAATAGCCCTTATTTAAAGTCTATATCTGGAGTTAAATTCGATGGTTTTGCTACTTTATTAGTAAATGATGAACCTATAAGAAAAGAATTTGGAGAGATTCTATTTACTGAATACGGAATTTCAGGGCCTCCTATTTTACAACTTTCCGGCCATGCTTCTAAGGCTTTATTAAAAAATAAAAAAGTAGAAATTATCGTTGATATGATGCCTAATGAGGATTTTAAAGAAATCGAAAACTTTATAGAATGTCACTTTGGTATTTTATCTCATAGACCTGTTATTGATTCGTTAATAGGAGTCGTTAATAAAAAGCTTATCCCAACTATTTTAAAGGCTTCAAATATATCTAACCTGCATATGCCTTGTTATGAATTAACTTGGGAAGAAAAGAAAAATCTAATTAATATATTAAAAGCTTGGAAGTTTACTTGTGTAGATACTAATGGATTTAATCAAGCTCAAGTAACCATTGGAGGAATTAATACCAAAGAAGTAAAACCAGATACTCTTGAGTCTAAATTAATTAAAGATCTATATTTCTCTGGAGAAATATTAGATGTAGATGGTGATTGCGGTGGATTTAACCTACAATGGGCTTGGAGTTCTGGATATTTTGCTGCTAATAATATAGCAAAATCATAATTAGTTCACTTATATATTTATTTATAATCTATAATAAATTATCTTCTGCACTGTTATTATTTTTTTGTAATTAATAAAGGGTCTACCCTAAGGTAGACCCCTTTACTTTATCTAATTAAAATTGTGTTAAGTTAACACTTCCTCCAGCATCCAATTAACCTCGTAAGTTCCTTATTATCACTAGTTTCTATCTTATGAACAGTAACTAATGCTCCACCCTCTTCTTGTCTTACATCTGTTAATACTCTCACTTCTTGTCCATATTTACATTCCTTTTCAAAAGTTACCTTTACTTCTTCTAATACATAATTGTTAACTATATCTTCAGGTAGAGTTTCAATAGCCCAATCAACATATTTAGTATTATTCACATGATTATTTGAATCAATATCTGTATATCTAACCTTGAAGCTTTCTTCATATTTAAATTCCTCTAATCTTTCTAACTTCGGAATCTTAAAATCTCCCTTTAAGTCACCATTAACTCCATAGATCTCATATTGTTCTTCAGGTATTCTAATCATTCTTCTTTTTTCTAAATTAATCAATAGAAAAATTGCATTAGCACTAACAATTATATTGCCATTACTATCTTTTATTTCATAGTTTCTTAAAGCATAATATTTTTTAAATCCTGCAGGTTCTGTTGTTACATATAGTTTCTCTCCATACACAGGACTTCTAAAAATTTTAACATGATAATTATAGAATACCCAAGTCATATTTTGATCCAAAAGATCCTTCATACCTGATCCCAATTCTTCTGATTGTTTAGTTCCTATATCAGATAGAATGTTTATTATTGTTGACATGTTTCCCCTTAAATTCTTATCAACATCATAATAATGTAATTCGTATTCTTTAGTAAAACGCTTCCCCATAGTATCTCCTCCTATATTAAAGATTAGAACTCTGTATCTCTACAGAGTTCTAATATAGTATCTCTAGTTAAATATTAAACTCTTGCATTGATTCTTCCTAAAAGGCTAGTTTATAGGATCAATGAACCCACTATCGTCATCCTTATTATTCTCATCATTACTCTCTTGTATAGAGTTATTATTTTCTTCAATGTTGCTATTACTATCTACTTTTCTATTATCTAAATCAATATAATTATTATTTAATCCATCATAATTATTATTTGCTCCATCATAATTATAATTACTGTTGAAATTACTATAATTATTATAGCTATCTATAGGCTTGGTCCTATCTAAAATATAAATAGTTATATATGCTATTATATATATTTGTATAAGAATTTGACCAACACCAACAATAAATATTCCTAAGAATGGTACCGCTGAGAATAGACTTAATAATATTCCAATTCCTATAGTTATACCTGAAATAGCAGCAAAATGACCAACTGTAGACCAGAAATATCCCTTTCTAAATAATGAAAATGTTTCTCTTATAGAATCAGTAATATTTATATCATTAACTATGAGCATTGAATTAAATGCACCCCATAATGGAGCAATCATAACAGATATAGCTATTATTGCAGGAATAAAAATTATAAATCCTATTCCTAAAGTTAATGCTGATAATAAAACTCCCAAAATAACAAATAATACTATAGAGAAGAAAAATATTAGCCAAACCAAAACATTAAGGCCTACAACCTTCCATTTTCTTTCCCAAACATAACTATTTGCTGATCTCCAACTTACTTGATTTCCTTTATTAGCATCATCAATAATCTTAGTAATCACTGCATTAGCATAAGCTATTACCAATGAAGATATTATTCCTATAATAATAACTAAAAAGAAGCTGCCAAAACTCATCATGGCAAAAACATCTTCTATATCCATATATGAAGACATTAATGCAAATCTAAAAAAGCTAGTTAGTAATATTCCAAAAATAACACCCACTGTAACTACTGTTGCTGGAACAATAAATATTCCTATTACTTTTAATATTTCTAGTATATTATCCTTTAAAATATTAAAAGATCTTGATAGTATTTCTGAAACTGATAACCTATTATAATTTCTTGTTTCCACTTTATCACCCCTAATTTTTTTCTATAATATATATATTAATATTATCATAATAATTTACTTTTTTTATAAATTTATATAAAAATATTTCCTATTTTTATATAAACATCCTATATAATAGTTATATTTATAATATAAAAAGCTGTGTTAGATTGAATTATAATGAATCTAACACAGCTATATTTTAATAAATTTTATTTTATATTATTTTTCCTACTAGTTATAAAGTCGGCTATAAAAACTATTGCTGCGACGATTAATAATATGTTTATTAAGCCTCCACCTATTTTAAATAATAAACCTAATAGCCAAACTACAACTACTATTCCGCCTAACCATCTTAAAAATCCCATTAATTGCACCTCCTAGTTTTTATTAATCTCTTTTTTTACCTGTTTTACAGTTTCTTTAGATATACTCTTAAGCTCGTCTTTACTCTTATCTATTTTATCATCTAATATTTCTTTAATATCTTCTGCCTTATCCTTTGCATTATTAAAATCATTTTTTAAATCTGATTTAATGCTTTTTATTTCTACTTTCTTTTCATTAAGTAAATCTTGTAATTTATTTTTTCCTTTGTTTATATATTCAGTATTCTTACTTTTTATCTTCTTAAATGTTTTATTTATTTTGTCAGATTTAGAGTTCACAGTAATTCCAGTTAAGACTCCAACAGTAGCTCCTAAAGCCATTGCTAAAGTTAACTCTTTATTTCTGTGCTTCTTTTGCTCCCTCTTCTTATCATCGATAAATTTTCTTACTATTGTCATAACTGTCACCCCTTCACACTAAATTTTATTAAATTTTGTAAAATATTTTTATTTACTATATAGTAATTATTATGTATACTTTACCACTTTTATGGAAATACGTCCAATAAGTGTTATCACTTGATTTTAATTATCATTAAAATATATATGCATATCGCTCTTTTTTATCAATAATTGGTAAAATATATTGAAATAAAATAAAAAAAACCACCTTAGACTTAATAATTAATTAAATCTAAGGGGCTTAATATATTACCCTTATAGTTCTTTTGTAACTCTAATAGTTTGATCTCTTCTTGGACCAACACCTACTATAGAAATCTTAGTTCCTGTTAACTCTTCAATTCTTTCTAAATATTTCTTAGCATTTAAAGGTAGTTCATCATAACTTCTAGCTTCAGCTACTTCTTCTCCCCAACCTTCAAACTCTTCATATATTGGTTCACATTTTGCTAAATCTTTTAAACTTGCTGGGAAATAATCTATAACCTTATCGTCATATTTATATCCTACGCAAATCTTTAACTTCTCAAGTCCAGCTAATGTATCTATCTTAGTAACACATAATGATGTTAATCCTGAAACTCTTACTGTTGTTTTTAAAATAACAGCATCAAGCCATCCACATCTTCTAGATCTACCTGTAGTTACTCCATACTCGTGACCTTTTTCTCTTATCCACTCACCAATTTCATTATCTAATTCAGTTGGGAATGGCCCCTTACCAACTCTTGTTGTATAAGCCTTAGCTATTCCAACAGCATTAGTAACCATAGTTGGTCCTATTCCTGAGCCACTAGCCACTCCGCATGCAGTAGTATTTGAAGAAGTTACATATGGATAAGTTCCATAATCTATATCAAGTAACATACCTTGAGCTCCTTCAAATAAAACAGTTTTATCTGCTTTAATTTCATCATAAAGCTTAACTGATGTATCTTGTACGTATGGTCTTAATCTATTAGCTAATTCTAAGTATTCAGTAAGAATATTTTCATAGCTTAATGCTTCTCCATTTAAAACATTAACTATATATTTATTTTTAGCTTCAATATTTTCTTTTAATTTTTCTTTAAAAGTTTCCTCATCTATTAAATCACAAATTCTAATTCCAGATCTCTCAAATTTATCAGTATAACATGGTCCAATTCCCTTACCAGTTGTTCCAATATCATTTTTTCCTCTTGCTTGTTCCTTTAAATTATCTAATACTTTATGGTATGGCATAATAACATGTGCTCTATCACTTACAATAAGCTTTTCTGGTGTGACCTTAACGCCTTCACCTTCTAAGTAATCTATTTCTGTAAATAAGGCTTTAGGATCAACAACAACTCCATTACCTATAATATTCAGCTTATTATCATATAATATCCCTGATGGTATTAAATGAAGCTTATATTGCTTTTCTCCAACTTCAACAGTATGACCTGCGTTATTACCTCCTTGGAATCTAACTATTACCTGTGCTTCTTCTGCAAGATAATCAGTCATTTTCCCTTTCCCTTCATCGCCCCACTGAGCTCCTAAAACAACAAATGCTGACATAATTTGCCTCCTTGTTAAAGAACATGTATAGTTCTCTTAAAAAAATTAATACAATTAATATTAACAAAGCCAAAAAAAAGTTTCAACTAATTTGCGAATATTTTTTTGCATTATATATATATAATTCGTATAATTAATATACTAGTATTTATTAAAAGGAGTAGTTCTATGAATATTTATGAAGAATCTTTAAAGTACCATAAAGAATTGAAAGGTAAATTTCAAATTAAGTCTAATTGTAAAATCTCTAATGAAAAAGATTTAACCTTAGCATATACCCCTGGAGTTGCTGAACCATGTAGGGAAATATATAAAAATCCTGATGCTGCTTATACTTATACAAGAAAATGGAATACAGTTGCTGTAATTTCTGATGGTACAGCTGTTTTAGGATTAGGTGATATAGGTCCATTAGCTTCACTACCAGTTATGGAAGGTAAATCCATATTATTTAAAGAATTTGCAGATGTTGATGCTTTTCCATTAGTTTTAAATACTCAAAATGTAGATGAAATAGTTGAAACTGTTGTTAGAATATCTCCATCATTAGGCGGTATTAACCTAGAAGATATTTCTGCACCTAGATGTTTTGAAATAGAAAAGAAACTTAAAGAAAGATTAGATATTCCTGTTTTTCATGATGATCAACATGGAACTGCTATAGTAGTTTTAGCTGGATTAATTAATGCATTAAAACTTGTAGATAAAAAAATTGAGAATACGAAAATAGTTATTAACGGTGCTGGTTCAGCTGGAACAGCAATCTGTAAGCTATTAATTTCCTTCGGAGCAAAGAATATACTTATGTGCGATAAGAGTGGAATTATAAATAGAGATATGGATAATTTAAATCCATCTATGAAAGAGCTTTCAGAAGTAACTAATAAAGATAATATTAAAGGTGATTTGAAATCTGCATTAGTAAATGCTGATATCTTTATAGGTGTTTCTGCTCCTAACTTAGTTTCAAAAGAAATGGCCGGAACTATGAATAAGGATGCAATAATATTTGCAATGGCAAATCCAACCCCTGAAATATTTCCTGATGTTGCTAAAGAGGCAGGTGTTAAGGTTATTGGAACAGGACGTTCTGACTTCCCTAATCAAGTAAATAATGTTTTAGCCTTCCCAGGTATATTTAGAGGAGCTTTAGATGTCAGAGCAAAAGATATAAATGAAGAAATGAAAATTGCTGCTGCAAATGCTATTGCTAACTCAGTAAAGGCTACGGACTTAGACTATGATTTTATCATACCTAAAGCCTTTGATTTAAATGTTCAAACAGCTGTTGCTAATGCTGTTAAAGATGCTGCAATAAAAAGCGGACTTTCTAAAATTTATTAAATATTTTTATATTAAATTTGGCTGCCATTAAGGCAGCCAAATTTTTATTTACATATTTTGTGATTTTTCAGCGCATTTTTCTAATGCTTTTATTACGCTACTTCTAAAGCCACTATTTTCTAATTCTATAACAGCCTCTATTGTAGTTCCTGATGGTGAGCAAACCATATCCTTTAATTCTCCAGGATGCTTCCCTGTCTCTAAAGCAAGTTTAGCTGAACCTAAAACAGCTTGTTCAGCCATCTTATATGCCTTATTTCTTGGTATTCCTAGCTTTACAGCCGCATCTGCCATAGCTTCGATAAACATAAATACATATGCTGGAGATGATCCACAAAGTGCTATAAAACCATGGAAGTATTTTTCCTCTAATATTTCACACTTTCCAAACATATTAAATATATCACAAATATCTTTTATATCTTCATCATTTAAATTTTTATTAAAACAAACTGCAGACATTGCTTCTCCGACTAAGGCTGGAGTGTTTGGCATAGTTCTTACTACTTTATAACCTTCTCCTAATACATCTTCTATATCTTTTACTGTTATTCCCGCTGCTATAGAAACAACTAATGTATCTTTTTTTATACTATTTTTTATTTGACCTAATACATCTTTAAATATATTCGGCTTTACAGCTAAAAATAATATATCCGAAAAAGCTGCAACTTCATTATTATCTAATGATGTTTTAACTTTAAATTCCTCTTCTAATTTTAATTTAGATTCATTGCTTCTTGTAGATACAAATATATTTTCTATCGAAATTTCATTTGAATTAATAATACCTCCAAGTATAGCTTTTCCCATATTACCACAACCTATAAATCCTACCTTTTTATTCATTATTAACACTTCCTTATTAAGATTTTTTATAAATATTTTTCTTATTCTTTTATAATTTAAATATTTCCCCACTTTACTCATAGGATATCTTAAGTTTTAAATTGCACACTATATATTAAGGAGGGATATATAATGAAAGAAAATTTATTAGACTTTAATAAGCTTAATGAAAACATAAATCCAATTATAAATATTATCGATAAAAATAAATTTTATGATATTTATATATTTCTTCAAGATCTTACCAAAGAAGAAATATTGATAAAGTATGTAAATAACTTCTTAATTCTAAACCTCTCCTTAAAAAACAAAGAAAACTCATTATATAAGTTTAAAAGGATTTTTTATTTAAAAAATGTAGACTTAGATAAGACTCAAAATTCTGTACATGCTAACCTAGTCTACATAAAAGTTCCTAAAAACTAATTCTTCATTCTTAATTAGTAAATGAGCTGTCATTAAGACAGCTCATTTATTACTCTTTATATACAAGTTCTAAATTTGCAAATTTACTGTGTGCTCCTATCCAAGCCATCTTAACTGTTCCAACAGGACCATTTCTTTGCTTTGCAATAATACATTCACCTATATTTTTTTCTTCAGTTTCCTTATTATAATATTCATCTCTATATAAGAACATAACAACGTCAGCATCCTGCTCAATAGATCCTGATTCTCTTAAGTCTGATAACATTGGTCTATGGTCTGCTCTCTGTTCAGGTGCACGTGAAAGCTGTGATAATGCTATAACAGGGCATTCCATCTCTTTAGCAAGTGCCTTAATAGATCTTGATATTTCAGAAACTTCTTGTTGTCTACTTTCACTTCCTGAGCTACCACTCATAAGTTGAAGATAGTCAATAAGAATCATATCTATACCATGCTCCATCTTTATCTTTCTACACTTTGATCTCATTTCCATAACGCTTAATCCAGCTGTATCATCTATGTAAATCTTAGCCTTAGAAAGAGGTCCTGTAGCTCTTGCAATTCTTTCCCAGTCATCATCATCTAAGTTACCTGTTCTAAGCTTTAACATATCTACATTAGCTTCTGAGCAAAGCAACTTATATGCTAATTGCTCCTTAGACATTTCCAGGGAAAATATAACTACACTTTTTCCTTCTCTTAATGCAGCATTTTCTGCAATATTTAATGAGAAAGTAGTTTTTCCCATAGATGGTCTCGCTGCTATAAGTACCATATCACCTTTTTGAAATCCAGATGTTTTAGCATCTAAATCTCTTATTCCAGAACCAACTCCTGTGATAGATCCCTTATTATTAAATAATCTTTCTATTTCTAGAAATCCTCTTTCTAGTACATTTGCTAGCGATTCATATTCATTAGATCCTTGTTTTTCAGCTAAATCGAATATTTTCTTTTGTGCTATATCAATAACATCTTCAACTCTATCTTGCTTATTATAACTCTCTTCAATAATTTGTGTTGCTGACTTAATAAGCTTTCTTAAAGTAGATTTATCCTCTACTATCTTTATATATGCCTCTAAGTTAGCAGTAGTTATAACTGAAGAACTCACTTCTGATATGTAAGTAACTCCACCTGCTTTATCTAAGTTATCTGTTGATTTTAAATACTCTAATAAGGTTACAAGGTCAACAGCCATATCCTTAGAAAACATCTCCCTAATGGCTTTAAAAATGGCCTTATGACCATCTCTATAAAAATCTTCTTCATTTAATTTTTCTAAAGCCTTAGAAATAGCACTTTTATCTATTATCATAGCCCCAATTACAGATTGCTCTGCTTCTAAACTTTGAGGTAAACTTCTCATTATCGGTGCATCCATATGTAACCTCCTCCTTATTAATATAACTATTATATCAAAATTTTATATTATATAAAATAAATTAGTAAATATATTATTTATGTATAGTCTTTATCTAAATTCTTCTACTAATTATTAATTTATATAACTCATAATCTTTAATTAATTTACTTAAAAATAAAAGGCTGATAAGAACCATATTATTTGACCTAACTTATTAAGATAAATCTAAATATGCTAATTATCAGCATTTATTAAAAAATATTATTTTTCAAAAACTATATCCATTAATTCTTCTATATCACTAATAGCCTTAACTTCAATGTCTTGAAGTTCTGAAGGAATTTCTTTTTCATTTGCTTTTGGTACAAGTACAAGTTTAATTCCTTTTCTTCTAGCACCATAAATCTTTTCAAATATCCCTCCAACTGGCTTAACACTTCCTCTTAATGATATTTCTCCAGTTATAGCAACATCCTGTCTAATAGGCTTTTCTAACAATGCACTTATTATAGAAATAGTAATAGCTGCCCCAGCTGATGGACCATCTATTCTTCCACCCCCAACAATATTTACATGTATATCGTAGTCCTTAATATCCTTATCTGTCATTCTTCTAATAACTGATGCTGCATTGAAAACAGAATCCTTAGCCATAGATCCAGCTGTTTCATTAAACTTAACTACACCCATACCAGGCTTTTTAGATTCAAATACTACAGTTTCTATTTCTAATGTAGATCCCATAAATCCACTTACACCTAATCCATAAGTATGACCCACTTCAAAGGTATTTGTTTCTTCAATTATTTCATATGGTACGTATCTTCCTATTGATATAACTTCTTCAACATCTTTAAGAGTAATCTTAGCACCCTTATCTTCCTTTGAATTATATAAAGCATATCCATAGGCATCAGCTAATATATTCACTGCTTTTCTACCTTCGAAAGTATATCTACTTATAAGTTCTGAAACTCCATCTTCTATTTCAACTTTAAGTTTTTTCGCAGCATTTTCTATTATGCCTATAATATCTTGAGAAGAAAGTGGTTCAAAATATACTTCTGTGCATCTTGATCTAAGAGCTGGATTGATCTTACCTGGTTCTCTTGTAGTTGCTCCTATTAATACAAAGTCAGCAGGCGCTCCCTTTTCAAAAAGATATTTTATATATTTAGGAGTATTTTCATCATCTGGATCGTAATATGATGATGAGTATTCTACTCTCTTATCTTCTAAAACCTTTAGTAGCTTATTTTGAAGTATTTCATCTAGTTCTCCAATTTCATCTATAAATAATACTCCTCCATGAGCTTCTGTAACTAGCCCCGTTTTAGGCTCTGGAACACCTATTTCTGCTAAGTCTTTCTTACTTCCTTGATATATAGGATCGTGAACTGAACCTAGAAGAGGATTTGTTATTTCTCTTGGATCCCATCTTAATGTAGTTCCATCAACTTCAACAAATTTAGAATCCTCATCAAAAGGTGTAAATTTTAACTTTCTTGCCTCTTCTAAAGCTAATCTAGCTGCAGAAGTTTTACCAACCCCTGGTGGTCCATATAAAATTATATGTTGCGGATATGGTGAAGACATCTTAGATATTAATGATTTAATAGCTCTTTCTTGACCTACTATCTCCTCAAAATTTTCTGGTCTTAAAAGACTCATAACATTTTTATTAATCTTCTTAGCATCTAATGCTTCTAATCTCTCAAGTTTCACTGTTGTTTTAGTGCTTTCTGGTCCTTTTTGCTTCTTTATTATTGATAGCTTTATGTCATCCATAAACTTATCTTGTCTTTCTTGAAGGGCCTTTTCCACTTGAGTTTCTACTTTATTTTGAACATATTTTCTAGCAATATTTTCTGATATATAATAAATTGTATCTTCTAGTACATCCCTTATTTCATCTTCCTTAGGTACTGCCTTTAGTCCCTTCCCGTCTGATGCGATTACATTTAATGCATATAATCTTTCGCATATGTTAATAGAGTTTATATACTTTTGTAGTTTAAATCTTACTATCCTAGCTCTAACGGCACCTTCATCTAATACATTATTTAATATCTGATTTATTACATTTGCTTGTGCGTCTAAAGATAGATCACTATCTAATAAACTCTCTATATTTGTTTCATCGTAAGCCTTCAAACTTAGTCCTCCTTATGATTGCTCTACAATGGTTACCTTCATCTTAGTAGATACTTCTGGATATATTTTAATTTCTATATCATAACTACCTGCAACCTTAATTGTATCCATAACAATTTTCTTTTTATCTATTGATAACTTATATTCTTTATTAATTAATTCTGCTACATCTTTACTAGTTATAGCTCCAAATAATCTTCCATTATTACCTTTAGCTTCTATCTTAACTTCTTTACCTTTTAATTCAGAAGCTAATTTTTGAGCTGCTTCTATTTCTGCTAGCTTTTTCTTTCTTTCATTTTCCTTTTTAGCATTTAATATATGCATATTTGAATTATTTGCTTCTTCAGCTAATTTCCTAGGAAATAAATAATTTCTTGCATATCCATCTGATGCCTCTATAACATCGCCTTTTTTACCTAATTTTTTAACATCTTGTAATAATATTACCTTCATGTTATTCACCAACCTTTAAATGTTTTTCTATTGATTCTTTTAGTTTATTTTTCGCCTCATCTATTGTAGTATTACTTAACTGTGCTCCAGCCATATTCATATGGCCTCCTCCACCTAATTCTTCTAGAATTACTTGAACATTTATTTCTCCAATAGATCTTCCACTAATCACTATGTCTCCATTTATGTTAACTAAAACAAAGCATACATTTATATCTGAGATATTTAGTAACTCGTCAGCTGCCCTCGCTGCCATAAATGGCTTCTTTAAGCCATCAGGAGCTACAGCTATAGCTAGTTTATCTTCAACCTCTGCAGTTTTTATAGTTTCTGCTATTATTAAATAATCTTCTAGATTATCCATAAACATTTTCTTTACTTCAATCGTGTCAGCTCCTGATGCCCTTAAAAATGATGCTGCATCAAAAGTTCTTACTCCTGCTTTAAATGAAAATCCTTTTGTATCCATAAAGATACCGGCTAATAATCCTTCTGCTTCAAGCCTTGTTAAGTTAGGCTTCTGAACCATATATTGAATTACCTCTGTTACCATTTCAGAAGTAGAAGATGCATATACCTCTATGTAACTTAGTATTGCTCCTTCAACCGTATCAGGACTTCTTCTATGGTGATCTATTATAATTTTTCTTTGAACCTTATCTACTATACCTCTATCTAGTATATAACTAGAGTTGTGTACATCTACTATAATAAGTAATGTCTTTTCAGCTATTTGCTCATATGCTTCTTCAACAGATATAAATAAATTATCATACCCAGAATCCTCTTTAAGTTTTCCTAAGAAATACTCTATTGCAGATATATCTTTTCCAAGAATAATATTGCAAGGCTTTCCTAATTGTTTAACAACTGATGCTATACCTATTGATGATCCAAAACAGTCCATATCAGGGTTCTTATGTCCTATTATAAGCACATTACTACTTTCATAAATTAGTTCCTTTAAGGAATGAGAAATTACTCTTGCTCTAACTCTAGTTCTCTTTTCAATTTCTCTAGTATTTCCTCCAAAAAACTTAATTTTATCATTATTCTTTATAGCAACCTGATCCCCACCTCTACCTAAAGCTAATTCTTTTGCAGTTGTTGCAAAAATATTATTTTCTAAGGGGCAAGTTCCTCCTCTTCCTATTCCTATACTTAAAGTTACTTCAAATTTATTTCCTCTATCAATTTCTGATATCTCTTTTAATATTGAAAATTTATTATTTATTTCTTCGTCTATATATTTATCCTGAACAGATAAAACATACTTATTACTATCATATTTAGTTATCATAGCCTTAAGTTTTTGAGCATATGAATTAATATTTTTTTCTACTTCTGCAACCAGCATAGGTCTATCAATTTCCAATGTATTTTCTAGTACCTCTGATAAGTTATCTACTTCTATTAACATAATACTTTCTTTAGTATTATCTATATTTTTAAAATTACTTATATCATTAAAATAGACTATATATAAATCTTCATTTAACTCATATCCTTCTATCTTACTAGCATATACTCTATATAGTGAATCTACTATTTTTATTTTTTGATGCAAATCTCTATCACATGCTAGTAATCTAGATATATTTAAACCTCTTGCTATACTTACAATATTTAATCCATTAGGATCTTCATCAGGCAGAAATTTTCCAAACTCCTTATTGCTCCAAAATATTTCTCCTGTTTCCTTTATTATTGCTACAGGAAAAATTAGATTGAAAATATTATTATTAATATTTTCATTAATATCTACTTTTATTGGTTTTATTTCTCCTTCTATACTTTCTTCTTGTTCTTCTTCTCTATTTAATAAGTGTTCACTTACACTAAATAAAAGAAAAATACATAATAGTATACTCCCTAAAATAGCACTTTTTATATAATAAAAGCCTATACAAGCTCCCGCAAATAAAACTGGTATAATTATAGGTCTAATAACTTTAAGCCTTTTTTCTATTAAATCCTTCCATTCCATAAGATTAATGGCGCTCCTTTAAATGTAATTGAAGTTTACTTAAACTCCTTCCATCATTTTCATATTCGTGACCTTCAGCTATTCCCACTTGAAGTTTATTCTTGATGTCATCATCTACATCTTTACATGAATACCCTAATTTTTGAGCCAATACATATAAAATAATTACAGCTCCTGATATACAATTTAGTATTGCATCTTGAGCTACATTACTTCCCTTTGTTAATAAATGATAGAATTCCCCTATTATACATAGTAGATTTGCTTTTAGCTTTTCTATCATCTTAATATTAGCCATAATATTCAAATCATCTCTCTTCACCATACTCACCCCTATATTATTACCCTTGTATATATATTTTAATTATAATTATGATTTAATGCAACAACTTCTAATTAGTATTACATATTTTGTAAATAAATTTTTATATATATAAGTATAACAAAAAACCCCTGATAAAACAGGGGTTAATCATATTACTCAGTTGTAAATGGTAATAATGCTATGTTTCTTGATCTCTTAATAGCAGTTGTTAATTCTCTTTGGTGCTTAGCGCAAGTTCCAGAAATTCTTCTTGGTAATATCTTACCTCTTTCTGTAACGAACTTTCTTAGCTTAGTTATATCTTTATAATCTATAGCTTCAGCTTTTTCCACACAAAAAGCACATACTTTCTTTCTAGATCTTCTCATTTTTCCAGATCTCTTCATGTCTTTCATGCTAATTCCCTCCTTCTTTTAGACTTTTAGAAAGGCATATCTCCATCATCTACAGGAGTCATGTCTTCCTCGAAATTCATTCCACCAAAACCATTTGATGGATTTGAATAATCAGAATTGTTTGAAGCTCCAAAGTTATCATTGAAACCTTGGTCTCTTCCAGCACCACTTCCATTACCTGAACCAATGAATTCAAAAGATTCAACAACTACATCAGTTGTATATCTCTTTGTTCCATCTTTAGCATCATAACTACCTGTTCTAATGCTTCCAGTAATAGCTAGCTGTCTGCCCTTTGTAAGATATTGTGCTATCGTTTCACCTGTTTTACCAAAAGCTACACAGTTGATAAAATCAGTTTCATCCTTTTTAAAAGGTCTTGTTACTGCTAAAGAAAATCTTGTTACAGCAGTACCACTTCCAGCTGCAAAATTAAGCTCTGGATCCCTTGTAAGTCTTCCAATAAGTATTACCTTATTCATAACAATATCACCTCTTACGCTTCTTGTTTTACTATGATATGTCTTATAACACCATCAGTAATTCTGAATATTCTGTCTAATTCCTTAGGTAATTCTGAATCAGCATTGAAGTTGATTAATGTATAGAATCCTTCGTTAACTTTTGCGATTTCGTAAGCAAGCTTTCTTCTACCCCAAACGTCAACATTTTCTACAGTTCCTCCACCGTTTTCTATTACACCCTTAAACTTTTCGATTGCAGCTTTACAAGCTTCCTCGTCTAATGATGGGTGTAGTATAAATATAGTTTCGTACTTTCTCATCATTTTCACCTCCTCCCCTCGGCCTTTGGCTGTGCTTTGCACAGCAGGGATTACAATTAATTATTTTATCATTTTTTAATTTTTTTTGCAAGACAAAAAATTAACTATATTATTCTTTAATTATTTTTTTAGCTTCTTTTTGGAATTTACTTCTCGGAAGCATGATTATTCTACCGCAACCTACACATTTAATTTTAATATCTGCTCCTAGTCTAATTACTTCAAAATCTTTACTCCCACATGGATGTTGTTTCTTCATTTCTACTATTGTACCTAAATCGAAGTTTTCTACCATCAAACTATCCTCCTAAAGTATTAATTATTATTTACTAACTGAGTCTTTGGATAAGGAATTTCAATTCCAGCCTCATCTAATGACTTCTTTATTTCTTTTCTTAAATCCCTCTCCATCTTCCATTGTGAAAGCGGTTTAGATTTACCTACTACTCTAATAGTTACACCAGAGGCATTTAAAGACATTACTCCCAATACTTCTATATTCTCTCTTATATCATCTTCATTTTTTTTCTGAAACCTTCTACATGTATCTGATATTATATTTATAGTATTATCTATATCCTCTTCATAAGCTATTTCTACATCTACTATAAATCTCATATCACTTCTAGAATGATTTGTTACTTCTAACACAGAACCATTTGGTATATTATGGATATCACCACTAAAATCTTTCAATACAGTTGATCTTATTCCAATATTTTCCACAATACCACTGAAAGCTCCTATAGTTACATAATCACCTACTCCATATTGATCTTCAAATATTATAAAAAATCCATTTATTATATCCTTAACTAAACTTTGAGCTCCTATACCTACTACAAATCCCACTGCACTTAATACAGCCGCTGATACTTTAAAGGTACTCCCTATTATAATAGCAGCTCCTGAAAAGTAAACTATGTATTTTAATGAACTTTTTAATATAGCCCCTATTGTTAATGCTTTTTGTGTATCCATCGAAAAGCTTATTTTACTATTAATTTGGTTTTCCACAAATTTATCAATTACTTTATCGACTATTTTTATTATTAGGAACATCGCTATTATTAATAATATTAAGCTAATACCTTTCCTCAATACAATCTCAACTACATTAACAGCACTACTTAATGCTTGTTCCCAATTAAAGCTTACTGCAATCTTCCCATTTTCATCAAATCCTGTACTAATAAATGTCAAAATACTTGTCATATTAACACTCCTAGCTTAATTCTGTAAAATTATTGTTTTCTTTTTGATATATATTTTTATAACTAATAATATTATTAGCAATAATATTATCAACATACTCTTTTTCTTCTATTCTAACACATATGCCACAGCTATGAGTTATTGATGTTGGAGTTGGCATCATCCTAAATATAAAATTTAATTCTTTTAATTTTTTTTCTGCATTCATTGCATCTAATGTATTTTTAAAAACAACTATATAATATTTCATAATATCTCCTTTATAATTTATTTATATTTAATTATATTATATTTATCTTTGTAAATGAAGATAAGTTATTCTATAATTTTATTATTATATAAAATTATATATAATATTTTCTAAGGAGTTGATAGTTTGAATATTTATTTAGATAATGCTAGTACAACTTTTCCAAAACCTAAAGTTGTTTCTGATTCTATATATAATTTTTTAGTTAATGTAGGTGGTAATCCAGGTAGATCAAATCATGATAATGGTATGACATCTAATAGACTTTTACTTGAGGCTAGAGAAATACTAGCTAGCTTTTTTAATTTCAGTAACATAAGTAATGTTATTTTTACTAATAATATAACTTCTTCATTGAATTTACTTATTAATGGCTGTATAAAAAAAGGAGATCATGTTATTACATCCTCTATTGAACATAACTCAGTTCTAAGGCCCCTATTTAACTTAGAGAATAATAATTTGATTGAGTTATCTATTGTAAACTCTAATGAATTTGGTTTTGTTAATGTGGAAGATATAAAAAAATCAATTAAATCTAATACTAAATTTATTATTTTGTCTCATGCTTCAAATGTATTAGGATCAATCCAACCTATCGAAAAAATAGGAAAGCTTTGTTTAGAAAATAATATCTTTTTCATTTTAGATAGTGCTCAAAGCGCAGGTGTATTAGATATTGATTTTAATAAATTTAACCTAAGTGCTTTAGCATTTACTGGCCATAAAAGTCTTTTTGGTCCTCAAGGTATAGGCGGATTTTTAATTACTGACGAGCTTAATAGTATCTGTAACCCTTATATTTTAGGTGGTACTGGAAGTATGTCATATTCACTTATCCAACCTGACTTTCTTCCAGATAAATTTGAGTCTGGAACATTAAATATGCCAGGCATAGTAGGTTTAAGTGAAGGAATTAAATTTATAAATAATGAAGGTATTAATACAATTTACGAAAAAAACTCTTACTTAAGAAATTTATTAATATCAAAACTACGCAACATTAGTAATATACGATTATATGAAGATTTTAAAAATGGTAACTATACTTCATGTGTCTCTTTTAACTCTACTAAATTAGACACTGCTGAACTATCTTATGAACTTGATTATACATATGGAATTAAGAATAGATCTGGCTTGCACTGTGCCCCATTAACTCATAAGTCTATAGGTAGTTTTCCTGATGGAACAGTTAGATTAAGTATCAGTTATTTTAATACAGTTGAAGAAATAAATTATACTGTTGATTCTATAAATAAAATATTAAAATGAATACTAACCTCCCTTATTGTCAATAATTACATAAGGGAGGTTGTTTTATGGAAATTAAAAAACAAGAATATGATTCATCATTTGATTCTTCTTATATTGAAATTGGAAAATATTTATATGAATCTCTTTTAAATATAATTGCTGATAATAGAACTATTATTTTTCTATGTATCGGAACGGATAGATGCACTGGTGATTCTTTAGGTCCCTTAGTTGGATATAGGTTAAAACATATTTCTTCATTATTTAAGAAGAAAAATATATTTTTTTACGGTTCATTAGAAAGTCCAGTTCATTCTATGAATCTAGAGAATATTATTAATAAAATTAATTCTAATTTTATTAATCCTTATATTGTGGCAATTGACTCCTGTTTGGGTAAAACTATAGATATTGGTAAGATATTTATTAGTAATTCACCACTCTTTCCAGGATCAGCTATTAATAAAAATTTACCTTCAGTTGGTGATCTAAGTATTACTGGAATAGTAAATATTTCTGGTAAATATGATTTTCTAACTCTACAAAATACTAGACTTTATACTGTATTTACTATATCTGATACTATATTTAAAGGAATTAATCATTTTTTAGAATTATATACTAAAAACCATATGATTACAGCGATGAAAAAAGAGTTACTGCAAGATGAACAATAGTAGTTCATTTGTAGTAACTCTTTTTGCTATTTTTTATTTATCGCTTCATTTAATACATATGATTCTTCTTCTGATAATTCATATCTAGAAATTCCTTTATCAACAGGTTTTGCATATGTTGTGCTATCTTGTCTAGAGTATATACCTGTAATTAATACTCCATCATTATAAGAATCTAATATAGCTACTGAGAAGCTTAAATCACTTCCCACATCAGGAAATGCTTTGTATCTCATAATTGCTACCTTATTTACACAACCTTTTATTTCTTCTTTTATAACTTCACATTTATTTAAAGCTTCTTCTGACTTTGCCATTGCTTTATCTATCTCGTCTATTTTTGAAGTAATTAACTCTTCTAGGTTTTTGGTGTTAACTCCTCTCATTAATCTTCTATATTTTTTTTCAAGTTTTCTTGTTGATCCCATTAATGAAATTACCATTATTAATAGTAATAATAATATTGCTAACAAACCAATTATAATAAATGCTGAGTTTTCATTAATTATTTTAATTATATTTTCCATTTTAAGTGCTCCTTCCTAATAAGATGAGAAATAACACTATAATGTTTCACGTGAAACATTATCATTAGACTCTACTATTATTGTTTCACGTGAAACATTTATAAATTAATTATTTCTAGTATCCTTTGCAAATCTTCTTCTGAATAATACTCTATCTCAATTTTACCTTTATTGTTTTTATTACTTATATTAACTTTTGTTCCAAAATAATTTTGCAATCTGTCGGTTACGTCTTTATAGTAAGGATTTACTTCTCTTTGAACCTTTTTAGATTCCTTATTATTATTAATATGTTTAATTAATTTTTCCAACTCTCTGACAGACAACTTCTCATCAATAACCTTTTGCGCAATTTCACATTGTAAATTATCATCGTCTATAGCCAAAAGAACTCTTCCATGTCCTTCTGAAATTACTTCATCTATCAGATATTGCTTAACTGTATCACTTAATCCAATTAATCTAATAATATTACTTATTGCTACTCTTGATTTACCTATTCTTTTACTTAACTCTTCTTGAGTTAAATTAAAATCAGTTAATAATTTTTTATAAGCAAGTGCTTCTTCAATAGGATTCAGATCCTGTCTTTGAATATTTTCGATTAAAGATATTTCTAAAATATCCTTATCCGTTAAATCCATAACTACTGCTGGTACTTCTTTTAATCCTAATAATTTAGCAGCTCTCCATCTTCTTTCACCAGCTACTATTACATAGTACTCATTTTTTTTGTTTAAAATAATTGGTTGAATTATCCCATGCTCTTTAATAGACTGCGCTAGTTCAGCTATTTTTTCATCATCAAAAGCCTTTCTTGGTTGTTCATCATTACTTTTAATTAAATTTAAAGAAATAAGAGAAGGCTTATTACTATTATTATCTTTTACTTCGTTAGGAATTAATGCTCCTAACCCTTTTCCCAATGCTGACTTTTTATTCATATCACTCACCTACTTATTGCCTCTTCAAAAATTCTTTAGTTAATGCTTTATACGCTTCGGCTCCCTTACATTTTTCATCGTATAGCATTATTGGTAATCCAAAGCTAGGTGCTTCAGCTAACCTAATATTTCTAGAAATAGTAGTTTTATAGACCTTATCATCAAAGAAATTCTTCACTTCTTCATAAACTTCATTACTAAGATTAGTTCTATAATCATACATTGTCATAACAATACCTTCAATTTCAAGATCCTTATTTAAAGATTGCTTAACTAACTTTACTGTATTAATTAATTGTCCCACGCCTTCAAGTGCATAGAATTCACATTGTATTGGAATTAAAACTGATTGCACAGAAGTAAGTGCATTAATTGTAAGTACACCTAAAGATGGTGGACAATCTATAAAAATAAAATCATAATCATTTTCAATTTCTTTTAATTTATTTGATAATATTACTTCACGATTTTCCTTACCAATAATCTCTACTTCCGCTCCCGCTAGTTCCATAGTAGAAGGCGCTATGTAAAGATTTTGAATAAGTTCACTTTTTATAATAATATCTTTTAAAGATGCATCTGAAGTTATTACATCATACATAGACATTTCTAAGTTCCTCTTATCCAAACCTAATCCACTAGTAGTATTACCTTGAGGATCTATATCTATAGTTAATACTTTGTAACCCTCCATGGCTAAATATGCGCTTAAATTAATATTTGTTGTAGTTTTTCCGACTCCGCCCTTTTGATTGAATATACAAACTTTTTTCATCTAAAAGCTCTATTTAGAGCTTCACCCCCCTTCCCATAATAATATTATATATACTTTTAAATAATATTAAAAGATTAACATAATAAAAAAGTGAAGAAATATTATACTATTTAAAACGCTAATTATATTTTTGCGCATAATATAATAAATTCTTCACTTATATCTATATTAATAACTACAAAATTTACCTATTTTTTTGGAATAGAAACTGTTATCTGAATAAATTCTTCTTCATCTTTAAACTTGTACTCAGCAGGAATATTAAATTTATCAAAAACTTGTTTAATTGTATTTACATATAATTTAGCTGGAAATACACTTTTTACTCTTTTCTTATCTTTATTATTTAACTCTTCTCCTGCTATTGTTAATAACTCTTTATTTACTAGTTCCTCAGTTGATTTTACATTAAGTGAGTTTTTTATAATTTTTTCTATCACTTTTAATTGAAGTTCTTCATTTGGAAGTGATAATAATGCTCTAGCATGTCTTTCTGTTAATTTATTTTCTAAACATAATTCTCTAACTTTTGAAGACAATTTTAAAAGTCTAAGTTTATTAGCAATTGTGGATTGCTTTTTTCCCATCCTCTTTGCTAATTCATCTTGAGTAAATCTATGATCATTTATTAAATTATAGTACGCTTCAGCTTCTTCAATAAAGTTAAGATCTTCTCTTTGAAGATTTTCTAGCAATGCAATTTCAGCAGATTCAGTATCTGTAATTTCAATTATATTACAAGGTACTGCCTCTAATTCAGCTATTCTAGCTGCTCTCCATCTTCTTTCTCCTGCAACTAATTCAAAATTGTCTCCTCTTTTTCTAACTGTTATAGGTTGAATAATTCCATGTTGCTTTATTGATTGAGATAATTCTTCTAAAGCTTCTTCATTAAAGAATCTTCTCGGTTGATAAGTATTTGGAAATATTCTATCTACATTTATACTAGTGATTTCTCTATTCATATGCACCCAACCATCCCTTATAATATTAATTACCATTAACTCAATAATTAAAAATTCTATTTTTCTTTATTATTTCCTTCTTTTATTTCCTATTTTTGTAAGACAATTTCTATTATAAATTGTTATTTTTTTACATTTATATATATTATCTTTAATATTAATGGTATATAAATTACTATTTTGTTTTATATTGTAGAATTATCTAATAGGTTTTTTTGTAATAGTACCAGCTTTTCTAGGATAAGTCTTAGGGCACTTACTAATTTTTTTAACTTCGACAATATTATGTTTTAAATCAGTTTCTTCTATTGTAACTTCAAGTACTCTTTCTAAATTTCCTCCTAGAGTTGTAATAGCCTTTTGGCCTTCTCTTAATTCTTCATCTATAGAAGGTCCTTTAAGCGCAACAAAATATCCATTAAGTTTAACATATGGCATACAGAATTCTGATAAAACAGCCATATTAGCAACTGCTCTTGAAGTAGCTACATCAAATTTTTCTCTTAATTCAACATTTCTTGCTCCATCTTCGGCTCTTGAATGAATTGTTTCAACATTTTTCAGCCCTAACTTACTAGCTACAGTATTTAAAAAATTTATTCTCTTATTTAATGAATCTAATAATACAACTTTTACATCTGGATTCATAATAGCTATAGGTAACCCAGGAAATCCTGCTCCTGTTCCAACATCTATAATCTTTTTAGCATCTCTTACTGCATCAGATTTAAATATCTTAATGCAGTCAATAAAATGCTTCTTAATTATATCTTCATCCTCAGTAATTGCTGTTAAATTTATTTTTTCATTCCACTCTTGTAAAAGCTTCATATAATCAATAAATTTATTATATTGCTCTTCTTTTAATTCTAGTCCAACCTCTTCACAAGCTTCTTTCATTAATTGAAAATATATCATATTTCCTCCATAAGTTTTATTTCTTATATTGATGTTCTAAATATATCAATAATACTGATATATCAGCAGGTGATACTCCAGAAATTCTTGAAGCTTGACCTATACTTATTGGTCTTATACTTGTTAGCTTTTGTATAGCTTCAGTTCTTAATCCTTTTACATCCGAATAATTTATATCATCTGGTAGTAACTTCTTTTCAAACTTCCTAAACTGATTAACTTGCTCTAATTGACTATTAATATATCCTTCATACTTAGCAATTATGTTTATTTGCTCTCCAATATCTTCATCATAGTCCGGTCTCTCTATATCTAATTCATTTAAGCTAAAATAATCTAATTCTGGTCTTTTTATTAATTCATAAAAACTAATTGGCTTTTTTAGTTCGGTAGATCCTTTTGAAATTAATAAATCATTTACTTCCTTTTTATTTGTAATTTGTAATTCCTTTAATCTATTTGTTTCATTTTCAACATTATTTTTTCTTGTTATAAATTTATTATATCTCTCTTCTGTAACAAGAC
Organism: Clostridium tertium; assembly: GCF_902652255.1. Lineage (GTDB taxonomy): Bacteria > Bacillota > Clostridia > Clostridiales > Clostridiaceae > Clostridium > Clostridium tertium_A. Next base: position 159,564 of record NZ_CACRTO010000048.1, read on the forward strand.
CTATTCTATATCCTAACTCTGTTAATCTAAAGTCAGCATTATCTTGTCTTAATAATAATCTATATTCTGCTCTTGAAGTCATCATTCTATATGGTTCATTAGTACCTTTAGTTACTAAGTCATCTATTAAAACTCCAATATATCCATCTGATCTTGTCAATACCATAGGTTCTTGATTCTTAATTTTTAATGCTGCATTTATTCCAGCTACTATACCTTGTCCCGCAGCTTCTTCATATCCTGAACTACCATTTAATTGTCCAGCTCCATATAATCCATTAAATTTTTTGAATTCTAATGTAGGTTTAAGTTGCGTTGGGTCAATTGAATCATATTCTATAGCATATGCAGTTCTCATTATTTCAACATTTTCTAGACCTGGTACAGATCTTAACATTTGAATTTGCACCTCTTCTGGTAGTGATGATGACATACCTCCAACGTACATTTCCTCAGTATCTTCACCTTCAGGTTCTATAAACAATTGATGCCTATCCCTATCAGGGAATCTCATAACCTTATCTTCAATAGATGGACAATATCTAGGTCCTACCCCCTCAATTAATCCATTATACATTGGTGATCTATCAATGTTATCTCTAATAATATTATGAGTTTCTTCACTTGTATAAGTTAACCAACATGATACTTGATCTCTAGTAATATCTCCACTCATAAATGAGAATGGTACTATTTTTTCATCTCCTGGTTGCTCTGACATCTTAGAGAAATCTACTGTTCTTCTATTAATTCTTGCTGGAGTTCCAGTCTTAAATCTTCTTAAATCTATTCCTAAGTCTATTAATGATTGAGATAACTCATTAGCTGCAGATAAACCATTTGGGCCACTATTATATGTAACATCCCCAATTATTATTCTAGCTCTTAAGTAAGTTCCTGTCGTTAATATAACAGCCTTACAGCTAAAGTATCCACCATTCTTAGTAAGTACACCTTTTACTTCGCCATCAACAACATCCAATTCAACAACTTCCAATTGTCTTAGACTTAAGTTCTCTTGATTCTCTAAAACACTCTTCATTCTATATTGATATCTTTTCTTGTCAGCTTGTGCTCTAAGAGAATGTACTGCTGGTCCTTTAGAAGTATTTAGCATTCTAGATTGAATGAAAGTATTATCTATATTAACTCCCATTTCTCCACCTAGAGCATCTACTTCTCTTACTAAGTGTCCCTTTGCAGTTCCTCCTATATTAGGATTACATGGCATCATAGCAACAGAATCTAGGTTAGTAGTACATATTAATGTTTTTAATCCCATCCTTGCAGTAGCTAATGCTGCTTCACATCCAGCATGACCAGCACCAACTACTACTACATCGTATTCTCCCGCATTATATTTCATATTTATCCTTCTCCTATTTTCCGCAGCAAAATTCCCTAAATATTTTATTAACTAAATCTTCTTCTAATTCTGATCCAGTAATTTCACCTAAGGCCTTTAATGCTGCTGTAACATATATTGAAATCAAATCTAAAAATTCATTATTTTTAACTCTAACAAGAGCTTCACTACAATTTTCAAAAGCTCTTATTAAAGCTTGCTTATGCCTAGAATTAGACACAATTAAACTTTCACTATCTATTGTACCATTAAAGAACATATTCTTAATCTCATTTTTCAAACCATCTATACCAATATCTTCTTTGGCAGAAATTTTTATTATATTTTTGAAATCTTCTAAAATTGAATTGTCTATTTTATTATCTAAATCAATCTTATTAAGTAGTACTATAGATCTTTTATCTTTGATTGCTTCAATAATCTCTTTATCTTCTTTATCTATATCTCTGGATGAATCTAATACTAATAAAACTAAATCTGCTTCATTAATTTTTTCTCTAGATCTTTCAACACCTATTTTTTCAACAACATCTTCCGTTTCTCTAATTCCAGCTGTATCAATAATTTTTACAGGTATTCCATCTAAATTAATATATTCCTCTATAACATCTCTTGTTGTACCAGCTATATCTGTTACTATAGCTCTTTTTTCTTTTAATAATACATTTAGTAAAGATGATTTTCCTACATTAGGCTTACCTACTATAGCTAGACTTAATCCATCTCTAATAATCTTTCCTTCATCGGCCCCTTTAAGTAACTTATTAATGTCTTCAACAGACTTTTCTAAGCTTTCTCTAACTCTTATTGGAATACTAGGATCTACCTCTTCATCATCTTCAGTAAAGTCTACAGCGTATTCTATTAATGCTAAAACATTTAGTAGATACTCTCTAAGCTTATTAATTCTCTGAGATAATGACCCACCACTTTGCATTAAAGCTGATTTCATAGCAAGTTCAGTTTTAGCTGTTATTAAATCCATAACAGCTTCTGCCTGTGATAAATCTATTCTACCATTTAAAAAGGCTCTCTTAGTAAACTCACCTGGTTCAGCTAATCTTGCACCAGCTCTTATGGTAGCTTCTAATACTTTATTAGTAGAAGTAACCCCTCCATGGCAATTAATTTCTACAACATCTTCTGCTGTGAAACTCTTAGGCCCCTTCATATAACTAATAATAACTTCATCTATAATATCATCACTATTAATATCTACTATATGGCCATATTTCATAGTGTAAGTTTTCATATCTTTTATATCTTTTCCGCTCTTTGCTCTAAATATTTTAGATACAATATTCAAAGCATTATCCCCAGATACTCTTATAATTGCAATTCCGCCTTCGCCAATAGCAGTAGATATAGCGCAAATTGTATCAAACTCTTTCAAATTCAGCCCTCCTTATCTTTTAAAAAATAAATCTATAGTTATAGTATATCCATTTTTAACTATTATTCATTTTACAAAACTATTTATATTAAGTCAAAATAAATATACTATATATAAATCTCATTAAATAGACCAGGATTTACAAATAAAATTAATTTAACATATAGTATAATTTATATATTAAGTAAATAAAAAATAAAAGGTAAGAAAGCCTTGAGGCCTTCTCACCTATTCTTTAATATCTACAACTATTCTTCTATGAGGTTCTTCTCCCTCACTAAAAGTATATACATATTCATTATCCTGTAAAGCATAATGAATAATTCTTCTTTCATATGGGTTCATCGGTTCCAACTTATAAGGTCTTCTAGTTTTTCTAACTTTATATGCAGTTTTTTCAGCAACTCTAATTAAAGTCTCTTCCCTCTTTTTTCTGTAGTTTTCAGTATCTAAAACTACTTTCTTATAAGGTATATCATGCTCCTTATTAACTACTAAAGATGCAAGGTATTGTAATGAATCTAAGGTTTCCCCCCTATATCCAATTATAATTCCCATCTTTGGTCCAGTTAAATTAATATAAACCACATCATTTTCTTCTTTAATTCTAATTTCAGCCTGTACATTCATACAATCAAGAATATTTCTTATAAATAATCTAACATCTTCTTTATAATCTCTTTTTACTTTTACTAGAATTTTAGCAGGTTTTGTACCTATTAGATTTAAGAAGCCTTTAGAACCTTCCTCTAGAACTTCGTACTCAACCTTATCCTCAGTAAGCTTTAATTGTCTTAATGCGTTCTCTAATGCTTCGCTTACATTCTTCCCAGACATTTCTAATGTTTTCATACCCTATTCACCACCTAGTATAATACTAAATAATAATTAATTCTTTCTCTTAGTCTTTGGTGTTGCTTTCTTAGCGTTTAGAACAGCCTTTAAACTATCTTCTTCTGCCTTTGCAGCTAATTTTTTCTTAGCTGGTAAGTAATTCAAGAAATATGTTTGAGCTAATTGTATAACTCCACCTATTATCCAATAGATTACTAAGATAGCGTTGAAGTTAATAGCCATAACCCCCATCATACCTGCCATCATAAGATTCATAGTACCCATGTTCATTTGTTGACCATTTTCATTCTTAGGCATTGACTTACTTAAAAGTAAACTTGGAATATATGTGCTTAGGAATGCTAGAACAGGTAATATAAACCATGGATCTTTTTCAAATACATTTGGTATCCATAAGAATGATGGATCTGTAACTTGGTTAATATTAATAGTTAAAAATACATAATACAAAGCAAATAATATTGGTAAAGGTAATAGCGTTGGTAAACATCCACCAAACATACTTACATTGTTTTCTTTCATGCATTTTGAATATTCCGCTTGCATCTTTTGAGGATCATTAGCATACTTCTTCTGAATAGCATTTAATTCTGGTTGAATTTCTTGCATTCTTACATTAGATCTATTAGCTTTTATATTTAAAGGTAATATTAATAATCTAATTATTAAAGTAAATAAAGCGATAGTTAATATATATGAAACTCCACTTGGTTCCATATTGAATACATTAATGATGATATTATGCATTCCTTCAAATATAACCGTTAAAAAATTTGTTATCGGTTGTAAAAACTTCATCATTTTAGCGCGCAACCTCCTTATTTCACTGGATCATATCCACCCTTTGCAAAAGGATGACATCTTAAAATTCTCTTTATTGATAAAAAACCACCTTTTATAGCACCATATTTAGTAATTGCTTCAATAGCATACTGTGAACATGATGGAACATATATACATGTAGGTGGTCTCATCGGTGAAATATATTTTCTATATAAATGTATAGATTTTAACATAATTTTCTTCATTGCCTATACAAGCCTGCCTTTGAAAAAAGTTTTTTCATTGCTTCTTCAACTTCAAAGAAGCTTTTTTCTTTAATAGCACTTCGAGCTACAAAAACAAAGTCATAACCTTTTTTTAGCTGTTCTTCATTTAGTCTATAGCTTTCAGTTATCAATCGTTTACTCCTACTACGAACAACGCTGTTTCCAACCTTTTTACTAACAGAAATTCCTACCTTATTATAAGTATCTCCATCTTTAGTTTTATTTCTATTATTATTGAATACATATAAAACTAAAAGATTATTAGCTAAAGATTTCCCTCTTCTATAAACTAGTTTAAATTCATTGTTTTTCTTCAACCTGTACATCATTAGAAACTTTATACTCCTTTTTTCCTGCTATTGCAGAAAAAAGGCCACTATTTGCGGCCCTTATGCTGTTAATCTTTTTCTACCTTTTTGTCTTCTTCTCTTAAGAACAGTTCTTCCTGATGAAGTTTTCATTCTTTTTCTGAATCCATGTTCTTTTTTTCTTTGTCTCTTTTTTGGTTGGTATGTCATGAACATTTCACTACACCCCCTTTAATATTGTAATTTCTATAGTAAAAACTATAATCCCATTTTAAGATTTACCTTATTATTATATATATATCGCTAATCTATGTCAATACACTATAATTTTCAAAATCTGTTGATAAATATATAAAATATTATAACATTATTTGTGGATAACTTCTTGAATAGTTCATTTAACATATGTTATTATTAATATTGAATGTGAATAATTTTATTTTCAATCATACTTATCCACAGCTGTGGATTAAATTGTGAATAACTTGTTCTATTTTTCTTAAAATCTTATCTTTTAATTCTATTTTTAGCTAAAATAATGCTATTATACCATGTTAATAATGTGAAAATATGTACATACTTATATTGTGGATAACTATTTATCTCTTTTTTTATTAACATATTTATTAACATGTGAATATTTATATTATATTTATCAACATATAAAAATCTATGTTGATAAGTATGTTTATATTATGTTATTAATTATAATTTTAAAATTAAAAAAAATTTTTATGGAGGATATAAAATGAGTAGTGATCTTCTATCATTATGGGAAAAAACATTGAATATAATTAAAGGTGAAATGAGTGAAGTTAGTTTTAATACTTGGATTAAAAGTTGCGAACCAATTTCTATATCTTCCAATATAATAAGAATCAGTGTTCCAAATTCCTTTACTCAAGATATTTTAGAAAAGAGATATAAGGATTTAGTTGTAAATTCTATAGAGGCTGCTTGTTCTAAGCATTATAATGTAGAATTCATAGTAGCATCTGATATTCAGGAAGTTGATGAAAAGGAAGATAAAAAACAAAAAACAGATGATAAATCAAATGTTACAGTAAATGATGAGATGTCTAGCACATTAAATCCTAAGTACACTTTTGATTCTTTTGTCATTGGTAATAGTAATAGATTTGCTCATGCAGCTTCTTTAGCTGTTGCTGAGGCTCCTGCAAAAGCATATAACCCTCTATTTATCTATGGTGGCGTAGGTCTTGGAAAAACTCACTTAATGCATGCTATTGGGCATTATGCCCTTCAAAACAATTCAAATGCTAAAGTAGTATACGTATCTTCTGAGAAGTTTACTAATGAGTTAATTAATGCCATTAGGGATGATAAGAATGATGAATTTAGAAAGAAGTATAGAAATGTAGACATTCTACTAATAGATGATATTCAATTTATTGCTGGTAAAGAAAGAACTCAAGAAGAGTTTTTCCATACCTTTAATGAACTACATGATGCTAATAAGCAAATTATTCTTTCATCTGATAGACCACCAAAAGAAATTCCTACATTAGAAGATAGACTTAGATCTAGATTCGAATGGGGTTTAATAGCTGATATTCAGGCACCTGACTTTGAAACTAGAATGGCGATTCTTAAAAAGAAGGCTGATGTAGAAAAGCTTAATGTTGCGAATGAAGTTATGGTCTACATAGCTACAAAAATTAAATCTAATATAAGGGAACTTGAAGGTGCCTTAATAAGAATAGTAGCTTATTCATCTCTTACAAATAGACCTATTACAGTTGAATTAGCTGGAGAAGCTCTTAAGGATATTATATCTAATAAGCAAAATAAAAATGTAACTATCGATGTTATACAGGATGTTGTTGCTGCATATTTCAATTTGAGAATTGAAGATTTGAAATCTCAAAGAAGAACTAGGAATGTAGCATATCCTAGACAAATTGCTATGTATTTAAGTAGAAAACTAACAGATATGTCTTTACCTAAAATAGGAGAAGAGTTTGGAGGAAGAGATCATACTACTGTAATCCATGCTTATGAAAAGATATCTGATTCTCTAAATACTGATGAAAGCCTACAACACACGGTAAATGATATAACAAAGAAGCTAACTCAAAATTAATCAACAGCTGTACATAAGTTTATAAAATTAATTGTTGATAACTACTAAAAACAATATTAATTGTTAATACTGTGGATAAGACACTGATTTTTTGCTTTACTTATCCACAATATTTTTTTGTAAATAAATTAGTATTTTCAAGGGGTAGAGGCACTTATCAACATTTCAACAGCCCCTACTACTACTATTATTAAATATAATTATATTATCTATATATATTTAATCTTAAAATCAATATAGTTTTGTTTATAAGTTAAGGAGGTTTTTATATGAAATTTATATGTGAAAAACAAAAACTACAAGAAGGAATTTCTATATCTAGTAAAGCAATAACAGGTAAAACAACTATGCCTATTTTAGAAGGTATTTATATAAGTGCAAAGAATAATCAATTGAAGTTGATTGGTTCTGATATGGATGTTTCTATAGAAACTATAGTTGATGCAGATATTAAAGAAGAGGGATCAATCGTTATAGACTCAAGAATATTTGGTGAAATAATTAGAAAACTTCCTAATTCTGAAATTATAATAGAAACTTTAGAAAATGATATTATTCAAATAACTTGCCAAAAATCTGTATTCAATCTAGTTTATATGAATGGTGAAGATTATCCAGAATTACCTATGATAAATGAAAGTCTTTCAGTAGAAGTACCACAAAATATATTAAAGAGCATGATAAGAGGAACATCTTTTGCAATCGCGCAAGATGAAACAAGACCTATACTTCAAGGTATCCTTTTTGAAGTAAAAGATAAAAAATTAAATTTAGTTGCCTTAGATGGATATAGATTAGCAATAAGAACAGAATTTCTAGATAATGAAAATGATATAGAAGTTGTTATTCCTGGAAAAACATTAAATGAAGTATCAAGAATACTTGAAGATGTATCAGATATAGTTAAAATAACTTTCACTGATAATCATATTTTATTTAATTTAAGCAGTACAAAAATAATTTCTAGATTATTAGATGGAAAATTTGTTAATTACTCATCTCTGCTACCTCAAGAATATAAAATTTTATTAGATGTTAAGAAACAAGAATTACAAAACTGTATTGAAAGAGCATCTTTAATGGCTAAAGATAGCAACAGTAATTTAATAAAATTAGATATACAAGAAGAGAACATGATTATAACTTCCAATTCTCAATTGGGAAAGGTTAGAGAAGAAGTTAATATAAATCTGCAAGGTGGAGAAATACAAATTGCATTTAACTCTAAATATCTTCTAGATGTTTTAAAGAATATAGAGGATGATGAAGTTAAACTAGAAATGACTTCAGGGGTAAGTCCATGTGTAATAAAGTGTAAAAATACAGATAACTCTAAGTATCTTGTATTACCTGTAAGATTATTAAGATAAAAGGAGGGGTGTATAAAATTTGAATTTTTATACACAAAATTGGAAATGAATGAAGTTGAAATTAGTACAGAATTTATAAAATTAGATTCTTTTTTAAAATGGTGTGGTGCTGCTTCATTAGGATCAGAAGCTAAGATGTATATTTTAGATGAGATGGTTAAAGTGAATGGAGAAATATGCACTCAAAGAGGAAAAAAAATTAGACAAGGTGACATAGTAGAATTTAATGGTGAAAAATATAAAGTTATTTAATGATAAAAACCTAATAATTACTTTTATTCCTCTAATATGTTATAATTAAATGGGTGTAAAGAATGTTTATTAAAAAAATTCAAATGTTAAATTATAGAAACTATAAATCTTTAAATATAACACTGGGGAAGAACGTAAATGTATTTATGGGGGATAATGCTCAAGGTAAAACAAATATACTTGAAGCTATTTATTACTGTGCATTTGCTAAGTCTCATAGAACATCTAAGGATAAAGAGTTAATTAATTGGGATTCTGAAAATGCATATATTAGTGTGTTAGTAGGAAAAGATAGGCTTGATAAAAATATAGACATTAATATTTTAAAAGATGGAAGAAAAGCAATAAGGATTAATAAGATAAAAGTATCTAAAATAGGTGAATTATTTGGAAACTTTAATGTTGTTATGTTTTCGCCGGAAGACTTAAGGATTATAAAAGATTCTCCTGGGGTTAGGAGAAGGTTTATAGATATGGAATTGTGTCAGTTAAATTCTAAATATTATTATAACCTTGTCCAATACAATAAAATATTAAATGAGCGGAATGTACTTTTAAAAAATAAGAAGCTGGATAAAGATATATTAGATATATATGACATTCAGTTAGCTAAATTCGGATCAGATATAATTAGAGAAAGATTAAAATATATAAATAAGTTAAATTATTATGGGAAAAATATACATAGAGATATATCTTCTGGAAAGGAAGATGTAGAGTTTAAGTATATAAGTACAGTTAAGGATTTTGAGAATATAGAGAATAATTTTTATGATTTATTATCAAAAAATAGAAGTAAGGATATCGATAAAGGATCTACGAGTATTGGGCCACATAGGGATGACTTTACAGTCTTAATTAATGATATAGATACTAAAAGCTTTGGGTCACAAGGACAACAAAGAAGTGCTGTACTTACAATTAAATTTTCGTCACTAAAGATAATAAAAGAATTAACATCTGAATATCCAGTTTTGCTACTAGATGATGTTTTATCTGAATTAGATTTTAATAGAAAAAGATATATTTTAAGTACAATTGGAGAAATTCAAACAATAATAACATGTACAGGAATAGAAGACTTAACCAATTATTTAGATGAAAGTTCTAGAGTTTTTAAGGTTAAGAATGGAGATATCCTAAGTTAAGGGAGGAAGTTCTTATGTTTTTGCATTTAGGAGAAAATGTGGTTGTTCCAGTTAAAGATGTAATTGGAATTTTTGATTTGCAAACTACAATGTATAGTTCAGATACTAGTGCCTTTTTAAGAATGGCAGAGGAAGATGGGTTTGTAGAGAGGATCTCTAAAGAGAAACCGAAATCTTTTGTTATAGCTGAAGTGAATAAAATGAGTAAAATTTACTTATCACCTATATCATCTTCAACGTTAACTAAAAGAACAAATATTGATTATAATCCATAATTCCAATTTTTAATCTCAATTAATTATAATAAAAGTTCGTTAAAGGAGGAGATTTTATTGGAAAACAATAAGCAAAATTATGACGAAAGTCAAATACAGGTTTTGGAAGGTCTTGAAGCAGTAAGAAAAAGACCAGGTATGTATATTGGTAGCACGAGTTCTAGGGGGTTACACCACCTTGTATATGAAATAGTTGATAATAGTATAGATGAGGCTTTAGCTGGTTTTTGTGATGAAATATTAGTTGACATAAATGAAGATAACTCTATAACTGTAGTAGATAATGGTAGAGGTATGCCAACTGGAATTCACCCTAAAATGGGTAAATCAGCTGTTGAAGTAATTATGACAGTTCTTCATGCTGGAGGTAAATTCGGCGGTGGTGGATACAAAGTATCTGGTGGATTACATGGTGTAGGTGCTTCAGTTGTAAATGCTTTATCAGAATGGTGTGAAGTTACAGTTTCTAGAGAAGGGGACGTTTGGCAACAAAAATATTCTAGAGGTGTAGTTAAGTCAGATTTAGTAAAGATAGGTACTACTGATGAGCATGGTACAAAAGTATCTTTTAAGCCAGATACAGAAATATTCGAAGAAATAGAGTATGATTTTGAAATCCTAGCTAATAGACTTAGAGAATTAGCCTTTTTAAATAAAGGAATTAGAATTGTTTTAACAGATAATAGAGAAGAGAGCAAACAAGAAGTATATCACTACGAAGGTGGTATTAAAGAGTTTGTAGCATACTTAAATAGAAATAAAGAAGTTCTTCATCAAGAACCTATTTATGTTGAAGGGGAAAGAGAAGGCGTAATAGCTGAAATATCTCTTCAGTACAATGATGGATATACTGAAAATCTATATTCTTTTGCTAATAATATAGATACTATTGAAGGTGGTACTCACTTATCTGGATTTAAAACTGCTCTTACAAGAGTTATTAATGATTATGGTAAAAGATTTAACCACATAAAAGAAAGTGATAAAAATTTATCTGGTGATGATATTAGAGAAGGATTAACTGCGGTTGTTTCAGTTAAGGTTTCAGAGCCACAATTTGAAGGGCAAACTAAAACTAAATTAGGAAATTCGGAAGTTAGAAGCATTGTAGATTCAATTGTTGGTGAGGGAGTTTCAATATTCTTAGAAGAGAATCCTAATGTAGCTAAGATAATTATAGAAAAGGCACTTATGGCTGCAAGAGCTAGAGATGCGGCTAGAAAAGCTAGGGAATTGACTAGAAAATCTGTATTAGAGAGATCTTCATTACCTGGTAAATTAGCAGATTGTTCATCTAAAGATCCGTTAGAGTGTGAAATTTATATAGTTGAGGGAGATTCAGCGGGTGGATCAGCTAAGCAAGGAAGAAATAGAAGATTCCAAGCTATATTACCTTTAAGAGGTAAAATATTAAATGTTGAAAAACAAAGATTAGACAGAATATTAACTGCAGATTCAATAAAATCTATGGTTACTGCCTTTGGAGCAGGAATAGGTGATGATTTTGATGAAAGCAAGTTAAGATATAATAGAATTATAATTATGACAGATGCCGATGTTGATGGAGCTCATATTAGAACTCTTTTATTAACATTCTTCTTTAGATATATGAGGGGACTTTTAGATGGCGGACACGTTTATATAGCTCAGCCTCCTCTTTACCAAGTTAAAAAGAATAAGAAGGAGTATTATGCATATTCTGATAAAGAGTTAGATTCTATATTAGAAGAAATAGGCGGAAAAGATAATACTACAAATATTCAAAGATATAAAGGGCTAGGGGAAATGAATGCAACTCAATTATGGGATACTACTATGGATCCAGAAAAGAGAATACTTCTTAAGGCTACAATAGAAGATGCTATAGCGGCAGATGAAATATTCACTATCTTAATGGGTGATAAAGTTGAACCTAGAAGAGAGTTTATACACAAAAATGCTAAGAAGGTAAGTAACTTAGATATTTAGTACTAAAGCGAGGTGAGGTACATGAGCTTAAATGAGGGAAAAGTTGTAGAAATAGATATTAATAAAGAAATGAAGAGGTGCTATATCGACTATGCTATGAGTGTTATAGTTGGTCGTGCACTTCCAGATGTTAGAGATGGGCTAAAGCCAGTACATAGAAGAATACTACATTCTATGAATGATCTTGGATTAGCTCCAGACAAAGGTTATAGAAAATGTGCGAGAATAGTTGGGGAAGTTTTAGGTAAGTACCATCCACATGGTGACTCATCAGTTTATGATGCACTTGTAAGAATGGCACAAGATTTTTCTATGAGATATATGCTTGTAGATGGTCATGGTAACTTTGGATCTGTAGATGGAGATAGTGCAGCTGCTATGAGATATACAGAAGCGAAGATGAATAAAATTGCAGTTGAAATGTTAAGAGATATAAATAAAAATACTGTTGACTTTATTCCAAACTTTGATGGAGAAGAAAAGGAACCAGTTGTGTTACCATCAAGATATCCTAATCTTTTAGTTAATGGATCATCAGGTATAGCAGTTGGTATGGCAACTAACATTCCTCCCCATAATTTAGGAGAAGTAATAGATGGAACTATAATGCTTATAGATAATCCAGAAGCAACTATTTTAGAGTTAATGACATTGATTAAGGGACCTGATTTCCCAACAGGGGCTACTATTATGGGCAAAGCAGGGATAAGAGCTGCTTATGAAACTGGAAAAGGTAGAGTAATAGTTAGAGCAAAGGCTGAAATAGAAGAAGAAAATAATAGACATAGAATAGTTGTTACAGAGATACCATATCAAGTAAATAAGGCTAAACTTATTGAAAATATTGCAGATTTAGTTAAGGATAAGAAAATAGTTGGAATATCTGACTTAAGGGATGAATCTGATAGAGAGGGTATGAGAATTGTAATAGAGTTAAAGAAGGATGCCAATCCAAATGTAATTCTAAATCTATTATATAAGCATACAAAGATGCAAGATACTTTCGGAGTAATTATGCTAGCTCTAGTTAATAATGAGCCTAAAATTTTAAATATAAAGCAAGTTTTAGGTCATTATATTGAATTCCAAAAGGAAGTAGTAACTAGAAGAACTATATTTGAACTTAATAAGGCAGAAGCGAGAGCACATATTCTAGAAGGATTAAGAATTGCTCTTGATAATATTGATGAGGTTATAAGCATAATAAGATCTTCGAAGACATCTGAAATAGCTAAAAACACTTTAATGGATAGATTCGGATTAAGTGATAAGCAGGCTCAAGCTATACTTGAAATGAGACTTAGAAGATTAACAGGTCTTGAAAGAGATAAGATTGAGGAAGAGTACGCTGAACTTATGAAACAAATAGAATACTTAAATTCAATTTTAGCAAGTGAAGAAAAATTATTATCAGTAATTAAAGATGAGCTTCTTGAAATAAAAAGAAAATATGGTGATGATAGAAGAACTTCTATAGAAAAAGTAATGAATGAAATTGATATAGAGGATCTTATCCAAGAAGAGGAAGTAGTAGTTACATTAACTCATTCAGGATATATTAAGAGAATATCAGCAGATACTTACTCAGCTCAAAGAAGAGGGGGAAGAGGAATACAGGCAATGTCTACTAAGGAAGATGACTTTGTAGAACATGTAAATATTACTTCTACTCACTCAGATGTACTGTTCTTTACTAATAAGGGTAGAGTATATAAATTAAGAGCTTATGAAATACCTGATGCAGGAAGAACAGCAAAGGGAACAAATATAATAAACTTAATAGCTATTGAACAGGATGAGAGAATTGAGACTGTTCTAACAATAAGAGATGATGTAAATGAAGGATTCTTATTTATGGCAACAAAACAAGGTATAGTTAAGAAAACTCCATTATCAGAATTTAAGAACCTTAGAAAGAATGGATTAATAGCTATTAACTTAAGAGATGGAGATGAACTCTTAAAGGTTAAAGTTACTCGTGGAGATGCTAATATTATTATAGTAACTCAAGATGGTAATGCTATTAGATTTAACGAGGGTGATGTTAGACCTATGGGAAGAACTGCTTCAGGTGTTAGATCAATAAATCTAAGAGAGAATGATATAGCAGTTTGTATGGATATAGCAGTTGAAGATGAAGATCTTCTAGTTATAAGTGAAAATGGATTCGGTAAGAGAACTCCAATTACTGAATACAAGGTACAAAGAAGAGGCGGAACTGGATTAATAACTTATAAATTATCTGAAAAAACAGGAAAGGTAGTAGGAGCTACTGTATGTAAAGTAGAAGATGAACTTATGCTTATAAATACAAGTGGTGTTGCTATCAGAATAAATGTTTCAGGTATATCAGTTACAAGCAGATCTGCTATGGGTGTTACTTTAATGAGAACATCTGAAGAAGAAAAAATTGTTGCAATTGCAAAAATATCAGGAAGTAATGAAGATAAAGAAGAACAATTAACTTTAGATGATAATGAAAATGTTGATGTAGTTGAATCTATAGATAATGATATCGAAGATGAAATAGCTGTTGTAGATGATTCAGATATAACAGAAGAATAATAATAGTTTTTAAAATCACAATTAATTTATATCTTAAATGATGAAATTAATTGTGATTTTTTTATATGAATTCGCATGAAATTATATAAAATAACGTAATCTTATCCAGGTGTATCAATATTAGAATTAGGAAGATAAATATAGAAAATAAGAGAAAAATAAAAATAAATCTCACTAATCAATATACTAAGAAAAAACTATAGTTATTTTAAGTGATAAGATAAATCTCGTCGCTGAGATACGCGGCAAAAAACTTTGAAAATAACTTGAAAAAAGTTATTGACAAAGAAAACAACAAATGATAAGATAATGAAGTCGCTTGAGGGCGACGAAGAGAATGGTCTTTGAAAATTGAACAGAATAAAGTTAAGTAAAATAAACCAGCAATTCTTTTAAGTCTTAAAATTAAGACTCAAAGTAATTTGAGCAAAAGATTAAACTTTTTATTGAGAGTTTGATCCTGGCTCA
>NZ_CACRTO010000049.1:0-192912 GCF_902652255.1 Clostridium tertium
GATACTTTTGTTTAGCCTGCTTATTAAAACCAAACTTATATAGTTTATCAGAATGACAGCGTGGGCATTTTATATTAGTCTTGTTCATTGTTCTTCTCTCCTTTTCTAAGGGGGTATTATTTAGTTTTGAAAACCTATTGTATTTCCTTTGGTTGAGAAGAGCAATGTTCATATAACTTAACAGATCGAATCGTAAAAAAAGGGGGAAATTATGAAAAGTTTAACCAAACAAGAATTGAGCTGGGCCTTATATGATTGGGCTAACTCGGCTTACTCAATGACTATTACTTCATCAGTCCTTCCAATGTATTTTAAATCTGTAGCTGAGGCTGGAGGAATGTCTTCTTCTAACTCAACTGCACTATGGGGATATACTATATCTTTATCTACGCTGGTTGTATCAATGCTTGCACCAATATTAGGTACTATTGCTGATTATAAAGGTAATAAGAAAAAGTTCTTTAAAACTTTCTTTAGCATTGGTGTATTAGCTACTACAATGCTTGCCTTTGTTCCAGCTAATAATCCTATTTTATTACTTATATGTTATGGATTTGCCTTAATTGGATTTTCAGGTACGAACATATTTTATGATGCCTTTTTAGTAGATGTAACTACTAAAGAAAGAATGGACAAGGTATCTTCAGCAGGTTTTGCTCTTGGATATATAGGAAGTACCATACCTTTTATAATATCTATTGCAGTAGTTTTACTTTCTCAAATGGAGATAATACCTATTTCACTACCTTTAGCTTGTAAGATAACCTTCTTAATAACAGCTGTATGGTGGCTTTTATTTACTATTCCACTATTAAAAAATGTCAATCAAGTTTATTATATAGAACCTGAAAAAGAGCCTATTAAAAAGTCTTTTGAAAGATTATTAAAAACATTAAAGGCAATAAAAAGTCATAAGAATATATTTGTATTCTTAATAGCATACTTCTTCTATATAGATGGAGTTGATACTATCATCGGAATGGCTTCATCCTATGGAACTGACCTTGGAATATCAATGGTATCATTACTTATAATACTGTTATTAACTCAATTTGTTGCCTTCCCTTTTACAATTCTATATGGAAGGTTAGCTGAAAAAATTGGAGCTAAAAAACTCCTATATGTAGGAATAATTACTTATATCATAATTTGTATTTATGGATACTTTATTACAAATGCCCTTGGTTTCTGGATACTTGCAATGGCTGTAGGATCTGCACAAGGTGGAATACAAGCAATTTCAAGATCCTTCTTTGGTAAAATGGTACCTAAAGAAAATGCAAATGAATTCTTTGGATTCTACAATATCTTTGGAAAATTTGCAGCAATAATTGGACCTTTCCTAGTTGCAGTAATTACACAAGCAACAGGAGAAACAAGAAATGGAATTCTAAGTCTTATTGTACTATTTGTAATTGGATTCTTTGCTCTTGGTAAAGTTAAGGAAGAAGCTAAGTAAAAATTATTATGTTCCAATTTGCCTTAAAATAAAATTTATGAAAATAAAAAAAGAAAGTCAATTTATTTTTCATTGACTTTCTTTTTTCAATCTTTAAGTATTTAATTATATATATGTTTCAATAAATAATCTACATCTTGAATAATTGCTTTATCTTTAGTGAAAAATATTTTTTAATTAATAAATATTTTAATCTAACTTATGATGGTTATAAGAATAAACTGTCAAACTTAAAAATAATGGTATCTGTATTATAGCTACTATAATTACCGCATATGGAACCCATATAGAAAATGAGCCAATATTTAAATAATCAAATCCTGCAAAGTCATAAAGTATACTATTTTGAAGTGCCAACCCTCCAGATGGCCAAATACTATGAACCCAGCTTCCAATTGATCCAGGTAATATGGCTGGTAAAAATATTGGAAGTATACAAGTAACTAATGTACCTGTTAAAGATGCAACCTGTGTTTTACATATTGATGATAAGAATAATACAAAACTAAGCATTGCTGATAGTAATATTCCGCTCACAATAATAAGTATCCATTGCATTTGACCTACAGTCCATGGCACTAATATATTAATTGAAAAGAGCATCTGAATAGATGTCTGTAAACTCTCCCATCCAAAAAGACTATTTGTTACTAATATCCATATCAAAGCACAAATTGTAAATGCTACTCCAGAAATCAAAAAGGCTGATAAAATTTTGGTAACAGCTAGGCTATTACGTCCATATTTTGTGCAACGCAAAATACTGTCTGCCTCTGTCTGATAATCTGAAGAAAATATTGGTGCAGCAATAATACTGCAACAAAGCATAATAATGAATAATAAAAGGGGTTGGTAGTCCATGGCATCTGCTGTAATACCTGAATAATAGTAAAATGGCTTTGGCACATTACTGAATCTTTCTATAGCATCTTTTTGTGCCATATCTGAATTCGGTTGCTCCATCTCCATCAGAGAAATTAACTTTTCCAAAGAATCTTCATAAAAGTCTTTAGCCTTATCTGGATTTAAGTCCATAATTTCAGGTTCCATGCCTGTCACAGGGTTCACATTCACCTCTAAAACACTTTTAATTAATGGCGCATAGGGCAAATATTTTTCTTTATAAACATCACTAGGTAATTCATAAATATCTTTTACCCCATTTTCTCTCAATGTTTCCTGCACTGATTCTATTGCATATTGAATTTTTTCTGGTGTAACTTCTCCAGATATTTCTTCTCTAATTTCCTTGTAACGCCTGATTGCACTAACACCTTCAAATGTTTGACCATTATTATCCGTATAGTACATAAATGTAGTTGGTATATATGCAAACAATACAGAGCATATCACTGCCCCTAGAAGTAAAATCCATGTTGCTCTAGTTTTTAGTACACGCTTCAACTCTAAACCTAAAAGACGCATTTATTCCACCTCCTTATTAGTTTCCTGTGGGAAAAGCCATAGATATAAGTCTTCCAATCGAGGTTTCACTTTGAATGATTCTGATGAAAAAGGTTTTTCTGATAAATATCGTACAGTTACTTTTCCATCATCCTCATTTCTTAAGTTTACAATCTGTAATTTCTTCTCATATTCAGGTAATTGTTCCGTAGATACTTGGCACTCCCACACTTTCCCATTCATTTCTTGTACTAATTCGTCTGTGGTTCCTGTTGCAATTATTTGTCCATTTTTCATAATGGCATTCTTTGTAGCTATATACTCTATATCCGATACAATATGTGTAGAAATCAATACAATTCTATCTTTCGCAAATTCTGAAATCATCTTACGGAAACGTACACGTTCTCCTGGATCTAACCCACTAGTAGGTTCATCTAAAATCAATACCTCTGGATCATTTAAAAGTGCCTGGGCAATTCCTACACGTCGCTTCATCCCACCTGATAATTTATTAATTTTCTTATTTCTAACATCTTCAAGGGATAAATTCTCTAAAAGCTCATTAATTTTTTTCTTTGTATCTTTTTTTGTTAGCCCCTTTAACGTAGCAACATATTCTAGATAGTCCTTCACAGTAAACTCAGGATAGAACCCAAATTCTTGTGGAAGATATCCAAAGATATCACGGTATTTTTCCCTTAAGGTAGTAATAGGAATTCCATCGTATTCTATTTTCCCATCAGATGGCTCCATAATTCCAGCAATCATTCTCATCAATGTAGTTTTACCTGCACCATTAGCACCTAACAATCCCCATACACCTGATGTAATATGAAGGCTAACATCATTCACAGCATTTTTATCTTTAAACTGCTTTGATATATTATTAATAAATAATTCCATATCTTTCCCCTTTCTAATTTATACAATCTGCAACTCTATCACAGCAGATCGTAACATTATATAACGAACCTGACTAATACAAATTCCAATCAGGATGACACAAATTCCAATCCATCCTATATTAAACATTTCTCTAAAAATCCATGGACATTCTTTCCACATTACAACTACTCCACATAAAATAG
Organism: Clostridium tertium; assembly: GCF_902652255.1. GTDB lineage: Bacteria > Bacillota > Clostridia > Clostridiales > Clostridiaceae > Clostridium > Clostridium tertium_A. Next base: position 3,955 of record NZ_CACRTO010000049.1, read on the forward strand.
ATCCTCCTAAGGTAATACAAAGAAGCTTAAATCTTTTCATTGGAATATGACCTATTAAATATAGAACTACACTGCTCATCAGAAGAAATGGAATTAACAAATACAATACTGCATTAATGATACTAATTGATGTGTATAAAATAGTTATCAAAAGCAATCCTGCTATCATAACGCCATCTCCAATTCCAATCATCAAAAGTTTTGCCAGTATCAATCTACTTGTAGAAAATCTTGTTGCCGCTTCAATTTCATTCATATTATACCTTAAGGAGCGTTCCACAAAGGGAACTGATGTCATCATAATTAATATTGCACACCCACATAATAGTATGGCTATCTGCCATCCATTGTCTAAAGATAACTCTCCATATGCATATCCAAGTATGCCTACCAATATCAATAAGGCGAATCCTTGTACCAACCAAATAGAATATGAAAGGTATTTCACTTGCCTTATAAAAAATTCCCAGAAACTAATTCTACATCCTCCCTGCATTCTTAAAAATTCTCTATTTGTGTTTTTTAATACCCTCTGTAAATGAGTTTCATCTTTTATTTTTACTTGATTCTGCATTGCTTGTTTCAATTGCTTTTCAAATTTTGTGTTCAATTCCATTTCCTCCTTTCTTATATTCTGATTTCAACTGCTTAAGAGTCCGGCGTAAGCGGGACTGTACTGTACGTAATGGCAATTCTGTAATGCTTGCAATTTCCCGTAATGAAAGACCTTGACTAAATCTCAGTATTACAATTTCTCTTAAATCATCTGATAACGCCTTTGTCATCTGACGCAATTGAATATCAGCCTCTACTTCTAAAAATCCTTGCTCTGTGTACGAAAATTCCTCCTGCTGATTCTCAATAGAAACATCTTTTAGATATTTTTTCCTATGCATGTCCACGCATGTGTTAGCTGCAATTTTATATAAAAATGCTTTAAACTGCCCTTTATGAACATAATAATCAAAATAACGGATTGCTTTCAAAAAGGTCTCTTGTGTGGCATCTTCTGCACTTTCCCTACTTTGTGCATGCCAGAGACAATAACGTAAAATATCTGAGTAATAAAATTTAACTAATTCACTCAATGCATCACTGTCACCATTTTTTATTCTTTTTAATAATTCATTTTCGCGCGTCAATTTAATTCCTCCTAAGGGCGTCCCCTATATAATATAACGATTCAAACACACAAAATGATTTTAAAAATTTAATTTTTTAAAACTTTTTTATTTTTTGCGCTTAAGTCAACAATCACACAAAAAAGCAAATAAAAAATAAAAAAATAAATACCCTTAGGATTTTTCCCGAGGGTATTTATCTTTATATTATAAATACGCTTATTATTGCTATAAAAACATATAAATATGGTTCTAGTTTAATAATCTTACTTTCAAAATCTTTAGTATCTACTACTGTTTTTCTAGTTAACTTCTTAAATACTTTACTTAAAGAATTAAATATAATCCATCCAATAATTGTACCTAAAGTATTCATTATTAAATCATTAATATCTGTTGCCCTATTCTTAGTAAAAAGTTGTCCTATTTCTATTATAAAAGAAAATATTATTCCATATGATAATGTGTTTAAGAAACTTCTGTATTTCTTCCATAAAGTAGGTAATAAAAATCCAAAAGGCATAAAGAAAATTATATTTAATATACCTGAAATATCAAATCCATCATTAAAAGGTATTAAATTTATATTAGGATTAAATATAGCTTCATTAAGTCCAGATAGTCTTCTCCATTCACTTATTGATGGGAAACCAACAACTTCTGCTAATGCAATTATTAAATAAATCATAAACATATATCCAAATATGTTATGCTGCACTCTAATTTTTTCTTCTTCCTTATAACTAATTCTCATAACAATACTTATTAATATTGTAAGTAAAACTAATGCTAATATTAAACTTATTAACTCATTCATATATTATCCCCCTGAGACTGTCACACAAACAGTCAAAATTAAGAATTAATTTTTCATTATTCATTCTTAATTTTTAATTGTGCAACCAGCACTATATAAATCTATTTAAGTATGCTTTGTAAATACATTTCTCATACATAAATGATTATATAAATAACTTCTTAATATTTGCTTAACTCCTTCTTAAAATCATCTTAAATGTAAAATTAAAGTAAATATAAAAGCAGAAATCCAAATTAATGAATTTCTGCTTTTTATATAGAATAACAGACTTATTATATAGTGAATTAAAGAGAGGTTTACCCACTAATATTAATAAGTTTATTATTCATTCCAAGTAATTTGTAAGTAAGAAATTTATATTCTACTCTATATCAATAGTTGCCCTAAATCTGAGTACGGGGACTTAAGAAGCAGCTATTAATTATAAGCACATAATTTAATTTCAAATCTTACATTTCATTACCTAGTTTTCTTTCTTCTAATTTAGCAGTTATTTTTTCTCCAACATTCTTTAATAATACTGAAATAGTTAAGAATACTACTAGTATTATTCCAAGTACTAAGAAATCTTTTCCTATTATGCTGTAGTTAATTACATCTGCTGAAGCTACTTCTCTTAATGCTTCAACAGCATAAGTAAATGGCATAAATGGATTTAACACTTTAAAGAATTTTGGCACTACTTCTAGTGGGAATGTTCCAGCACATGCTGTTAATTGAAGTATTAATAATACTATTCCTAGAAGTCTTCCTGCATCTCCAAGTAGTGAGATTAAACATTGAATAACTGCAACGAATACTAGTGATAAGAATACATTAGTTAAAATGTAAACTGCTGTATTTGTAGGTTTTAATCCTAACATTAATACTACTACACTTACTAGTAACGCTTGTAATATACCAACAAATGCATAAGAAACATATTTTCCAAAAACTTTATCTGCCTTAGATAAATTTTCTTCATCCTTTATCTTTGAAGGTATTACGAAGAACATCATAATAGCTCCAATCCATAATGAAAGAGGTATAAAGTATGGTGCAAATCCTGTTCCATAGTTAGGAACTTTGTTAATAGCATCAAAATTCATATTAACAGCATGAGAAGCGAATTCACCCATATCCTTTGCTGAATTAACTAAGCCATCTTCTAACTTAGTTGCTCCTTCATCAAGTTTAGTACTTAATTCTTTTCCTCCATCATAAAGTTTAGTAACACCGTCAGTTAATTCTGGTACTTTAGATGTTAATTCTCCAATTCCACTATTTAAAGCAGATTGTCCATTTACTAATTCATTAGAACCACTTGCTAAAGCACTTGTTCCACTTGCAAGAGTTCCTGAACCATTGTAAAGATCAGTTATTCCTGTCTTTAAAGCTGGAATATTAGAATTTAAAGCTTGTGTTCCTTGATTTAATTGTTCTGCTCCTGCATTTATCTTGTTTAGTCCAAGATTTAAATTAGCATTATTGTCTGCTACTGATTTTAATCCTAATCCAAATTCGCTAGTTGTAGGGCTAATACCTTCATATAAATTATTTAATCCATCATTTAATTGTCCTACACCCTTTTGAACTTCTGAAACTTTTCCAATTAATGAAGTTGTTCCATTAGCTAATTCTTTAGATCCAGCAGTAAATTCATTAAGCTTTCCTTTGAAATAATCATTTCCTTGTGTTAACTTTGTTACATCTTTTGCACTATCTTGAGCTTTTTGATTAACTACTTGAGTTATTTGTAATGCCTTATTGATTAATGCATTTTTTGTATTAACATCATCTGTGCTAGCTGCTTGACTTAATAAAGCCATTACATTAGCATTTGCCTTAGCTGAATCTGATACTCCTGATACTAAAGTATTAACTCCATTATAAATATCATTATACCCTGTTGATAATGCATCTGAGTTATTAGCAATTAAATTTGCTCCTTCACTTAACCTAGCAATATCTTTTTGACTATTAGCATCAGTTAATCCGCTGTTTAATAAATTAGCTCCATCTTTCAACTGTCCAACTGAAGGATAAATAACTCCAGTATAGGCATTGTATAAAGATTTACTTCCATCTGCTAATTGCTTAGAACCTGCTACTGCTGAAGAAACTCCATCTTTTAAATCTGAAGTTCCTTGTGATAAAGCACTAACTCCATCACTTAATGTTGGAACTTTTTCATATAATTGAGCTAGTCCACCATTTATAGCTTCTGCTCCTTTGTTAACTTCACTAATTCCATTGTTTAATGCAACTTGTCCATTAACTAGCTGACCTGAACCATCTGCTAATGCATTTGCACCATCTGCTAATGCTGGAACATTGTCCTTTAATGTAGATAAACCATCATAAATTTGCTTACTTCCATCAGCAGCTTGTACTAATCCATCTTTAGCTTCATATAAGCTATCAAAAGCAACTTCTATATAATTAGCTGAAACTGTTTGGTTTATATTACCTTTTAGTTCAGCTTCAACCTTTGAGTTAATTTGTGCTGCTAAGAAGTTTTTCTTATCATTTGTCACAAATTCTATCTTTGCATATTCTGGTGAACCATCTTTAGCTGATATAACTTTTTCTGAAAAATCTTCAGGAATTACAACCTTGGCATAATAATCCTTACCTTCAAGACCTTCATTTGCATCTTCTTCAGTAGTTATCTTCCAACCAATTTCATTATTGGACCTAAGCTCTTCTTCTATATCTTTCCCGTAATTAACCTCCTTTCCATCCATAACTGTGCCATTGTCCTTATTAACAACTGCAACATGGAGGCTTTCTAACCTAGAGTAAGGATCCCAAAAGGCATATAAATACAGTAATGAATATAATAGTGGTACTACGATAATTGCAACGATAGATACACGAATAAACCTGTTTTTAAGTATCCCTTTTATATCTTCTTTCGCAATCCTCAGGAAATTCATAAAATCACCTTCCATTTAATTTTTTATACTGATTAGTCAGTCAATATAATTGTTATACTACTTTTGTACTGACTAGTCAATATTTTTGTTACATTTTTTTTCATTTTAATAAAAATTTCATAAGTGGGGTTTATATAACACAGAATTACTACACTATTATGTTCTAGTCTCCGTCGCTTCTCTCCAAGTCGACTCGCCACATAATAGTGTAGTAATTCTTTAGTATCTATAAAACCTTTAGATGAGGATACTAAAGGAAAAAACTAGACAGAGTCTAGTTTTGAATTAATATATATAACTTTATAATTTTCTATACAACTTGGCTCCAAGTCGACTTGCCACATAATTATTAATTAAATTAGTAGATATATAAACTTTGTAATTAGGGATACTAAAGGAAAAAACTAGACAGAGTCTAGTTTTGAAAAGGATATATATTCTATTGTTATTCATTATCGCAATCTCGAGCTCCAAGTCTTCTTTCCTCATAAATTATGAATCAAATTAGGATTTATTATAAAACTTGTAGATGCAAACTACTAGCTATTAAAGTATAAAAAAAGAAGCCAATCTTTTATGATTGACTCCTCTATAAATTGGAATTTAGTACATCATACCAATCTATGATTAGCACATACCTTCTCATATTGCACCTGTAATTTATATATATCGCACTCACTCAAATCCCTCAATATTTGTCCCAATTCATTTAATTTATTATCATCTAGCGGTAATTCAATGTTCGTAATCATCATCTTTGTTTGAGCATCAATTGAAGAATAATTACCTACATAAGCATAGATCCCAATTTTATCCATGAGTATATGGAGATTTCCTGTACTAGGATCCCTATCAAATGTTTGCAGTGAAATTAAAAAATTCACATCATTTCTTTTTACACAAACCCATTTCCAATTACTCAGATCATATTCTTCCATCAGCCTTCCACCAGATTTATATTTCTTTACGCCAGCTCTAGCAGCTATCTTTTCAGTTTCGAAGTCATCTTGCGTACGAAAAAAACGTGAAATTTTATTTCTTTCCTCTGTTCTTGCCTCATTATACATATTTTTTATCTCTAAAAAATCCAATTTATTTCACCCCAAATTCTAATTAAAATAGTATATAACTCATAATAACTCCTATTATTATTGTAACTAAAACTGCACCAATTGCTAATAAGAATTTTTGATATGCTCTCTTCTCATATTCTTGATTTTTCAACTCTTCATTCATGTTTTTTCTTTCTAAAAAGGAAAGAATTTCTCGATAAGTTTGGATAGATAAACGCTCTATATATTAATTAATAAAAAATCCTGAAATCCTATAATTTTTATTATTCGTATTTTTTACATTAAACTCATTGATTAAATCTGCACCATAGTAATCATTAAGTTGATAAATATATATTTTATAGTCATCTAAAATTATTAACTTATCTTCATAAATATCGAAATCTTCTACTCTATGATTAAAATTTAATACTTTTTTTATAGAATCATCTTCTAAATTCAAAATATTAATGCTATTTCCAGTTCTTTGTACAGGATTAAAATTAGATATAAATAAATTATTATCTTTTATTTTCAATTGGTTAGATCCATTTGATAACTTAATATCTGTTAAAATACCTGTTTGAATATTATATTTTGATAATGAATTGATTTCACTATCTGCTGTATCAAACCAATTTGTAAAATATATATTATCATTAACTTGCAAAGAATCTGCTTGAAAACTTCTATCCTTTAGTGGCATTGTTTTTAGTATCTCCATTGAATCAATATCAATAATATACAATACACTTGAATTCTTATCAGAAATTAATTGTGAGAAAGCATATAATTGTCCATTCACTATATTTATATGTGATGGAAAAGCTGGAATAGTAATTGAATTAACTATTTCCTTACTATTTATATCATATTTATTTATTGAAGAATTACTTGTTGTAAATATATAATTTTCATATTTATCTAATGATATAATAGCTGCACTTATCTTATGTGTTGAATATTTATTATTTCCCAAATTGTACTCAACAACTTCATCATTTCCACTCTTATAAGTTCCTTGTGAATTCAAATAAATATTATCTCCATCTCTTACTGGAAATAAAAAACCACTATTTATATCTGAAACTTTCATTTTAATAATACCATTTAGTTCACCGTCAAATGAATATAAATTAACATATGAGTTCTCATTCACTGCAGAGGTTTCTATTACTCCAATTGAATACTCAATGTTATTCTTAGTAGTTAATTTATCATTATATAATTTTATTATATATAATGAAACAATGCCTAATATAACAAGTAAAGTTATTCCATGATATTTTTTCATACCCCTTTTCATAAATGTCTATCCCCTTTTATTGGCTTGCAATATAATACTCTTTCATCGTATTATATTATTTTACTTATATGTAATTATATTCTATATATCTATTTATGTAAAAGCAATTCTTTCTATTACCTATTATAGGACTTCTTTATTTTATATAAGCTTTAATTAAAAACCTAAATCTATATTCTCATAAAACTATAATTAAAAATAGTAGCCACTCATGTAATTTGAAGGCTACTATTTTATTACTAAAACATCTTATTATACTAATATAAACATATACTTTACACACTATATTTAAATATAAAAAAGAAACTCAGATCTAGCCTGAGTTTCCACCTTAATAATTTTTTTATTTTACATTGTGCAATAACACCTAAACTTTTTCCCTAACTTTAATCCCATTTTCAAAATATCTCATAAACTTTTCTACTACTTCATCGTTGCTGTATTCTTCATCATTTAAAAGTTCAAATAATGCTGAGGAGACTAATACACCAAGTAGTCCATAACTTAGTAAAACTGGATCTTCGTCTTCTATGTATCCTGCATCCATAACTGCCTTGAATTTTTTTGAGTTTTGCTCTAAAATACTCTTTATTTCTTCTCTTAGCATATTATTTCTGTCACCAATTCCCCATATTTGACTAATTATAACCTTAAATAAATCTTTATTATCATAAACATATTTAAGCTGAACCTTTGCAGATTCTTTTATTATTTCATATGGATTATCAATGCCTCTAGTTGCTTTTTCAACTTCCTCATGTATAAGGTTTATACCTTCCTTAATAATAAACATGAAAAGTTCCTCTTTACTTTTAAAATGATAATATAAGCTTCCCTTTGCAACTCCAGCTCTTGCAACTACTTCATCCATAGTAGCACCTGAATAACCACAATTAGAAAAAACTTGTATGGCTGATTCAAATATAGCCCTTTTAGTTTTATTCATTTAATCACACCTTCTTAGAAATTATCCTTACGTATTCTATCATAATAATCTATAACATTTCTATCATACTCTTCATTGAATTTTTCAGAGCCTAAAATAAAATCTGCTGTTGATTTACTCATTGCAACTGCTACATCATATAAAACAGCTATTCTAAGTAAAGCTTTAACATCTGGGTCATGAGGTTGAGATGTTAATGGATCCCAGAAGAATATCATTAAATCAATATCTCCATTTACTATTGCAGCACCAATTTGTTGGTCACCACCCATAGGTCCACTTTTAAATCCTTCTACCTTTAATCCAGTTTTTTCACTTATTAGCTTAGATGTTGTTCCAGTTCCGCATAACTTATGCTTACTTAGTATTTCTTTATTTTCTTCTGCCCAAGCAATTAATGCTTCTTTTCTATTATCGTGAGCAACAAGAGCAATTCTTTTATTTTTACCCATTTTATAACCTGCCATAAAAATTCCCCCTATATTAAAACCGTAATTTGACTAACAGTACTAATAAAATTATACATAAGTAATTTTTAATTTACAATGGCAGGCTATTAATAGTTTTATCTAATATTGTAGTATAACTACAAATAAGATAATTAAATAGATTAATTTAACTTATTTTCTATTCAATCTTATAAAAATTACAGGTAAATTAAATGAATTTTATATAAGTAAAAATGTTTTAAATATAGCATCTATATTAATACCAATATTTCTAAGTTGCCTTTATTTCTAGGAATTATATTATCCTCTGTTTTTTCTCCATTAATCAATATTCCCTTTTCTTCATTACCTTCAGCTCTTTTAATCTTAATATTATAATTTTCATCTTTATTATTTATCTTTATTTCGTATTCTTTCCATGATTCTGGGATACATGGTTTAATTTCGTATCCTTTATCCTCTAACTTTTTAAGACCTAATATGTCTTCAAGTCCAACCTTATACATCCATCCAGAAGCTCCAGTATACCAGCTCCAGCCACCTCTTCCACCATGAGGTTCTTTAATATATACATCTGCAGCCATTACATAAGGCTCAACCTTATATCTTCTTGCTTCAAGCTCAGTATTTGAATGATTTATTGGATTTATCATATTATAATACTTCCATGCCTTATCTCCTAAGTTTAACTTAGTTAATGCAAGGATTACCCAAACTGCTGCATGGGTGTATTGGCCTCCATTTTCTCTAACTCCAGCTACATAGCCCTTTATATATCCTGGTTCTAGGGATGATTTATCAAAAGGTGGTGCTAAAAGTTTTATTAATCCATGATTTTTATCTACCAAATACTTATCTACTGCTTCCATAGCCTCAATAGTTCTAGCTTCTTTTCCAGCCTTAGAAATAATAGACCAGCTTTGTGCTAAAGAATCTATCTTACATTCATCATTTTCCCTTGAGCCTAAAGGTGTACCATTATCGAAGTAAGCTCTTCTATACCATCCTCCATCCCAAGCATTTTTCTCAAGATTTTCTCTTATAAATTCTTGCATCTTTATATAATCTTCTTCCTTGCTATTATCATTTTTAAACCTGCAGATTTCCTTAAAGTTATCAAGTATCTTATATAAGAACCAGCCAACCCAAATACTTTCGCCTTCACCTTTATTTCCAACGGTACTCATACCATCATTCCAGTCACCACTACCCATTAAAGGTATATTATGTCTACCAAACTTTAAGGCAATATCTATAGCTTTTAAGCAATGCTCATAAATACTTCCACTTTTACTTGATTGATTTACTATAGTATATCTTTCATCTTCCCCTTCTCTTAAAGGTTCATCCTCTAAATAAGGTGCTTCCTCTTCTAAAATACTATAATCTCCTGTTGAATTAATATACTCAGCTGTAACATATGGAAGCCATAATAAATCATCAGAAAATCTAGTTCTAATTCCTGAATTTATAACTGGATGCCACCAATGCTGAACATCTCCTTCTAAATACTGTCTTGATGCACTTCTAAGGATTTGTTCCCTAGTTATAGATGAATCTAAAATACCTATAGACATTGAATCTTGAAGCTGATCTCTAAATCCATAAGCGCCACCACTTTGATAAAAAGCAGTTCTTGATAAATATCTACAGCTAAGGGTTTGATACATAAGCCATCCGTTTAAAAGATAATCCATTGATGCATCTGGTGTCTTAACTTGTATATTTCCTAGGAAATTTGACCAATAAGCTTTTACATTATCAAGAGCAGAATAAACATTGTCTAAGTTTCTATAATTATTTATCTTTTCTTCTATTAATGATTCTTCCTCTTCTTCTCCTAGTAAAATAATTATTTCTCTTTCTTCATTAGCTTTCAAAGCAATATTTAACTGAGAAGCTAAACATGGATCGTAAATACTTCCAGAAATGTTATTTAAAGAATTCATTGATAATGCCTTAGGCTTCCCTAAATCACTATTAGCTCCTATAAAGCTTTTTCTATCACCTGTAAAACTTTGATGGCTTTCACCTTCATTCCTATTATCCACTATAGAAAGATATGCTTTTTGCTTTCCAAAGTACTTGGAATAAGGATTTTCTCCATAAATATAATTATCTTTTATTGAAGTAGTAATATACTTTGCACTTCCATAGTTATATACACCAAGAACTAATTGAGCATAGTAGAATAAGGATAAATCTCTATCCATATCTGAAAGATTTTTAATCTTTACCTTACATAACTTAACCTTCTCATCTTTTGGACAAAATACTTGCATTTCCCCCTTAATATTGTAAGCACTATGAGTAAAGGTAGAATAACCAAAGCTATGCTTAATAGTATATTCTCCACCATCTCTTATAGGCATTGGAGTAATTGTAAAGTATGTTCCAGACTTATTATCTCTAATATATAAGGCTTCCCCTGTAGGATCACTTACCCAGTCATTGCTCCAAGGTGTAATTTTATTTTCTCTACTATTTCCATACCAAGTATAGCTTGAGCCTACTTCAGAGACATGGAATCCAAAATCTTTATTTGAAATTACATTTATCCATGGAGCAGGTGTACTTTCATAATCTTTAAGTTTTATAACATAACTCTTATCATTCTTATCAAAACCACCATAACCATTGAAGAAATCTAAGTCTTCATTAGAATTATATTCTTTGTTCTCAACATTTTTAAGATTTTCTGAAATAATGCTATTTTTAATATCATCATCAGAAACACTTGCACTTCCATCTATTGAAACTTCATTATTATTATCAGTGCTATTATTAGAATCTACATTAATACCTACATTATTATTTAAAGCCATGTTAACATTGTTATTATTTGAAGACTCATTTATATCCATCTCATTTAAAATCATATTGTCATTTTTAGTATTCTTTAAAGTCTCATGATTATCTGCATGATTAATATTATTTGAATCCTCATTGATATTTTCTTCATGTAAAATATCTGTATTGTGCTTATGATTAATATGACTTCTTATATAATCAGCTTCGTTAATATTAACCTTAATTCTATTCATATAAGAATCATCTTTATAGCTAGACTTATTATAGTCATAACTTACAGCCTCAACTAATTGCTTAGATAAAGTACCTTCTTTAGCATTAATATAAATCTTTGAAATTCCAATAATAAAGTTTCTAATATTTTCATCCATAGTAGCCTTATTATGAATAAAGATTCCACCAGCCTTATTTAGGTTTTCTCTTTCTAGAGAATTTTTAACTGTTGAAATTATATCTTTTTGTAGTGGCTCTTCATAGGATACTTCTTCTTCATTGTAAATTATAAGGTCAGTTTTAATTCCCTTACTTCTAAAATAGTAATGCATATTAATAACTTGCCTTAATAAGTCTATATCCTCTTCACCATAAATAACTAAAAGTATAATTGGTAAATCTCCTGAAATACCATAAGACCAAAGGTTTTCTTGATTCATACTTATATTTTTAATATAATCTTCTCTATTTTTTCTACCACTATGAAGATATAAGATATATGATGCTAAGCTTTGGTACATATTTGCTTGAGCTGATCTTATTCCAATATGTTTAAGCTCTAATTGATTAGAATAATTATAAGCATCTTCAGTTTTTTCAATTACTGATACTTCCTTATACTTATAAGCTAGATTTAGAATTTCTTCTTTACTTTCAGCTACACCAGTTAAATAATAAATTACCTTTTCTTCTAAAGGCTTTAAAGTAACTCTGCTTCTTATACTCATAATTGGATCTAAAACTGTTCCAACTGTATTTTGAAGTGGTGCATCATTATCCATAACCTCTGGATCTTTTAAAGTTCTATTTCTACCTATAAAGTTAAGTCTTGATGTTTCGTAAGTTAAGTCACCATCTAATTCACTATTAGTAGCAACGCTATGGAAGATATAGTGAGTAACTGCTCCAGCTGCTCTAGGTCTTCTATTTCCAATTAAAGCTTTAGCATCTTCATTATATTCTGTACTTATAAATAGGTTTGAAAAACTTGGATGAACTGCATCTCCTTCAAAGGATTGCAATGTTACTTCAAGATAGCTTGTTATTTCTAATGTCCTTTGATTTTCTCCATTGTTTTTTAATATTAACTTTCTTACTTCTACATTATCTTCAGTTGCAATACTAACCTCATATCTAGTAGAAATATTGCCATCTTTTCTTTCAAATCTTGCCTTATCTAAAGTAAATTCAATAGCTACATCATCACCATAATCCTTGCATGGCTCGAAGCTCGCACTCCAGAAATCATTGCTATTTAAGTTCTTTATATAGAAGAACATTCCACTAGAATCTGCTGTAGAATCTCCCTTCCATCTATAAACTGTCATATCATCTTTTTTAGAGTAACCACTACCATTGTTTGCAATCATAGTTGAGTAGGTTCCATTTGATAATAACAAGACCTCTGGATTTTCTGTAGGAATATCAGTATATATTCTAGGAATAAACTCTTCCTTTTCTAATGGTTTCCTTGTAACTTTCTTAATATCTATATCCCTATCAAAGACTATATTTTCAGGAACTCTTTCCTTTAATAATATTTCAACAGCCTTTATCTCAGGTATATTATGAAATCTTTCTTGAAGAATATTATTATTTAAAGCATTATCTAAAGCTAAAAGTGACATTCCTAAATGGTGGACCATATAACACCTTACTTCTTTAGGTCCTTTTTCTGAATCACTATAATCTATAGCTTCTATAAAACCATATTTACCATAAGCCTTGTTTTCATAAATTCTCTTTAAATTATTAATTGAATCCTTTATAGCATAAGGTATAGTCATAATTGAGGAATAAGGTGATATAACTAATTCATCTTCTAACCCTCTCTTAAGTCCAACACCTGGAACTCCAAAAGCCTTGTATTGATAATTTTGGTTTATATCAAAAACATAATAAGCTGACTCTGAAATTCCCCAAGGAGTATTTTTTCTGCCTCCATAAGTTTTTTGAGCCTTAACTACTGAAGAATACGTTAAAGACCAAATAGTATTATCAAAGGATTTTAATACTTGGAAAGGCATAAAGTACTCAAACATAGTTCCACTCCAAGAAACTAATGTCTTTTCTCCAAAAGCCTTAGTCATATTTCTACTTAAGTTATACCAATGTTCCTTTGGAACTTCTCCTCTTGCAATAGCTAAAAGTGAAGATATTCTTGCTTCAGATGCCATTAAATCGTAATAAGAATTTCCAAGAGAATCTTCTTCAGCATTATATCCTATAGCAAATAATCCTCTTTCTTTACTAAATAAGAAGTCAAATTTCATATCCTCCATAATAGATGATATTTCTGAAGCTAAAATAGTAATTCTTTCATCAAATTCCTTTAGCTTAATAATTTTCTTATTTAATATTTCTTTAAATTCATCTCCTGAGGAAAGACTAATCTCTTCTAATCTATCTATTAAATCTTCTAAGGTAAAATCCTTATCCTCATTTAATTTATCTAAAACTAATTTTTCTACTCCACTAAAGATAAAATCATAGAAGTCTATTTTTCTTTCTGATTCAATCATTAACTTTTCAAGCCAATATTTCTCTTCACTTTCTTTATTATCTTCTTCTATTTTATCTATTCTTTCTTTGGCTCCTTCATATTCCCTATTAAGTATTTCTCTATAATCAACTAAATTAATTTCCTCTGGAATACTATCATAGAAATCCATATTAAAATCTTCTCTAGCTATAAAGAATGTGTCTCTTAAAGAATGAATTTCCTTATCTCTAATTATAGGTTTTTTTCTTAATGTCAACAGTTCTTCCTTAATTATCCACAGGTACCCTAGTAGATTTCCACTATCAACTGTGGATACATATCTTGGCCATAGAGCTTCTTTTGTCTTTGTATTATACCAATTTAAATAATGTCCCCTATATTTTTCAAGACCTCTCATTCCATCTAAAATAAGCTCAAGTCTATATATAAATTCACCAATAGACAAGTATCCTAAATCATAGGCAGTTAAGTTACTAATTAACCCCATACCAATATTAGTAGGAGATGTCCTATGAGCCACTCCTTTATAAGGCTTTTCTTGATAATTATCTGGGGCTAAATAATTATTTTCTTCATTAACAAAGTCCTCATAATAAGCCCAAATCCTTCTACTTATCTTGCTTAAGAACTTCTTATCATCTATATCTAAAGCTTCCTTTTCAATTATTTCTTCCTTAGATATCTTACATGCAATAATAGGAGCTAAAATCCACAATATTGCTATTGGAATAGTTGTAACTATTACTTCTAAGGAATTGGTAAGACTTAATAATAGAACAATAACTCCAAAACCACCAGATATCCACATTTTATTGTAGTACCATATATAATTATCCTTTACTGAAGAATCAACATTTTCAGCAGTTCTCCATTGCAGTAGTTTTTTCTTAGATATTGTTAACCTATAAATAGTTCTTGCTATCGCATCTATCATTAAATATGCTTGATATGGTATAAAGCTTAGTATAAGAAGTATTTGCCTTAAGTTCTTAAAGGTTCCCATTAGCTTCTTTTTAGGTGTTACAACAAAGTCTGTAACTGTAAACATTAAAGGTATTATTAAAGCTAAAAATAGCAATATAGATACCTGAACAGCACCTTTTAATACTGTTAAAGTAAATATAAAGCCTATTAGTAAGCTTGGAGCAAGTAAACTTCTTCTTAAGTTATCAATTATCTTCCATTTAGATATTAAGGATAACTTATCTGAAAATACAAAACTAGCAATTTGCCAATCTCCTCTAACCCATCTATGTAATCTTAAAGCGCTAGAAAGATAACTTGAAGGATAACTATCTACTACTTCTACATCTGTAAGCAGTGCACATCTTGTTAAAACTCCTTCAATTAAATCATGAGATAAAACCTTATTTTCCTTTATTTCCTCTTTTAGAATATTATAAAAACTATTTATTTCTATAATCCCTTTTCCAGTGAAGCTTCCCTCTGAAAATAGGTCTTGGTATGTATCTGATGAAGCTGTTGAGTAGGCATCTACCCCTGCATCTCCAGCAAAAACCGTAGAAAAATAAGTTCTATGCTTATCTTCCAAATTAACACTAACCTTTGGCTGCATTATACTATAGCCTCTAACTACTCTTCCATCTTCAACCTTAGGTCTATTTAATACATGACTCATAGCTGAAATTAACTTTTTAGCACTACCAATAGGTAAGAAGGTATCACTATCTAAGGTTATTAAGTACTTTATATCTTCTAAAGCCTTAATATCATCACTTATAATGTTATAGCTAGTTTCTTTATCCCCTCTTAATAGAGCCATAAACTCCATAAGTTTTCCTCTTTTTCTTTCATAGCCCATAAAAATTTCATCTTTTTGATTATAAAGTCTTTGTCTATTGAAGAAATAGAATCTAGGGGTTTCTTTATCCGCATATTTTAAATTTAATTCATTAACTAAATTTAATGCCTCTTCATTTATTAACTTATCATCATTTTCTTCTTGATTCTTACTGTCATATAAATCTCCAAGTAAAGCAAAAAATATATTTTTATCCCTATTAGCTAAATAATATACTTCTAGCCTTTTTAATAACTTTATAACATCTTGAGGACTAGATAAAATTGCTGGTATTACAACAATAGTTTTATCTTCATAAGGAACTCCTTTTGAATAATCCATTTTGGGAATAAAGCTTACTTCTGTAATCTTTGCTATAAACCAATTATAAAGTGATATTACAACTTCACTTGATGGTATTAGCATTAAAATAAAGGCAAGAATATATTGCATACTATTAAAATCAAGAGGTACTAAATATGTAATAAGAAGAATTAATAAATCTAACAATACTGTTCCTAGTAAAATCGCTAGTACATATGATGTTTCTGATAAACTCTTCTTTAAATTTTTATTTATTTCTTTACTATTTGAAAGTCCTAATCTCTTTAGTACATCATGAATTCCAGAGTCGACAATATAATATCCTATATGCCTTTTATATAAATCCTTATTTTCAATATATAAACTACTTAACTCTAAAGCAGTCTTTGCTATCTCAATTTCATTTATATTAGTTTTTCTAGATAATTCTTCTAGCTTATGTCTATAATAATCCTTGGTTTCAAAGTCCATATTACTATAAACACCTGATGGATCTTGAATTAATATCTTTTCCACTTCAGAAGTTTCTGCAAAGAATTTCTTCCAATTTATAGAATCCATAACTCTTAAAGAATTAATATTAGCTCCTATAGAAGTAGCAATTGTCCCCTCTTTTATATGATCCTTTATTATTTCCTTTTCAAAATTACTATTTTCTTTTCCTCTTAATCTATCTAATACAAACTTATAAATTCTTTCATCCTCTACAGAGTTATCTCTTAATATACTAAATAACTTATCTATAAATTCAGGTGAAAACATTCCATCGTGAAGGCTTTCATCATCTCCCATATAATCTGATTCAACATACTTTTCTTCTAGATAGTTATCCTCATGGTTTGCATGTATTTTCTCTTCACTTCTCTTTATAGGATATTTTTCTTCTAGTTTAGATAAAAGTTCTTCTATCTTATCCTTTTCATAATAATCTATTACTAAATTTGCAAGATCTTTTGCTCCTAATCTTTGCTTTTGAAGTACTACCATCTTATGAACTATGTTTGCAAGATTTAAAATTAGAGAAATTCTAATCATAAGTGGAAATGCCCAAAGCTCACCAATATTAAAATCTTCATCTTGATTATTTATAAACTTTATAGCTTCTTCTAAAGTAATTACATTCGAATTTATTTCTATATATTCCTTAGCTAATAAATATATCCTAGGGTACTTAACACCTTCTAAATCAATGCTTGGAAGGTTATTAAAATAATTAATTGGTAAATTATTTTTAATAGTCTTATATTCCTTCTCTATAAGATAAATATTATCAAGAAGCCATTCTGCTGAAGGTATAACCTCTTCTCCCTGCTTAACTAATTTATTCAAATATTTATGATTATGAAGAATCCCCTTAAAGGCTTCATTCAGCTCTATAAGAACAGTTCTTCTGCCGTTTCTTAATGCTTCATCCTTCACAAATAATTCCCCTTTCTGTAACTCATTTATAATTTATATCCAATATCCTTTCTACTTAACCTAATAAATATTTAAGTATTTTACCCATTAGATAAACTTATTATTTGCAGAAATATGAAAAATTACTCATTTGTTTAAAATCACAAATGAGTAATTAATTTAAAGTTTGTGCTACAGGCCTACTGAAGGAAGAAATTCAGACAAACTGATTTTCAATAATAATTAATGTAGTCCCTAAAATATTATTAATTTCTGAATTACTAGCAAATATAAATAAAATATGTGAAATAAGCATTCTTAGGGTAATGAAACAAATTTAATTCAATTTAATTTATTACCTATCATAATTATTAATTACTCTAAAAATTAATACTAATTATTCGATAATATATATATATGTTTAAATAAAAATTCACATCTTTTAGTCTTATAGAATTTTAAGTGAAAAATAGTTTAAAAGTAAATTACATCGATTGAAATCATATATATTTTTTAATTTTTATATAAGTTGAGTTTATACTCTGCTAATAAATATAGTCTACGTATAAATATAACTTAATAAAATGTAAAAACTTTATTACAACTTATATATATTAATTTTTAGGAGGTATTTATTATGTATAAAATCTTACATATAGAAAATAGCAATTTTTTACATAGCATAGTAAAAGAAGTTGTCACTAAAAAGGGCTTTGAATATATCTCTTGTGATACTTATACAGAAGCTTTGATTATCCTTGATGAAATTGAGATTGATTTAATACTAACAGCTACTAATATAATAGGAATGAATATCAATGATTTTATAGAAGAAGTTAAACTTAAAAATGAAACTTTACCAATATGTATAGTTTCTTCTAATGATAACTCAAAAATATTGTTTGATGCAGGTGCTAATAACTATATCTCTAAAACTGACTTAATTTCTGAACTAGAATCATATATTGATAATACATTTATATTCGAAAAAAATAATATTACATTTAATGATAAAAAAATTGCTATTATTGATGATAATGTTTTATCTATACTACAAATTAAAGATATTTTGCAAAAGTATAATTCAAAAAATATTTATTCATTTAAAAGTGGTATTGAACTATTTAAATCAAATAAGATATTTGATATCTATTTAGTAGACATCATTTTAAAGGATGAATCTGGCCTTAATATAATAAAAAAAATAAGAAACTTAAATCCAAGTTCAATAATTATTGGAATTACAGCTTTATCTAATGAAAACACACTATCTGAAGTCTTAGATTATGGAGCTGATGATATTGTAAATAAGCCAGTTAATGAGAAACTACTAATATCAAAAATAAAAGCTCGACTAAGATAAGACTTAAAATGCACAGGAGTATATAACATATTATGCTCATCCTCCGTCGCACTCTCCAAGTCAGCTTACGCACAATATGTTATATACTCCTTGAATCATTTTGTCTTGTAAATGTATTGGTACTAAAGGATGAAATTCAGACGAACTGAATTTCAACATAATTATTGTGTGCCGTTTATGATAAATCCTTCATTTGGTTGATTTAAATGATGAACTACTTAAAAAGATAAATATAATATGTGAAATAAGCCTATAGCTAGAACTTCTTTTGCAGCTATTAGCTTATGGAGCGTATTATATTTATCTTTTCTGTTATATTCGCATATTACTTTTTTATTTCTATATATTGACATCGCAAGTACCTTGTAATACAATATACTTAAGTACTTTGTATTGCATAGTAGCTAAAAGGAGGGAGAATATGATTCCATCACAAATGCTTAAAGGAACTCTTGAAGGATGTATCCTTGGAGTAATAAAACAAAAAGAAACTTATGGTTATGAGATTTCACAGAAATTAACTGAATATGGCTTTGGGAAAATTGCAGAAGGAACTATATATCCTCTGCTATTAAGATTAGAGAAAAATGGATTTATCTCCGCAACTTATCATAAATCAGAACAAGGTCCAAAAAGAAAATATTATAATCTTACTGAATTAGGTGAGTATGAATATGTGAATTTTATAGAAAGTTATGTTGAACTAACTAATGCAGTTAATTCATTATTAGAGGATATATAAGGGGGTCAATATGAATAAGAAAACTAAACTTTTACTAAAGGAAAATAATAAGTTAGAAAAGACATTAACTAAAGAAAGCATTAATGTACTAACTGATATTGTAGTTTATTTAAGAGGTAGTAATATTTCTGAGTATCATCAAGAAGAAGTACGACATGATATTATTGAAATGGTGGCTGAAGGGGAAGGTCGTAATGAAGATGTAAGTGTTGTTATAGGAAATGATTATAAAGCCTTTTGTGATGAAATAATAAGTGCTATTCCACCAAGATCAACTAAAGAAAGAATAATAACTTCAATTGCTAATTCTCTTACCTACTTCGTAACACTTTCAGTGATTTGGTTATTTTCATCAATAATCTTTGCATTAATTAGTAAGAATTCCCTAACTCTCCTACCAGTTACATCAGGTTTTATTATAAATACAGTTTTAATTATTTCTATTGCAGTACTATTTGTTAATTTTATATGCAAAACTTCTTTTAATGAAAATATAGCAAGTAGTAAGATAAAAAACTTCCTGATAGCTTGGGTTGTTTTATTTATAATTTTCGGTTCAGTATTTCTAATACAATATTTCCTTAAAACTGTAGTATTTAATATTCCACTTTATCTAGCTATCATAATAATACTTCTATCTTTTGTTTCATCTAAGGTTCTTGAAGAAGTATTTCTTTAAATAGACTAGTGGCCATATTTGAGTTTACTTACTACTCGGCTTTACTCCAAGTCATAACAAACTCAAATATGGCCACCAGAAAACTAAAAAATTAAATTTTTAGTTATATAGATAGCAAAATAGAGTTGCCACAAAGACAACTCCATTAAAACTCTTTAACTCTAAAAACCCCATTTTGAGTTTTTCCTCAATTCTTCATTCTTAATTATTCCTAAAGTTTCATATAATCATATTTTTTATCTTTAACTTTAAAATCTTCTACTGCTTTTCTAGTTGCTCTAAGCTTATCTTCAACTTCTTTTAAGTTTGTTCTAGCCATACCTAAAAATAACATATCTATTATTGCTAGCTGAGATATTCTAGAACTCATAGCTCCTTCTCTTAAAGATTTTTCTACAAAAGGAACTCTTAATACTATATCTGATGAATTTGCTAAAGTATTATCTATACTAGCCTTAGTTATAGAAATAACTTTAACCCCTTCCTTTCTTGCATTTTCAACACACTTCAAAACTTCCTTTGTTTCTCCTGAATAGGAAATAGCTACAGCTACATCACCCTTTTCCATAAGTGCTGATGATGTTAATTGAAGGTGAGTATCATTATGGGCTATGCATCTTTTATTTATTCTGCTTAACTTATAGTAAAAATCCATACCAACTAAACTAGAAACGCCAACGCTATATATATAAATATTCTTAGCTTCATTTAATGCTTCTATTGCTTTTTCTAATTCTTCTTCTTTTAAAACTCCTATAGTCTGATTCATTATTGCATCTATAGAACTTTTAACTCCTCTTATTATATTAGTTGTAGATAAATCACTATGAAGATATTCAAACTCCTCATTATCCTCATCACTTTGAAGATTTAAAGATAATTGAAGCTTCATTTCATTTAATGAATCAAATCCAATCTTCTTAGAAAATCTAACTACAGTTGGAGCAGAAGTATTAGTTGCATCTCCAATTTCTTTAGCAGATATACCTATAATGCTCTTTTTATTACTTAACAAATATTCTGCAATTAATTTTTCACTTTCAGTAAAACTATCAAAATTTTGTTTAATATACTGTAATACATTCATATTTACACCCACCATCTTTTGCCTTATCTGGCAATATTAAAGTGAAACTTTTTTCCACCTCTAATATATTTTAATAAATAAAAATCCTTTTGTAAAATAGAAGCTACAACATTTGTTCTGCTATCAGCCGCATTATTAACTTTTAATATTTGAAGTTCTCCCATATATCTTAAATAATCCTTATTATCTATAGTAATATCCCCTATTTTCTTATCTACAGTATTGAAAGGTTCTATTATATCTCCATTTAATATTAATCTACTTTCACTTGCTCTTATTGCATCTCTTGCTTCATCTGTTCTAGCAGAATATACTTCATCTAATAATCTTAATATAACTTTATCTTCAGTCTTCGCTTCTATATTAAGCTCAATAACTTCTGGATTTAAAGAAGCTAAATCTTCTAATTCCTTTAAGCTTGGTAGTGAATCCCCTATAAATACTGATTCATTTCCTAATGCAAATAAATGATTAGTAGCCTCTCTTACTTCTAAGCCTCTATGATCTTCAAGCGTTGGAAGACCATCCTTAAGAGGACTTCTTTTTCTATTATTAGATTGAACAAAAGCACAAGCCTTAATTCCTCTAATCTTCAATAAAGCATTTTTTTCAATCATGCATTCCTCAGAAATAGCTGTACCAATTCTAGGGTAGAAATTATGAAGAGCATCTATATTTTCATAATCAGGTGAAAAACTATCTAGACTATTAAAAAACTCTTCTGTAATAGTAGAAGCGTTTAATTGAATCTTAATTCCATAAGTATTTTTACTCATCTTAGCAATTTCTTCTTCAGTATAACCAAAGTCAATTCTAATAGTCTTAACTCCCATATTATGAAGACCTTCTAAGTCCATATTATCTAAATCTAAAAACTTAAAAGTATTAGGAGAAATATCGCTT
The DNA here is from genome assembly GCF_902652255.1 of Clostridium tertium. GTDB lineage: Bacteria > Bacillota > Clostridia > Clostridiales > Clostridiaceae > Clostridium > Clostridium tertium_A. The sequence continues at coordinate 26,391 of NZ_CACRTO010000049.1, forward strand.
ATTATATCCATATCATATTTCTTAGCTAAATCAAAGAACTCCCTAACTTCTACCTTAAGCACATCATAATTAGCCTCAGGAATATGTAAAGAAGTAAAAATTCTAGTAAAACCTAACCTATGTGCATCCTTTAATAATTGAATATTTTCTTCCTTTGTATTATCTAAACCAAAATAAACCGAAAAACCAAACATAATTACACCTCTTTTTATTGTATTAAAAATTATATATAAATACCTCTTTGCTCCGTCGTAAACTCCAAGTCGCCAGAGGCATTTATATATAATTTTTTCTAATGATAAAGTTGTTTCTTCTACAAACTACTGAAGGTAGAAATTCAAACGAGTTGAATTTCATTTTAATTTTTTTGTATTTCAACTATTATATATCATTAATCTTTGTTCCGTCGCAAGCTCCAAGTCACCGAAACTACTTATATATAATTTTTCCCTAAAGATAGAGTTGTTCTTCTTCAACACACTAAAGGTAGAAATTCAAACGAGTTGAATTTCATTTTAATTTTTTTGTATTTCAATTATTATATATCATTAATCTTTGTTCCGTCGCAAGCTCCAAGTCACCGAAACTACTTATATATAATTTTTCCCTAAAGATAGAGTTGTTCTTCTTTAAACCACTAAAGGTAAAAATTCAACGAGTTGAATTTCCTCCATCATTTTTTCATTCTTTAATTTTTATTAAAGAAAAATGTAGCTATAGGTAATTACCCATTACTTATAGTAAATTATAGTAACTTAGGCTTACATCATAACTACACTTTCTATCTTAATATAAAAATTCCAATTAAAAGGGGAAGGAATTTTCAATTGACAGTTTACAATTGTTGATGAAACTCAGGACCAGCCTGAGTTTCTTAAATTAAAGCTATTTATTTTCAGAAATTCAGCCATCTGAATTTCAACCTTAATTTTTCATTATTAATTTTTCATTCTTAATTATTCCACTGGGTCTTCGAATCCAAGCATTTCAGTGAATAAATATCCTGCTACGTATGATACTAAAACACCAATTAAGAATACTAATATCTTTCCATCTGCTATTAATAATGCTAGTGGTAATCCTGAAACTCCCATAGCTACTGCTCCAACTTTAAAGAATGCCATAACAGCTCCACCAACACCTGCTCCTAAACAAGCTCCAAGGAAAGGTTTACCTAAAGGTAATGTTATACCGTAAATTAGAGGTTCTCCAATTCCTAAGAATCCTGGTACTAGTCCGTTCTTAGCTGTTTTCTTTAATCTTTCATTCTTAGTTCTTCTAAGTACTGCAATAGTTGCTCCAACTTGAGCCATACCTGCTGTTGCTAGTATTGGAAGTAATACTGTATATCCTACATTTGCAATTAAGTCTGCATGTATTGGAGTTAATGCTTGGTGCATTCCAGTCATAACTAATGGTAGGAATAGAGCACCTGAAATAGTTCCTGAAAGAACTGAAATAATCATATTATCTGAAGCTATAGTTTGAGCTACAATTAATCCAATTGAATCTGATATAAATCCACCAACTGGTTGAAGTACAAATAATGCTGCTAAAACTGATATAGTTAAAGTTACTAATGGAGTAACAAATAAATCTAATACATCTGGCACAAATTTTCTACATGCCTTTTCAATATAAACTGATAAAACTACTACTAAAATAACTGAAATAATTCCGCCACGTCCTGGAGTTAATGCTTTACCGAAAATAGTAATGTTAGCTAATGCTGATGATGATAAGATTCCACCTAGAACCCCACCCATCATAGGCATTTCAGAACCAAATTCTTTAGCTGCATTTACACCAACTAATATTGAAAGAATTGAGAATACACCGTTACCTATAAGACCTATAATTTGTGCTGCTGTAGTTGTTTTGTAAGCATCACCAAATTGAACTCCACAAATATTATTAACTGCAAGTACTAATCCACATGCAACGAATAATGGAATTAATGGAATAAATACATTTCCTAATTTCTTTAATATATTTTTAAACTTAGTATCATTTTTTGCTTTTAATTTTTCTTTAGTTGCTTTAACAGCATCTTCACCAATAAGTACTTTTTTACCAACTAACTTACTAACTTCTGCTGTAACTTTATTTACTTTTCCGGGTCCATATATTACTTGAAGTTGTCCTTCTGCATTTACTACTCCTAGAGCACCTTCTGATTTCTTAATAGCCTCAATATCAGCCTTAGAATAATCAACAAGCTCCATTCTACAACGAGTCATGCAGTTAGCAACAGATTTTATATTATCCTTTCCACCAACTAATTCAACTAAGTTTTTAGCAATTTCTAAATTTGTCATAGCCTATTCCTCCATTTAATTTAGATTTAATTAAATATTTTTTAGCGCTTCCGCTATATAGCCCTTGCTATTTTCAAGAACTTTTCTAGCTTCTTCTTGTTCTAACTTTGAAAGAATCATAAATATTGAAAGTTTAACATCTGAATTTGTTTCTTCTAAATACTTCCCTGCTTCTTCTCTAGTTACTCCTGTTGCTTCGCAAACTATTCTCTTTGCTCTCTCAACAAGCTTTTCATTTGTTGCTCTTACATCAACCATTAAGTTTCCATATACCTTACCAAGCTTAATCATAGTTCCTGTTGATAACATATTTAAAACTAATTTTTGTGCAGTACCTGATTTTAATCTAGTAGAACCTGTTACAACTTCTGCTCCAACAACTGGTGCTATTGAAATTTTTGCCGTCTTTGAAACTTCTGAATCAGCGTTACAAGTAATAGATATAGTCATTGCTCCAATTTCATTTGCATATTCTAATCCACCTATTACATATGGTGTTCTTCCTGAAGCTGCTAGTCCAACAATAACATCATTTTCAGTTATATTCTTATTCTTTAAATCAGTAACAGCTAATTCTTTTGAATCTTCTGCTCCTTCTTTTGCTCTAAATATAGCTTCCTTACCGCCAGCAATTACACCTTGTACTAACTCTTCTGAAACTCCATAAGTTGGTGGACATTCTGAAGCATCTAAGATACCTAATCTTCCTGATGTTCCAGCACCAATGTATATTAGTCTTCCCCCCTTATGTAATCTTATAACAATTTCATCTATTGCTTCTGCAATTCTAGGTAATTCTGCTTCTACTGCTACTGCTACTTTTTTATCTTCATCATTTATCATTTTTACCATTTCTAATGTAGAAACCTTATCTATATTTAATGTGTTTTGATTTCTACTTTCAGTCGTTAACTTTTCTAAATCTATTTTCTTCATATAATACCTCCGAATTTAGTAAGCATGTAAACCGTTTACTACGATATTATAATAGCATATGTGAAATGATATTTCAATACCTTTCTTTAATAAAATTAATAGTATTTCATAATTTATGATTTTTTTTGACTTAACATTTCATATTTAGAGGTAATCATATTAATTGAAACGATTTATATACTATTTTATATGTTTTCCAATTTCAATATGTGAAATAAAATTTCACATATTATAAATCGATATAACCAATTGAAATAATTAAAAAAGATTAATGCTCCATTTACTAAAACATTAATCCTTTTAACTTCCTTAACTGCATTATTTAAGTTATGCAGTATTAAAATTTCTTTCATATATTGATTTTACAATATTCTAATATTACTATTTATTATGCATCTAATTAATTCTTTATTATGCATTCTCCAACTTAATTAAAATTACATATTTTCTATTTCATCATTAAATCTATCAATCAAACACTCTAAAAATGTAGCATATCTTTCACCTAGTACTCCATTTATTCTATCCCATGAAACTACCTTTTCAGTATCTACATCTATACAATATAGCCATTCATCACAACTTTCTACTACTATTAAATTATTTGGTAATCCATGATTTCTATATTCTAATGTTTTATCCTTAAAGACTGCTTTATTCATTTTTGATATACCTAGAATTTCTACTCCACCAATTCCTCCTTGCCCATAGTTTTTAGAAACCATCTATAATCGTTAGGTATATTAACTCCTAACTCCGTTATAGTACTTTCAATAATATCATCACTAGAAATTTTCCCCGTAAAAATCGCATCTTCTGAATACTCTTCTATTAATTTTTGTATCTCTTCCTTCATTATTTAAACCTCCATATATAATCTATTAATACCAATTATCTTTGTACATTTTATTTAAAGATAATTATATTTTTCAAGAAAACCTCTGGAACTAATCCAGAGGCTTTCAAATTGTAATATTATTAAATTATTCTATTAGTAACTTTTCTATAAATTCGCTAAATGAATTTGAAACAGAAAACATCCCTTCTCCATACTGATCTAATGCTAATTCATATGACCATATTATTACCTTAAGTAAGTTTTCTCTATCAGTTTCATAATATAAACATATATAATCTTCGTCCTCTGTTGTTGCTATTGGAATAACACCTTCTAACATTATATTTCTATATTCATTATATATTTGAATTATACTATCTTCTATCTCTTCGTCTAAACTCAGAAAATTTTTTATTACTTTATTTTCTTCTTCATCTAATAATATAATTTTTTTACCATTTATAGCATCTATATTATTTATGAAATCTATATACTCCTTAGGAAATTTTATATTTAATCTCTTTTCAATATCTAACATTAATTACCTCCTGTATATAATTGAAATTGTGAATTTCTATTAGTTTTTCCCGCTTTTGGACTTAAATTTATAAATACTCTATGTTGTCCTGTTGTTGTATCTGGAGTACTTATATTAAAATCATATTCTTTAACATACTTTATTACATTCTGTTCATCATTATATACAATAGAATCTGGATGTAACATAGTATCTTCTCTCAACTTTAAAATATCTATATCTTTTCCGAATTGAGTTTTCTTCTTTGTCGATATAACTTCAGGATTATATACATGTTTTTCGGCATGTATACTTATAGTATCTACTTTATCCATTCCTCCATTATATTTATAAAATTCCTCTGGTATAGAATTAGGATTACTTACCCCCTTGGGGCAGAGTCTATCTTTTCTATAAACCTAGTATTTTCAATACTTTACACTGTTTTTTAACTACATTTACTCACTTATCATTTTTTTCTGTTATACAGTGATTTTTAACATTAATTTCCTTTAATTTGCTAACTTTATTTTATAATGCAATTTCTCATATATCTACACTAGGCATTATATATTCAATTTTATCATTGCAAGAAAAAAGATTAATGCTCTATTTACTAAAACATTAACCTTTTAAAACCTTTTACTGCATTATTTAGATTATGCAGTAACTAATCCTTATATTTTATTTGTATTGCTATACTATATTAACTTTAATTATTATGAATTTAGTTATTATTTAATTTTATATCTAGTTTTATACTAATTGCTTATTTAATTTTTCTGCTTTATGCAACTCTCCTAGTAATGGATTATTATAATCATTATAGCTGTCCATATAAGCTCTTACCCCACCAATTATATTAATTTGATTTATATCTTTGTCATTTTTTAGAATATCTAATGCATTTATATATCTTTTGTATATCAGTTGCATTATACCACTATTAATTTCATCCTCATATTCCATTTCAAGTTTCTTTATCACAATTTCTATTTGTTCTAATAACGCTCTTTTTATATCCACTTCATTTTCCTCCTATCTACTTGGTACTTCTCTTATTTCTTTTATCCATTCTGATGACCATCCTTGTGGTAATAAAATTTGGTCACCATCACCTCCAAGTAATGCTCCAGTTTTAGTGTATTGTTTCTCAACTCTACCAATATTTATTGTTGTACCTTTAGGTACTTCTATAACTGCTTCATATTGTCTTGAATTTTTCCATTCTGGAACTAATGCAGTATTAATCTTTGCATTAATTCTATTTCCTGCTGGTGTAGTAGTTACGAAAGAACCATCAACTTTTGCTCCACCACCATAAGTTCTATAAAAAGTAATATTCTGCTCTGTTACAACTGTCCTATAATTTCCATCAGTAAATGACTCACCTATCCATTCTGGTAAATCTACCTTATCAATTACTTTTACCTTATCATCAATTATTGTTGAATATTTTCCATAGTCAGTAGCTTTACTAACCCCCTCAATAGGTTGAGAACAGCTCTTCATATTAGCCATATTATGTACTAATACTTGCTCTTCACCTACAAAGTAGTTATGATTTTCATCTATACTTAAATTATAGACATAACTTGGATAGTTATTCTTCTCTACATGTACTTCGTCAACTTCTAAGTATTCATTATTTTCACTATATAAATAGTCGCCTTTATCAATATTTACTGCTGCCGTCCACCATTTATCTTTTACTTTAAACAAATGGCCTGTCGTTGTTTTTATTATATCATTTCCAATCTTTATAATACAAATTTCACTACTACTTCTTATAAATACTTCTTTCACTTCTTTATATTCTTCTTGTCCATTTTCTTCATTTACAGTTAATACTTTCTCTCCAGCTTTTATATCTCTTATAAATGTAAGTCCACATTCTGTTTTTACTTTCGTTTCTCCTAAAAAGCATCCTGCCATAATGACTTCTCTGCTATCTGAATGTATATCCGTTTTATTTATATCAAATTCAAAATCATATCCTTTTTTATTCTTTATATAGTGCTTTCCATTTCCCATATCCATGGTTGTATCTAGCATTTTCTTTGCTGCATCTGGATCTTTTATAGCTTTTTCAGTAAATTCTTTGCCAGCCTTTTTACTTGCTTTTTGAGCTCCTTCTTTAGCAATTGCTCCACCTATATCTACAACTTCATCACCATACTTTAATAAGGCTGCCGCTTCGTCTGTATATTTTAAGAATTTAAAGGAATCCCCTACTAGTGGTATTATTGCAATTAGGGAAATTCCTACTGCAAGCCAGTCTCCCCTAAAGGCTGATATTACTGCATTTACTAAATCTGCTATATCTCCTACTACTGGAATAAACCCAACTATATCTAAAGCTCCTTGAACGAAATTTAATAATGTGTCGTACCACTCTGTAGTCTCTATTCCATTTGTATTGCAGTATTCTTTAACATCATTCTTAAACTTCTTTGCTAAGCTTTCATCTACCTCTTCTATATTTTCTATAAAAGATTTAAAGTTATTTATAAAATCTTGAAGTTTATCATAATCCCCATTTACCTCTCTTAATGCAGAGTTTATCCGATCGCTACCATTGCTAACACTCCCACCTTCTATAAGTGGGAGCTAAGCACTGCTACACGCCTGGATTAGTTCTTCTAATCTTCAGATGGAGTAGGGTATTCCTATTAAGAAAACTCCACCTGAAGATAAGAATCACTTTATATCACTAAGCATATTACTATTTCTACTATAATATCTGTTTAAAGAGCCAAGCTTCCTTTTTAAGCCCTCTAGGTCCTCTATCTCTCCATCAAGCTCCCTTAAGATTGGCATAAGATTATTTCTAATAAAGTACTTTGCAACTTCTGTATCCACCATTAATCTCTTACCTATTTCTCTAACCTCCTTATAAATTCAATTTTCACCCCTTTATCTTATATCTCACATTAACTTTCATTTTATATATACATTTTAACATAGTATTTACTTATTTTCCCATATAATTACTGAAAATTACTTCAATATATTTTCACAAAAAATAAACCCAGGTTTATCTGAGTAAAGAATTAGAACTTCTCTTTGAATCCATTTCTCTTATGGCCATCTATTTATATTTACTAAATATAGATATAAGATGCATGTATTTCATAAAATGCGTAGCATTTTATGAATGAAAGAATGAAAAAATTAAAAAATGAAAGAATACCTAAAAAAATCCTTACAGATTTTTCGAAGGAAATCTTTAAAACAAAAGAGGTTTTGCATTGCAAAACCTCTTCCTTCATTTTTTCATTCTTTCATTCTCTTAATTTTTTCATTTTAAAATGCTGCGCATTTTAAATCTTATGCGTTAAAGAATTCAGTAAATAACTTCACGCTATAAACATTATCTATTACAGTTGCAAGTTCTCTAATTGAGTGCATTGATAATAACGGTGCACCCATATCCATAACTGGAATAGTTAATAATGAAGATGTTATTGGACCTATAGTTGTTCCACCTCTAACATCTGATCTATTAAAGAACTTTTGATATGGAACATTTGCAGCACTGCAAAGCCCTTCAAATATTGCAGCATTGTAGCTATCTGTGCTATAGCTTCCAGATGCAGCTGTTTTTAAAACTGGTCCATTTCCTAGAACTGGTCTATTAGTTGGATCATGTTTTTCTTCAGCATTTGGATGAACTGCATGAGCTAAGTCTGCTGATATCATAATTGAATTAGCTAAAGCTCTATGTAATTCTTCTCTATTTTTTCCTAAAGCTAATGCTATTCTTTCTAATATATTTAATAGAAGTGCTGAATTTGCTCCTTGAGGAGTTAAGCTTCCTATTTCTTCATTATCCATACAAACCATAACCTTAGTTGACTTGTTAGATTTACTATCAATTAAAGCTTTTATCCCAGCATAAACCATCCACATATCGTCTAGTCTTCCAGCTGATATAAATTCTTCATTAATTCCAGTTAATGATCCTTTTTCTATTTCATATAATCCTAAATCAAAACCTAAGATGCTCTCTGCATCTACATTTAATTCTTTAGCTATAGCATTTACTAAATAATTGTTTTTCTCAAACTTTTCATTTATTAATGATAATAAAGGTAAAGTATCTTTTTGCTTATTAACTGCAAAACCTTCATTTACAGATCTATTCATATGAATTGCAACACTTGGGATAATTAATAAAGGCTTATTAATATTTACAAGTTTTACTTCTGGTTTTAAAGGTGATTTTCCCCTTAAAGAAACCTTACCAGCTATACCTAATGGCCTATCAAACCAAGTATATAAAATAGGTCCACCATAAACTTCAGTGTTAAGTTTTAAGTACTTTCCTTCAGAAACCATTTCAGGATTTGCTTTAATTCTAAATCCAGGTGAATCTGTATGTGCTCCTATAAGCTTAAATCCATCTTCTTCCAACTCTCCGTTACCTACAGTGAACGCTATAAGAGCTGAGTCATTTTTTATAACATAATACTTACCATCTTTTTGTAAGTTCCACTTATCATTTTCTTTTACTTCAGTAAATCCATTTAAATCTAATCTTTCTTTTACAGTCTTTACAGAATGATATGCTGTTGGACTATTGTATAAGAAATCAATTAAATCTAAAGCTAATTCTTTTTCCATCGTTTTCCTCCTAAAAATAAAAATATTAATAAATATATTATACCATAACAAGTATAATATATTGGCACAATTAACAAATAGCGAATAAAATTTAATAATTTATAATTAAACTTTTAATCTACTTAACTTAACTAAAATAATGCTCTTTCACTAGAAATCTAGTATAATTGATATTAATATATTTTTGTCTCATAATAATATTAACCATATAAATTATTAATTGAAACTATGATTTATTGTATAATATGTTTATGTGTAAAAGATTTATATTTTATAGATGTTTATGTAATAATTTTTGAAATACTAAAATAGATAGGAGTGATTGAATGATTTCAAAATTTCTAGTTAATACTTTTGTGAAAAATAATGAGAACATTAAAGATCCTAAGGTTCGTAGTGCTTATGGAAACTTAGGTGGAGTAGTTGGAATTGTAATTAATTTTATATTATTTTTAATTAAATTCTTTGTAGGGATGTTTGTTGGATCTATAGCTATATCTGCAGATGCATTCAATAATTTATCCGATGCTGGATCCTCAGTTATTACAATAATAGGATTTAAAATGGCTAATAAACCAGCCGATGCTGAACATCCTTTTGGACATGGTAGAATTGAATATTTATCTGCACTTATAGTTGCATTTTTAGTAATGCTAGTTGGAGTTCAATTTATTAAGTCCTCTGTTGAGAGAATCTTAAATCCAACGGTGGTAACTTTTGAATTAGTTCCTTTTATACTTTTACTAATATCAATAGGTTTTAAAGTTTGGTTATCTACTTTTAATAAATATATCGGAAATAAAATAAATTCATCAGCATTAAAGGCTGCTGCAGCAGATTCTTTAGGGGATGTATTTACTTCAAGTACAGTTGTAATAGCTTTTCTAGCTTCTAAGTTTACAACTCTACCACTAGATGGATATATTGGTGTTTTTGTAGCTCTTGCAATACTTTATGCAGGTTTTGGTTTAGTAAAGGAAACACTCAATCCACTGTTAGGAGAAGCTCCAGATCCTGAACTTGTAAATGATATATGTGAAAAGGTACTTTCTTATCCACTTATTTCAGGAGTTCATGATTTAATAGTTCATAACTATGGACCAGGAAGAATTATTGCTTCATTACATGCTGAAATACCTTCTGATATAGATATAATGGAAATTCATAATACAATAGATATCGCAGAAAGAGAAGTTTCTAGAGATTTAAACATACATTTAGTAATTCATATGGACCCAATTTGCGTTATAACAGATGAAATAAAAGAAACTTGGGACTATGTAGAAACAGTATTAAGAAGATATCCTGAAATTAAGTCAATGCATGATTTTAGAATAGTTGGTGAAGGAGATATTAAAAACTTAATTTTTGATATAGTAGTGTCACCATCTTCTTCAAAAAATGCTAAAAAACAAGATAAGATGCTTGAAGATATCAAAAACTCAATTAGAGCAGAGCATCCACAATATAACTGCGTTATAACTTTAGATTATGACTACATGTAAAATACAAAAACGAACTATTTATTCCCAATTAAAAAAGGGCTGTTTTTTATAACAGTCCTTTTTTAATTTATCTTTTTTTCTTTATAATCTAACTACATAGACTATCTTTTAATTTTAACTCTACCTATGAATTACTAAATTAATCTACACCTAATAATTCTCTTATTTGAGTTTTATATACATCGGCCTTAGCCCCATAAATAATTTGTACACCATCGTTAACTTTAACTAATCCACTAGCTCCAAGTTTTTTCCACAATGCACTATCTCCAACTATTTCTTTATCCTTAACTTTAACTCTTAAACGAGTAAAACATGCATCAACATTAATTATATTATCTTTTCCGCCTAATCCGTCTATTATACAATCAACTATTTCATCTTTACTTACTGCTACTTCAGTATTTGTTCCATCACTTACTTCATCATCTTCTCTACCTGGAGTTTTATAATTAAATTTTAGTATCATAAATTTAAATGTGAAATAGTATAAAAAGAAGAAAATCACCCCTAAAATAGGAACCCAAATCCAATTTGATCCCTTATCTGATTGCATAACCCCATTAAATATTGTACTTAAGAATGGTCCACCAAATGCTGCTGTACCTGGAATATTTACTTCTAATAAGTAAGTTAATAAATATGCTACCCCTGAGAATATTGAATGTACTACAAATAGCATTGGTGCCACAAATAAGAAAGCATATTCAATTGGTTCTGTAATCCCTGTGAAGAATGCTGGAATTGCAGCTGCAAGTATTAATCCCTTAACAAACTTTTTCTTTTCTGGCTTTGCTGTTTTATACATTGCAAGGCCACCACCAACTAATCCAAAGGAAGAAATTATTATCTTACCATTCATTAAGAATCTACTAATATCAATATTAAACATTTCAGTTGGTGAAGCTAATTGAGCTTGATAAATATTCACGGCTCCTTCTACAACGTTTCCATCGATGACCATAGATCCCCCTAAATTAGTAAAGAAGAATGGTAAATAAGTAAAGTGATGTAATCCAAATGGTAATAAAGCACGTTCTGTTAAACCATATATTACACTTCCAAATGCACCTGTTGCATTTATTATTTCACTTAATGAAGTTAATGCTCCTTGAATAAATGGCCATATACCTGACATTATAAATCCTAATATTATTGAGCATAATAATGAGATCATTGGAACAAACTTTGTACCACTAAATATTCCTAATACTGGTGGTAGTGAAATATTATAATATTTATTATGTAAGAAAGCCACCATAAAACCAACTATTATACCGCCAAATACTCCAACATCTAATGATGGAATACCCATTACCATTGATTGTCCAGTTGCCATATTGCTTGGATCTAATTTTCCTAAGTGTATAAGTAATGTACTCATAACATTATGCATAGTAACAAATGAAATAACTGCTGCTAATGCGGCTATCCCCTTTTCCTTTTTTGCATATCCAATTGCAATTGATATAGCAAATATTATTGGTAAAAAACCAAATACAGAATTACCTGCTGACTTACATAAATTTAAAAATAACTTTACGTAATCATTTTCAAGAAATGGCATCATTTGCACTACACTTTTACTTGTAAATGCAGCTCCAATACCCAATAAAATCCCTGCTATAGGTAGTAACATAACTGGAGTCATTAAAACTTTTCCTAATTGCTGAAAAGCAGTGAAATATTTTGAGTTTTTCATATTATCTTTCTCCTTCATAGTCATAGCTTTTTAATAGTAACCATAGATTTTTAACTAACTTTAGAAATTTTACTTAAAGTTTAAGTCATAAGAATTGTATTAAACCTATATTATTAATACTAACTAAATAGTTGTATTAATTAGCATATTCAGTTTAACACAATTCCTAAATCATTCTAATAATTTAATTCTTCATTCAAATTATTTAAATTCTGGCCAATATTCCTTATTAGCATCAATTAATTCATCTAAAACTTTTCTTGCTTTATGAGCATCAACAATTGTTCTATTTAACGTTAATGCTTGTAAAGCTTTTTCATATGATCCTTCATAATAAGCATCTACAGTAAGTTTTTCATATGCTAATTGAGCTTCCATTAATCCCTTATAGAATGTACCAATCTTACCAACTCCAAGAGGTCTAGGTCCATTAGCTGTTAATACTGCAGCAACCTCTACCATTGCATCATCTTGAATATTAGCTATTGTTCCGTTATTTTCTACTATTACAATGAATATTTTACCTTGATTATATGCTATTGATTCTGCCACTTGAATCATAAATTCACTATGTGCATCATTATGAACCATATGACATTCTTTTGTTGTTCCAGCTTCAACAATCCTTCTACATTCTTCAAATACACGTTTTTCTCTTCCATCCATAACTTCATTAGCTCTTGTATATTCAGGGTTTAACTTCTTAACCTTATAGTCAGGATATAAATAATATTGAAGGTATGTATTTGGTAAATAATCTGTGAAATCATCACACATATCTTTAACCATTCCATAAGTATCTAACCATGACTGATCTCTTTGCTCTGCATCTACTGGTAAGAATCCTCTTTCCTTTATTAATGCTTTAAGTTCTGGAACTAAATCTTTACCTTCTGAATCATATAAATTAGTAAACCATCCAAAGTGATTTAATCCAAAGTAAACTGGCTCAAAATCCTTTGAATCTCTTCCTAATATTCTTCCATATGATCTTAAAAGATTTACTGGTTGATCACATATGTTTAATATCTTTTTATCCTCTGGAAATTCTCTTCTTAATGCTTCTGCAACTATTGCTGCTGGATTAGTATAATTTAATATCCAAGCATCCTTTGAATATGTTCTTATATCATTAATAGTTTTTATCATATCTCTAATAGATCTTAATCCGTAAGCAAATCCACCTGCTCCACAAGTTTCTTGTCCAATTAATCCCATGCTTAGAGGAATTTTTTCATCCTTTTCCCTCATTTCGTATCCACCAGTTCTCATTTGCATAAATACAAAATCAACATCATTATAAGCTTCCTCAACCTTAGTTGTATATGTAAAATCTAACTCTGGATACTCTTCGCTAAATAATACTTTTGCAAACTCTCCTATAACAGCTTGTCTTTCTTCATTTATATCAAATAAAACTAATTTATTTACAGGGAATCTTTCCTTTAGCTTACATAATGTTTGTAATAGACCTGGTGTCCAAGTACTTCCCCCACCAACTAATGTTACATTAAACTTTTTCATATATATCGCTCCTTTAAATTAAATATTTCTATTTTTATTGTTTCGAATTCCTGCTACATGTATTATTATAATAATATAAAATAGTTTGTGAATATGTTTACAGGCTTTATCAATTTTATTCATAAGTTGAAAGTTTTTCATAACCTGAAACTTTTTTCACATTGACAGTAATACTAGCTTTGGAGGCTTTATAATGGATTTTTATAATATGATAACTGATAATACAGAAAAACTTAATAAGACTGATTTGACAATTTTAGATTTTTGTTTAAAGAATCCTAAATTAATTAAAAATATTAAAATTAATGATTTAGCAGATAAGCTCTTCACTTCGCCAGCATCAATTGTTAGATTCACCAAGAAACTTGGATTTGCTGGATTTGCAGAATTTAAAGCTTCTCTTTCACTAAACATAAAAAACACTGATGATAGGTTTAACAACAATCTTACATCAGACTCTCCAAACCTTTTTAATGACATAAATAAGTCTATTGAACTTGTGAATGAGAATATTATTGAAGAAATTATAGATATATTACATAAATCTAATAGAATAGAATTTTTTGGTGAGGGCTCCTCAAGACTTGTTTGTTCTGAAGTAGCAAAAAAATTTAGAACAATTGGAAAAATAGCTTTTAACTATGATGATAGCAGCATGATGTATATAGCAGCTGCTTCAGCTACTGAGAATGATACTATTTTTGCTGTATCCCTTTCTGGTGAAACTAAACAGGTTATTAAAGCTTTAAGTATAGCAAAAACTAATGGTGCTAAAATTATCTCCTTAACAGATATCAGCAACAACTCTCAAAGTAAAATTGCTGATAAATCACTTTTTATAACATCAACTTCCTTTAATAAAAATGATATTAGCATTCGCTCAAGAATTCAAGCACTTATATTAGCTGAATATGTATTTTATAGATATTTAGAAAAATATCTATAAACTTTAATTATAATACCATCTTATTTCTTATAAGATTTTCTCTCCCCAAGAAGTCAGATAACAATTTATAATTAATCTTATTTATTTTTAAAACTCCATTAGGAGTTTTTTTCATTATTACAATCATCTCTCTACTTGCTACTTTTCCATAAATTTTTATCTTTTAACTTTTATCTTTTACCTCTTACATTTTACCGTTTATCTTTTATCGCTTAATAAATTTTCTAAAAACCTAGCATTAATATTATTTCCTGATTCAGTATAAGCAAGTAAGCATGCTCCAATATCTGGTGATAATATTGGTTCTACTAATTCAACATTATATCCTTTTAACATATTATTTAATGGATTAAGTATTAAATCTCCACTTTTAAATACTCCACCTGAATATGAGACTCTAACCAGATCATTACTATAATTTTTTAATAAGGCTTTAATCATTTCTACAAGTTCAACAGCTGCTTCGTTAAATATAGCTATAGCTCCTTCATCTCCTAGTTTAGCTGCTTCTGAAGATATCTTAGCAAGCTTCGCTATTTCCATTCTATCTCCTTTTATCTTATCATTTACATATGAAATTATTTCAGCATCCCTAGTTAAACCTAAATTAGTTTTTATCATCTCATATAATGGTCCCTTTTCTATACGTCCATCGCTTTCTTTACTAAATAACTCTATAGTTTTCTTTCCTATCCAGTATGCAGAAGCTTCATCCCCCACAGAGTATCCCCAGCCTCCACACCTTATTATTTCATTATTTCTCAAAGCTAATGCTATAGAGCCTGTTCCAGCTACAATATTAATTCCATCTTCTCCTGCTAAGGCACCAGCTATTGCAACCCTTACATCACTGCTTAAATTATACTTAACTCCACTAAAAACTTTATCTACTACTTCCAATATTCCTTCAGCAATTTCTTTTACAATTCCATATCCAGCAAGTCCTAAATGCACCCTTTCAATATCCTTTTTAAATATATTACTATTATTTATTGTTTCCTCTAATCCTTCTTTAAGAAGCTTTTCCAAGTTCCCAAATCCTATTTGAGTAGGGTGCGAAGACCCTTTAATAACTTTATTTATAACTTTTCCTGTCTCATTAATTAAGGTAAAACAAGTTTTAGTTCCACCACCATCAACACCTAAAAAGTACATAGATACCTCCCTATTTAGCCAAGTTAAAATTAAATTTTTGCCATGGTCTAATATAATCTAATATAAATATTTCCTCTTCCCTAATATGACCTACAACATTTGATTTTCCACTATTTCTCATATCACTTAATGCAATTTGTAGTTCTCCAGCATAATGGCCATATTCGCTACTTTCAATTACTACATCCCCTCTTTTTATTATTTCAGGAGCATTAAATAATTTAAAATTATGACCCTTATACTTAACTCTACTTTGAGTAGATCTAATTAAATTGTCTGAGAAATCTCCTCTATTAAAGTGTTTTTCTTCAAATAATATATTTTTCTCTATTTCAGGAACTCCATCTGCAAGATGTAAATCAAATGTTACCATATCCTTTCTCATCGAGCCTAAACTTTTCATTTCATCTTCACTTGGATAACAATTAGAAATTATAATATCATTTATATTTCCTAATGATATAAGATGCTTTGCTTGTACTTCTATTGGTAAGTTTCTATGAATCTCTAAAGTTGATAATCCATCTGTTACCGGCCAAGGTCCGAAAGTACTTTCATTTTGACTAGTTATAAAAGCAGCTGTTCTAAGTCCAAATTTATTAAATCTCTCTGTACACTTCATAAAATGATTAAAATTTAATCCGCTATATCTATGTGGATAGAAATTGTGACAAGCTATAAGATTATCTTTATTTGGCATATAATCTATTATTGTATCTATATAATTAGTATTATTACTCATATTAATTTCAATCTTTAATTCCTCATCATTATAAGTCATTAAAGACTCCTCTGATCCTGTAAAGCCCATATCTAACCTTAAACCATCTGCTCCAATTTCCTTGAAAAAGCTTAAATCCTTATAACTAATACCTAATTCATTGAAAACTCTAGGACTTACATCAACTATGATTTCAAAGTCTCTTTCTTTAGCATAGTCATTTATATTCTTAAACTTATTTTTTATATTTTCTCTAGTATCATTCACAGAAAGTAAGCATGAAAATATTCTACTAAAGCCATACTTACTTGCCATATCTATATAATTAAAAATTAATTCTTCAGTTGTCTTTTCTGGATATATTGATATCCCTAGTTTCCCCATAAAATTCACCTCATATTTTAAATGGGGCTGTTTGTGCGACAGCCCCTTTAAATTTTCTTATTATAGATTTTTGCTTCCAATTTCCACTAAATTTTCAGTTAAAGTTTCGCCTTGCTCTTCTCTTAATAGCTTTTTATCATACATCTTAACAAACGGATAGTATATTGCTACTGATATTAATATACAAATTATATTTAATACTGCTGCCTTCCAATCTCCACCTGTTGCCATATAAGCTCCTATTGGTCCTGGTAATGTCCAAGGTGCTGTTACTATAACTCTCGATACTAATCCCATTGATGTAACAATCCAAGCTAGAGTTCCCGTTACTAATGGAGTAATTATAAATGGAATAATTAATGTTGGGTTTAATACTACTGGAGCACCAAATATAATTGGTTCATTAATATTAAATATCCCTGGTACTAAAGCAACTCTTCCTAATTGTTTACCATAGCTAGATTTAGCGAATAATGCTAAGGATATAACTAAACCTATGGTAGCTCCTGATCCCCCAATCCAAATAAACCATTGGAAGAAAGGTTCTGCCGCTATTGCTTTTAAAGGTTCTCCTGCAGCTGCAGCAGTTGAGTTTTGCTCTAATAATACTAACCATAATGGTCTTGCTATAGATCCAACTATTGATACTCCATGAATACCAAAGGACCAGAAGAAGGTTACTAAAATTATCAGTATCCAAACACTAGGTAATGTATCTGTAGCGGATACTAATGGTGTTACTAATTTACCTACAAATCCATGCCAGTCAAATTTTAAATAGTATGTTATTGAACCTATTAATAAAACTATAATTGCAGCAGGTGTTAATGCTTCAAAACTTCTTGCAACTGATGCCGGAACTTGTTCAGGCATTGAAATCTTAAACCCACTCTTATTAGTAAATCTAAATATTTCAACTGCTAGTATTGATACTATAATACCAACGAACATTCCACCACCACCCATATTTCCCATAGGCATTTGGAATCCTTGAGGTATACCCTCATACCATTTTAATAAATCTGGACTTCCCTTTACTATTTCTAATAATTCTGGTGTTAATGCTGAGATACTCTTTGGAACAAGAGTTAAGAAAAAAGCTGCCGCTGATAATGTTCCACCGGTAACTCCATCTAACTTATAGGATCTAGCCAAACTATAACCTATCCCCCAACAAGCATAAATAGTCATAATGTACATTGTCATTCTAAATGGTAATACAATTGTATTTGCATTAGCTTTTAGAGTTTTATAAATCCCCCAACTTTCTGGTACTGGTGGATTTGCAATAATTAAGAAAATTGATCCAACAATAATTAATGGTAATGTAGCTATAATACCGTCACGCACAGCACGTAAATGTCGTTGCTCTGCAAGCTTTGCCATAGGTGTAGATAATTTTTTGTCTAAGAAATCAGCAAAACTATTCATAATAAAATTCCTCCTTTAAATAATATTAAAATAAATTATAATTATATAGAAACTTACATAAGCTTATTTACTTTCTGCAAGTTCTTTAACTTGTTTAAATAGCTTTGATCCTCCTAAAGGACTATAAGCTCTAGGCTCTATTAAAGCACATGGGACATTAGCCGCATCTGCATATTCCTTTAAATAATCAAAACGATGTCTAACTTGTGGTGCTACCATTGCTACGTCATAACCTTCTTTAACTTCTTCTTCAAACTCTTGTGTACTTACAGCATTAACTTCCATTTCTACGCCTTGCTTTTCAGCTTCCTTTTTTAAAGCGTTTACAGCTATAGCACTAGACATTCCTTGAGAACAAACAAATAATACTTTCATACTAATCCCTCCAAAAATTTAATATCTTTAATATAATTTAATATAAACGTTTACTTTAGAATCAAATAAAAAAATTTAGATATCTCCATAAATAGGACATTATTCCAAATGAAACTCCAAAAAATAAATAGCTTAACCAAAAGCCTTTACATATTCCCTTTTTACTTTCAATAAAATATCTTGCATAAGCTATTGCCAAACTCGTTATAAAAGTATTTCCAATCATGATACTGAAATTATAACTTACTCCAAATATACTTAAGAAGGCTGGGAAAATAATAGTTCCTGTTACAGCCCCAAATATAATTATTAAAGCACTTTTATATCCAAAAGTCGGTATATTATAGTCTGTCCTTTTCGCTTGTAACTCACTTACTGGAGAAGCTTTTCTCATAAACTTAACACCTCCTTTAATTAATTTAATTATCTTTCTGCTAGCTTCTTATGAAGCTTTATAATATGTTCTATTAAAGTCTTTGCTTCAATAGCTGTCATTAAATGATCTTGAGCATGTACAAATAGTACTGATACTTCTGTTTTTTCTCCTCTTGCTTCTGCTTGAATTATACTTGTTTGTATCTTATGAGCTTCTTTCAGACACTCATCTGCTTCTTTTAATAATTCCTCAGCCTTTTCAAAATCTCCATTTTCAGCTGACTCTAAAGCTTCATATGCTAATCCCTTTGCGGTTCCACCTTGACTTATTATTTCAAAGATTATTACTTCCATATTATCTACCATAGTTTTTACCTCCTAATATCTTTATAAATAAATATTTCCAAAATTATTTTATATTTCTATTATATACACATTATTTTTTTATTTCAATATTTTTAAAATATTTTGAAATTTCGTTTTATAAAGCCTGTTTTTTTATTATTTCCATATTTTTACGATGATTATTCTATAATATTTAATATAAAAGTTATCAATTATGTAAAATAATGATATTTTATTAATTATCCAAAAAAGTTTTTATACAATCCTTTTAGAAAATTATAGTTATATTAGACTCTTGTAAATAAATTTAATTCATTTATCTTTCTTTTGTATTAACTTAGTGTCATCTAGTAATTTTTACAAAATAAAAAATAAGCAACCTATTAGTGGCCATCAATCAAAATTGAAGGTCATAATAAGATGCTTATTTTCTTATGTAGTATATTCTTCTATTTAACTTTCCTCGTCCGCTCTATATTCTAAAATATCACCAGGCTGACAATCTAAAGCCTTACAAATAGCTTCTAATGTAGAAAATCTAACTGCCTTTGCTTTTCCATTTTTTAATATAGAAAGATTAGCCATTGTTATACCAACTCTTTCAGAAAGTTCTGTTACACTCATTTTTCTTTTTGCTAACATTACATCAACATTCACTATAATCGCCATATCACTTCACCTCAGATCGTTAAATCATTTTCTGATTTTATATCAATAGCTTCTTTTAGTAGCTTTTGGAGAAGGGCAGCAAATACCGAAATAACAGCTGCAGCAAAAATAAATGCCAATCCAATAATTATCATACCTGGCGCATCATCCTTTTCAGCAATTATATACATAACTGGAGTCATTAATACATAAACACCACTTATTACAATTGCACAGTATTTTATATTCTTCAAAGCTATTACAGATAATTCAGAGAAAGCTTTGTTTTTATCAATATAACCTAAAAGCTTTAACGCTTGATACAATATAGTAAAAAATGCTATAGCTGTTATATATAAGCCCAATAAAATAGGATATTTAAGATAAGCAGAACCTAAATAAAGCTCTACTGCTTTACTTGATAGCGCAGGTAGAACAAATATACATAAAGCAACAATTGGACTACCTATAAGAAATACAGCTATCTTTAAAAATAGTGTTGATCCTTTGTTCATAATAAACACCTCTTTAATTTATTATCTCTATAATTCTAACACATCTTTTATTGTTAAACAATAAATCATTATTGACTTATGTAAGTATACTAAGATTCCAGTTTTATAAATATAAAAGGTGCTGCCACACAATGAAAATAAAACTAAAAGAAGCTATAAAGGTAAATAAATTTAAATTTATCTACTGTTTATAGCTCCTTTTTATTATAGAATATTGTCTATTTTAGAATAATAAAATGATATTTTAAAATTTTTCTTTACTAATTTTATTTACTATTTTCCACTTTATTAGACTTTTTTACTATAATTGATTTTCCAATATATATCATAAGGAGTGATGCAACAACTAATAATACTGATTTATTTACAGCACTACCTGTTTGAGGTAACTTATCTGAGTTGTTACTATTGTTATCCTCTGGATTATTTATGTCATTATCCCCCTCATTTCCACTATTGTTTCCACTATTGTTGCCATTATCATTACCATTTTCATTGCCATTATTGTTATTATTGTTATTATTGTTATTATTGTTCTCTTCATCATTTTCTATTATATTAACTTTTATTATCTTAGTAGTATTACCACCATTACTATCAGAAACACTATACTTAACCAAATATTCTCCAACTTTGCTAGTATCTACAGTATTTTCTACAACTTCTATAGATTCTGTTAAATCTCCATCTTCTTCATCATAAGCTGTTACATCTTTTAATGGATCAAAGCTTTCATTTAATTTCAATGTCTTATCATTTGCAGTTATAGTAGGAAGCTCATTAATAGTTGATGCTGATACATATATTCTATATTTTTCTACTTCAGACTTGAATTCACCAGATTCTTTATCTACTATTGCAAATAACTCTTCTAATGTATATTTACCTTCTCTTACATAGCTATTTCCTGTTAACTTGTCTATAAAATTAGTACTTAAATATTGGAACTTATCTGGATACATATCTCTAATTGTATATAACATAGCATAACCTGTTTTAACTGCGTTAAAGCTATCCCTATCTGTTACATATACTTGAACTCCACCACAAACTTGATTTTTCCCTGTTGGATAATTGGCAGTATCTGATGCTGAATATTTTGAGAACTGTGGTGTAAATGAAGCTGCTCTAAATTTTACTCCTGGTAATTCTAAAGAATTTAATTCATTAGCTAAATCTATAGGATTTATCCATGGTGCTCCTATTAATTCAAATGGTCTTGTTGTTCCTCTTCCTTCTGATACATTTGTACCTTCAAAGACACAAGTTCCTGTATATACTATTGCTGTATCTAAAGTTGGCATATTTGGTGAAGGCATTACCCATGTATCTAAACCTGTTTCATCATAATACATATCTTGTGACCATCCACTCATTTTAACTACTTTTAAATCACAATTAATATTAAACTTATCATTAATATATTGTGCATATTCTCCAACAGTCAATCCATATCTTTGAACTATAGGATACATTCCTACAAAGGAGCTAAACTCAGGATCAAGCAAGTTTCCTTGAACTTCACTTGATATAGGATTAGGTCTATCAAATACAACAAATGTTTTATTATTTTCTGCACATGCTTCCATTGCATAAGCTAAAGTATTTATATATGTGTAGAATCTAGCTCCTACATCTTGCATATCATATGCTAGTATATCAACATTTTCTAACATTTCTGGAGTTGGTTTCTTAGTTGATCCATATAAACTATGAACTGGAAGTCCAGTGATATTATCTACTTCATTACCAACACTATCTCCAGCTTGTGCATATCCTCTAATTCCATGTTCTGCTGCAAATAAAGTTGTTAGATTAGTTTTTTCATATAATACGTCTATAGAGCTCTTAAAATTACTATCCATTCCAGATGGATTTGTTATTAGCCCTACTCTCTTATCTTTAAATATCTCTAAATTTTCTTCTATATTATCTATACCAAGTTTAATATTTCTAATATTTTCACCATTATTATTTGATTCTTGGTAAATATAATACTTTTCTGTTTTCGCCTTAAAGTCACTAGATTCTTTATCTACTATTGCAAATAATTCTTCTAATGTATATTTACCTTCTCTTACATAACTATTACCTGTTATTTTATCTATAAAATTAGTGCTAAGGTATTGGAATTTATCTGGATACATATCTCTAATTGTATATAGCATTGCATATCCAGTTTTAACAGCATTAAATTCATCTCTATTAGTTACATATACTTGCACACCACCACAAACTTGGTTTTTACCAGTTGGATAGTTTGTAGTATCTGATGCTGAGTATTTTGAAAATGATGGTGTAAATGATGCAGGTCTAAACTTTACACCTGGTAATCCTAAAGAGTTTAATTTATTACTAAGATCCATAGGTTCAATCCAAGGAGCACCAATTAATTCAAAAGGTCTAGTAGTTCCTCTTCCTTCTGATACATTTGTTCCTTCAAAAACACAAGTACCGGTATAAACTATTGAAGTAGTTAGTGTAGGCATATTAGGAGATGGCATCACCCAGGTATTTAATCCTGTTTCATCGTAATACATATCACGGGTCCATCCCTCCATTTCAATAACTTCTAGCTTACAATTTATATTAAATTCTTCATTTATAAATTTAGCATATTCACCTACTGTCATTCCATACCTTTGAACTATAGGATACATACCAACAAAAGAACTAAATTCAGGATCAAGTAAATTCCCTTGTACATCTCCACCTATTGGGTTAGGTCTATCAAATACAACAAATGTTTTATCATTTTCAGCACACGCTTCCATCGCATAAGCTAAAGTATTTATATATGTATAAAATCTAGCTCCCACATCTTGCATATCATAAGCTAGTATATCAACATTTTCGAGCATTTCTGGTGTTGGTTTTTTAGTTGATCCATAAAGACTATGAACTGGAAGTCCAGTAACCTCATCAACTTCATTTCCTACATTATCTCCCGCCTGTGCATTACCTCTAATTCCATGTTCTGCTGCAAATAAAGTTGTTAAATTAGTTTTTTCATATAATACATCTATAGAGCTTTTAAAATTACTATCCACACCAGATGGATTAGTTATTAATCCTACTTTTTTTCCTTCAAATATAGTTAAATTTTTATCTAAATTGTCTATACCTAATTTTACTTGTGCATTGCTGCTTGCACTTACAGTTTTTATATCTTTAGCCTGAAAAAATATTGAAGAAATCAAAAATCCACATGTAATTATCCCTATCTTTCTTTTCAATCTTAAATTCATAGTTACCCCCTATAATAATAATTTTTTTCATTAATAACAATAATATTTTTTCATTTAAAAATTAAAACTTAGTATATACAAACTTATCCTATACTTTTAATGACTTAGTTTACATTTTAACAACGACAATTTATACATATTGGTAACTTTTATTTTTCCTCCCTTCACATATAAATATTTAAGTTTAGTACACACTAATATTATTCATAGAATTATGGTTACGTTTACACAAATATTGTATCATACTAGAAATTCCATTTCAATATATTGCTTAATTTATGTTATTTTATTTCATGCCTTGACCAGTTTTTCTTATATTAATAATTTATTAGTTTCATATAAATTATTGATCCTTTTAATAATAAAAAACTATATAAATTTATAATTAATTAAATAAAGGAAATAATACTTATGAGGTGAAACAAATGAAAAAAAGATTTACTATTTTATTATCTGCAATAGCTATATTTACTATGATCTTTACAACTAATACATATGCTTATACAAATGCAACTATCCCTCCAACTGATTCAGTATATAAAGAAGGTATTTACAGGCTTGATCCTAATGATACAGGTTCTTATAATTTACAATTTAAATTTTTAAATCCCGAGAAGAACTCTGCAATTATTATTTTAGATGAGAATGCTGACATAGTTTATAAAAATATAAACTGTAACAGAAAATGTAATGCTGGCACTATTACAAATAAAAATACTATAATCTTAATCTCAGATGGAGAAACTGCTTTATATTTTAGTAAAATACCTTAATTAAAAAAGTGGGATGTCGCATAATGAAAAATTAAGAATGAATAATAAAAATTTAATAAAAAAACTCCCGAAGGAATTTTCAGAAGTTAATTTTACTAATTCTGTAAGAATTACATGAATAATTCTTCATTTTAATTCTTAATTGGGGTTGTTTATACGGCAGCCCCTTTTTTAATTTAAATCGTATAATAATCTATATTATAATACGATTTAAATTTAAAATTATTAATCGTGTATTTTTAAAGAATTTGACTTTTTAATACTATACTTAATTGTATATATAATAAAATCAATTATAGTAGCTGGAAAAATAAAAGTAATTAAGTGTGCAATATACATGAAAATATTAGGTCCATCATTCCATGCAATACTCCTAAATGGTTCTGTATAAACAGCAAAATTTAATATAGGGTTTAATCCAATTAACAATATATTTTTATAATCATTACCTGTTATATTGATTATAATTACTGCTATACTTGCAATAAAAAACCAGAATGTAAAACTTCTAAATATTTTCTTCATGAATCTGTCTCCTCCTTACATTAAAGATATCCCTTTTCTTCATTAGCTGGCACCTTATTTTCAATCTTTAAATCAATATCACCATCAGTTAATAAGTCAAAATTCTTAAAATAAAACATGAAATTTCTTCTCCCATATATCCATGAAAATTCATTTATGAATCCCAATATAATTTACAATATAATTTATATAACATATTAAGTTTTAATCTGCATCTACCCACAAATGATATTTTCCACAATTTAGACACTTAAAAAGATATCCAGCCATTGATCCAGCTTTTACAAGATACTCCCTTACTTCATCGTATCCACCAAGCTTATCATA
Source organism: Clostridium tertium (assembly GCF_902652255.1). GTDB lineage: Bacteria > Bacillota > Clostridia > Clostridiales > Clostridiaceae > Clostridium > Clostridium tertium_A. The sequence continues at coordinate 52,125 of NZ_CACRTO010000049.1, forward strand.
TTCAGCAAATACTTCATCCGCAATACCAAACTCTTCTAACTCCTTTGTACCAATATCTCCAATATAGGCACAAAAATCATTACAACAAGCTAGCCAATATTCACCTTGCCAACTAACATACCCTGGGGTTTTCTTAAACAGTTCATCTATCTTATCAGTATCATTAACTTTATCAATTTCTGCATCTTGAATAAAATCTCCATTATACTTTTCTGATGCTAATCCACTAGCAACACTGCTGGGACATATACAATTAACATCTTCTGATGTATACATATTTTCCAAAAAAAATTCTGTTTCATTTTCACAACACTGACAAACTACATATTCTCCATTTTTACTTCTAGAAAAAACCTCTTGTTCCCAAACATTCGGATGATATTTAAATTGAATTTTACTCAAGTCACGTTTCCCCCTACACTTTTAATACACTAAATAAAAGTCCAAAAGCAATTAATACTATCATTATAATAGAAATTCCTCTTCCTATTTTAGCACCAATATTATCTTTGTACTTATATCCTAGAATTACTGATGGAATAAAAAATATAAGAGAATAATAAATAGTGTAATGAGTCCCTGAATTCCCTTTAGACCACGATCTTAACCCTATATTATTTAATATGATATCTCCATAGTTCTTATCTCCAAAAGTAAAAACAAATATAATCCCTACACCTGCTAATAATAAAGTAATTAATCCTAAGGCTAATTTTTTATTAGTCTCTTTCTCCATAAATCCTCCAACTAAACTTTAAACAAATTTTTCCAATACCAATCTATTACTCAATATCTAAATGCTTTAATGTACTTTTATCTTTAATATCTCCAGAAAAACCTGACATAGTAACCTTACCTTTTTCAATTTTATAAGAATAGTCCACTCCTGGTTCATCCTTGTACACTATACTTATATTCCATCCACCCTCTAACTTTATCCGATCGCTACCATTGCTAATACTCCCATCTTCTTAAAGTGGGAGCTAAGCACTGCTACGCGCCTGGATTAGTTCTTCTAAGCTTCAGATGGAGTAAGGTATTAATGTATTCCTTTTAAGAAAACTCCATCTGAAGCTAAGAATCACTTTATTGCGCCAACTAAAGAATGGCTTACATCTAATTTAGTAAGATCTTCTCTAGAGTATCCCTTTTCTTCAATATAACTTACCATCTGTTTTTCTAATTTCTTAGTCTTAAGTGATATATAGGCAAAGCTAGAAATAAATAATACTACGACTATACTTAGTATTATTAAAACCTTCTTTTTCATTTTATAATCTCCTCCTATAAACTCACCCTTTATAATTAAATTATACCCTTAAAATCCATAAATTTACATTCACTTTGCGATATATAATAAATTATTAATAATCTTTTGTACTTACTAATAAAATAATTTATAATAAAAAATCTTCTACCATAAGAATGATAGAAGATTTTTTATTGTATTTAAAGTTTTATTATTTTTTCTTATTTGTCATTGTATAATCAAAATTTTGTCTCAATACATTATTATATATTAAGTCAATTATAAAGGTTTGCTGAACTTCTAAATTTAGACTTCCAGTAGGCGTTTGCTTTTCTTTATTCATATAACTTAGTACATAATCGCTATTTCTTCCTAATTTAGATATAAAGTTACTAGTTAATGAAATTATAATTACTCCATTTGCTTTTGCAGCTTCTATAGCTGAATTTATTTCAACATTATTTCCAGTACTTGATATAACAAATATTATATCTCCTTCCTTCATTAAAGGTGCCATTACTGAAAAATTATAACTATCTCGATAAAAATTACATTCAATTCCACATCTCATAAACTTATAATAGCTAGTTTCTGCAATAAGACCTGAATGTCCAACTCCAACAAAATATACTTTATTACTATTTATTATCTTTTCTGTTATTTCATCTATTTGATTGTAATCTAAACTTTTAACACAGTTATCTAACAAATTTATGTTAGTTTCATATAACCCTCTAGCTATTGACTCAACTCCATCTTGTTCTAAAATTCCATCTTCCACTAATAAACCATCATTAGAAGAGTTATTTTTAAACTCTTGAGCCATAGTCATCTTAAACTCTAGGAAGCTTCTAAAGCCTAATTTCCTACAGAATCTAGTAACTGTCGCTTCTCCAACACCACAACCGTTTGCTATTTCTGTCACAGTCATATAGATGCTATTATTCATATATTCTTCTATATAATCACATATTTTGTTTTCAGACTTTGTTAACTCACTCCTATCCTTAACTAATGAAACACTCATAATATCCCCTGTGCTAATCCTTTCATTATTTATTGAGGAAATTATAAACAGCTCCTATCATTCCAGCAGTGTTCTCAAGCTCTGCTAATCTTATTTCAAGTCTATCATATATATAAGGAATCACTTTTTTTTCAGTACTTTCCTTAAATTTAGGTAATAGATAGTCTTTTTGCTTAGTTATTCCACCACCTAATACAATGACTTCTGGATTAATTATATATGCTATTATAGATATTGTAGTAGATATTTTATCTATCATATTATCTATTTCCTCAATTGATATTTTATCACCCTTTTTAGCTAAGTCAAATATAATCTTTCCATTTATATCATTTATATCTATTTCTTTTCTTTTTGCTACTCTTGAAACTATACCACTAGTAGAACCTAAATCATCTAATTTTCCATTTCCTATATTTAAATATCCTATCTCTCCTGTGCTAAAAGTGTTTCCCTTAAGGATTTTCCCATTTATTATTACAGCACCACCAACTCCAGTGCCAATAGTTATACAAAAAACATTGTTTTTACCTCTAGCTGCTCCTCTCCATAATTCTCCAAGGGCAGCACAATTCACATCATTTTCAACTGTAGTTCTTAAGTCAAACTCTTTTTCTATTACCTCTTTAATCCTAAATCCTTTATATCCTTTTATTGTTCCATTTGCCTCAGCAATAACTCCATTTTCAGAATCTACAATTCCAGCAGTACTTATTGCAACTCCTAAAATCTCTTCACTTTCTTTTACCTTTTTTATTTTTTCTTTAATCTTATATAAAATATTTTCTGCACCTAATTCTGCTTCAGTATCCATTTCACTTTTCCATAGTACATTTCCATCAGTAGTAACAATTCCATATTTAATAGATGTACCACCAATATCAAAACTTAAAACTTTCTCCATACTCTATTCCTCACCTTCACTATATAATTTCAAGATTAATTCCAATCTCAAACATTCTATTCCATGGTGAAAAGACTTGAAGATTTTTTATTTCTATATCTTTAAAGGATTTTAAAATTTCCTCTTTGTACATTTTCATTAGTTCCTTTTCAATTATCTTTGAAACTTCGTCTTTCTTATCTTTTAAATCAAAATAATTTAAATCTAAAGATGGTAGAATATTCTCATTAATTTTTTTTCTAACTTTAGCTTGATAAAATCCATCTTCTAAAATATGATAAATCAAATTCTTTTTAATATTCTTTTCTTCTACCTCTCCTGAAGTTGCTAAAACGCCTTGAGCTATAGTAGTTCCAAGGGTATTGCAATTTGTATTCCACCCCTTATATGATACTAATTTATCTAATACTTCATAGTCATCTAAAAGATTTATTAGTTCCAATTCTCCTCCATTTGAAAATGATGAATCTGAAATAATTACTTTTTTTCCTTCCTTAATAAATAAATCTATTTTTTCAACAAAAGCTAGTAAATTTCTAAAACTTGTATATGTTATATCCTTATCTTCTTGATCAAAAGCCTCCTCCATAACTTTGCCAGGTGAATTTATAGCAAGTATTAAATCCGCTTCTTCAGGATTATCTACTAATATACTATTGGTTACCATTATGTGAGACTTTAAACTTTCATACATAGGTCTATCCTCGTATAAAGGGATTATTTCTGGTCCAAATAAAGATGAATAAAAAGGATATATCTTAGTTTTCTTATCTTCTATATCATTAATAACTCTCGCAAGTAAAGATGCTCCAACCTCATCAGCTCCAGGATACATATGCACTTTTCTTTGCAGTCTCTTATCTCTTCTTTGAATAGATATAACTCTTTGATCTATTGCTGTATATCCATATTCAGCTGAATCATCTTGAGGAATGCTTAAAAAATCTATTAAATTTTCCTCAACCAAACTTAGTATCTTAGAATTAAAATCTATATTATACTTTCTTCTTCCCTCATAATCTGATATAAATCTATTTGGTATAAACTCTTCTAATTCATTTAGTTTCTGTTCTTCTTCTTTATCTAAAGTAACCCTATTTCTCTTATCTAGTAAATACGCTCTTTTAAATATAGATTCACCATACTCTTCGTAATAATCTGGTTCTTCATCTGAACTATTGTATTTTGGAGTTCTCATAATTAGATTTGATGCATAAAGTTTTATTTTATTATTTAAACTTTTAATTTTCTTTATATTATTTATCATAGTTTCTTTATGCTTTTCATCAAAGTGATGTAATCTAGAAGGAAGTAATCCTCCATAGCACATCATTTCTATAGATATTATTGCTGCATCAGCTTCTTTTATATTTTCAAGTAAAAACTCCCAAAGTTTATTTATATTTGCACTTTCCTTTTTTCTACCTAATATTTCTAATGGTGGTGTTATTAAATTTATATCTTTTCTAACTTCACTTATATATTTAGGATATAAGTAATTGCATGGTCTTTCATCTAAAGGTATGTATATTATATTCTTCATAAACTCCTCCAAATATAGTGGAAGCTGTCATATAGACAGCTCACTTAATAATTATTAATTTATTTCATCTAGCTAACTTCTTTATCTTTTAAAACTTCAGTAAACTTCTTAGTAATTAATTGAGGTCTAGTTATTGCAGAACCAACCACTACTGAATAAGCCCCTCTATTATAAGCTTCTAGCATAAGTTCTGGTGTATCTAATCTACCTTCACCAATAACTGGTATATCAACATTTTTTATCAAATCACTTATTAAATTAAAGTCTGGCTCCTTACTTTGTGGAGAGTATTTTGTATATCCAGATAAAGTAGTGCTTATACAGTCAGCACCTAATTTATAAGCATTTATACCTTCTTCTAATGTAGATATATCTGCCATGATTAGCTTTCCTTTACTATGTATATAGTCATATAGTTCTTTAAGAGTCTCTTTTGGTCTTTCTCTTAGAGTTGAATCTAATGCAATCATTTCGCAGTTAGATTCTAATAGTTCATCTACTTCCTTCTTTGTAGCAGTTATATATACTTCACTATTTTCATAATTTCTTTTAACAAGACCTATAACAGGTAAATCAGTAACCTTCTTTATTTCTATAATGTCATCTTTGCTTTGGGCTCTAATTGCAACTGCTCCCCCTTCTTTTGCTGCCTTTGCCATTCTCCCCATAATAAAAGAACTATGTAGCGGTTCATCTTCTAAAGCTTGACAAGATACTATAACTTTTCCTTTAATTACATCTAACATAACTTTCTCCTCCTATATTTAAATACTATAATTTTAATAATATTGTACTTATTTTTTTCCCATCTATATTTATAGAAATCTTATTATTATCAATACTTAACTCCTTTTCTTTAGATCCATCTAGGTTAACTAAATAGGCTTTGGAGTAATTATTATAAATATTAATATTAACTTTTCTGATATCTTCAGAAGTATTATAAATTCTTAAGCTAATATCTCCAGAACTTTTTCTAATGATTGAAGAATAACTTATATCCTTTAAATCTCCTTCTATTTCTATTAACTTATTTGTATAAGTATCTATATTGCTTTGCTTTGTAATAACCTTGCTCCTTATTACATTTTTATTATTAATATTGAATTTTTCCTCTCCAATAACTAATCCATAACTATAAACATGTTCTCTTAGACATTGAGCTCCTGGAGTTTTGTATCCTGGTCCTGCTCCTCCCCCTCTAGTTCTTAGGTCTCTTCTAGATAAATCTCCTACAGCTCTTATAGCTGTTATAAAGCAATAATCTTCATTTTTGTATTCAGTAACTTCATACTCCTGCATTCCTTCATGAATTAATTGAAAATCATTTGCATAGATCGTTGATAAAGTTGGATGTTGATTACATTCAAGTTCTTCTCTTTCCTTAACTTCAAAGCTTTGATTTCTTAGAACTCCTCTCTCTACTAAATCAAAAGCTGTATCACTGTAATGTTTATTGCATTTACCAAGATTAAAACCTATTCTTAATTTATGATTTTTAGCAGTATTATTTATCTTAGTTTCAAATAAAATCTTATTAACTCCTTTTATAAGTTTTACTTTAGTTGAAATTTCAACTTTAGTTAATTCATCACTTCCTGAGCTTCTATCTTCACTTAACTCTAAAGGTAAATCTAAATCATAAGTAAAAGTAATTTCTTCAGATATATTACTTATGCGACATTCTCCAACCTCTTTTACTTTTGCTTCACTTATAATATCTCTTTTAGGTGGTGAATAATTGTAACTATCTCCAGCATCAAGAGATGAAAGTATTATATTTTGATTGTAGTACCACTTATTATTTTTTTTATCTAAAATTTTTACTCCATAATCATTTATCTGAACCTTATAATAGTCATTTTCAATTTCATTATTTTCTGTTATAAGTATATTTTTCATCTCATTTCCATTAACTAAATCTATATTTACAATCTTACTCTCTATACAATCAAACTCCATAACAAACCTTACTTTATACTTATAAACTATTGAATAATACGGTTCTATCTTTATATCTCTAAAAAGAATTTCTTCTTCTTTCCTACTTAAAATCTCGAAATCAATATTCTTTCCATTGTACTTTAAACTTATTGATCCCTTATCAGCTTCTTTTGGAACAATTATTTCTGATTCTACAATGTAATTATCCTTAATTGGCACATTATTAATTAAATATAATTTATTATTTACAAACTCATTATTTATGTAATCCCATGGATATAATTCTTCTAGTGTACTTTTCTTAAACTGTTCTATAGCCGAAAGTATCTTTTTAAATCTTACTTCCATTTCCTCGTGAACTTCATCTATACTACAGCCACATATACTGTCATGAGCATGGTTTTGAACTAGTAACTTCCAAATATATTTTATAAATTCATCTGATTTAGTTATTCCATTACTCCATGCATTTAAGAATTCCAAAACATTTATTGCACTATCTTCACATCTTTGATTAGCTTGTTTTAAGTACATTCTACTTGAAAATACTCCTGGCAAAGTAAATATCTTATTTTTGTTTCTTTGTTCTCCAATTATATTACTTTTAGCTAAAAAATTTTCGAATTTCTTAATGTAATCACTCATCAACACTTCATCAACATTTACATCAGGATTTTTTTTCTTAAACTCTCTGATTCGTTCACCAATATTGCTACTAGTATAAGTATGATCTGCTCCATTCATAGATAGTACTTCAGAAGCTCTACAATATGGTTTATTTGCTTTTATATATTCTTCTAATCTATACTCCCAATCATCTTGCTTCATATAAGTCTGAAAGTACCCATCAAATAACGGGAGTACAAAAGTTAATACACTACTACCATCACTTGCTATCCAATTATTTTCAAAATCTTTTGATACAGCCCCTCTCCATATTATTGCATTATTAATCCCAAAGCCTTTTAAAACTTGTGGCATCTGAGATATATGCCCAAAAGTATCTGGTAAATAACCTATTTTATATTCACTACCAAGCTTCTTAGCTATATCTATTCCTAGTTCTAAATTCTTAATTAACGCTTCTCCCCCAACTAAAAACTCATCAGCTAGCACATACCAAGGACCTATTTCAATCTTTCCATTTTTAATAAACTCTTTTAATTTATTAAATTCTTCTTTTGATACTATTTCTTTATAGTCATCTATAACCATAGTTTGTCCATCAAGAAAAAAACATTTTATAATTCCCTTTTCTAATAAATCTTCTATATATCTTATGCCATTTCTCAATTTATATCGAAATTCTTCAAAGGTTTCATACCACTCTCTATCCCAATGTGTATGATGCAATATATTTAATCCTTTAATTTTATCATCCATCTCTTCCGCCCCTATCTGAACTTCCTAAAAACTTTACCATTAATTTTGTTTAAATCTATATTATTTTTTATTGAGTAAGCACAAGCTTCACCTGCTATTTCTCCCAAATCTCTTAAAGTAGGCTGTATCCTAATAGATGCTTGTACTAAGAATGTTGATGAAATACATCTACCTACAACAATGAGGTTCCTTACATCTTTAGTAATTAAACACCTATATGGTATTTCGTAATATTCACCTTTTTCATATCTGTATTCTTTACCTGACTTATTTGTCACGGAGTGAACATCTATATACCAATCGCCTCTTGCAATTCCATCTTCAAATCTAGCTCTATTAAGATAATCTTCTTCATTTAATATGTATTCTCCAAGGATTCTATAAGATTCTCTTACACCTAAAGCACTTGCTTCCCTTAGTAAAAAAGCTTCTTCAAATCCTGGTAAATATAATTTCATAAAGTTAATTAACCTATTAATCATCTCACGTCCTTTAATAACTGCTTTGCTTCTAGTAATAGCATCAGTATTATTATTAACTCCTGGTATATGTGGACAGTTAAATGACATACAATTTCTTTTATTAGGAATAGTAAACCCTTGGAAATACCTAAGATCCTCTTCTATTAGTACTCCTTCACTTAAAGCCTTTTTAAATATAGGTTCCAAAACAAAGCCCTTGTCTCTAACCATTGCAATTTCATAAAATTCTCCTTCTTCTAAAGTACAGAAGGTATCTCCAAGACTTTTCATATATTTTCTTAATTTATCTACATCTATACCACCAACTTCGAACCTAAAGGATACCATTTGATTATTACCATTCTCATCTCCTGATACTACTTTAACCTTTGAAAGTCTTGATAATAAAGCATCTCCTGTAGCATCTACGAAATTCTTTCCTTCTATAGCTACTAAGCCTTCAATAGTATTTACAATTATATACTTTATTCTATCTTCTTCTTTAATTACATCCACAAGATTTGCATCATAAAGTATTTCAGCATTATACTTTAATATTAACTTTTCTAATACATAAACTAAATTTTCTACATTAAACCAAGAACATTTTGATTTCTTATCATCTGTATTACAACCTAGCTTCTCTAGTTCCTTTACTATAAGTGTATTAATTTCAAAATTATCTACATAAGTAGGCATCATAGGAGTTACAAGAGCATTAGTTTGAGTCCCCCCTAGAGAAATATGTTTTTCAACCACCAAGGTTTTATTTCCTGATTTAGCTGAAGAAATTGCTGCAACAGCTCCAGCAGTTCCTCCACCTACAACTACAGTATCAACACTATAAATTAAATTAATTTCTTTATCATAATAGTTAATTTTTTTCATACCATGACCCTCTCCTAAACATTCTTATTCTAAATACTCTTTTTTTAATTCTTTTATTAATTTGATTGTTTTATCTTCAAAGTCCTTATTTCCCTTAGCTAAATAAATATAATCTAAAGCTTTAGGATGAAACTTTAAATTTAATAACTCTTTGCAGAATGCATGAGCTGCTATTTCCCTAGTCTTTAAAATAGTTGATTTTCTTTTTAACGGCCCAATAGAAATAGATACTATTTTTTTCAATTTATTATTTGTATAGTTATCATCTTTAAATTCTAAAAAATGATAAAATTCATGAGCTAAATGAATTTCATATATCTTTTTTTTATTTATTTTTAAGCTACTATCTTTAACTGTATTGAACATTTTATTTATGGAATCTTCATATATTTTGATTTCTTTAGTTTTCTTATCAAAATGTATTTCTGCTCTTATAGAATCTTTTTTCCCTAAGCTATCTTTCTCTACTTTTATCTCTACATTATTTTCCTTTAAAATATTTTCTATATTTTTATCTTTATATTCTTTTGCTAAGTTTTTACCAATATTTATACTTTCTTTTATATAGTATGCTATATCATCTTTACTAAGTTTATGAAATAACATATCTTCTTTTAACTCAAGTAAAGAAAGAACTTCATCATTTAATAATTTTTCTATCTCCATAATCTTACAACCTAGGCTTCTTTGCTAGCTACTGCAATTATTTTAGTTTCATTATTAACAAATTCTAAATCCATATTAGCTAAAGATAATAATTGTTCTTTACTTGTTACTCCTGATAAATCTACTTGCTTTTGTCCAAAAAATAAATATACTTTTGGTAGAGTTGCTCCAGCATCAGAGTATTCTGTCATATCATCAATAAATTCTACAAATTCATCATTTAATTTTGCTTTATTTATAGCTATTACTTTACCACTATTTTTTTGAAGTCTTATAACTCCTTCATCATCTACTATTTTTATTAGTGATTTCTTACTTTTTAAAAGTCCAAATAGCTTTTTTTCTATCTTATTGGCTATAAATGCATTCCATCTTCCTGATTTTGCAACTAATTTTATTTCATTTTCTTCTACTCCAGTTGCTTCCTTAACAGTTTTCATTAATTCTTCATCAGTTTTCTTTGCTGTATTTAAATCTTTAGTTCTAAGCTCAGTTGCACCTGTAGCTATTGCTCTTAATATATTTTTTTGAGAATCTATTTCTACTGTTATTTCTACTGTTTCATGATTTGCTCCTGCTTTAACTACTGCATCCATAACATCTGCTCTAATTTTTCTTATATCTTCCTGTGTTGGATTTGCGACATTCCTTTCAACCTGCTCTCTAACTAAAGCTAGTGCAACTCCTATAGTTGAAATATAAGGAGCATTTTTTGCTATATTATATTTAACCCCCATCATCTCACCTAAATATGGAGTTACTATAGATGCTGATCCCCCTCCACCAACTAGCCTTATAATTGATGTATTTAAATCATAATCTCTTACTAATTCATCTACTATATCCTTAACTTTTTTTATAGCTATATCCATAGCCTGCTTACATGCTTCTTCTATACTAATTCCTAATTTATCTGCTAAAGCCTTCCATGCTAACTTAGCTGATTCTATATTTCCTCTTGCATAATCTTCTTCTGGAACATACCCAAGAATATTTGCTGCTCCTGCTAAAGTTAATGAATAACACTTATCATCATCACATTCAATAACTACATAGTTTGCTTTATCATCAGGTCTTGGTGCAACAAAGTTAACCTTAGGATTTTTTATATTTTCTGTATCTGTAAATAATTCATATTCCTTTTTTGCAATATGTGCTGACCTTGGACCTACATCAGTAATCTTATTATTTTCTACAACTATCATACTTCCCCCAGCAATACCTAAAGTTCTAACATCAAGAGAAGTTAAATATAGCTTATGCCCTCCAACTTGAGCATTTTTTATCATAACCTTACCATCTTTGATAACTGAAATATCTGTAGATGTACCTCCAACTTCAAAAAATATTCCATCAGAAACTTTTTCATACATTAAAGCTCCAGCTACTCCAGCTGCAAGTCCTGAAAGCATTGTAAGTATAGGACGCTTTCTAACCTCGTCTACTGTCATTACTCCACCATCACATCTCATTATCATAAGTGGCTTTTTTATATTAGCATTTTTAACTGATTTTTCAGTCATATTTGCAGTTTCCATCATCTTAGGAATTAAAGCTCCATTAACTACAGCTGTTCTTGTTCTAGCCATAAGTCCATATAATTGTGATATTTCATATCCCCCTGTAGCAAACAACCCAAACTTTTCGCAAAGCTCAATAACTTTTATTTCATTATCAGGATCATCTACGGAGTATGCTTCTGATGCAACAATAACTTCTGCACCTTGTCCCTTTAATTCAGTTATTGCTTTTTCAATTTTTTCTTCATTTAAATTAGAAGATTCTAAATATGTATGTACAGTATTTAAGTATTTTCCCGCTGCTAGTTCTATCTTTCCTACATTAGTCTCTCCCTTAGCTCTTTCCCCTTCCAAGCCTTTTCCCATACCAATGATTCCTGTTTTTGCTACATCACCTTCAAGTAAAGCATTAGTAGCTTGAGTAGTTCCATGAGCAATAAACATTACATCATCAGGTAATATATTATTTTCCTTTAATACCTTATTAATTACTTGTACTATCCCCTTAGCAACTCCCTCTTTTTCATGATGAGTTGTTGGTATCTTCGCTTTAGCTATTATTTCATAAGTAGAGTTGTCTATTACAACTGCATCTGTAAAAGTTCCTCCAACATCTATTCCTATTCTTACTTTCTTATTCATTATTAACACCTCTTACCTTCTATTATTAACTCTATCAATCTTACATCGTTTACACATCTTAATTATAACATATAGAAAAATATTTTCAACATTTTTGAAAATATTTTTCTATATGTTTTGAAAACTTTTTTCATTATTTGATTTTAAAATAGGCTGCCCAAACAGACAGCCCATCCAATTATTGTTTTGATTTTATATACTAAATACTATCTATTAATTATATTTTTTAGTCTCATATTCAGCTCTATTACAGCCATTATATTTCATCCTAGAACAACACAAACGCCGTATAAATTAAAGATACAAATGTTATTAACACTGTATAAGGAAGTGTAGATTTCAATACTGAATTTACATCTACTTTTGCAAAATCTGCAACTATAACATTTTGCGTATTAGTAGGATCTGATACACCTTGTACTACACCAGTAGATCTTAATGCCATACCTATAGCCGCTGGACTTAAAGTTCCTGCTGCTAACATAACATTTGCAATCCCTGATCCTAAGCCATACATATTCAATGGTCCTCTATATAAAGCTAAAGGAGCTCCTATAGTAAATATAATTATGTAAGGAATTGGTGATGTTGGAAGTACAGCTGAAATTAATGGTTGCATTAACGCAACTGCAGCTTGTGAAGATACTCCATTTAATAGGATACCTATCCCCATCATTAAACCTATTACTCCAGCTACATCTTGAATTCCTTCTACTAGAGAGCTAGTAGTGATTTGTATAATTTGTTTAGGCTTTGTTACTACTATTGCAAATATAGTTGCAGTAAGTAGTGCTACTTCAGCACTTAACTTAAATAAGTAAACTAATAAAATTGGTACTAATGGTGAGAGTAATGCTAATATATTAACATTATTCTTTTTAGTTGAAGTTTCTTCAGACGGCATAGCCCAAGAACTTCTAACACTTTTCTTGTTTACGTTAATTATTATGTATAAAACAGTTACTACTAATGATATAATTCCTAAAATTAATGAAGAAGATTTTACAACATCCATACTCATTCCTATTGTATCAACATAGAATTGGTAGTTGGATACATTAAATAGTCCCCCAAGACTTATTCCCATTAAAACTAATCCTGCTGCAACCTTTGCACTAATTCCTGCTGATAACATTAACGGAATAACAATAGTTGAAACCATAATTACTGGTCCAGCTCCACCTATAGCTGAGAAAATTATAGCTGTTGCTAAAGTTAATACAACTGCAATAGCAAAAGGTTTATCCCCTGCTAATTCCGCTGCCTTTCTAATTATAGAATCAGAAATACCTTGTTTTTGAATTACCTTAGCAAACATAGCACCAAATATAGCTGCTATCATCGTACTTGCTAATCTTGCTGATCCTGCCCCTATTACATACCCCATTATAGTTTGTCCGCCTTCTTCTAACGGCGTCTTAAATGGAACACCTGCTATTACAGCTATTATTACACCAAGTAATGGTAAAGCCAGTAAAGTAGGTATCTTTTTCGCCATCATAAGTCCTATAAATAATGCAAATACCAATAAAATTAAAATAACTTGTACATTGAAAACTCCGTCCATTATGAACTACCTCCCATTTTTAATTTGGATTATTATATTATTATTTCCATGAATTAATAATACCACTTGATAACATTTACATCAATACTTTTTGAAATATTTTTTCAATTTTTTCAAAAAGTTTTTTTCACTATTGAAAATAATGAAATATTTTATCATTTTATAATCAAAATTTCATATTCTTTTTAACAAATTCTCTATAATTCTGTGGTTTCTTCCTCATAACCTTTTTAAATATATTAGTAACCTTTTCACTCCTCCAAATCTTGTCATAATATATATCATATTAATAACTAATGAGCTGCCATATGACAACTCATTTCAATTTACAAACTATCATTATCTATTCAAAAAGCTTCCTACTCCATTTATCAGCTAAGTCAATGTTCTTATTTACAAAAATTCCTTCAGTGTACCATTCTATTAATTTTTCCATAGCTTCCCTGCATCCTCTTTTTGCACCTTTAAGCATATTCATAAAGGCTGTTTCATCATTTTTTTCTACACCTATACCATAGTGGAATAATAAAGCATAATAATAGTATCCTGAATTAAGGTTGCCATCCAAAATCTTATTTACATAGCTTAGAATATCTAGTTCTTTATACTCCTCATTATTTAGAAAGTTCTTCATACCTTCATTAACTAGAGCTTCTGCTGCATAAACTGACCCCTTCCTATACGCTGACTTTAAGTATTCTAATCCTTCTTCTTTATCTTCCTCTAAGTAAGCATTTCCTATTAAATATAAGCTATGAGGATCTTCACTATCCGCAGCAATACTTAAGTATTCAAATCCCTTATCCTTATCTTCCCTTACTCCTTCTCCATAGTAATACATAATTCCAAGTCTTTGAACTGACTTTAAATCTCCATTTGCACAACCTTTATAGTAATTCATTAAGGCCATTTTTATATCATTACTTTCTTCATAAAGATTTCCTAATTTATAGTACAGCCCACCATTTCCTTCTACTATACTTTCATTATAAAATTCAAAGGCCTTCTTTTTATCTTCTTTTACATACAATCCCCAATAATACATGTCTCCAAGGCCTTCTAAGCAATTCTTATCTTTTTTAGAAGCTCCTTTAGAAAAATAAAGATATGCTTTTTTATAATCTAATTCTATTTCTTTACCTTCTAAATAGGATTGTCCTAATATATAGAAAGAATCTTCAAAATCATTATCTGCTGACTCCTCAAGCCAATAATAAGCCTTGAAATTACTTTTCTCACAACCTTCTCCATTCTTATAAAGATAAGATAAGGCATATTGAGCAGGAGCAAAACCACTTTCTGCTGCTTCCATATACCACTTAAAAGAATACTGACTATTTTTCTCTACATCTTTACCTTCATAATAAATATATCCTAAAGAATACTGTGAAAATATATTTCCTTTAAGTGCAGCCTTCTTGTACCAATACAAGGCTTTTTCCATATTCTTCTCTCCACCATATCCCTTTTCATAAAACAGACCTAGATAACTTTCAGCATGTTCATTCCCTTCTTTTGCAGCTTTTTCAAAATACTCTTTTGCTTTATTATAATCTTTATCCACATTTTTCCCTAAATAATATAATTCACCTGTTAATAAGTATTCTTCTGAGGATATTTCTTCATCCTCTAAACTATCCTCTAAAGGATTATCTTCTATATCATCAAAATCTAAAAAACTCAATCCATCCTTAGATTCTCTATCTTCAATATCCTCTTTACTTATATCTTCCGTATTTATATCTGCTTCTGATTCTTCATCATCAATATAGTCATACTTAAAATTACCATCATTATTATTTAAGTACTTATTAAAAACTATTTTTTCATCATTATTTAAATTATTTATAAACAAAGAATAATCTTCTTCTCCAGAACTTACAGCAAGCCAAACACAAGCATTATAAATTATGTCCTCATTTATTATCTTTTCTCTATAATCCATAGCTTCTTTTATCTTAGCATTAAGTATTTTCTTGTAGTAATATAAATCCTCAATGTAGCTTGATATATATCTCATTAAGTCATATGGAATTATATTTTTTTTATATAGAATTTCTAAATTCTTGCTAAAGGAATTTTCACTATTATAAAAAATTTTATTATTTAAGTGAGCCTTAATAATTATCTCTTTTATAAACTTAACTAAATTTGAATTAACAGCTCTTATTTCTTCCTCTTCAAATACCTTATTTATAATATAATAAACATCCTTAAATTCTAGTAATAAAAAATCATAGCTATATTTCATAACTGTCTGCCCCCTTAAATTTCTTATTACTATTTTATTTATCTTTAAACTTATTAGAACCAGAGTAACATCGAAGATGTTACCAATTAACATTTAACATGATGTTTATTTCAAATATAATCATAGTAACTAAAAAAACTCAGCCTAAGCTGAGTTTTCTCCTAAATTTTACATTCTTAATTCTTCAATTTTAATTCCACTAAAGTACTTTAGATAAGAAGTCTTTTGTTCTTGGATTCTTAGGATTATCGAATATTTCTTCAGGTGTTCCTTGTTCTACTATATTTCCACCATCCATAAATAATATTCTATCTCCAACTTCTCTTGCAAAGCCCATTTCATGAGTAACTACTACCATAGTCATTCCTTCTTTTGCAAGATCCTTCATAACATTTAAAACTTCTCCAACCATTTCTGGATCTAATGCTGAAGTAGGTTCATCGAACAACATAACATCCGGTTCCATAGCTAGTGCTCTAGCAATTGCAATTCTTTGCTTTTGTCCACCAGATAATGATGCTGGATAGGCATTTGCCTTATCTACTAATCCTACTTTTTTTAATAAGTCCATTGCCTTTTCTTCAGCTTCTGCCTTAGATTTGTTTTTTACATTAATAGGTGCAATAGTTAGGTTATTTAAAACTGTCTTATGTGGAAATAGGTTGAATTGTTGGAATACCATTCCCATCTTTTCTCTTATTTCATTAATATCAGTGTTTTTATCTGTTATATTTTTATCTTCGAAAATTATTTCTCCATCTGTTGGTACTTCTAATAAGTTTAAGCATCTTAAAAAAGTGCTTTTCCCTGAGCCTGAAGGTCCTATAACAACTACAACTTCACCTTTTTTAATATTTTCATTTATTCCTTTTAATACTTCGTTACTGCCAAAATATTTATGTAAATTCTTAACGTTTATCACCGGCCTTCATTCTCCTTTCAATGTAATTCATAAGTCTTCCAAGTGTAAATGTAATTACAAAATAGAATACTGCTGCAACTATTAAAGGTTCAAATCCTCTGAAAGTCTTTCCTCTAATAACTTTAGCTGCATACATAATTTCACCAACACCAATTACAGATGCCATTGAAGATTCCTTGATTATAGTAACAAATTCATTACCTATTGCAGGTAATATATTACTAATTGCTTGTGGCATTATTATAAGCTTCATAGCCATAAACTGACTCATACCTAAACTTCTAGCTGCTTCATATTGTCCCTTATCAACAGCATCTATACCAGCTCTTATTATTTCAGAAACATAAGCTGCTGAATTTAAAGAAACTGCTATAATACCAGCCGGGAGTGGTTGCATGTTTATTCCAAGTAATTCATCAAAAGCATAATAAACTATCATAATTTGAAGAAGCATTGGTGTTCCTCTTATTATTTCAATATAAATAGTTGCTATTACTTTTAATGGATTAATCTTAAATATTGTAAACTTAGATCTTTTCATAAAAGTTAAAATAGATCCAAGAAGAACTCCACAGATTACACTGATTAATGAAATTAATAATGTCCATTTAACACCATCAAAAAAATATGGCATATATTCAGATAAAAAACTAAAATCTAAAGTCAAAGCCTACACCCCTTATCTATAATGTAAAAAATTAATAAATCAAACTTATTTAAAAATTAAGGACTAACTCAGAAGACCTGAGTTAGTTCAAAATATTATTTTTTAATTTTCAGTTTGCTTTTCTGCTAATGCATTAGCATCTACAATAAATTGATCTAATAATTTTTCATCTTTAATTTTCTTAATTGTTCCATTTACTGAATCTAATAACGCTTGTTGTTCTTTTTGCATTGCTATTGCTGAACCACCTTCAGTATCTTTTGCCTTTTCTCCTCCAACTACTAATTCTGGATTGTTCTTAACTATCATTTCAGCAACTGGTAATTCAACTACTAAAGCTTCAATCTTTCCAGTTTTTAAGCTTAATACTAAGTCATTAACATTTGATAATAATTGAAGATCAACTTCTGGTATGTTTTCTTCAGCTATATCAGCTTGAATAGCTCCCATTTGGGCTCCAACCTTTTGTCCTTTTAAATCTTCAAAAGTCTTATACTTGTCCTTATTTTCAGCTTTAACTAAGAAGCCATGTTCTGCAACATAATATATATCTGAGAAATCAACTGATTTCTTTCTTTCCTCATCAGGAGTCATACCTGAAATTGCTAAATCTATTTTACCTGCTGAAACTCCAGCAACTAAAGAATCAAAATCCATATCTTGAATTTCTAATTCAACTCCCATATCCTTAGCTATTTCTTTAGCTATATCAACATCGAATCCAACTATTTCATCTTTTCCTTCTTCATTTATAATATGGAATTCATATGGTGCATAATCGGCACTTAATCCAACTACTAATTTCCCATTTTCTTTTATTTGTGATAGCTTGTCTACATCTTTCTTACCACAGCTAATTAATCCTAAACTCATTACTCCAATTGTAGCTATAGCAAATATCTTTTTTAACATTCCTTTTTTCATATTAAAAATCCCCCTTATTTCTACTGTCCTTTGCGATAGCATAATTATACACCATAAACTAATTTTTATGCAATACTTTTTTATAAATTATTTTTAAAAATTTCATAATTATAATTTTTTTATAGAAATATTATAATTTTATGCAGTAGGACTTATGTAAAACTATGTAAAAACTCATAAGAAATAGACTACATATACTCTGTTTTTGAATAAATTTATATAAAACCGCCTTATTATTCTGTCGAAACTTTGAATATGCATATTTTATTAATATATTATTCAATTTTATGCATTAATATAAAATAATATTTCAGTACCAAAATTACTAAATATACATATATTAATATTGGAAGTTTATAACAGTAATAATTAGGAGTGATATTTTTTGACACAAAAAAAAGAAAGACATCTATTTCTAGGTGGAAATACTTATAGGGGCTTTCATTCCTTTTATAATTTTATAATAAATAAAGAGACTGCTAATAGAGTTTTATGTCTAAAGGGAGGTCCTGGTACTGGCAAGTCTCATTTAATGAAAAGGGTCGCTGCTAATTTCTTAGATAAAGGTTACTCTGTAGAATATCATCATTGTTCTTCTGATAGTAACTCTTTAGATGGAGTAGTAGTCCCTGACCTTAAGATAGCACTTTTAGATGGTACTTCACCTCATATGGTAGATCCTATTTATCCTGGTGCT
The DNA here is from genome assembly GCF_902652255.1 of Clostridium tertium. Lineage (GTDB taxonomy): Bacteria > Bacillota > Clostridia > Clostridiales > Clostridiaceae > Clostridium > Clostridium tertium_A. Next base: position 71,380 of record NZ_CACRTO010000049.1, read on the forward strand.
GTTGATGAAATTATAAATATGGGAATTGCCTTAAATAATGATGCTCTTTCTTTAAATAAAAACGAATTAATTTCCATCTACAAAGAAATAAGCAATAACTTCCAGAGAGCTTATAAATTCCTTGCTGCTGCAAAGCCTATTCATGAAGATTGGAGTAGACTAAATTCTAAAGCTTTAGATTATAGTAAGTTTATTACTATATGCGAAAGCCTTAAAGAAGAAGTTTTTAATAAGCAGAAATCTGGATTCGGTGATGAAAGACATTTATTTGCAACGGCCTTTACACCTAGTGGAATCATCACCTTTGCAAAGGACTTAGTTTCTGATTATAAGCATACTTTTATTTTAAAAGGAGGTCCTGGCTTTAGCAAAACTAAAATCCTAAAAGAATTAGGAAGACTTGCTCAAAAAAAGGGCTACTTCGTTGAATATTTACATGATCCTTTTAATCCAGATAGATTAGAGCATATTTTAATACCTGAAATATCTACATCAATAGTTACTGAAAATGAAATAAGTCAAAGTACATTTAAAGGAAAGACTTATAATATCGAAGATTTTTGTAATTCATCTGTACTCTTAAATAATAAATCTGAAATTGAATATGATAAAGATCATTTTAATGAATTAGTTAATAAGGCTCTCTTTTTAATATCTGAAGCTCATAGAATACATGACGACTTAGAAAGCCATTATATTAAGACATTAGATTTCACTATATTAGATAGTGTTTATAATGACGTAATTCAAAAACTAGAAAAATATATATAAAAAACAAACTCAGCTGATGTAAGAACAAATCTAACTTCTTACAACTGCTGAGCTTTATTTATTTATTTATTTATTTATTTATTTATTTATTTATTTATTTATTTATTTTTAAAAACTCCTTAGAAGTTTTATTTTTACTTATACATTATTCATATTTGTTACTTAACCATGTTTAGCGTAAATATCATTGATACTACTGATATTACTAAACAAATTGATGAATATATATATTTTTCTTTTCCTACTTTATATAAAGAAAATCTTATTGCCCATAAAGCCATAGTTATACTTAATCCTATTTGCAATGGTTGATAGGAATTAAATATTTGCATACTATTCATGAAATGATATGTTGTTAAAAAGGTCAGAACTATTATTGCACTAGTTACTATAGCTGATAAAGTGCATATTAATGTAAGCCAATCCTTTAATCCAAATTTCTTCATTTCCATTACTCCTTTATTAGACCTTCAAATTCCTCTTCACTTAATACCTTAACTCCAAGATCAATGGCCTTAGTTAATTTTGATCCAGCCTCTGCTCCTGCAATAACATAATCAGTTTTCTTACTAACACTTCCTGATACCTTAGCTCCTAATAATTCTAGCTTTTCCTTGATTTCTCCTCTAGAATACTTTTCTAAAGTACCTGTAACTACTACAGTTTTTCCTTCAAAGACACTAGCTATTACTTCCTTTTCTTCATATCTTGGACTTACTCCAAGGCTTAGTAATTCATCTATAGTTCTAATAGATTTTTCTTCACTAAAGAATCCAAGTACACATTGTGCAACTATATCACCAACATCTTGAACAGAAACTAATTCTTCAAACTTTGCATTCTTTAATCCTTCTAGAGATTTAAATCTATTAACTAAATCTTTTGCAGTCTTTACTCCAACATTAGGTATTCCTAAGGCATATATAAATCTATATAACTCACATTCCTTACTTCTTTCAACTGCATCTAAAAGATTTTGTGCTTTCTTAGGTCCAAACTTATCTAAAGTTAATAATTCTTCTTTATTTAACTTATATAAATCAGCAATAGACTTAATTTCTAATCTTTCAAATAATTGTTCAGCTGTTTTTTCAGAGAAACCTTCAATATTCATAGCATCTCTTGAAGCAAAATGAACTATAGTCTTAACCATTTGTGGTTTACATGATAAAGTATTTTCACAGAAATAATGAACACCATTTTGTACTAAGTGAGCTCCACATGCTGGACATAATTCTGGAACTAATATTTCTTCAGTACCTTCTAAAGATTCATTAACTACTCCCATAATCTCAGGAATAACATCATTAGATCTTCTAACAAATACGTCTGCTCCAAGTCTTACACCTTTTCTTCTAATATCATCTATATTATTTAATGTAGCTCTTTTTACTGTTACTCCTGCAAGTTCTACAGGCTCTAAAATTGCAGTAGGACCTACTCTACCACTTCTACCAACATTCCATTCAACATCTAATAATTTAGTAGTAGCTTCTTGAGCTTCAAACTTATAAGCAATTGCCCATTTTGGGAACTTCACTGTATAACCCATAAGTTCTCTAGTTCTTATATCATCTATTGCAATTACTACTCCATCAATATCATAATTCAACTCAAATCTTATGTCATTTATATAAGCAATTTCTTTTTGAATTTCTTCTAAATTAGTACAATACTTAACATAATCATCCATTGGCAAACCCTTAGATTTTATGAAGTCTAACATTTCTTCATAATTTCTAAAAGGTCTTCCTTCCTTATATCCCACATCATAGAAAAAGGCTGATAAATTTCTTTTAGCTGTTTCCTTTAAGTTTAAGTTTCTTAAAGCTCCAGCTGCACCATTTCTTAAATTTTTAAGTGGTACATCTGAATTCTTATTATAATTTTCAAAGGCTTCCGTAGTCATTATGGCTTCACCATGTACTTCAAAAACATCTTCATTACTTATCTTAAGAGGAATTGATTTTATAGTCTTAACTTGAGCTGAAACTTCTTCACCAACTTCTCCGTTACCTCTAGTAGCTGCTGCAACTAATACACCATTAACATCATAAGTTAAGTTAATAGTTAATCCATCAAATTTCTTAGTTAAAACATATCTAGGACTAGGAAGATTTTCTCCCCTTAAATTCATTTCATTAATAAACTTTAAATTTCTATTATGCCAATCTCTTAATTCTTCAAAACTTTGAGCCTTATCTAAGCTCCATAGCCTTGCTTTATGAGCATATTTAGTAAAACCTTCTAACACTCTATCTCCAACTCTTAATGTAGGAGAGTATGGAAGAACATAATTTGTTTCCTCTTCAAGAGCCTTAAGCTCATAGTATTTTTCATCATACTCTTTATCTGAAACTGAAGGGTTATCTAAAGAATAATATTCATAAGCATATTTATTTAATTCTTCTACTAATTCTTCGATTCTTTTCTTTTTATCCACTTATAAACACCTCGCTGTAAAAGGTACTTTCTACCTTTTAAATTAAAAATTAAGAATTAAAAATGAAAAATTAAGGAAGTAATTCCTTGGGAATTACAAAAATGATTAAATTTCAAGAACTCCTTGGGAGTTTTATCCTTAATTCTACATTCTTCATTTTTCATTCTTCATCGTGCGTAGCACTCTTCATTATTTCATTATGCTCCAGCACTCCTATACTAGTTCTAAATTAGCTACTGATAATAGAAGTATCTTTATCCCTTGATTATCAAAAGCTATAGTTACCTTCTTATCACTTCCTGCATTTGTAACAGATACTACTGTACCTACACCAAACTTATTATGTTTAACTTTTCTTCCTATAGTAATTTCATCACTAGATACTGTGCTTTGATTTCTTTGCACCTTAGGTTTTTGCATAGTATTAGAGCTATTTCTTAGACTATGAGGATTATTATAGTTATTTCTTGCTTGGAACATACTGCTTCTATTTTCTGTCCTTGAAGTTAGTGATTCACCTGAAACATATTCCTTAAGATCTGATTTTATTTCATTAATAAAATCAGATTGTGGATAAGCAACAGTTCTTCCAAATTGTCTTCTAACTTCTGCTGAAGTCATAAATAATTGTTCCTTAGCTCTAGTTATTCCAACATAGCATAGTCTTCTTGACTCTTCCATTTCAGCTTCACTATCAAAGGATGCTGTTCCTGGGAATATTCCATTTTCCATACCTACCATAAATACTACTGGGAACTCTAATCCTTTAGCACTATGAACAGTCATTAGAACAATTGTGTCTGCATCTTCATCAAGCTTATCTGTATCTTGAACTAATGAAACTTTTTCTAAATATGCTGATAATGTAGTATCTTCGCTACTTCTTTCAAAATCAACAGCATCTGAAACTAATTCCTTTAAGTTTTCAATTCTACTCTTATCTTCTATTTCATTTGATTTTTCAAGCTCTGAAATATATCCAGTTTCCTTTAATATCATTTCTATCAAATTAGAAACAGGTAGTACTTCACTCATCTCAATGAACTTTTCCATCATTTCCATGAAGTTTTCTATTCCACCACAATTTCTAGCTGTTAATGTAGGAATATTTCTAACTGTACTTAATGCATCCCATAAATGTAATTCATAACTTTCTGCAAAATCAGTAACTTTACCTACAGTAGCATCACCTATACCTCTTTTAGGAACATTTATTATTCTCTTTAAGCTTATGCTATCATTAGGATTTACTAATACCTTTAAATATGAAAGCATATCTTTTATTTCTTTTCTATCATAGAATCTTGTTCCACCTAAAATCTTATATGGAATATCATTTCTTCTTAAACTTTCTTCAAAAATACGTGATTGAGCATTAGTTCTATATAAAATTGCAAAATCTTTATAATCTTTCTTTTCTGCACTCTTAATCTTTCTTATTTGAGTTGCAACAAAGTTTCCTTCGTCTGCATCTGAATAAGCTCTATAAACCTTTATCTTATTTCCAGCTTCTTGTTCTGTTCTTAAAGCTTTGCTTTTTCTATTAGCATTATTAACTATTACAACATTAGCTGCATCTAATATATTTCCTTTAGAACGATAATTCTGCTCAAGTTTTATAACCTTAGCATTAGGATAGTCCTTTTCAAAGTCTAAGATATTTCTAATATCTGCACCTCTCCATTGATAAATACAGTTATGGACAACTACATTATTAGCTATATAGTTTCTTGCATGATCAACATTTAAGTCATATACATATCCACTATATTCTTCTCTTTCTTTTTCAACTATTTTCCCTTCAACTATCTTGCCATCCTTAAAAATAGCAATAGTCATTCCTACTTTTAAGCTACCTACTGGCATAAATCTAAACTCATTTTCCTTAGTTAATTTGGCTTTTCTTATAATATCTAAATTTTTCTCTAATGATAATTTCATAGCAAAGTGTTCAACTTCGTCATATTTATTTTCTTCTTGGATTATACTTTCTTCATTTAAAGAATTAATAGCTACGCTATGAGAGTAAACACCTTTACTTGTTAATGAATCTCCAGCAAAGAAGTTTACATTAATATTTCTTTTTTCTTCATTATCCTTCTTATTTTCTAAACTAATATAATGAGGATAATCTGAATATAAATATCTTTCCTCCATTAACTTTTCAGCAGACTCAAAAGTATTTAGCCTAGTATAAAGAGAGTTTATTCTTTCTTCACTTAATACACTATTACTCATATTTGAGTTAAATGAAAACTTGGGAACTCCATACTTAATTGAATAAAGCTCTTCATAATAAATCCCATCACTTAATGAAGCACAAGTTTTAAGGACCCATAATTTATCTGCTTTTTCCTTAAGCATTTCTTTTCTTAAAATATTCGTGTAATTTTCTTCAACGCTACTATCAACTATAACTTTTCCTACCCTATATCCAAGACCTTCTTTATGCATTAAATAAACAACAAAATTATCTTTATTAAATGTTAATCTAGAAAATACTACATGATTAGGGGTAGATTTTATAATATCTCCGTCTTCTGTTACAATCTTTATAATAGTTCCAGAGTACTCTCTTTTTGAGATATTATTTATTGTTAAAAGTTTAGTTTCACCCTTTCCAGATGCAACCTTAACTTCATCATTTTCTTTTAAATCTTCTATCTTTACTTTACCTTTTTCAGTTTCAATTAATGTACCTTCAAGTAAACATTGATCATCATCACCAACAACACAAATATTCTTATGTTTATCAGCAAGTAATCTTACAAATTCATATTGAACCTTATTAGTATCTTGATACTCATCTACCATGATATATTGGAACTTTCTTTGGTAAAACTCTAAGGTTTCCTTATCCTTCTTAAATAATTCTACTGTTTTAGAAATTAAGTCATCGAAGTCTAATGCATTGTTTTCCTTAAGTCTCTTTTGATATAATTCATAAGCTTCAGCAATCTTCTTCTCTCTAAAATTGCTTTCATTTTCTCTCATAAAGCTTGCAGGGCTTATCATATTGTCCTTAGCCTTACTTATTTTACTTATTATTTCTTGTTCACTAATATCCTTATCATTTATATTTAATGCTTTTATACATTCCTTTACTAACGTCTTTTGATCTGATGAGTCATAAATAGTAAAGCTCTTTTTATATCCAAGTTTCTCAATTTCTCTTCTAAGAATTCTTACACAAGTAGAGTGGAATGTAGAAATCCACATATCTTCTGCTCTTTCACCAATTAAGGCTTTAACTCTATCCTTCATTTCCTTAGCAGCCTTATTAGTAAATGTAATAGCTAATATTTTATAAGGAAGTATTCCTAAATCCTCGATCATATGTGCCATTCTATATGTCAATACTCTTGTTTTTCCCGAGCCAGCCCCTGCTAATATTAAAACTTGGCCCTCAACAGTAGTCGCTCCATCATATTGTTCTTTGTTAAGTAACTCTTTTAAATCCATCTAGCTTACAGACTCCTTTCTTATTATATAAGTTATAATAAATATCCTACATTTCATTTAATTATATTTTATATTAATAGTATTTAAGTAATACTATTATTTCAACAACTTATGTAAAAAACTAAATATTATATTCACTTTCAATATTAATGTTTTACTTAAATAAGATTATTAACTTTTAATTTTCTAATAAAACAATTATATGGATAATTAATTTAGAATATATACTAACATATTATATCATAGATACCCTATATATTCTTGCCTAAAAGCCTCTATTACATAATATTAAGTAAAACAATTTTTTGAATTAAATAATTCACTTTTAATGTTCATAGATTTTTTTTATTCATTTGTGTATTTTTTTATCCTTCATTTTAGAATTAACATAATTAAAATTAATTCTAGTAAAAATCTAATATTTTTACTTTAAAAAATAATAAATCCTATAATTTTATTATAGTAAATTTTTCTAAAAAATATATATTATAGATAATAAAACTTTAAACTATTTATGAAAAAGTTTTCTTTTACATAATATAAATACTTTTTCTTTAAGTAAACTTTTACATTTGGACGACAAAAAAACGCAACCCTTGGGGCTAGGTTGCGCTTTAGCAATAAGCAATAAATAAAAAGGGGGCTATTTATTCCTTTTATTTATCCTTGCATAGATATTATAGTGCATATAAAAGCAAAATGCAAGGAAATTTGAAAAGATTATTGTAAAATCTTATTATTATGAATGATTTTACTTCACTTTTTCATAACATTCGTTAAAATCCCCTTAATATTGCAAGTTCCTCATCTGTAAGTTCCCTATATTCGCCTTCTTCAAGCTCTTCATCTAGCTTTAAAGTACCAAATTCTATTCTCTTTAAGTAAACTACATTTTTGCCAACTGCTTCAAACATTCTCTTTACTTGATGGAACTTACCTTCTTGAATAGTAACCTCTACTTCTGATCCTTCATCTGTAGCCGTTAATATTTCAAGCTTAGCTTCCTTACAAAGATAACCATCATCTAAGGTAATTCCCTTTTTAAACTTCTTTATATCTTCTTCAGTTACCTTCTTGTCAATCTTAGCAAAATAAACTTTATCAACCTTCCACTTAGGTGATATTAATCTATGATTCAACTCTCCATCGTTTGTAAGTAAAAGAAGTCCAACTGTATCCTTATCTAGTCTTCCAACTGGAAAAGGATTAAAAACTTGATGCTCCACTTCTAATAGATCCACTACAGTTTCATCTCTATTATCAAAAGTTGCAGAAACTACTCCATCAGGCTTATTCATCATTAAATATATAAACTTCCTATAAAAAATTTCTTCTCCATTTACAATTATTCTGTCACTTTCAGGATCTACTTGCATTCCATTATCTTTTACTATTTCACCATTAACTTCTATAAGACCCTTCTTAACAGCTTGTTTAATCTCTTTTCTACTTCCATACCCTAAATTAGATAAAACCTTATCTAGTCTTTCCATAAAGGCACCTTCTTTCTTAGTTTATTTTGAACTACTATGAATTATTTTATTACTTAAAATGAAAAGACACAAGACAAACAACATATTTATCTTATACAATCTTGCTGTCTTTCCTTTTCTATCTTTTATCTATTCCTTACTCCACCCTAATTCAATGCAAAAAAATATCGACACTTTTGTAGTATCGACATTTCAGTTACAACGATATTTTCTTTTACTTTAGGTTGGAAGGGGCATAGGTGGTAAAGATTTTAGAAAGTATTTTTAGTTTCATCATCTAGAAATTGCTTTTCAATTTTATCTGCCACTCTTCCACCTTTGCCACCTACTCACTGCATAATTAATATTAAGCAGTGTTAAGTTTTATTACTTTTGGTTGATTGACTACTTTCTACTGTTATTACATTTTATGCAGTAATCTTATCCTTAATTTTGCAGTCTCTATTTAAGATAAAATACCTAACGTTATTTCTCCCTCATGGTAGAATTCGATTATTATATTATAATCTGAAGAAACTGCCCATGTATCAAAACTAACAGCTGTAACGTCATCAATAGAATTAATTATATCTTTTAATTCAGATTTTAAACATGGTAAATTCTCCTCATCCCACATTACATAAAACTCTGTAGAACTCTTAATTAATTCATTAATACTAGATATTGTATTTATATTGTTTTTATACTTAAATCTAGAAAAATCCACTCTCCCATTTAATCTAAATGGTATTTTAGACTGTATCTCTTCTAATATTTTATTTCCATCATCATAATTTAAAACTTTTCCTCCAGTAGATTCTATACACTCTTGTAACAACACATTATTTTCCCACGATTTTTGAATTGAAGTGATTCTGTTTTTCTTTTTCAACTCATCATATTTTTTTTTCATTTCTTCATTCATTTTTTTACCACTACCTATTCCATAAATCTATAATTTTCTTATAAGCTTGTTCTGATATATCAATTGGAATCACCTTTTTTACTGCATTTACTCCTTTTCCTTTACTAAAATCTTCAATATTATAGTGTACTCCAATTTTTTCATCAAAATCTAATCTCCATCTAACTTTTCCATCTAAAGATTGTCTTCCCATTTGCTTTCCATACCCATAACTTGATTTTAATCTTCCTTGAGATGGATTTGAACCATTCTTAAAAACACCTGTTGAATCAAGTTCACCTATTAATGTTTTTCTAGCTGAGTCATGAGAAGATGCCGTCTCTAAAAATATTTCTTTTGAATTAGGTTTACTTACCCCCTCAATAGATTGAGAACAACTCTTCATATCAGCCATATTATGCACTAATACTTGCTCTTCACCTACAAAGTAGTTATGATTTCCATCTATACTTAGATTATAGACATAACTTGGATAGTTATTCTTTTCTACATGCACATCTTCAACTTCTAAGTATTCATTATTTTCACTATATAAATAATCCCCTTTTTCTATGTTTATAGCTGTTGTCCACCATTTATCTTTTACCTTAAATAAGTGTCCTGTTGTTGTTTTTATTATATCATTTCCAGCTTTTATAATACAAATTTCATTGCTACTTCTTATAAATACTTCTTTTACTTCCTTATATTCTTCTTGTCCATTTTCCTGGTTTACAGTTAATACTTTCTCTCCGGATTTTATGTCTCTTATAAGTGTAAGTCCACATTCTGTTTTTACTTTCGTTTCTCCTAAAAAGCATCCTGCCATAATGACTTCTCTGCTCTCTGGATGTATATCAGTTTTATTTATATCAAATTCAAAATCATAGCCTTTTTTATTCTTTATATAGTGCTTTCCATTGCCCATATCCATGGTGATATCTAGCATTTTCTTTGCTGCATCTGGATCTTTTATAGCTTTTTCAGTAAATTCCTTACCAGCCTTTTTACTTGCCTTTTGAGCTCCTTCTTTTACAATTGCTCCACCTATATCCACAACTTCATCACCATACTTTAATAAGGCTGCTGCTTCGTCTGTATATTTTAAGAACTTAAAGGAATCCCCTACTAGTGGTATTATTGCAATTAGAGAAATTCCTACTGCTAGCCAGTCTCCTCTAAAGGCTGATATTACTGCATTTACTAAGTCTGCTATATCTCCTACTACTGGAATAAATCCTATTATATCTAAAGCTCCTTGAACAAAGTTTAGTAATGTATCATACCACTCTGTAGTCTCTATTCCATTTGTATTACAGTATTCTTTAACTTCTTTCTTAAACTTTTTTGCCAAGTTTTCATCTACTTCTTCTACATTTTCTATAAAAGATTTAAAGTTCCTTATAAAATCTTGAAGTTTATCATAATCTCCATTAACCTCTCTTAATGCAGAGTTTATATCACTAATCATATTACTATTTCTACTATAATATCTATTTAAGGAACCTAGTTTCCTTTTTAAGCCCTCTAGATCCTCTATCTCTCCATCAAGTTCCCTTAAGATTGGCATAAGATTATTTGTAATAAAGTACTTTGCAGCTTCTGTATCGATCATTAATCTCTTACTAATTTTTCTAACCTCCTCATAAATTCAATTTTCAACCCCTCTATCTTATATCTCACATTAACTTTCATTTTATATATACATTTTAACATAGTATTTACTTATTTTACCACATAGTTCGTTAAAACTTCCTATCACTTGTATTTTTATAAAAAATACACTCAGGTTTCCCTGGGTTAGTTAATACATATTTATAATTTTTTCAATTCTTAATTCTTATTTCTTAATTCTTAATTCTTATTTCTTCATTTAGTATCTTAAATGTAAAATATACTAGAAAAAGAAAAATAGCATATGTGTAGTAAGCATATGCTATTTTTCTTTAACTTTATATTCACTTTTTAATTTCCATTAAGTTGTTTCATTATCTTAGTTACGTAGTTTTGTGTTTCTTGAGGCATCTTGTATAAATCATCAATTGATTTTACACCTCTTCTACTTACTGTTCCCGGCCCTGCGTTGTAAGCCATTAACGCAAGTTCTATATTTCCATCATATAAATCTAAGTATTCTTTAATATGTTGAACTCCAGCATTTATATTTTGATCAATATCAAAAGGATTGGTAACTCCATATTCTTCTGAGTTGAAGTCCATTAATTGCATAAGTCCTTTTGCTCCTGCTGATGAAACTACATTAGGATCAAAGTTTGATTCATTTTTTATTATTGCAAGTACTAAATTTTTATCTACCCCATATTTAGAGCTGTATTTATCTACAGTTGAAAGAATTTCATCCATACTTGCTGATGAAGTACCTTTAAGAGAGTCGTATTTACTAGATATATTATCTTCATTACTATTTACAATATTTTTACTATCTATACTTTCGCTTTCTGATATTGCTGTTCTTATTCTTAATGGAATATCTTCAAGCCTTTGTCCTGCTGATGCCTTAACATAGCTAACTGTAGATTCATCATTACTTTCTTCAGATGATGAATTGTTATTTGACAATGAAAGGCTTCCATTTTCCTCAATTTGCTTTATTAGTGCCTCATATACTAATTCAAACTCCATACCATCACCCATAGCTTGCTTTAGCATGTCCTTACTAATTGTTAAAGTTAATATATCTTCTGCCTTAGTAATCTTCATATTTCTCCTCCATAAAGTCCATCACTTGTTTTATATTCTATCATTCTCCATTTTTCATTCTACATTGTGCCTTGCAACACTTCTGCTTTAACCTTAAATTCTAAATATGCATAATCTTCGTAGTTTACCTTTTTATAATAACTTTTGCTTAATACTAATACCTTATAGTCTCCAGTAGTAAAAGGTAAGAATGTATAATAATTCTTTCTACTATAAGATTGTACCCTAACCCAATTTCCTTTTTCCATTATATAAAATTCGTAACAAACTTCCTTACCACCCTCACTGCTGGCTTCAAAAGTAATTTCTCTACCTTCAATAACTTCTTCTGACTCTAAGGTAACCTTAGTATTAGTTACTGGAGTAGACTCGTTTACATAAATAGATACTTCTTTCTTAGTGTCAAATTCATCTTTACATAATATATTTTTAGCATAAATTCTAAAAGTATATTTACCTGGACACTTTGGTTTAATCTTTAATGAATTGCTCTTAATATATCCTGTATCCTCAACCTCATGTCCATTTATTTTAGTAACATATCTTAGCAATATATTTTTAGTGTTTTGCGCTACTGTCTCAAGTTCTATAATATCTCCAACTAAATATACTTCCTTTTGAGATAATAAAACATAGTCTATTTCAGCTTCTTGGTAGTCTTTAACTTTTAAAAATAAATAATCATGTGCATCATAATCTCTAAGAGAATATTTATCTAAAACCCTAACTTCAACTTCATATTCTCCACTTTCTTCAGGAGTGAAGTTTACCCAGTTCATTGCTCCATAATTAATTCTTTCTTTTTCTTTACCATCCTTATATACTATAAAAGAATATTTTAGTTCAGTACCACCTTCAGCTTTAACCTTTAAATTAATAGGTTCACCTTTTATACAGCCCCTAGTTTTACTAGCATTAACACTTAAAATATTAACTGGCTTCTCACCTTTTTTATCGACCTTAAAATTTATTTCTTTAGTATCTTCATATTCACCATTAAAAGACATATCCTTAACTAAAACCTTAATCTTATATTCACCTTCTGATTTAGTTTCCCAATTAAAGATTTTAGATCTAATATAACCCGTATCTTCTGCTACAGTACCCTCTACTATATATCTATATAGAACTTCATTTCCACCTTGGACCTTTGTTTTAAAAGCTATAGTATTTCCTGATAACTGTGGTGAACTAAGCTCTGAAGAAAAACTCTTAATTTTTATTTCTTCATAAGGTTTAACATAATATATCATTGCAGCTCTATCATCATAAGGCTTGTTTGAAAAAATATCTCTTACATAGCATAGAAGCTTGTACTTTCCTTTCTCTTTTTCATAAAAGGAAATAACACTCTTAGTTGAATAGTCTTGAACACAAGTAGTTCTTCCATTTTTGTCTACTCTTAAGAACTTATATAATATAGTTCTTGAACTCTCAAGATTAACTCCAACTTTAAAAACAAGCTCTTCTCCTACCAATAATTTATCTGATAAACATTCAAAAGATGTTACCTCAATAGTAGGCTGATCCTTTACTTTAAATTTAACAGTAGTAAAATCGTCAACATTATCAGATGAAGAAGGCCTCTTACACTCAATTAAAATTTCTCCATCCATAGCTCTGTTAGTAGTATAAGTGAATTTATTTTCTGGAGTATAATCCCTTAAAGGTTCCCACCCTTGACTTCCTCTAATCCAAAATCTATATAATATTATTTCATCTTCTGAAGTTAATACATCTAAATTTATCTTCTCTCCTAAAGTCAATGAAGTTTTATCTATAATAACATCTTTAATTAACTTTTTATTATTATTGTTAACTTCAGTATCCTCTTCTTTATTAGAAGATTCTATCTCTGTCTTAATTCTAAACTCATTTCTTATTGAAGTATTCTTACCAGCTTCATCTTGTATATTGACCATTATCATATAAGAATCAGCTTTTTCTGGAATCCATATACATTCATTACTCATTGAAAAATCTTGTATAGGAACCCAGCTCCATCTTCTATCAGATTGGTATCCTATAAAAAATTTATATTTATATCCCTCTTTATTATTACTATTAACTCTTATTTTAATTTTCTCCCCTAATAAAGCTGGACTTTCTTTATCAAACATTATTTCAAATTCATTCATACCCTCACACCCTATTTTCAAATATTACCTAACATTATTATACAGTTTACATAAGAAAATATAAAACGAAATTTGTCATCAATATAAAAAAATAAGAATAAACCGTCCTTTATATTTCTACAGCTTATTCTCTTAAGTTACATTCTATTATCTTTTCTAAGGTAGTCTTAAGTCTAATATCATCTTCTTTTGTCCTTTTTCTTGGATTATTAGTCCTTCCACCCGCTTTTCTAATCTTCTGAGAAATATGTCTTTCTTCTAATAACCTATCAATATTTTTATCAGTATAATTATATCCTTTAGGATTAATAACATAAGCTTCCTTACCAAGACAAATAGCTGCAACACCATAATCTTGACTAATAACAATATCATTTTTAATGCAAGTATTAACTACATACATATCTACACTTTGAAATCCTGAATCTACTATCTTTACTTCACCATAATCTAAAGCTATATAATGATTTATGTCACAATATACTATTAAATCTAGATTATAAGACTTTGCTATTTTTTCAATAATGGAGATACCTGGACAGGCATCTCCATCTACTATTATTCTCACTATTTTAATTTAGCTTCTAATTCAGCTTTTAATTCTTCATATCCAGGCTTTCCAAGTAAAGCAAACATGTTTTTCTTGTAAGCTTCAACTCCTGGTTGATCAAATGGATTAACTCCTAAAAGATATCCGCTTATAGCACAAGCTTTTTCAAAGAAGTAAACCATTTGTCCAAAGTAGTAAGCACTAAGTTCAGGAATATTTAATACGATATTTGGAACTCCACCATCATTATGAGCTAATAATGTACCATTAAATGCTTGCTTATTAACAAAGTCTATAGTCTTTCCAGCTAAGAAGTTTAATCCATCTAAATCTCCTTCAGCCTTTTCTATAACTACTTCTCTCTTTGCTTTTTCTACATTTAATACAGTTTCAAATATAGTTCTTCTACCTTCTTGGATGTATTGTCCCATTGAGTGTAAGTCAGTTGAAAAATCTACAGCAGCTGGGAATATACCCTTTTGATCCTTACCTTCTGATTCTCCAAATAATTGCTTCCACCATTCATTAAAGTAGTGTAAACCTGGTTCATAATTAACTAATATTTCAATTTCTTTTCCCTTGTTATATAATACGTTTCTCATTGCAGCATATTTATAACAGTCATTGTTTTTGAAATCATCTGTTGCATAAGCTTCTCTTGCATCAGCAGCTCCTTGCATCATTTCATCTATATTAATTCCAGCTACAGCTATTGGTAATAATCCAACAGCAGTTAAAACTGAGAATCTTCCACCTACATCATCAGGTATAACGAAACTTTCATATCCCATTTCATCTGCTAGTGATTTTAAAGCACCTCTGCTCTTATCAGTAGTTGCAAAAATTCTTTCTTTTGCTCCATCTACTCCATATTTCTTTTCCATGTAGTCTTTAAATACTCTGAAAGCAATAGCAGGTTCTGTTGTAGTTCCTGACTTAGATATTACATTTACACTTATATCTATTCCTTCAATAGCATCTAAAAGATCAGCTAAATATGTTGAGCTTATATTGTTTCCAACGAAAAATACCTTTGGTGTATTTCTCTTATTATTTCCAAGAACGTTATAGAAATTGCTATTTAGCATTTCAATTGCAGCTCTAGGTCCTAAATAAGAACCTCCAATACCAATAACTATTAGTGCTTCTGAGTTTCCTTTAATCTTTTCTGCTGACTTCTTTATTCTGTCAAACTCTTCTTTATCGTAATTTACAGGTAGGTCTAACCAACCTAAGAAATCATTCCCTGCACCAGTTTTGTTCGTAAGAGTTTCATGAGCACCCTTAACCATTGCTTCCATGTAATTTAATTCTTGTTCTAACTTTACATAAGGTTCTACCTTAGATAAGTCTAGCTTTAAACCTTTATTCATTGTTCAACCTCCGTATCTTTCTGGGAATTCCGATGATAATTTCTACTATATTATAGCATAATTTATATAATACATTTCACATTTTTTAATATTTTAATTATATCAATGTGCTTTACCTTAATATTATTATCAATTTTGCTATTTTATATCATTTTTTATTTATATTTCTATTCATACATAAGAAATATTATACCTCATGCCTTTATTTTTTTAGCTTTCTTCACTTCATACATATTCTTATCAGCAACATTTATAAAATCACTTATTTCTATAATTCCATCTCTTCCATATATAGAGTATCCAATACTTACTGATAATTTATACTCTGTATTTTCCTGAATGCTTACTTCTTCTATCTTTCTTTCTATTTCTAATATAAGTGCTTTAATTTCTTCCTCGTTTCTACGTTGCCCAACCACAGCAAACTCATCTCCTCCTATTCTAGATAGAAAATCATTTCTAGTACAGGCTAGGTTAATTCCTCTAACTATTAATACTAATGCTTCATCTCCTACAGTATGTCCAAATTCATCATTTATTTTTTTGAAATAATCAACATCTATCATAAGAAGAAAAAGAACGCATTCATCAGGGACTTTTGATATTTTACATTTAATATAATCTATAAAAGCTCTTCTATTATTAACCTGAGTTAATGGATCCATAATTATTAAATTACTTTGTATATTAATAAATGTTATCAGTAAAGAAATTACACAACAAATATGTGCAATGGATAAACCGTAGCAAAAAGTTTGAATTATAAATCCAATTACAGGGGATAGAAGAAATAATATTAAATATCTAAATTCATTTCTCTTAACTTCAGAGCAATCTTTCATCCCTTTTATAATCATTCTAATTGAATATAATAATGGTATAAAAATTATCAATACATGTATCCAATAAAGCTCTCCTCTATGATAAACATTATTTTCATCTATTCTAAAAATCCATTCTGTAGTGAAACTAATTACTGATAATATAGCATTTATATAAAAAGGTATCATATATATCTTGAATCTTAGTTTTTGTTTACCATCACTTACATAGACTTTACTATCACAATACATAAGCAATACAGAAACCATTGCTACAGTTAATATGTAATAAATTGTTGTAGTATATAGCAATATTTCATTAGCAGCTTCAAATACTAATCCATCTAAACACCTCATGGCTGCATCAAAAACTAATAGTGAAGCTGTAACATATAGTAAATAGTTAAACATTTTTTGGGATAAATCACTTTTAGTTATATTTCTACCCTTCATATATATAGTAGCTAAAATAGCTAATCCAATAGTATTTATTTCTGCATACAAAAATTTTTCCATATTAACTCCTCCTTATAGAAATTATATTAAATCTATTTACTCTTTGAAGTTATTTAAACGGAATTCATACCTAATTTCATCATATATGTTTAATTTATTTTATAATTTTTGAACTTAATATTATACTTTTCAATATAATTATATCACCTTTTTAACATAAAATTTAATATTGCTATAATTTTTAGAATGAATTGTAATATTATGCAAATAAACTTATAATTTAAATAAGTATATATTTTGTATTTTATAGAGGTGATTTTTATGTGTTATATAATTCAAGATAATTGTAAAAATATTATTTGGAATGAAGTAAGAAATATAATTAAAACTGTTGGAATGACTTATGTTGATGCTGAAATACATAAGAAATCCTTTGAAAATAGCCACACTGTAATTTTTATTTTTGACAATGAAAAATTAATAGGATTTGGTAGAGCTATTTCTGATGGTATAAGACAAGCAGCTATTTATGACATTGCAGTTCTTCCAGAATATCAAGGAAAAGGTATAGGTAAATTAGTATTAGAAAATATAATTAAAAAGTTGCCTTCCTGCAATTTTATTCTTTATGCTTCTCCTGGAAAGGAAGGTTTTTATGAAAGTCTAGGTTTTTCTAAGCTTAAAACTGGAATGGGCCTTTATACAAATATGGAGAGAATGAAAAATAGGGGCTTTATAGAATAACTAATTTCATAGCTAATCTCCCCTTTTATTTGTAACAACTATAATAAAATCAACATAGTATAGAATATGTGCATTATAAATTTATATGTGCAAATTTTTAACTAATGAGGATGATTTAATATGGCATATAATGATTCAAAATCTTATGACAAAGATGACTATGATATGTGTTGTAATAAAAAAGAAGATAAAAAACACGAAGATAAAAAAGAAAAATGTTCTTATGAATATTATTGTAAATGCTGGGTAAAGTCTGAAGAAAAGCATCATAAAGATAAAGACTATTGTGATGATAAGAAGAAGGATGACTACTACGAAGAGTACTGTAAGTGCCATAAGAAAGAAAAAGACCATAAAGATAAAGATCATTGCGATGATAAGAAGAAAGATGAATATTACGAAGAATACTGTAAGTGCTACAAGAAAGAGAAAGAAAGAGATCATAAAGACAAAGATTATTGCGATGATAAGAAAAAAGATGATGATTACGAAGAGTACTGTTGTAAGTGCCATAAGAAAAAGAAAGAAAAAGATCATAAAGATAAAGATTATTGCGATGATAAGAAAAAAGATGATGATTACGAAGAGTACTGCTGTAAGTGCTATAAGAAAAAGAAAGAAAGACATCATAAAGATAAAGACCATTGTGATGATAAGAAGAAATATGACTATTATGAAAAGTACTGTAAGTGCTATAAAAAAGAAGATAAACATCACAAAGATAAATGCTATGAAGATTCCAAATATAAAAATAATAATTGGCGTGATGTTCCTGAAGATAAGCACTGTGGATGCAAGCACGATAAATATGAAGACAATTATGATGATTATGAAGAAGATGATGACTACGGCTATGAAGATCATTTCAAGAAATGTAAATCAGATTATGAATCTTCTAAGAGATACAGATAGTCATATATTAATTCAGATATAATTTATAGATAGTATCCTTTAAAAATATGTAAGCTATATCTCTGTATTTACACAATCCAGAGATATAGCTCTTTATATTTATTAACCTTATAAAGTTTGGCTTATCTATATGGCGGGAACCTTATAGATAAGAGTTGAATAAGAGCTTTTTTTATTTAATTTTATATAACAGTTTTAAATGTTTTCACTAATATTTACAAACAATATTTTATTATATTGATTAAATTCAAATAAATTTCTACTTTATTAAGTAAACATATAAGTTAAAAAAGATAGATTTCTATAAATAGAAGTCCATCTTTTTTATATAAATTCATTTTTTAAATTAAAATTAATATAGACAATAAATAAAATTCATTGTCTATATTCTTTATTTAAACTATTTAATTCTAAATATCATATTTAAATTTTATATTATTATAACATTTTTATAAAATCTATTTTATTTACAAATACTAACACTCTTCAAACTTTTTGAAAAATCTAATAGTTTCATCAAAATCATCTACATCCTTATATATGTCACATATAATCCCTAAACTTAATGCAAAATCTACATATTCATTTGCTTTTGCTAACACATATTTATCCCCATTTTTTATATTATTTATAGAGTATTTTTCTTTATCTTCAATACTTATTATATTATTTTCTATTAGTAAATTTACCCCAGCACAAATAGCCCCTATTTTACAATTTTTAGAAACACATAATTCTAAAAATTCTTTTATTATTTCTTCATCTTTTAAAATTTCTATATTTCCACCAGGAATTATAACAACATCATTTTCGCTTATTTCTACTTTATTTATAAATTCATCACATTTTATTGTCATGCCTTCAAATACTTGGACTAAATCTTTATTTATACTTATCATATTTATATTATATTTGTTTTTTAAAAAATAACATGCTAAAATCACTTCAAATAAAGCACATCCATCATAGATAAAAATATATAAATTCATCTTTTATCTTTAGTGAGAGTGTGTATTGTAAGTACCAAACTCTCACTAAATCCCCCCTTCTATCTTAATACTTTTTGTTTTATTAATAGCTCCTTTTATCCATAGAATAGAACTAACTATTAATAGTATTAATACTATTAATCCATCTACTACAGTTGACGCATATCCAGTTTTTATGTGAATTATTGCACTATTTAATCTATTAATAATTATCGGAACTTCATATATTAATCTTATCCCACAAAATATAATTCCTAATATATAAGTTATACTAAATAGTTTTACATAATTTATTTCTTTCGTAGATAAATTATTAAATTCTACTTTATGTTTTTTATTTTTAAAAATACTAAATATATATTCCTTACTTTAATCATATAAACTACTTAAGTCAAAAAATGTTAATAACACTAAATAAAAATCAGTTCTCAAGAAAACCATGATTTGCCACATAAAATTTAGTGTTAATATTAATATTATTAAACTAGATATACTATTAAAAATTAAGTTAATGTTTAAAATTTTAATAATTAATCTTAAAAACATTATTATAATTTCAAAGCATATTCCTGCTAAATATCAAAAATATCTTTTTTCCCTTGAAACTGACCATAATCCATTAATATCTGCTTCTACTACTAACCATACTAATCTCAAACTTAAATTAAATTTAACATTTATATTTAATCGGATAATTGATAAAAAGTGTCCAAGTTCATGTATAAAAGTTAAACTCCATGATATTAAGAAAAATATAATCATATTAATTCCTATTTTATCTTCAATAAAAAATGCATCTTGATATCTAGGAATTAACATTTTATTACTTGACATAATTATTATATTAAATATAAATATAATAGAATAAATTATAGTACTATATTTATTAAATAATAAATTTGATATTCTTATAAATATATTCCCATATTTTTTTCTTCACCACTTATACATTTAAATCCATCTATAGAATATACTAAATTCATATCATATAATGTATTTATAAAATCTTCTACATCCACATCTATATTTTTTGATTTAAAAGTATTTTGGTTATTTCATCTATAGATCTTTCATCATCGCAGTAATTTAGTATTTCTATTGCTTCTTCAGGAACTTCTATAAATACATTGCTAATTTTACTACCTATAACATATGACCCATTCAATTTCTTTTGACTTGATAATTCTAAATTTACTTTAGACGTTGAACTTATATTCATTTTCTAAAGCCAGTTGAAATTTTTATAATATCATCAATAGAAACTGGTTCATCTTCATTACTATTACTTCTATTATATGTTGGGCATTTTTTATTTCTAACTTTAGGATTTATATATTTAACTTGCAATGTATTTGTATTTAATTCTATTGTATGATTCAATTCACTACTTTCACCATAACCTCCTAAATATTTCCCAATTTCAAAAGTTAGTAACCGTGTTAGTATTATATCTATTTTTTTCATATATACTTAATAAATTACTATCTAATTCAACATTTTCAATTAATAAATTCTCATTAAGTACATCAATAACTTCATCTATAATATCATTATCTATTGAAGAAGTTTTATAAATTTCATTTATATCCAAATCTCCATTAATTATATTTAATAATTTAAATATTTCCCCGTCTTCATCATCTATCTCTATATGTGTACTCTTGGTACCGAAAACTATTTTATTATTAATATATATTGGTGCCATTGATTCTTTAATTTTAGGCCTCATAATTAATCTTACTTTCTAATTAAATATTAGATAATAAAGTTATTACTTTATTATCTATTATAATTTTTTCATATATTAATTTTAATAATGATGATTAATTAAAGCAGATTGTTTTTCAACTTTCTTAACAGTAATCTTTTTTGTAGTGTTTGTTACTTCATTACACATAAACAGTACACCATCTTCCATTTATATAAATATTATACTTTTTCTACATATTATCAACCTTTTTTCTCAAAAAATGAGTTTTTCCCATTAAAATCTTTTTTATTTTATATAATGATTATTTTATATGTATTTTTTTGATAAATTATCATTTTTTTAATTTAATATTTGTGATATTATGCTAAAATATATTCGCTAAAAGTATCTTTAGTGAATAACAAAAGCCAATGATCTTAGATCATTGGCTTTATTAATTACGCTAAACTCAACTTTATTGAAATTACTAAAAAACTACGCATAAGAGACAGTACAAATCTATATACTGTCTCTCTTATAATCTTAGTACATCACGTACTATTTATTGTACCAAAATCTATCTTAGGATTGTAATTAAAGTCTGTACCTAAATTGAATTAATTCATTTTAATTTGGAATGTAAATGGTGTAAAATCTAATGAGTAATCATCGGAATAACCCTCAAATATGATATTGAAATCGCCACCATTTATATCTATCGGTTTAAATGTTATAACACCTTCTGTAACTATACCTGGAAGTATTTCACTACTTATTTCTTGGTAATTAGCCTCCCAATTATCTTCTTGTTCAATTTGATTTGTTCCTTGAGTAATCATTGAATTAAAACTATAAAAATTTACTTTGTCATTTGAAGCATTTTCAATCTTTACATAAGCCCTAGTTTCACTTTTAGATATCTCTACTTTTTTAAGAGTTAATTTATATCCAAATTGATTTTGCTCTTGATTAATATCTATTGTTTTTAATGCTGGTGCATATGCTGTGCCATAATCGGTAATTTCTACGCTTTCTGCTAATACTAATGGTAAGTTTAATTCAGCTCCAAAAGCATTAGTTCCTTTTTCTACTCCTTTAACTATTCCTTTTACATGAACTATATCATCAATTTTAACATTTAAATTTGGGTCCTTTATACCCACCAAAACATTATTATCTGACCCTGTTTCATTTGTGAACATTTGCATATAAGTTCCATCATTATCTTTTTCAATATCTGTAAATATTTTTCCGTAAAACTCCACTTCTCTTCCCTCATACTCTTTAGGATTAGAATATACTAAATTAAAATCTTCTCTAGGAATAGGAGCTTTTTCACTATTATTGTTACCTGATTCATCATTCCCTCCACAGGATATAAATGTAAATGTAGTTAAAGTAATTAATAATGCACTTAATACTCTTTTTTTATTCATATAAGTTCTCCCCCATTTATTGTTTTTTATTTAAAATTATACCATATATAAGCTTAGTTGTGTCTAAGAATCTATTTAAATATAAGTAATTTAAGTCTAAAATAATAATATTGTGTATAAAATGGTACTTAAAATATCCTTTATAAGTGTTACGTTTTACAAAAACTTCGCTAAATTTATATTTTTCACGAAGAAATTAAAAATTACGGTTTTAAGCCATTTGTAGGCTATAAAAATTTGAAAAAATCATAGTTTTTAGTTTAATATAAATAAACTTATGCAAAAAAGATACTATTTCGCTATGATCATTGCGAAATAGTATCTTTTTTGAGTAGTCATGTCCTTGTAAAATGTAGTCATGTCGAGTCTATCAATATTTTTGTGTAAACTTTAGAAAATTTAATTTTATTTTAAAGGTTTGAGAGGTTAATATAACATCCAATCTTTATTTACTTTAATTGATAATTTATTATATCATTTTCTGAAGTTTACACAGACTATTTTACACTCTCTAAAAAAAGATAGTGGATATATATTTGTAATACATCCACTATCTTAAATTTAAAGTTACTAATACTTTAAACGAGAACTAACATTATATTCATTACTTAATTATCATATTAATTTATTTTAGCAGCGCTTAGTTTCTCCTATAGGATTTTCTATCAAAGTCGCAACTATAAATGCATGCCTATGGCCATCTCTTTCTCTTGTTACTGCATAAACAAAGTGAACATGTCTACCTTTACCTACTTGAATTGCTGGACCTGTAAATACATCTATAATATGAAAATGATCATTAAAGAAATCTGTTCTAGTTACTATACGGTGTATATGACTTCCCTTACAAGGAACTGCTTCTCCAGTAACTCCAGCAAAACGATGATTATGAACATCATCAGTATTAAGTTCAGCCAATCTTACACTACCAACAAATTCATGAACGTGCCTTTGTCTTCGTTCTTCACAATTATTCATAGCTTGAATTCCTCCTCATTTGTTACATAATATATAGTATTTAAAATCTATCGACTTTGTTACTATTTTGTAAAATAAAAAAACTCCCCTCCAGTAGTGAATTACTTATTAACCATAATTCTCTTCTGAAAGGAAGTTACTTATTTGTTTCTTATAAAACTTCCAATAAACTTTCTATTCTTCCATACTTTTTAAATATTCAACAAATTGACGAGCTGTCCTTCCTGAACGTCCACCTCTCTCCATAGCATGACGCTCTGCAAGTATATCAATATTTTCAATATCTTTAATCTTATACTCTTTTACTAATCCATGGATAATATCAAGATATTCTTTTTTATCTGGTTTAGAGAAGCATACAGATAATCCAAATCTATCTGATAATGATGTTTGCTCTTGTATTGTTTCATTTCTATGAATGTCATCACCATTTCTATCAGAGAAGGATTCTTGAACTAAATGACGTCTATTACTTGTTGCATATAAAACTACATTTTCTGTTTTAGAAGATACTGAACCTTCTAAAATTGCTTTTAAAGCTCCAATTTCTTCATTATTCTTTGCAAAGGATAAATCATCAATAAATATAATAAATTTTAAAGGATTGTTTGCAAGCTTCTCTATTAATTCAGGCAATTTAAGTAAATCCCCTTTTCTAACTTCTATCATTCTTAATCCTATATCTGCAAATTCATTAACTATTGCCTTTATTGTTGAAGATTTACCTGTTCCTGCATCCCCATATAAAAGAACATTAGCAGCTGGTTTATCCTTTAAAAAGGCATAAGTATTATCAATAATTCTTTTTCTCTGCCTTTCATACCCAATATGGCTTGATAATCTAATACTATCAGGATACTTTGCAGGTACTATTTCTCCTTTATTATAAGTAAACATAATATTATTTGCATAAATGCCATATCCTAAAGTAAATAAATTCTTCATTCTTTCTTTATACATCTTATTAAAGTCATATTCTAAGTTAGTTGTCCACTCTGGTAAGAAAATATCACATCCAACTTCTTTCTTTATCTCTTTAGATGTTATCCTTGAGATTTCTTGCAGAGTTTCAAGTTCATGCTTCACACATTCTTCTAGCATTTCAGAAACAACTTTCCTATTAGATAGCTTACGAACATAAATATTTTCATCAAATACAATAAGCTGCCAAACATAATCAGAAAAGCTCTCCTTCTTTTCAAAAAGCTCACGAACAAAATTACTATACTTTTCAACTTTCTCTATTGTACTTCTTTCCTTAGTATCAATCATATCAAGAAATGATTGCATAACCTTGTCCTCAAATATCTTATTAAATACTGTAAATGACTTTACTTTCATATTAATTAGTTCTAATGAACTCATATTATTGCCCCCTCTTTATTTCCTCCATTACTTTAATTTTTAATGCCCAAGTTTATTTTATAAATAATGATATACCTACAAAATTGTACTGTCAATAAATGTTAACCTTAAATTAATTATATTCTATAATAAATTTCATCATCCTATTTACGTATAAAAATAGCAGATAGCCATTAAGACTATCTGCTATTTTAAATTTAGATAGAAATTAAATTACATTATATTCTTTTAATAATTTTTCAATATCTGTTCCTGCTATCTTCTTTAATGCTTCTTTAACTGCAATTTTTTCAGCTAAACTCATACTCATATCAGTAGCGCGTTTTCCATCTCTAAGCTTAACTGTTGCATTTAGTAAATCTCTAACATCAAATGTACTACCCCACACTTCAGGTACACCACGATCTACATTAAGTAATGTATAAACTGCTTCCATACCAGTTCTCATTGAATATTCAGTTGTAAATATAGTATCTCTTGGTGTTTCTGCGAACTGTCCAATGAATGCAAAATTCACTGCACCTTCTGGTACTACATCTGGTCTGTCTCCAGCTGCACGTGGCATAAAGAATGCAGTAATATATGGCATCATACATGGAATAGTATTTGCACTATTAGTAGCTAATTCTTCAATTTCAGCTTCTGGCACTCCAAGATGATATAACCATTCCATACAAATTTCCTTACCTGTACAATCTCTCATAGGCTTCTTTACATAGTTACCTGGCTTATCGCTAAATAAACCATAAATCCATCCAACAAGCTGATCTTTTGGTTGTGTTCTAAATTGTGGTTGTCTATTAAATGTCCAGCTTAATAACCAGTTAGAATCTTTTACAGTAACAATTCCACCTGTTACAACTTTACCAGAGAATGGATCTCTCTTACAGATATTCTTAATATATGGAACAATTTTTTGATCTAATGTAGTAACTGTAGCACTCATCCAATTGGACTCCTCTGGATTAAAACAGAATTTATCTGGGTTACCAAAGGCCGGATCTTGAGCCGCAATTTTTCTCCACATATCCCAGCCACCGCCTGGTTTAATATCAGGATTAAATACAGCTGGTTCATTTTGTGAACCAAGACTAGAATTTTCTACACATCCACCATTTGTAATAAATACAAGATCATTTTCAGTAAGTCCAACATATTCTGTTTTTCCATCTACTAAAAGTTCTATCCTCTTAGCTAATTTTCTGTCAGGTTTGATATCAAATTCTACATTCACAACCTTGGTATTGTAATGGAATTGTACATTGGAACCTTCCAAATATTTAATCATAGGAAGTATCATTGATTCATATTGATTATATTTAGTAAAACGAAGTGCCTTGAAATCTGGCAATCCACCAATATGATGAATATAGCGTTTGATGTATCTTTTCATTTCCAAAGCACTATGCCAATTTTCAAATGCAAACACAGTTCTCCAGTATAGCCAGAAGTTTGACTTTAATACTTCATCATCAAAGAAGTCAGTTATCTTCTTGTCGTATAAATCTTCATCTGGTGTGAAGAATAAATGCATAATTTCCATTGCACCTTTATCTGATATATCAAATTTTCCATCTGTATGTGCATCTTCACCACGATTTATTGTAGCACGACATAAAGAATAATTTGGATCTTTTTTATTTAACCAATAATATTCATCTAGAACGCTAACACCTTCTGTTTCGATTGATGGGATAGAACGGAATAAATCCCACATTACTTCAAAGTGATTATCCATTTCTCTTCCACCACGCATTACATAACCAAGTCCTGGATATTCAAATCCATCACAGGCACCACCTGGAATAGGATCTTTTTCAAAGATGTGAATATGTTCACCTTTCATTTGTCCATCACGTACTAAATAGCAAGCTGCAGTTAATGCTCCAAGTCCAGTCCCAACAATATATGCTGACTTATGGTCTACTCCCTCTGGTTTTTGTGGTCTTGCAAAAGCCTCATAATTTCCACTTGAATAATACATATTAATTCCTCCATTCAATATTTTTATTAACTAAATTTCTTTCATTAACCTTACTATAAAAGTTTTTTCACTTCTTCACCATCAGCAAAAAAGCCTCCATGATAAAAGTTTTATCATGGAGACTTACTTGTATAATTTTTAATCATTTTATTAACTTTGTTTAGTTTTGTCAGTTCGATAATTCTCTAGGGCATTTAAAATATTTCCTTGCATCAGCATAGTAAGCTCTTTAATAATTTCTTTTGGATCTTCTTGCATATCATTCTTAATCCAGTTAAGAACTAATCCAACAAAGGAATACTTATAAAAATCAGCTATAAAACACTTGTCCTTTTCTCTGACAGGTATGTCTTTCGCCATTTCCTCTACTACATCTATAAGCAGCTGATATGTTAACTTATATAAGTAATTCTCAATATGCTCACGACTTAGCGAATGATATACATTCATTACAAATGGCTTGTTATTACTAACTTCCATAAAAATATTATAAAAACCTTCCTGCCATGTTTCATAAGTCTTTTTACCCTCTAACACTTTAGCTGCATCTTCTTCACATGCCCACTCAATCAACTCAAAAATATCCTGAAAATGATAATAAAATGTCATACGATTCACACCGCATTCTTCAGTAATATCGCTGATTGTAATCTTATTTAACGGCTTTTTTAGAAGTAAATTCTTTAATGAAGCTACCATAGCTCTTTTGGTTATCTGTGACATCTTATTACCTTCTTTCATAATCTTTTAATAAATATACGCTTTATCTCATATAATCAATTATAACAAGAAGGTCTTTTGTCCTCAATCCATTTTTATAGTAATAATTTCCTTAATAGAAGGGAAAAAGGATAATCTTTCAGCTACACTTCCATGCTAAAGGCACTATATTTATTATAAATACACACTCATAGCTTTTCTTCTTCAATATTACAAAACACTACCTATAATAAAGAAATCATCTTTTCTTTTATAGATGACTAATAAAACCTTACAATCTATTTAGTAACCCATAAAAATCATTCCGTTGCTATTATTAATTTAAATGTATATAATAAAATCAGTAAATATTAGAAAATATGGTTTATCATACAAATACAAAAAAGCCTATTAATAAACATCCAAAGGCTGGAAAGGATTTATTGTGTTACAGAACAAAGTATTAGTAATTGATGATGATAAAGACTTATGTATATTACTTGAAAGAGAACTAAGACAGGAAAACTTTGACGTAAGAGTATGTAATGATGGGAAAACAGGATTAGATGTTTTTTTAAGTGATAATTATCAGCTTGTAATATTGGATATAATGCTTCCAATACTAAATGGATTTGATATCTTAACAGAGATAAGAAAGAAAAATAATCTTCCTATTCTAATGTTAACAGCAAAAGATTCTGAAGTAGATAAAGTATTAGGATTAAGACTTGGTGCTGATGACTATTTAACAAAGCCATTTTTAATGAGTGAATTTATTGCAAGAGTACAATCCCTTATAAGACGATATACTATCTTTAATTCTCAAAATAGTAGTGATACATTTTTGAAATTTAAAGGATTAGAAATTAATTATTCCTTAAGAAACGTTTATGTTAATGACAATTTAATTCATTTAACTGCAAAAGAATTTGATTTATTGTATTTTTTAGCTTCTAATCAAGGAAAGGTCTTTACTAAAGAGCAAATTTATAATCATGTTTGGCAGGATGATTACTCTTTTGACGATAGTAATATCATGTCTTTCATTAGTAAATTAAGAAAAAAAATAAAGAATTACTCATTAGACTTAGAATATATTCAAACTATTCATGGTATTGGATATAGATTTAATCTGGAGGTTTAGCTATGATTTGGTTAATCATTGTTATCTTATGCGTAATTATTTCATTTCAGTTTTTCTATATTCGAAACACCAAAAATCAGCTGAAAGAAATTTCAAATGCCCTTGATGATGTAGTTAATGGTAATTTAGATAGAAGATTCCTAGCTAACGAGGATAGTGCTATCAGTGAACTAGTATATAAAATCAACGATATTATTATTCAAAATAAAAATAAATTTCTTGAAACTGACAAATCAGAAAAGGCATATAAAAAGCTTGTCACCAGCCTATCTCATGATATTCGTACTCCGTTATCTTCACTCATTGGATACTTAGAAGTATTAGAAAATAACTCCTGTAGTCAAGAGGAACAGAAAAAGTTCTTAAAAATTGCTAAGAATAAAGCAATAATTTTAGGTGAATATATTCAATCATTGTTCCAGTGGCTAAAATTAGAATCTGGAGAGTGGATATATAATTTTGAGAAAGAAAATATCTGTGAGCTTACAAGAGTAATTCTTACTGACTGGATAATAAGATTAGAAGAAAATAATATAAAATTTGAATTTGATATTCCAGAAGAAGCTCTTTACCTTGTTACAGATAAAAATGTATATGAAAGAATAATCAATAACATATTATCTAACATAATTAAGCATAGTGAAGCTAATTTTTTAAGTTTTAAATTAAGTCTTAATCATTCAGATATAGTAATTGAAATTACCGATAATGGAGTTGGTATATCTGAACAAGATTTACCATTTATTTTCAATCGTCTATATAAATGTGATAGCTCAAGGACTGAAAATAGTAATGGTCTTGGGCTTGCTATAACTAAGGAACTTACATCTGCAATAGGGGGAACTATCTATGCTAAAAGTAAATTAAACAAAGGGACTACTTTCGTTTTAAACTTCCATATAAACATGAATAAAGAATAATTGTGGCAAGGTTTTAGCAAGGTTTGAATGCTAAAATTTAATTAAACGAAGGGGGTATTATGAA
Source organism: Clostridium tertium (assembly GCF_902652255.1). Lineage (GTDB taxonomy): Bacteria > Bacillota > Clostridia > Clostridiales > Clostridiaceae > Clostridium > Clostridium tertium_A. The sequence goes on from NZ_CACRTO010000049.1 coordinate 101,416, forward strand.
TGAAAGATGAAATCATATTAAGTACAAATAGACTTACAAAAATATATGGAAAACAAACTACAGTTAATAATGTAAGCCTAAATGTAAGAAAAGGACGTATATATGGACTGCTTGGTAGAAATGGTGCTGGTAAAACTACAATTATGAAAATGATACTTGGACTTACTAGTGTTTCTTCTGGTGAAATTACACTTTTCAATAAGCAACTAAAAGGAAATGAAAAGCAAATATTTCCTCGCATTGGTTCTATAATTGAAATTCCTGGTTTTTACTCTAATTTAACTGGTACTGAAAATTTACAAGTCTTTGCAAGATTAAGAGGTACAATCAATAAAGATGCGATAAAGAATGCTTTATCTGTAGTCGGACTACCCTATGGTGATAAAAAAGCATTTTCATCATATTCTCTTGGTATGAAACAACGACTTGGTATAGCTAATGCAATCTTAAATGATCCAGAATTATTGATACTTGATGAGCCAACAAATGGACTAGATCCAATTGGAATTGCAGAAATAAGAGCTTTTCTAAAAAAACTCTGTCACGAACAAGGAAAGACTATTATAATTTCAAGTCATATTCTTTCTGAAATGGCACTTTTAGCTGATGATATAGGTATTATACACGAAGGAGTATTATTGGAAGAATCCACTTTGGAAGATTTAAAAAAGAAGTCTGAGCAATACATTTTAATTCAAGCACCAGATATTCATATTGCTACTTATCACTTAGAAAATATATTAGAAGTAAAAAATTACTCTTTAGAAGATGATAACTTTATACGAATATACGATTCTGATAAAAGTGTTACTACTATAGGCAAATCCTTTTTTAATTCTAATATTGAACTAACACACCTGGAAGTAAAATCTGAAAATCTAGAAGATTATTTTAAAAAGATAACAGGAGGTGTTGGAATTGCTTAATATTTTAGCAAATGAACGTTTGAAATTAAAAAGAAATAAACTACTACTTGTATGTACTCTAATTGCACTAATTATTCCAACATTAATGATTTTAGTTGACATAAAGGATAAAAATTCTATAACTGCTGTAATGTCAGGTATTGAATGGTTACAAAGATTAGTCCTTCCAATACAAGTTATTGTTTATCCTGTTTTAAGTGGTTTTATAATCACCTTCTTAATTCAAAAAGAATATACAGAACGTACCATTATAAATACCTTAACAGCCCCAACAAATAGAATAAAATTCTTGCTTTGCAAATATATCATTTGGACTCTATGGTTTTTAGTAATCACTTCGGGATTTTTATTAATTACCTACGCAGGTTATATCTCTTTATTTGGATTAAAAGAGTTCCAATCTTCAATTAATGTAATTACAGAGTTATGTTTGAAAACAGGTCTTCTAAATTTATTATCAATGAGCCCACTACTGATTGTCTGTATTTTGCAAAGAAATATTTTTTATCCTAGTTTACTTTTCAGTTGTTTCGTATCTGGGATTGGATTTGCAGGACTATATTGGCCTGAAAATATACGTAACCTAATTCCATGGTCCGCTGTTACTTCTATTAGCTTATTAGATACGCAAAAATTATTACCTTATATTTCAATTCTTATTTGTTACTTTCTTGGAATAATTATAAGTTCAATATATTTTAAGAAACAAAACTTATAGAATAAAAAAGTCGTAAAGACCTTATAAATAAGGACTTTACGACTTAATATCTTTTATTCAAATTCAATAGTTGCTGGTGGTTTTCCTGTGCAATCATAAAGCACTCTATTTACACCTTTAACTTCATTAACTATTCTTGTTGTTACTTTTCCAAGTACTTCCCATGGAAGGTCAGCTGATTCTGCTGTCATGAAGTCACTTGTTGTTACAGCTCTAAGTGCTATAGCATAATCATAAGTTCTTTCATCTCCCATTACTCCTACTGATCTCATATTAGTAAGGGCTGCAAAGTATTGACCAATTTCTTTATCAATTCCAGCCTTTGCAATTTCTTCTCTGTAAATTGCATCTGCTTCTTGAACTATCTTAACTTTTTCAGCTGTTACTTCTCCTATGATACGTATTCCAAGACCTGGACCTGGGAAAGGTTGTCTGAATACTAACTTTTCAGGTATTCCAAGTTCTAAACCTGCTTTTCTAACTTCATCTTTAAATAAATCTCTAAGTGGTTCTATTATTTCTTTGAAATCAACGTAGTCAGGAAGTCCTCCAACATTGTGGTGTGATTTTATAACTGCTGATTTTCCAAGTCCACTTTCTATTACGTCTGGATAAATAGTTCCTTGTACTAGGAAATCTACTGTTCCAATCTTCTTAGCTTCTTCTTCAAATACTCTTATAAATTCTTCACCAATTATTTTTCTCTTAGCTTCTGGTTCTTCTACTCCCTTTAACTTTTCGTAGAATCTTTCTTGAGCATTTACACGTATAAAGTTTAAGTCATATTGTCCATTTGGTCCAAATACTTCTTCAACTTCATCTCCTTCATTCTTACGAAGTAAACCATGATCAACAAATACGCAAGTTAATTGGTTTCCTACAGCTTTTGAAAGTAATACTGCAGCTACAGATGAATCAACTCCACCTGATAATGCACATAATACTTTACCATTTCCAACTTTTTCACGGATTTCTTCAATTGTCTTTTCAACAAATGAATCCATCTTCCAATCTCCAGAACATTCACAAGCATTGAATAAGAAGTTTGAAAGCATCTTATTTCCTTCTTGAGTATGCATAACTTCTGGATGGAATTGAACTGCATAAAGCTTCTTTTCTTCACATTCCATAGCTGCAACTGGACATACAGGAGTAGTAGCTATTATCTTAAATCCTTCTGGAGCTTTTTCTATGTAATCTGTATGACTCATCCAACAAATAGTAGATGGTGATACACCTTTAAATATCTTAGATTCTACATCTACATCAACTTTAGTCTTACCATATTCACTTACAGGAGCAGTTGCAACTTTTCCTCCAAGCATATGAGACATTAATTGAGAACCATAGCATATTCCAAGGATAGGAATTCCAGCTTCAAATAATTCTTTTTCACATAAAGGAGAATCTTCACCATATACGCTGTTAGGTCCCCCTGTGAAAATAATTCCCTTAGGATTCATTTCTTTTATTTTATCAACACTTATAGTATGTGGATGAACTTCACAGTAAACACCACATTCTCTTACTCTTCTAGCAATTAATTGATTATATTGACCACCAAAGTCAACAACTAAAACTAATTCTTTTTTCATGTGACCCTCCAACGTAATTTATTTATAGAAACTTAACATATATAAGTTTAAAGGAAAATTGATATATTAACAATAGTTATAAAATGCTAAGCATTTTATTAATGAAAGAATTAAGAAATGAAAAAATGAAAAAATGATAATTAAAAATTTTTGCAGATTTTTATAATATGATTTTCAGAAAATGTTGATTTTGCATAACAAAAACTCCCCTTTTCTTCATTTTTTCATTCTTTCATAACTCAGCTAGTCTGAGTTATTTCCACAATTCTTCATTATTAATTCTTCATTATTAATTCTTAATTCTCCATTATTCATTTACAGCAATTTATTTGCTGTAGTTTGGTGCTTCCTTAGTTATATTAACATCATGTGGATGACTTTCTCTTATTCCTGATGCAGTTTGTACTACAAACTTAGCATTTTCATATAAGTCTTCAAGAGTTGGTGCTCCTAAATATCCCATTCCTGATCTAATTCCACCTAGTAATTGATAAATTGTATCTGCTACAGAACCCTTAAATGCAACTCTTCCTTCAACACCTTCTGGTACAAACTTCTTAGTTCCATTTTGGAAGTATCTATCACTTGAACCCTTTTCCATAGCTCCAAGAGATCCCATTCCTCTATAAACCTTGTAGCTTCTTCCTTGATATATTTCCATTTCACCTGGTGCTTCTTCACATCCTGCAAACATTGATCCCATCATTGCAACAGAAGCTCCACCAGCTAAAGCCTTAACTATATCTCCTGAGTACTTTAATCCACCATCAGCAATTACTGGTACTCCATATTTCCTTCCTTCTTCAGCACAATCCATAACAGCTGTTAATTGAGGTACTCCAACACCAGCAACTATTCTTGTTGTACATATTGAACCAGGTCCAATACCAACCTTTACACAATCTGCTCCAGCTTCTATTAAATCTCTTGTAGCTTCTGCAGTTGCAACATTACCTGCTATTATTTGAAGATCTGGATACTTAGCTTTAATAGCTCTAACTCCATCCATAACTCCTTTAGAATGTCCATGAGCTGTATCTAATGTAATAACATCTACGCTAGCCTTAACTAAAGCATCTACTCTTTCCATCATGTCTTTAGTTACACCAACTGATGCTCCACATAATAATCTTCCCTTAGAATCTTTTGCTGCATTTGGGAAAGCTTTAACTTTTTCAATATCTTTAATAGTGATTAATCCCTTTAAGTTATTCTCATCATCTACTAAAGGTAATTTTTCAATTTTATGTTTCTTTAATATTTCTAGAGCTTCTTGTAAAGTAGTTCCTTCACCTGATGTTATAAGTGGGCTCTTAGTCATAACTTCAGAAACTAATCTATCAAAGTTAGTTTCAAAAACTATATCTCTATTAGTGATAATTCCAACTAACTTAGTTCCTCTTGTTATTGGAACACCTGAAATTCTATATTGAGCCATTAATTCTTGAGCTTCTCTTACAGTATGATTTTCAGATAAGAAAATAGGATCTGTTATTACTCCATTTTCTTGTCTCTTTACTCTATCAACTTCCTTAGCTTGTTGCTCAATAGTCATATTCTTGTGAATAATACCTATTCCACCTTCTCTAGCTATAGCAATTGCCATTTTTGATTCTGTTACAGTGTCCATACTTGCACTCATTAGTGGAATATTTAAACTAATCTTCTTAGTTAATTTAGTTTTTAAGCTTACTTCATTAGGTAAAACCTCAGATTTATTAGGTACTAGTAATACATCGTCAAATGTGTACGCAGTTTTGATAATAGTTGCCATTGTTCTTCCTCCTTGAAATGATTTTTTTCTTTCATTTTATTATACGTATGAATTATTAGCTTCTTATTTTTACTTATTTTTAGGTACAAAAAAAGCACACTAACTTTCTAAGTGAAGTTAATATGCCTAATATCCTATAAAAAATTATAGTTATAGTATATCAAAATCACTCATAGTCGGAAATTTAAGGTTTCCGGTAGATACTCTCTGCCATATTCAGAGGATATACGAGTTTTTTTATTTCTTTGTTTTAATTTATAGATATTATATAACTCCCTACCTAGGTTGTCAATAAGTTTGCAATTTATATTTCAACAAAAATTTCATATGAAATCTATATCATTATATTTAATTTTTAAAATAATAAATTTTCATCAATATTACTTCATAATTTCAATATAAAATTTATAAGTTTACAAAATAAATAAATCTACAATAAAAAGAAAGCGCTGTCGCACAAACAGCCCCATACAAGATTAATTTCCTAATTTATTAGTAGAAATTTATATTACTAAATTTCTAACTTTACTTTAGCTTTAATTGCTTCATTATAATTATCTTTATTAATGAACTTCTCCAATATCAATGTCAAAAAGTCCACTATTATATAATGTAAGTCTTTTTAAATTATTTGCTGCTGGTAGGTAAGTTGGGTCAAAATCTAATGCAGCTCTATAATAACATTGAGCTATTTTCTTACTTCCTGTTAATTCTTCTATTACCCCAAGAAGATTTTCGACTTCTGCACTACTACTATCCATTACTAAAGCTTCTTTTGCATAAAGCTTTGCCTTATCATATTCTCTATTTATTATAGCCTCTCTTGCTTTTTCAATATTATTTAATAAGCCTAATCTTCCTTTAAGTATTTTGATATTATCTTTATTAAAAACCCCTGTCATAAAGATACCTCCATACACTCTAATAATTAAATCAATTATTTATCCTAATTAATCTATAGCCAACCCCTATATGTGTTTGTATAAATCTACCCTTTTCACAGTTCTTCTCAATCTTCTTTCTTAATGTTGCCATAAATACCCTTAAGGAAGGTATATCACTTTCATAAGCTACTCCCCATATTTCCTTCAATATATAAGTATGGGTTAATACCTTTCCTACATTCTTAGCAAGCAAACATATTAATTTATACTCTATAGGCGTTAAATGAACTTCTTCCTCTCCTACAAATACGCATCCTGAAATATAATCTATTTTTAATTCACCATTTATAAATTCAGTACTTTCTTCTTTTCTTGTATTGTCATAATTCATTTTTCTTATAGCAACTCTTATTCTAGCTAAAAGTTCGTCCACACTAAAAGGCTTTGTTAAATAATCATCTGCACCTGAGTCTAAAGCTTCTATCTTATCTTTATCTTCACTTCTTGCACTTACTACTATTATTGGACAGTTTGACCACAATCTTATTTTCTTAATTATTTCAACTCCATCTATATCTGGCAGACCAAGATCTAATATAATAATATCTGGTTTATTAGATGTCACCATTAACATTGCTTGCTCACCATTTTCTGCAATTAAGCAATTATATGAATGTACCTCCAATGTTGCAGATATAAAATTTCTTATTGCTTTATCATCTTCAACTACTAAAATTGAAACCTTCATTGTTAACCTCCACCTTAGTTAATGTAAAACCAATTACCGTACCTTTAGGTTTATTATTTCTTACATAAATTTCGCCACCATGGGCATTTATTATGGACTTACATAAGGCTAGCCCTAGCCCTATACCTCTTCTACTATCACCTTTATTTCCACTTGAAGTAAAGAACATATCAAATATGCATTCTTGATTTTCTTTGCTTATTCCAAGACCATTATCTAAAACTTCAATTATAACCTTATTACCCTTAGTAAATGATCTTATTACAATATCTGTGCCTTCATCTGTGTATTTAATAGCATTGTCTAAGATATTAATTAATACTTGAACTATTAACCTCACATCTACATCTGCCATAATAAAATCATTTTCTAAATCTACCCTTAAATTGTAATTTAGAATCTTACGATTTACATGTGTTACTGCCTCATTAATAATATCTTCTACTAATTGTGGCTCAGTTTTTAATTGAACTTTCCCATCATCTAACCTAGATGCTGATAGTAAATTCTCTACTAAATTAATTAGCCATATAGAATCATCATAAATATCTGATATCAGCTTTTTCTTAGTTTCTTCATCAAAATCATTATTTAATATAGAGCTTGCACTTCCTGATATACTTGTTAAAGGTGTCCTTAAGTCATGAGAAACAGCTCTTAATAAATTAGCCCTAAATCTTTCATTTTCAGCCTGCATTAAAGCAATCTTTTTTGATTCATTTAAAGTATATTTTTCTATAGCAAAAGATATTTGACTAAGTATAGCCTCTAACAATGATTTTTCGCTACTATCTACACTTTCATCCTCTTTTAATACTATAGCTATAACTACCATTACATTTTCTTGACCTATCAAAGGTATATAAGTTGCCTTTGCTCCTGGCAGGGTATCTGTATCTGCCCCAGCTCTCTTTTTATTTTTTATTACCCAGGTAACTATTGCTTTTTCATCTTCAACTATATACTTATTATTAACCTTAACTAATGACTCATTATTTTGCTTATATACATTAGATATTTCTTCATTAGAAACTTCATATATAATGATAGGTTTTCTTAAGAACTTATATAATTGCTTTTGAGCTGTAAAAATTATATCTTCAAGAGAATTAGCTCTTTCAAGCTCTCTACTTGCCTCAAGTAATATATTAGTCCTATTAGCAATAACTGCAGAAACCTTAGCTTGCTTCTTCACCTTATTAGTTAATGTGCTTGTAATTAATGCTGAAGTTAGCATTATAACAAAGGTGACTACATAGCTAGGATCATAAAAGTCTAATGAAAACCTTGGATGTGTAAAGAGAAAATTAAATAATATAACACTTATTAAAGCTGCTATTCCACCATAAATAAATCCATCAGTTTTATTAGAAACGAAAAGAACCCCTAGGATAAATACAGTTATTATATTGGCTTCACTAAAACCTAAATTATAAAGAAAAAAGCTAGCTAAAGTTGCAATTGATAATATTCCAAAGGTTCTTATAAAATCCCTTGTTGACATATCAATATTCTTAACTACATAATTTCTTTTATGAACTAAATCATCACTATCTGGAATTACATATAAATCTATTTCTGGCGCAAGCTCAACTATTTTATCTACATAACCAAGCTTAGACTTAAAGAAGCTCTTTTTTCTTTTAGTTCTACCTATTATTATCTTAGAAACTCCACTTAATTTAGAGTACTCAGCTACTTGGTAAGGAACATCATTTCCATAAACAGTTTCAACTTTAGCACCTAACTCTTCTGCAAGCTTTAAATTCTCTCTAAGCTTTTTAATATTATTTTCACTAAGTTCCTTAGAATCTATTGTCTCTACAAATAGTGCTGTAAAACTTGCATGAAAGGCTTCTGCCATCCTTGCAGCTGCTCTTATAACCCTAGCATTAGTTGGTGATGAGCTTAAGCAAACTAAAATATGCTCATTAGTATGGTACACACTCTTGCTGTAGCTTTTATTTATATTTACTTCCTTATTAACTCTATCTGCTACTTCTCTTAGAGATATTTCACGAAGGGCAGCTAGGTTTTCCTTTGAAAAGAAATTACTTAATGCCTTCTTCGCTTGAATATCTTTATAAATCTTTCCTAAATTAAGTCTTTCAATAAGTTCAATTGGCTCTATATCTATTAACTCAACTTGGAATGCTTCTTGAAAGAATCTATCTGGAACTCTTTCTTTAACTACTACATGAGTTATAGATGCAATAATATCATTTAAGCTTTCTATATGCTGAACATTAACTGTAGTATAAACATCAATTCCGGCCTCTAATAACTCCTCTATATCGCTATATCTCTTATTATGCCTTAGTCCTTCGGCATTTGTATGAGCTAATTCATCAACTAAGATTAATTGTGGTTTTCTATTTAAAGCACCATCTAAATCAAACTCTTGCAGAGTTATTCCCCTATAGTTTACAGAAAGCTTCGGCAAAATTTCTAATCCATCTAAAAGAGCCATAGTTTCAGGTCTTGTATGCGGCTCAATATATCCAACTACTACATCAACACCTGCTTTTTGTGCATCATGAGCAGCTTCTAACATAGCATAGGTCTTACCAACACCAGCTGCATACCCAAAGAAAATTTTTAACCTTCCTCTAGTTTCCTTCTTTTCTTCATCTTTAATTTTTCTTAAAAGCTCCTCTGGATTAGGCCTAGACTCTTTCATTAAATCACCCTTTTTTTAATTATTCATTATTCAAGCTTTCCATCTAAAGCAAGGTTAACTTGTAATACATTTACTGTTTCTTCCCCAAATATACCTAAAAATCTATTATTAGTATATTTATCTATTATTGATTCTACTTCATCCTTACTCATATTTCTTTCTCTAGCAATTCTATCTACTTGATAATCTGCAGCTGCAACAGATATATGAGGATCAAGTCCACTACCTGAAGAAGTTACTAAATCTACTGGAATAGGTTCATCCCCTTTTTCAGGGTTAGCCTTTTGTATTTTTTCAACTCTTTCTTCTACTAACTTCTTATATTCATCACTAGCGGGACTTAAATTTGAAGGAGCAGAGTATAAAAGTACTTCTCCATTTTCATTTTTAAATGTGCTAGTGTCTAAGTTCATTATTCTTCCCCATAAATATTTATCACTTGTAAATTCTTGTGCTAATAATTCACTCCCATACTTAGTGCCATTTATTTCTATAATACTACCATTTGATTTATCTTTAAAGAAAATTTGAGAAATTCCTGTAATAAATAACGGAAATACCATACCACAAATAATTGTAAATACCAAAAGGAATTTAGCTGACTTACCTAAAAGCTTCATAATAAACCCTCCTTATACTATTCCTAAAGCTGTTATTATTAAATCTATTATTTTTATTGCTATAAATGGGCTTATAAGTCCACCTAATCCATAAACTAAAAGATTTCTTGATAAAAGTTTACTAGCTGGAACTTCTCTATACTTAACTCCCTTTAATGCAAGTGGTATTAGAGCTACTATAATTAATGCATTATATATAACTGCTGAGAAAATTGCACTTTCAGAACTACTAAGACCCATAATATTTAATTTATTCAGTTCTGGATATAATCCAATAAATAAAGGTGGAATTATAGCAAAATACTTAGCAATATCATTTGCAATACTAAATGTAGTTAATGATCCCCTTGTCATTAAAAGCTGTTTACCAATTCTAACTATATCTATTAATTTAGTTGGCGATGAATCTAAATCCACCATATTTCCGGCTTCTTTTGCTGCTTGAGTTCCAGTATTCATAGCAACTGCTACATCTGCTTGAGCTAAAGCTGGAGCATCATTAGTTCCATCTCCAGTCATTGCTACTAAATGGCCTTTCTTTTGGAAATCCTTAATCATGTTAAGCTTTCCTTCTGGTGTTGCTTCTGCTAGGAAATCATCTACACCTGCTTCTGCTGCTATAGCTGCTGCTGTAAGTGGGTTGTCCCCAGTTATCATAATAGTCTTAATACCCATTTTTCTTAAGTCTGCAAATTTTTCTTTAACCCCTTGCTTAACTATATCTTTAAGGTGAATAACCCCTAGAACCTTACCGTTCTTAGCAACTACTAAAGGAGTTCCCCCAGTGTTTGCAATATTCATAACTACATCTTCACATTCTTTAGAAAAGCTACCTCCCTTTTCTAAGATATAGTTTTTAATTGTGTCACTAGCACCTTTTCTAATTTCATTTCCATTGAAATCTACACCACTCATTCTAGTTTTAGCTGAGAATTCAACGAAGCTTAGGTTCATATCCTTAATATCTCTTCCTCTTATTCCAAACTGTTCTTTAGCTAAAACCACTATACTTCTACCTTCTGGAGTTTCATCTGCAAGAGATGATAATTGAGCTGCATCTGCAAGTTCTTTTACATCTACTCCATCTACTGGTATAAATTCACTGGCTTTTCTATTTCCAAGAGTTATAGTACCAGTTTTATCCAACATTAAAATATCTACATCACCAGCTGCTTCTATAGCTCTACCACTCATAGCTAGTACATTTGCTTGATTTAATCTACTCATACCAGCTATACCAATAGCTGAAAGAAGTGCTCCTATTGTAGTTGGAGCTAAACATACTAAAAGTGCTATTAATGAAGTAATTGAAGTATTATTAATTTTCCCTGCTTCTGTTGCAATAAAGTGTGAATAAGTGTAAAGAGCAGCTGTTACTATTAGGAAGATTATTGTTAATGATACTAAAAGTATTTCTAAGGCTTTTTCATTAGGAGTCTTCTTTCTTGAGGCTCCTTCAACCATTTCAATCATCTTGTCCATAAATCCTTCACCAGGATTACTACTAATTCTAATTACTATAAAATCTGAAATAACTGTTGTTCCACCTGTTACTGCACTTCTATCTCCACCACTTTCTCTAATAACTGGTGCAGATTCACCTGTGATGGCACTTTCATCTACTGATGCAGCACCATCTATAACTTCTCCATCTGCTGGGATTTGTTCTCCAGTACTAACTATAACAATATCACCTTTTTTAAGATCAGTTGAATTAACCTTAGTAATATTAGTTACTTCTTTTATTGATGGAATCTTATTTGCTAAAACTTCTTTCTTAGCAGATCTTAAAGCATCTGCTTGAGCCTTACCTCTTCCTTCTGCAATTGCTTCTGCAAAGTTTGCAAATAAAACAGTGAACCATAGTAATATTGCTATTCCTAAAATAAAGCTTGGAGAATTATCTTTAATTCCACCTAGAGCTAAGAAATATAAAATTGTTGTTATTATTGATGAAATATATACTATAAACATTACTGGATTTTCTTTTTGTGCTTTAGGGCTAAGCTTCACAAAGGAATCTTTTATCGCCCTCTTTAGAATATTTTTATCTTTAAAAATACTATTACTTTCCTTCATATCATTCCACTCCTATCATATCATTTGGAAGTGCTCCGCTATTGGCCCTAATGCAAGAGCTGGGAAAAAGCTTAAAGCTCCTACAAGAATTACTACAAATATTAACAAACCTATAAATAAAGCATTATGTGTTGCTAAAGATCCTGAGCTTACTGCTACTTTCTTTTTACTTGCAAGAGATCCAGCTATAGCTAAAGTTCCAAACATAGGTACAAATCTTGCAAATAGCATTACTATTCCTATACTAATATTTATAAATGGTGTATTTGCAGCAAAGCCTGCAAAGGCTGAACCATTATTACCACCTGCTGATGAGTATGCATATAGCATTTCTGAAAAACCATGCGCTCCTGAATTATTTAAACTATCTAAAACACTTGGTACTAATGAAGCTATAGCACTACTTACTAATATTGCTATTGGTGTTGCTAAAGAAACTAGCATAGCCATTTTCATTTCATAAGGTTCAATTTTTTTACCTAAATATTCTGGTGTTCTACCTACCATAAGTCCAGCTATAAATACTGCTATTATAGCAAAAGCAAGCATTCCATATAATCCACAGCCAACTCCACCAAATATTACTTCTCCAAGTTGCATTAGAAGCATTGGAATCATACCACCAAGCGGAGTGTAACTATCATGCATTGAATTTACTGAACCATTAGAAGCTGCTGTAGTAAAGGCTGCCCAGGTTGATGAAGCTGCTATACCAAATCTAGCTTCCTTCCCTTCCATATTACCTCCAGCTTGATTTACTGTAGAAATATCAACTGCTCCTCCACTTGCAAGTTGTGGTGTTGCATTTGCCTCACTAACTGCAATAGCTGCTAAAGCAATTACTAAAACTGAAAACATTGCAATAAATATAGCTCGTCCTTGTTTTTTATCCTTAATATTTCTACCAAAGGTAAAGCAAAGTGCTGCTGGTATTAATAAAATTGATATCATTTCAACTGCATTAGAAAATGGTGTTGGATTTTCAAGTGGATGTGCTGAGTTAACTCCAAAGAATCCACCTCCATTAGTTCCTAATTGTTTAATTGAAATTTGACTTGCTGCAGGTCCCTGAGGTACAACCCCCTTAGTTACTACAGTTCCATCTTCTAAAGTTACTGGTTCTAATAATTCTACCTCTTCATATGCTTTAAAGTTTTGTACAACACCTTGAGAATTAATTAAAACTGAAACTACTATTGATAATGGAATTAATATATATAAAACACTTCTTGTTGAATCTACCCAAAAGTTACCTATTGTTTTCTTTTCTGTTCTAGAGAATCCTCTAATTAAAGCAAATAATACTGCTATTCCTACTGCTGCTGACAAAAAGTTTTGAACTGTAAGTCCAAGCATCTGAGTTAAGTAGGATAATTGAGATTCTCCTGAATAAGCTTGCCAGTTTGTATTAGTAACAAAGCTTGCTGTTGTATTAAAGCTTAAATCAAAACTTGTCCCCTTAACACCTTCTGGATTTAAAGGTAAGAAGCCTTGTACAATTTGCAATGCAAATAAAAATATAAAGCTAAGTAAACTGAAGAATACTATTGATTTAAAATACTTCTTCCATCCCATTTCCTCATTTTCATTTACCCCTAGAATTTTATAAATAAATTTTTCTACTGGCTTAATAACCTTACTTAGAAAAACCTTCTCTCCATTCATTACCTTTCCAATATAACTACCTAATGGAATAGCTAAAACTACTAAAACAATTAAATACAATGAATATTGCAATATTGAGTTAATCATTCATTATCACCTCTTAGTAAAATATAAGTTAAATAAACAAATAAGCTTAAAGCTACAAGCCCTACTAAATAAATAACTACTGTCATTATTAATCCCCCTTCCATAATTGAATTATATAAAAATCCGTATAAAGATAGTGTTAGGATTAATCATTGCAACATTAAGATTGTATAAAGATTTTATGTAAATAAATAATACTCATAATAACTACTCCGTGCTCCGTCGCATACGCTCCAAGTCGCCTTTCGCAGTTATTATGAGTATTATTTTTATAAAACATATTAGGATTATAGGGATACTGAAGGAAAAAATCCAGACGAGCTGGATTTAGGTGTGTTATATAACTTTATTATTTCATTTTAATTGGCTCCAAGTCGCTATTCACATATAATTATGACTATTCTCTATATCTACATATTTGAACTTTGTGGGTACTGAAGGAATAAATCCAAGCGAGTTGGATTTAGATGTGTTATATAACTTTATTATTTCATTTTGATTATCTCCAAGTCGTCTTTCACACGTTATGATTATAGTCATTATGTGTAACATATTTTACTTATGTGGGTACTGAAGGAATAAATCCAGGCGAGCTGGATTTAGGTTTATCATATAACTTTATTATTTCTTATAAATTGGCTCCAAGTGATCTTTCACATGATATTAGTATCATCATTATATATTGCACTTTAAATTGTATTTGTATTTAAATTGGAAATTTAGTAATAAAAAATCCTACAACCAATAAGATTGTAGGATCTTTTTTATATTCTTTTCAATGTAAATAAGTAATTAAAAAAGAATTTTCCAGTTATATTTTACTATTTTTTTAATATTTATAACTATGTGCTTTTTTAATTCTTATATTAAAACTAGGGGGATTCATATATGTTTCTAAATTTATTTTCTGTTGTTATGGAATTTATGACTTCAATTCTTATTCTTTACGTTCTTTTTTTAATAATAAATGCATTAAAATTATATATCAAAAATAATTCAAAATAGAAATAGAAGTTTAAAAGGAACATCCAAAAATCGATGTTCCTTTTAAATTAATTAACATAATATTAAAATTGTTCTATTATCTTTCCTATAAATTGAAATTTGTCATCAGCAATATTTTCATTACTTACTACAATATTCTTTAATAGTCTCTATAATTAGGTATGTACAAAAGAACATACCAGCTAATATAGCTATCCCAACGACGACAATATCTGAAATAGTAAATGAACTAAATATATACACCCCTAATAAAATTGTAATAGAATAAAACAATAATGCCATCAAAAACGATTTTATACCCATCTTAAGAAATTTATCCACTATTTTTCTCCTTTTTTAATCTTCTATTAATACTACTTTACAATTACTAGTCGCTTAATTAATAATATATTAACACTAATTTCAAATATATTCCATAAACCTTTTATTTACAAGATTCTTCATATGAAAAATCATATACCATTTCGCATATATATTCACACTAATAATATATTTATTATTTTTCTAAAACACCTGTGATTCAATATGTGATTTAGTATGTGATTTCCGATATTATTTTTAAGATTTTGTACCTTAATGTTCTTATTTAAGCCATTTAAAAAGAAAATCACATGCATGAATCTTGGTATGATTCCACATGTGATTTTGATTGATTTTTTATCTTTTTAGGTCATTTTGCACCTAGAAGTGGAACCCATTAGTATAAAACCCCTTTTTTTATTTTAATACCAAGATGACCAATAACTACCGTTTTTATCACAGAAAACTGTTCCATTTATAGTTGCTGAATAGAAAGTATGACTAGCCCATTGAGTATTTACTGAAAACTCTAAATCAAATGTTCCTCTTACTTGAGCTGTTGGCACTGCTGAACTACTAAATTTGGTAGTTGTTGATTTTTTACTCCATACATAGGTTATAGCGGAGCTTGCACCATCATAAGCAGTTGATGTTTGTCCATTATAACGGAAATATCCTGCAACAGTTAAATCTGCAACTGTATATCCTGCAACAGCTTTTAATTTTACTGTAGATCTAACTTCTCTGTATGTTGTACTTGCTCTAGATAAACTATTTATATCTTGTACCTTTATCTCTTCTTCTAATATAAGATTTTCTGTATATTTAACTTGTCTTATATCTCCACTTACTCCTCTTGTCTTTTGAGAATCCTTTAAACTATTTAATGCGTTTTTTAGATTACCCTCATCTAATGCAAATTCTAATTCTTCTTTTGAAATATCTAGTTGGTCAGATATAGTTGTTATTAATTTTTCCTTCTGTTGATTTTGATCATTTGTAGATGCATTTGCAGTAATTGTACTACCTAATGTAATTATAGTAGATAACAATAATGCACAAGAAGTTTTAATAAGCTTGTTCATATTATATCCTCCTAACATTTATTTCATTATATGTATACTCTATTTTTCATTGAATAATTCGTAATTCACATTTAAAATTTACGTTATTAATTAAAACTTCTAAATATTTACTTTCTTATTAAGTAATAAGAATTTTTATTTGTATAGGCTGATATATAAAAAGCTGTAGTATTATAAATAAAAAGATATCTACTAATTATTACGTACTTCTACTTAATAAAAGAGATATCTTTCATATTTATGCTTATAAATCTTCTTTAATAGCTATCTTACTTTCATCATTCATGAATAAACCTGCACCACTAACTCTAATATTTTTAGCTATTATATTCCCAATTAAATAGGTTCCTGAACCTTCAATTTTCACTGTTCCATTTGGTGCATAAATAGTCCCAACAATAACAGGATTCCCACGAATAATAATATCTTTATTAGATGCTATCATTACAGGTCTTATATTAGAAATATCTTGTTTATTGTCCTCTTTTCCTATAAAGTTATTCAAATCAATATTTATATTTCCTTCTGCTATTAAATAACTATTTAAATTTTTATTTGTATTTGAGTTTGTCATTGATACCGTTATATTTCCACTAGCAATATAGTCTTTTCCTAAGGCTATTTCTGATGGACTTAGTTTACTAAAATCCAAATCACCAGTAACTTCACTATAATTGTTTTCACTTTTAACCATCTCTTTAATATTATCCATCATTTGAATCATATCTTTTCGAGCTGTTATTATGTGGGCTTTATCTCCTATATTTAGTCCTGAATTTTGCCAAACCGCATTTGAAGAATCTGTATAAGATCCTGCTTCCCTAATATTATTACTACTCCACGTATCTCCTCTAACCACAAATCCAACTCCATAAAACCCTAAGAAATTGTTAGCCCATATGTCTGCTTTTATGTCACCACCAGAACCGCCCATTTCAATATTTTCACTAGCAAATAGTCCATAGTCTAAAGGAGTTTTTTTATCCTGGTTATCTCCTGCTGCAAATGCTATATATGAAACTAAACTTATAATTAATAAGGATGATACTAGTATAATTATACTTTTCTTTTTCTTCACCTAAAACCCTCCTTTACTTTTAATTAGCTAAAACCCCTAAAATAAATCCGGGAGTTTAGGTTCATCTTTGATTGAAGGTGTTGTCATATATACTTTCTTAGAACTTTTACTAATTGTAATATTATTAGTTAGCGAAATCTTAGCATTTATATCACTCTTTACTACACCTTTATAAACTATTAGTATTTCAGTTGTATTAGTAATACCATCTTTATCGCCATTCAATTTAATATTATAGCTATTAGTACCTGATGTAACTTTAGAAACTTCAGTAGAAGTTAATTTCACTAACTTCCCATTTTCCACCTTATAAGCTTCTATATCATCTTTATTTACTATTATATTTTCATCTATATCAAGTACAACATCTATATTTTTTACATTTAGTATAAAGCTTGAACCAAAGTTATATGTTGCACCTGGAGTTACATTAAATTCTTTACCACCATTTTCATCAATGATCGGGTGTCCATTTTCAAAACCATTATATAATCCATGAGTCAACCTTTGAGCTTCTGTACTTAAATTTACTAAAATATACTTATCTAAATCAGCAGTTTTATTTCCACTATTCCACTTGTAATTAATATTAATAGATTTATATAAAGCTTCATTAACTAAAACTTTATCACTATTTATTGTATAAGAAAATGTTACAGGCTTCTCTAGGCTATATATAATCTTTGTAGCAGTCTTCTCTTTAATAATGTACTTTAATCCTGATAGATTAATTTTATGATCTAAAATGCTCAATGTAAAAATACTATCCTCTATACCTGTCATTTCTAACTTACTATCCATAAGATTATATTCTTTTACTAAGTCATCAGCTATTTTTTTAAATACATCATATATAGCATAATTCTTTCCATTTCCACTGCTGTCAATTTTATCATTAGCCTTATAATATCCAAAACTCTCATCATTGTTATTATTATCAGGCATTGGTGTTTGAAGCATTTCACTATGAAGTGATCTTAGATTTTTATTTCCTGAATCATTAAGCCCATAACCAATAGAATAAACCTTATAATTATTTTCTTTTACAATTTTAGCCATTTCTTTTGCGTAGCCTAAATCAAAGCCATAGACATCACTTAAACCACTACCAGAATTCCATATCACTCCAGCTTTTTCAGTTGTAATATCCTTATAGTAATTAGGGACTTTCTTTCCATCCTTGTCAATAAGGTTAGTATCTACTACTGTACAATAAGTTGGAAGTCCATCTGACATCAATACTATTGACTTGTTAGCCTTAGTATTATCTTTATTTAAAAGATATAAAGCTTTTCTTAATCCTTCACCAGTATTTGTCCCATTTTTAACATTTTTGTCTTTACTTACTTCTAACTTATTTATTGCCGTATTTAATTCAGTTGCATTACTTGAATCTATAAATCCATTTGTTAATACTGAGCTTCCATTACTATTATAGGAAACCATAGCTATTTTTAATTTCTTAACACTTTGAATTCCGTCCTTACCATTGTTAAGAGTATTTATAAATTCCTTAGCAGCATCTTTCAATTTGTTTATTTTAGTGTTTTCGTATTTTGCAGGATGATTTGCAGCTCCCTTACTAGGATCATTAGCATCCTTATGGGTTTTACAAAGGCCTTTAGAATCAAGCTTACAGTTATCACTGCTTCCCTTTACACTTTCATTCATACTTTCAGAAACATCTAATACTAAAACAAGCTCCTTTTCTGGATAGTCTAATTGAAAATCGCGCCCTGTTATTTCTCCTGATATTGTAATATCATTATTTACTATTCCACTTACCATCTTAGTATTAGGTGATCCCTCCACATCTTGCCCAACAGTATATCTTAACTCAAAGCTTGGCTCTGTTCTTACAACATCATCAGCTTCAACTTTAGAGGTTTTAATGGATATTAAAGATACTATAAAAAGAAAGCAAATCAGAAAGCTTATTATTTTATTTTTTTTATTTTTAAACATCTCATCACCTCTCTTTATTTATTTCTAAACTTAACTATTAAGCTAGCTGGAGTAGTTACATCTGAATAACCCTTTTTAACATTTAACATAAAAGAAATTTCTAATCCATTAACATTATTGAAATTACCTCCTGGATTAGATCTATAATCTAAAGGTCTTACTTTAAACTCAGTTACCTTATTAGATAACTGAACATCAGATTCCAAATTCTTTTTTAGCGCTAACACTCTAGTTGAACTATTAAATGTAAATTTATATTTATCATTATCCACCTTAAATGATATTTCAGTTACATCTAATTTTCCTGTGGATTCAGTTATTATACTAGAATATTTAATTTCGTCTGGATTAGATGGTATCGTAGGGTCTAACACCTTTACTTCCATTCCATTAATACTTGCTAATCCTCTAGCTTCTGATCCATATTTTGAAAGTTCCTTTTGAATCTTCTCTATTTCCATTTGAAGATCAGAATTAACTTCTGAAGTTATTATAGTTTTATTAGTATTTAAGAAAAAAGTATATATTGTCCCAAGGACTACAACAGTTATACTTAAGGTTATTATTAATTCAAGTAAGGTAAAACCTTTCTTTTTCTTCTTCATATCTATATTACCTTACAATCTTCCATCTAGATTTTTCTAGGAATCTTTCTGTGGAAAGAAGCTCTGAAGATGAATTAATTTTAACCTCGCTACCCTTTTTAGAACTTGCACTTCCTTTGAATATATCCTTAATTTTATCGTAGTTTGATGCAATTACTTCTCTTACTACTTGTGGGGAATAATTAATAACCTTTTGTCCTTGTCCCTTAAATGTGATATTTCCTGAAGTTATTATAGTTCCAGTAAAATTAAAATCCCCTTCTATATTAATATCTCCATTTGAAATAATTAAACCTTTATTTATTTCCTCGCCATCAAGTCTTCCATTTGTTATATTTATCGCTTCATTATTTCCCTTTAATACTAATAAACCCTTGTCTTTATTAAATCTATCATTTTGAATTTCTTTTACCTTATTAAAATCAATTTGATTTTCAACAGTTTTTCTAACTGTTTGTCCATTATATATATTTCCTAAGCTATCGCTTATCCCTGTAGTATCCCCCATAGAAAATACATTCCTAGCATATTCTTCTCTTTCAGCAGTTACTACTTTATTTGTCTCAACAGTTATTCCACCTTTTAATATTTCTCCAGCACTATTTTTAAGACTAGTACCTACCGAATGTATATTACCATTTAGCGTAACTCCACCATCATTAAACTTATATTTACTGTTTTCATTTTTAAAGTAATTAACAAAGTAATCAGATTTCATATTTGCATCACTTACCCCATTTATACTTTCAAGAAGTTGAAGTGGACTATAATATTTTAATGTAGCATTACTATTTGGTTCTAAAATTCCATGCACATCTGTATAAGCTAAATAGTTTCCCTTAACTGCAACAGATTCACCAGTTTGATATTTATTTCCATCTTTATCTGTAGCATTTAAGTAAGCGACCCCCATAATATAAGCATCCTTATCTATAGTCAAATTTGAAGGATTACTAACTTCATTAATTATAATACTACTTGAATTTAAAGCCTTGTTAGCACTAGTTACTTCTGTTGTCTTATCATTTATTCCATAGAAATTATTCTTTAAGTTAATTACGCTATTAGTTGAATTTATAGCTAAATCGTTATTAACTGTTACATCTTTATTAAAATCAATTTTATTATTAGCGGACACTGAAGAATAATCTCCCTTTCCTATATATACATTTTTCGCAAAGACCTCACCATTTACTAATGCAGTAGGTCCTGAAGTCCCCTTTATATTATTTCCTAAATTTAAAGTATTAGCTGTATAAATATTACCTGTAATATCAAAACCTGTATCTTCTAGATATATACCACCTTTATACTTATCAAAAGCAATACTACCATTATTTATTTCTTCCTCTATCCCTTTAACCCAAATATCTCCTGTTATTTCTAAATTACTATTTGTTGTACCTACAACGCTCATATTCCCATCAACAGTAATAGATTTTCCATCAAATACTGGATAAATATCTACTATATTAATTTCTGAATTATATTCAGGTGCCTTCACTTTAAAGTTAACTGAAACAGTTCTTCTTTGTTTAAGTTCTGAGCCTTGAGTTTCAAAGTTAGAATTAACATCTATATTAATCCACTTATCTCCAGCTGCATTACTTTCCATCTTATATCCCTCTTCTGGTATTTCAATAATGTAATCTTTACCTAGTGATGCATCTATGGCACTTTTTGTAACAATTCTATTTTCTTCAACTGAATCTATTGTCTGTAGCTCAGAAACTAAGTATAGTAATAAATCTATATCACTTCCATCTACCTGAACTTTATTATCAGTTAAAAAGCTGTAGAAACTACTTTTAAATAACTCATTAGCAACTTCTTTTTCTGTTTTGTCTCCATTAGCAGTAATAGTATTTTGGGCGAATCCTTCTTTAACTTTTGTATCTGCGTACTTTATGGCTTCCTGAGAGGCTTTAATAATAATATTTTCTACAACATCTAAACCTGAATCTGCTTCATAAAGATTTTGCATTCTTTTGCTTTCATTTACCTTCATCTTATATGTGCTAGATGTAAATGATAAAATAGTTGTTCCAACCAAAAATATTATAGCCATACTAATAACTACAATTACTAAGGTAGAACCTCTCTTTTTCTTTTTCAAATGAATTCACCACCTTACTTTATTATTATATTGCTACTTGAAGCACCTTCAAATAGAATGTTATCCTTCTTATCTCTAACTACAACATCATAATTATACATATCTGCAATAGTAGCTTCCTTAGCCTGATCTATTTCTGTAAACATAATGCTTCCTTTTGTTGAGAATACATTCACCATCCTTTTATTTCCAGTAATATTATCTACATTTGTAGTGCTATTAGTTACTAAATTAAAATCAACCGAAGTTGATAAGTGATTTATTACCTCAATGTTTTCAGTATCTCTATCAAAAGTTTCATCATGATTGATAAATAGAATATTTTTCGCTCCTGATATTATTGGAATCACTAACTTATTACTACTATCATTGACATTATATATTTCTAAATTTTTATCAACTTTTACTTCTATAACTAGATCATCTTTCACTATTATTTCTTTTAATGGATTATTCTCATCAATCAGCTTATTAACCCCGTCTTTCTTTACGAGCTTAAGCTTATATCCTGCCTTTGAATAATCTATAGAATTCACATTATCATAATCAAACTTAGTATTCTTGCTTATTGTTAGCTCTACATTAAAAACAGGTTCATTAGCTCTTGGCGCCTCTGATGGAAGTCCATATATACTTCTTTGAAATGAAGATTTATATGAATCAGCAGTTACCTGCTTAACTTCATCTCCATTTAAAAGTTCAAAATATTTATAGCTAGGAGAGGCTATAGTATTCTCTTTAAGATTTATCTTGTCATAAGCCTTTAATTCTTCTAACACCTTTTGACCTACATAAACAGCCTTTTGCTTATTCTCTCCCTCCTTACTATTTCTAAAGCCAGAAAGAACTAATGTAGATAAAGGTATAATTAATATTGATAAAAGGGTGACACTAATTATCACCTCAACTAATGTCATCCCTTTTTTGACCTTCTTCTTATTTATTTTCATAATACACACCTACTTATTAGAGACATTTACTGTATTTCCCTTACCAGTTACTGAAACTCTAGGGTTTGAAGTGTCATCATTTCTAATAATTACTTCAACATTTTTAGATGTATTATTTACTATAGTTAATTTAACTCCAGAATTGTCGAAGTTTACATCTCTCTTCTCACTTAGTATCTCTACAACTATATCTTTAGAGTTTGCAGCAAATACTTTTCCTTCATTAGAGTTTTCCTTTGGATAATATGATTCTGATGTCTTATATTTATAATATAATTTTCCATCTACTTCATCAAAGGTCATTTCAACTTCTTCTATCTTTTCATTATCTGAATAAATATAAGTTTCTCTAGCATCATCCTTAGCCTTACCCATAGTTAATGTTGGAAGTTCTGATGATGGCGACTTTAATAGCATAGCAAAGTCAGTTGTATCTGAATTTGAGTCTTCATCTTTAAGATCCGCATAAGCTCCTGTTGCATTTCCACTACTAAACAATATTTCTTTTCCGTATACATTATTTAGTGTCCACTTTAAATATTCTTCATCTTCACCAGAAAGTTTAGGAATTGCGTGGAATTCTAAATTCATTACTCCAGATAATTCATCTTGTGATTTAGCTGTTATAGAAATATTAGTAATTACTATTTTTCTTTCATATTTTTCTATTGAAGCTATAAACTTCTTCACTTCTTCATAGCTACCAGTAAAGTTAACTGAAACCTTAAGTTGCTCTGTAGTAGGTCCTCCTTCTTCAGGAGTAGTAACCTCAGTTGAATTTCCTTCTGTCCCAGTATTTGATGAACCTTGAGTATCTGTAGTATTTTCATTCTCTGGTAATTTATCACCATTATATTCATCAATTAAATCTTTAAATGAACTTTCTGCCTTTACAATCTCATCAGATTTTAATTCCTCAACTTTTTCTACTGTAATTGGATTAAAGCCTAAATTAGCATCTAGTCCACTTTCAGTTAATAGCTTGTCTATTTCAAGTATAATTTTTTCTTGTAATATAATAGGATATAGTTTCTTAGATTTTTCATAAACATCTACCTTTAGAACCTTAAGCTTTTCTTCAAGCTCATCTAAATTTTCTATATCATTCATAACCTTATCGTATTTTTCTTTAGTTACTTGCTCTTCCTGCTTTTTAGCATCTAATTTTTTCACTTGGTTAACATAAACAAACTGATAATAAACAAAACAAATTAATAAAGCTCCAAGAATACCTAATAAATACTTTTCTCTCTTACTCATCTTCATATCAATTAACATCCTTTAAAACGCATTTTATATCAAATGTATAACTTTCAGTTCCTGAAATACCACCTATATAAACATCTTGTATATTATCTAGCTTTCTTAAATTGTTTTCTAGTTCTCCTATAGCAGGTCTGCTACTGGAAACAGCTTGTATTGAAATTTGTTTACTATCTATACTTATACTATTAAAAGTTACTTGTGAAGGTAGACATGCACTTAGCTTATTTAGGAGCTCAGTACTTACCACCTCTCTAGTACCTAACGCATTATTTATTTCTACTAATCCGTCATTATACCTTGATAAAATATCTGTCTTTCTACTTATGTCTTCCCAAGTTACAAGCTTTTCCTTAACTATTGGATCTTCTAGCTTTGCGTTATAATCTTTTATTTTACTATTTAGTAAAATAATACGACTTGTATTCCAAGCAAAACTTCCTACAATAGCTACAGATAAAAAGGCTGCAATGGAGTAGACATAAATATTTTTGTTATGTTGTTCCTTCTTTTGCCCCTGATAAGGTGCAAAGAAATTCAAATCCATCATCCTATTGCCTCCCCTTATAATCTAATAATTGCACCTATAGCATTTAAATATAGGCTTAAGTCCCTATTCATTAAAACGTTATTACCTAGGTTAACATTTTTTATATCTTCAATTCTTTGAATTCTTGTATTCAATTTTTCTTCTAAAAATAAATTTATGTTTCTTAAATTAGAAATTCCACCATAAATATATATCTTATCTATTTTTGAACTAGCTCTATTGTTATAGAACTGAATAATTCTTTCTAATTCTTCTAATAATTCGTTCACTACACCTTGGACTACTTTATTTTTAGTATTTTCTTCATCTTCAGATAATAGGTCTATATCTTTAAATTTAATAAATTCTGTTGATTTTATTGACATATTTAATCTTTCGCTTAGGGCATATAATATATTGTCTCCACCCATTTTTATCATTCTAGTAAAATCTAATTTGTTATTTTTAAATATTGAAACATTTATAGAGGCGGCTCCCATATCAACAAAAGCAACAGGACCTCCTATTAATCCTCCATCCTTTTGAGTATATTCACCAAGGTTTGCAAGTTTATTTATTGCATTATAACTAACATCTAGGGCATAAGGATCTAGATCTAAAGCATTAATTAAATTATAATAACTAAGTGCAACTCTCTCTGGGAATGCTGTAACATTCACTTTAAGCTTCACACCTTCATCATCTACAATTTCATCTAAAACAACAAATTGAACTATATAATCATCAAGATTAATAGGTAAATATTGTTGTATTTCATACCTAACCACTGTATCCATTTCTTCTTCTTGTACTGCAGGAATTAATATATCTCTGTTAATAATAGAAGAAGAATTTGTAGTTATAATTACATCCCTTGCTTTAATAGAATTTTCTTTAATTAATCTTTCTAAAGCATTTACTACTAATTCAAAATTTAATATTTTCCCATCAGCAATAGCCCCTTCAGGTAATAATACTTCAGCAAGTTTAGTAACATTAATTACTCCTTTTTGAAGCTTACCTTCTACTGCCTTTATTGAGTTGCTTCCCATATCTATTGATAAGACAAGCCTCGCTTTTTCAAGCTTCTTAGGCTTCTTTGAAGATGAATTCCCACCATAAGATACAGTAGTATTTTCATTATTAGTATCTTTATTTTTCTTAAATAATTTTCCTATGTCTTTTATATCCATACTACCTAAGTCTTTAAGCTTACTTCCAAGCTTAATCTTTTCATTAGCCAAAAAATCACCCCCGTTTTACAATTAGCAATTAACAGTTAACAATTGTTGTTGAAATTCAGTGGATTGAATTTCTTTTTTATTGCTTCTCAATTAATAACTTATAACTGACAATTATTTTAGAATTCAATTTAGTTGAACTTCTCTTTAAGTTTTTTATAATCTATAGTTTCCCTTTAACTACAAATTACCTTTGTAGATACTTATTTAAATTTAATTTTTTCATTTAAAGTCATATTAATTAATTAGAAACTCAAGCTATGCATGAGTTTCTGTAGTAATTTTCTTAATAATTGTTATGCAAAATGCAGATGATATCTGCATTTTGCTTCAGTTAACTAATTTGTAGGAGAAGCTGGTTCTGGATATAATTCTTCACCAGTCGCTGAACCTGCATGTACTTCAATATCCCCACCATCAATTACTATATAAAAGTTACTTCCTTTAGTTGCATTAGTATAAACTGCTTCTGTTTTAGGATCAGTTTGTAAATAATCTGAAATAGTTTTACCAATTCCTGTTGAAGATGAACTTACTTTATCTCCATCTGCATCATTACTAATATCTCCATTTGCATATAGAGTAGCTGCAGCATTTGCTATAGTTTTAGCATTCGCTATATCTGTTTGTCTAGCTGCCTTATCCCTAACATCAACAAACTTAGGAATTGCAATTACTGCTAATATAGCTATAATTGCTATAACTATAATTAACTCAATTAAAGTAAATCCTCTCTTTTTCTTTTTGTTCTTTAAATTTTTTAACATAAAAATTCCCCTTTCTTTTTCTGTTTTTATATTAATTTTAAAATATAAACTTTTTAAGTTATAGTTGAAAATTTAGAATTAAATTTTAACTCTCAACCAATTATATTTGAGTATATAAATCGAACATTGGTAGCATAATAGAAATTACTATAATCCCTATAGTTACTCCCATAAATACTATCAGTATAGGCTCTATTAATGCAGTAGAAGTTTGAATTGCTTGTTCCACTTCATCATCATAGAAATCAGCAGTTTTATTTAATAAATCATCCAAGGCTCCTGATTCTTCACCTATTTTTACCATTGAAGCTAGCATAGTAGGAAATATCTTTTCTTCAAATATAGTTGAACTTAAAGAATCTCCTCTTACTACCTTTTCTCTAGTTCTCATAATAGTTTCTTCTGCCACCTTATTACCAACTACTCCAGCTACCGTTGGTAGTGCATGTACTAAAGATACACCTGCTGATAATAAAGTAGATAATGTTCTAGTATATCTTGAAACTATTATCTTTTGATTTAGCTTTCCTAACACAGGAAGACTGAGCTTTAATCTACTAAGGCTTGCATAACCTGCTGGAGTTTTTCTATATATATTAAATCCTATAATTATTGCAATTAAAATTATAAATAATAGAATCCAATTACTACTCATAAACTTACTTACACTTATTAATACTTTTGTTATTAAAGGAAGCTCTATTCCCTCTCCTTCAAACATTTGAATAAATGTAGGCATTACAAATGTCATAATAAATATTACAGCTGCTACTGCAACTACACTTAATACAGCTGGATATATCATTGAAGATTTAATCTTATTATTAAGCTTATATTCCTTTTCAAAGTGAATAGAAAGCCTCTTCATCATTTCATCTATATTACCTGCTACTTCACCTGACTCAACCATCTTTACTAATATCTGAGGGAAAACCTTAGGATACTTTGCCATAGAACCAGATAAGGTATCACCTTTTTTAACATCTTCTGTTACTTCTATTATAACTTCCCTTAATTTTTTATTAGATATTTCTGCTGATAAGATATCTAGACAGCTAACAATAGAAACACCAGCTTCTAGCATGGTATAAAACTGTCTACAAAATATAGCTAAATCCTTAGTTGTAATCTTACCAAATAGATTAAATTCTATCTTTTGACTCTCAATTATCTCCTCGATTTTTAAAGGATAGTATCCATTTGAAGTTATCATATTAATAACTTCTTCTCTACTTTCTCCCTCAAACCTACCTTCAACCTTAGTTCCATCACCTTTCATAGCCCTATATTTAAAACTTTTCACTGCATTAAATCTCCCCTTATACCTCTTTTAATAAAGTTATAGTTGCAAGTTCTTCTATAGTTGTAGTTCCATTTAAAACTAGCTCCTTACATCCTTCTGCTAAGGTCTTCATTCCATGCTTTATAGAAATATCTTGCAATATATTAGAGTCCTTAGTTTCATTAATTGCATTTCTATGCTCTCTTGTTATTTCCATAATCTCATAAATACCAATTCTTCCGGTATATCCACTATGGTTACAATGTCCACATCCCTTTCCCCTATAAAGCTTTAATTCTTCATTCTTATCAATATTAAATATTGATTTTTCATACTCTGAAGCTATATATTCTTCTTTGCAATTATTGCAAATTCTTCTTACTAACCTCTGAGCTATAATTCCTGAAATTGAAGTTGCTACTAAATAAGGTTCTATACCCATATCTAAAAGTCTAGTTATAGTTGAAGGAGCATCATTAGTATGAAGCGTACTTAAAACTAAGTGACCAGTAATAGCTGATTTAATAGCTATTGATGCTGTTTCTTCATCTCTAATTTCCCCTATCATAACAATATCAGGGTCTTGTCTTAAAATACTTCTAAGACCACCTGCAAAAGTTAATCCTGCCTTAGAATTTACATTAACTTGATTTACTCCATTTAAAGTGTATTCAACTGGATCTTCTACAGTAACTATATTTACATCGCTTGTATTTAATTCACTTAAAATAGTATATAAAGTAGTAGATTTACCACTACCTGTAGGCCCTGTAACTAGTACTATTCCATTTGGACTTGAGATAATATTATTTAACTTTTTAAGGTTGTCCTCACTTATTCCCAGCCCTTCCTTACCAAGTTTATAACTCTCTCTTTTTAATATTCTTATAACTACCTTTTCACCCGTTACTATTGGAAGTATAGAAACTCTCAGATCTACGTCTTCTTTCCCTATTTTAGTTATTATTCTTCCATCTTGAGGTAATCTTCTTTCAGCTATATTTAAATTAGCTAAAATCTTAATTCTAGTTACTAAGGGTGCTAAACTTTCTATACCTAAGGTATTTACAGTAGTAAGCCTTCCATCTATTCTATATCTAATCCTTATTTCGTTTTCATAAGGTTCAATATGTATATCTGAAGCCCTCATTTCAATAGAATTCTTAAAAAGATATTCTATCATCTTAACTACTGGTGCATTCTTGACATCATCAATTTCTTCTACATCTACTTCAATATTTTTAGATTCTAAGCTTTCTTTTAATAATTCTTCAGCTGCCTTATTTACTTCTTCAGTGCTATAATTGATTTGAACAAACTTATAGATATCACTTTTTGGTGCAATATAGGTCTTTACTTTAAGTCCTGTTGATATATATACATCATCTATTGCAAAAATATTAAGTGGATCTTCTAGAGCTACTTTTATCTTATCTTCTTCAAAGCCAAAAGCTATTAAGTTATACTTATTGCAAAGGCTTTGGGGAACTATTTT
This sequence comes from Clostridium tertium, assembly GCF_902652255.1. Classification (GTDB taxonomy): domain Bacteria; phylum Bacillota; class Clostridia; order Clostridiales; family Clostridiaceae; genus Clostridium; species Clostridium tertium_A. The sequence continues at coordinate 130,873 of NZ_CACRTO010000049.1, forward strand.
TATAGCTCTTTTATCAAAATTTAAATTATTTAAATCTACTCTTTCTATTCCCGTTTGTTCTTCAACAGCTTCTATTATGTCCTCTTCAGTAACTATTCCACTTTCTATCAAAACTGTTCCCAGTTTTTTACCTATTACCTTCTGAGTCCTTAATGCATTTTGAAGCTGATATGGGGTTATTTTACCAGCTGTAACTAGTATGTCCCCTAGTTTTTTCTTGTGTCCCCTTACCATTTACTCACCCCTAAGCTTACTAAAATAATTTCCTTTTTTAACCAATTCAAAACTCTATTATATCTTAATCTATATAATTTGATATTTCAACCATAATTTCAATTTTAATTCAATTAATTTTTTATAAAAAAATCTCCAAATAAAATGTCAATAATTCTTTTCCTATTAATATCCACATAATAGTTCCTACAGCTATATATGGTGTAAAAGCCATTTCGGCTTTTCTTTGCTTTTTTATAAAAAGCTTATAAGAAGCTACTATTCCTCCAACAACTATAGCAATAAATAAGGATACTAAAATCCCTTTCATTCCGACAAAAAGTCCACATATCCCTGCTATATCTGGATCACCATCTCCCATGCCTCCAAAATAAGCTATTATAAATATAAGTCCATATCCAACAATTCCACCTAATAAGTTATTAATTAGACTAATATCTCCAAAATATTTCCCAGACAATAAATATAATATAGCTATAACTAATACGAAAATACTTATTGAAGAATATACTTCTTTTGTTTCTAGATCAATTACTGAAATTACTATTAAAGAAGAAGCTAATATTGCATAGAATAAAAATTCTATCGATATATTAAACTTTAAATATAATAATAAATACATAACACCATTTAACAATTCTATTAGTGGATATTGTATTGATATTTTTTCTCTACAGTTTCTGCAACGTCCCTTTAGAAATAGGTAACTCAATATAGGTATTAAATCTAAGGTTCTTAACTTATACCCACAATTAGTACAATGTGATGGTGGATATGCTATTGATTCTTCTCTTGGTACTCTATAAATAACTACATTCAAAAAACTTCCTATACATAATCCAATTATTACTACTAATAAAAACATATTACCCCCATTTATTATCAATAATTAACAGCTAATCATTGGCAATTATTAAGTCACTATTGTCACTGTGACTTTGGTCCTATTTATATATTTCTACACTCAATAGAAATTTCCTTCTAATAATGTTATTATATTGAAATTTCTTAAAAAGATTTTTTAAGAAAAAAATAAACTCTCCATTATTTAATTTTTTTAAATAATGGAGAGTTTTAATAATTTCTTATTCTAATATTTTTACAAATTTTCCTTCGTTATTTATTTCAAAATTAACTTTTTCATCAATTATTTTTCTTGCATCTTCAATCTTTAAGGCTTCAATCTTATTTAATATACTTGAATCTTCAATATATTCTTCTATAATATTGCCCTTATTTCCTTGAAGTTTAAAATCTACTATAGTTTCATCCTCACTAAATTCAACATCATAATTTATCTCAGCTTTTTCTACAGCTAATACTAATTCTCTAGCTGCATCTCTAACTAAAGATTTTTTATAATCTTTTAAATATCCTCTAAATGATATTACCATAATAGTTAAAATAATTATTGAGCCTAATGTAATTATAATCTTCTCAAGCCTAGTGACTTTTCTTTTTTTCTTTGAAACCATCCTTTTCCTCCCAGGCTAAACCTTGTAGTTAATATTTCTTAATAAAAGAATAAATCTTTCACTAACTTATTATAATTTAGAAAAGGATTTATATCAATTACAAAATAATGAGGCTTCTGCTTTATCTAATAAAATTAACTATAAAGAATTATTGATGTAATTTTTAAAGAATTACTAAAACTAATTTCTTTTTAAAACTCCATAAGGAGTTTTGTCATTAATTCTTCATTCTTAATTCTTCATTGCGCGACAGCGCCTAGTACATTCCATCCATTCCCATTCCTGGTGCTCCTGGCATAGCAGCTTCCTTTTGAGGAATATCTACTACTGCAGCTTCAGTAGTTAAGAATGTTGAGGCAACTGATGCAGCGTTTTGAAGTGCTGATCTAGTAACCTTAGTTGGATCAACTATACCAGCTTTAATCATATTAGTATATTCACCCTTTAAGGCATCATATCCAAATCCAGCATCTTCTCCCTTAACATGTTCAATTATTACTGAACCTTCAAGTCCTGCATTAGTAGCTATTTGTCTCATTGGCTCTTCTAGTGATCTTACAATAATATTAATACCTACTTGAGTATCAGGAATATCAGAAGTTACCTTAGATACTTCGTTAATTATATTTACATATGCAGATCCGCCACCTGGAACTATTCCTTCTTCAACAGCTGCCTTAGTAGCTGCTAAAGCATCTTCTATTCTTAATTTCTTTTCTTTTAATTCAGTTTCTGTTGCAGCTCCAACCTTAATTACAGCTACACCACCAGCAAGTTTAGCTAATCTTTCTGTTAACTTTTCTTTATCGAATTCAGAAGAAGTTTCTTCTATTTGAGCTCTAATTTGTTGAACTCTTTCCTTTATAGCTTCGCTATTTCCTTTTCCATTAACTATAGTAGTATTTTCCTTAGTAACTTTTATGCTTTCACATTGTCCAAGCATATCTAAAGTTACTTCCTTTATGTCTATGCCAAGCTCTTCTGATATAACAGTACCACCTGTTAAGATAGCTATATCTTGTAGCATTTCTTTTCTTCTATCACCAAAGCCTGGTGCCTTTACAGCTACACATGTGAAAGTTCCTCTAAGCTTATTAACTACTAATGTAGTCATAGCATCTCCTTCAACATCTTCAGCTATAATAAGTAGCTTCTTACCTTGTTGAACTATTTGTTCTAATATTGGAAGTAATTCTTGTATATTTGAAATCTTCTTATCAGCAATTAATATTAATGGATTGTCTAAAACAGCTTCCATTTTTTCTGTATCTGTTACCATATAAGCTGATACATATCCTCTATCAAATTGCATACCTTCAACTACATCTAATTCAGTACCCATTGACTTAGATTCTTCTACAGTAATAACACCTTCATTACCTACCTTTTCCATAGCATCAGATATTAACTTACCTACTTCTTCATCAGCTGCTGAAATAGCTGCAACTCTTGCTATATCTTCCTTACCATTTACAGGCTTAGAAATATTCTTAATTTCTTCAACAGCCTTATCTACAGCCATCTTAATACCATTTCTAATTAAGATTGGGTTCGCTCCAGCTGTAACATTCTTTAGTCCTTCTCTAATTATTGCTTGAGCTAAAAGAGTTGCTGTAGTAGTTCCATCACCTGCAACATCATTAGTCTTAGTTGCAACTTCTTTAACTAATTGAGCTCCCATATTCTCATATGGATCTTCAAGTTCTATTTCTCTTGCTATAGAAACACCATCATTAGTTATAAGTGGTGCTCCAAACTTCTTATCTAAAACTACATTTCTTCCCTTAGGTCCTAATGTCACCTTAACTGTATCTGCTAATGTATCAACACCAACTTGCATTGCTCTTCTTGCATCTTCGCTAAATTTAATCATTTTTGCCATAATAAATTCCTCCCTTACTCAACTATTGCTAAAATATCATCTTGTTTTAAAATAGTGTATTCTTGACCATCAACTTTAACTTCAGTTCCTGCATATTTTGAATAAAGTACTTTGTCTCCAATTTTAACTTCCATAGCTATTCTATTTCCATCAACTATAGCTCCTGGTCCTACTGCAATTACTTCTGCTTCTTGTGGTCTTTCTTTTGCTGATCCAGTTAAAAGTATTCCACTCTTAGTTGTTTCTTCTGCTTCTAATTTTTTTATTACTACTCTGTCTGCTAACGGTTTAATGTTCATAAAAAAATCCCTCCTATATATAATATAATTAATTACTATCTATTTTAGCACTCATTACCATCAAGTGCTAATAATTTTATAATAATATTTCAATATGCATTTTTCAAATGGTGACTCTTTTATTTTTACCCTATATATAATAAATATTGCCATTTTGCATTAAATATTTTCTATTTGCTTAGGGTTTTATTTATTTCCTTAATAAATCATATTGGTTTAATATTAATTTCATTCTTCCTAATATTACAATAGCCAAGAAAAATCCAAAATATAGGTGCTACCATTATAACTCTAATATTAAAGAAACTCTGTACTTAATATCATATTCCTCCAAGCTAACAATTATTTCTATATTCTATAATTCAACATAAGTAAATTAATCCCTTTATTTCAATATATCCATTTCATATCTGCCATTTATTAAATATCAATCTATATTTTAATAATAAAAAAAACTCCTTATAAACTTGATAAGTTCAAGTTTACTAAGGAGTTTTTTAACTAATATATTTTCAATAATTTAAAAGAAATTACACCTACAATTATTAACTGTTAAATCTATATTATTAATTGTATTATTGTCTTTCAAGATTTACTGAATCATATTCACTAATATTTTCATTATCTATTACAGATTTTCTAGTAGCTTGAGAATTCACCTTATTAAAAGTATTCTTAGATTTAAATGGAGTCAATAATGTACCTGCACCATTAATACATCCACCTTCACACATCATACCTTCTATAAAGTTTCCTTGAAGCTTACCTATCTTAGCCATAGTCATAGCCTTCTTAATTTCAATTCCTCCAGAAACCTTTACTGGATTGAAGTTTACTTCTAACCCTTGGCTTCTTACATAATTCTCAATAGCAGCTGTTAAACCACCATGTGCTCCAAATCCTCTACCATAAATTGAAGCATCATCTACTACTTCATCTTCACATTCTTCAACTTCTATATCAAAAGCACTGAATAACGCTAACAACTCTTCAAAAGTTAAAACGTAATCTACTGCATCCTTAATTGGTTCTCTTACTGATTCACTCTTCTTAGCTGTACAAGGTCCAACAAATACTACCTTTGCTTCTGGATCCATATGCTTAATATATCTTGCAGTAGCTACCATTGGTGAAACTGTTCCTGAAATCTTAGATACTTCTGATGGCATCATTTTTTCAATATAGCTTAAGAAGCCTGGACAACAAGAGTTTGTCATATATGAATCTCCATTTTCCATTCTTTCTATAAACTCTTTACTTTCATGAACTGTTACTGCATCAGCTCCACAAGCTGCTTCAATCATATCTTCAAATCCAAGTTTCTTGATTGCATTTTTTATTTTTCCATAGCTAATCTTTGGTCCAAATTGTCCTGTTATTGCAGGTGCAACTACAGCATACATCTTTCTTCCTCTAGCAAGTCTCTTAGCAACTGGTACTATTAAACTCTTATCTGAAATAGCTCCGAACGGACAAGCACTCATACAACTACCACAATTAACACAAGTTTCTTCTTTTATCATAGCTCTTCTATCATCTGGACTTATATCTAAAGCTCCTGTAGGACACACTCTCTTACAAGGTCTCATAACTTCAGCAATAGCATCGTATGGGCAAGCCTTCTTACACATACCACATTCTTTACATAACTCTTGATTTATATAAGCTCTTCCAGCTACATAAGTTATAGCTCCAAAGTTACATGCTTCATGACATTTATGTGCTAAACAGTTTCTACAAGAATCTGTAACACTATATTTATTTATAGGACATCTATCACATGCTGCCTCTATTACATATATAATTTGATCATCTTCTCTAATATCTACAAATTCATCTTCAATATTATCCCCATTAGCTAAATATCCTGCTGCAAGCTTTGCTCTCTCTAAAACAATAGCTCTTTCTTTATATACACAGCATCTATACATAGCTGTGTCCCCTTTAATTATTTCATATGGAATCTTTTCTATAGCTTCAGTAGTTAAGTTCCCATCCTTAGCCAGCTTTGCTACCTCTGTTAATACATCATGTTTTAATTTTTTTAACTGAGTCTCAAATTGAAACATACCAAAATCCTCCTGTATAAATAAAATTAGACATATCTCCCATATATAATTATAAGGTTTCTAATTTATAATTGCTATACTTTTAACAATATTATTTAGAATTTTTATTATAAGAATAGCTTACTAAAGAGTCTTATTCTAAATATTAAGTTTATATATTTTATTCTTTTGATAGTATTATGTTATTTTTTAAACAAACTTTCATAGTACTAACGCTTAACATTTCAGAAAATATCAACAATTTCTTTTTCTCATTAGCATTTTATTAACATTATTCAAACTTCCTTTATAATTTTTCAATTCATTTAATTTATATAATACTAAAGAATTGCAGGTAATAATTATCAATTGATAATTAACAGCTTAAAAAATAAATTAGCCCATATTTTTAAATTTAAAAAAATAGAGCCATCCTAAGATAGCTCTCTAAATTTATTACTGTAATTTAAATCAAATCACTTTACTCATTATTTATTTTTACTTAATCTTCCATTATTCTAATACTTACTTCACCTGAAGATAATTCTTTTATATTTCCGTCTTCTAATTTAACTCTTAATCTACATAAGTCATCTATATCTAACACAATAGCCTTTTCATCACCCTTACTAGATAGTATATTTACTTCTTTATTTATCAATAAAGATCTTTTCTTATATTCCTTTATAAACTTCTTATCATCTATTGAATGATAGTATTTAAAGAAATTATCTATTATTTTCGCTATAAAAAGGCTTCTTATATCCTTAGGTAAATTTTCTTCTTCTTTAAATATAGAAGTTGCTATACCCTTAATATCTTCATGGAATCCTTCTTTAGGAGATATTAAATTAACTCCTATGCCTAGCACAACATATTGAATTAATCCACTTTCAAAATCCAAAGCCGCTTCTGTAAGTATTCCTGATACTTTTTTATTATCTATATAAATATCATTTACCCATTTAATCTTCGCCTCTTCATTAGAAACGCTTTCTATAGCCTCAGCTACAGCAACTGCTGCTGATGTAGTAATAAGATACGAATCTTGAGCCATTAAATTAGGTCTTAAAAGGATACTCATATATATTCCTGAATTTTTAGGAGAATGAAATTTCCTACCAAATCTACCTTTCCCCTTAGTTTGTTCTTCTGAAATTATTATACATCCTTCTTCTTTACCTTCTAAGGCTAACTCTTTCACAACATCATTAGTTGATCCTATAGTCTTATAAACTTCTATTTTAAAGTCCTTTTTATTTTCTAAATATTTAGTTATACTTTGAGCCGATAAAATATCTGTATCCTCTGATAAACTATATCCCTTATTAGTGATTGCAGTAATATTATATCCTTCACTCTGTAAGGATTTTATAGCTTTCCAAATAGCATTCCTACTAACATCTAATTCTTTCGCTAATTCAGCTCCAGATATATATTCACCTCTATTTTTTTCTAAAACATCTAATGTTTTATCTTTTACACTCATAAAGCCACCTTATTTTTTTATAAATTAATATTTTTTTATTATACCATAGTTTAACAAAAATAATATTATATAAACTAAGAATAACATTCCAATATAAATAAATCTATAAAAAAGAAGCCGACCTAAGACAAATGTCATTTAGTTTAGAAAATTATACTAAAAACTTGTCTACTACTACACTTAATCGTTGTGCTAATTCAGCTTGATTTTGGGCTGTAACTGAAATTTGATCTATAGCTTGGGTAGCATCATTTATATTATCCTTAACTAAGGCTACACTTGTTGTGGAAGTTGTCATAACATCTACTAAGTTCTTAATAGCATTATTAATATTCTTCACTATATCGGCTATTTCATTACTCATCTTTGATATTTCATTACTCATGTTATTAATAAATTCACCATCTTTTTCATATTGAGTGCCTATATTCACAAAGTTCTTAAACTCCTTCATAATTTCGCCATTAATAAATTCTAGTAGTTTACTACTAGTTTCATCAATGCTTAAAAATGCTTTTTGAATATCACCTATTGTTTCCTTTACAGAGTGAACTGAATTCTTAGATTCCTCAGCCAAGTTACGCACTTCTTCTGCTACAACTGTAAAGCCTCTTCCATGCTCCCCTGCCCTAGCAGCTTCTATAGCTGCATTAAGAGCTAAAAGATTAGTTTCTTCTGATATTTCCTCAATGGTATTTGCCATCATAACTATATCATTAATTACCTTTGCCTTTTCAATAGCTGCAAGAATTTCTCCCTCTACCTTTTCATATACACTTGCAGTGCTCTCTATTATCCCTTCAGTACCAACTTTTATCTCTCCTGCTCTAGTTTTTACAGCCTTAGAGTTTTCATTCCCCTCTTCAGCTTTATCTGCTAGAACTACTACATTTGACTTAACTGTTGATATAGATAAGTATAACTCTTCAGCAGTGTTGCTTGACTCATTTATCACAGCTGTTATCTCATTAGCAGAATTATTTATTTCTTCAAACTGTGCAGTCATTTCTTCTATACTTGCTGATAACTCTTCGCTTGAAGCAGTTATATCCTCAGCTCCATTTATAACAATTTTAATAAGTTCCTTTACATTATCCTGTGCATCGTTCAAGGCATCCCCAATAGATTTAAATTCATTTTTAGATTTAATATCAATTCTTTCTGAAAGATTGTATTCTGATAGTCTCTTTGCAAGAGCCAGAATCTTATTAAGGGATCCTGTTATTCCTCTTGTCATACGAACTGAAATCAGGATTGCAATTATGGATGCTAGTGCTAATATTGCACTTGTTAATTTTACCGAATATGAATATGTATCTTCATTTTTAATTAAGGCTTCTTCTGCCCATTCATTATTAAGATCTATAAGATTATTTATCTTCCATTTACACTTATCAATCAACTTATAGTAAGTTGGCATTAGAACTGTTGCTTCAGTATGCTTATTCTGATTTATCAATCCGATAACTTGTCCCCTTATAACCTCATACTCCTCAAGGCTTTTCTCCAACTCAGTAAATAACCTTCTATCCTCTTCCCTAGTTATACCCTCTTCGTAAGACTTAACTGCTTCAGAACTACTCTTTTGTATAGTTTCTAATTCAGCTAATATTTCTGATTTCTCATCTTCACTTTCTGCATTTAATAAATCTTCAATCTTTATATACATTTCAAGCTGGGTATTACTTAATTTAGAAATACTTGATATCCCTAAAGTATTATCAGAGTATAATACTTCTGTGCCTTCGTTAATGGATTTAATACTTACTATTCCAACCACCCAAATTGTAACAATAAATAAGATTAATAATATAAAAGATAACGCTAGTTGATGTGAAATTTTTCTTATTCTTCTCATTATTCTCCCCCTTATAAAACTATAAGCCCCTTTATCCCCTGATAGTTATACCAATAATTAGCACTTCAATAATATCATCATTATTACCTTATAACAATGTATAAGAGGTTGAGAAATTCTCCCCTTAAAAATAGCACTAAACATCCTTATAAAAATAATTTCATATATTATTAATTAAAACTATAAGATGATACTATTCATTAATTCTTATTTCTTCTAACTCATAGTTATCAATGTTCTTTAATTACTGATTTCACAACTTTTCTGACATTGATCAATGAAGCTAGTACTAGCTTATATAGCTACATGTCTCAAAGCAAAATTAAAATTTCTCTATAGCTCTGAGGTTTTATCACGTATCTGCAATTTGAAAGATTCTATACTTATTATAGAAACAAGATAAATAGGAGAATTAGTAATGTTTCCATTTTTATAAATAGTAAACCAATAATAATAGATGATTCTGTTAATTATAGTAAAACAATAATCATAGCTGATCCTAGTTATGAAAGCTATAACATATTTCACATATAAAAAAATCCACTTAGTGGACTATGAGTTTTATCGTCATAATAAAGTTATCCACAGATTTGAAAAAATATAATTTCCTAAAGAATAAAAAAGAAGCTGTCCTAAAACAGCTCCAAAAAAGTGGGGAATTATTATTTAAATTAATCTGTTATTGCATAGATATAATCATCTATATATTCACCAATTCTATCCTTTAGTAAGTCTAAAGCTAGTGGTTTTAATTTATCTTCTCTTATCTTCTTATATTGATTATGCATATATTGACTTATTACTGAAATAGGTATTTCTTTTTCACTTAAATTTGAAATTAATTTCTCCAAGGCAAAATTAACATCATCTTTAGGCATATAGTACCTTGCTCTATCAGATAAGCTATATTTTCTTTCAATCTTCACATCAATACTATTTCCTGAGTAATGATGTATCCAATCCTTAGGTTCCTTTATCATTGAAAAATCTAGTATTTCCATGAAGTTTGATAATTCGATATTTGAATCATATTTAAATACTTCATTTTCAATATGATTTAATGCAAATGCACCTTCTCTAAATCCAAAGGTAAGAGCTGGTCCAACCTTTAAAATTATAAATCCATCCTCAACCATTTCTTTTAAAGATTCAGGCCTTTGATAATCAGTTGAATGTGCTTCAAAAACTATACTAGGATAATCCTTTAATACTTCCTTTAATTCACTAGCTTTTTCCCTATTATACTCCCAAATATAATCACTGCTAAATTCCACTCCCGGTTGTACTACTACACCTAAAACATAATCATTAAAAACTTCTTCTAACCCATAGTTTTTAAAAGTTTTCTTAAATGTCTCTACTGTTGTTTTAAAGTTTTTAACACTAGTAAGTACTGGTCCATTTTCCTCTTCTTCTACTTGAGCTCCACCTGGAATAGGAACCTCACTTCCTATAATGTAAACTGGATGAATTGCATCTTTATTTTTCTCTTTTAATTTCTTATATGCATTTTCACAAGCCAGACAAAGCTTTCCTGCTCTTTCTGCAATTATGTCATCACCAAAAATATTATTTTCTATATCGCCTAATAAAGGCATACTTGTATCTATATGAATTTTAGTAAATCCAGCTAAAACATATTCTTCTATTAGTACTTTTGCATTTTCCATAGCTTTATCAGCATCAATATTTGTCCAAGTCAACGGTCCTAAGTGGTCTCCCCCTAGGATAATTCTTTCTCTTGGAAATCCTATTTTATCAGCTATATTATAAATATAATTTACATAGTCAACAGGCTTCATTCCTGTATAACCACCAAATTGATCTACTTGATTCGCAGTAGCTTCAACAAGTAATGGAATATCCTTATCTATTAGTCTTTCCATAGCCGCTTCTATAACATATTGATTAGAGCAACACACAGAGAATATTCCAGACTTTTCACCCTTTTTATACCTAGCTACTATTTCTTTTATTGGATGCATATAACCTCTCCTCTATATATTATTTAAGCTTTCCCATTACTTCCACATACCATAATTTTATGAGTAACTATTTTCTTCATGGCATCTTTTCCTGGTTGCATATACTTTCTAGGGTCATTTGCTGTTGGATTATCTTTAAAATATTTCTTTACAGCATCTGAAAATGGTATTTTCAAATCTGTTGCAACATTAACCTTGCATATTCCAAGTGAAATAGACTTTTTTACAAGTTCATCTGGAATATTTGAAGCTCCATGTAAAACTAGAGGTATATCTACCATATCTCTTATTTCTTTTAATCTATCAAAATCTAACTTAGCTTCACCCTTATAAAGTCCATGTGCTGTACCTATTGCAACTGCTAAAGAATCAATACCTGTTTTTTCAACAAATTCCTTTGCTTGTTTGGGATTAGTGTATTTTGAGTCCTTTTCATCTACTATTAGATCATCTTCTTGTCCACCTAATCTTCCAAGCTCTGCTTCCACTGTAGTATCATACTTATGAGCAAAATCAACTACTTCTTTAACTGTAGCTATATTATCTTCATATGTCTTATGCGAGGCATCAATCATCGCTGATTTAAAACCTAACTTTATATATTCTTTTATTTCATCTATTTCTTCATAATGATCTAAATGAATTGCAATTGGAATATCATATTTCTCTGCTGCAGCTTCTGCCATTGATACAATAAATTCTCCACCAGCATAGTTAACTGTTGATGGTGTTCCTGCTAAAATAACTGGTGATTTTAATTCTGCTGCTGTTTCCACTACTACTTGTAATGTTTCTAGATTGTGTATATTAAATGCCGGTACAGCATAACCTTCTCTTTGGGCCTTTATTAACATGTCTCTTGTTGATACTATTTTCATAACCTTCTTCAACTCCCATCTAATTTTTAAATTCCGTCTTCCTCATCAAAGTCATTTTCAGTTTTTTCTTTTATTTCAAAACTTTTTATTGCGCATATTCCAGAATTAATAGCAAATTCAACTAGTTCTTTTACATTCATATCTCCTCTACATAAAGATACTTCAATTAACATACCTAAATTTGTACCTGCTATAACTGCTATTTTTTTATTTTCTAACTTTTGACTTAAGATTGCAGAAACTTTAAAAGGTGAACCACCTGCCAAATCTGCCAGAACTAAAATTTCTTCTTCAAGTTTATCCATAGCTTCTATTATCTTTTTCTCTAAAGATTTTTCACTATCATCAGCAGTAAAATCTACCCCTATAAGCTTTTCTTGATTTCCTGCAATTAACTCTAAAGAACTCAATATCCCTGTTGCAAAGTTACCATGTCCTGTAACTAAAATACCTACCATAATTTACTCCCTCACCCTTATAACTATTTTTCGTACTTATGTATAACTACACCTTTTACTACCCTATTAACTGTTCCATCTGGTCTCGGATTATCCGGAGAAATCCCTAAATTTAATGAATTAAAGAATCCAAACATTTGACCAAATAATATATAGTTAAATACAGTAAATACTTCAGGTACTTCTTCACCATCTATAGTTATATATTTATTACAATAGTTACTTAATTCCTTAGCATTTGAATAGCTTATAACAGCTAATTTATGATTACCATTGTCCCCATGTATTTCTTTAATTAGATCTACATCATAAAGATTTGTATATTCATTAGTAGAATTCATACATATAACTAAAGTATCATCATTTATAATTGACTTAGGACCATGTCTAAATCCAAGTATAGATTCACAAACAGTTACCATCTTACCACTTGTTAATTCTAAATTTTTAAGAGCCATTTCTTGTGCTAATCCCTTTAATAATCCTGAGCCTAAATAAACTACTCTCTCTGGATTTAAATCTACCAATTCTTTAACATCTCTCCAGTTATTATCTAAGATGAAATCCCCTTGCTTTACTACTATATCTAAGTACTTTTTATTACCTTCTAAATTCTTAATATCAAAGATTAATAATGATGCTAAAAGCATACAACTAAAGGAGCTTGTCATAGCAAAACTCTTATCATTAGACAATTCAGGCATTGTCAAACAAAGACTATTTTCATTTTCTTTGCTCTTTTTAGCTAACCCGCCATTTCCATTACATGTAACAATGATTTGAGCTATATCCTTCACATTTTCCTGAAAAATGTTATATGCTCCTAAGCTTTCTGGACTATTTCCTGATCTTGCATAGGATACTAAAATAGTTGGTACATCTTCTTCAATAAATTCTGCAGGATTTGATACTAAATCAGTTGTCGCTATAGCTTCAACTCTTAAATTAAGCTTTTTTGCTAAATGAAGATAAATAGTATCTCCAATATAATCTGAGGTACCAGCACCAGTTAAAATTATTCTTGTATTACTTTTCAAGTTTTTACTTAAAAAACTCTCTATTATAGCTTTACTATCTTCTATTATTTTATAAGTTTCTATCCAAAGTTTAGGTTGTTGCCTAATTTCAGTTGCTGTAAAAATTCCACCTAGACTTTTTATCTTTTCTATATCCATTCCAAATATCATATGTTACCTCCCCAACTTGTAATGTTGTCATTACCAGTAATTATAAAATTTTATTTTTTTAGTTATTATTCAATTTAACCCTATATTTAAACTTATCTCCTCTAGCTACACTTACTGTATATTCAATGACACTGTTCTTTTCATAAGTAAATCTTTCTATTTTTAAACTTGGAGATCCTTCTTTAATATCCAAGTAAACACTTTCTATTTTATTAGTTAAAATAGGTCTGAAATATTCTTCTGCAGAAGATATCCTTACATTATATTCTTTCATTAAAACATCATAAAGAGGCTTCTCTTCTAGTTCTTCTCTAGTTATTCCTTTAAATCTTCCATAAGGAATATAGGTAGTCTCATACATCATATGAATTCCATCAGCTTTTCTTATTCTGGATATCTTATAAAGCAAGTCTTCATTTTCTATTTTAAATATATTACTTATACTATCTCCAGCTTGAACTATTTCAAAACCAGTTACTTCAGAACTTGGCTCTTTTCCTAACTTCTTCATTTCTTCTGTAAAAGAATAAAAAGCAATTAAATCTTGATTCATTCTTCTTGGAGATACGAAAGTTCCTTTACCATGAACTTTATATATATACCCTTCCTTTTCAAGTTCATCCATAGCTTGCCTAACAGTAGTTCTACTTACATCATAAACCTCACATATTTCTCTTTCAGATGGTATTTGAGAGTCCTCTTCTAATTTATTTTCAATCATATCAATTAGGATATTCATTAACTGTAAGTATAATGGCGTTCTCGAATTTTTATCTATAGCATTCATATCTTTTCACCTCATTATTCTATAACACTATTATACCATAAATATCTTTTTCAAAAAAAGTACCCTTAATCTTTATACCCTTTATTTTCATAAATTTTATTTTTATCAGGGCTTGAACCTAAAGTATTTATTTAGGTCCAAGCCTGATTATTTTATAATATTCCTAAGTATCTTCCAACAACACCAACAACTACTGTTATAAGTATTAAAACTACTGGGGATTTCCCCTTCTTAAGTAGTTTATATACAAAGAATACATAAAGTGCTGGTAATAATTTTGGCATTATCATATCTAAAACACCTGTTTGTAATTCAACAGATGCTTTACCAGCAGTTATAACTAATGGTGTAGATAAGCTAACCATTGAAGCTATAAGTCCACCAACAACAGTGATTCCAATAATTGAAGCAGCATGAGAAATCTTCTTAGTTTGCTCTTTTAGTGTAGCTATTGCTCCAACACCAGTATTATAACCATAACTCATTAAGAACCATCTTAGTCCAAAATGTAATGCATTAAATGCTAGTAAGAATACAAATGGACCAGCAATATTTCCATTGATAGCAAGTTCAGCACCTACACCAACTATTATTGGCAGTGCAGTTAACCAGAATAAAGCATCTCCAATACCACCTAAAGGTCCCATTGTTGCAACCTTAATAGCTCTTATTGTATTTCTATCTTGCTTACTTTCTTCCATTGAAATTATTAATCCCATTATAAAGTTAACTAAGAACGGGTGAGTATTAAAGAATTCTAAATGATCTTTCATAGCTGCTGAAAGGTCTTCTTTATTAGTATGGATTTTCTTTAATCCTGGTAATAAAGAGTATAACCATCCACAAGCTTGCATTCTTTCATAGTTAAATGATGCTTGAAGGAAGAATGATCTCCAAATCATCTTATTTAAATCTTTTTTAGTAATTACTTTCTCTGTACTTGGGTTCTTATATCCTGAATTAGATTCCATCTTCATATTCCTCCTTTACTACTTGTACTGGTTGACTTGATTTTAAATAGTAATCATACATTGCAATTGCTAACCCTATTAAAGCTAATGCAAGTATAGGAATTTGTAAGTATGCAACTAATACGAATCCTCCAATTAAGAAAGCCATATATTCCTTTTTAAACATAACTCTAAGTAACATTGCAAAACCTATAGCTGGCATCATTCCACCTGCAACACCTAATCCACCTATAAACTTTTCAGGTATCATAGCAACTATAGCAGCTGCTTTGTCTGCCCCAAAGTATATTGGTAAGAAAGCACATATAAAGTAAGAAACAAATAATATAGCCATTCCTAAATAGTTAATTTTATCAATTCCCTTAGTATTTGCTTCTTCAGCATATTTATCTGCTGTATGCATTATTGGTGAGAATGCTGTAAATAGTAATGTTATACCAGCTTGAGCAGCTACTGCAAATGGAACTGCAATACCTATTGCTGCTTGAGGCTCAAGCTTTCCTAAAATAGCTATGCTTGTCCCAATTATTCCCCCAATAACAACGTTTGGTGGTTGAGCACCTGCTAGCGGTACCATACCCATCCATACTAGTTCTAAAGTTCCTCCTACTATAAGTCCTGTTTTCATGTCACCTAAAATAAGTCCAACTACTAAACCTGTTACTATTGGTCTGTGTATGTGAGTTAACCCATCGAACATATCAACCCCAGCAATACCAGCCCAGATAGCAATTAATAACGCTTGCATAAAAACGTTTTCCATGATTTTTAAACCTCCCTATAAATTATATTAAAATAAAATAATGATATATAAATTGTAATAAAGCTTCTACATTTTTTTGGTTGTATTTTATTTGTAAAATGTGTTAGTTAGTAATTACACAATCAACTTATATAAAAGTTAAACTATATATGCTTTTAATTATGTGTCCTACTTTTAAAATCATTTTTTTACTTAAAATACTATGATTCTTAAAATGCAGATTATTTATTGAAATATATATAGCTACTCAATCTGTACCCTAAACATATTTACTAATATCAATCTCTACCTTTTCCTCAGGCACCCTTCTAACTTCTACCTTTACACCACGATCTAATATCTTTCTAATAGTTTTCTTATCATTCTCATCAACTGAAACAGTAGATGATATTTGTTCCTTTCCTTCGCTAAAGTGCATATTCCCTATATTTAGCTCTTTAACCGGAACTCCACCCTCCATAAGTTTTAATACATCTTGTGGGGTTTTACATACTAGAAATATCTTTTGTCTATCGGCAGCCTTATGTATTACATTTATAGTTTTTTCTAAAGTGAAAAATCTAGTTTGAATAGCATCTGGAACTACCATTTCCATTAAGTTTTGTTGTACTGGATCATTAGCTACTTCATCATTAGCTACTAATATTAAATTTGCACCTAAATGATTTACCCAAGTAACTCCAACTTGTCCATGAATCAATCTGTTGTCAACTCTTGTTAATAGTATATTTGGCATTGTAACACCTCCATAAATTATAAATAATACCAAGTGGTAACTACCACTATGGTTTTATTGTAAATGTTTCCCTCTTATGTGTCAATTGTTTTTTTAAATATTTTTAGAATTTTCACTCTTTTATTTTCGACAATGAAATTTGATAAATTTTCCTATTTATGTATATGAAAAAACTAATAATCAACTTAAACTTTCTTTAAATTAACTATTAGTTTATCTCTAAATTTATTATTATTTATTCTGCTACAACTGAAGTTTTCCTTCTAAAAAACAGGATATATCCTAGAGTATTTATAAGAGAAATAATCCCTATAAACATAGCATTTATCTCATTTATACTTAGTTTCATTATAACTGTATAAATTAATAAACTTATTAAAAACATTAGTATATATGACCACATTTTTATAGTTTTTTCATGACTTTCAAAGATGCTAAACATCTCTTTTTCCGTTAATTTTTCCGCATTATACTTCCTAGATAAAATCCCAGAACTTACATTAGAAATTATAATTTTACTAAAAAAATCGCCAACAAATAGTATTAATACTCCATATAAACCTATTATAAAGACATCTAAGAAATAAATATCAACTCCTAATAACATCACTACCAGTTGGAATAGTAAAAAAAATATACCTCCAATTAAAGATATAATAGGTAACATTAAAATTATTCCTGCCCATGATCTCTTAACTTTTTCTTTTAATGTACTATTTGCAATATTAAAAGTAGATATAAATATTAAGGTAAATGTTATTGCAGCTAGCACTAGTAATTCAATTAAATATTTCATTACACCAACTCCCCCTATAAAATTAACTTTATTATATCACACTTGTAAATGTTTAAATAGGTAAATTTGAAATAATAACCTTAGTACTCTAAAATTTCCTTAATAATAAAAATAGAGCTTAATATATAATAAGAATTATATATTAAGCTCATACAATTTTATTAATTAATCTATTTTAAAATATCCTTTGCATTATCTGGTACAGTATTTCCTGCTAAAGAGTAAGCTAATAATACTGATCCATTCCATGGATCTAATGCAGGTTCTTGTAGATGACACTTTAATCCTGATTCATCTATCATTTCTTGTAGTGGTTCTAACACATGGTTACCAGCTTTAAACACTCCACCAGTATATGAAACTACAAATTCATCAGTAAAGTTTAATATCTTAGATATAGCTTGAATATGGCTAAATAATTCAGCTGCTGATTCTCTAAATATGTTTTTACATACAGGACATCCAGCATCAGCTGCTAAGCAACATATAGTTGCAAACTTAGCTATTTCAGTTCTGTTAAATTGTAATCTATTGAATACTACATCAACTATTTCATATTGATAAGTAATATTATATTCTTTTTCTAATATATCAAATAAAGCAGTCTTTTCTTTTCTTCCATCTTTTTGCTTAGTGTATTCATTGATAGTCTTTAAAGCTATCCAATATGCTCCACCATCATCACCTATTCCAGGTCCAAATCCACCACATCTAGCAAGCTTGCCTTCTGCATTTCTTCCATAAGCTATACTTCCAGTACCTGCTACTATGTTAACTCCTGGCTTACAAGCAGTTCCTCCTGCCCAACCATTAACTGAATCATTATCGATTGAGTAAGGTATTACCATAACTTCTTTTATAGCCGCATCAATCTTCTTCATATCTTCAAGGCTTTCACCATATCCTGGTACTCCTGCGAAAGCATATGCTATATCATTTACTGATATCTTAGCTTCTTCACAAACCTTTGAAATATTTTCAGTTAATTCTTTTTGAATCCCTTCAACTCCTACTTGATGAATGTGAATAGTAGAACCTTCAACATCAGCTACTTTATTAAGCTTTTCATCTACTAATAGATATCTTGTTTTAGTTCCGCCACCGTCAATTCCTAAATAATACATACTTCTTCCCCCTACATACTCTTAAAAATTTTATTATTTATTATTGGATATTTACTATTATTCTATTTATTACTACAAATAAATTATGTATATTATAGCTATAGTATATAAAAACCCACTAATCTAATTATATAATTATTAAGAAAATTTTCCAATATAATATGTTACTAAAATCGGATTTTTCTGAAATTTCTCTAATATTTTAATTATTTTTATACTAAACTTCTATCTTGTTTTCCCTAGCATAATAGAAAAGATATTGCTGAGCCATACCTGAGAAAGCTCCAAACTTATCTCTTGCAAATACTCTCATCTTATTTAAAGATACATCCGGTGCTACATAAAAATAGATCATTGCTCTCTTAACCCATACATCTACTGGGAAAGCTGAATGTTTTGCCATTGAGAATAACATTATACAATCAGCAACCTTAGCTCCTACTCCCATAAATTTTTGTAATGCTACATGACATTCATCATCATTTAAAGATTTAATATATTCTAAATCAAAATCTAAAATTTCAGGTCTTTCACTATACTTATTAGGATTTTTCTCCATATCTTCCTTAACCTCTATAGCTTCATTAACCTTTTTTATAGTATCTACTATGTATTTACTTCTAAAAGAAGCTCCTGTTCCTTGAATATCCTCTAGAGTTGCATTTTTAAT
The DNA here is from genome assembly GCF_902652255.1 of Clostridium tertium. Lineage (GTDB taxonomy): Bacteria > Bacillota > Clostridia > Clostridiales > Clostridiaceae > Clostridium > Clostridium tertium_A. The sequence continues at coordinate 150,513 of NZ_CACRTO010000049.1, forward strand.
TGCCAAAGGTGTTGGGAATGTATAATATTCCTCTCCCTTATATACTATTCTTTCTCCCCATGCTTCACATATCTTCTTAACAGTCTTCTTAATTGATGGAATACTATTTCTAGCTGATATTATAAAGCTTACTAACATTTCAAAAGGATCTTGATTTAAAATTCTAATTCCATATCCGAACTCTACACTTTTTCTTAAAATTTCATCCTGAGCTAATACAGACTTAATTTCATCATAATCTCTTTCTAAATCAAAATAATTAATCCATATATTATTAAAATCTTCTTCATTAGAGTTATATATAGTAGCCTTATCCCCCTCTTGTAATACTTCTACTACTCTTCCATAAGCTACAATTATATAATTTGTATCACTAATTTTATCCCATCTAAAGCATTGGCCACACTCTAATATTTGCTTAATATCAAAGTTCTTTAGACCTTCTAAAACTACTTTATTTTCTTCAAAACTTACTTTTTCAAAATTCATTATTTCACCTCATATACAATTTATTTATCCCCTTAAAACAAACAAACTATTCCTTAATTATACCATAAGGATTATGACAATTATCAATTAATAGTTAACAATTAATTGAACATTGTTAACTGTTAATTGAAAAAAGGCCTTGCTCATAAGGAAGCAAGGCCTTTTTTCGGTAATATATATCTTAATTTTTAGTAAGTGTAAAAACCTCTTCCAGTCTTTCTACCTAGATATCCAGCTCTAACGTATTTTCTTAAAAGACTGCTTGCTCTGTACTTGCTATCTCCAGTTTCATTATATAAAACATCCATAATAGCTAAGCATACATCTAATCCAATAAGATCTCCTAATGCTAATGGTCCCATTGGATGGTTTGCACCATATTTCATTGAAGTATCTATATCCTCTACTGAAGCAATTCCTTCTTGAAGAATGAAAGTAGCTTCATTTATCATAGGGATAAGTATTCTGTTAACTACAAATCCTGGAGCTTCAGCAACTTCTACTGGCTCTTTTCCAATTGCTACTGATAATTCTTTTACAGCATCAAAAGTTTCTTGAGATGTAGCTATTCCTCTTATAACTTCAACTAGCTTCATTACTGGAGCTGGGTTAAAGAAGTGCATTCCTATAACCTTATCTGGTCTCTTAGTAGCTGAAGCAACTTCAGTAATAGATAAAGATGAAGTATTAGAAGCTAAAATAGTAGATTCTTTACAGATTCCATCTAATTCAGCAAAAATGCTTTTCTTAATTTCCATATTTTCTACAGCAGCTTCAATAACTAAGTCACAATCTTCAGCAAGTGCTAAATCTGTAGTTCCTGATATTCTTCCAAGAACTGCTTCTTTATCTTCTTCAGTCATTTTTCCTTTAGTTACTAATCTAGATAATCCTTTAGAGATTCCATTAATTCCTCTTTCAACGAATTCATCCTTTATGTCTCTAACTATAACTTCATAACCTTTTTGAGCAAAAGCTTGAACTATTCCAGCACCCATAGTTCCAGCGCCTATAACAAAAATCTTTTCCATTTAAAACACCCTCCTATTTTTAATATATAATTGATAATTAAGGTAATTTAGCCAAGGGCTAAATTACCTTAAGTTCATAACTCAGCTTGCCTGAGTTATTTCCTTCATTCTACATTATACATTATAAATTACTCATTTTCCAATTTTAACTATTCATTGTCTTTTAATGCTTTTAATTGTGCAGTCATTTCTGGTACTACTTTTAATAAGTCTCCAACTACAGCATAATCAGCTGTTTGCATAATTGGAGCACTAGCATCCTTATTGATTGCTATTATAAGATCTGAATCTTGCATACCAGCAACGTGTTGGATAGCTCCTGAAATACCACAAGCTATATAAATGTTAGGTCTTACTGTCTTACCTGTTTGACCTACTTGATATTCCTTATCAATCCAGCCATTTTCAACAGCTGCTCTTGATCCAGCTACAGTTCCGCCTAAAGCTTCTGCTAATTCTTCTAAAAGCTTAACATTTTCTTTAGAACCAACTCCTCTACCACCAGCAACGATAAAGTTAGCTTCACTTATATCTACTACTTCTTTAGTTTCTTTTACTATTTCAACTATTTTAGTTCTTATATCTGAATCTTTTAATTCAACTGCTACTTCTTCAACAGTGAACTTTCTGTCTTCATCAGCAAGCTTAGAGAATACTCCTGGTCTTACTGTTGCCATTTGTGGTCTATGATCTGGACAAGCAATTGTTGCCATTAAGTTACCACCAAAAGCAGGTCTTGTTGCAAGTAAATCTGCTTTTTCAACATCAACATCTAAAACTGTACAGTCAGCTGTTAATCCTGTAGATAATCTAGCTGCAACTCTTGGACCTAAGTCTCTACCTATGAATGTTGCACCTATAAATAATATTCCTGGCTTTCTCTCATTTGCTAAGTCACAAATAACCTTTGTATAACCATCAGTTGTATAATGTTTTAACCCTTCATTTTCAGCTACTAATACTTCATCAGCACCATGTCTTCCTAATGTATCAGCTAATCCTTTTACATTATCTCCTATTAAAAGTGCTGTTAATTTAACCCCTAATTTATCTGCAATCTTTCTACCTTCACCAAGTAATTCTAGAGAAACCTTTTGAAGTTCTCCTTCTCTTTGCTCAGCAAATACCCAAACGCCTTTGTAATCTGCTATACTCATCTTCATTTACCTCCCAAATCTTAGATGTAGTGTTTTTCTTTTAATTTTGCTAATACATATTTTGCAGCTTCTTGTGGAACTTCATTTATTATTTCTCCTGCTCCCTTAGTTTCCTTAGTCATAGTCTTCTTAACCTTAGTTGGAGAACCTTTAAGTCCAAGCTCTTCTTTATTTACATCTATATCATCTGCTGACCAGATTTGAATTTCTTTGTTAGCTGTGTCAAATATATATTGAACATTCATATATCTTGGTTCATTTAATTCTTTAATTGCTGTTAAAAGAACTGGAGCTTGAACTTTAATTAATTCATATCCATCTTCTAAAGCTCTGTTTACTAATAAACCATCTTCTTCTACCTTTACATCTTGAACATAAGTTACTTGAGGTATATTTAAGTGTTCTGCTATTTCTGGTCCAACTTGAGCTGTATCTCCATCAATAGCTTGTCTTCCAGCGAATACTATATCATATTCTAATTTCTTTAATGCTCCAGCTAATGCCTTAGATGTTGCTAAAGTATCAGCTCCTGCAAAAGCTCTATCTGTAATAAGGATAGCTTCATCAGCTCCCATACATAAAGCTTCTCTTAAAGCATTTTTTGCTTGTGGAGGTCCCATACTGATTACAGTAACCTTTCCTCCATTATTATCCTTTATTGTTAAAGCAGCTTCTAACGCATGCTTGTCTTCTGGATTTATTATTGATGGAACTCCATCTCTTATAAGTGTTCCTGTTTTTGGATCAATTTTAACAGCTGCTGTATCTGGAACTTGTTTTAAACAAACTACTATATTCATTTATAAATCCTCCCCTTATCTTAAAGCGCTTCCTGAAATAACCATCTTTTGAACTTCAGATGTTCCTTCATATATTTCAGTTATCTTAGCATCTCTCATCATTCTTTCAACTGGATATTCTTTAGTGTATCCATATCCACCAAAGATTTGAACAGCTTTTGTAGTTACATCCATAGCTACTTCTGCTGCATAAAGCTTAGCTCTTGCTGCTTCTACACTGTATGGAAGCTTGTTGTCTTTAAGCCATGCTGCTTTATAAACTAAGTGCTTAGCTGCTTCAATTTTTACATCCATATCTGCTATCATCCATTGTAATCCTTGGAATGCAGATAATGGTCTTCCGAATTGTTTTCTTTCCTTCATATAATTAACTGCTTCTTCAAAAGCACCTTCAGCAATACCTAAAGCTTGAGCTGCAATACCTATTCTTCCTCCATCAAGAGTTTTCATAGCTATTCCAAATCCCTTACCTTCTTGTCCAATTAAGTTTTCCTTAGGAACTACGCAGTTACTCATTACTAGTTCAGTAGTTGATGATGCTCTAATTCCAAGCTTCTCTTCTTTCTTACCAATTGAGAAACCTTCAAAGTCTTTTTCAACTATAAATGCTGAAATACCCTTAGTTCCTTTAGATTTATCTGTCATTGCAAATATAATAAATGTTTCAGCCACTCCCCCATTAGTGATGAATATCTTTGATCCATTTAATATATAATTGTCTCCATCTTTAACTGCTACAGTTTGTTGTCCTGCTGCATCTGTACCAGCACCTGGTTCAGTTAATCCAAAAGCACCAAGCTTTTTACCAGTAGCTAAGTCTGTTAAATACTTTTCCTTTTGGTCCTTAGTACCGAATTGATCTATTAAAGATGCACATAGTGATGTATGAGCTGAAACTATAACTCCTGTAGTTCCGCATACCTTAGATAACTCTTCAACTGCCATTATATAAGAAAGAGTATCTCCACCAGCTCCACCAAATTCTTTAGAAAATGGAATTCCTAACATTCCTAGTTTAGCCATCTTTTCAACATTTTCCATAGGGAATCTTTCTGTTTCATCAATTTCAGCAGCTATTGGCTTAACTTCATTCACAGCGAATTCTCTAACCATTTGCTTTACTAATTCTTGTTCTCTAGTTAATTGGAAATTCATTAATTATACCTCCTCGATATTGCAACTTAAAATGAAATAATTAAATTTCAAATATTATAATTATTTTATATATTTTATTTTTTCCGACTATTTGTTAGAAAAATTTTTAGCTCTTCTTTCCATAAAAGCAGTCATACCTTCTTTTTGGTCTTCTGTTGCAAAACATTTACCAAAGTCCTCTGCTTCTATTTCAACAGCCTTATCTATGTCAACTTGCATTCCCCTATTTATTGCATCTTTACATAGTTTAACTGCTATTGGAGCATTAGCTATAATTAAATTGGCCATAGCCTTTGCTTCATCCATTAATGATTCTAAAGGAACTACCTTATTTACTAATCCAATACTTAACGCTTCATCAGCCTTAATAGTAGCACAAGTATAAATAAGTTCTTTTGCTTTTCCTTCACCTACTAATCTAGGTAATCTTTGAGTTCCACCAAAACCTGGTGTAATTCCAAGTCCTGCTTCAGGTTGAGCAAACTTAGCTTTTTCAGAAGCTATTCTAATATCACAAGCCATTGCAAGCTCACAACCGCCACCTAGAGCAAATCCAGATACAGCAGCTATTACAGGCTTATCTAGTTTTTCTAATCTTCTGAAAACTCTATTTCCTAAAAGCCCAAAGTTTCTTCCTTCTTCTTCTGATAAGTCTTTCATTTCAGATATATCAGCTCCAGCTACAAAAGCTTTTTCTCCAGAACCAGTTAATATAACACAGTAGATATTGTTATCCTTTTCTAAGTCTTCTAGAACTATATCTAGGTCTTTTAATGTTTCTGAATTTAATGCATTTAATGCCTTAGGTCTATTGATAGTAACAACAGCTAAGTGTTCATTTTTTTCAAGGATTATGTTTTTTAATTCCATGTTAAAGTTCCCTCCCTTTTAACCATGATTATATAATTTTTTTTAATAACATAATATGAATATTAATTAATTTTAATTGTTAATCTTATAACAATTGAAATTAAAAAATAATTGAAGCGATGCTTCAATTATTATTATAAACTCTTAAATTTTCTTTTGCAATAACTATTTCTAAATAAACCCATGTCTTAATTTACTAATTATTTTCATCTTTATCGTGTAATAAGTATATAAGCGTTAGTAAACTTTCTGATAAATGTACATTTTCTACTGTAATATCTTCTGGAACAACTAAATCAACAGGAGCAAAATTCCATATACCTGTTACTCCATTTTCCACTAAAATATCACATACTTTTTGAGCATTTATTCTTGGTACACAAATTATACCAATATCAACTACGTTTTCTCTTAAATAACTTTTTAACACGTCAATATCTTCAATTTCAATATCCCTAATTCTCATTCCTATAAGTTTAGGGTTTGCATCAAATATTGCTCCTATATTAAGTCCTACTTGAGAAAATCTGCTATAATTAGCAATTGCTTGCCCTATATTACCAGCACCGATTATAATACCTTTATACTCTCTATTCAGTCCTAATATTAAGCTAATTTGATTGTAAAGATCCTTAACATTATATCCATATCCTTGTTGCCCGAAATCTCCGAAGCAATTTAAATCTTGTCTAATTTGTGACGCCGTAAATCCTATCTTTTCCCCTAATTCCTTTGAGGAAATTCTATCTACATCATTTTTTAATAATTCTTGTAAATATCTATGGTATTTAGGTAATCTCTTAATTACGGCCATTGAAATATTCTTTTTCTTATCCATAATAATTCTTCTCCTAATTTTCTTATATTTTTAAATTAAATCAAACATTAATCCATTTTACAATAGTTTACCACTTTTTTAGCAATTTTAAAACACTCCAAGTTATGTATTTAACAAACTTTTTTAAAAGCCATAAAAATAAAGTTAATTTTTTACCAAAGTTTCCACCTATATACTGTTAAAATTTAGATTATTTTCAACATAATTATTTAATTTTATATTCATATTTTATTCTGCTTAATACTATTTTAAAATAATCAAAACAAATAAACAATATTGTTTATTAATATTTTTAACAATTTACTAAATAAAAAATTAGACTTATGTATAACTTAGCAGATACGTTATACATAAGTCTCAATTATACAAGCTAACTTGTACTTAAAGTAAAATCTAGCATGCTCCCTTTTGCCTGAATGTTCTCAACCTAAATCATTATAAGAAAAACATCGATTTTTGTCAATAAATAATTTTAGGCATTTACTTAAGACATCTAGTTGAGTTTATTACTGCCAATACAGTTACTCCTACGTCAGCAATTACTGCTTCCCACATATTAGCCATTCCTAAGGCACCTAAGCATAATACTAATACCTTAACTACTAATGCTAATATTATATTTTGCCATAATACTTTATTAGTTTTTCTTGCTACTTTTATAGCATCTACTAAAGCCTTTGGATCATCCTTCATTAAAACTACGTCTGCTGCTTCAATAGCTGCATCTGATCCTATACCACCCATAGCAACACCTATATCTGCTCTTGCTAGAACTGGAGCATCATTTATACCATCTCCAACAAATATTACTTTACCATCTGACTTATTGTTATTAATTATCTCTTCTAATTTTTCTACCTTATCTCCAGGTAATAATTCTGAATATACTTTATCTAAACCTATCATTCCTGAAACCTTATCTGCTACAGATTTATTGTCTCCTGTTAACATTACTGATTGCTTAACACCAATTTCTCTTAATTCACTTATAGCTTCTTTTGATGTTTCTTTTATTTCATCAGATATTACTATATTGCCTTTGTACTCATTATTTATTGCAATATGAACTATAGTACCTATAGAATCCACCTTATTATAAGCTATATTGAATTTTTCCATAAGCTTGTGGTTCCCTATTAATACTTCCAATCCATCTATGCTAGCTTTAATACCATGTCCGCTTATTTCTTCATAATCTTTAATTTCTACAGAAGTAACATCTTTGCCATATTCTTTTATTATTGATTGAGCTATTGGATGGTTTGAATTACTTTCTGAAATAGCTGCAACTTTTAATAATTCTTCTTTTTCTATATTTACATTATTTATTTCTGTAACTTTAAATACACCTTTAGTTAAAGTACCTGTTTTATCAAATACTACTGTATCTATATTTTTTAAAGCTTCTAAATAATTTCCACCCTTAACTAATATTCCTTTTCTTGATGCACCACCTATACCTGCAAACAATCCAAGTGGTATAGATACAACTAATGCACATGGACAAGATACTATTAAGAATATTGATGCCCTATATATCCATTCATTAAATGTTGCATCCTTCATTACCAAAGGAGGTATTATTGCAAGTGCTAAAGCTAGGAATACTACTATTGGAGTATACACTCTTGCAAATCTTGTAATAAACTTTTCAGTTGGAGCTTTTTTATTTGAAGCATTTTCAACTAATTCAAGGATTCTTGAAACTGTTGATTCTTTAAAGTTCTTGCTTACCTTAACTTTTAAAACTCCATTAGTATTAATACATCCAGCTAGAATTTCCTCATTTACAGATATTTCTCTAGGAACTGATTCTCCAGTTAAAGCTGAAGTATCTACAAAGCTTGTTCCATCTATAACAACACCATCTAGAGGTACTCTTTCTCCTGGTCTTACAATAATTTCTTCATCTATATTAACTGTTTCTGGATTAACTTTCTCTTCTATACCATTTCTTATTACATTAGCATAATCAGCTCTTATATTCATAAGTGAAGTTATTGATTTTCTTGATCTATTAACAGCATAAGATTGGAATAACTCACCAACTTCATAGAATAACATAACTGCTACAGCTTCTGGATATTCTCCAACAAAGAATGCTCCTAAAGTAGCTACTGTCATTAAGAAGTTTTCATCGAAGATCTCTCCTCTTATTATATTTTTAAATGCTGTAATTAAAACATTTCCACCTATTAAAAGATAACTTACTACAAATAATATTGTATTTAATGTAGATCCATTTTTAAATGCTATTGCAATTGCGTATATTACTACTCCTATTATTAAAGCTAAGTTCTCCTTTAAAGTTATTGGTTCACTATGAGAATGATCGTGTTCATGAGAATGGCCATGTCCTTCTTCATGGGAGTGACTATGAGAGTCACTATGAGAATGATGATTATGACTATCTTTATCACCTGAATTTTCTACTATGGAACAAGTTCCATTAGTACAAGAAGAAGTATTTATTATTGGTTCCTTAACTTCATTCTTATTATAAACCTTAACTTCTGGCTCAAGCTTATTTATTATTTCTTTGGCCTTAACTACTAATTCTTCAGCTTCTTTACTACCATCTACTTCTATTATTAAAGTGGAAGTTGTAAAATTTAAATTAGCTTCCTTTACTCCATCTAAATCATTAACTCTTGTTTCTATTTTATTAGCACAGTTAGCGCATGTTAATCCTGATAATACTAGTTTAATATCTTTGTTACTCATTTTATCACCACTTCCTTATTCTAATATATGCTTAAAGCCTTCATGGAAGATATGCTTAATATGATCATCTGCTAGGGAATAATATATTACCTTTCCATCTCTTCTAAACTTTACAAGCTTGTTAGCTTTTAAAACTCTTAGCTGATGTGAAATAGCAGATTGGGTCATTTCTAGTAAAGCCGCTAAATCACAAACACATAATTCTTCTTGAAACAGTGCATGTAATATCTTTATTCTTGTAGAATCACTAAAAGCTTTAAAAAGATCTGATAAGTCATATAAAACTTCTTCATCTGGTAAGCTTTCTTTAACTCTTTCAACTACATCCTTATGAATTATAGTACAATTACAGCTTTCAACTTTATTTCCTTCCATCAAAACTTCCTCCATTCATTTTAACATATGAACATCTACTCATATGTTCCTTTGTTTATATTATATGAATATTTCATTTTTTTGTCAACATTATTTGCCTTTTAAATATATATATTTTTTAAATATATTTTCCCCAAAAAATAAAAAAAGAAACCCAGAAATTCTGAGTTTCAATATTATATAACTAAAGCTATATGCTCTTTTAACCTTTGGTTTAAAATTACTTCATCTAATATTAAGTGCATTACTGTATTACATATATGACTTGCATATATTAAGTCCTTCTCATAAGAAACGCTACCTTCATATTCTTTTTGAAGGCTTATTATATATTTTCTTATATCTTCTGATGTTAAACTAGTATTTATATCTCTTCTTATTGTGCAAAGTTTAGCATATTTATTTAGGTCATTCTCGTATAGAACATGGTCCTTTACAGCACTAGGACTTTTAAATTCCCATCTTTGAAAATGTGGGACACAGAAGTAATCACATAAGAAATGACATATTACTCCTAACTCCTGATTAAATTTTCCTACTGAATATCTTATATAAATATCATCTAATGTTAAGGCAGATAAAAATTCAATCTTCTTAACTATCATATCAAAACTTTCATCAAAATAATGCTTTTTAAATTTATATTTAGATGCTGCGTCAGGTTTTAAATTTCCCCATATAAAATGCCCACTACTGATTATAAAACTTTTGTCATCTCCTAGGCCGTTAATAAACTGTTGTGCTAAAGACTTATGAGTATTCATCATCATAAGTTACTCACCCCGTTTGCTATTTATAATTTAATAATAATACTATATATATTAAAAAACAAATTTTTTTATTTCTTCTTTTACCTTATAAAACAACTTAGGCTGAATATTAGGATAAGTAAGATTTTCTGGAATATCATCAAAAAATTTCACTTCTCCAATTTCATAATCAGGTAATTCTCCTAGTTTATCTATTTCAGCAAAAAATAATGCAGCATAACTTTTATCGCCTTCAAATTTTAAGGAATAATCACATATATATGTTATATTATGTTCTTCTGCTCCTGTTTCTTCAAAAAGCTCTCTTTCAGCTGTGTATTTTATATCTTCATTTTCTTCCCTATGACCAGCTGGTATTTCCCAAGTAGTTCTTTCCTTATGCTTTACAAAAACCCACTTACCATTATATCTAGAAACTACTATTGCATATAATAGTTTTTCATTTTCAACACTACCACTTTCATAAAATTCTATTTCCATACCATTCTCCTAATGTTTTTACTTTTACATACTATTTAAAAATATGTATTTTCCCACTATCATTTAAATTTTTTAATATTATTACTATTATAGGTAATAAAAATAATCCTAGGAATCCAAATATCTTAACACCAATAAACATACACATTAGTATAATCAAAGGATGTAATCCTATTTGCCCACCAACTATCTTAGGCTCAATTATATTTCTAATTACAGTAATTACTACATAAATTATAGTTAATCCAACAGCTAAGAATATATTACCTTTAAATAACTCAATAAATATCCAAGGTATTACTATTCCACCTGTTCCTAAAACAGGTAATACATCAACGCAAGCAATTAAGAATGCAATTGCAATAGCATTTTCAACTCTAAGTATAGAAAGCCCAATTGAAAGCTCTATAAAGGTTATACTGATTATTATTGAATATGCCTTTATTATCTTAAATAAAGTTCCTACAATATATTCTTTAATATCTAATACAATTTCTCTTGCTTTAGGTGAAAACTGTCTCATTACAAACCCTGTAATTTTTTCATAATCCATAGCAAAAAAGAATGATGAAATTATAGAGAAAATAACTATTACAAAGAAACTAGGAACTACAGAAACTGTTGATGTTATAAAAGAAACAACTCCTGAAGATACACTTGAAATTATAGATCCTAAAGAATCAGCTATTGATGTTATAGTTTGTTTAATAGCATCAAGTAATGCAGGGTCTAAATTAACTAAAATATCTTCTGCCTTAGCAGCTAGTTCATATATTAAAGGTTCAATAGTATTTACATATAAACTTGGTAGCTTTGTAAATAAATCCTTCATCACTAATCCAAGCTTAAATAGTAATAATGTAAATAAAGCTCCTACTGTTGCATAAAAAACTAAAACTGTTAATCCAGCTACAACCTTCCTCTTAATTTTTAATTTTTTAGTAATTAAATTTATTACTGGCTTAAGAATAAAGGCTATACCAAATCCAACTACAAAAGGTAAAAACCATCCAAGGGCATATTTTAAAGTAATATATAAAATAGCACCTATAATCAGTAGATAAATTACGTTTATTATAAATTCCCTCTTCTTCTCCGTTCCCATCTTTTTCTCCTTTTACATACTACAATTTCCTTAAATATTTATAATTTTCTAATTCATTAAGGTATTTTATTAGATTATACACCTAAATTTTTCAAAAATATATTTTTCATTTCTTAAATATTACTTAAAAATATTAATATCTATAATATATCCATAAAAAAGGCTGATACTCTAATGAATATCAGCCTCTATTTCTACCTAAATATTTTGTATTTTAACAACATCATATCCCATATCTTCGATCTTTTCAGTTATGATATCATCTTGCACATTTGTTTCAACTAATGCATATTTTCCATTTAGATTTACTTCTACGTTCTTTGAATCATCTAACTCATTTAATGCTTCAGTCACATGAGCTACACAATTATTACAACTCATTCCTTCAATTAAAATCTTCTTTTTCATCCTTCATTTCTCCTTAACTAATTATTTATTAGGATTAAATCCTCTTAATCTTAATGCATTTGTTAATACTGATACTGAGCTTAAACTCATTGCAGCTGCAGCAATCATTGGGTTTAATAAAGGTCCACCAAATACATGTAATAATCCCATAGCTACTGGTATTCCTAAAACATTATATCCAAATGCCCAGAATAAGTTTTGTTTTATATTTCTAATAGTTGCTTTACTTAATTTAATAGCTGTAGATACATCTCTTAAATCGCCCTTCATAAGAACTATATTAGCTGATTCTATAGCTACATCTGTTCCTGTTCCTATGGCAATTCCAATATCAGCTTGTGCTAATGCTGGAGCATCGTTAATTCCGTCTCCAACCATTGCTACCTTACTACCCTTTTCTTGAAGCTTCTTAACTTCACTAGCCTTATCTTCCGGTAATACTTCAGATAATACTATATCTATTCCAACTTGCTTAGCAATTGCATCAGCTGTCTTCTTATTATCTCCAGTAATCATTGCAACCTTTATTCCCATTTTGTGAAGATTTTCAATTGCTTCATTACTGCTTGACTTAACTGTATCTGCAACAGCAATTATTCCTTCTAATGTATTATCTATTGCAATATACATAGGTGTCTTACCTTCATTAGCTAATCTATCAGATTCATTTCCTAAATCTCCAATTTCTATAGAGTTCCCAACCATTAATTTCTTATTACCAAGTAATATAGTCTTTCCTTCTATTTCAACTTGAATTCCATGTCCAGGAATTGCTTTAAAGTTAGATATCTCTTTTAATGAAAGATTCTTTTCTTCTGCACCCTTTACTATAGCTTCTCCTAGTGGATGTTCTGAACCTTTTTCACTACTTGCAGCTAATACTAATAAATCATCCTTAGATATATTCTTTGTAACAATATCAGTAACAACTGGCTTGCCTTCTGTGATTGTACCTGTCTTATCAAATACAATAGTATCAACTTTATGAGTAACTTCTAAGGCTTCTCCACCTTTAATTAATACTCCATACTCAGCACCTTTCCCTGTTCCAACCATAATAGCTGTTGGTGTTGCAAGACCTAATGCACATGGACACGCTATAACTAAAACTGCTATAAAAATAGTTAATGAGAATGTTCCAGTTTCTCCAGCTATTAACCAAGCTACGCTTGCAAATATAGCAAGACCAATTACTATTGGTACAAAGTATGATGATATTATATCAGCCATTTTTGCAATTGGAGCCTTTGATCCTTGAGCATCTTCAACTAGCTTAATAATTTGAGCTAATGCAGTATCTTTACCAACCTTAGTTGCTTTATATTTAATAAATCCTGTTTTATTAATACTTGCACCTATTACCTTACTTCCAACAGTCTTTTCTACAGGAATACTTTCCCCTGTAAGCATAGCTTCATCAACTGATGTATTTCCTTCAACAACTTCACCATCAACTGGCAATTTTTCACCTGGTTTAACAATAACTATATCACCAACAATAACTTCGTCAATTGGAAGAACTATTTCCTTACCATTTCTAACTATAGTTGCTGTTTTTGGAGCTAATCCCATAAGCTTTTTAATTGCTTGAGATGTCTTTCCTTTTGAAACAGCTTCCAAATACTTACCTAGTGTAATTAATGCTAATATTGTTGCTGACGCTTCATAATATAACATCATTGCAAAATGTGCATCACCCATATAAATCTGATAAGTTCCATAAAGGCTATAAATAAATGCTGCACTAGTTCCTATTGCAATTAAAGAATCCATATTAGGACTTAACTTAAATAAATTTCTATATCCTATAGAATAGAACTTATATCCTGTTAAAACTACAGGAAGAGTTAATACTAATTGAATAATAGCAAAGTTCAATGGATTCATCATTGGATCTATAATTTCTGGCAGTGGCATACCCACCATATGTCCCATTGTTATTATTAATAGTGGAACTGTAAATATTAATGATAATATTAATCTTTTTAATAACTTACTTTGTTCAGTAACTTTTTTTCCTTCATTATTAACATTATCTTCTTCTCTTATTAACTTATATCCTGCTTTTTCAACAGTAGCCTTAACTTCTCCAAAAGTTACTTTATCTGCATCAAAGCTTATTGATAACTTTTCTGTTGCAAAATTAACTACAGCATTCTCAACACCTGGCATTTTATTTGTAACTTTTTCAACTCTACTTGCACAGGCAGTACATGTCATCCCTTCTATCTTATAGTTATGAGATTCAATATTTTTTTCTACCTTATAGCCTAGCTTCTCAACCTTATTTTCAATATCTAATGGCTTAAGTGCAGAATCATCATACTCTACATTTAAAGTTTCAGTTGCAAAGTTTACATTTGCTTCTTTAACACCCTCCATCTTGCTTACACCTTTTTCGATTCTATTTGCACATGCAGAACAGGTCATTCCGCTTATCTTATATTTATCTTTCAAAGCATTCATCTCCTTTAGATCATAATTATATTTTATATAAAAAGATAATTCCTATTCTTTTTACCCCCACCCCCAGGGGGTGGTATAGTTTTATTATATTCCAACTTTTTGATTTTGCAATACCTTTTTGAAATATTTTTTATTATTTAAGCATATTAGATGCAAAATAAAAAGGTTGTAACCTAAGCCTAAACTTAAATTACAACCTTTTTTATGCAAGTTAAATAAAATCCCTATTAATAATTTATAAGTCGTAGAAAGATATCTTTCTACTAAAGTATACTACTTTTTATTTTTAATATCTAAATACTACTACCCTCTGTTTGGATTTTATACCTTAACCTTTTTATATTTAAGTATTTCTTTTATAGCATTCATCCCATCTGTATTAAAAAATGGAACTGGCATTAATGAGCTTACTCCAACTAATAATGTAATAAATTTGTATACCACTTGCTCCTTTGGTAGTAATATGAATATAATAAAATTCATCAAAGGTCCTGAAATAATTATAATTAGCTTAGCAAATAGATTCAATTTTTCATATCCTTTTGATGAAAAATCAATATAACATGTTAAAACAATTGGAGATAATCTTATCTTTTTAATCTTTTTATAAATCACGTTACCTATTACAATTCTATCAACTTTTACTTTAAAAAATTTAAGCGCTATAAAATGACCTAATTCATGTAATATTGATATAATTATAAAAAAAATGTAATACTTAAACATTTCTTTTATCTATAACTCTCAATATTGAAATAGCGCACATAAATGTCATTGAACATATTAATAAAAATGGTAGCATCATTAGTAACCCTAATGAACTCCCTAGAATTACATAAGCAATTATTATAACAATTGGTAATAAAATCAAGAAATCAGCATATAGTACCTTATACAAATTTGATATATTTTTTATTGGTTTAAAATTTATATTATCCATATCTTTTATATATTCATCAATTATAATAAATGACCTTCTACTAGTAATTATTAATAATACACAAGAAGATATTGATAATAATAAGGATACTATAATCATTTTAGGTAAAATACTTTTATATTTATAATAAGTAACAATATCATTTGCGTAATTAGAATAATATTGATAACTTGGACCGTGCTTAACAAGATAGTTCATCAACTCTTCTTCACTACCCTCATTATATTCAACAAAAATATTTCTATAAAACAAATCTGACTTATCATATCCTTGGTTACTCATTTTACTTAATATATTGTTTAAACTATCTTCTGAATTTTTATGAACTTCAATAACACCATAAGCATTCTTAGAATTATTTTCAAAAGAAATTGTTACAACTGGCAAATTAGTTAATCCAACTATCCTATAGTTTTTATTATTTAACTTGATTTCTGTTCCAATTATTTTATTTATATCTCCAGTATAATTCCATTGTTTTTGCATTTGTTCATATGATACAACTGCTTCTAATTCATTATCTGTTGGCAATCTTCCTGCTATTAAGAACCCTTCGCATCCTGGATATGCACGTTGATAGTTTGGCGAATCAGTTATACTATTAGGTATAGAGAAAATTTTAAGTTCATCTGACTCATTATTAATTTCATTAAGATATCCCTGATCAATAACATATAACTTATCAACAAAGTCTCTATTCCCTAAGTCTATTAACTCCTTCGAATCGAAATAATCACTTGCATTTATATATTTTGATTCTATTTCTGCTTTAGGCACTGTAGCCTCTATATAAGACGCATACGGTTCAGCTATAAACAAAATTTCAATATAATTATTATTATCTAATTTACTTTCTAATGGTACATTAAATCTAATGAAACTCGCAGCAATCAATGAAATAATAATTAATAATATTGAAATTAAACTTATCATTAGTTTATTAAATTTAGATTGGAAAATATACGAAAATATATTTTGATTTTGTTTTACTTTTGATTCTTCATATTCTACATTCCCATATTTATTATCCTCTTTTGAATTTTTAATAATTTCTCCGCCTTCAAATATATACTCTGTATGATAATCTAAATTTAATCTTTCATCATGTGTTGATACTATAATAGTTTTGTTTTTACTAAGTTCATTTAATACTACTTGAACCTTTTCTGTAGTCCCATTATCTAGGTTATTAGTAGGTTCATCAAGAATTAATATAGGGGTATCTTTAACTAAACATCTTATTAGCGAAAGTTTAACAAATTCTCCTCCACTAATTTCTAGTATATCTCTATCTAAATAATCTACATCAAATAGTTTACAGTACTTTTCCAATAACCTAGTATTTTTAGTTCCAATATATTTTCTTGCACTAATAGAGTATTTATATAACTGTTGAGAAAAATATGAAATATTAGACTCTTTATTTATTACATCAGTATATTTATTCTTTTTTAAAATTGTTTCAATAAATGAAGTTTTTCCTGTTCCATTTTCACCTTTTAATACATATATTCCTTTTTTTGAAAAATCCACATTATTAATATTTACTTTTAATTTTCCCCTTTTTAGCAAGAAATCTTTAACCCTCATTTAATTAATCTCCTTAATTTTACTTTCAAAAATTTTCGTATAATTATAATAATAATATTTAAACAACAAATATATAATAAAAAGGTAACTATCATTATATAACTTTTATATAAAACAAATATACAACCTGCAGTAATTAAAGTAATGCTACATGCAAATACCGAAAAATATCTAATTAAATAATAATCTTTCTGATATCTATTTATTTCACTTATCGGAAAGCCATAATAATAATAATTTCTATATTTTTTTGAGTTTGATACTTCGTAAATATTTATAACAACATATAGTAATGCAATAATTAAAATAAAATAGATAATTAAAGTTTTAATTATTATCTTCCATATATTAAAATTATTTATTTCTATGTTTAACAAATATAGTTCATATCCCTGAATTAAAAAAGACTGCTTATCAAATCCACTTTCAATAATGAAATCCAAAAACTCAACATTATCCTTAATCTTTACAATAGCTTCTGTTGTTATATTCTTTTCATTATTTTCAGAGTATTTTAGTAAAGTTTCATTATAAAGCATTTCATTAAAATCAATAAAAATTGTATCATTAATATCATTTTCAAAAATTACATCATATTCATATTTCTGAAAATAATCTAAAATATTTTGATTTTTCAATGAAAGGGGCAATATTACTTGAGGTTGTGGAATTTCATCACTATTTAAAAAATCTTTTAAAAATGTTGTATATGATATATTGATATTTTGATTGTTAATATTTTTCAGTATTTCCTCTTCCATCTTCTCTTCAATATCGTAATATGATTTACTATCTAAATTATAAAATTGTTGAGGATATACTTTTTCAATTGTATCTCCATGAAATTCTAATCCTATTTCTAATCGTTTTGATTCATTGTCTAATTCATTAAAATATTGTAATTTATTTTTCTTTAAAGCCGATTTAATTAATGTGGTATTTAATGAATCTAAATCATTAAATTCACTTATATTAGTTCCCATTAAACTACTTATATGATATAATCCTTTTTTATATTTTGAATATGATTCTTCATTTTTTAATAAGTGAAAATTATTGAGTATGCTATATATGAAGAAAATTAAACTTATGATAAAGCAGAAATAAAAAATAAAGTTATGATTTTTATTATTATTTTTTATTTTTTTTATGTTAGTATATTCCAATTCATCTATAGATTCAATGTTCTTATTTACTTCTTCTAATAAACATAATTCTCCATCTTTAATTTCGTATTTTTTTACATACTCATCAAATCTATCATCATGACTAATAATTACAATTGCTTTTTTTCTAGAAAATTCCTTAATTAGTTCATATATTCTTGCAAACACTTTATAATCAATATCATTAGATGGCTCATCTAATATAATTATTTTTCTATCTGAAAATAAAATTCTTAAGAGAGAAATTACTCTTTTTTCCCCTCCACTTAAATACTTGGAGTTTTTTTCAATTAAATATGTTAAATTATATTTTTTGAGCACATTTAAAATTTTATCTTTTTTATCCTGATACATATCAATATTATCTAATATTGATATGTCCTTAAATATCAAATCATTTTCCTGTAGCATAAGTGAAATAAGCTTAGGATAGCTATTAAACAAAGTTTTAGCAATAGTTGTTTTTCCACTACCATTCTTTCCTTTAATTAAATATATTCCAACCTTATTTATATCTATAATAGCTTTGGAAAGTATTTTTTTAGATTTATTATTAATATATATATCCTCTAATCTAAAATACATTAATCTCTCTCCTTCAAAATAGCATTAGTATTTGACTTTATCTTACAATATAAAGTCAAATACTAAACAAGGGGAATATTCTTATAGCAACATTAAATCCACAACCAATTTTGATGCTTTATTTTTATTAGTTTCTTTAACTAATTTATATGCATATTTATCTATTCCAGTTGTATAATGCATATACCATTCACCATAATAAGCATTATTGGATTTACAATAGCCATTACTCCATTCTAATATATAGTTTCCACTATTCTTCTTCCAATATATTGAGTATTTAGTTCCTACTGTTCCTGCTGTTTGATTAACTCCATAATATAAAGATCCTGCTCTCCAATGTGTACGAGTCTCTGTAATTGCTATTGACTGATTTACAGCATATGAGGTATCAAATCTTGTACTTTCCTTTGCATTAACCCCATATATTGTTGCTATTATCCCTGCTATTCCTGCTATCGCTCCTATAATTCCAGCGATTATTACCCATGAAACATTCAATCTTTTAGTTCTTAATTTTGATTCCATATATTCTCCCCTTTTCAAATAATGATAATCTTTATACCCCTTGCTTTTTTCCATTTTATACTATTTTTTCAATAAAACAACACTTTTGCATTTTTTTCATTCAAGATATTTTTAATATGTAAATTGAAAAAGTAACTTCCGTTTTTTTAGTGAAACGGAAGTTACTCTTGCAAAGAGTTTGATATAATTAAGCTAACCTTTATTTTTAGAAATTGTTCATTAATGATAGCTTTTATTATTGATAGTTGTACGGAATTAGCTGTACAAGAAGCTATATATAAATTATATGAAGTAGTAGGATATGAAGAATTCAAAAGACATTTTCCTGTAATTTTAACATATAACGGATCTGAATTTAAATATCCTGAAGCGTTATAATTAGATAATGAAGGAAATCAAAGAACTAAGATATTTTATTGTAATCCTATGGCTTCTTACCAGAAGCCTCGCGTAGAAAAGAATCACGAATACATAAGGTATGTAATACCTAAAGGGAAATCCTTTAATAATAGGACTCAAGAAGATATTACTTTAATGCTGAACCATATTAATAGTACAGCAAGAACTAGTTTAAATGAAAACACACCATTCAAACTAACCAAAATGTTGTTAGATTCTTCATTATTATACAATCTATCCTTAAAACATATCCATGCAGATGAGGTACATCTAAAACCTGCACTTTTTAATAAAAAATATATCAAAAATTTAAGGCAAGTATCAGTGGAACTTAATCAGGCAAAGTTGAAGCAAAGTTCAGTTAGTTTTTCATTCAACAATTTGTAAATTTCAAAAGTAGTTTGTAATTTCACTCAACTTTCACCCTTCTAATCACAACATAAGGAAGCCTATATTTCTATAGCCTTCCTTATTTATGCAAGTTAAATAAAATCCCTATACCCATTCTTATCATTTAAATCATTTAGTAAATGCTTTATTTCCTGTTCCCTATTTCTATCCATCACTAGTATCACATCTCCAGCGTCTACTATGATTAAATCCTTAATGCCAAAGCCTATTACTAAGTTTTTTTCCCCAAAAACCGCACAATTTTCGCTATCTTGAAGGTATACATTTTCACTAACCTTATTACTTCTATTTTCTATTAAATATCTACTTAAGGCTGAAAAGCTTCCTATATCATCCCAAATAAAATCACTTTTAATTACAAAAGCCTTTCTTGTTTTTTGCATAACTCCAAAATCAATTGAGATTCCATCTATTATAGAATACTGTTCTTTAATGACTTCCTCTTCATCTTCTTCTCCCAAATGCTTATAAATTTCCATTAAAGATTTATAAAGCTTAGGAAGATATTTTTCTATTTCTCTTAGTATTACATCTGCTCTAAAAATAAACATACCTGAGTTCCATAAATAACTACCCTTTAATAAAAAGTCCCTTGCTACCTCAATATTAGGCTTTTCAGTAAATCTAGCTACTCTAAAACTAGGTATTTCCCCTTGGATTCTTTGTCCCATTTCAATATATCCATATCCTGTTTCTGCTCTACTTGGGGTTATCCCTAAGGTTACTATTCCCCTCTTTTTATTTGCAATATCTACAGCTTGCCCTAAAGTTTCTATATATAGCTTTTCATTTTCAATATGATGATCTGATGGCAGTACAACCACAATAGCATCATTATCTTTTTTCAACAGCTTAACTGCTGACAAACCTATACATGTAGCAGTTTCCTTATTCCTAGGCTCTGTAAATATATTATTAGAATTAATATTTTCAAGCTCAAGCTTAACTTTATCCTGATATTCCTTATTAGTAACTATATAGATATTATCCTTATCTATTAGTGGCGTTACTCTCTCTACTGTATTTTGTAGAAAGCTTTTGTTATTAATAACTTTAAGAAATTGCTTAGGCCTTTCTGATCTTGATAAAGGATAAAGTCTAGTGCCCTTTCCTCCTGCTAATATTAGCCCGTATATCAATAATTTTCAACTCCATGTAAATACTATGTTATATATTATGCTGTTATATTTGTTTTGTGAAATACTCCAAAATACTTTTGTTTTCTTCTTTTAATTTCAAATTTTATGGTGATTTATTTTAATTACAGACTTCAAAATCCGATTTTTTAACTTAGAATTCAAATTTTTCTAATAAAGCTCTTTCAATAAAATTTATATTAACTCCAAAAACTCTATAATCAGTATGTCTATGAGCATTCTCTTGCACCCCTAATATAATTTGATTATCTTCAGTAATCATCTAGTCTCTCTGAATAATAATTATTCATATAAATTCAACTATTAGATGCACATTATATAATACCTGTATTTAACTAACTCTCAAGTATTTTTTCCGTCATAATCTCTCCTCTATTTATTTCTTTACTATATAGATATAACTATGATAAATTAGGCTTTATTTTAAAAGAAAATTTTCAATTTGAACTTATGTAAAAAGACTACCTATAAAAATATAGATAGTCTTCATCATTTATTAAGTCTGTAAAATATATTTTTTTGCTAAATTCCCTTATTTTAAATTCTCCAGCATCTTCTTATATTCTTCATATTTATTATTAAATTCAATTGCAGCTTCTTTCGCTCTTTCACTTCCATCATGATTTGCTACTAACTTAAGTCTATCGTTTAATGCATCTAATTTCTCTTGATGAGTTAAAAAATATTCAATCATATCATCACATTCTTTTAATATTTCTTTTTCTTTTTTATTAATATCTTTGATTTCAGATATCTTCTTTCTATCCTCAATTACATTTTCAACATCATCAATAATTCCATTTATACTATCAACACTCCATATTGGATAAGTTGAATAATAAAAAACATCACCATCACCATAATCTACAAGTTGCATTTCATTAAGGAAATGATCAATAGTCCACATTTCTGCTGAATCTCTTGCCATTAAGTTTCCTGTATCCGCCAAGTCATATAGCTCTTGAACATCTATTTTATACCAATCAATTTCAAGTCTTACCTCTTCGTTGCTAGTATCTTCCTCTACTTCACCAATATCTGTACTGCCTTCTTCTTGAATAACTGGATTTGTACTAGAATTGCTTTTTGGATTATTGTATATGAAGATTCCTCCCCCTATTAATAAAGCTGCGGTTACTCCTGCTGCAATTCCTTTCATTCCAAGGCCTTTTCCAGTGGCTTTCAGGCTCTTATTAACTACATTATTATCACTACCTAAACTTTTCCCATTATCAAAAGAATTAGGTGGTTCGCTATTTATGTTGCTGTTATTATTAATCCCCTCTGATGTGCCTACTCCAGTTCCATTGGATCCATTGACTATACTACTTAAAATATTTTGCGAATCCGCTGCTGATATTCCTTCTCCTTGTAAAGCCATTCTAAGAAGTAATAGAATAAGTGGTAATCCAGTAATTCCATAAAGCTTTGTACCCTTCTTTTCTAAAAACTCTACTTCTGCTTGGATTTTCTTTCTCCCATAATTCAACCTACTCTTTACTGTCCCATCAGAAATATTTAACTTTTCTGCTATTTGTTTGACAGATAATCCATTATAATATCTTAAATAAATAGCCTCTTTTTGTTCCTCAGGAAGCGAATCTAATATATCTAATATCATTCTTTGCTTTTCTTTACTCTCTAGTATATCCTGTGGCAAAAGATCCTCATCTGTTTCATATTGCTGTTCAAAAATACCTTGTCCATCTTCAGATAATAATACTTCTTTTTTTCTTTTTTCTAAGTATCTTAAAGTTTTATTTCTTGCTATAATAAACATCCATGAATAAAATGCCTTGCAATCCCTTAATGTATCTATTTTATTATTAACTTGTATATAAGTTTCTTGAACTAATTCTATACAATCATCATTGTTTAAAGAATCACTCAATGAAAATATATAGTTATATAATTGATTATTAGTCTCTAAATAGATAACTTCAAATTCGGATTTATCTCCATTTTTAAATTTTTCTACATGATTTATTAACTCATTTTTATTCATAATGTTACCTCTATATTCAATTTATCTTATATAATCGTAACAATTCCTATATATTATGTCAATATTATGAAGAATCTGCATCTACCATTCTTCTCCTTATATTCTTGTATATTTCTATCTGTATTTCTACTGGAATTCTATCTACATTCAAAGCTCTCCTAATTACTAACGTTAATAAATAATTATTGTCTTTAAGTTTTTCCATGATGCACATCCCCTACCTTTTATTAAACTTATCATTAAAAGTTATTGAACATATCATTCATTCTACTCATTTCACTTGCCATTGTATCAGAAGGATTAAAACCTTCTCCTTGAATAAAACCTCCTTCATCGAATGCTGTTACGCTTTTTCTTGAAAACTCCATAAACTCTCTATCAACCATTTCTCGTTGTATCCTTAAATTATCCAAATTAGAATTTGAATAATTATTAAAATCAGCATTTGATACTTTCAAGTGCATACTTATGTTAGATTCTACATTCACACCTATACAAAATTCTTTTAAGATACCTACTATCTTAATTTTTTCTTCTTGAGTTATAGTTACATTGCTTCTATCATAATTTAATATATAATTAAGTATTTCCTTATCTCCATCTTCTCCTGCTGAAAATACTGGTATCCTAGTAGAGTTTATATCAACTACACAATTTTTATTTGTAAAATATACCGCTCCTTGTACCCATTTATTTAAATTATATCTTTTTAACATATCTGAAACTCTATACACATGTGTGCTAACTTGTTTTATTGGATTATAAAACGTCTTGCTATACCTACCACCTTTAATACCAACTTTATGCTGTACTATTTCTTTATCGTCTTCGTTTCCTTCAATTAATCCATTTAAGTTTTTAGTTTCAATTACAAATATCCCATTACTTCCTACTACAATATTATCTATTTGGCTTGTTTTATTATCTACCTTCACATTCAAATCACTTAAAACATAATAATCATCTGATAATTTCTCAAAAATTGAATTTGCCTTATTTTCTCCTTCTAAACCCGAGCTTAAAACATTAGCCTTTTTATCATTAATATTATATGCAACTAATGCAATTAAAAAAGGTATCAATGTTATTCCTCTAGTTGGAAGAATTAGTAGTAAAGATGGTATTCCTATAATTCTAGATATTCTTCTATACCACAAACACTTTTTTAATTCCCCTTGTAAATGATTATTTTTGTTAATTATTTTAGCCATAATCTCTCCTCCTAAATATCTTATTTATTTTCTTTATGTATATAAGATACATGAGGTTTCAATTTGGTTTTATTTTTCATAAAAAAATTAGAGTTATAATACCACAAAATATTATAACTCTAATTATTTTAAGTTCTTATAATACTATTACCACATATATTGTAAAACTATTTTATATAAACTGAACCACCACTTAAAAAGTCAATATACATATCCCCTTCAGTATATATAGGCTCTGGTCCTTCATATTCTGGAAAAATATCTATACCAACTGGAAACATTTGTGTATCACTTTTTTTACTTATCATTGTTTAAATAAACGGTATAACCATTAATTATAAATCCCACATTGTATATTTTATTACCAGTATTAATTAAATTCATTATCATTTCAGTTCCTTCTTCATCTAGCTTAATGACTTCATTCTCTACTGTTTCACCATTGTTTGCTCTAGTTATCATGTCATTTAACTTATTCTCTATCTCTTCAATATTTATATTAAATCCTTGTGTATTCAACCAATTAATTTCTGCAACTATTGCATCGTGTTTATTAATATCATACTCCGTAGTTTGATAGATACTAAATAATCCAACACTATATATAATTGTTTTATTGTTATTTTCATCATCTTTTATTGTAAAACCTAATATACCTTGTGAATCTCCAAATTTAATTCCCATTAAATCGCTATAATTTTGCCAAGTAGTGGAATAAATTTCAGTTCCATCAATATTATCTGCTGGATTTTCTAAAACCTCAAAATTCTTACTTGTTCCTTCTTTTGCTACATTTTCAAATTCATTTAGTTTTTCATTAATTTTTTCTTTTACCTCTTCTTCATCAAGTTTTAATGATAATTTTTCTTCCTTATTAACCTTAACTATTTGCATATCATTAAAAAATGGATATTTTTTATCTGTTTCTTTAGGACCTCCACATCCTACTAAGGCTAAACCCATCATTCCAACGATACATAAACTAAAAAACTTTTTTTTCATTATTATTTCCTCCTAAATTTTATTTTCATTATATAGATACATGAAGTCTTATTTAGGTTTTATTTTTTATGATATAATTTAAATCCCTATTTACCCCTAAAATTTTACATAATTATAGTTTATCACCAACTAATTTTATGGTCAATATTTGTATTAATTCTTTGAATTATAAAATATACAATTTTAATAATTAATATATTTTTATTTTTAAAACCATCAATTTTTAGAGATGCTGAAAATATAGGAGGTATATATATCCCCTATGTTCTATTTAATATATCTAATCAATGTAAATGGATTAGTTAACTATAATATGAATAATTTTATCTATATTGGTTTAACTATTGTTTTCATCTTATTTTTTATAAATTTAGTTAGTACAAATATTAAATCACTTTAACTTTTTGAAATTTTTCAAGTATTACAGACTTTATATATTGACATTTTTTTCGATTCAATCTATTATAATATTATAAGTAAATATTCCATTAAGAGGGAGTAGTTGAAAATATAACATCAACATTCGCGGCTAATATAGTCTGGTGTTATATACCATTTTGGTAACGAGACTTTTAATACAGTTTTTATTTTATAAAAATTGTATTAAGAGTCTCTTTTTTTATAGGCTCCTGGAAATAATCTATATTCTTATTATTAAGTTTGGAGGAATTATAATGAAAAAGTATTTTTCAATGCCTTACGAAGAAGTTCTAAATGAGTTTAATGTTACTTCTGAGGGTTTAAGCGAAAAGCAACTTAAGGACAACCTTGAAAAGTATGGTCTTAACCAATTAACTGAAAAGAAAAAACAAACGGTACTTCAAGTATTTATTAGTCAATTTAAAGACTTATTAGTATTAATTTTAATTGCAGCTGCAATTATCTCTGCGATTACTGGAAACTTAGAAAGTACATTAGTTATTATTGCTGTTATTGTACTTAACGCTCTTTTAGGTACTGTTCAGCATTTTAAAGCAGAGCAATCTTTAGATAGTTTAAAAGCTTTATCCTCACCTTGTGCAAAGGTATATAGGAATGGTCATAAAGTAGAAATCCCATCTAAAGAATTAGTGCCTGGTGATATTTTAATCCTTGAAGCTGGAGATATGATTTCTGCTGATGGTAGAATTATTCAAAACTTCTCTCTTCAAGTAAATGAAAGTTCCCTTACTGGTGAATCAGAGAGTGTGGACAAGATAGTTGATATTATTGAAAAAGAAGAAATAGCTTTAGGTGACCAAAAGAACATGGTATTCTCAGGTTCTCTAGTTACTTATGGTAGAGCTTTAGTAGTAGTTACTGGAACTGGTATGAATACTGAAATAGGTAAGATTGCTAATC
Source organism: Clostridium tertium (assembly GCF_902652255.1). Lineage (GTDB taxonomy): Bacteria > Bacillota > Clostridia > Clostridiales > Clostridiaceae > Clostridium > Clostridium tertium_A. Next base: position 177,516 of record NZ_CACRTO010000049.1, read on the forward strand.
TTATGGAAGAAACTCAAGAAAAGCAAACTCCTCTTCAAGTAAGCTTAGATGACTTTAGTAAAAAACTTGCTATTGGTATATTCATAGTTTGTATCTTAGTTTTTGCTTTAAGCCTTTATAGAGGAACTGCCCTTTTAGATTCTCTAATGTTTGCTGTTGCCTTAGCTGTTGCAGCTATACCAGAAGCATTAAGCTCAATAGTTACAATAGTTCTAGCTCTTGGGACTCAAAAGATGGCAAAAGAAAATGCTATAGTTAAAAAATTAAGAGCTGTTGAAGGATTAGGTTCTGTATCTGTAATATGTTCAGATAAAACTGGTACTTTAACTCAAAATAAAATGACTGTAAAGAAAATTTATTTTGATAATAAATTAGTAGATGGTGAAGAATGTGATTTAAATGATGAAGTAGCTAAATACTTAGTTAATGCTTCAATATTATGTAATGATTCTACTTCAAAAGATGGTGTAGAAATTGGAGATCCAACTGAAGTAGCTTTAGTTAACCTTGGTCATAAACTATCTATAGAAGAATTAGACTTAAGAAAAACATATGGAAGATTAGGCGAAATACCTTTTGATTCTGACAGAAAGCTTATGAGTACACTTCATAACTTTGATAACAAGTACTTAATGTTTACTAAAGGTGCTTTCGATGTACTTTTAGATAGAATAGTTAAAATTAAGACTTCTTCTGGAGTTAGAGATATAACTTATGAGGATAAGCAAAATATTATTAATACTAATAAACAATTATCTCAAAGTGGTTTAAGAGTATTAGCCTTTGCTTATAAAGAGTTTGAAACTGCTGACAATGCTTTAACTTTAGAACATGAGAATGGATACACCTTCCTTGGTCTTATTTCAATGATAGATCCACCAAGAGAAGAATCTGCTGAAGCTGTTAGAGATTGTATAACTGCTGGAATTAAACCAGTTATGATTACAGGAGACCATAAAATAACTGCTTCTGCTATAGCTAAGCAAATAGGAATCTTACAAGATGGTGATAGAGCTATTGAAGGTGTTGAATTAGAAAAAATGACAGATGATGAGCTTAGAGAAAATGTTGAGCATATATCAGTTTATGCTAGAGTTTCTCCTGAGCATAAAATAAGAATCGTTAGAGCTTGGCAAGAAAGAGATGAAATTGTTGCTATGACAGGTGATGGAGTTAATGATGCTCCTGCTCTTAAACAAGCTGATATCGGTATAGCTATGGGTATTACAGGTACAGAGGTATCTAAAGATGCTGCATCAGTAATATTAACAGATGATAACTTTGCAACTATAGTTAAATCTGTTGCTAATGGTAGAAATATTTATAAGAATATAAAGAACTCTATTAAGTTCTTATTATCTGGTAATGCTTCAGGTATATTATCAGTATTATATGCTTCAATTATGGCGCTACCAATGCCATTCCATGCAGTGCATTTACTATTTATAAACCTATTAACAGATAGTTTACCTGCTATTGCAATAGGAATGGAAAAGTCTCAAAAAGATTTATTAAAGGACAAACCTAGAGGAAGAAATTCTTCAATACTATCTAAAGATCTTATAACAGAAATTGCTCTTGAAGGTTTAGTAATTTCAATATTTACTTTAGCAGCATTCCATATGGGCCTAAAAGTAAATGATGCTGTTGGTTCAACTATGGCTTTTGCTACACTATGTTTAGCTAGACTATTCCACGGATTTAACTGTAGAGGAGATAAATCAATATTCTCTATTGGATTATTCTCAAACAGATATAGCTGGATGGCTTTTGGTGTAGGATTATTATTACTAAATGCAGTTTTATTCCTACCATTTATGCAAAGCTTATTTGAAGTATCAGCATTAACTGGACCACAAGTAGGATACATTTACTTATTTGCTTTCCTACCAACTGTAATTATTCAAGTAGTTAAGGTAATAAGAGATTTAGTATCTAGCAATAAATCTTCAAGCGAAAATATCGTTGAAGAAAAGAATGATATAAGCAAAGTAGCATAATAAAATGCAACGCATTTTATTAATGAAAGAATGAAAAAATTAAAGAATGAAAAAATGCTTATAAAAAATCCTTGCAGATTTTTTATAAAATCATATCTATAATTAAGAGGTTTTGCTATGCAGAACCTCTTAATTTTTTTCATTTCTTCATTCCTTCATTTTTTCACTTTTTAATTTCTTAATTTTATCATTCCTTCATTCTTTCATTTTTTAATTTCTATTTCGAATTCTGGCATTCCTGATGCATATGGAGCTATTTCATAATAAGGAAAATGTATTATCAACTTATTATCTTTTATATAGAATTGTTGATTTTCTTTTATTCCATTAAATCCTTCTTTTCCTGGAAAATAATATTCAGGATGCTTATTTACTTCTTTTCTAATTTCTTCATTTATATAACTCTTATAATCATACCCTTCCGTAAATAAGTCTTTTAGTTGAACATCCTCTCCATTACTTATTTTTATATTATAAGTATCTCTTACAGTTATTCCATGAGCTCCTCCACTAAACTGATAATAATCTATATAAAAGCTTAGAATTTGATTATCATTAGTTAAACTATATCGAGCAAATACTTCATATGGTATTGTAGGTCTCAAGTCTTCACTTGTATCTTTAACTTCCTTTATCCACATATTAGTTCTATTCAAAATCTTGTTGTTGATATCTTTTTCCTTCTCTTTATCAGCAAGTCCTACGATTTGAGGAATTTCTACATCAATATTTATAAAACTTGTCTTTTCTTTTATAGGTTTATCCACAATAATAGGATTTTCGACAAAATTATTGTTTGTATTTATCAACATAGCCTGTGGATAACTACCAATAATTAATAGAATTACTATACCTGATACTATTACCTTATTTACTACTCTCATAACACTTTCTCCTACTTACATAGTAATTTTTTCAATATTAAATCTTTTTCCAAAGTCATATTTAATAGTATCTACATATTTATTATTAATTATTAACATTCATGTCAACACCCTTTACACAACTTATCCACATATGCATGTGGATTATGTGTGTAACCTTGATATTTTTACCATAAAAACCTATAATTTAATTTTATTTTTTATTAAAACCATTATAGAAAGCCATCTTGAAGGCTGTGGATAACTTTCTCCATCTATCAACCTATAAGTGAATAATCAGTAATTAATAATCAAATTCAACTAATTATAGCTTATTATTCTATGCTTTTCCTCAATACTATAGTTAATTTCTTTCATTAATATCCCATAAAAAAGAATAAATCATATAAAAATTCTCCTTCGCCCTAATCTGAGTTTACGACCGAGAAAGAAGGAGATTTTTATATGATTTATCTAACTAAATTCTTTGGTTTTTCCAGAAGTACCTATTAACTTACTTAATTCTCTTAATTCTTCAGATGTTAAGTCTCTCCAAGCTCCTATTTTTAAATCATCTAGTTTTATATTCATTATCCTTATTCTTTTTAGCTTTACTACGTTATACCCTAAGGTTTCACACATTCTTCTTATCTGCCTATTCATACCTTGAGTTAATATTATTCTAAATGTCCTTGCTCCTATTTTTTCTACAAAGCACTCTTTCGTTATAGTGCCTAGTATTCTAACTCCTGAGGACATTGCTTCTATAAATTTATCACTTATAGGTCTGTCTACTGTAACAATATATTCTTTTTCATGATTGTTTCCAGCTCTTAAAATCTTATTTACTATATCTCCATCATTAGTTAAAAGTATTAATCCTTGTGAATCTTTATCTAGTCTTCCTATAGGAAATATTCGTTTTTTATGATTTACAAAGTCTACTATATTTCCTTTTACCTTTTTTTCAGTTGTACAAGTAATTCCTACTGGCTTATTTAAAGCTATATAAACTAATTCCTCTTCCTTAAATAAAGGCTTTCCATCTACCCTTACTTTAGCATTTTTTGAAACCTTAGTACCCATAACTGCTTTTTCACCATTTACAGTTACTCTGCCAGACTCTATTAACTTATCCGCTTCTCTTCTTGAACAAAATCCAGTTTCACTTATAAATTTATTTAACCTAACTTCTTCGCCTCTATCATTATGTACTATTACATATTTACTATTTTTTTTATTCATTTTATCACCTATTTAATATTTTAAGGACTTACCTTATGTTCATCACCCGAGTTATTTAGTTTAACTTCTATATTCTTTTCATCAATAAATTTTTCAGTTTTTTCTAGTGCATTGTATTCTAAAGCTTTTCCAGTTACAGTTATTACTATACCTGTGTCTGGAAGCATTTCATTTTTAGCTGCATAATCTATTATATCCAATACTGACTCATCTAATTTGGAATTATGAAGATTCAATTCATCTAACATAATATTACCTTTTTCAGTTCCTGTATAAGCATCAATTATATTATTATATTTGTTTACTTCTAAAGTTATTGATGATGTAGTGTCTATAACTATAGTTTTATCTATTTTTCTATAATTAAATATTAGTATAGCTGAAATAAGCACTATTATGCTTAGAAAAATAGATATTTGTAGCTTGTACTTACTTAATCTAAAGCCTTCTTTAGCCACTACTTCCTCTCCAATTCTAGCTTCTTTTTCAGACTTAACCTTAATGAACTCTCCCTTAGATGTTAAGATTATAGTAGATCCCATAGATTTCTCCATTACAATCCCTCTATGTTCTTCTTCCTTTATGGATTGAGAAATTTCCTCAGCACCTAAAATATTTATAGATTCCACTATTTGAAGATAATCTTGTAAGTTTTTATAATATGGATTTGCAAGAATTATAATATACGTAATAATATGTTCCTTCCACTCTATAAGAAACTCCTTGTCCACCGGTGTTCTTCTTAATATTCTATTAACGGGAAACTTCTTAGTCTTATTAAAAAACTCAAATAATTCTACATCTTCAATTATGAAATATGATATGTTTAAAATTTTATTTCTTGTTATATATGAAGGTTCATCATGATATAAATCCTTAATTAATATCTTATAATTTAAAAGTTCTTCACTTAGCCTTTCAATTTCTTCTCTTCTTTTATCTATTACTTCATCTAAAGCTAAAAGAGATGGGGCCTTTGTAGAAAACTTATATTTGTCTGCTTGAAAATCTGCCATTTCAAAACTCCCCCTTTTATTTATAAATCATTTGTTTCAACTAACTTACCTTTAACTATAACTCTTTCCTTTGCTCCTACAGTACAAGTAACTAAAGTTATTGTCGCATCATCAGTATCATCAAGAACATCTACTCTATCTGGAGCCACAATAAAATTATCTGTTATCTCATATACATATTCTTTCTTATTAGCCTTAACTAATATTTTATCCCCTAATTCAGTCTTATATAAATTAACAAAAGCTTCTGAGTAATCTGAAACCCTATGCCCTGCTACAGCAAAATTACCCTTTTCACCAGGCATTGCTGAACCCTCAAAATGTCCTAAATAGTATTGAAGAATATCATCGGCAATTCCTTCTACTAATCCTTGCGATAAATCTATACTTGGAATTTCTATTAATGCAATAGGCTTATACCCATTAATTAATTCCTCTTCTTCTTCCTCAGATAATTCCTTTGGCTGGTCATTTATCACTTGTTCTAAAATATTTTGTAGTTCTTTTTGCTTATTAGATGTCTCTATTTTCTTATAGATAATTGATACTATTATACTTAATCCTAATATTATTAATGCAAGTCCTAATATTCTTCTAAGCTTTTCCTTCAAACTGCTCAACTCCTATAAACTTTTATAAATATTCATCATATATTATATCATAAAGTAGTATTATCATTAATCATTTAGGAGAAAGTTGTGAAGGGAAAAATAATTTATGTAGACTTTATTTTCAAGCGTAAAAAAATTACTTCTTGGCATTTTTTACTTATCTATAAAATTAGATATATTTTTAGGGGTTCAATTAATAATTTATTCAAATATAAATTCATTAAAAAAGAGAATTATGATAATTCTTCTAAACTATATCCCTTTAAAAGAGTATTATAATTTGCTAATAACATAGTGACGTAATTATATTAAATTATGATTATTTCACTATGTTATTTAATTTTTCAATGCTTTCTAACATAATAATTGAATTAACCCCAATAACTTTGCTGTAAATCCTTGAATTTATATTTCTTTAGGGTAAAATTATCCTATATATAATTCTTGGAGGTAATTTATGAGAATAGGATTAGGATACGATGTACATCGTCTAGTTGAAGGAAGAGATCTTATAATAGGTGGAGTTACTATCCCTTATGAAAAAGGTCTACTTGGACATTCAGATGCTGATGTTTTACTTCATGCAATAATGGACTCACTACTAGGGGCCTCTGCCCTTGGAGATATAGGAAAACATTTCCCTGATACTGATGAAAAGTACAAGGGAATTTCAAGCATTAAATTATTAGAGGAAGTGGGAAAGCTTTTATATAAGAATGGATTCTCTATTAATAATATTGATTCAACTATAATTGCTCAAAAGCCAAAGATGGCTCCACATATAATGAATATGCGTGAAAACATAGCAAAAGCTTTAAATATTGAGCTTAATAAAATTAATGTTAAAGCTACAACTGAAGAAGGATTAGGCTTCACTGGAACAGGGGAAGGAATATCCTCTCAAAGTATATGCCTACTTGAAATTAATCGTTAACTTTTGTCATAAAATGCGAAGCATTTTATTAATGAAAGAATGAAAAAATTAAAAAATGAAAGAATGCCTATAAAAAATCCTTACAGATTTTTTATAAGTAAATCTTTAAAACAAAAGAGGTTTTGCATTGCAAAACCTCTTCCTTCATTTTTTCATTCCTTCATTCTCTTAATTTTTTCATTTTAAAATGCTTCGCATTTTAAAAATTAAATTCACTTCTTTTCAAATAGTACATAACCAACTTCTGTTGGATGATCTAATACCAACACATTCTCTTTATCTATATGTGATAGTAACTTAAATACTATTGTTGTGTCTCCTCCCGCACTTATTATGTTCAAAGCAGATAATAATAGTACATAAGGATTTCCTGTTATAATTGCTATAACTCCTATTGCTACTCCAAGTACAAAAAATGGCATTATTGTTCCCATCAAATAACTTTTGATATTTAATGGTTCCTTGCAATGGCAGTAAGGAGTAAGTTTACTCCACATAACTCCAAAGTGAATACTATCCCATCCATTTCTACAGAAAGCTTTCCATGTGAATCCATGTATATATTCATGAATAGGTATTGATACTACAGCTATTATCCATGTCAGTATAAAAGGAGAAAATGAGGCTAATTGAAAGTATAGTTCCCTCCAAATTATTAGATATATAAAAAATATTATTAATGCAAATGGTCCAGCAGTTATAAGTGCTAAAATATTTGCCTTCAAAACTGATATATAAGATATATGTTCCTTATAACCTAAACTCAATAATTTCTCTCTAAGATTTACATAATTTTCTGAGATTTCATTTTTCTTATCAGACATATTTACCACCGCCTAAATGTAATTATATAACAATTATACATTATATTTACTACATTCTTCTATAGCTATTCTAATAAGTAAATTATTAATTGAAAAAGGCTTTGCTCATAAAGAAGCAAAGCCTTTTTTGGTTATATATATTAATTTTACAACAGCCATTAATTATTTTTTCAATAAACTTTATTTATTTCTCCAATAAAAGTATATTGCTATTATAGCACATATTCCCATAAGATATGGGTAAAATAAATATTTCATTATTGAAAAAGGTGAAATTGCAGCTAATCCTGCTGCTGATATTAATTGAGCTCCATATGGTATTATTCCTTGGAAAACACAAGAGAACATATCCATAATACCTGCTACTCTCTTTGGCTCTAAGTCAAATTCATTTGAAATATCTTTTGCTATAGGTCCTACTGTTACTATTGCAACTGTATTGTTAGCAGTACATATATCCACTAAGCTTACTAATGTAGCAATTCCATATTCAGCTCCTCTTTTGCTCTTAAAGCCTCTTAGGCCTTTACTAAGTATAAAGTCTATTCCACCATTATGTTTTATAATTTCTATTGTCCCTGCAATAAGTATTGATATAATAATAAGTTCGCTCATTCCAGAAATCCCTGTAGATATTGAACTAAAGAAGCCTAATATATCAAAACTTCCAAAAATAAATCCAATAAGTCCAGAAGATAAAATTCCTAGTAGTAAAACTATTATTACATTCACTCCAAGTAATGCAGTTGCAATTACTATTATGTAAGGTAAAATTTGAACTAAATTAAAATCTAATGTATCTAAGATTATTGCTGAAGAATTTCTAGTTAATAACATAAATATAACTGCAGTTAAAATAGCTGCTGGAAGAACTATTCTAAAATTCATTTTAAACTTATCCTTCATTTCACAACCTTGAGTTCTAGTTGCTGCTATAGTAGTATCTGAAATTATAGATAAATTATCTCCAAACATAGCACCACTAACTACTGCTCCAACTGCTAACGCTACAGCTATACCTGTCTTGTCTGCAATTCCTACTGCAATAGGAACAAGTGCAACTATTGTACCCATAGAAGTCCCTATTGATAAAGCAATAAAACAACCTATAACAAACATACCAGGTATTAAAAGTCCACTTGGTAATAATGATAAACCAAGATTAACTGTAGAATCTACTGCTCCCATATCCTTAGCTACCTGTGCAAATGATCCTGCTAATATAAATATGAGAACCATTAATAAAATATTACTATTTCCTGCACCCTTGCAAAAAATTTCTATCTTATCATTAAAATTTTCTTTTCTATTCATTAATAATGCTGTCAATGCAGCTGCTAAAAATGGAACTATTATAGACATTGCATAAAAATCTTTAGCTAACATAGCTCCACCTAAGTAAACTAAAATAAATACTACTAATGGAAGTAATGCTAGTCCATTTCCTTTTCTCTTCAAATTAAACTCTCTCCTTCAAAATTAGTAAATTCTAATTCTCTTTACCCTATGTATTCTTTATAACTTCCTAGAATTGAACAAAAAATAAGAGAGATTAAAAATAATCCCTCTTTATTGGTGCGTTATCAGGGGATCGAACCCGGGACACCCTGATTAAGAGTCAGGTGCTCTACCAACTGAGCTAATAACGCATATTTGGAGCGGGTGATGAGAATCGAACTCACGTAACTTGCTTGGAAGGCAAGGGCTCTACCATTGAGCTACACCCGCATGTCTTATTGACAATAACATTATATATTCACATTAAGTTACTGTCAATAATAACTTTTTCTCTTATATTATTTCAGTAAGTGATTTTAATAAAATATCTCTAAATCTCTCACCATAACTCCTATTTATAGTAGCTTTTTCACATATACTTTTCCATTCAGACAAGTCTACTCCCGTTCTATTTATGAATTCTTCTTCTGTGGCTGTCATATAACTTGAACCTACCACAAATTCACCTAAATCTTTTGGAGAGTCAAATATTTTTAAGTATAAAAACTCCTTATTGTCACCATACCACGTTCTATTAAAATCTCTTGCAAACCTTTGTAATGATTTAAGCAGTTGATCCTTAGGAAGATTCCAATAACTTCTTATCATCTTAACATGTTTTCTCATATTATCTGCTTCTTCTTTTGAAATCTTTTTATTTTTTTCTCCATCTGAAATTATTCTATCTACTGGAACATTTGGAACACTTACAACTAATCTTTCCTTTCCATATATCCATTTATAAAATGCTTCTTGCAAAAATGAATATTGGATGTATCCTAATAAGCTCTTCTCATTAGGAAAATAAGACCATATATTATTTAGTCCATTATTCTTACAGAATATTAAACTATGGATATAAATGCTTTTCTTGTCAGGCAATTTATCCATAAACATATGCCCTCTTATAGTTTTGTTTTCGTTTATTAATTCTTCCCAGTAATCAAATGAATCATAATTATGTCTCATTGTATCACCTTTCTTTCAGTTCCCTAATATAATATACTATATATACATTATATAGTAAGATATACCTCATTTTCAAGTATTTTTAAAGAATATAACAAAGTAATTTTAAACACTTGTATTTCTAAATATTCAGATAATATGTTTTTTTTATTGAATGCTCCTTATTTCCACTATAACAAAATTATCATTTAAATATTAAACAAATTGAATACTTATACTTACAAAAACATTAATTTTTGTTAAATTCATAATATTATAGATTATTAATCTGAAAAATTATATAATATTATTAAAGATATATAAAGGAGGCATGACTTTGTACCACTGCGAAATTTGTGGAGCAACAGCGGACATTCATCATATAGTTCATAAACACGAAGGTGGTTACGATATTAAAATTAACTATAAATATCTTTGTAACTACCACCACAGAGGGAAGTACGGTCCCCATAACTGCATAGAAACTGATGTTAGATATAAGCTGGAAATGCAAGATAAGCTATTTGCGCTTTTACCTAAAGAATACTATACAGCTAAGGAGCTTTATAGCCTTTTAGGAATTACTAATTCTTCATTAAAGCGATTAGTTAGAAAGCTAAGACTTTATAAAGAGGGTTATTCAAAAAAGGAAATTATTCAGACCCTTATGGGTGGTAAATTATACTCCTATAATATCCTTACGGAATTGGAACTTGAACGCCTTTTCCATAATATTAATATTAGCTGATTTCTTCTTTAATATTCAGTTTTAAAGAAAAATTTCATATATTTACTAAAATTATCAGCTAATTTAAAATGAATATTGACATTACAATTTTTAATATTTATAATATAAATTAAATATTTTAAAACGTTGAAGAGAAGAGTAAACTAAAATATCATTTAAAGAGAGAGATAAGCTTGGTGAAATTATCTTATTTGAATTTAGTTGAAGACCACCTCTGAGTGACTCTAATAAAGTCCGTTTATATCACGTTACGATGTCTTAAGTGGCCTAGAATTTTAGGCAAATTAGGGTGGAACCGCGGGAAATTAAGAATTTAATGCTCTCGTCCCTTCTATTTATGAAGGGATGGGAGCTTTTTTATTTCCAAAAAATTCTCATAAAAAAAAATTCGACTAATCATAAATCGCACTTTGCGATATTTATTTATAAAACATGGAAGGAGCAAATGAAATGATTAAAATTACTTTAAAAGATGGATCAGTTAAAGAATTTGAAGCTGGCGTTTCAGTATTAGACATAGCAAAAGCAATAAGCGAAGGTTTAGCTAGAAATGCTTGCTCAGGAATAGTAAATGGAGAGGTTGTAGACTTACGTTATGTAGTTAACGAAGATTCAGAACTTGCAATATGCACATTTGATTCTCAAGAAGGAAAGGATGCTGTAAGACATAGTATATCTCATGTATTAGCTTATGCTGTTAAGAGATTATTCCCAGAAGCTAAATTAGCTATTGGACCAGCAATTAGTGATGGATTCTACTATGACTTTGATGTAGAGAACTCTTTCTCTGCTGAAGATTTAGTTAAATTAGAAGACGAAATGAGAAAGATAATAAAAGAAAATCCTTCAATTGAAAGATTTGTATTACCAAGAGCTGAAGCAATTAAGCTTATGGAAGATGCAGGAGAAACATATAAGGTTGAATTAATTAATGATCTACCAGAAGATGAGGTTATTTCATTCTATAAAATGGGAGACTTCGTTGATTTATGTGCTGGACCTCATTTAATGTCATTAAAGCCAGTTAAGGCTGTTAAACTTCTTAGAAGCGCAGGTGCTTACTGGAGAGGTGACGAAAAGAATAAGATGCTTTCAAGAGTATATGGAACTGCATTCTTAAAGAAATCTGATTTAGATGCTCATTTAGAAGCTTTAGAAGAAGCTAAAAAGAGAGATCATAATAAATTAGGTAGAGAGCTTAAAATCTTTACTACTGATGAAAAAGTAGGTCAAGGTTTACCTCTAATAATGCCTAAGGGTGCTAAAATTATTCAACTTCTTCAAAGATGGGTTGAAGATGAAGAAGAAAAGAGAGGCTATGTATTTACAAAGACTCCTTCAATGTCAAAGAACGATTTATTTAAAGTTTCTGGACACTGGGATCACTATAAAGATGGTATGTTTGTTTTAGGTGATGAAGAAAAAGATCCAGAAGTAATGGCTTTAAGACCTATGACTTGCCCATTCCAATATACTATTTATAATGCAGAGCAACACTCTTACAGAGAATTACCTATAAGATATGCTGAAACTTCTACTTTATATAGAAATGAATCATCAGGTGAAATGCATGGATTAATTCGTGTAAGACAATTCACTTTATCTGACGGACATATAGTTTGTAGACCAGATCAAATTGAAGAAGAATTCAAGGGTTGTGTAGAATTAATCAACCATATAATGACTACTTTAGGTATCGATGGGGATATTTCATTTAGATTCTCTAAGTGGGATCCAAACAATACTGAAAAATATATTAACAATCCAGAAGCTTGGGAAGAAACTCAAGTATTAATGAAGGGTATCTTAGATCACCTTGGAATAGAATATGTTGAAGCTGAAGGGGAAGCTGCTTTCTACGGACCAAAACTTGATATCCAATTCAAGAATGTTCATGGAAAAGAAGATACAATAATAACTATCCAAATTGACTTTGCTCTTGCAGAAAGATTTGATATGACTTATATAGATAAAGACGGAAATAAGAAACGTCCATTTATCATTCATAGATCAGCAATTGGATGTTATGAAAGAACTTTAGCTATGCTTATTGAAAAATATGCTGGTGCATTCCCAACTTGGCTTGCTCCAACTCAAGCAATAGTTTTACCTATTTCAGATAAGTACAATGACTATGCAGAATCAATAGTTAAAGACTTTAAAAATGCAGGTATAAGAATAACTGCAGACTACAGAGCTGAAAAGATTGGTTACAAAATCAGAGAAGCTAGACTTGAAAGAATTCCTTATATCCTAGTTGTTGGTGAAAAAGAAGCTACTAACAATGAAGCTTCAGTAAGAAGCAGAAAGAATGGAGAAGAAGGCGCAGTATCAGTTTCTGAATTAAAGAATAGATTAATTCTTGAAATAGCTAATAAAGAAAACTAATCAATGTAGAATGTAGAATTCATAATGTAGAATGAAGGTAAAAAATCCTCTGAATCGGATTTTTAGAAATTAAATTTTTTAGGAGAGTCATAAAAAATCTAAGATTTTTTATGGCTCTCCTTATTTATAATTATTTTCTAGTTATGAGATATTCTTTTTTTCATTTATTATTCTTTCATTACATGTTTTGATTATTTTAGTTAGTATCTTATTTAATTCAATACATTTTTCTTCTAACTCTACAGCTTTATGTTTTTCTAAATATCCTGTTTTATACATTAACTTAATCCAGTATTCAGTTTCATTACATTCTTTTAAGTCTATTGTAAGTTTATATTTAAAATCAACCTTACTAGGTGCATTTACCGCTTCACTAACGTTAGCCCCTATACTTGTTCCTGCTTTTAAAAACCGTTTTGATAAAACAAATTCTTTGTATCATTAACTAATGCTTTATAAGTCTCCACTACTTGAACCGCAAAATCAAAAGATTTAATAACTATTATATTATCCTTCATAATATCATCCATATCTTGATATTATGATTCTTACCTTATTGCACTGATTTATACTTTTAAAAATTAATTTAAAGAAACTCGCCCTAAAGCGAGTTTCCACCTAAATTCTAAATTCTACATTATCCATTCTTCATTATTCACCTGCGTATTATATAATACCCATCATGATCATCAAGTAATAATACAGCACTACCTATTTTCTTTCCATCTTCAAGTATAGTTAATTTAACAGTTATTGTTTTTGTAATAGGTGCATCCTTATTAAACCCAACTATTGTCATTGGTGAAAAACGAACTCTCCCCCCATCATTTACCACCTTTTTGCTCCATTTGCCTCCATCACTCAATCTTTCTTCCGTAGTATTAATTAGTTCCCATTGATATTTTAAATTTTGTTTACCCGTGTCATCCATTTTGGGGGTAAATTCCATACTTGTTGATAGATGCCCAGCAGCTTCCTCTTCAGTTGAATCTATAGCTACCTTAATTTCTTCTATATTTTTATCTTTACTTCTCATACTTTTGATTAAAATAAATGCACCAACTATAAATACTAGAATTACAATTATAATTAAACCTATTTTTCTTTTTCTCATTAAAATCATACCCCTTATTTAAATATCAATAATAATTCTGTAAGACTTTAAAGCAAAATAATATCTTTAGTAATTCCTATAAAGCTTAGCTATTCTTGTGAGTATGTTACTTTATAGCTTACTATTCCTTGTCCAACTTTCTTATTACTCTACAAGGATTCCCAACTGCCAGTACATTCTCTGGTATATTTCTAGTTACAACACTACCAGATCCAATAACTGAATTCTTTCCTATTCTCACTCCTGGGTTAATTGTAGTGCCACCACCTATCCATGCCCCATCTTCTATTTCAACTGGATCTGCATATTCTAACCCTTCCATTCTTTCCTTAATAGATAAAGCATGATTTGCAGTAAATATATTTACATTTGGCCCTATCATAACATTATTTCCTATAGTAACTCTTCCACAATCTAATATAGTGCAATTAAAGTTTGCATATGAATTTTCACCCCAGTGAATATTGTATCCATATGTACATCTAAAAGGCTGCTCAATATAAAACTCTTTAGGAGATTCCCCAAATAAACTCCTTAGTAAATCCATTCTTTTTTCTACTTCTCTTGGGTGCAATGAGTTATATTCAAATATAATTCCACTAGCATTTTGCCTATCATTAAAAAGCTCTTCTCCTAAGGAAACATACCAATCTCCCCTAATCATCTTTTCCTTCTCAGTCATTATATAATCTCCTCTTTAATTAATTAGTTTTTCTAGTAATTACTATGTACAAAATGCATAATACTAATGAAATTAGCATTGGAATAACTGCTAGTCCAGATCCTATTTGCGCTTTTGATATAATAACATATGATGCACCTACTATTGATAAAATAGCAAAAACTATAGTCAAAACTGCTAATAATTTTTTCATATTATCACTCCTATATAGGTAAATCTTAACTTTATTATACTTATTTTACCAATACAATATAAAAAAAGAAAGCTATAACTAATAACTTTCTTAATAATCAAATATCAAATTAACTTTCATAATAAATTTAAAGAAACTCGCTTCAAGGAAGTTTCCTCATCGGATTGGCCCCCTCAAATGGGACCTTATACACTGATTACTAACTCATTCTTAAAATTACAGTTTTTTAGATTGTAGAACTCTTCTGGAGTTCTATAATCTATTGCTGAATGAACTCGTTTAGTGTTATATCCATTAACATATCTTTCAATCGTATTTTCAGCTTCTTTAAATG
>NZ_CACRTO010000050.1:0-26225 GCF_902652255.1 Clostridium tertium
AACTAAAAATGTATAAAAGCCCAGTATTATTATTTCAATAAGTAAACAAAAATATAACTGGAAATAAAATTTCCAGTTATATTAGTAAACTAAATTTATTATTTACACAAATTTTTAGATATTCTCAAAATTTTATAAATCAAGCAATTATTATAAATTGCTTGATTTATTATAGATTTTTAATTTCATTTTTCTAATTAGTGCTTTTGTAAGACTGTCATTTATAAATTTAACAATTATTAATAATTAATAATTAGTTATGTAATTCCTGAAGAATTACTAAAGCAATTGAATCTATCTATATTTTTGACTAAACTTTAGAAATTTTAGTTATATTATAATATGACTCCATCCTTCATTTTAAGCTCTAAATCACATCTTTTTGAGATTTCTTCATTGTGAGTAACCATTATTAGCGTTTTTCCTTCTTTAACAAATTCTAATAATAAATTAATTATCTCATTTCCTGTATCAGTATCTAAAGCCCCTGTTGGCTCATCTGCTAAAATTAAACTTGGATTATTGACTAAGGCTCTTGCTATGGCAACTCTTTGCTTTTGGCCTCCAGAAAGATTATTTACATCTTCATTTATTTTCTCTTCTAATCCTAACCTTTTTAATATATTTTCAACTTTAAGTATTCTTTCCTTAGATTTAATTTTATCTTTTGAATAAACCAAAGGAATTTCTATATTTTCATAAACAGTATACCTATCTACAAGCAAATAATTTTGAGCAATATATCCGAAGAATTCATTTCTTAATTTTGCTACATCACCCTTTAAATAAGATGATGTTTCTTTACCCTGTATTATTATATTTCCATTTGTAGGCTTTGTAATTTGTCCTATTATATTAAGTAAAGTACTTTTACCACATCCTGAAGGCCCCATAATAGAAATACTACTTCCTTTTTTTATATCTAAATTTATATTTTTAACAGCTTCAATTTTATTATCTCCTACGATATATTCTTTACTTATTCCTTTTAAAGAAATTAATTTATCCATACTTATTCATTCCTTTCAAAATAATCTTCTAATTCTAATTTTCTTATTTTCCATAGAGAAATAAAATTAAGAATTAAAGTGATTATAAAATAAACAATAAACACTTCAATAATTGTTAGTTTTTTTTCTAAAGTACCTTCACTAAAAAATTTATTAAAAATTAAAATAACTGGTAAGATTATAGCTGAAATAGTTATAAAATTTCTAATAAATATTTCTTTAAACCTAGCTCCATAAAGTAAATGGATACTATATTCTTTCATATTACTATCAATAACTTGAAGAATTATTATAATAGTTGTTATAAAAACAAAAATTAATACAACAAAAAATAGTACTGCTGCTGAAAGACCATCTATAATAAGATAATCTTTTATAGTTTTTGAGTATTGATTTAAGCTAGATGGCAAATAGTTACCTCCAGCCTCGTATAAGTTCTTATTATATTCTTGCAAAAATTCATTACTTTGATTAATAAAAGAAGTGCTACTAATCATAGCTATTGGATAATATAGGGTTTTAAAGTAATCTAAATTTGTTGATATAAGAATAGTATTTTCAAAGCTTTCAACTCTTTCATCTAAAATATAGTTCATATTTTTTGGTATATGTGAAACTACCTTTGCACTACCATCCCCTATATCTCCAAAGGGTAATATATCATTAACAGATATTCCCTTAACTCCATTTCCAATGTAAGCTATTGTTTCATTTTCTCTTTTGTCATAAAACTTATCTAGTCTAAATACCTTATCAAAGGCTCCTAAGGTTATGATCAATTTATAATCTGGATAACTTTCTAAGGAATACATATCAATTATTGTATAAGCTTCATTTTTATTTAATTTATCCATTATCTTAGAATGAATAGCTTCAGTATAAGTTCCTTCTTTATCTATTAAATTAAAATTAAATATATTTATATCCTTTAATTTATTAATTTCTGATTCTTGATTAATTCCTATAAATGCTTGCGTTGAAGTAAAGGAAAAAAATAAAATAGTAAATATCATTTCTATAATTAAAAGAATAATTATATACTTTTTCATATTTATATCTTTTAAAGAAAATAAAAATTGATGTTTCATATTAAATCCTCCTTAACTATTTTATATTTGCTTCTTTTAAAGGAGATAAACATAATTAAAATTTCTAAGATTAAATTTGTAATGACTGAAATTAATAAGGATATTAAATCCACATTTCCATATATTAATTTTAATATTATAACTCCAAGTAAGCCTCCTACAAAGCTTCCTAATATAAAACTTTCCTTAGCTTCCTTTATCATAAAGATAAATATATTTTTTTCTCTTCCACCAAAAAGGTAATGAATGTTAATAAGATCTCTATTTTTTATAGATATAAGAGAAAAAGTTATAAATTCAGCAAATAAAATTATTAATAAAGTTGGTAACATTAAAAAAGTTTCTTTTCTATTAATTAAATTTTTAAAGCTAACATTTGAAGTTTCATTACTGTTAAATGAGCTAACAGAATATCCTTCATTTTTAAAAATATTAATCATCTCTTTTATTAAAGATTCATCTGCATTTTTTATATAATAATTTCCTTTTGCATCAGTATCTCTTTGAAAAGTTTCTATTAAATAATAGCCTCTTTGCGATCTTTTTAAAGGATTATTTAAAGTATATTTTCCTATAACATTTTTGTATTCATCTTTTATATAAATCTTATTATTCTTCATCAAACTTAAATAATCTGATTGGTTGTAAATTAAAATATTATTATTTTCCTTATCGAAAAAATCATCTTTACTAAAGTAATCTCCTTCCATTTCAAAATCTTTAAAATAAGTTAAGGGATCATAAATATATAGTTTTTCATAAGTTAAGGGCTCTTTTATAACAAGTAAATTTTCATAATTCATAAATAAATTATATAGCTGATTTATTAATAAACTTCCTTTTTCTTCTTCTACATTAAAATCTATTTCATAAGTATTAACATTTAGAATATAATAATTAGATTTTAGTTCAAAGGGTCCTAGTTTTAATGAGGTAATTATATTACTAAGTATAAAAGTAATTACAAATATACTTATGGTACTTAACATTGATATTATAAAAATAGATTTATTATTTCGCTTCATTTTTCCTCCTTACTTTTATGGAGTATGCAGAATATATTTTTATTTTTTACTTTTAAATTCTCATTAACAATTGTAGTTTTATGCTGGCCACATATTTGATCCATAAGGAACTTTTGTTGCTGTTATATTAAAAGTTACTGCAGGAACATTTGCTGTCGTCCATCTATCTCTATATTCTCTATATTTATAAAGTATTCTTCCATCACGTTTACTTGTTCCCATTTCAGTAGAAACAACAACTCTTCCTTCTGCGCCATTATTAAATATCATAGTTCCTTGAGCATAATGATATCCACCGTCATTGTAACTAGGTTGAACTTGAACTTCTCCATAATGGTATAATCCTATTGGACTTGATTCCCAATTTCTAAAAGTATTATTGCCTGTCCATGCAGATACATTAATATTTCCTATTGTGCTTAATCCTAAAGTTAATCCTAAAGTTAAAATTATTTTATTAATTTTTCTTTTCATAATAACCTCCTAATCTGCATACATCCATTTTATTTACATATTACCATCATTTGTAAAAAAAGTAATTGTTTTATAATGAATTTCGTGAATAAATATTTTTTTATGGTATTAATTAACAATAAGTGAATTTTTTTATTGCATTTTAATTAAATTTTTAATAAGAATAAAAAAGGAAGTTGCTAAAAATTTAATAACTACCTTTTATAGTGATTAAAATTTGTGATTAATTAATATCATTTTATGAATTAAAATCTTATATTAATGTAATTCCTAAGGAGTTCTTAAAATAAATTAGACTTAAAACTTTTTTAGGAAGTTTTTTTTAAAAATATTAAAAAAAAGTTCACAAATATAACGTTATTGAATTATAAAAATTAATGTGATAGTATTTCTCCTTGGATGTAGAAAAGGGAGCGGTAGCAGTGAAAAATAAAATAATAACAAACACACTAATATTCATTTTTATAATTTTATTTGTGAATTTATTTAAAATAATTTTTGGACCAGGAAATGTTCTAATAGGAGTAACTATAATTACTATGGCATTAGTTCTTATGGAAGTAGACTTAACTATAATGCCAGTTGATAATTTTTTTAAGATATTATTTTTAAATTTATTTAGTCTAGTATTTTCTGTTTTATCAATTCAAAATATATGGATTGGAATTATATTAAACTTTATTGGACTATTTATAATAGGATATTTTCTTAGTGGAAACTTAAAAAAATCTATGGTAATCCCCTTTGGTTTACAGTATTTCTTTATGATTTTTTATCCTGTTGAGGGTAAGGACTTAATAAATAGGTTCTTAGCATTAATAGCTGGAACTATATTCATAATGATGATTCAATTTATTGTAAATAAAGATAAAGTAATTAAAACTGGGGCTAAGGTAATAAGCAATATTAGTAACAATATATTAATTAAGATATTAGCAATACAGAAGAATGAAAGCTTTGGAAAAGAAAATTTTGCAATTACAGAATCAATAAATTACTTAAAGAGGGTTATTTATGATAAAAGAGTGGATAACTATTATCTAACAAAAGATGGAATATTAACAACGGATATTTTATGGGCACTTGAGAGGATAAATTTACTTTTAGATAATATTAGTGAATTAGAAAATAAAAGTGACTATATTGACTTATTAAATGATGTATATAGTGAAGTTAAAATAATAAAAGATAGAAATTTTAATTTAGAAGATATAGATAAAATAAAGTCTCATATAAATAACGAAAAGGTAAGAGATGAATATGTTAATGAGTTTGCTTATATAATGACCATTCTTTATAAGAAGGTTGAAAGTATAGATATTATTGATAATAAGGAAAAAAATAATATAAGGAAAGAATGTGAAATTCCACACCATTTTCACAATATATTTGTTCATAAAAGTAATTTGAAGATTGACTCAGCAAAAGTAAGATATGCTATAAGATTAGCAATAGTAGGCTCATTTACTGTATTTGTAGCAAAGTTATTCAATTTATCTGAAGGAAGATGGATGTGCTTTACAATTTTTTCTTTAATTCAGCCATATTCTGAAGTATCAAATAGCAGGGTGAAAGATAGAGTTATTGCAACTATAATTGGCGGGATAATAGTTTTACTATCATTTTCAGTTATTAGAAATCAAGCTGCAAGATCTGCTGTTATTTTACTAGCTGGATATTCAGATTCATTTTCGAGAAATTATAGGGAGAAGATGATATGCGTAACAGTGTCAGCAGTAGCTTCAGCAGCAATGGCTGGTGGAACCATTGATTTAGTATTTAAAAGAATATTATTAGTACTAATAGGTGCAAGTTTAACTTTACTTGCTAACAAATTTATTTTCCCATATAAGATTGATGATATGAAGAAGTATCTTATTGAAACATATAGTTCTTTAATAAAACAAATGAAGTATGATATTAAAGAAGACCATAATGATTATAGTGTAAGAAATCTTTATCTTATTACTGGATTTATAGATGATAAGATGAAATTATCAATGGAGTTACCTAAGGAAGAAAGAAATAGCTTTATAGTAAAAAATAGAATAAGAGTGAACGATATTTACAAGTCATTAGTTAATATTAAAAATTAAATTACTATTTTGTAGCAAAAGTACATAGATAGAAATATTTATATAGTAATAGCAATAAAATAGGGAGAAAAACCATATGCAAATGATGGATATGCTTTTTAGAGGACTTATGGGAGGTCAAATGGGTGGCGGAATGCCTAATATGGGTGGCATGCAAAATCCAATGGGTGGCTCAGGTGGAAATCCTCTTATGAATATGCTTTTAGGTTCAATGATGGGCGGAATGGGAGGACAAAGACCAGGGCAAAACCAAGGAAATAATCCATTAGCCATGCTTATGAATGGTATGGGCGGAATGGGTGGAATGGGAAATGGAGCAAGTCAAGGCAATGCAGGCAATCAAGGCAATGGAATGAATCAATTATTAAGTATGCTTATGGGTGGTGGAATGCCAGGGCAAAATAATATGAACGGAAATATGAATAGTAACATGAATGGTGGTATGAATAATAATATGAACAATCCATTGTCCATGCTTATGAACGGTCTTAATCCTCAGCAAGGTCCTCAAGGTAATATGGGATCTCAAGGCCAGCAAGGAACTAACAGAAATAATAGTATGGATATGAACCAACTATTAGGTATGCTTATGGGTGGAAATCAAGGTGTGCCAAACAACATGAATAATAGTAGTAATAACAGTAATATGAATAGCAACAATGGTAATGCTGGTCAGCAAATGGATCCAATTTCTATGTTATTAAATTCCATGAATGGTGGAATGGGAAATAATAATAGTCAAATGAATAACAACCAAGGAGATGACGGTAGAAGATCTTCAAGACATCATAGAAGAAGATAAAATGTGTGCTAACGCACAATTAAGAATTAAAAATGAATAATGAATAATTAAGGAGAAAACTCCTATAGGAGTTTTTAAAATTAAATTGTTTTTGGTAATTTGGATTAAATTATCAAAAGTAAATATTCAGTTATAATTTAAAATTATTATTTACATTAATGTGGCTGCCTTTGGGCAGCTATATTTTACTTAACATAATATATTTACTTAACATAATAGTTTAATAGTAATTTACACTTTAAGACTTTATGATATTTTAAGGGGAAATTCTTGTAAAAGTAAAAAATATAAATTTAAATTATATTTAATAAATCATAAATAAAAATACTTTATTATTTTCTTGAGAAATGGTATTCTATATAATCGAGGATAAAAGTCTATAAACAAAAGACAAAATATAGATATAAATATATAGAGGAGAATACAAAGGATGGATAAAGATTTAACAAAAGATATGACAACTGGGAATCCGGTGAAACTTATATTATTATTTTCAATACCATTACTGATAGGAAATGTCTTTCAGCAGTTTTACAGCATGGTAGATACAATAATAGTAGGTAGATTTGTAGGGGTAGATGCATTAGCAGCTGTTGGATCTACTGGATCTATGGCATTTTTAATAAATGGCTTTGTTGTTGGACTATCTAGTGGATTTTGTGTTTTAATATCTCAAAGATTTGGAGCTAAGGATGAAGATGGGCTTAAAAAAGCTACATCAAGTGCTTTAGTATTATCTTTAATAGCAACTATTATAGTTACAATAATAAGTATGGTTTCTGCTAGACCACTACTTACTTTAATGAATACTCCAGATAATATAATAAATGATGCTTATACATATATTATAATTATTTATGCAGGTACTATTGCAACTGTTGCTTATAATATTTTAGCAAGTATATTAAGAGCTTTAGGAGATAGTAAGACTCCGTTATATTTCTTAATAATAGCGTCTATTTTAAATATAGTTTTAGATATAGTGTTTATAGTTAACTTTAATATGGGAGTAGCAGGAGCAGCATATGCAACTATTATATCTCAGGCAGTTTCAAGTATTTTGTGTTTAATATATACATATAAGAGATATAAGATATTAAGACTTAAAAAAGAAGACTTTAAAGTTAAGAAGAGAGTTTATATAAAGCACTTAAAAATAGGAATTCCTATGGCACTACAGTTTTCTATAACTGCTCTTGGAATTATGACAGTACAAGGTGCCTTAAATGTATTTGGTTCTACAGTAATTGCAGCATACACAGCAGCTTCTAAAGTATTACAAATAGTAATGCAACCAGCAATTACTTTTGGAGTAACAATGGCAACTTATTGTGGACAAAATTTAGGAGCAAGAAACTATGAACGTATAAAAGAAGGCGTAAAGAAATGTATTCAAATATCTATAGTAACTAGTATTATTGCAGGACTTATATTAGTTTTTGGTGGAAAGTTCTTCGTAGGGCTATTTATAAGCAATCCAGATGCAGCTATATTAGCTTATGCACAAGAATGTTTAAATTACGCAGCAATATTCTTTATTCCTTTAGGATTAATATTTATATATAGAAATGCCCTTCAAGGAATGGGAGAATCCTTTGTTCCTATGATGGCAGGAGCTTATGAACTTATAGCTAGAGCAATAGTTGCATTTACATTACCTAAATTTATAGGATATACAGGAATATGTTTATCAGATCCTATAGCTTGGCTTGCAGCAGCAATTCCATTAGGAATTTATTATCATAAAAAAATGAAAACTATAGCAAGTTAATAGTGTACAAGGATTGTAGATAAGAATTAGAAAGTAATGAAACAGTAATTTTGGGTGTATAGAAGCTAGGGAACTAGCTTCTTTTTTATAGAAAAATAATTAGTAAATATAAAACTTATATTTCAGAAGATTTATTTTAAATTTTATAGTAGATGATTATAAAGGGAGGATAGTTAATACTTTATAATCATCTATTTTTTATTTTAGAGTTAGATTAATAAAATTTAATAAAAAGGATAAATTTTTATTAATATGTTGAATATTCATCTGTATTATTTTAGAATTAAAGGTAATGTATGCAAATAAATAACTAAACTATTTTGCGTGATAAAAAGTATAATTTATATACATTTATTAAATGAATTTTAAATTAGATAGTTATGATATTTCGCAAAAATTACATGATATATTGTGAATAAAAATTTAAATTTAAGGGGAGAAAGCTTTTATGAGTTTACAAAATGAAATAGTAGAAAAGGAGACTAAAAAATTAAATCTTGAAAGTGAAATAGTAGAAAAGGAGACTAAGAAATCAAATCCTATTAAGAAGTATATTATTAAAAAAGGAAAATGGGGTGTTCTAATTTTAGTAGCTATTTTAGCTATACTAATTGGAGTAAGATCAGTTATTTATTTTGATAATAAGACTACAAAAATTGGATTTGAAGATATTGGAGAGTTTGCTACACAAGTTGCCTATTGCACAGAGCTAAGTATTATAGATAATTCACGAACTTTGTTTGGAGTTTCAATACCTTTTACACAAAGTAAGTATATATATAGTTATGATGTAATTATTAAAGCTGGTTTTGATTTTGGTGAAATTGAATGGAATAAGAATGATAACATCATTGAAGTTAAGTTACCAGAGGGAAGAGTATTGAGTAGTGAAATAGATTTAGATTCCTTTAAAGTTTATCATGAGAAAGAAAGTGTCTTTAATCAAATTAATATGACAGAAAATAATGAATCAATGAGAGGTTTAAAAGAAAAAGCAGAAGAAGATGCTATTGCAAATGGGTTATTAAAAAATGCTAGAACTAATGCTGAAACAGTCTTAACTGGATTTTTTGCTAAGGAATATGATTTGGACAAGTATGAAATAGTTTTTAAAGATAAATAATTAGGAGGAATAATTATGAAAAAGCGTTTAATCTTATTAGGCATTAGTGTAGGGAGTATTATATTTTTGTTTTACTTTATATTATTTCTTACAGCATAAGAATATATCAAATAAGCAATTCAATAACATAATGATATTTAGTTAAAGCAGATGATTATAAAGTTAGAATAATTATCTGTTTTTTTATTTTATAAGGATAAAGCATAAAGTTAATTTAAATAATCAAATACTTGTAGTAATTATTGATGAGATATGAATAGTTTAATATAATTAAGGTAATAAATTAAACAAAAGATAAACAAGGAAGAAAAAATAATGAGTGAAAATATAAAAAAGGATATTCATCATATACATGATAAAAGCTATAAGGATTTATATTCAAAAAAGGAAATAGCAGTAGATTTATTTAAGTCATTAGTGGATAAAGAATGGACTAAGTATTTGATTCCAGAAAACTTAACACTAGTTAATAAATCTTATATAACGGCAGATTATGAAGAGTTAGAATCTGATATTGTTTATAAAGCTAATCTTAATAATACTGAGGTATATTTTTATATACTTTTAGAATTTCAATCAACAGTAGATTATAGAATGCCACTTAGATTATTATTTTATATGTGTGAAATATTAAGAGAGCACGCAGTTAATGCAAGGCATAAAAAGTATGATAAAAATATAAAAATACCAGCTGTAATTCCTATTGTTTTATATAATGGAGAAGAAAAATGGGTAGTTCCTAAAGAGTTTAGAAAAATGATTTATAATGAAGAGCTTTTTGGAAGTAATATTTTAAATTTTACTTATGATGTTTTTGATATAAGTAATGATGAGAAGTTTAATAAAGAAAATCTTGTAATAAGTAAAAATGTTACATCTGCAATATTTTTATTAGATCAAAAGGTAGATGCTTTAGAATTTTTGGAAAGAATAAAAGTTATAGCTTTATATTTTAATTCTCTTTCGGAAAGTGAATTTAAAGCAATTAAGAATTGGATTAAGAATACGGTGGTTAAAGAATTGGCAGATTCAGCTATAAAGATATTGGAAGCGGATAAAATGGAGGTTGAGCTTATGGTTGCAAGAAATGCTTTTATATTAGAAGAAATGAGAGATAAAGCAAAAGAAGAAGGTAAATCAGAAGGAATAAAAGAAGGAATAAAAGAAGGAATAAAGGAAGGAATAAAGGAAGGAATAAAAGAAGTAGCCATAAAATTACTTGATATATTAGATGATGAGACTATTTCTGAAAAGACTGGATTAGATATTGAAAAAGTTAAAGAGTTAAGAAAATTGAATTCGTAAATTAGGAAGTATGATAATAAATTATGAAAACTCATCATTAAGGTGAGTTTATTAGCCTTTGAGAATGTTTAAATGACTTCATAATATCAGATGGTAGTGATATTTTTGAAATGATGAATATAAAGGATAATATAAAAATGACTTAATGGGAAGATTTTAATAACTGGAATTATGGAAAGTTAGATGAAAAGGAAGTTACTATTTACTAAAGAATAAAAGAGAAAAAGGGCATCTGCCAGATTTTACTCTATAAGTTCGAAAAGGATAGATGTACTAAAATAAGAAGTATTATATAATATTTAGAATTTTAATATTATGGTATAAATTAGTTTAAAGAAATAATACTTTTAAGTGATTAGAGAGGAATTATGAAGTTAAAGGATAAGTTTAATAAAAAAAAGATTGCAATAGAAGAAATAGAGAAAGTATATAAAGTAAGCACATATAATGATTTATATATTTTAGTATCAAAACTTATAGAAAATAATGAGATAGAAGCAATTAAAAGTAGTGGTGGTAATGGTAAAAAACCAGCATTATATAAAAGATACAGGATAGTTGAGGAAGAAGAAGATAATTCAGTTTATTTAGAAGAACTTAACTATAAGATATTAAGTAAATTTGATATTAGTTATTATAAGAAAAATATAAATAAATATAAAGAGCATAGAGAGTATATTTTGGTGTTAAATACATTTATTAAAGAAAATGAAGAATTATTAAAAATACCTTTATCTATGAATGAAAGATCCTTTCAAATATGGAGAAGAGAAAAGTTTTTGCAAAAAGAAGAAGGAAAATTAATAATAAAAAATCTTGGATTAAATTTAGAGTACTTAAATTATTATGACACATCTGAACCATTAGCGTATTATTCAAAATCTAAAAAAACTCCTCAGAATATATTGATATTAGAAAATAAAGATACATATTACACAATGAGAAAATATTTAATAAATTCCCCAAATTCTATTTTAGGTAATGAAATAGACACAGTAATTTATGGAGCAGGAAAAGGAATACTAAAAGCTTTTAAGGATTATGAGGTATCTGTTGAAGATTACTTATTTAGTAAAGAAAATAAGATGTATTATTTTGGAGATCTTGATTATGAGGGTATTATCATATATGAAAATTTTTATAGTAAATTTAAAAATAAATATAATATAAAACCTTTTATAGAAGGGTATAAAAAGATGATTGATAAAGTTGATAATATGAAAAGTTTACCTAAAATAAAAGATGGGCAAAATAGGAATATTAATGATTATTTTTTGAAAGAGTTTTCAATGAATTATAGGGAAAAGATTGAAGAAATATTGAAAAATGATTTATATATCCCACAAGAGATAATAAATATCATTGATTTACAAATGGAGGAGAAATGAAACTAGATTTTTTAAATCAACATCATATTAGAATGAAAAAAATAGGAGCATATTCTTTATTATTTAGAAATAGTATTTCTAAAAGAACTTGGGATAAATATGGTTTTATAGAAGGATATGAGCAAGATAATTTAGTGTTTTCAGTATTATTATATATAATGGAACAATCTTTAAAAGAAGAAATTTGCACAATAGATGATATTGGAGAATTTATTGATGAAATAAACTCAATATATTATAAGAAAAGTATTTCTTATGAAGAATGTAAAGAACTTGCAGAGTTTATTGTTAATGTAATTCTTTGTGATGAAGGAAAAGCTATGTATTTTAAAGCTTTAAATTATAAAAAAGTAGAATATGAAGATATAAATATAAGTTTTTTAAAAAATTCTATGGAGTATATAGAAGGGGTAAGACGTGTGTCTTATTCTTTAACAGATGAAGGTTATGAATTGATTTTATCAACATTAGAAGTAGAAGAAAGTCTAAAATTAACGATTCAAGAAATAATATTTAAGCTTCATTTAGATAAGGCTTCTTATGATAAAGCTTTAGATGATATTAAAAATATATTTAATGACATGCGAAGAAGAGTTCAAAAGATGGAAAATGACATAAGAAGAATTAAGGAATCTCCATTGACTTATTCTGTAGATGAATATAAATCAATGATGGAAGGAAATATAGAAATTTTAAATGATAATAAAAAGAAGTTTTTAGCACATAAATTAGCAATTGAAGAAAAAATTCAAGTGTTTGAAGAGAAAGATATTCATATTAAGGATTTAAATGAGGAAGAAATGGAAAGTTTAATGAATTTGAGAATTATAAATGAATATCTTGGAAAAACCATAGATGAGGAGCAAAGAATATTAAAAAGTCATTTTGATTTAAAAAGAATTTATGGTGAAGAACTTGAAAATATATCCAAAATGGCTCTTATTGAAAGATTCGATATAAAAAAAGAAGTATTTAATAAAATATTAGAAAATCCAAATAAATTAGATAATATTCATTTGTTATTTTCATCACTTTTTACTAGAAATCCGGATAAAAATTATAACTTAAATAAAGCATTTAATTTTCAACAGCCAGTAAGAGCTAAGGAGAATGAAGATGATGAAGAGATTTTATCCTTTAATGAGGAAGATATAATAGAAGCAGAAAATAAGAAAAAGCTAGAGCGTATCGAAAAATGTAACAAGATAATTGAATTAATATTAGAATTTGCATGTGAGAAAGAGAAAATTACTTTAAGTGAAATTAATAATAAGATTAAGGAAAGCGAAGTCTTGAAAGATGTACTTATACCAACTGTAAATATTTTTAGAGAAGTTATTATTGAAATGCTAAAAGTTAGAGATATAAATATTAAGGAGTTACAAGAAGAAAGAAAAACTTCAATTGATAATAATGAAATAGAGTTTCAACTTAATAAAAGCATATTAGAGATTATTGATAGAAATGATTTATTATCAAATATATTAGAAATTAGAATAAATAAAGTAGAGTTTGGAGAAGATATTAAGCTTGAACATGTAAAAGATGAAAATGGAGATTATAAAAATTTTATTTGTTCTGATATAGTTTTTGAAGTTTATAAGAAAAGAGGGTTTATATAAATGGATTATTTAATAGAAGAAATAAAGTTAAGTAATAAAATATTATATTATTTATTAAAAAATAAAGAATTAAAAGAAAATGAAAAAGAACTATATAAAGCTTATTCTGAAAATGAAAATATAGCAGACCTTGTAAAAGTAGCGGGAGAAGAAGTAGAGTGTGAAGTTAAGAAGTTCGGAGCTACTATATATTTAATTCCTAAAGAAGATAATGATTTTTTAGGTTATTCTAAAGGAGAATTAAAGAAAGAACTTTGTAAATCAGGAGCTAATGATAAAGATTATTATTTATCACAATTTATTATTTTAACATTAATAGTTTTATTTTATGGCTCAACAGGGCTTAGCAGTAAGTGTAGAGATTTTATTAAGGTTGGAGAGTTTTTAAATATTATAACTGATAAGTTAAGAGAAGGTGTTGAAAGATTTAGTGAAGTTGATGAAGAGAAAAATGGTATAGCTTATACTAATATATTAGAAAGATTTGAAGCTTTAAAAGCTAGTGATAAAAAAAGTAAATCTAAAACAACCAAAGAAGGTTTTGTACATACTATACTAAGCTTTTTAGACAAACAAGGGTTAATTTATTATATTCAAAATGATGATATGGTAAAAACAACTCAAAAATTAGATAATTTTATGGATTGGCATTTATTAAATAAAAATAATTATAATAGAGTTCTTAGGGCATTAGGAGAGGAAGTATATGAGTAATATAAATAATATTAGAATTGTAAATTTAAATTACAATAATAATACTATTAAAATAGATGATGAAACATTTTATTTTGATGGTGATAATACTATGCTGAATTTAAGAAATGGTGGAGGAAAATCAGTTTTAGTTCAAATGATGATGGCACCATTTGTTAATAGAAGACATAGAGATTTAGGGGATAGACCTTTTGAAAGTTACTTTACTAGTAAAACTCCTACATACATATTAGTTGAATGGAATTTAGAAGATAATGCAGGTTATTTATTAACAGGAATGATGGTTAGAAAAAAAGAGTCATCATCAGATGAAAATTCAAAGGATAAGTTAGATATAATTAATTTTATTTATGAATATAAGAATAAAAATGAATATGATATAAAGAGAATTCCGGTAATAGAAGAGGATGGTAAACATAGAAGAATAAAGAGTTTTACTAATTCAAAAAAACTATTTGAAGATTTAAAGAAGGATAATAATTATAATTTCAATTATTATGATATGAATAATTATAGCACATCAAAAGCATATTTTAATAAACTTCAGGAATATGGAATTGATAATAAAGAATGGGAAAATATTATTAGAAAAATTAATTTAAAAGAATCGGGATTATCCGAGCTATTTAAGGAAACTAAAAATTCAGAAGGATTAATAAAAAATTGGTTTTTACCAACTATAGAAAAGAAGTTAAGTAAAGATGAAGATAGAATAAAAAATTATAAGGAAATAATAACAAGATATATTATTCAATATAAAACTAATAAAAGTAATATAGATAGAAGAAACAAAATAGAGTTATTTAATGAAAAATCTATAGAAATTTTAGAAATAGCTAATAATTTTAAAGAAATGATTTTAATTAAAGAAAGTCATGAAAATAAGATAGCTAATTCAAAAAAATACTTTTATGATGAGATTTTATTTAATGAAAATATTTTAAATGATATTGAAAAATTAATAGAAAATGTACTTAATGAAAAAAGAGAAATTAAATATCAAGAGCTTTCTATGAAAATATATAACTTTTCAGATGAATTATATGCTATTAATAAAAAAATTAATAATGATAATATAGAAAAAGAAAATTTTGAAGAAAAAGTAAATTTTTTAAATAAGGAAAGAAATATATTAAGATGTGCAGAAATTTACGAAGAGTATAGAAATACTTCTAAAGAGTTATTAGAAGTAGAAAATAAAATTAAGGTTTTAAAAGAGGAAGAGGGAGATAAGGAACCAAGGATAAATGATTTAGGATTTTCTATTTTAAATTTATTAAACCTAGAATTAAATAAGTTAGAAGAAGAATTGTTAATATTAGAAGAGGAAAAAGATAATTTAAATAATAAGCAAATAAATTTAAATATATCACTAAAAAATAATAGAGTTTTTGAAAATAATTTAAATAAGAATATTGGCTCATTAAAAGAAAAGTTAAATAGTTATAATAAAATTGAAGATAAATTTAACAAAAGATATAGAGATAATTTATCAAGAAATATTACAGGATATTATAACGATGAGGATTTAATATCATTAGCTACAGAAATTGTTAACTTAATAGATTCACTTAAGAAGAAGAAGATTGATGAAGAAAAAAGAAATTCAGATTTAAATGAAGAGCTTAAATCAAAAAAATCTTTGAAGGAAATTAGAAATAATCAAATAATCCAATTAGAATTAGAGCAAGATTATAAAAATAGAAAGTTAATAGAGTATGATAATGAACTTGAAAAAAGAAAAGATATATTAAAATACTTAGATGAAGATGAAAGTATAATTTTTAATCAAGATATAATTATTGAAAAATTAGAGAAAAAAATTCAAATATTAAATAATGATATAAGAGAATTTAATAAAGTTTATGATAAAAAAGGAAAAGAATTAAATAAGCTAAAAACAGGTAAGGTTTTAGAGTTACCAAAAGAACTTGAAATAGAGTTAAATGAAAGAGATATAGATATTATTTATGGAATGAAATGGCTAAAGAATAATGGATATTCAAAAGAAAAAAATGAAGCTATTGTAAAAACAAATCCTTTTATTCCTTATTCATTAATTATGGATAGAAATAAGATAGAAATTTTAAAGGAAGAGAAGCTTGAAGCTTTTACATCTAGTCCTATTGCAATTATTGATAGAGAAAAGTTAGAAGAAAGCTTAATTAATGATAATTACAATATTATAGAATGTAATGGAGTTAATTTTTATATTTCCTTTAATAATAAACTTTTAGATGAAAAGGAGTTAAATAACTTAATAAAAGAATATGAGGAAAATATAAATAGTTTAAATAAAAAAATATCAGAAAAAGAAGCTGTAAAAGACTTCTATTTGGATAAAAAGGCTTTTATAAAAGAATCATCTTTAACTAAAATAATATATAATCAATTAATAGCTGAAATAGCTGAAATTAAAGAAAAGATTCTAACAAATAAAAAGGAAATAATATCATTAACTAATAAATTAGGTGAATTAGAAAATGAAATTAAAAAGAATTTAGATATAATAGATACTTTAAAGCACCAAATAATAATATTTAATAATAAGAATAATGATTATGCTGAATTATGTAAAGAATATGAGGATTATAAAAATAGTAAGAAATCTCAAGATGAAAATGAAGAAAAACTAAAAATAATTATAGAATCAATTAAAAGTGAAGAAATGTTATTGGAAGAAACTCTACAAGAGTTAAAGAGAAAAGAAGAATCTGCTAGGAATTGCAATGATTTATTAAACAAAGTTAAACTTGACATTAAAAATTATTCTTCTTATGAAGAAGGAAATATTATAAAAAAGGATTTAGAAGATTTAAAGTCTGAATATAATGCGTTAGTATCAGAAATAAAGAGTTCTTATGATGAATTAGTAGAAAAAAAGAAAAGTCTTAATGAAAAGTATTTAATAATTCAAAAGAAATTAACGGATACTGCTTCGAATTATAAATTAGTAGATGAAGATTATATTAATGTTACTCCTAATTATTCAAGAACTATTGAAGCTGAAAATGAAATAAAGAAATATAATAAAGAAATAAACAATATTAAAAATGAAATAAATAAATTAGAAGTTGAAAGTGCAGAAATAAAAACAAATATTCAGTACTTAAAAGAAGAAATTAATAAGTTAATAAATACTTTTGAGCCTAAGGAAAGGAATCTTATTTTTAATAAAAATTTTGATGAAGAGTTAGCAAAGTTATCGGTAATGGAAAAAGAATTATATTCGAAGAAGGAAGAAAAGAATAAAATTATTAATGAACTTAAAATATATGCAAATTCTTTAGAACAATTTGATTTTTCAATAACAGAGGTTATAGAATTAAATTTAGATGATATTAATTTAAAAGAATACATAGGTAAGTTAAATAGAGATAATAGAATAAATAATGAAAATGTTAATAAAGCAAATAGAAATTTAGAGAGAATTGTAGAAAGATTAAGTAAAGAAGAAGTTTTTATTGGAGATTCATTATTTAAGGAATCTATAGCGGGATTATTAAGCTTTGTAAATAATCCAGAAAAGTTTATTGCTCAGCTAAATATAATATTACAATCTTATAATACAATCATAGAAAAATTAAAAGAAGATATAGAATTAATAAATAAAGAGAGAAATAATATTATAGATAATATAATTGAATATATTTCAATTGTTCATAAAAATATTAGCCAATTGGATAACAATTCATCTATTGATATTAACGGTAAAAGAGTAAAAATGCTAAATATTATTCAACCTGATTGGGAAGAAAATAAGGAAGTTTATAAATTAAGAATAAAAGGGTTTGTTGAAACTTTAAGAAATCAGTGTATAGATTTATTAGAGAAAAATGAAAATATTAGTGAGTTAATAGATAATAGAGTAAATATAATTAAGTTATATGATGAAGTTGTAGTTATTAGCAGCATAAATATTAAATTGTATAAAATAGAAGAGAATAAACAAAAACAAATTAGTTGGGATGATGTTTCTAAGAATTCAGGGGGAGAGGGCTTCCTATCTGCCTTTGTAATTTTATCAAGTTTATTATCATATATGAGAAAAGAAGATAAAGATATATTTACTAGGAAAGAAGAAAGTAAAGTATTAATTATGGATAATCCTTTTGCTCAAACTAATGCAGCACATCTTTTAAAGCCTTTAATAGATATTGCTAAAAGAAGTAATACTCAACTTATATGCTTAACTGGACTTGGAGGAGATTCAATTTATAATAGATTTGAGAATATATATGTATTGAATTTGGTTAATTCAAAATTGAAGAATGGACTTAGATTATTAAAATCAAATCATATTGTAGGTGATGAAGAAAGGGAAGTTTTAGTATCAACTTATACAAAAATAGAAGATGAACAGATGAAATTATTTTAAAAGGATAAATTTAGAATGTTATAATTAGTATTAACTTTATTGAAAGTTATCAAATCAGATAAGTAAGATAATTTAAAAATAAGTATATTAATGCTTATTAAATTTTAATTAGAGGCTGTAATGTACAGCCTCTTAATTTTCAAAACAACCTAAGGAGTTTTTTCCAAAAATATGAATTATCAATTCTTAATTTTGTCATAGCAACTAAAATCCTTTTTTCTTAGCTTCAATTCCACTTTCATTAAGTGCAGGTTCTTCAGTAGTAAAATTATAATGATTGTTAGCATATTGATTTTGGGACTTAGATCCATTCTTTAGATAATTATCTTTAGAATGGACTTTTTTATTTTGACTTTTCATAATTAGTACCTCCTAAAATATACTCATATATAGTATTAGAAGAATTAAGAATAATATTATAAGGAAATATTATATAAGTTGTCATAAAATGCACAACATTTTATGGATTAAAGAATGAAAAAATTAAAAAATCTTTGCAGATTTTTTTATAAGAGTACCTTTAAAATAAAGTAGGTTTTGCATAGCAAAACCTCATTCCTTCATTCTTTCATTCCTTAATTTCTTCATTTTAAATGCTTTGCATTTAAAACTTACATACTATCTTCATCCTAAATTCATAGGAGAGAACTATAATTAAGATATGATTATAACATTAAAATGTGGACAATATTA
This sequence comes from Clostridium tertium, assembly GCF_902652255.1. Classification (GTDB taxonomy): domain Bacteria; phylum Bacillota; class Clostridia; order Clostridiales; family Clostridiaceae; genus Clostridium; species Clostridium tertium_A. The sequence continues at coordinate 19,490 of NZ_CACRTO010000050.1, forward strand.
AATTATGAGAAATATTCCATTTAATGTATAATAATTGTATAAATTAATATAGGGGGACTAGAGATATATGATAAAGATTTTATTTTTAGAGGATGAGCCAAATATATTAGAAGTTACAACTGAATATATGAAGATGCAAGGATATGATGTTACTTGTGTATCTAATGGAGAAGATGCTATTGAGATGTTAAAAAAGGATGATTTTAATTTAGCTATTTTAGATATAATGGTTCCTAAAATAACTGGCATAGAAGTTCTAGAATATATAAATGAAAGCAAAAAAGATATAGCAACTATTATGCTTACAGCTCTTGGAGATGAGCAAACTCAATTAAAGGCCTTTAATTTAAAAACTGATGATTATGTAATAAAACCTTTTTCACCTTTATTACTTTTAAAGAGAATTGAAGCTGTTTTAAGAAGAAGTCTTGTTGAGAAAAATATTGATAATGATAATAATGAGTTTTATATAGATGATAAAACATATCAGGCTTATTATATGGGGGAAAGCTTACATTTAACCTTAAGTGAATTTTTATTATTGCAGACATTAATGAAGGAGCCTAATAGGGTTTTTAATAGAGAGCAATTAATAATGAAGATATTTAATGAGGATTATATTTCTAGTGATAGGATTATAGATGCTCATGTTAAAAATTTAAGAAAAAAACTACCTCATAATTATATAAAAACAGTTATTGGAGTTGGGTATCAGTTTAATAAGGAGGGAATTTAATGAACTTGTCTAAAAAGACATTTATATATAGTTCAATACTTTCAGGTATTATTCTCTCACTTATACTAGTTTATTTTATTATAATGTTACCTTCTTTATATATTGATTATCAAGGAAAAAGTAATTATCAAGCTATAAAAGGAATTCATGAAGAATATATAAAGAATAAAAATTATGATAATATACATTCTCCTAATCCGACAGCAACTCTTAGTGTTAGAATACCATCTAGTGGCAGTGATATATATGCATCCAATACTTTCGGTTCAACTAAAATTACTATTAAAGATAATGAATTAAATAATTTATTAGATGAACTTAGATATTACTCAAAGAATATGGAGGAAATAAAAGATAATGATGATTACTTTGAAAGACTTTTTGATACTTTAAAGAAAAGTTTTAATCAAGAAGTTTTTCTTAAGGATTTTCCAGTGAGTTTTGAGTTTATTGAAAGTAATAATAAGAATGTATTTAATGAAGGCACAAGTAAAATGAATATTTTTTCAGATGACACTGTAATTTATGAGTTTAATAGCTTTGATGGAGTAAATTATTTTACAGCATACTTTGCTACTACAATTGATAAAGGGGAAATAATTGTATCTGTATTATCTGTAATGACACCCAAAATTGAAGATATTCGATCCATAGTAGTACAAAGCTTACCTATGATAATAGCAGTTCTTATTTTAATATTAATAGTTTTCACACACTTTTTCTCTAGAAAAATAATAATTCCAATTAAGAAGCTTGCAAATCATGCAGAATTTATTAAAGAAAACAATATAAATGAAGCATCACCTATTGAAATAAAGGGTGAAGATGAGATAGCTCTTTTAGGAGATACATTAAATGAGTTATATAGCAAACTAAATGAAAGTTTTATTAATTTTGAAGAGAAAAATAGACTGTTAGTAGTAGAAAATAAAAGGCAAGATATATTTTTAAGAGCATCTTCTCATCAATTAAAAACACCAGTTGCAGCAGCTCTCCTTCTTGTTGAAGGTATGATTGATGAAGTAGGGAAGTATAAAAATACAAAGGAATATTTGCCTAAGGTCAAGTTACAACTTTTATCTATTAGAAAAATTATAGATGAAATTTTAAATCTTAATAATAAGGATGTAAATAAGAAGATAATAAATATTAAGGTATTAATAGATGAGATATTATTTGAACATGAAATAGGAATAAAAGAAAAGTTTATTAATGTAAGCTTTGAAGGTAATGATATTCTGTTAGATACAGATTATCACTTAGTCTATAAGATAATAGATAATTTAATTAATAATGCAATTAATTATACTAATAGAAATAATGATATAAGAATTACATTATCAAAAAATAACTTAGAAATTATTAACTACGGAGCTCATATAGATGAAGAACTATTGCCTAATATTTTTGATGCCTTTGTATCAAGCAATTCAGAAACTAGGGGAAGAGGCTTAGGTTTATATATAGCATATTATTATTCTAATCTTTTAGGGTATAAGATTGAAATAAGTAATATTAGTAATGGTGTTAAGGCTATAGTTTACTTTAATAACTAGCTACACATATGAAATAAAGCTACAGAGAATTTGCATAGCATATTCATATGAAATTCATAGGAAGAAACTATACTTAAACTATGGAATCTAGTAAAAGGGAGGAATAATAATGATAAGTATAAATAATTTAGAGGTTAAGTACGGAAAAGAATTGGCATTATTAATTAAAAGTCCTATAAAGTTTGAGAGTGGAGATAGGGTTGGGATAATAGGATCTAATGGAGCAGGGAAGACGACTTTAGTAAAGGCAATATTAGGACTTATTAAATATAATGGTTCAATAAATACAAAGGTAAAACCAGAAGAAATGTCAGCACATATGCAGTTTAATAATTATGTTGATACAATGGCAGTTAAGCATATTATTGAAGCTATTTTAGATACAAAGATAAAAAATAATAAAGAGCTTCAAGAATTAATTAATTTCTTTGATTTTAATCCTTGTTTAAATAAAAGATATAGTGCACTTTCAGGAGGACAAAAGCAAAGACTTACTATTATATTAGTATTAATTCAAGATGCACCTTTAGCTTTCTTTGATGAAGTTACTTCAGGTCTTGATTTTGAAACAAGACAACAGCTAATGAGCAAAATTGAAGAGTGGTACAGAAATAAAAATACTACCATATGTATAGTTTCTCACTATTATGAGGAGTTAGAGCAATTAACTAATAAGATATTAATATTAGAAAAGGGAAGAGTAGTAGATTTTGGAGATAAGGAAGAATTATTTAGAAAGTACTGTGGTAAATCAATAATTATTTTAGCTAATAATGATAAAAATATAGAAATAACTAAAAACTTTAGAAAAATTAAATCTCCAGATCACTTAATTGCAGTTTCTTGCATGAGTATTGAAGAGGAATTAGAAGTAGCTAAGCTTTTAATTGAAAATGATATAAGCTTTAAGAGAAGTAACTCAGATATAGAAATAATGAGTATAAATGCAAAGAATAAGGCAAAGAGTGAGGAGGTAGCTTAAAATGAAAGGACAATTAGTTAAAAGTAGTTTAGTTAAATATGAGTTAAGAAATATAGTAGGCAATATATTTACAGTGGTTTTTGGAGTTATCTTTCCAATATTTATGTCAGTTTTCTTAGGAGCAATAATTGGCGGTAAGGTTCCTGAAGAAGCAAGAGCGTCAGTAATTACAAATATTTTTATAAGTAATAGCATGATGATTCCTCTAGCTACAGTTTTTATTGGATATTCAGCAACTTTTTCTCAAGAACTTGAAAAAAATATTCCTCTTAGATTTAGACTATTTGGATATAAAGAAAGGACTTTAGTAGCATCTAAGATAATTGCATATTTAATTTTTATGACAATAGCATTAACTATATATACAATAGTATCTTTTATAGCACTAGATATACAAGTTCCATCCTTAAGCTCAGCTTTAGTTTTAGTAGGTTCATTATATTTACTTGCTATAATATTCTTTATTTTATCTCATGGTATTTCTTTAATTATAAAGAAGTTTGGACCAACTTATGCAATTACTATGATTCTATATTTTGGAATAATGATTTTAAGTGGTATGTTTGGAGTTCAAGCAAAAGATTTCCCAGCACCTTTAATGAAGGTAGCATATTTATTCCCAACAACTTATGTGGCAGGTGACTTCGTTGATTTCTGGCAAAAAGGTAGTTATAATTTTATGCCATATATTCAATCTTTAGTATTACTCTTAGCAGTAGCATTAATTATATTAATAATAGCAATAAACAAAGATTCTAGATATAGTCACAGTACTAAAGTATCCTTAAATAAAAGTGATAAAGTTTCAGTTAATAAATAGTAGTCAAAATTATAGAGCTTATAGAGTGTAGTTATGTAAATACTCTATAGGCTTTTATTTTCTTTAATAACATTATGTATATCAGTAGCAAAAGCTTTATTAAGATGCAAAGTTATAAATAAGTGGATTCGTAATGATATATGTGGTTAAATATGCAATATATAGCTTGTAACATTATGTAAATTAAAAAAAATCAATGATAAAATTCTCTTATAATGTTATAATCAATTAGCGAAATGATAATTTTGATATAAGAAAAGATTAACTTTAGTTTAAGAAAACTTAATGAAATAAATTCTATAATAATTTAATCTTTAATTTTAAATTTTACATTTTAATTTAAAAAGTAGGTGTTTAAATGTCAAATAATAGATTTCTACCAATAAGCAAAGAAGATATGAAGGAACGTGGATGGGATCAATGTGACTTTATAATAGTTACAGGGGATGCCTATATAGACCATCATAGCTTTGGAACAGCAATTATTTCTAGAGTCTTAGAAGATGCAGGATATAAGGTTGGTATTATTCCTCAACCAGATTGGCATAGTGTAGATGATTTTAAGAAGCTTGGAAGACCAAGGCTTGCTTTCTTAGTTAATGGAGGAAACATGGATTCCATGGTTAACCATTATACTGTAAGCAAAAGACCTAGAGAAAAGGATCTTTATACTCCAGGTGGTAAAATGGGAGCAAGACCAGATAGAGCAACAATAGTTTACTGTAATAAAATAAGAGAAGCATATAAAAATATTAATGTAGTTATAGGTGGAGTTGAGGCAAGCTTAAGAAGAATGGCTCACTATGATTACTGGGGAGATAATGTAAGAAATTCTATATTAATAGATAGTGGAGCAGATCTTTTAATATATGGAATGAGTGAAAAGCAAATTGTTGAAGTTGCTAATGCTTTAAATGATGGTTTTGAAGCTAAATATATTAGACACGTTAATGGTACTACATATACTATAGATTCATTAGATGAAATATATGGTGATTATAAGCTATTACCATCAAAGAATGAAGTAACAAAGGATAAGATGAAATATGCTGAAGCCTTTAAAATTCAATATGAAGAGCAAGATCCAGTAAGAGGTAAGATGTTAGTTCAAAAGCATGGTGATAAATATGTAGTATGTAATACACCAGAAATGCCTTTAACTAGAGAAGAACTTGATAAGGTATATGCACTTCCATATACTAAGGAATGTCATCCTATATATGATGAATTTGGTGGGATTGCAGCTTTAGAAGAAGTAAAGTTTAGTATAGTTAGTTCAAGAGGATGTTTTGGTAACTGTTCATTTTGTGCTATAACTTTCCACCAAGGGAGAGCAGTACAAAGTAGAAGTGAAGCTTCTATCTTAGATGAAGCAGTTGAAATAACTAATCTTAAAGACTTTAAGGGATATATTCATGATGTTGGAGGCCCAACAGCAAACTTTAGAAAGCCTGCTTGTAAGACACAGCTTACTATAGGTGCATGTAAATCTAAACAATGCTTAACTCCAAAACCATGTAAGAACTTAATAGTAGATCATAGTGAATACTTAGGAATACTTAGAAAGATAAGAAGATTACCTAAGGTAAAGAAGGCATTTGTGCGTTCAGGTTTAAGATATGATTATATAATGGCTGATAAGAATGATACTTTCTTTAGAGAACTTGTTGAGCACCATGTAAGTGGACAATTAAAAGTTGCTCCAGAACACGTTGCAGCAAATACTTTAAAATACATGGGTAAGCCAGCAGGTGATACTTATGATAGATTTAGAGAAAAGTTCTTTAAAATTAACAAGCAATTAGGTAAGGAACAATATTTAATTCCATACTTAATGTCAAGCCATCCAGGGAGTGGATTAAATGAAGCAATAGAGCTTGCTGAATACTTAAGAGATACAAAGTATCAACCAGAACAAGTTCAAGATTTCTATCCAACACCAGGGACTTTATCGACAGCTATGTTCTATACAGGAATTAACCCAATAACAGGGGAAGAGGTTTATATTCCAAAGAGTAGAGAAGAAAAAGCTATGCAAAGAGCGCTGCTTCAATTTAAGAATCCTAAGAACTATAACTTAGTTCATGATGCTTTAGTTAAGGCTGGAAGAGAAGATTTAATAGGAAATGGGCCAAAGTGCTTAATTAAATCAAAGGCTGATAGATATATGGCTAAGATGAAAAGAGAAGAAGCAATAGCAAGAGGAAGCTCAAATAGAGGAAAGCAAGGTTCTAAGTCAAAATCTTCTTCAAAACCATCTGGAAAAATGAATAGTAAATCAAATTCAAAGCCTTCAAATAGTAAAACTTCATCAAAAGGAAAATTTGGAGATTTTAAAGGGAAAAGCTCTAAGACAAAAAGTAATAAGGGCGGTAATAGAAGACAAGGAAGATAAGGCGAAGGTGCTGTCGCACAATGTAAAATTAAGAATGAATAATGAAAAATTAATGAAAAAACTCCTGAAGGAGTTTTGAAAAAAATTAGTTTTAGTAATTCTGAAAGAATTCTCATAGGACCCCTCAGAATGTTGGACTATTACACTCAGTGTAATTATAATTAAAATAACTTACTTGAGGGGGAAAGAAATGAGTACGAGATTCATAAGAAAGTTTACTGAAGAAGAAAGAGTTGCTATTGTTTGT
>NZ_CACRTO010000051.1:0-1502 GCF_902652255.1 Clostridium tertium
CAGTTTGTTGATAAACCCCCTGTTAAAAAACAGAGGGTTTTCTATATTGTATGTGCGTAATATTGCATATTTAAAATATTAGTATAAATAATCATAATATAATCTAAAAATAGCAAAGATAGTCTTGTTGCTATCTTTTTCATATTCTGCACCGCTGCAGTTAGTAAGCATTGCTCGGACACTTTTTCGCGTCCACGGAAGCGAGCATAGCGAAGCCCATGCAGATTTTTTGAATCTGCAAAGCTTCGCTCTACTGTTTCTTTTCGCCTATTGTAAATTCCTTTTCCCTTTTCAGTTCTAAGAAAATTTTTATTATCATCTTTGTGATTTTCCCAAACATGTCTTCTTATCGTTTTATATTTAGCTTTTTCTCCAAGGCATTTATCCCTATGATGACAACACATGCAAATTTCTTCAAAGCATATATATTCTCTATAGCCTTCGCGGGTCGTAGTCTTATATATCAAAGCTACATTATTGGGACAAACATATATATCTTTATCATAGTCATAAATATATTTATTTTTAGTGTACATGCCTTTTTTATGAGGGGAGCGTCTATAAGCAACTACAGGTACAATCTTTCTATCAACAATACCCTTAAAAATAGGGTTAGTTGAATATCCAGCATCTAATCCAAGATATTTAGGTTTTATCTTAAAATTTTCTTCAATTCTATCTATTCTCTTTAATATTGGCTCGCTATCGCTGACGTTACCAGGGGTAACATGCACATCTAAAATAATATTATTTTTACTGTCTACAGTTCTATGGTCTAAATAAAAGAAACCTTCTGGTTTATTATCTCTCATCATGTATCCGCTATCCGGGTCAGTAGTACTTTTCTTTATTTCCTTTGTTTCAATTTTTTCTTTTCTAGGTTTTAGTGGCTTTTTATTATGCTTTTCCCTATCAGCATTAACATCAATGTCTAACTGTTTTATATATTCTTTAGGTGTAATTTGTACTTCAACCTTTTCAAACTTTCGCTTATTTGCGTTAGCTTTTATATGAGTAGAATCAGAATAAAGAATTTTTCCTCCAACTAATCCTTTTTCCATAGCTTGAAAAACGATGTTATCGAATATTTTCTGTGGAATATCAGTATCTTTAAATCTTCTAATTCTATTTTGACTAATTGTTGATGCATCAGGAATTTTCTCTGTTATTGAATAACCTAAAAACCATCTATATGCTAAATTTACTTCTATATCTTTAACTAGTTGTCTTTCGGAGCGTATGCCATAAAGGTATCCAATAAACAACATCTTAAACAAAACTATTGGATCAACTGCTGGTCGACCATTTGTATGGCAATACAAATCTCTAGTTAAATCTCTAATAAAAGAAAAATCTATGTACTTATCTATTTTTCTAAGCAAATGTTCTTGCGGAACTAATTGCTCTAACATTACTACTTCCATTTGATTTTGTGATTCTTTTCTTTCGTTTATCATTAGTAAACTCCTATGTAATAAATTAAAATATTTATTATTATATTA
>NZ_CACRTO010000052.1:0-636 GCF_902652255.1 Clostridium tertium
TTTAATTTATCTAGTTTAGGATTTCTAAGTAAAACTAGCGCATCATCAACAGATCTTATTGCTAATCTAACGTCAGATGGACAACACATTTTTAAAGCCATTTTTTTCACTTCATCTTTTGATGCATCGTCTGATGCAATAACTACTGTATTATATCCTAAATAAGCTTTCCAAGCGAAGGCTACTTGACCATGCAACAATCTATCATCTATTCTAATCATACATATCATATTTTTACCCTAATATATTATGTTATCAACAAGAAAACATTAATATATATTTTCCTTTCTATTAACACTTTATTTCCATAATTAATCATGTATTAAATTTTTAAAATATCCAAATAGTTATTCAAAACAAATTTCATATTATATTAACTATTAATATTTAATTAATATTATCAGATTTCAAAATCATCTTTAAATTCAGATTGTATTTTGTTATCAAAAAATATTATTTGATTTTTTGACTGCTCAACGATTTCTTTCAACTGATCATTTGTAAGAGAGCAATCCAATCGTACAGCTAATTCTAATAATAACGGAAAGTTCACACCAGATATAATACGAATATTATCATAGCCAACAGCTTGTTTAATTACTTCTTGATTTACACTTCCACCAAATACATCAGTTA